>NZ_JAVDTB010000008.1:0-237461 GCF_031455635.1 Paenibacillus sp. 2003 | reverse complement strand
ACGAGCATACGAGCATACGAGCATACGAGCATACGAGCATACGAGCATACGAGCATACGAGCATACGAGCATACGAGCATACGAGCATACGAGCAGCAGCGATCAATGTCTTGGATTTTATGTCAAAAAGGCTTGGCTGTGTCGGTATGCATTTTATTTTCAGACAGATGTGGAGGAAGTACGATTGGAAATGTTTACGATGCTGCTGGGTTTATTTGAACGGGCGGCGCTGTTGATTATATTTTTATTCTTTCTGTCGAGGGTGCCGAGATTTAGGCAGATTCTGCAAAAGGGGAAATTAAGGTGGCAGGAGTCTATTGCAGTTACCTTGTTATTCTGTGCTTTTGCCATCTTCGGGACATATACGGGCATTAATGTTGAAGGTTCACTGGTGAATGTCCGCATTATAGCGGTGCTATCGGGTGGTATTTTGTTCGGGGCGCCTGTGGGTATTATTACGGGGATTGTGTCTGGTGTGCATCGGTATTTGATTGATATGGATGGAGTCACAGCTATACCTTGTCTGATCACAAGTATCCTGGCAGGTCTGGTCTCCGGATATATACATAAGTACACGCCCAAGCCTAAGCGATGGATTATCGGTATTGGTGCCGGAATGATCTGTGAAGCGCTCACGATGTTATTGATCCTGCTATATTCCTATCCCGATCCACTGGGTGCCGACATTGTCTCGAAGATTGCGCTGCCTATGATTCTGGGTGAAGTCAATATTGGGCTAATTGTGCTCTTGGTGCAGAGTGTTGAGGGGGAAAAGGAAATGATTGCAGCTCGTCAGGCGAAGCTCGCGCTGGAGATTGCAAACAAAACCTTGCCGTATTTTCGATCGATTGATGAGGATTCTCTGCGCAAAATCTGCCGGATTATTCAGGAGGATATTCAGGCCGATGCGGTTGCAATTACGGATACCCGGAATGTACTGGCTTATGTAGGATTTGGTGAAGAACGATATCATATCGGTAATGAAATTATAAGTGAGATGACCAAGAAGACGATATCCAGCGGGGAGATTACGATCAGTAATGATGTCATTGATGAAAAAACACCCGATATCCACTCGCTGTTAATCATTCCGCTTAAAGAACGAGGAGACATTACAGGTGCGCTCAAAATCTATTATCGCAAAGCGTACAAAATTACGTATCCATTACAAACGATGGCTGTAGGTCTGTCCCAGATCATCTCGACCCAGATGGAGGTATCGCGGGTAGAGGAGATCAAGGCTGCTGCCAACAAAGCAGAGCTGCGTGCATTACAGACAACTATTCATCCTCATTTTCTGTTTAATGCGTTAAATGCGATTGCATCGTCCATCCGAACCAAACCGGATCGAGCACGGGAGTTGATTGTGAATCTATCCGGGTACATGCGTTACAATCTGGAGCTGTCGGATGAGTTAATTGATATTCATAAGGAACTGGAGCAGGTCCGGAATTATGTAGAGATTGAGAAAGCTCGCTTTGGCAGTCGACTTAACGTGATCTATGAAATTGATGAGGTCGCGGTGCATATTCCGAGTCTTGTTATCCAACCGCTCGTCGAAAATGCAATTATTCATGGCATTCTCAAGGTCAAAGGACCCGGGACTGTTCGAATTCGGGTGCAGGATTATCCGGAGTTTGTTCGAATCAGTGTTAGCGATACAGGGGCAGGTATCAGTGCAGATATTATTGAACGTGTGTACCATGACCGTATGCCTGGTAACCAGATCGGGCTATATAATGTGCATCGCCGGGTCAAGCTTATCTACGGACAAGGTGTAACCATTACACGGCTGGAACAAGGAACCGATATTTTATTTGATGTGCCCAAAGGAGATGTCGTAACAAGGTGATGATGGATCAATGAGAGCTCTTATTGTGGAAGACGAGATTTTGGCAAGTGAGGAATTGAATTATTTAATCGAGGAACATAGTCAGATTGAAGTGGTGGATCGCCTTGAAGATGGGCTGGATGTACTGAAGTTTTTGCAGGAACAAGAAGTAGATGTTATTTTTCTCGATATCAATATTCCCTCGCTGGACGGTATGATGCTGGCCCATCATATTGGAAAGTTTGCAACGAAACCCTACATTGTATTTACTACGGCGTATAAGGAACATGCAGCGGAAGCCTTTGAGTTGGAGGCGTTTGATTATATTCTGAAGCCGTATGACGAGAAACGAATTGCTGCAATGCTCCATAAGCTGGAGCTCGCATTCAAACGTGATCATGCGCCGGTGGAGCAACATGTTGAAAATGGACCAGCTACTCTGGTGGACGGATCTGCTGCACAGGGAGATCTGTTACGAGAACGAGATACGAATTCCCATACAGACAGAAGAATTAATCTGCTGCGGAATGACAATATTATTGTTACGGATACGGCAGATATCTACTATGCGGAAGCGCAAGAGAAAGTGACAAAGGTATATACCAAAAATGGGGAGTTCACCATGCCAGTGAGCATATCGGATTTTCACAGCCGACTGCCAGAGGATACGTTCTTTCGCTGCCACCGTTCGTACGTTGTAAATCTGTCTCAAATCCGTGAAATAGTACCTTGGTTCAACAATACGTATCTGCTCCGTCTGCGCGATTTGGAAGCTGAAGTGCCCGTGAGTCGTGGGAAGGTCAAAGAATTCAGGCAACTCATGCGCATCTAGAAGCATTTCATTCCGCATCTGATGCAACTCATGCTCAAAACGGTGTGATGAATCCCCTTTCATGTATGATTAGCTTGTGAACGCATTCATGTATATGACATCGGCAAAGGGGAGATCACGATGAAAGCAACAATTTCATCCGTTTCATCAACACCTGAATCAACATCTGTACCTACAAAAATGAATCGCTGGCTTATTGTTTTGGGGACCATCATTGTACAAATGGGTCTTGGAACCATCTATACTTGGAGTTTATTTAATCAACCGTTGTCTGATCGTTTCGGATGGGACGTCAGCTCGGTCGCGATAACTTTTTCAATTACCAGTTTTGCTTTGGCTTTTGCCACATTGTTTGCAGGACGATTGCAGGAACGTTGGGGTCTTCAGCGTCTGATCCGTGTAGCCGGGGTTGTGCTTGGGCTGGGTCTTATTCTGAGTTCCCAAGTCACCTCGTTAACACTGCTGTACATTTTGGCTGGATTTGTCGTTGGTTTTGCAGATGGTACGGCGTACATTACGTCGCTGTCTAATCTGATCAAATGGTTCCCGGAGCGTAAAGGTCTGATCTCGGGGATCTCGGTCGGAGCCTTTGGTACCGGTAGTTTATTGTTCAAATATGTGAACACGGCATTGATTGGTGCCGTTGGTCCTGCTCAGGCATTTATGTACTGGGGCATTATCGTTCTGGTTCTGGTCGTTGCGGGATCATTCCTGATCCGTGAAGCGGTTGTTCGTGAACAGGCTCCGAAAAGCAAGGAAGGATCCAAACAAGTCGTAGCACGTCATGACTACACGGTGAAAGAGATGCTGCGTACAAAAGAAGCGTACATGCTGTTTGTTATTTTCTTCACGGCGTGTATGAGCGGTTTGTATCTGATCGGTATTGTCAAAGATATCGGTGTACAGCTTGCAGGTCTTGATGTAGCTACCGCTGCGAACGCAGTGGCCATGGTTGCAATTTTTAACACGGCAGGACGTATTATTCTCGGTGCGCTGTCGGATAAAGTAGGACGAATGAAAGTCATCGCTGGTGCGCTGCTGGTTACAGCCGTAGCTGTCATGACACTTAGTCTGGTTCCACTGACCTTCGGGATCTTCTTCGCATGTGTGGCGGCCGTTGCCTTCTGCTTCGGCGGTAACATTACGGTATTCCCGGCGATTGTAGCCGATTACTTCGGATTGAAAAATCAGAGCAAAAACTATGGTGTGATCTATCAGGGATTTGGATTTGGTGCTTTGGCTGGCTCATTCATCAGCGCCCTGCTGGGCGGATTCCATCTAACTTTCATCGTGATTGCCGTACTCTGTGCTATCTCATTGTTGCTCGCACTGATCATTACCCCTCCAGGTCAAGGTCGTCGTACACGTCAACGTGACAAACAGATGAACCTTAACCCTTCATCACGGGCAAGCTAACAACATGCACTGGAAGTACGGAACAGAGAATATTTCTTCATCTTAAAAAGCAAATTAAAAAACAAAGTAAACAAAGCGGTCTCCAGATGAGGCCGCTTTTTGGTATCTACAGTTGTCAGATTGCTGACTTGTTGGCCTATCGGACCATCTGGCTGCCTGCAAGTGTGGTGCCTTGTGTGCATTCCATCATTCGCATCTGTTATACTCTAGGTGAATTCAACAAGACTAAGACCAAGTTATGTACCCCAGAGGAGGCATATCATGAAGTTCATTAAATACACACAACCTGATTTTGATGATTATTATGCATTGGTTTCCAATATGGAAGTAATGAAACAGATTACAGAACGTGCACTACCGGAGCAAGAGGCGAGAACGCAATTTGAGTCCATGCTGGAGTTTAATGAGCGTTCCACTTGCGGACATTACCGGGTATTTAGTGAAGATGGTGCCGGTGTGGCGTATGCCAAATTGATTCCGGATCAGGAGGACCCGACCAAGGCTGAGATAGGTTACATGATCCTGCCTGAACATTGGGGCAAAGGTCAAGGCACATCCATAGCGTCTCGGTTGATTATTCAAGCACAAGCCGCAGGGATTGGAGCACTCTATGCAGTTATCGATCCGGCTAACGCTGCTTCCCGCCGGATCTTGACCAGACAGAACTTTGTATCCACCTGGACAGGTGATTACGATGGTCTTCCTGGTGAGATTTTGGAGTTAAATCTTCAAATGAAGCGGTAACGGAACTGTTCTGAGGGTAATCAGATAATATAGGGCATCTTGCATGATGCGGATGGAACTCATTATCATCATGGTGCATATGTTCACCATGCACATTTCATGCAAGATGCTTATTAGAGGTAGTTCAAAAAGTCCACTTTTGATTACGAATCATGCCTGCGGCATCATCAGCATCGAAGATGAAATTCAGCCGAAATGTCCGTTGCTCACGTAGCTTCCCTACGCTCCGCTACTCCATTTCTAGCTTTATTCCATCTTCTCGGTACTGAAAACCAGACTTTTTGAACAGGCACATATAGAGATGTGGAGGAGATGACATATGAGCAATTCAACCATGGAACGTCTGAATGCATTACTGCCGGAGTGGCTGGAGACCAGTCGTTTGCACACCGGGCAGGGTAAGGTGGCTTCTTATATCCCGGAGCTTGTCAAAGCCTCTCAGGATGAGCTCGGTATACATATCATGGACGCCGAAGGGAACCATGTGTCTGCAGGGGATTGCGGTGTCCCATTTACGATGCAAAGTATCTCCAAAGTATTTACCCTTATTCTGGCCTTAATGGATCATGGAGAAGAAGCAGTCTTCTTTAATGTAGGAAAAGAACCCACAGGCGACGATTACGATTCGATGATCAAGCTTGAATTGGTTGAACCCGGAATTCCGTTTAATCCCTTGATTAATGCGGGTGCGATTACGGTGTCCTCTCTAATTGCAGGTGACTGCAAAGAGGAGAAATCACGGCGCATTCTGGAGTTTTTTCGCAAACTGGCGAATAATGATCAGCTGGGCTATAACGAAGAGGTATTCCAGTCCGAATCGGAGAGTGGTCACCTGAACCGTTCGCTTGGTTATTTCCTGAAGCATAATGGTGTGATCAAGGATGACGTGGAAGATGTACTTGCCGTGTATTTCCGACATTGCTCTATTGAAGTTACCTGTACTGATCTGGCACGAATGTCACTCGTTCTGGCTTATGATGGAACAGATCCGATTACGGGCAACGAACTTATTCCCCGTCGTTATGTACAGATTGCCAAAACCTTCATGACGACCTGTGGTATGTACAATGCGTCAGGCGAATTTGCAATCGAGGTTGGTTTGCCCGCCAAGAGTGGTGTATCCGGAGGGATATTGACCCTTGTACCGGGTCAATTCGGCATTGGTCTTGTGGGCCCAGCTCTGAATCGCAAAGGCAACAGCATTGCCGGCGTGCATCTGCTCGAGCGTCTGTCCAAGGAATTCGACTGGAGCTTTTTCTAAAAAGTTTTCTGAAAAAAGAACTACCCGCATATGTAGCCGATGAATCACGTATCTGATATTTTGCTTCTTTAGAACGAAGTAAATGGTCAGGATATGTCTCGTCGGCTGCTTTTGGTGATCATCAGGTTGTGTAGGAAGGCAGTCCTGTATGGCAACGGCTATGCTGCATCTATCATTGAATATCCACAACATCGGGGTGGGTATATCTCCCTTCATTCATCGGCTAAGGCCACATCTGTAATGAGGTTCATCTGAATATCCCGGGACCCATCTTCCATCAGTAGTCTGAGGGTCCGGGCAGGACGGTCCAGCCGAAGCACCTGCCCCGTGTAACGGATATCGTCATGTTCGTGAAACAACGTAATAGTGACCTTATCTCCAAGCATCATCGAGTTGCTGAGCAAACGGGACATTTCTTCCGCGGCCTGGGCATCCAGGGATGGGCGGGTACGAGGAGCAAGTTGTTCCTGATGAAGAATGTAGGCTTCCCGGTGTTCGGGGAGCATCATGCGTGAGGACTCAAAGATACCGTTTTGCTGCAATTTTTTACTCATTTATAATGACCTCCAATTTTATGAGAACGTTCATGGGCTTGCGCGGACGAGCAGAGGGAGGATGCCCGCATGATGGCGGTATCTCCGTACCTGCGCTTGATATCATCCGTGGCACGTTCCAGTTCTCTTTTGCGTTCACGGTCGTCAAACCAGGACAGCTGCACTTCAGAATCGGGTACAAGTCCGGTCAGTGACACGCTGATGCGGCGGATGGGTAATCCGTCCCAATGGCGAAGGAACAGAGCTGCTGCCGCATCATATACTTCATCCGTAATGTTGGTGGGTTCATTCACCTTCATCTGGCGGGAAAAACCGGTAGGCCGATCATAATCCTGTCCGCGACATCCAACCGAGACCACATGGCCCATGAGTGATTTGTCCCGGGAACGTCGACTGACAAGTTCCGCCAGTTCAAGCAGTACCACTTTGATATCTTCCCACGAGTCATAGTCCCGGGGCAGTGTCATCTGATGTCCGATTCCCTGCTGCTGATGAGCATATGTCCCGGGTTTGACCGGGGAATCATCAATACCGCGGGCGATACGCCACAATACCTCGCCATTCACACCCCAACGTTCTCTCAGCCGGGACAGTGGAGTCTGGGCCAGATCACCGATCGTATGGACCCCCATCTTATAGAGATGCTGCGCCATGCGGGAACCGACCATGAACATGTCTCGGACGGGTTTCTTCCAGATGGTGGACGGCAGATCCTTGCGAGGTAGCGTGCAGATGCCACTGGGGACTTTTTTGGCATACAGGTCACAAGCCATCTTACTGACGACTTTGGTATCACTGATGCCGATACGAATGTACACACCCGTCTCTTCCATCACCCTGGATTGAATGCTGCGCGCAATGGTCTCGGGATTGCCGAACAGATCCAGGCTTCCGGTGACATCGAGAAACTGTTCGTCAATACTATAGGGTTCCACCAAATCGGTGAAAGACTGAAGGATGCGCGTAATGTGAAGGGATACCCGAATGTACTCGGCCATCCGCGGGCGAACAACAACAACATCCGGACATTTGGCGAGCGCTTCGCCCAATCGTTCTGCTGTTGTAATTCCATAGGACTTGGCGAGTGGACAGGCCGCAAGAATAATACCCGAACGGCGCGCCGGATCTCCCGCAACAACGAGGGGGCGGTCCTTGTATTCGGGATGTGCAGACTTCTCCACGCTGGCATAGAATGACTGGCAGTCGGCCAGCATGATGACACGTCTGTCTTGGCGGGGCATAAGACTTCTCTCCTTATCCGTGATGCTGTACTCTACTTTAAAGTGTCGATTATCTTCATTTGAATATCTATAATTAACATTTTATTTACAGTATGGAACAAGTGTTCTTGTTTTATAAGCATATCCGACAATTCGAAATGCGGCAACCGGAATTATTTTGCAAATTGGACACAATTGCCCTAAGGCCATATTAGAGTCAGAAATTAGGAAATAAGATGTGCTTTTTTACATTTAATGTGAGAGATCCGTGACTTGAGGGTGATGACCGGGCGTTCATTTCGCTTTTTGTAAAAGGGTTATAAATGGGTACAGTCCTATAGAGGGGGACTGATGTCCTTTTTTGATTTTCTGCACTTTTCAGAAAACCTTGATGTGACGCGGAATATCGCTGATGCGTTATCGGACTATAGTATCAATTTTGTAATCTTTATGGTTAATACTGTAAAAAGGTCCGCAACTTTAAAATATAACTCGCGTTTAATGGGGTATGTGTTCAAACGGCAAACGTTGCCTGTACCCGCGTTGCACATAACAATAAAGGTTTCAGAAGTGCAAGATCAGCAGGGTATCTAATCCATGCGATTCCAGCAAATATTAGTGTTTGGGAATCAGACGTATCCTGGAGGCTTTCGGATGCTAGTTGATGGCGCTTTTTACGAATTATGGGCAGAATGTTCCATTTCATGTTTGCTTCCATCAGCCTAGTTACAAATGCAGAGTCTTAGCGCTATAGTGAGAACTACACCGCTGACATCTCTACCAAGCGGACATCCGAAGCGGAATGATTCGTAAACTTCATGTTGGACCATTCGATGTTGAAGCAGGATGCATATTAGAGAGGTGAGCAATCTAAAGACATGAGCAGACAAAGACGAAGACGCTGGCTATTAACGGTGTTGACAGGAGCAGTGGTGGTGACCGGTGGGATATTTGCCGGATGGCACTATATGCAACCCAAGCTCGTTACGTACACAGCGGAGAACGGCACGGAGATGAAATTCAAGACCGATGGAGACCGGTTCATGGAATACGGGCCAGATGGAACGTGGAGGGAGATGTTCGTCAAAGGTGTCAACCTGGGCGCAACTTCACCGGGGCATTACCCGGGAGAATTCCCGCTGACCAAAGAGGATTACTTGCGGTGGTTCCAGCAGATCGAGGATCTGGGAGCCAATGTAATCCGGGTATACACGGTTCACGAACCGATTTTCTACTCCGCATTGGTCGAATATAACCGCGGCCGGGAGCAACCGTTATATTTTATACAGGGCATATGGTCACCTGAAGAAGAGCTGATTGAGAAACAGGATGCCTACGCGGCCCATATTGAGCAGACGTTCAAGCAGGAGATTGAAAAGGCCGTATCTGCTGTCTATGGCGATGCGGACATTCCTGCCAAGCAGGGAGAGTCCAGCGGCAAATACAAAACGAATGCAGGAAAATACCTGATGGCCTGGCATGTGGGGACGGAATGGGACCCGGCGATGGTAGACAACACAAACGCAAAACATGCGGACGTGCCGCAGTACAAGGGAGTTCATTTCTCGGCGAGTCCAGAAGCGTCACCGTTCGAGAACTGGCTCGCAGAGCTGTTGGATCATACGGCGGTCCTGGAGAAGAAGTATGGATGGGAACATCCGATGACCTTCACCAACTGGGTAACGACCGATGTGCTGGATCATCCCGGCGAGCCGTTGTATGAAGAGGATCTCGTCAGTGTGGATGCCCGACATATTCAGCCGGAGGCGTGGCAGGGAGGTTATTTTGCAGCCTACCATGTGTACCCGTATTACCCGGATCTGTTCCATATTGATAAAACGCTCCAAACCATCAAGGATGAGAACGGTGAGTACAACACGTACAAAAGTTATCTGCGCAAACTCAAAGCCGAGTTTTCCGATATGCCTGTAATGATTACAGAGTATGGCGTACCTTCTTCTCTTGGTATTTCCCATCTGGGTATGGGAGGCCGGAATCAGGGTGGACATAACGAAGTAGAGCAGGGAGATATTGACGCGTCACTGACGCAGGATATCTATGATGAAGGATACTCGGGAGCGATTGTGTTCATGTGGCAGGATGAATGGTTCAAAAAAACATGGAACACGATGCCACTGGAAATTCCGGCTGATCGCCGTGCATATTGGCTGAACGTGCTGACAAACGAGAAAATGTTTGGTCTGCTTGCCATGGACCCGGGCAAACAGGAACAGTTGACCATCGATGGAACACTGGATGACTGGAATGATCTGAAGGATGAAGAGGTCACGACCTGGCAGGGCCAAGTGGACGGCATTCAGGAAATGAAGATGACCCATGATGAAGCCTATCTGTATATTGGGCTGACCTTGGATCAACCGTTTGACCCGGAGAAGACAGTGCTGCGAATTGGTACAGATACACTTGCTGGAGGCAGTCAGCCTGATAAGCTACTCCCGGGGCGGACACTCAGTGATGGTCTTGAGACAGTGATTACACTGGGGCAGGATGAAAAATCACAGGTGGAGATTGCCAAGGATTATGACTTTAATCAGCGTCTGTACGGCAAAGAAGGATACGATATGCTGCCAGATCAGCAGTCAGATTCCGTAGATAATCCGTTCCACCCATGGAATCTGGCAGTCAGCCTGAGGATGACACCGCCTGATACCCGATCTGCTCATCCATTCATGAATGAAAAGGTCGGAACATTGAAGCGGGGAACCACGGCTCCCGGTCAGCCTGATACGGATTCATTAACGGCATGGCAGTATAACGGCAATCAAGTGGAGATGCGAATTCCCTGGATGCTGCTTGGGTTCGGTGATCCGAGTTCGCTGCAAGCGATCGACTATGGACCGCTCAAGAATGGACGTGAGTTCTCTACAGTTGCTGTGGAAGGCGTTACTCTCATTCCGTGGTTAACGGACCGCGCCACGAAGAAAGTATCTTGGCCTGGGGGTGAACAGACGACCCTGGACCTGAAGACTTTGCCGGTATATAGCTGGCAGCCTTGGGAGCAGGTGCAGTATAGTGAACGCCTGAAGCTAAGCTACGAAAAAATGAAGAAGAGCTATGAAAAAATTCCTAGTTTTCAGATCGAATAAATGAGTATAAAGGAGGACCTTTTCACATGTTTCCAAGTTTGGCTTTGGCCTATCTGTTTTTGTACATCTGTATCGCACTTGTTGTTGTAGGCGTCATCGTATTGTTTGCCATGAAAATGTCCCACAATGGCAAACGACGCAAGACGGCGTTTTATGAATTGAAGCAGCGTGACTACTTCACCTATCTGCAAACAGCCTTGACTGAGAATAGTCCACTCAAATTGCCACCAGGCAAACTGGCTCCGCTGGAACGCAGAGTCATTCAGGACAGATTGATTGAATGGATCGACCAGTTCAAGGGTGAGTATCGCGACAAATTAATCGCACTGTGCCGTGAAGCAGGATTCGTAGAGCATGATCTGAAGGAACTGGGCCGTCTGCGTTATGGTCGCCAGATTGATGCAGCTTATCGCTTGGGTGGCATGCGTTGTCCTGAAGCCGTTCCGGGTTTGATGGAATTGCTGAAGGATGAGAAACCGGGCCCGATGGCCATTATGATTGGTCGATCCATCTCCAGATGTACGACTCGGCAAGGTGAACTGAAAGACATGCTCGCGTTGCTGTTAACCAAAGGTAAGTCCATTCACCATCTGGCAGCAGATATTCTGCTCGAAACGAGCCTGGATACGAGCAGAATTCTAATTGAATTGCTGGAAGATCGGAATCCTGATTTTGTAAAAGTCGGACTGGTTGCCATGTGGGGACAGGCTGTACCTGAAGTGATGCCTGCACTCGACAGACTGGTAGGCGCAGAACATCAGGATGTACGTGCCGAAGCAGTAAAGCTATATCTTAGCGCAAGTCCGGCACTCCGGGATGAGACAATTCTGAAGCTGATCCAGGACCCCGACCCGGAAGTTCGCGCCGAAGTGGTACAAGCGCTTGGTTCGAAACATGCATCTGGCAGTATTCCATTGCTGCGCAAAGCGCTGCGGGATGAGGACTGGAGAGTTCGATATAACAGTGCGGAGAGTCTGAGCAAGCTCGGTGAACCGGGATTCGAAGCGCTGTGTCAGGCTGCGGTGCAAGGTACAGTTGCTGAGCGCGAGATTGCGATGCAGCAGATTGAGAGTACCATGCAGCACACGAGAACCGATGACAGAGCTGTAGAGCAGATGATTGCACATAACAAAAAAAGACTGCTGTACGATCGCTATTTTGGCCCTGTCCGAGAGAACAGAACCAGCAAGAAACGCACAGGTGTCGCTACGGTAGGAGGGGATTACACTGCTTAGGGATCTACTATTAATCTACGGCATGGTCGCAATCTACTATGTTGTTTTTGTAAATACGCTCTATTTTTCCATTCTGGCCTTATCGTTCCGTAACATCTGGACGATCTTCCGCCGGTCACATTATTCCAAATACAATACATTGTCAGGCTCGGAACTAGTGCCTTCGGTTTCTCTGCTGGTACCGGCATACAACGAGGAACTGACGATTATTGAAAATGTGAACTGCCTGATGACGCTGAATTATCCAACCTATGAAGTGATCGTCGTAAATGACGGCTCCAGTGATGCCACACTGAAGATTTTATTGGATGAATATCGGCTGAAGCCAGTACCCAATACGAAGATTCGGGGCAAGATCGCCTGTCAGAAAATTCGTGGGATCTATCATAACCCGGAGTTCCCGGATCTGTATGTCATTGACAAGGAAAACGGCGGTAAGGCCGATTCCCTCAATGCCGGGATCAACCTGTCCCATTATCCGTTGATCTCTTCCATCGATGCCGATTCTTTGCTGGAGAAGGATGCCCTGATCCGCATGGCACGCATGTATATGGAGAATCCGGAAGAGACGGTAGCCATCGGTGGAGATGTAAGGATCGCCAATGGCTGCAAAATTGAAAACGGGGCAGTGCAAGATGTATCGCTGCCACGCAAAATCTGGCCCATGTTCCAGTCGATTGAATATCTCAAAGCTTTCCTAGGCGGACGGATTGGCTGGAGTCACATGAACGGTCTGATCATTGTCTCCGGTGCCTTCGGTATGTTCCGTAAGGACGCTGTTATCGCCGTAGGTGGTTACCGGGATGGTTATCCTGGGGAAGACATGAACATCATCATTAAACTTCACCGTTATATGCTGGAGAACAAATTGAAGTATCGCGTTGCCTTCTGCCCTGAGGCCGTATGCTGGACGCAGGCGCCGGATTCCTACCGGATCTTGTCCAGTCAGCGCAAGCGCTGGGGCCGTGGGAATCTGAAGAACATGATCGAGAATCGCGGCATGTTGTTCAATCCGAAATATAAAGTCATGGGTATGGTAACCATGCCTTATAACGTCCTTTTTGAAGCGCTGAACCCGTATTTCCGGATTACCGGCCTTCTGGCTCTCGCTGGATATGTCCTTCTGGATATGACGCAATGGCCGATTCTGGTTCTGTTCGGACTGCTGAACTTCGTGAGTGGTTATCTGCTGAGTGTAGGCGCACTTGTCCTGGAGGAGATTGCTTTCAAGCGGTATAACAAGCTCTCCGATCTGGTCAAAATGCTGGTCTACTCCGCGCTGAAATTCGTGGGTTACCACCAACTGGGCGTACTGTGGAGATTGCAGGGACATGTGCAGTTCATGCAAAACAACAACTCATGGGGTACCATGACACGCCAAAGCTGGTCCGAGGATGAGAAGAAAACAAGCGAAGCCGCTTAAGTACAGAGATCATGGTAAGTTACAGCAACTTGTATAGATAATCGAGGAGAAGGGTGGAAAAGAACATGCCAAATACGGCGACATTGCAGCGTGAGGCTGCCGTTAATGTGTACCGAAGTGTAGAACAGGGATTGAAGGATACGGGTGCCAAAACATGCGGCTTAATGTTCATCCATTGTGCAGGACACGCTCAACCTGAGCAGCAGGTCAGGACACATCTGGAGCAAACGAGTGAGACATCCTTCCAGGTGTGGAAGGATGGGGCTACCCAAGCGATTGCCGTCCTGCTGCCAGGGTTGTCACTGGATGAAGTTCATTATGAAGGACTTCGGATCAAACATGAACTGCAAGAGACCGTTCCCGGTGCCGATCCACAGATTACACTGGCCAGTTTCCCGGAAGGGGAGCGCCCTTCGAAGGCAACTATTCAGCATATGGCTGAGTCCTCAAAGCTCGTAGATTCGTCGGAGATTCATATCTACACGCTAGACAATACGGCGGACGAGCCGGAACGAATTTTGATTGTGGACAACGATCCTACGGTACGCGAATTCCTGCAGTTGCGGTTGAAGATGCAGGGATACGAAACCTATGAAGCCGTCGATGGACTGGCTGCACTGGAGTTGATCGAGAAGGTTACACCAGACCTGGTGCTCACGGAGCTGAATCTGTATGGCATCGACGGTCTGCCGTTCATCCATCATATTCAGAACCTGGAGATGGAGCAGCCACCCAAAATTGTCGTGTTGACCGAACAACGTGTCGAGCAGACGATTAGTCAATGTTTCCGCAGCGGAGTCGATGATTACATGACCAAACCGTTCTCACCTGTAGAGTTGGATGCACGAATCAGACGCTGCCTGCATTAGAAGACGGCTTGGAACAACTGATTGTGTGAAGTGCAAAGTAAGAGTTTTTTTTACACTATGAATCAGATAGATTAGAGCAACATTTAGAGCACAGACACTCATCTATTTATATGGATTTTAAGCACTACCAAATACACTGCCCGGAGGGAATATCATGGAGAATCAACAATTCCACACATTACTGAATGCGATTGAAAATAAAGAAGCTGTACTCGGCGTCGTCGGGCTCGGTTACGTAGGACTTCCACTTGCCGTGGAAATGGTCAATCAAGGTTTCACGGTAATCGGAATTGATCTGGATGCGTCCAAAGTAGAGAGTATCTATCAAGGGGATTCCTATATTCACGATATTTCGTCCGATGAGTTGAAAAAAGTAATGCAAAGCGGCCGTTTCCAACCAACGACAGATTACAGTATGCTGCGCGTGATCGACGCACTCAGTATCTGCGTACCGACACCGCTTAGTGAGAATCAGGACCCGGATACGTCTTACATCGAGACCGTTGTGGATCAGATCAAACTGCATATGAAACCAGGCATGCTGATTACCTTGGAGAGCACTACTTATCCAGGTACGACGGAAGAATTGATCCAGCAGCAACTGGACAAGATCGGACAAGAAGCAGGTAAAGACTACTTCCTCTGCTTCTCGCCTGAACGTGTGGACCCGTCCAACGGACGTTTCACAACATTTAATACACCGAAAGTCATCGGGGGCACGACCGAAGCTTGCTTGAAGCTCGGAACAGCGCTATATAGCAAATATGTAGAAACCGTAGTACCGGTATCTTCGCCAAAAGTGGCTGAGATGTCCAAACTGCTGGAGAACACATTCCGCAGTGTGAACATTGCCTTTGTGAATGAAATGGCGATGATGTGTGACCGCATGGGAATCGATATCTGGGAAGTTATTGACGCTGCGGCGACGAAACCATTTGGTTTCATGCCATTCTATCCAGGGCCAGGCATCGGTGGACACTGCATTCCGCTTGATCCGATGTACCTGTCATGGAAGGCCAAAGGCTTCCGTTTCTATAGCAAATTCATTGAGCTGGCGCAATCCACCAATGACAACATGCCATATTATGTGCTGAACAAAACGTCAACGATTCTGAACGAATACGCTAAATCCGTACGTAAATCCAATATTCTGCTCCTTGGTATGTCGTACAAACCGAATATTGCCGACCTGCGTGAATCACCAGGACTGGAAGTATATGAATTGTTCAAGGAAAGTGGAGCTAACGTAAGCTACTACGACCCACATGCGGATTCCTTCAAGGACAAACATGGCGAGACCGTACACAGCGAAGTGTTCAATCTGGAGCAGTTCAAAAAGTACGATTGCATCGTGCTGATCACCAACCACAGCGATTTGCCTTACTTTGATATTGCCGAGATGGGTGTGCCGATTCTGGATACACGTAATGCGTTCCGTTCGTACACACATCCGCATATCTACAAGATTGGTCACTCGGTGCAGCATCCTGTGCTTGAGCCAAGTGAAGCGTTGCTCGTCTGAGGAAATATATGAGGCAACGGGGCAAACTGGTGGGTATGGCGAAATGGGCCATTCTGGCTGTGGTGTTGTGCCTGCTGCTTCTGTCCTGGATGTTCAAATGGTTCTCGGCGGAGGAACACAAAGCGACTTGGCTGTGGGACGCGTCCATTATTGCAGAACAAACGCCTGAGATTATTGCTTTTTCCAAAGAACAGGGCGTGGATACCATCTTCCTGCAAATCCAGGATGAGGTGCCTGATGCAACATATCGCAAATTCATTGCGGCTGCAGGGCAGGCTGAGATTGAAGTGCATGGACTTAACGGTCATGCAGACTGGGCCTATGAGGAAAAGCGGGATGAAGGGCTTGCTTTTATCGAGCGAGTACGGGCATATAATGCAGCTTCCACCAAGAATGAACGCTTCGAAGGCATTCAACTGGATGTGGAGCCGTATCAGCTGAAGCGCTGGGAGAACGAGGAGAGCAGCGTCATTGCAGAGTGGCAGAACAACATGAAGGCCTGGACAAAAGCCGGCGAGGATGCCGGACTGTACATGAGCGCTGCCATTCCGTTCTGGCTTGATGCCCGTCAGTCGGCTGAAGGTGAGGGTACATTCAGTCGCTGGGTGATCTCCCACTTCGATGCGGTGGCCATTATGGCTTACCGGGACAGTGGGCAGCAGATGTATGATCTGTCCAAAGAAGAACTGGACGAAGCGGATGATCTCGGCAAGAAAGTCTGGATCGGAGCGGAACTCGCGGATACACACGAGGGGGATCACCTGACCTTTTTCCGTAAACCGGTTAGCAATATGAATGAGGAGATGGCGAAGGTGTTTGATCTCGGTTCCTCTCATTCTTCTTTTGCAGGTGTGGCTGTGCATCATTATGAAGCATGGTATGCGAAGAAGAACGGTATTCCACTTGCGCGCAAGGATGAAAAGAAGGAATAGTGTTAGGTCAACGTAAAAAGTTCCTGGTTTCGAGTACGTGCGTCAAGACTATAGTATAGAAAGAAGGCAAGTCCCGGGTAGATGGGGCTTGCCTTCTTTGGTGACGGATTTCGTAATGGGTTTTGCAGCACTATGCTGTGCGGGATATGAAACTCAGGAGTCCATTGTAATTTGGTAGAGGTGACATCTTACACAACGTATACAGGCGTGGATTATAGGCTGGGGAGCGAAAGGTCGCTCCCTCATTCTTTAGTACTCTCCGCTGTACGATAACGATTGGGTGGCAAACCGACTTGTTTTTTGAACGCTTTGGAGAAGGAGAACAAGTCGGGATAACCCACGGAGTGAGCCACTTCAGTTAAGCTTAGCGGCGTCTGCACCAGCAGGCGTTTGGCCTGATTCATTTTCAATTGTTGGATATATTGCACAGGGGACAGACCATAGGCTTTGCGGAACTGTTTGGCAAAATGGGTTCGATCCACACCCGCATGAGCGGACACGCCTTCCACGGAGATGCCGCCTGCAAAATGAATATCCATGTATTCCTTGCCTTTCTGGAGCCAAGGTGTGGCTGAATCCGGTTGCAATCCTTTGATTGCGGGGGACCGGGCAATTCGGTCGAAGAGGTTTAGAAATCGGGTGAGTCGTCCCAGATCACTCGCTCCGTCCTGCGGTTTGCGAACATCCTCCATGAACGAACGCATGGCGCTTGCAGTCTCCGGCGTCAGTACACCTGAACGATACGGTGAGTCGGGTGTAAGTCCAATTCGAGACAGTAGCTCGGCTGCATGTGCGCCGTCAAAGGCAATAAATATTTTCTGCAACGTGTCCTCCGGGTCCGTCCAGTACTCATGCGTAACATGTGGAAACAGACAGAACGCATCCCTGGCACGAAGGGCGTGACGCTGTCCGTTCTGTATGAATGTACCTTCCCCCTCCAGTACAAACAGCAAATAATAATAAGGCGTAGTGCGCGGGCCAATATGATAGTTGGTCTTGGCTATATTACGGCCGATGCGAATCGGCCAGGCGCCACCAGCTTTCTCGAATTCAGATGGAGTGAAGAAAATAAGTTCCAAAAACTCATGGTGGTCCTCCTTCATACTCTCGGTCATCAGGAACACCTCTTTAATGTATAAGTATCGTAGATACGATCTAAAAGTTTCACTTACAGATGTAGTCTAAAAAGTCCACTTTTGATTACGAATCATGTCAAGTGGCATTATCAACATCGAAGCTGAAATTCAGCCGAAATAAGCGGGAGGCTTACGAAGTATGTTTCCTTTGGAAACATTGTGGTTGCTCACGTAGGTTTCCTACGCTCCGCTACTCCATTTCTAACTTCATTCCATCTTCTCGGTACTGAAAACCAGACTTTTTGAACATGTATTTAAACCTATTATACAGGTGGGTTTTATGCATATTCAAGATCGGGAAGACCTAAATCTGTGAAAAGACCACAAAATGACAAAATGAAATTGCCGCGAAATGACATTGATCACAGACAAATCAATTGATATGATGTCCATACCTATTAAACCAAGTTAATTAATCGGCATTTGGGTGCCTACTTTGAAAATGAGTTATAAATTAGGCACACTTTAAAAATCAATTTCAACCAGTGCAAACGTAGTGGAGGGGACGAAATCGATTCTGTAGAAGCGAAGCGGTCGCCTTTATCCTTGAATTTTTACCTTTAAAAAGGAGAATCAAAAAAATTCAAGGATAACAGTGATCGGAAGAACGATTCGTAACCGGAACGGCCGAGTGGCAGAACAGTAATCTTATTTTTAACATGAGACTTTATTTATTCATAGAAGGGATTGACTTTTGTGAGCGAACAGGAAGAAATGGAGTTTGGATGGTTTTTGCCTACAGCAGGGGATGGTAAGTATGTAGGGGTTGTCCCGGAGCGGGAGCCAAGTCTGGATTATCTGATCGATGTGGCACAGACGGCGGAGAAGGCAGGATTCGAATTTGTACTAATTCCGACAGGGGGAGCCTGTCTAGACGCATGGGTGGTTGGCTCGGCAGTAATGAGTCACACAAAGACATTGCGTCCCCTTGTGGCCATTCGCCCGGGTTTGGTTACACCCGTACTCGCTGCACGAATGGGAGCGGCACTGGATCAGCTCTCTGGTGGTCGCGCCATGATCAATGTGGTGACAGGCAGTTCTGTTCGCGATCTGGAGGAACTCGGCGATCCACTGGCACATGCGCATGATGAACGGTATGTACGAGCGAGTGAGTATATGGAAGTCATGAAGCGTTCATGGACACAATCGACGGGACTGAATCTGACGGAGTTTGCCGGAAGTGGTTCAAACTCTGGTGCAGATGCATTCAGCGATCCCAATCCTGAATTCAATGGCCAGTATTACAACTTCAAAGGACCGGTAGGCATGCCGGAGACGGTGCAAAATCCGCATCCACCATTCTATCTGGGAGGAAGTTCTCCGATTGCCAAAAAGGTCGCCGTTGAACATGCGGATACGTTCCTTATGTGGGGCGAGCCTCATGACTGGATTCAGGAGCAGATCGAAGAGATTGAGGTCATTCGTCAGCAGGTGAAAGAGGAAACGGGACAAGATCGTCAGCTCCGTTACGGCATGCGTGCTCAGGTGCTCATTCGGGATACTGAAGAAGAAGCATGGGCAGCAGCTTGGGAGATTATTAGCAAAGTACCACCAGAAGCGATTGAGAAAGCCAAAGCCGCTTTTGCCGAGACGGATGCAACCAATCAACGCAGACAGAACGAGTTACGGGAACTGTCCGAGAAGCAGCAGTTTGTCGTAGGTCCCAACCTGTGGACAGGCTTGTCCGTTGTGCGCTCCGGCGGTGCAATCCTTATTGTGGGTACAGCTGAACAGGTCGCAGAGCGTTTGATGGAATATGGAGATCTCGGCGTTACAACCTTCATTCTGTCCGGTTACCCGCATCTGGAAGAGGCAGAAATCTTCGGACGTACCGTGATGCCGATCATTCGAGAGCAATGGAAAACAAGACAGAAGCAGCAAGTTACTACTAACTAAGTTACTACCAATCTAAGTAAGTGCCCCTTTTTTTACACTTTAACGGAGAGGGAGAACCGATCTGAAGAAGCGGAGCGCTCGCCTTTATCCCCGAATTTTAACCATTAAAAAATGATTCAAAGAGATTCGGGGATAACAGCGATCGGAAGATGGTACTGCACTCGGAGTGCGCCATGTAAAAACTTTCGTGCAACTTACATTAATCATCCTCAGGAGGTCGTCTTTCATGAAAAAAAATAAAAAATTGCTCCTACCGCTCGTCAGTATGCTGGTCATGTCCATCCTGCTGTCGGCTTGCGGCGGCGGGGATAACGCGTCATCTGGTGAGAACGGCTCCTCGGGTTCAGGCAAAGTTACGATCAGCTTCATGCACTGGCGTGGAGAAGATGTGGAAGCACTGAACAAGAACATTGACGCATTTGAGACAGCAAATCCAAACATTAAAGTGGAGATGCAGACACTGCCTTCCGATCAATATCAGTCCACCGTACAATCCAAAATCAGTGACGGTTCGGTAGGAGATGTATTTGCATCTTTCCCAGGTGCACAGTTCGAAGCTTTCACCAAAGCCGGCTTGTTCACGGATCTGACCGGATCATCGTTCCTGTCGGTCTACAATTCGAAGCTGATTGCATCAGGACAGCACGATGGCAAGCAATATGCAATTCCGTATCAACTCGTATATAACGATCCAATCTATAACGTAAAACTGTTTGAACAATATGGCTTGACGCCGCCGACCGATTGGGAAGGCTTCCTGGCCCTTTGCCAGAAGCTGAAAGACAATGGCATCATTCCGATTGCCTTTGCCGGAGCGGACATTGGCCCAGGGCAATTCATGAATACGATGGTGATGAACAATGCACCGAGTGACGACATTTTTACCAAAGTAGAAGCTGGCGAAGCCAAACTGACGGATGAGTTTTGGGTGAAAACGTTGACTCAAATCAAGGAACT
The DNA here is from genome assembly GCF_031455635.1 of Paenibacillus sp. 2003. Classification (NCBI taxonomy): domain Bacteria; kingdom Bacillati; phylum Bacillota; class Bacilli; order Caryophanales; family Paenibacillaceae; genus Paenibacillus; species Paenibacillus sp. 2003. Next base: position 216,526 of record NZ_JAVDTB010000008.1, on the reverse strand, counting down.
GAACGATAAAGGTTACTTCCAGCAGGATGCACTGGGTACCAAAGACCCTGCGGCAGGCGCATTGTTCATTCAGGAAAAAGCAGCCATGCTGGCAAGTGGATCATATCAACTCGCTCAGAACAAACAGCAAAACCCGAATCTGGAGCAAAAACTGCTTGCACCAATTACAGTAAGTGCGGATCAGGCGAAATATGAAGGGGTGCATACCACTACATTCATGCTCGCGGTGAATAGCAAATCGAAACATCCGGAAGAAGCGAAGAAGTTCCTTGAATTTTTGAGCAATCCCGATGTAGCAAGTGACTACGCCAACCAGACAGGACAGAATGTAACGGTAAATGATGTGAAGTACGATACGCCTGAGCTTCAGGTAGCCGGAGAATGGGCGAGCAAAAAAACCGTGTTCCAGCCACGGTTCACCATCCTGAACGGAGATAATCAAAAAGCAGTAACCAACTCCATTCAGGCTGTACTGAGCGGCACTTCTCCAGAAGAAGCAGCACAGCAGGCACAAGCGATCATTGATCAGCATATCGGGAAATAAACGATGAAAAACCGTCTTCAGCTATCCCTGTTTCTGATCCCCGGGTTGCTGCTGTACGTTGGATTGTTCGTATTTCCTACATTGACGGGGCTGTTCTATTCCTTTACGGATTGGGATGGGGTATCCCCGTCGTATGCATTTGTAGGGCTGGATAATTACAAGGACAGTCTCAGCAGCATCGTATTCCGCAAAGCCTTTGGCAATAACGTGGAGTTCATGTTAACGGTTGTTATTGCACAAACCTTTATTTCACTTGTCCTGGCGCTGCTCCTGGTACGCAATACCAAGACACGCATTGTGCTTCGGGCATTGTATTTCCTGCCAGCGATTCTGTCCTCCGTATCGGTCGGACTGATCTGGGCATTTATGTATGATCCATCCATTGGATTGATCAATTATGGGTTGAATGAGGCGGGGATGAGCAGCATCGCTCGTAACTGGATTGGTGATCCCAAGATCGCCATCTATTCCATCGCTGCGGTACAGGTATGGGCCCATGCCGGCCAGATGATGATTGTATTCATCGCAGGTCTGCAAGGCATCCCGGCAGAACTGTATGAAGCGGCTCGCATGGATGGCGGCAGCAAATGGCAGGTATTCCGTACCGTGACCTGGCCGCTGCTGGCACCTTCGGCAACGATTGTGGTGGCCTATACGACCATTCAGTCGTTCAAGGCATTTGACCTCATTTTCACCATGACGGACGGAGGCCCGAACTACGCAACTGAAATTTTGACAACCTATATCTATCATACCGCCTTTGGCAGCTATTCATTTGGTCTGGCTTCTGCCGGTTCCATGATCTTCCTGGTGTTGCTCGCGCTCTTGACACTGTTGCAGTTCAAGGCACTGCGTGCCGACCGGGTAAGCTATTGAGGTTGATGTTGGAGCATTCATCCTGCAATCGAGGCAGAAGGGAGTTCACATGGTTTTAAAATGGTTCAATCGACTGATCCTGTTGGTGTACGCGCTGCTGATTCTTGTTCCGCTGTATTTTGTATTTGTATCTTCGTTCAAAACAAGCAGCAACTTCTTCACCAGTCCATTCAGCTGGCCGGATCCGTTCACGTGGGATAACGTCATTGGTATGTTTCGCAATCAGCCGATGTGGCAATACTTCGGGAACAGTATGGTCGTAACGCTGGGTACGGTTGCGATTGAGCTGCTGCTAAGCAGCATGATAGCTTACGCTATTGTCCGCTGGGGCGGCAGCGTAGGCAAAATCGTATTTGCGCTGTTCGTGGCAGGGCTAATCGTTCCTTCACAGGTGAGCATGCTGCCAATCTATTCCCTCACGCGTACACTCGGGTGGTCGGACAGTCTGACGGGATTGATTGTCGTATCTGCCGCGATGCTCATGCCTGTCTCAGTATTTATGCTGACAGGTTTTATGCGCATGCTCAATTCGGAGATTCTGGAAGCGGGCAGTATGGATGGAGCAAGTGAATGGAGACTCTATACTCGGATTGCACTGCCACTGGCTGCACCTTCGCTGGCTGCAACGGCTACGTTCCTGCTCGTCATGGTATGGAATGACTTGCTTATTCCGATGTTGATGCTCAGCAGTAAGTCCAAGCTCACTTTACCGCTTGCGCTTATGCAGTTCCGCGGGGAATACGTGACGAACTATCCGATGATGCTTACGGGTGTACTTGTTACTGCTATTCCGATGATTGTGCTGTTCCTGTTACTCCAGCGTTACTTCGTTGCAGGTCTGACAGCGGGTTCACTCAAGGGGTGAGGTATCGTAGAAATCGGAAGGAAAAGCTTATTTTGCATTGATTTCTGGAGCATTCTGCATAATAATGATTTAGTGTCAGAGTGACTACATAGAGATCAAGGGAGCTATAAGTGATGAGCAAACTGGAAGTATTGCGGAATCCCAAGCAGCGTAAGCTGCTGTTCAGTGCCGGCATGAGCTGGCTGTTTGATGCGATGGAAGTCGGAATGATCTCTTTTATCGTGGCTGCACTCGCCAAGGAATGGAGTCTCAGTCCCGGACAAGTCGGTGTGCTTACGAGTATCAACTCCATCGGTATGGCATTAGGCGCTTTGCTTGCAGGGGCACTTGCGGACCGTTTTGGACGGAAGGCCATTCTAATGTGGACCTTGTTAATCTTCACGATTGCAAGCGGTCTATCTGCATTGGCGACTGGATTTGCCGTATTGTGTGCACTACGTCTGGTTGCGGGTATTGGACTTGGCGGAGAGTTGCCTGTGGCATCCACACTGGTATCGGAGTCGATGCCTACAGCAGAACGTGGACGTGCCGTTGTATTATTGGAAAGTTTCTGGGCAGGAGGCTGGATTGTATCGGCGCTCATTGCCAACTTTGTCATTCCGGAGTACGGATGGAGAATTGCTTTTGCCATTGGTGCGCTTCCGGCGTTCTACGCATTATATCTGCGTCGTGCCATTCAGGACCCGCCGCGGTACAAGAATCATGCCAAGCTTCGTAAAATCACGTTCCGCGAGAAAGTGGCTACCGTCTGGTCAGCACCACATCGCCGTACAACGTTGATGCTCTGGATTTTATGGTTTACCGTCATTTTCTCTTATTATGGCATGTTCCTGTGGCTGCCTTCGGTTGTAATGGCTAAAGGATTTACGTTGGTCAAAAGCTTCCAATACGTGCTAATCATGACGATCGCACAATTGCCAGGTTACTTCACCGCGGCGTACTTCATTGAACGTTACGGTCGCAAGTTCGTACTTGTTGTTTATCTTACATTGACTGCGTGCAGTGCGATTGCATTTGGACTCGCAACCACGGAAGCAACGATTCTGGCTGCGGGGATCTGCCTCTCGTTCTTCAACCTGGGTGCCTGGGGTGGATTGTACGCGTACAGCCCGGAATTATATCCGACTTCCGTTCGTTCGACGGGTGTCGGTCTTGCCACATCGGTAGGCCGGATCGGTGGTGTACTTGCTCCACTGATGGTCGGTATGCTGGTTCAGCGTGAAGTGGCAATCAGCCTGATTTTCACGATTTTCTTCGTGACAATCCTCATTGGCGCAGCAGCTGTACTGTTCTGGGGCCGGGAAACGAAGGGTCAAGAACTGGCTGAGTAATTGTCAATAAATACAACGCAACTTTTGTACGGGTCTGCCTGCCTACGGAAATAACGGGTTGGACAAGCGGTATAAGGTTGATACAAGAAGGGGCATGACCATGGTGTGACCATGGGCTCATGCCTCTTTTTGTTATGTTCAGCGTCGTTTTTTCACTGCGTCATCGGTCCGATAGACTTCATTTTTTCTATATCCTATAATGACACTCGGGATGTCCAACTGTGTGGATTCAGAAAAGTGGAGGTAACTGGAATGATGAAGAAGTATAAGCAGATGGCACAAATGAATGAAACGTCTCGTGTGAATACAGTAAATGGAAGCCAAAATAACGTGATTGACATGGTGCGTGCACATATGAATAACGACATACATGTAACGTACAGCGATAATAACAGTAATGAACTGAGTCAGATGAACGGAATGTATGATGTGTATGTTGTGGACGAAAGTAAACCTATGAAAGAGATGGAGGTCACTAATATGATGAATAACATGACGATTACAAAAAACATGGACAACACGGGAAGCGAGAATGCACTGATTAGAACCAGTAGTACAGATGAAGGATCTGATGTGCGGACGTTTGCTGACACCATGGAACCTATCACTGTCAGTCGGAAAGTCACTCATGGGAAGGGGAGAACGGCTGGCAAAAGAGCAGGGCGGGTCAGCATGCTTCTCGGTACCTGCGCATTGACTCTGGGATTGACCGTGGCAGCTCCTTCTGCAGGAGCACAGAAGTTGGAACAGGGCGTTCGTAGCGAGCATGTGCTGCAATTGCAGGAGCAATTAAGCGATCTGGGCTACTTCGATGCTGGAATGACTGGATATTACGGTACCATCACCAAAGGTGCTGTCCGCAAGTTCCAACAGGCGCAGGGACTGAGTGCAGACGGTATTGCAGGTCCCGCGACACTGAACAGGCTGAACAAAAAGGCCAAAGCCGAGGGCGAAACGCTGCGCCAGTTGGCGAAGCTGATCCATGGTGAAGCGCGCGGGGAATCTTTTGAAGGGCAAGTCGCTGTTGGAGCAGTTGTCTTGAACCGAGTGCACTCGAATGCATTTCCATCATCGATCTCCAAAGTCATTTTCCAGAAAGGTCAGTTCACGGCCGTGGACGATGGGCAGTTTAATACCAAGCCAACCCAGACTTCTTACAGGGCAGCTCGTAAGGCATTGAATGGCGCTGATCCGACAAACGGAGCGCTGTATTATTACAATCCGAAGATTGCCACTTCGGTGTGGAGCAAGAGCAGACCGACGTTGCTGACGATTGGTCAGCATGATTTTACACGTTAAGTTAGGTAGAGGAATTAAGAAAAATAATTGTAAATATTAAATAACCCCCGGCTATGCGCTGCTGAATGCAGACGCGCCAGCCGGGGGTTTGTTAGTTTGACAGCTGAAACGTTAAGAAGTCAGTTTTGCGGAGAGTGCTTGACGTGACATTGCATGTTTTGGTGATGAGCCATATATCTCTGTCCTGATATGAGCTCTAACGGTATGTGAAAAATATACGAGTATACTCTATCAAATGTTCCTATCAGATTAAAATTGTTAATCATATTATATATTGTTCGTTGAATTCATAAGGGAGGTTTTTAATATGATTGAAAAAGCTTTATGTGCGCGTTTAGCTAAAATTATTGGCGGACAGGTAGCAGCGACTAAACCAGCTTGCGTTGTTCAAACTTTACGGAATTTAAATGTTAAGATTCTAGGTCGGCGCAGTAGATCTCCTTTAACATTACCATTTGCATTATCTGTAGAATCTCGTGACTCCCGTGGGCGCACTCTAAACTTGGGGGAAACAGTCATACTGGAAAGTGAAATCAATCCTTTTGTCTCAGAATTACGTAAGCGGGGTATCAAAGTTAGTGCAATTCATAACCACTGGATATTCCAAAATATTCAATTCAAATATATCCACTGGGAATCCATTGATAATCCGGTTGCGTTTGTAGAAAAAAGCGCTGCTGCTGCAAGGGCTGTAGGAATACTTCCAAAAAAGACTAAAAAGTAAAATACAGGGCGGTTTTAGTTATTAATCTGTTAAAGAGCAAAAAGGCGGATCCATTGGGACCCGTCCTTTTCGTGTTTAGTGTGAAATCCAATCCCTGTAGGCGGGTTTGTGAAATATATTTGAAAATTTTCCTCACTCAGAAGGCAATTGTAAAAAGTATTTAAATTCACACCTTATTAATCTTGATTTTTTATTTTTCGATAGCATATTGAAACATGGCATCCCCATATACTCTGCTATTATGGCATATTTAAATGGTCTACTTATTAATTGTGCTGAAAGGTGGGATAAGGTTTGTCGGATCCTTTTGTTGTCAAATCATTAGACGAAATACGGTTTTGGTCACGCATTATGAAAGAACATTCCTTCTTTCTTCGACTAGGATTTCGGTGTGAAGATACGCAGTTAATTAATGAGGCTAATCAATTCCATGCGATCTTTGAGGATATTGAAAGAAGATCACATTCTTTTCAAGCAGATACGGATCCGCAAACCATTAGACAGTTTAATTCAGAAGTTCACAATGCGGCTGCACACATATGGGCATTTAAAAGAAAAGTGCTTGGGCTTATACTACGGTGTCAACTTCCGGGGGGAACCAATTTCCCTTTGCTTGTGGATCATGTTAGCCGAGAAGCCAATTACTTTAGAAATCGGTTAGAGGAGCTCAATAGCGGGAGGCTTGAACCATTACCTGATGCGATTATCGATGAGAATGTATTTTTCCTCAAAATCATGGCAGACCATGCAAAATTTATAGGTCATCTTCTTGATCCATCCGAGCGAAAATTAGTGGAACAAGCAAGGGAATTTAGTCAAGATTTTGATACGCTGATGTTTCAAGCCATCGATTTAAGTTCCATGCGTCCACAATCGCAAACCCATCCCTTACTAAGTCAATTTGTTGATGAAAACCGCGTTTCAGTTCAATCGTTACGAGACTTTAAGAAGACTGCGCGCGACTTAATTGAGGAGTGTCGAATCAAAAGTATCATTCACCCCTTATTAGCAGATCACGTTTTTCGTGAAGCCGAAAGATTCTTATTTGTTCTTGACATGTTCGATCAGTCATTGTCTGGCATGAAGGTAAACAAGAAAGAAATCATGCATTAAAATACAGTAGATAGCAGGTCATAAAATGATAGTCATCTGACCCTAAGTTAAACACCACATGATGGTTTTACCCGTGATAGTATTTAAACCATAGAAAAAGGTGAATATGACCATGAACCTCCGGCTGTACGCTGCTGAATGCAGAAGCATTGCCGGGGGTTTGTTGATGTGAGCGAAACTGCTGAATATTCCTTATTTGAAAAAGGGCTGAAACGTGGGTGGACACTACTCTTGAAAGTTAAAAGGAATGTTCAACGAAGTGGGCTCTACAATGGTTTTCCCAGTCTCGTAGTCATAAATTCTATTGAAAACCAGTTCAATGGATTCCAGCTCATCCGGGTCATCGGTATATACCAAACCATAACGCGTATTATCGATGACTACGCCATCATACTGATTGTAGACATATGATTTTCTCATAAAATTGCGATCTGCGGAGATGGGGTTGCCCGTGTTCGGATGGACGGAATTCAAACCATAGAATCCGATATTCTGATCGGTTGTATTTTCCACAGTGTAGAGGATATTGATATAAGTGATCTTAGAACCGATATCTTCTCGATTCAGAATGGAAATGTTTTTCCGGGAATTCTCAGGAATATCAATGGCCTCTAATAATTGAGCATGAACAACATGAATGGTTAGTGGACCACGTTCAAAACGTGCATCCAGAGGTACAGACTTAAGCAATTTCAGATGTCCGCCGTAATCGAAAGTTCCTGTATCGCCAGGTTTGGATAGGATCGGTGATACAGCACTCTGGTAAAGCTTATCTTCAAGCATGCTGGCAGCCTGCTCGAATTCATCGAGTTCTGGCTCCCATCCATTATAATTGCGTTCGGACCGGAAAGGTTCTAAACCAGTTTCCATGACTTGTTCAGGAGAAGCATCCATAGGCTGCTATGATTATTATTACTTTGGGCTTAAGTTCATTCCACCAATACCATATCAGTGATATTATTTTTCAGATAACAACCAGGTGGGGTTGATGTTCCTATTTAATTATATTTTAGAGAGAAAGGGTGTCCCTCACATGTTTATTGTTCAATTACTACTCGCTATCGCACTGCTGGGCAGCTCAGGCAGCTCAAATTACGCCACTTCTACACAACTAGAAATCAACCAATCATTGCTCGAAAAGCCATCAAACAATTTGATGGCTCTTTTTTTGTGTCAGTAGGGCAGCATCGGCCACACGTACGCCACTTTCTGGTTAGAAATAACCGGGTACTGGAAGTCCCTCACTCACCATTTTCTTCCGCATATCGTTTTTAGAAATTCTAGGGCTACAAGAAGCGGCGCTGGATATCATTGAAACCAAATCGAATATAATAAAGTATATATAAAGAAGAATATAAATTATTAATTATAAATTTGGTTGAAGGGAGAAGTAGCATTTAAACAGAGCATTTTACGAAGGAGGACGAATATGCCATTTATTGGGGGAATCATTTTGATTTTTATCCTAGCATTTATTCTATGGGCATTAATGATCCCGCTATTCAATAAAATAGGTAGTAGAATTCTGAAGAAATACAATAAATTTAAACAAGAGGAGAATGTTGATGAAAAATTCAAAGACGTTTAGGGTAGGGGCAATTGCGGTTGCATTCGTTATTATTGTGGGAGTGCTAATGGTGACCTTCTTTTTAACACGAATTCCTAATGGATATGTTGGTGTCGTTTATTCACCAAATGGAGGCGTAAAAGATAGCACACTGAGTCAAGGGTGGAAACTCGTTGGAGCGTTTGATAAAGTGACGAAATATCCGATCCGAATTCAAACGGTGGAATACAGAGACATTCAGATTGCAACTTCTGACGGAAAAAACATCACCATCGATTTTGCTTACAACTACCAAGTAGAACCAAGTAAAGTATCTTCTATCTTTAATACATTTGGGCCAATTAGCATTCAAGAAATTGAGGATACATATCTCAAAACACGTTTCCGTGACGCAGCCCGTAAAGGAATTTCCAAGTTTACAGTCATTGATGTGTATGGTGAAAAGTCATCTGAAGCAGGCGTCGATGTTCAACAACGTTTCTCTGATGACGTTAAAGAGTTAGGATTTATTGTATCCAACGTTACTGTAGGTGTTCCTCAACCTGACGCTAAGACTCAGGAAGCAATCGATAAGCGTGTCGAAGCTTCTCAAGAGCTGGAACGTAAAACGACTGAACTTGAGATCGCCAAGAAAGAAGCAGATCGTAAGCGCGTAGAAGCGCAAGGTAATGCAGACAAACTATTGATCGAAGCAGAAGGTCAAGCTAAAGCCAATAAAGAGCTTCAACAATCCTTATCGAGCCAACTCGTTGAATATGAAACCATCAAGAAATGGGATGGAGCCCTTCCATATGTAAGTGGGTCCAATACGCCAATGATTCAATTGCCGACTACAAAAACAGAGCAAAATAGCGGCGCGGGGAACGTATCTCCCTAATAGCGGTTGAAAATGCACTTAATACTTACTAATCCAATTGAATTTATTGAATCTAATGAACAAGCCGGTCCAATTGTGGGCTGACTTGTTCATTTTTGAGTCTTTTTAAAGATACCGCAGGAGAAACCGTTAGCTTCACCATTGGATTCACTTAGCCAATCCTGTACAATGGATAACGACAATAACAACGGTAGATTAAGGATGGATCAGCACGATGAGAATTATCATATCACCAGCTAAAAAGATGAAGATCGATACCGATCTTATGGCTATCGCGGAGATGCCACAATTTATAAATGAGTCAGAACAGCTATTGAATTTGCTTCAAAAGTTATCCTATGACGAGCTCAAGGCGATGTGGAAGTGTAATGATGCAATCGCCGAACAGAACGTGGAGCGGATTCGGAATATGAATATAAAAGCAAATCTTACGCCAGCCATCTATGCCTATGAGGGCATTCAGTATCAATATATGGCGCCAAGTGTTTTTCAACATGAGGAACTGGCGTATCTTCAGCAGCATTTACGTATATTATCCGGCTTTTATGGCATGTTGCGGCCTTTGGATGGGGTTACCCCTTATCGGTTGGAGATGCAGGGCAAGCTGCAAGGTCCAGGTTTCAAGTCACTCTATCAATTCTGGGGCAGCAAGCTGGCAGATCAGCTTCAATCGGAAAGCAACTGCATTCTGAATCTGGCTTCCAAAGAGTATAGCAAGAACATCACGCCTTTCCTGAAAAAGGAAACCCGGATGATCACTTGTGTGTTCGGACAAATGGTTGATGGAAAACTTGTTGAAAAGGCAACCTGGGCTAAAATGGCCAGAGGTGAAATGGTACGTTATATGGCAGAGCACAAGATTACAGATGTGAAGGACGTGAGAAACTTTGATCGGTTAAACTTTGCCTTTTCAGAAGAGCGATCCGATGAGAGTACGTATGTATTCATACAAGCAGAGGGAAAGTAGCCTGCTGTCCGCTGATCATATATCAGAATGTTAACTATTTATTCACCCAAAAGTCGCCAACTGGCGGCTTTTTTTATTTTTTGGATATTAAATCTAAGTTCTAATGAAAATAGGAAAGACGATTAATTCAAATGAAATAGCATTTGAAATACATCTAAGCTATTATTCTATTTTGTATCAGGATAATGACAGGTTATATTTTAAATTGTTATCTGAGATATAAAAGGAAAAAAGTCCCTGAATTTAGGGACTAATTTACTATGTCCTAAAATAAGGAAAATGACGATAATTATTTATTAGGCTCCATTTATATATCTGTTGAGGGAGGAAATGGAGGAAAAACATAAAGGAGGAATATGAATTCCATGAGTTTAAGAAAAGGTTTTATTGTTTTTCTGATGGCTTTGTTGTTGATTGGAACCGTGTATCCGACTAGCGGTTATGCGCTTTCGGATCAATCGGATGCCATAATAACAAGTGAAAGTAGCGCGGAGAATGTTGATGTTTCTATGGAGGAATCAGCTTTAACAGACAGCGAGTATCTGGATGTTATTGATCCGGATGTCTACGAAGAACCAGAAGGTGTAGACGAAGTTATCGAAGAAGCAGAAGATGAAGCGACGGTAACTGATGATACATACGGGGAAAACTCTTTCTCTCCTCAAGCTATGGCCATGGCAGACGGAACTTTGACCATGAGTCCCGGAGATTCCTATACGTTCACGAATAACGGAAGTGCCGCAAGATCGTTAAGTACCAATGCCGCGACTTCAAGAAGCAGTGCATACGATTACGTTATTTATAGACCAGATGGCAGCATCATGAGCGAAAACATGGACTCTACTAGTAGTTTATCAGTAGGTTCAGGTTATACAGCTGTGATCACCTCGACGGGTCAGAATCCTTTTACAGTGACAATTCGTTCAGAATTTTCCTACAGTGTATCAGCTAACCCTGCCATGCTTAGGGTTTTGTTATCCAAAGGAGAGAGCTATCGATACTTTAATGAAGGGACACAGTCAAGAGTTTTAAGTGCCGATACTTCCACGGCTCAGGACAGAAAAATAGACTACGCTTCTTACAAAGAAGATGGTAGTCTTGTAGCTTCCAATTTTGAAACGACGGGAAAACCTTCACTTGCAGGAGGGAATGAAATTATTATTACTGGAGCGGGCTCGCAGCCTGTTAGTGTTGGTTTTCCCTATGAAGTCTATACCGGTGAGTGGAGCGATGAGCCAGCCTATACGCGTACAACGCTATATCAGGGCGAGAGCTACCAGTTCACCAACATCAGTTCCAAATCGGATGCGCTCCAAACGGATGGAACGACCAAAGATAAGCATGATTACGTTGTTTATCTTCCGGATGGAACGGAAAGTTCTACAGGGACGAATACGACCACTAAACCTACTGTAGCAGCAGGAAGAACCGCCGTTGTAACCTTGGTTACAGCAACGCCTGTAACATATGGTGTGCCCTATCGGACATTTGATGTCCAAAAAGCCGGTGGTGATGCGATTACTCGAATCACTGTATATCCTGGAGAATCTATGATTTTCAGTAATAATGGTTCGTTGGCCAATCCGATAAAAAACAATGCAAGTAGTACCAATGGAGCCGTTTTTGACTATGTTCTTTATACAGCAGAAAACGTTGTTCATTCGGATGGATTCAACAAAAATACTAATCCGATCATTCGCTCACAAGGTTACGCAGTCGTGACCGTAGTTGGGCAAGTCCCAATTGAGTTTAGTTATACGGATGATTTCTCGGTTGAAGAAAGCATGGAACCTGCGTACCATCGCGTAACACTGAAACAGGGAGAAAGCGCGACATTTTGGAATAACAGTACCGACCGGGAATATCTAGATAGTGATGCGTCCACCACCCAAGGGCGGATATTTGATTACGTCACCTATTATCCGGATGGCACAGAACGGAGTACAAGAAAAGCAACAGCGGTTGAACCAGTTGTTTACTATGGAAATAAAGCAGTAATCACAGGCGTATCTGCGGAGCCTGTAACCATAGGTGCGATTTACACCATTTTTGATGTAGAGGATCGACCAAATGAAGCACTAACTAAGATTACGGTATCACCGGGTCAATCGGTAAAATTCCATAATGGAGGCTCACTCAGCAACCCAATACGGAGTAACGCCAAAAAATTAGGTGCACTGTTTGATATTGTGGTGTATAAGGCAGACGGCAGAGCACATAGTGACAAATTCAATAGCAATGTAAGTCTCGCTACCATTCCTTCTGGTGGTGAAGCCGTCGTTACCGTAGGGGGAAGTACACCTGTAACATTTGAATACACGGATGATTTCTCTGTAGTGGATAGCCAGGAACCAGCTTATCTGCGCGTTACGTTGAACAAAGGCGAGAGCTATGCCTTTACCAACATAAGCTCAGATTCGAAAAGGGTCCGAAATGATGCTTCCAGCAGCGCGGGACGGGTGTATGATTACACGATTTACAACGTAGATGGAACAGTGTCAAGCAGTAGAACAGCAACAGCGATCGAGGCGTATGTCTTGGGTGGTAAAAAAGTTGTTGTTACCAACATCTCGGATCAACCCATAACGTATGGTGGGATTTACCGCGTTTTCCGTGGACAAGATGATCAAGTCCCTTCACCAGAATCGGAAATCACTGTTAACCAAGGGCAGAGCGCAGTATTTACAAATCCGGGTTCGGAACCTGCTCAGTTGAATCGGATTAGAGCAACCAATTCCATTGTGGATTTTGTGGTCTATGAAGGAACAGATAAATATCGGTATCTAACAGAAGGTTCAAGTCTTGAAACATGGGAAGTTCCAGCGGGTGGAACGCTAGTCTTAACCGTAGTATCTTCAGAGCCGGTAACGATTGAGTATGACATTCCTGTGACAGCTAGTCCTAGTCAAGAGCCTGCACTCATCAAACGGAGTTTGGCTCCAAATGACACGGTGTTATTCTCCAACACATCATCTTATTCAGCACCGCTCATTACATCTCATGTAGAAGGGTTGACCTATGATTACGTTATTCGGAATCAGAATCAAGGGGTTGTTAGGGAAGGGAAGAATGCGATAGGATCACAAAACATACCTGGGAAGTTTGACTTTCAGGTGCATAATGTGTCATCCCAATCGCTGAGATTTGTAGGTCCTTACCGTAACTTTACGGTCAAGGAAGTGGAAGTGGAGTTTCTGACTTTGTATGAAAATACAGAGACGGCGCTTCCCACAGTTCAGCAAGGGAATGTGTACTACCGTTTTAGCCCCTATAGCTCTGACAAGTATCGGATTGCGATAAAGGAATCAGGTGATTTTTCTATTGAGCCTCGGATCGAATTGTATTCAGATAAGGAATTGAGCATTCCGGTAGCTGCTTCAATAGAGCAAGAACAGGTATATGGTGAGCAATATACCGTTCTTGAATGGGAGCTTGAAGGTGGACAGAATTATTATCTCAAGCTAAGTGAAAAAGAAGGAAAACCGATTCAGGGAGCCATAAAAGCAGCATGGATGAACATTCGTAATGACAATAGCTATGAGTACGGCTATGGCAATCAATTGCTTAAAGTCGTTCTATTTACAGGAGATCAAATTGTGTTTGAGTATGATCGCAACGGTAATTTAACGAAACGAACGAAAAAGATTTTCCCATTTAATTAATGATTGTCTAAATCTAGGTTGAGGTGATGGAGTGTTTAAGAAAATAACGATTACTTGGTTATGCGTCATATTGGTTCTTAGTGGATTCGGTTCTTTTGGATATGGAGGACAAACAGCAGCGGCGGCAGAAGGCAGGGATTCCCTTCCTTCCGCTACCTACATTACTATCCATAGTTTAAAAGAGCAATTTGGTATCAAGGAAGATTGGATTGAGAAAAAACTAGATCAAGGTTACTCGCTGTACCAGTTGTATAAAGCTTTACAGACAGATCGCACAGGCGGCGAGGCTGCTGAGAAATGGCTAGAAGCACAAGAAATAAGCGAACCAATTCAAATGGAGGGGCTACGCCCTTCCGGTTCATCACAGCAAAACAACTTCTCGATTAATGCTCTTAATGAGGATACTCCAGGTACGGGAACGACCGTGGACGAAACTGGACTTAACCATGTCGATATCCGAGATGACGCATCGCTTTATATGACGTCTTATGGAGCAGAATCCATCTCAACCGCTACAGGGGAAATGATGATTCAGAGTACTGACCTTTCTCTACCTGGTCTCATTCCGTTTGATCTGACACGCGTCTATGACAGCGCTAGAGCGAGTGGACAGCTGGGCGTTGAATATGACGAAACGACACAGACATATTCCAATATGGTTACGCCACGCAAGGAAGAACTCTCTGCTGGATTGGGGCAAGGCTGGCGTTGGGACATTCCTTTCATGGAAAAGCGTGGTGATAATCAATATATTCTGATTCCAGGCGTGGGCTATTACCGCTTAAACTCGAACCTGGAACTGGAAGGTTACGTATGGAATGACTTAACCGTTAAGCGAGATGCGACCGTGACTGTTGATGGCGTATCTAGCAGTTATCGTCTATCCATCCGTAACGGCTATGATTATCTATTTAATGAAGCCGGAGAACTGTTGCAAATTACAGATGGCTACCGCAATAGCGTGAATTTTCACTATACGACATTGAATGGAAACCAAGCCATTGCAAGAATTGAAAACAGTGAAGGTCAGGCGCTGACATTTGCTTATGACAATCTGAAGGTTACTGTACAGCTTGCCGGAACGGATCGGAAAGCAACATACACGCAACGCGAGGACGAAGGCATTCGCATTTTGCGAGAATACACGGATGCTCTCGATCGGACAACGACGTATACGTATTATTATCCGGAATCCAAATTCAACTTTTTACCTGAGTTGCAAAGCAACCAAAATGCTCAAGGTGTGATGCATACAGCGCTGTTATCGCGTATTACAAGCCCTTCATCAGCTATAACGGATTATGCATATATTCCGGCGCTGAAGCAGATTGGCGAAGCTTCCTCCCATTTCGTATTCAAAGTAAGAGAGCGCAAGAGCCAGTTTAGTACAACGGAAGGCGAAGGCGTTCTGGACAAGGTTAACTTTGAATATTCTGGAGAAGACCTGGAAGCATACGGTCAATCCGCCTCATGGACAACGAAATTGAAAGCAGTGAACACTGTAGATACTCGGACGTTCTCTAAAACGTTTAGCGATGCAGCGCATCCAGATTTGGTTCAAGCAGATAAGCACACGTTAACTGGAGATGATGTGACTTATTCCACGGAGTTACAGTACGATAACCAAACGAAGCGAAACCTTCCGACTCAAATGACGGAGTGGGTTAGTGAGGGTGGACGTGCAGGCGAAAAGCTGATAACGACTATCGCTTATGATGCCAACGGCATGGTGACGTCCGAGAAACAAAGCACAGGACAGGAATCCACCTTTGCTTACGAAACTGGCAAAGCTCCATACAACTGGATCAAACCTATTCGTTCGACCAGCAAGATTAATAGTACCTTGGACAGATACACCGAAACAGCATATAACAGCCAAGGTTCCGTTTTGAAAAGCACAACTAAAAATGGATACGGTGGGCAGTTGCTCACTGAATTGGAATTAAAGCTAGATGATAAGGGAAGAGTCATCAACACCACTGCTAAAGGCGGTTATCTGGCTAAAGACAGCGTGGCAACGCTGAGTTATAATGCGAACGCAGGGCATTTAGTCCAATCAAAAACTATCACGGTAACTGATGTGGCTGGCAGAGCAGAGTCCTATGTGGATTCCTATGAGTATAACAGCGCCGG
Source organism: Paenibacillus sp. 2003 (assembly GCF_031455635.1). Classification (NCBI taxonomy): domain Bacteria; kingdom Bacillati; phylum Bacillota; class Bacilli; order Caryophanales; family Paenibacillaceae; genus Paenibacillus; species Paenibacillus sp. 2003. The sequence continues at coordinate 200,568 of NZ_JAVDTB010000008.1, read as the reverse complement.
CGAATTGAAAAAAACAATAGATGCTTCAGGAGAAGAAGAAACGTATCAGTATGACCAGACAGGACGAATCCTTCAGGTCACACATGCCGATGGCACGAAAACAACTACCTCATATGACGATATGAATAATGTCATCGCCAATACGACGCCAGATAATATGGTTACCAAAGAACGATACAATCCGTTAGGTCTTTTGGCTGAAGAACAGACGGCTGTGGCTACTTATAAGTATGCATACGATCGTGAGGGCAATGTCACGGCTGTAGAAGACGCGGAAGGTAATGTTACAAGATACGGAATGGATGCATTTGGGCGAACACTTAGAACACAGTATCCAGATGAGACTATAGCAACGAAAGTCTATAATGCTGCGGATCGGACGGTTATCTATGAAGACGCGGCTGGTAACAAGACACGAGAGAAGCAAGATTTATTAGGTCGTGTGACCGTAGTGGAAGAGTATCGTAATGGCACATACGTTCCGTTACAACAAAACGAGTACGATCTCGATGGAAACGTAACTGCATCCACTGATGGTAATAATCAACGAACGACTTATACGTATGATGCCGCAGGGCGAATTGCAACTGCGACAACAGCCAAACAAGAAACAAGTCGCTATTTCTACAGTCATCAAGGCCAAGTGACTCAGGTCGTTTCAGCGAATGGTCAGACAGTTACCAAACAGTATGATGAATTAGGAAGACTGATCAAGCAGACACCACCAATTCTTGATGGCTCTGCAACCAGCTACTACTATGATAAAAGAAGTAATCTGATCAAAAAGCAGGATCGACTTGGAAAAGTAACAGAATATACGTACAATAGTGACGACATGCTCACAAGCATGAAAGCACAGGATACGAGCGTGTCTTATACGTATGATCATGTTGGACGCAGAACATCCATGACCGATGATCATGGCAAGACCACTTATAGTTATCAAGTATCAGATGGTATGTTGAACGGATTAACGTTTCCAGATGGAACACAACTGAATTATGAAAATAATACCCAGCAACGTCTAGGGTATACCCTGACAGATAACAAAGGACAAGCATTGCGCGTTCATGGTGAAGTAGATGCTATGAAGCGAGTAACTTCCATGGATATTACCTCTGGAACAACACCTGTAGATCGTATGACATTCAGTTATGCACCAAACAGCATGTTGGAAAAATTGTCATTTGGTAAAGGTCTTAGTACAAGTTATCAGTTCAGCGGATATGATTTATCAGGAGTTACGGTCTCGCAAGGAACGTCCGCAGTTCAACAGTTTAGTTATGAATACGACGGCAACAAAAATATCACGTCCCGTACACAGAACGGGGAAACTGATCAATATACGTATGATGAACTGAGCCGAATTCAGACAGAAACGGGTACGCAAAAGGAAACATACACATACGATCGCAATGGTAACCGATATAGTACCGGAAGCGGTAAGGTGTACGGCTTAAAGGATGCTCAATATACGTATGACAGCCAGAATCGTTTGATCAAGGCAACAGGTGAAGGCAAAACGGTAACCTACAGCTATAATGGGGATGGATTGCTGTACGAACGTGCGGAAGGCGAGCAACAGACTCGTTATTATTACGATGAGCAAGCCAAACTGATGGCAGAGGCTGTTGTAAATTCTGGAAAAGCAGAACTGACTTACGCCTATATCTATGACTTGTATGGACAACTATGGGCTCGACAAGACAAGAAAACTGGTAAACTGGAATACTACCAGTTGAACGGACATGGAGATGTCGTAGGCCTCGTTGACGATACAGGCAAGGTTCTGAACAGTTATACTTATGATATCTGGGGCGGACCGTTAACGACGGAAGAAACCGTACCGAATATGCTTCGCTATGCAGGGGAGTATTGGGATGATACGGTTGGGCTGCAATATCTGAGAGCACGCTGGTATGATCCAGGCATGGCACGTTTTATTGGTGAGGATACGTATGAAGGGGAAATGACGAATCCACTGAGTCAGAATCTATATACTTATGTAGAAAATAATCCTTTAAAGTATAGTGACCCAGGTGGAAATTTTAAAATAAGAAGTGCCGATTTTCTTGCTTTAAAATCTTTCGGCATAACTGTAGGCGACTACGTGCAAGGAGAAAAAATTGGAAAATATGACTATGACAGAGCTAAAGACAGGAAAGCCTTAACCGCAGCAGAAAGATACGTAGTTGATATATTAAGACATATGGGGAAAGATGTATACTTAAACCCTGCGAAGGTAGATTCAAAACAGTATGACTTCAAAATTAACGGATACCATAAGGTTGAATTAAAAACTGCCAATCCCGAACAAGGGGAATTTAATTTGACCAGTGCTATGAGTGCGATAACATATGGAATTGAAAAACAAGGAGCTTATGTGGCTATATATGATTTAACATACTATAATGTTGAATATGATTTAGAGGATATAATGAATCTAAGCACCAAACTTGCAGAAAGGTATAAAGGAACAACTATTATGTATGCAATTCAAGTTTGGGCAGATGAAGGAATTTACTATTTTGATTGGAAAGCTGGAAACAAAAATTTAATAATTAAGATGTAGGGGGATAGATTGTGGAAAAACAAGAGATATTTATGAAGGGGTATCTAAATAGAGGAATCAAGGTAACTTTTCTTGACAACTTAAATGTAATTGGTATCTACATTAATTATTATTACCTTAATAATGTTATAGTGATTGTACCTGAAGAGGCTCACGATGATACACGATTACTGATTCCGTTGAGTGCAATAAAAACGATAGAGCCTTGGGACCTTGAACACGATTTACTTAAGGATATTTGATGAAATAGATCTGCATTAAATGGCTGGAAAAACTATAGACCACATGTAGTTAAACATCACAAGAGTATTTGATTCAGTAACAACAATTAGTTTGATGATGCCTTTTTTAGTTTTAATGATTAAGCCAGTCCATTAGTGGGCTGGCTCATTTGTCTTAAGTCTTTTGAAAGGCACTATGACGGGGCGAGTGTACCTGGGAATTGAATTCACCTAACCAACTAGGATGATTCAGTAAAGTAACGGCTAAAGAGATTTTTAATTCTCTGGTTCAATTCCTTGAATATACATCAACTTTTTATGTGAGAGAAGATCAAGTGAATTCCATAAACTATAATTTCCTTTCTTCAAGAGATGCTAACAAAGCATTTATATTTCATGTTGTTTTCTACTAGATTACTAGTAAAAGTCCACTTGATTAAAGGATCTTAACAGTAAATGAGAGGACAAGGTGTGTTATGTGTAAAAGTGTAATAACCAAAGTGTTTTTTGATATGTTTCCTGAATTTGAAGTAGCATATCAAGAACACATTTCAGATTATGATGAAGAGCTAGCACATGTTTTTTTGGCGACAATGTACCATTTTAGCAAGAATTGGTGATCATCTAAATATATATATAGAAGCACAAAAATATATGGGTGAACGGAACAAAAACTTTCGGATGAAATTGAATCGTTTATCGGGAGAAAAAAACATTACCAAATAAACTATAATTGTGCAAGGAGACACTCATTTCTATTACTTGAAAAGTTAAAATTTAATATTATAGGAGATCATTTTGAGCCGAAGTTTATCACAGAACAGATTGGAATCGAGCCATCAGGAACCTATATAAAAGGAGAAAAGATTGATGATAGAGATTTGTATCGAAAAGAAGCCTGTTGGTTCTTGGATACGGAGTATCAGGAATTTTTTGATATCAATCAGTAATTGAACCAGATCCTCATTTTTTGAAGCCACATATTGAAAAGTTGAAAACGTGGTAGTGGCGGGCTGTAACTTCTAGCTTGTTCGTGGCAGGATACTCGGCGATGCTCTTTGCAATGTTGCTCTTAGGATCACGTCACAACGGAGAAAAGACGCAGGGGATGTATATCCCTGCGCCTAATCAAGAATCAAATCCGTTTACATCAATCCAGATAAGATAGAAAAGACTCTAAAAAATGCTTTTCTAACTCAAGCTGGGCAGAGCTTTTAGCACTTGTTAACGGATGATTAGCTCGTTCCAAAGCCGCACGAATTAGGGACTTGGCGGAATCTTTGTCTGCAAACACATGGTCCATGCGAATGCGGGCTTCCTTAGCGCCATAACGAAGCATCAGATTGTATTCCATCTCCATATGTCGCGCGAGCAAGGAGGAACCTGCAAGTTTACCATCAGCATCGGTTAAGGGATTGAAGCCACTGTTTTTTTCCTCTGCTTTATTCCATGCTTCCTGGACTTCTTGAGATGCATTTACTCAAATCCGCCTGAGAAAATGTACTAACATAATTGTTAGCAGAAGAGTGAGCTGTCATATTAAATTTAGGTGCGATTGGATTCGTATCCAAAGCTGATGTGCCTTTGGGCTTACTTCCCGTAGTCCTCATGATAGAACCAGGATGGCGAATTCCCCGAATATTCATATAACATCCTTCCTGTTAACGAACATTAATCCAAGCGGTCCACTGTGTTGGGATGTTAATGGAATAGACCGTACCTACAAATTGTCCGCCTGTTGAATTAGGGGATTCATAAACCCAAGAATGGGCAAAAGCATCTATGACACGATCACCGTCCAGATCAATAGCTTCAGACCAGTTGTTTGTCATTGTATTGCCGGCGAGTGTGCCGTAGTGACTGCTGTCATAACCGATCTGGAACGTAATACACTGAATCCAAGCTCCACCATGATCATTGGTCGTGGAGAGCGGATTGTTATTGAAACCGTAAATTTCTTGACCGCCATTAGGAGATACAACACCGTATACATTAATGTGAGATACTTTCGGTGCAGGCGCAAACAGAACTGGACCACCCGCATTATCAGCTTTCTGCGCTTCAAATTCAGCCTTAGCCGCTTTTACAGCTTCACGGAATTCTTTGGAATTAATAATTTCTTCCTTTGTCAACGGTTTGGCTTGAGTCACATCACCATCTGCGTAGGCAGCTACATTAAACGAAAGCACTAGAACAAGTATAAGAGCTAAACTAAACAATTTTCTCATAGCAATAAACTCCACCTTTCTTGTTATGGGTATTCTTTTACAAAAATATTGAAACGACAAATAGACCTGCTTGCAGATTAAAGCCTCTTGCCCTCCTTTCTTATGAAAATGGTTCTTCCCTCTTTTTCTTTACTGAAAACAGAAATAAAGGAGATAGAACTCTACAGGCTAGAAAACTCTATGAAGTAGGAATGTATATGTAAAATGAATGCCTGCCAATGATTATGTGTTGCAGACAAAATGGGAAATTCATGTATAGGCATTAATATCTTAACTACTGGTAGGTTCTTATACCCATCTTGAAAATATAAGATTCAAAATAAATATTTAAATTGTAATATATTCCATTTATACAAACATATAGTACAACCGATCTCCAGTTAAAGTCAAGTTTATTCATTAGTTCTATGAATTGTTAAAGCGTGTTGCTCGTCGCAGTAAAGATGCTACAGTATTCTGTATTCGTCAAATAAAAAGAACCCTCAGGAACATGTATACACCTACATAGAGATCGTATGGGGCTGAAGGACGGATATAAATCATTCTGTGCGTAGATTCATGCAGTGAAATCAGGAGGTTAGGCGGATGTATTGTACTAGTACTTCTGCTAACATAGGTTGATCATATATCAGATGAGCGGTGAAAACGGATGAGTACAATTAAGGTGACTCCTGAGCAACTACATCATGTATCCAATCAGGTAGATCAGTCCAGACAACAGTTGGAGCATATTCGCAGTGAACTGACGAGACAGATCATGTTCGTTCAGATGATGTGGATGGGGGCGACGCAGGAGCGATTCTACTATGAGTTTGAACAGTCGCGCCCTATATTGGATAAAGCACTGGAGAGTATGGTGGGCATCTCCAAGGAACTCAAGGAGATCGCTACGCGATTTGAGAATGTCGATGCTGAAAAGGTGAGTCTTGGAAGTGCTGTTGGCGCTGTGGGTGCGGGAGCAATGATGAAGACCTTGGGTAATGATGCGGGTACGGAGGATAAAGGCTACCGCATGGCGCAAGTCAATGTGTATGGGAAGCTGATGTGGATGCCTGTGAACGAGAATGGTGTTACGGATCAGGCAGCCCTTCAGGCATATAAGAAGGATCAGGGGCATTTGGATTTTAATCGGATGCAAGCTACGGATGCTGAAGCGCCAGGGGAAGATATTTATGCGATGCAGATCAAAGCCTTTGAAAATGGAATTCATCCCTTCACAGGCGAGCCTGTATCCGATAAGTATGCTCAGATGATGTTGACTTCTCTGAAGTTCAGTCAGCTATTTATGGCATTTCAGATGGTTCGCGGGAGTATGCCGGGTGGCAAAGGACCTTTTCGGCTACCTTCTTCCCATCCAGCTGTGGCGAAGATTAAAAAGAATTTGGAACTTAATGAAGCGAGGAAAGCGAGCAATATTAAGGGGACGGGTGATGTTTCAGGGATTAAGAGTGCAAAAGAGGTTGAGATTATTAATAAAAGGGGAGAATCTCTTGGTGAATTTGATGAAATTGACTTGAAAAAAGGCGTCTTCTATGAAGATAAGTCTGCTCAAGGTCTTCATAAATTTAATCCTAAAACAGGACTACCTGCACAAACACCGCAAGAATTCGCGGACAAACAAATATTTACCAAAACGCGAAATCGGATTTTTGCTCTAGAGAACGCCACATCGACAAGAACAACTGTGAATGGGTCGCAGGAAATACCGGCACTTCAAGAAATAAAAGGCATTAAAGAGTTTGTTTTTAGACTAGACGGTGATACACCTAAATTGAGGCAAGCTGTTAACAAAAGCATTAATAAACTAAAAGAAGAGTTTCCTGACTACAAATTTAGTGCTACTTTTGGAGGTGAATAAGTGCATGTCAATCAGTGCTGTAATATATGAACCGCAAAATGATTTTGAACAGAGTTTCTTTGTTCCCATTGCTACAGAATCGTTTTTTAAAGAATGTTGGCAACCTGCGATTGAAGCACTAGGGTTACAATGGACAGACCTTTTTTCATCAGGTGTTGATGTAGAGGAGGAAGATGTACCATCAATTATTAAGGAACTAACTCAAATCAAAGATTGGGCGGTAAAAAACTTAACTAAGGAAAAAAGGGATAAAATGTTCGAAAGAATAACAATTCTTCAAAATAAATTGCCCCTAGCATTTCAGCGCAAAGATGCTGTTGTTTTTATAGGATAAATAGGTTATTAGTTATGTTACAGTTTGAGGGGACTACCTAGTGCAGAGTGAATCCATCATTCAATCAATAACATAAGATTTGTATAAAGACTTCGTCAATTGAGTTGTACGCAGGAAAAGGCTTTGGGTTTATCCCTAATTAATGTTATTCTGTTACATCAAACAGGTCGATTATGGTTAGATATCACTATGATTGATCTGTTTTTTTTTGTTACCTTGGTTTTTCTGCGTTTTTTAAGAAATGACTTGGACACAACTGTTTGGAGAATACCACAACTACTAATATTGTCAGGACTTAAATGAGCATTTGCCAACGGGAAGTCATGTTATAGACAGCCAACTGGCCGCTAATTAAGCCCGAAAATCACGTTAGCTTATTCATGTATCAAGAGATTGGAGATATCAACATGATTAAGTATAGATATACCATCGAATATAAAGAAGATTTCAACGAAGTTATTCTTAACTTAGGCATTGATTCATCTTTAAAGAATGGTTATCTGATTAGTAATTCTTTGGGATCAGATATATTTGGAGATTTAGCCGCGATACAGGAAGAAATCGGAAACTTAATCAAATTACTGAAAAGGAAAATAACGTTATACGAAGGTGGGGGGAATGTGAACTTAATTAAATCTGATAAGTGTTTTACAACTTTTGAAGATATCTTTGCAGAAGAAGATGAAGAGAACAGTACATGTGAAATTGAAACGTTACAATATATAAAGATACTATTGTTATGGGCAAAAGAGAACTTTCAGTATAAAAGCCAGCGAGGTGTTATCTTGAAAGAAGAAGCAGAATTAGCATTAGACTGGATAAACAAAAAATATATTGAGGTCAGTGAGGTTGAGCGTATCAACAATTTGAATTAAATGAATTGTATGAACAATAGATTTGTAATATTTTGCGAAAAAGTGAAACTACTCATTGCTCAAAAGGTACTGTAGTCCTCTGAAAATAAGGCAAAAATTCATTCCATGGGTTTATGCCAATATGTCTCAGTATATGTTAACATTTGGCGGTGATACATATGAGAATTACGGTGCATCCGGATGAACTGGCTGAGAAGGCAAGATTGATTCAAGCTCAAAAGATGGAGCTTGAACGTATGGTGCATGAGTTGGAAAAGTCAATCTATATCGTTCAATCTGAATGGTCAGGCGTAACAAGAGAACTTTTTTTCTATGAATTTATTCAAATGAAAGAAATCTTCCCTACTACATTTAGAAAAGCTGAAAAATATTTATGAGGAACTGAATTTTGTTGCCCACCATTTTAGAACGGTAGATGGAAAGAGAGAACTCGTACTTGATGTGCCCACGCAATTGGAACCAAGCTTTACTAAGGGTATGGTGGACAAGTCCATTGGGGATGCAGTGACGGGATTGGGCCAGATGGCAGACAGTGTTCTGTATGATCCGTTTGGTACGCTTCCCCGTTTCGTCTATGATATGACATTGGGAAAAGTAGTCGATGCGGGACGTGGCATTGCATTTGCCTGGGATATGGCTTGGGGAACCGGAACTGCACGCTCAGATGTGGATCAGTTTGTTGAGCAACAGAAACTACAGATGGCGCAAGATGCTACCGGCTATTATACCGGTTCTGTCCTTGGTCAAGCGTTTTCCTATCTTTTGTTTGGTCGAGCATTTCGTTCATTAGAGAATAAGCACAGCGATCATGGAGGAGCGGGAACGGGGAAAATAGAGCAGCGGAAGAATCAAGAAACAGCAAAATTCGAATTGACTGAACCTGGTTCATCATCTGGAGGGGCACCCAAGGAAAATACGGAAGCCCGGACCCCAATGATCCACGCCCGATTGAGCTTCAAAACACTGCTGCTGATGTGCTTGCTAACAAAGGGTATAATGTGGAAATGCTGCCTGAAGTTAAAGGTGGGAACGGATACGGCATTAAGTCAGCGTCGAATCCTGATTTCTTGATTAATGGACAAGCATTCGACTGTTTTTCTCCTAAGGAAAATACTTCTGCCAGAAATATTTGGAGTACGGTGAAGAACAAATCAGAGACTCAAGCAGAACGGATCGTCATTAATCTAAATGACCACAAGGGATCTATTGAAGACTTAAAACAGCAGTTTAACGAATATAAGGTGGACACATTGAAAGAAGTACTAATCATCAAAGAAGGAAAAATTTCAAGATTAGTTCCATAAGAAGAGGAGGCTAACTATGTTTTATACATTTTATTGGTCCGTAAACATGAATATTGAACAGTTGAAGCAATTAATAATCGAGACGTTAAGTGAAGGGGAAAGCGTTGAAAATTCAAATCACCGATTAGAGCTGTCCACCTCTGGTTTTAATCTTAGTTTAAAAGAAGGCGGAGATGGCGTCAGATTCAAAAGTGAAGACTACGGAATCGATTTTAAGTTCGAATTATGGTTTGACATCTAGAGTTATCATACAGAATGGGCTAAGGAATTAATAAAGTTTATAGGTGCTTTGCTAAAACGAGCAGGTGGCGAATGTGTACTAGAGTCCAACGGTGATACACCTATTTTGCTAAGGCGAGAACAACAAATCACTGTAGATGACAAAAAACTATCTGGCTCTGCAAAATTTCCATTTGCTGATCTTAACATAGAGTATGAAGAAGGGGATTTAGAACATCCACAGTAATACGCTTGCTATGTGAAAATCACTAGAGGTATATTACGGAATGATCAGATAGTCGTTAAATGGTTAGACGCTTATAATTGGAGGTGGTCGTTTTGATCTGGGTAGAGTCCTGCGAATTTCCGTCATCGATCTCGTTGGTGATTTGCCCAGAAAGGGCAGTTCACTTCGATAGACGATGGTCAGTTCAATTAGAATCCGACTCAGAATTCCTACCGCGTCTCACTAAACGGCAGACTCAACGAGCAGGGAATGTATTGCAATCCGAAGATTGCGATTTCGTTGTGGAGTGGAAGTAGGCCGACCTTGGGACGATTGGGAGTATGTATTTACGCGATGAGGTAAGTTATGGAATATGGGAATTGAATAGAATGATGGAGATCCCGGTGATGCGCTGCTTAAGGTAGAAGAGTCGCTGGGGTTTTGTTGTAAAGTATAACTTAGCAAAGAAGAAAACTTGAATGCTATCTTGAAATTGTTATTTAGATTTTAAAAATGTACGTTCGAGACAAATACTTGCCAATCGTTATTCTTGTGCTTTCCTATAATTACCTAGTACTATAGTGTTAGGACAATGTTACGTGAATGATGTTAGAGGGTCTCAGACTGATGATTGAGCAACGGCATTTAATGAAATTAGTGAATAACTCTGTTGCTTCTTCGCTACATCGAATGGGGTAAAGAGACTGCGATTTTATATAAAAATGCTGGAATGATAAGCGTGTCAGCAATGCGAAGTTCTCATGCTTCGGGGATTCCGCGAGTACTCTTGCCCGCAGAGGCTTCATGTCAAATAGCTCTATCAGTCTAGAAAACGTAAATTGAGTAAGGAGTATAGTGAAGTTTTCAAAAGAAATAGACAGTTAGATAAACCTTTCATTAGCGATGTAGTAATAAAACGAAAAGAGGTGAAAATAAATGGAAAACGACAAAATTAATGAAGATTATCTGGAGTTAATTGAGAATCGTTTCTATTATTCGCTTGAGGTACTTCGAGGAAACTATTTTTTTCTTAAAAATGATATCGGGTTAATAATGATTGCAAAAATAGTATATTATAAGCTTAAATCACAGCTTGATGATAATTCGGCTTGGCATGAAATATTAAGAACTAACGAAATGTATTCAAGCGGGGGATGTGATAGAGAAGAATACATGAATAGAATTCTTCATATTATTAATTTTGAAGAATCTAGAGATATATTTTTTTCAAACAGACATAGTAGCTCAGTTTTGCGCGAATTTATTTATAATATTGATTTTAACTTATTTGATAATATGTATTTCACACAAAAAGTTGCAGCAGAAATATTCTATAAGTTCAACTCTAAGTTGTTTTCAAACAAATACAATACTTTTTTTTCAGGATTCGAAAATGAAGAGTTGTTTTCGACAATAATTCAAAAAATAATAACAATTAATAAGAAAGAGATTATATATGATCCTTTTATTGGTGCTGGAGGACTTCTTTATAAAGTATTATCGGATTCAAATCCAAATGAAGTTATGATTGAAGGCCAAGATATTAATGCACTTTCACTTGAAATATGTAGACTTCAATTTGATCTATTTGGGACTAAAAAATTTTTTTTGAAACATGAGGATTCCTTAATGAAATCCGATATGACGTTCCGGAAATATGACAAGATTGTCACTCAGTTACCTAAAATAAATTTACATTTAACTAGGTCGTTGAGGTCAGAATATTCTTCTTATGATTACTTACTTAGTTTGGTATTGTCTCAACTTAATCCCCAAGGGCAGGCATATATTATTGTTCCTAGCACTTTTCTTTTTAGTGAGTCAAAAGAACAGAAAATTCGTGAGCAGCTAATTAATCAAGATTTAATTGAGACAGTAATTGAATTTTCTGGAAATGGACTTCGGAGAAATACAGTTAATTTCGCTATATTAATAATTAATAAAAAAAAGGAGTACTTTAAAAAAAATAAAATTCAGGTTATAGAATTTCATAAAAAAGATTATGATGAACTATCTTACTCAATAGAAAAATATGAAGAAGGTTACAATAGTAGAATAATTGACTATGATAGAATTTCAAAAAGGAATTTTAATTTGAGATTTAATTCATTTGATCCAATATTCGATGAAGTTAAGTTAATGTTACATTATAGAACTGGACAAAAATTGTGTGATATTGTAGAAGTTGTTAAACCTATGAATATCAATAGAAACCTTGAAGTGGAATCTGGGATTCCAGTAGTGAGAATCAGTAATTTAAATAGAAATTTGGATGAGATGTATTTAGATCTTAACAGTAGAGAAGGTCCAGATTATAATATTGAATTTGTAAAATACAAAAACCTTCTAAAACAGAAAGCATTAATTTTATGTATTCAAGGTAAAGATCTTAGGCCAACAATATTTGATCCACAGTATACGAAGTATAATGAAGTTGTATTGACCAATCATTGTGTGGCTTTGATTATTAAAGAAAAATTTCAAGATTCATTTTCAATAGAAGATCTATACTTCAATTTTTATAATCCTAACGTAATAAGACAAGTTGAAGCATTTAAAAGAGGAGGAATTATACAAAGAATTCCTTATAAAGATCTTTTAGATGTTGTGATACCTAAGCCTGAATACGAAAAACAAAATCAAATTACTAAATATCAAGAGCAACCATTAAGAGAGTTAGAAAAATACAAAAAAATGTATGAGGAAACACTAATTAACTTGGAACAAGAAAGGATAGCAGCAGAGAATAAAGTTGTAAATATGTTGATTCACAATGTTAGTAAACATGTATCGGTCGTAGGTCATGATATTTTAAAGTTAGAAAGGTTTCTGTATGAGCAAAATTTACAAAATTCTGTTTATGCGGAAGCTGAGACACAGCTTCATAATAATTCTCCAGAAGTTAGGAATGGCTTAAGAGAAAGAACAGAATTGATTAGGATAGGAGATATTATTAATATTACCAAAGAGAGATTGGAGTTGATAGAAAAAACTTTCTCAGATACTCAAAAATCAATAAACTTAAGTTTAGAAGATAAGGATTTTGAAAATATCGAGATAAAATCACTTTTAGAAGAAATAAAGAAAGATAGGGGGGTAAATCAACCAATACCATATTTATTGGAGGTGACAGGAGAAGAAGTTGAATTATATATAAATAAGCAAAGTTTTAAAGAAATGATTCATTTGTTAATTAACAATGCCGAAGAACATGCTTTTAAAAGCGAAGTGGGAATAGAAAGATATAGAATAGAATTTAAAGTTATTAAATTAAGTGAAGGTATTATTATAGAGTATTACAACAATGGTTCAAAATTTGAATTAAGTAAAGAGGAGTTTATCTTAGCAGGAAGAAGGAGTACAGATAGTAAAGGGAGTGGACTTGGAGGCGCTTATTTAAATAGAGTAATCACATCTCATAATGGGAATTTTGAAATAGGGTATTCGGATCAAGGGGTAAAGTTTATATTTAAATTCAAGGGAATGGGGAAGTAATAATATGCCGATTTATGTACTATTAGTAGATGACGATATACAGTATGCAAAATCTTTGCAATCATTTTCCAAAAATGAAGGAATTGAAATGTATCATGTCAGATCATTAGATGAAATGAAAACATTTTTGCCGAAAATTCACAGTGGTCTAACTGCGATTATTCTAGATATTAAAGGTCTAATCAATCTCAATGATAAATTTGACGATGAAAATTTTCTGGCATCGGCAATTACTTTTTTAGATAAAGAATATAATACAAAGCCTAGAATTGTATTAACTGGTGATGTTGAAGGTTATAAATATGTTAAGAGATATAGAAAGAATGAGAAGGTTTATAGGAAAGGTAACGAATCGGAAAAAGAAATGTTTATTTTAATAAAAGAGATTCATGAAAATTTAGATGAAATTCAGATTATAAAAAAGTATGAGGACGTTTTTGATGTGTTTGATAAACAACTATTGCCCTTATCTCGAAAGGCCGAACTCGTTGAACTAGTTAAAAATATGGAGAAAACTGATTTAATAACAATAAAGAATTCTTTAGGCAGGATACGTGATATACAAGAAGAAATACTGTCTAAAATTAATGCTTTAAATAAAACATATCTTCCTGATCAATATGCGTTTAACCAACGCGGCGAAATATCTTTTACGAGCTCGCATAGGTATTTACGAAATAATTCATATAGGAATGGCATTGAATTTCCAAAGTATGTTAGTGAAATTGCAATATCTACATATAAAGTTTCTTGTGAGTATGGTGTACATACTACAAATATTAGTGTAGCTTCTTCATTAAAGCCATCTCAGTATACCGTTATAAATGCTTTATTCGCACTATTTGATTTTATTAAATGGTTTAAAACAATTTTTACATAAGTGGTTGATTTTATGGATTACTCTGCTGAAAATGAAGGTGATTTAGACCTGAAACTGTACTTTGCAGTTTTTATTCTTTTTTCTTTCGTTTGAAATCTAATTAGATCTTAGCGGATTTCCCGCTAAATCCCCATCTCACCTTATCCCTTGAGTTACAATCTTTCTGAGGTGACCTTACCATGAAAGATAATATGTCAAACCTGATCGAGGATTTGTTTCACGGAAACCTGCGGTTAGATGAGTCAATTCATCCTGAGCAAGAAGAGTATCAGGAGATCAATCGCCAGATAGCGGACCTTATGCAAGACTACAGAACACAGCTTACCGTGAACGAGTACGATGCCTTGGAGCAACTGATAGACTTGATCGGACAATCCACGTCCATGTATGTGGAAGCGGCATTTGAGCAAGGTTTTCGCACAGGCGGCAGACTGATGATTGAGGTTCTAGCCAAACCTTGAATATCTATCAACCTAGAAGCCAGCGAGTAGACAATACACAGCAATTCAAAAATCCCCTCTCCATTACCACCGATTAGGCTGGCATGGAGGAGGGGATTTTGCTTTTTATTATTTTTTTATCTCAATAACTACCACCTACCGTGCACCAATATTCGTACCCGAAGGTGTACCCGACCCAATCAGATCACTACCACCCGCAAGCTTCAGGAAATTACCCAAGACAGGTGTTCCGTCCGCGCTACGTGTTACTGAAGGCACGAGGGAGACAAAGTCGGCTGCGCTGGCGAGCAGGCCCTTGGCGTTCTCGCTTTTTTTGTTCTTCCACCAGACGTTGGTGCTGCTGACGTCGGTTCCGCTGATTTTGTCGCTGGCGCCGCCTTGGAAGGACAGGTTGTTGGTGAAGATGTGGGTGCCTACATCAAAGGCAAAGTTGCTTTGCCCGTTGTTCCAGGAGGAGTTGTTTTTCATCTGGATCGAGCCGGGATTGCTGTTGTAGGTGAAGCCATGCTTTTTATTATTAAAAGCAATATTGTTCTCAACGATATGATTCACCGCAATCTTCTCGCCGCCAAGCTTGAAGCCGTTGCCATCACTGTTGGAGGTAGATGTTCCGTCTGAAGTTGCGCCGTTGGCGTAGGCAATACTATTGCGGATCGTGACCGCGCCGATGGCGCCTGTGTCCGTTTTGCTATACAGATCCCAGCCATCGTCCACATTATAGGCGGCAATGCAGCCGTCGAAGACGTTGCCCGGGCCAACGGTCAGTTTAGCGGCAAAACCGTCTGCATCCTCACCGTCATCCGGGTCATAGTTGTTGTGGGAGTAAGAACGAATGACTTCATTATATGCAGGCCATTCACTCTTGGCGGCAGTGGAAGCATAACGTCCCATTTGAATCCCCGTATCCCGATTGTGATGGGCCTCGATCTGCTCCAGGCGGTTGTAGCTGCCTCCGATGAAGATTCCATTGTCGCCTGCACCCTTCACCTCAAGACCTTTGACGAACCAGTAGTCTCCGAACATTTGCAGTCCACGATTGGTGGAAGCGAAGGCTTGAGCGGAGAAATCAAAGACTGGTTTTTCCGATCCATACGCCACCAGATTTTTACGTTGTGAGGAGGTACCGCTGTTACCACGTTCAATGGTAATGGTCTGCGAGAAGCTGTAAGTTCCGCCGCGCAGATAGATCGTTTTGCCCGGGGCGATCTGGGTCAATGCGTTAGCCAGAGATGTAGGACTATTTATGGTTCCTGGATTGCTGGCTGAGCCGCTAGGGGAGACATAGAGATCACCCGCAGCAAGTGTCGCACTTGAGGTAGCCACGGCTTCTGATGGATTATTCTGCAAGCTGCTCTCGATTACATCCGCCGCGCTAACCGATCCACCACCAATTAATAAAAGAGGGAATGCGGCACTCAGACAGATCTGGGCCATTTTTGATTTGAGGGAGCGCTCCTTCAGAGAATGTACAGATCGTGCAGATACATGAGTAGATGTGGATGGGAATAATTTCATTAATAGACCTCCTTGGTTAATGGAAAATAGAATGCGTGAGCTGTTGCGGTATGCCGGACAGATGCATCGATGAAGTAGATCATTGCGATGGAATGAATACTCTCTGTACAGCATAGTTTTATGGTAAATGTTGTAAACGTTATCTTCAATAATCATTTGATCAGATGGGTCTAGACATAGGCAGGTTAGGCGTAGTCGCTCCCATTGCTTGGGGTTTCACAGGTTACATGTAATCCTGACATTGGCTGGTAGCCCTGATTTAACGATGAATCATCTGAAATGAACCTAGAGATGCACGCTTTTACAACCCTCAAGGCACGAGACTCACCCTCAATCCACCCAAATGAACTTCGCATTTTCAAAAAAAGAGCCGCACGCATCCAATAGGGGAGCGTAATCATAATCTGTGCCCTCTATCGAAATGATGGGGCAATCAACGCATAACAAAAAGCCCCATAGCGGCTGCCAGAGGCAACGAGGCTATTGGGGCGATGTTCGAAGTGGCATTATCTGATCATTGTAGGCACTGTCCTTCATGGCAAGACTCATCGAATCAAGCGATGTGCTCTATTAAACCAACGCGGGGAATTATCGATCCGAACAATCTCATGCATTATAAGCAGTGCATAGACCAGAGTTCTACAATGCTGTCCATTTTAATATCCGTCCGTCTCACGACCGCGCTTCTTCGCTTGCTCGACACTTGGTTCATTTTTCGGCTGGACTGTCGCACTATCATCGGTAGGCACTGACGCCAGTCCTTCCGCTACACGACGACCGTAATCGGCATCCGCTTGGGTAAAATGAGAGATCATGCGCTCCCGGATATCCGGTTTGCATTGGGCCAGAGCATCGACCATGTTGCTGATCAGCTCATCCCGCTCCCAATCCTCGAATGCCCGGTACGTATCCCCGGCCTGTCCAAAATCATTCGTACGTTCGATCTTCTCACGCACTAACCTGCCTTCCACCAACGGTTCATGTTCCGGACCACGTGGTGTAGCTTCTTTTAACCCACCAAGGGAGGAAGGCTCGTAGTTCACATGCGGATTCTGCCCCGGTGCACGATCCACCTGATACTGCATCTGTCCGCCGCTCTGATTGGTCGCAACACGGTTCTTCGGCGCATTCACAGGCAGTTGCAGGTAGTTCGCACCGACCCGGTGACGCTGGGTATCCGAATAGGAGAAGGTGCGTCCTTGCAGCAGCTTGTCATCCGAGAAATCCAGCCCATCCACCAATACACCTGTGCCAAATGCCGCTTGCTCCACTTCATTGAAATAATCCTCGGGATTACGGTTCAACGTCATTTTTCCAACGGGTAGAAAAGGAAACTGATCCTGCGGCCACAACTTGGTTGGGTCCAGCGGGTCAAAGTCCAGCTCCGGGTGCTCGCCATCTTCCATCACCTGTACGCACAGCTCCCATTCGGGATAGTCGCCTTGTTCAATGGCATGATACAGATCAAGCGTCGCATGGTTGAAATTCTGCCCCTGAATCTCGCTCGCATCTTTTTGCAGCAGGTTACGTATGCCTTGATTCAGCGGTTCCCAGTGGTATTTGATGAGCACGCCTGTGCCTTCCTCATTGACCCATTTGTATGTATTGACACCTGACCCTTGCATCTGACGGTAATTGGCCGGAATACCCCAAGGGGAGAAGAGGAACGTCACCATATGGGTTGCTTCGGGACTGAGTGAGACAAAATCGAAAAACCGCTCCATATCCTGTGCGTTGGTCAACGGGTCGGGTTTGAAGGCATGTACCATATCCGGGAACTTGAGCGGATCACGAATGAAAAAGATTTTCAGGTTGTTACCGACGAGATCCCAGTTGCCATCTTCCGTATAAAATTTCACGGCAAAGCCACGCGGGTCCCGCAGCGTCTCGGGAGAATGCCCACCGTGAATAACCGTTGAGAATCGAACGAATACGGGGGTTTCTTTTCCTTTTTCCTGAAACAGACGTGCCCGTGTATACTTCGATACCGGTTCATTCCCGGCCGTTCCATACGCTTCAAATACGCCATGAGCACCAGCACCCCGGGCATGCACAACCCGTTCCGGGATGCGTTCGCGGTCGAAGTGAGTGATCTTTTCGAGAAAATGATAGTTCTCCAGTGTTGTTGGTCCGCGACTGCCCACAGTTCGTACGTTCTGATTGTCCGTGATGGGGTGACCCTGTCGGTCCGTTAAAGTCTCGCTTGATTGGTCTGAGGAATGCTCGGATTGTGAAGAATGGTTATCCATGGAGTGGAACGCCACCTTTCCTTAAGTTGGATTCCTGTATATATTTTCCCTGTGGGCAGGTTCTATACATCGTGGCAACCAACGAACATCAAAGCTACCTTTTGAAAAACCTAACCAACTGCCCTTCGAGCTCTCTCGTAAAAAAAGCTTGTCACCCGCCTCGCTGCGTGAGATAATTAACTTTTGTCCAGCGGCCTTTTTGGTACGGGAAAATGAAATAGGACCGCTTTGTCTAAGAATGGAGGCTGACCAAGGATTGTCTACACAACGTTATCCTTTTGCATATGATCCGGCTGAACCTTTTGTATCCCGTCTGGGAGAGTGGGTTGCCGATGTTTTTTACGATATTTTGCCTGAGTTCGGCTTCGAGGTACGGGATGAACAGATTTTTATGGCGTACCAGCTCGAACGGGCCTATGGAGATAAAAAGACCATTATGGCGGAAGCCGGAGTAGGAACAGGCAAGACGTTAGTCTATCTGCTCTACGCGGTCTGTTATGCACGTTATACGGGCAAACCGGCGGTGATCGCCTGTGCCGATGAGTCCTTGATTGAACAGCTTGTGAAGCCTGGCGGAGATATTGCAAAGCTGGCTGCACATCTGGATCTGGAAGTGGACGCACGTCTGGGCAAGTCCCCAGACCAATACGTCTGTCTGAACAAATTAAGTGCGGTGCGATTCGCCGATGAGGATGCGCCTGTTATTGAAGAAGTGCACGAGAGCCTGCCGGATTTTGTGAACACGCCGGGTACGCTTCAGGCTTTCCATCCGTATGGTGACCGCAAACAGTATCCACATCTGAACGATCGTCAGTGGAACAAAATCAACTGGGACCCGTTCCAGGATTGTTTTGTTTGTCCAAAAAGACAACGCTGCGGCCTGACGCTATCGCGTGACCATTACCGTCGTTCCAAAGACATCATCATCTGTTCCCATGATTACTACATGGAGCATGTCTGGACCTATGATGCACGCAAACGCGAGGGACAACTGCCCCTGCTGCCTGATCACAGCTCGGTTGTATTTGATGAAGGACATTTGCTGGAAGAAGCAGCCCTGAACGCACTGAGTTACAAGCTGAAACACCGTATTTTCGAGGAACTCGTGACTCGCCTGCTTGAAGGAGAGATTCGTGAATCCCTCGCGGAGCGTGTGGATGAAGCCATTGAGAGCAGTGAACGCCTGTTTGCGTTGCTCGATACGTATACGGTGGCGATTCCCGGATCGGAACGGAAAGAAGTTCGGGTAGAAGCACCACTTCTGCGTGAGATTGAACGTCTGACGAGTGTGCTGGATGCCATTGGCGAAGAATTGGTATTTGAAAGTGGATTGTTCTCGCTGGATGGGTACCAGATGCGTGTCGTCGAAGAACATTTGGACATGATTCAGTCTGCACTTGCGTTATTCCGTAAGGAAGACGGCTATATCTGCTGGGCGGAAGAGAGTGAAGACGAGACGACATTATCGATCATGCCGCGTACCGTGAAGGAAATGCTGA
The DNA here is from genome assembly GCF_031455635.1 of Paenibacillus sp. 2003. Taxonomy (NCBI): domain Bacteria; kingdom Bacillati; phylum Bacillota; class Bacilli; order Caryophanales; family Paenibacillaceae; genus Paenibacillus; species Paenibacillus sp. 2003. Next base: position 180,632 of record NZ_JAVDTB010000008.1, on the reverse strand, counting down.
ATGAGCGTGTGTTCAACACAGGTATTCCAATCGTGTTCTCCTCTGCAACGTTATCTGTGGATAGTTCATTCCGTTATGTGGCGGACAGCCTGGGCATTGATGATTTTGTATCCTTCTCTGTAGCTTCCCCGTATGATTATGCGGACAAAATGAAGATGAAGATTACCGATGAAGCTATACCAGGCCATCCCGAAAATGAAAATCGCATGCGCGATGCGGTGTCCATGCTTCAGGAGAGTGGAGGACGTGCACTCATCCTGTTCCGTACGATGGAGGAATTGCGTGCGTTCAAGCAGGATATCGTTCATGTGCCTGAAGCAGAAGGTTTGCGCTTTATGTATGAGGGTGACCGGGAGATCAGCGATCTGATCGCGGCGTTCCAGCAGGATGAGGAGAGTGTGCTGTGCTCCGTTAATCTGTGGGAAGGGCTGGACGTTCCAGGACCGTCATTATCCAACGTGATGATCTGGTCGCTCCCGTATCCGCCACAGGACCCTGTCTTCAATGCAAAACGCAGTGCGTCGGCTGCACCATACGAAGAGATCGATCTTCCGTATATGCTCCTGCGTGTGAAGCAAGGTCTTGGACGTCTGATCCGGACAAGCACGGATTCCGGTTCTGCGGTCATTCTCGATGAATCGCTGTATACCAAAAAGGAAGCCAAAGACCGCATTGCGGCTCTGCTTCCCGAAGGTGTGGAATGGACAACCCTGACATACTAACCAGCTTACGTTAGATGTTCTTGCTTTGTTTTTGATGATAAAGTTTCTTACCAAAATAAGTTCTTGTTCTCTGCGGATTCATCATCCGTATGTGAGCAAGAGCTTATTTTTTATTTTGATGGTTTCTCCAATGTACTTTTATTCCCTTTTTTTCGAGGGATTTTCCCTCGCTCCCAATCGCTCCAACATTCTAACGAATCTACCGCACCTTATTAGAGTGATAATGAAGAGATGTAAATTCTAACGAATCTCAGTATCGTTATCCCGCCGAAAATAGCTTTTAAGCCTGTAAATCGACTGAATTCGGAGTAATAACGTCGCTATGATTCGTTACATGTCAGACCTGCGCAAATAGGAGCGAATAGCGTGTGTCAGGTTCATTTAGAACCAATGACCAATGAATGCTCATAAGGGAGGGCCTCTGTCAAGCTTATAACTTATGGGCTCATGGCTTGTGGGACATGGGAGCCCCTTTTTGATGTGTACAGATGTTAGCTGTGTTAAAAAATACCCATGCTCAGATACCGTTCCCCGGTATCCGGCGCAATGCAGAGCACCCGGTGCCCCGGCCCCAGTTTCTTCGCAATACGAAGGGAGGCCCACACCGAAGCGCCAGAGGAAGGGCCGAGCAACAGCCCTTCCCGGGCAGCAAGCTGCCGCATCGTATCCAGTGCGTCCTCATCGGACACCTGGATGATGGCATCCCACACGTCGGTATTCAGGATGTCCGGAATGAACCCCGGACTTGTACCGACGAGCTTGTGTGGTCCGGGTTCGCCACCGGACAACACCGGAGAACCTTTGGGCTCCACCGCATAGATGCGAATACCGGGTAACTGCTTGCGCAGTTCTTCCCCAGTGCCCGTAATGGTTCCGCCGGTTCCCGCGGTAGCGATGAAAGCATCCAGCTTGCCATCCATCTGCTGCATAATCTCGGGCGCCGTCGTGATTCGGTGAATGTCCGGGTTCGCCTGATTCTCGAATTGCTGCGGAATGAAACTTCCCGGAATGTCTGCCTGAAGTTCTTTCGCTTTGCGAATCGCGCCAGGCATCCGCTCCGCAGCGGGAGTGAGCACCACATCTGCGCCGTAGGCTTTCAGGATATTGATGCGCTCCTTGGACATATTGTCAGGCATGATCAAAATGGCTTTATATCCTTTGGCGGCGGCATTCATCGCAAGACCAATCCCGGTATTGCCGCTGGTTGGTTCAATAATGGTAGCACCAGGGAGCAAGTGTCCCGCAAGTTCAGCCTGAACAATCAGATTATAGGCGGCACGGTCTTTGACGCTGCCGCTTGGGTTGAAATATTCCAGTTTCACATATACGTCAGCGGAGTTGCTGTCTGTGAGTCTGTTCAGTTTAACGGCAGGTGTCTGGCCGATCAGTTCTGTTACATCTGCGGCAATGCCTGTATGTGCGGGTGTTCGTTTAATCGAATGTGTATTCAAATCCATGAAGTACAGCTCCTTGATTGATAAGACGTTGAGAGTATATCCAGCTGAAATCAATTCATGCCTTATTGGAATGGTTGGATATCTCTATTCCATCTTAATGAACACAGCTAGCGATGGTCAACCCGTTCATTTGTCAAACCTGTTGTGTCAGATCCATCTGCAGATGTTGACTCAGCTCTTTTTTGACCTCATTGCGTGCAAATGTCCAGAGCATATAGAACCGTTGCATGTATCCCCTGCACAAATAAACGGTTTCAATGCCATCCTTTCCCCGCGTTTCCTCCAGAACTTTTACTCCACGGGTTCTCATCTGTTTGCGCAGTCCTAGCATCTCCTTAAGTACTTCATTCTGAATGCGGGTGAGCGACAGGATATAGACCTCAGGCATTTTCAGAAGCAGCGTATCCAGAGTTCGAATATCCCGTTCCAGTACATCCAGCAAAAGCGTACGCACAACCATCCCTTTGATCAGACGATGATCTTCATCCGCAGGAGTTGGGGCTGAAGTGGAAGAGGAGGCCATATGTTCACTTCCTTAGCCTTTAATTGGAATTTTATATTTACAGAACATGTGTTCCTATATTATAATCAATATATGTAATGGAGATACACAATACAACCGAGAAATATTGGAAGCACATATTACCTCATTTTTCTAAAGGTACAGATAGTGGATGAAGCTAGGGATTTAAGGACAAGCCTGCTCCAAAATAAGGTATAATTTATGGGTTTTGCAGGAAACCTAAGGCCATAAACCAAATAAGCCTTATGCAATGTAGTCTGCTACAGAAGTAATTACAAGCAATGAATTGCGATCATGATTCAAGGATGCTTTGTCTTAACACCAGGGCACTAGGTCAACGAGTAGAAGCAGTTTTATTTTAGCGAAAATGAGCAACAAAAAAGCCCCTGCCTTGGGCGGCGGGGCTTATGGAATACTGCCGATTCAGCGGCAGGTTTGATGATGTGTTCAGAAATTAAGCAAGATATTGAGGCTTTTCGTAGAACGCCTCTTTTTCAAGGATGACCTTATAAGGTCTTTCCTTGCCCTTCAGGGAGGGCCCAATGGTAGTTAGCGGTACGGCCGGCTTGTGGAAACGATCTTCTTCCTTGGGTTCCGGAACCGGTCGTGATGATTCGGGCGCAGAACTGAGGCGTACCTTTTTTTCGCTGCCCCAGCGCTTGCTTATTTTTTTCGTTTCCGGTTTCATTCCGGTTCGCCTCCTAACAAATCGTTGATGGCGTTGAACAGTTGACGATTCTGTAGGTCAATCTGCTGAAATACCGCCTCATCCGCTTCAATATGTCCAATAATGTGAACGGTGATTACATACCTCTTGGCTACAGGATAGCATAGCAGATACTCTTTCTCAAGGTAATCATCATACAGGTTAATCTTGATTTTATTCTCCCGGTAAGAATCAATCACCAGGATGCGCTTGGGATCATCCGGTTGTTTGTCGTCATTAGCGGACAAGTCATACTTTCTCCCCGGTTCTCCAACATTACCACATAATTGCTCAATATAACCACTGTCATCTGTACGGTATATGGCTGTGCCACGTACAGCGAATGGAGGATGAGAGACAAAGGCAGTACGCAGGGCATCGCTCATTCGCTCCAGCATCTTGGCATCTGCTTTGCGGGTACGCAGCAATTCCCTAAAGAACCGCAGCAACTTAAGCAGTTGTAACCTTGCTTCTCCCTCAGTGCGTTTATGCTTCTCAATGATGTCCTCCAATTCTGGATCACTCCAGCGTCCTTGTTCCTCAATACTGTCTGCGATTTTGGAACATGCCACGGACACGGCTGGTGCCCACTTTCCGTCAGAACGGATTTCATATACGAGTGGATTTAACCCCAGCAGATCTGTGGGCATACGCAATCCTTCGACCTTGGTTGTGTCCTTGATGTCTGTAATATCCTCAGGAAGAATGAAAAAAATACGTTTTCGTCCCAGACGACCCATAAACAAACCCATTTCCAGCATTGTATTATCCCGGACCGACGCGTAGTACTTCCCGCGAATTTTGGATATATCATCCGGATGAAAAATAAAAATGGCAAAGTCAGTCGTACGGACCTCTACTTCCAGATCGTCCATGGTATAGCTGCTTGGATTAAAAACCCCGGAATACCAAGGGGTAACTTCGGCTGAAAAACGTAAGTTTTCGTGTACTGCGGCTGCAATCGGCTTTGCTTCCAGCGAGCAACCAATAAAGACTCTTGGCTTTAACGTTTTCATCAATCCGCCTCGCTTAAACGGTAGTGGGATTCAATTGTTATATTATACCATAAACAGCAGAGTAAGTCTGGAAACGTCTGAACTGGACAAAGAATAAGCCGATTACGTTTGCTATAGTGTATGTATGAAAGGAAAATGATTCCTTTAAAAAGCGCAAGAAAATAAAAAAAGGCTCCAATTTGTCACAGTTGGGTGACTGACAGTTATTTTTGGAAGCTTTGGTCATAGAATAAAGGAGCAGGTTGCACCATTAGCAAGCATTGCTTATCCTGGTGTTGCCGTATGACTGCTGGAGCAGTCCAAAGGCTGCTTTATGCCTGTTTTTGAGGGGTCCGCTGTTTAGACCCGGTCACGTTGGTGTTATATAATAGAAGAACAAGCAAGTTAGCTTTGGTGTTTAAACTGAATGAACTTGCAACTGCTGTAAGTTGGATTTACAATTTACACAGGAACGAAGAGTGCAGAACCCATCTGTAGAAGCGAAGCGTTCGCCTGAAAGCTTTTTGAATGAAAGCAGCTTGGGAAGCATAAGCTATCACCGGATTTTCCCCAGAGGGAAAATGGAATTCCAAAAATCCGGGGATAACCGCGATCGAAAGAGGGTACTGTAATCCAAGTGTAAGTGTACAATTAAATGTTCAAGCTTATGCATTGTAGTTATTTTCAGTTTAACTGAGCACAGCTAACCACAACAGAACAGAAAGGATCAGGATACCATGAGTTCCCGAAGGACAATCTCCCCAAGGACGATCTGGAAACGTTACGATCTCTCATACACATAGCGCCCCTTGTAGAGTACACCAACCGGTTCAAAAAAACGGCTGACTCTGCGAAAGAGGGGATTGGAATGAATATTCGAAGGACGTACACGATGATTTCTTCCAGGCTTACCTTTTGCAGGGTACGGTCGGTCTAAAAAACCAACCTACAAACTGCGAGGGAACCTGAATGAAGAGAACATCGTTAACCTTACAACACGTTAAAACAGAGGCGATCAAATTCGCCATTATGCTGCTCGGTACATTTATTTTAGCTTTTGCCTATTATCACATTAACTTTCAGAATCATTTATCGGAGGGCGGATTTGTTGGTCTGGCCCTGCTCGGAAAATACGCAACAGGCTTATCACCTGCTATCGGTATGTTGTTACTGGACATTCCGGTCATGATCCTGGCTTGGTTCCTCAAAGGCTGGAAATTCATGATTCAGGCATTGCTTGGCGTTGGTGCATTTTCCCTATTCTATGACGGCTTTGAACGATACTCCACACTCGTATTGTCGTTTAACGGAAATCTGTGGATTCCGGCAGTTCTATCCGGTATATTGACAGGGGTAGGCGCTGGGATCGTGCTTCGATTCGGTGGAGCGACAGGCGGAGATGATATTCTCGCCGTGCTGGTTAGCCGCTGGAAGGGATGGAAGCTGGGAACAGTTTTCTTTGTCAGCGATGCTTTTGTATTGGGATTGTCGCTTTTCTTTCTTCCGGTAAAAGAAACTTTATATACGATTCTGGCCGTATGGATTGCCAGCAAAGTCATCACGTACGTCGTTAGTGTTCCGGCTCGCGGAACCGTGGTTACAACTTCGGCTGTGAAATTGCCGATGCCATCGGCTGCAGCCAAGGCAGTTAACGCTGCTGCTATTTCACAACGGACTACGGTGGCTAGAGGGGTATCCAATTAACCATACGTTTCAGAACAACCATAACCTGTATGAATCATATTCAGGTCTTGATAGTTAACGTTCATATAAAATCCCTTTTGACTGCTCTTCAGCAGCAAAAGGGATTTTGTTGTTTTCCGATCCATTCAGGGCTTGATCGAAGAAGCAATCTGACCATCCTGATTATGGATAATCGCTCGAATATTTTGTTTTTTACTCAGTTCTTTGGCCTTATCTACAGCTTCTGCCTTAGTATCAAATGTGGACAGATAGGTAGACTTTCCTTCTTCTTTGATCGCCCAACCGGAGTCGGTAGGTACTACATGGATGTTATCATGACTTTTGGACGAAGAAACGGGCTCGGAATGACGACATTCCGTGGAGTCCGATTTCGAACTTTCCGGTGCGGGATGATTCTCATCCCATTCTTCCGCCTTAGCTGTCGCTATGGCAATCGAGCGTCCTTCCTCATACCCGTCATCGAGCAGAGCATTGGCAATCTCAATTGCTTTGTGTCTGACTCGTGGTTCCAGGTTCTTCATGGATACCGGATAATCCTGTTTGTTCCAAGGCATATGAACCCCTCCTGTACAATAATGGATTAGTTGTATATTACCCTGTGAGGGGGAGGATAAACGATGAACATCCGAGGTCGTAAGTGCATTTACCGATGATCTATATAAATTGAAATAAACATTTACACGAAACGGAGAGGACAGAAAAAACCTGAAGAAACGAAGTGTTCGCCTTTATCCCCGGATTTACCCCTTTATAAAAGGAATCAAAAAAATCTGGGGATAACAGCGATCGGAAGGTTGTTCTGTCATCGGAGTGTCCAGTGTAAACATTATTTATTTCAACTTATATAAAAGGATCTCGTTCCTATACTTTTGCAAGACAGAGGCGTATAATGCTGTCCATGAAAGAAATAAGTTCAACAAAAGGAATATAAAGGAGTACATACATATGTTTAGTCTTAGCCTGGCAATCCCTATGCTGTTCACCATGCTGATTCATGCCGCAGATAGCTTGTCCTATGCGCTGCGCCTTGGTGGGCTACGCACTCGCAGAATTGCGCTTGCCATTTCTTTGGCAGGTATCTTGCTGTTGGTTTCTCGAACCTCGAATATGGCCCAGGGTCCAATGGTAGGTAATCTGGTGGATACCGCAACACGTGGAGCCAATCCACACTTTGCAGCACAGCTGCACTGGTTAATGGGTGCGGCAACGATTGGAACGGCATTAGCCATATTGTGTTTTCCAACCATGGTGAAGCTCTCGTCGAGAATGGTTGTACATTTTGAAGCAGCCGGTTCTATCCCAGCAATGGTTCGCGGTATGCTGAAGCGAAGCAAGATTAGAAATGCAACGTATTACATCACCCCGCCATCCTGGAAGATGGCCAAACGATTGGTACAACATGGGATGCCAAGACGGTTAATGTTGCTTAATGTAGCGGTAACCGCAATCTATACCACAGGTGTCCTGTCCAGCTTATACGCAGCGTACCTTTACCCAGGGCAGGCTGTAGCTGCATCCCAATCAACCGGGTTAATTAACGGAATAGCGACTATTTTGTTAACCATCCTGATTGATCCGCGGATTTCCTTGCTCAGTGACCGATCATTACGTGGCGAGATCCGTTTGGATCGCATGAATCAGATTTATGGCTGCATGCTCGTATCCCGTCTATTCGGTACTCTGTTGGCACAGTTGTTGTTAATTCCATTTGCGTATTGGATCGGTTGGATCGTAAGTATGATGTGACGAATTCTTTCGTGAATTGTAGCCAGGCACTCTCTTGTATATCTTTTGAAGCAGTAAATGAGAGGGTGCCAGTGCAAATTGAATTGACGAGGTATTTGTGCTGTGATACTATTAGACCGAATAGTCGGTTTAGTTTATGGAGGTTTTTCCAATCGAAGTCAAACGAAGAAAAGATGTTACCCAGATTAAAAAAGACATTGCACGTAATACCAAGGAACTGTTTGCCCAAAAGGGATATAGTGCAACTTCCATGGAAGACATATGTACGATTAACAATCGAAGTAAAGGCAGTATCTATTATCATTTCAAAAGCAAAGAAGAGTTATTCATGTATCTAATCAAGCTTAATAATGAAGATTGGATGGATGCTTGGCTAGAGAAAGAATCCAGGTATGAGACAGCTGTAGATAAACTGTACGGACTTGCTGACCATTACGTGGATGATTTGGCTAACCCGCTGAATCACGCCATTAACGAGTTTGTCTCAGGTCAGGTCGTTAGTCAGGAGATGCTCGATGAGATGCTTTCCCTGATCCGAATTCCATATGCGACATACGAGTCCATTATTACTAAAGGGATGGAAGATGGGGAGTTAAAGACGGATGATCCACAGGATGTAATGCACATTATCTACGGTCTGTTTAGCGGATTGACTACACTCTATTACGAGAAGGACTTGGCGGATATTCGTCGTATTTACCACAAAGGCATGGCCAGTTTGCTAGCAGGCATTCAACAACGTTAACCATGAAAAGCTGATGTAACGTCAGTTTTTCTTTTTAAATATTAATAAACCGGACAGTCGGTTTAAAAAAGGAGATGGAGAATGAACACATTGTTCAGAAACAAAGCTTTTTTAATCGTTACAGGGTCTGATCTGCTGCAAAATCTGGCGATATGGATCCGAAATATGGCGATCCTCTATTATGTAATGGATCGAACTCAGGGGAGTCCAATAGCCGTCTCGCTGATTACCGTACTTGAATATGCCCCGATTTTTGTTTTCTCCATCATTGGCGGTGCACTTGCTGATCGCTGGAATCCCAAACGTACAATGATACTGGGAGATATTCTGAGTGCGTTGTCTATTGTCATGATTATTGGCGTTTTATCTTCCGGGTATTGGCAGATTCTATACGTAGCCACGTTTGTATCCTCTATCGTTAGCCAGTTTTCGCAGCCATCCTCTCTAAAGATTGTGAGGCGAAATGTAAAGGGAGAACATTTGCAATCTGCAATTGCTATTACACAGAGTGGTCAATCGTTGTTTTTAATTCTCGGACCAATCGTCGGAACATTTATATACACTGCAATGGGAATTCAGGCATCCATGTACGCATTACTCATTCTATTCCTCACCTCTGCGCTTCTACTCACATTTCTGCCTAAAGACGCCACTCAGCGGGAAACAAATACCTCATTATTAGCGGATATCAAAGAGGGCTGGCAATATGTTGCTCGATCCCGCTCGTTAAAAATGCTTAGTCTGGTATTCATCTGTATAGGGCTTTCTGCGGGTCTCATCAGCCCACTTGGAATATTTCTGATCACCGAACGTCTGGGACTTGAAGCAACGTCGTTACAGTTTTTGTCAGGTGCATCTGGAATAGGTTTATTGATTGGAGGAGGGATTGCGGCTGCTGTAAGTGGCAAGTTGAATCAGACTTTAACTCTAATCGTAGGTGTGCTGTGTCTGGCTGTAGCCACGATGGGGGAAGTGTTATCCAGTTGGTTCTGGCTGACCCTTTTGATCAGCTTCTTGAGCTCAATCAGTTTGGCATTCATCAACGTCATCATCTCCACGTACTTGGTCACCCGTATTGATGAGCACTTGATCGGGAGAGTGAATGGCACCATCACACCTTTATTCATAGGAAGCATGCTTCTTGGATCTTCCATGGCAGGTGTACTGATGAACAGCACATCCATTTTTATCGTCTACGCAATCTCGGTTACCGTGATGATCCTGGGTATTGTTCCAGCGATGCGAATTCAATTTCGTAATGATCAGACGGCTTCTGCCAGCCAATTGAATTCGGAAATTTCTTCGAGCCAAACCTAAATCAATGCATTCTCGTGTAACAATAGTTCGTCTATTAAAAACAAAAATGTACAACAAAAAAGCAGCGGGATCATCCCACTGCTTTTTTTTGTATTTGTATTAAAAGTTATTGGAAAAGGACGGCGTACTCACCGTATCCTTCTTTTTGCAAGTCTTCTTTGGGTACAAAACGAAGTGCCGCAGAGTTGATGCAATAACGCATTCCACCTGCTTCGGCAGGACCATCGTTGAACAGGTGACCCAGATGGGAATCACCCTCACGACTTCTCACTTCCGTACGAATCATGAAGTGGCTGAGATCGGTTTTTTCCTTCACGTTGTGGTCACGCAATGGACGTGTGAAGCTCGGCCAGCCGCAGCCAGAATCGTATTTGTCGGTAGAACTGAACAATGGCTCGCCAGATACGATGTCCACATAGATACCATCACCGTGGTGATCCCAGAATTCGTTATGGAATGCAGGCTCGGTTGCGCTGTTCTGCGTAACTTCATATTGAAGCGGCGTCAGACGCTCTTTCAGCCCGTCTTTGTCCACATTACCGGACCAGTTACGTTCGATGAAATCTACACGTCCAGAACCTTTGCTGTAGCGTTTGTAATGGGCAGGGTTCTTCCGGTGATAATTTTGATGATGTTCTTCCGCTTCATAGAACGGTTTGGCTGGCAAAATGGGAGTGAAGATTGGTTTGTCAAAACGTCCGCTTTGTCCCAGCTCCGCTTTGGAAGCTTCCGCAATCTGGCGCTGTTCTTCGCTGTGATAGAAGATGGCCGTCTGATAGGAGGATCCACGGTCATGGAATTGCCCGCCTGTATCAGTAGGATCAATCTGCTGCCAGAACAGTTCAACCAGTTTCTTATAAGGGAAGATGGCAGGGTCAAACGTAATTTGTACAGCCTCTACATGTCCTGTTGTCTCCGAGCAGACCTCTTCATATGTTGGATTCTCGGTATGTCCTCCTGTATAACCCGATACGATCTTATGAATACCGGGCAGTTCTTCAAAGGGGGACACCATACACCAGAAGCATCCGCCTGCAAAAGTTGCTAACTCACTTGAATGTTGTTCCATGCTATAGTCACTCCATTTCTGATGAAGATTTAGCGCTCGTGTTCGAGCTCCAGCAATCTACCGTTTTATTAAAACTTGTTACACAAGCATTAGGCTTGCTCTTCTATTATATCCTGAATTGGCAAGCCAACCAAGCCGGAATGAAAACAAGCTGAATCTGAACGGTTTGCGAATTCTGAATTCAGGCTTTGTTGCGTGACCGAAAGCGAAATAAGAGCAATACAATGGCCATGAGCACCAGATATCCGGCAAGGATGGCCAGGCTCAGCCAGATGGACGTTTCAGCCTGTGCACCTGCATAGGCAAAAACAAAAATCGCTGGCAATTTGCCAATGGCCGTGGCAAGCATAAAGACCCAGAATGGCGTGTACGTTATACCTGCGTAAATATTAACGGCCATCTGAGGCACGATCGGCAACAGTCGCATCGACATGACACCCATGAACGGATGTGCTTCCATCCATGTGGTAAAACGGTTAAGACCCCGAATGCGTTCGAGGTACGATCTCGCCTGATGTCTGAAGATGGTTCTTGCTCCGCCATAAACGAGCATGGCTGCAAGTGTGGTGCCAAGCCAGCATATCCAGGCTGCCGTGGTGGTACCGTAACTGTAACCAAACGCGATAATAACAAACTTATAAGGAATGACAGGCACAAGAGCAAACAATGTTGCCATGGCAAGTAACAGCGGAATGGACTGATGAAGATCGGTCCAGGCCAGCAGTTCATATCTGTAAATAAACGTGACTCCTGCAAGTAAAACATATAACAGAAGCCATAACCATTTTCGCAAAATCCCAAACGCTCCTTTCAGATCAGGCAGGTCTGGTCGTGTCCCGATCTGTACTGCTGTTCCTTATAAGTTTACCACGTTCGCCCGTTGTCTGAACAATTCGAGCGAAGTCTGCTGCAATCACTGGCAAGTTGCTGTCCGAAGGGTTACACTATAGGACGTGGAAATATAGAACCGAACTGAAGGTGGAATGATCATCATGGAAACAACCCAACGTAAACGAGTTGCAATTATCGGCCTCGGCGATATTGCACGTAAAGTATATTTGCCGCTGTTAACAGCTCATCCGAACGTGGAGATTGTAGGCATTATGAACCGATCTCCGGAGCCGGTCAAAGCCGTTCAAAAGGCGTATCGATTAGAACGGGGAACAACGGATCTGAAAGAACTGTTGTCCTGGGAGCTGGATGCGGTGTTTGTACATACAGCAACGGAAGCACACTTTGACATTGTCATGCAATGTCTGGAACAGGGATTAGCCGTGTACGTAGACAAGCCGTTATCCTATACGATTCGGGAGTCGGAAGAGATGACTGCTTTTGCCGAGGCACAAGGGCTGTTGCTGGCAGTGGGCTTCAACCGCAGATTCGCACCGATGTACCAGAAAGCGAAAGAATGGATGCAGGGTGGAAAAGGCTTTGAGTCCCTGACAGTGACCAAACATCGTACAGGCATTCAGGATCGTCCTGCGGCAGAAACCATCTATGATGATCTCATCCATATGCTGGACCTGATGTTGTGGTACTCGGATCATAATGTGGAGTTACTTCATCAATGGATTCGGAAGAATGATCTGGACAGACTGCTGCATGCAACCGGAACGGCCAAGCTGGGCAGAACAGCCTACGGTCGATTCGATATGGTGCGTGAAGCTGGGGCAGATCTGGAGAAGATCGAATTGCATGGTGGTGGACGATCTGTTGAAGTGGTAAACATGGAGACGATCAGCTGCATGGAACAGGGGAGTCTGGAAACCAAAGAAACGTTCGGGAGCTGGGACACCGTGTTAACACGCAGAGGTTTTAGCGGAGCAGTTGACAATTTCCTGGCTTGTCTGGACTCACCTGATGATTGCCTGATCAGTGCAAGTCATGTCATGGACAGTCATGAACTGGCTGAACAATTGATTCGCAAATAATTGCAGAATACACATACGGAGGAATACAAGTCATGGATGAATATGAAAAGGAACGTAATAAACAGATCGAGGAAGCTGTTATAGAAACCTATAAACAGGAAGAAGAGATGATGATCCTCGTATTTGCCCAGTGGTGTGTCAATAATGGTTTGGACCCGGAAGAGATGTACCGGCAAGCCTACCCGAATCAGCAGAGCAATGAGCGTTTGCAGCAGGTGCAGAAGCTGATTGTATCCAAGGAGGAAGCCGGTGAGATCCCGGATGATACTGTACTTGGCCTGTTGTCCATGTTTGGCAATGAAGATCTGGCGATGGTTGTATCCGAGGCCATAGCCGCGCGCAAATAAGTTCAACTTACGTATACTGGTATGATTACATCTGTTCCCGGTGAATGACGCGGAATTCCTTCGGCGACATGCCGAACCGGGAACGGAATACCCGATGAAAATAGGTATAGTTGTTAAAGCCGGAAGACTCAGACACTTGCTCCAGGGTCATTGGACTGAAAATAATCCGTTCCCTGGCCATGTTCAGCCGTACGTCAAGCGTGTATTGCATGATGCTTTTGCCAAACGCTTCTTTGAAGAGATGAACACCCCGTGAGACACTGATGCCAATATGTGTTGCCACATCATCCAGCTTGAATAAAGAGGAAGCGTTTTCTTCAATGTAATTCTTGATCTCATAAGCAACATAATTGGTGTTGGTTATCGTTGGATGCTCCGCGAGCAGACGATCCACTTCGAGACATAAAATTCGCATATAATAACTTGAAATTTCCGGATAAGGATTGGAGATGCGGCGTTGCTCCAGCACGAGCTGTCGAAACAGGACCAAGAGACTTTCCGTCAGTTCGACTTTGATTCGGGTCGGCCGTTTGTGACGCTTCCACCACTCATCCACCCAGGACCCATTAAAGAAGATGTGATAGTCACCACTCTCTACCAGTCGTTCTCCCATCGGATTGGTTTCATTGTCTATTCTCAGCTCATAGGGCTCGTCAGGATCAAAAAGAAGCAGATCGCCCGCATCCACCAGGGACAAGTCCCCGTCTATGCGTGCACGGCAACGTCCGTCTGTTTGCAGTCTTAACAGGTAGTTTTTCACCCCTTCAGGCTGCACCATAGCGTAGGGTTTACGATGAAATGAAAAGCCTGCTGTAAGAACTTGGCAGGTTTGATCTGTCGGCATGGGCATACTCCTTGCAATTTGAAAATTATGACCAGATAGTTCATGTTTCAATCATATTATTCATTTTAATTGAAGCTGAAACGGAATACCATAGTATTAGATTTAAGGATCAGGAAACATCCAACAAAACATATGTATCTCAACCATTCAAACGCAGATTTTCACCATGCGTAAGGAGATGAACGTCACAGTGGAGAAAATGAAAGCAGGCATCATCGGGTGTGGTAACATCAGCGCCATCTACTTGGAAAATCTCAAAAACAACCCGATCATTGAAGTCGTGGCTGTTGCGGATTTGATTCGTGAACGCGCTCAGGAACGGGCAGATGAATTTAATATCGCAAACGTTTACAATGTAGATGAGTTGCTGCAAAATAACGAAATTGAACTTGTGTTGAACCTTACGGTTCCTGGCAGTCACGCGATGACCGATCTGGCTGCACTCGAAGCAGGCAAACATGTGTATGCCGAGAAGCCGCTGGCAATTTCTCTTGAGGATGGTCGCAAGGTTGTTGAGTTGGCTGAGGAAAAGGGATTGTATGTTGGTTCTGCACCGGACACCTTCCTTGGTTCAGGCATACAGACAGCTCGTAAAGCCATTGAGGATGGGCTGATTGGTAAGCCGGTTGCAGCGACTTCATTCTTTATGGGTGGAGGACCAGAAGCTTGGCATCCTAATCCGGAGTTCTTTTATGTTGCAGGCGGCGGACCCATGTTTGATATGGGACCTTACTACCTGACCGCTCTGATTACGCTGCTTGGACCGATACGCAGAATCAGTGCCTCGGCAGGCATACAGATTGCAGATCGCAAGATTGGCTCTGGGCCGAAGGAAGGTACAGCACTGCAAGTAGAGACGCCTACCCACTTGGCAGGAACCATTGATTTTGCAGAAGGTGCCATTGCAACCATGATCACCAGTTTCGATATTCGCGGAGCTTCGGATCTGCCACGTATTGAAATCTATGGTACAGAAGGTACGCTTAGTGTACCGGACCCCAATTATTTTAACGGGGAAGTGAAGGTTCGCAGATACGGTCAAGACACTTGGGAGACGGTCAAACCAGTCTTCGAAAGTGGACAAAACGAACGAGGCATCGGCGTAACCGAAATGGTCGAATCCATTCGTGCCGGACGGGAACACAAAGCCAGTGGCAAGCTTGCTTATCACGTACTGGAAGCCATGCATTCATTCCAGCGTTCTTCACTTGAAGGCAAGCATATACATCTGGAAAGCAGCTATGATTCTTTTGCAGTAACTCGCACAGTTCAAACTGAGATTGAAACCGTGGAATCCCACTAGTCTGAGTAAAAAGTGTTCGAAGCTTGATGCTCTTACGAGTGAAGCAGAATAACCAGTATTCTTACGTTCAATTTCAGGATAGAAACACTCTCGATTTTCCACACTAATCAAACAGGCATGTGATCTGAACGGTAATTGTAGTTCAATATTCATGAATTCAGCAATCATACGATATCTAATCCAGGGAGGAATCGCACTTGAAACTCGGCGTATTTTTGGTACTATTCGGAGGACGTAAATTGGAGGATGCTCTTGATTATGTAGCATCCAAAGGATTAAAAGCAGTAGAGATCGGAACAGGCGGACATCCAGGCAATGCACATTGTAAGCCAGATGAGTTGTTAAGCAATCCTACAGCATTGAAAAACTTCAAAAATGCAGTGGAATCACGTGGTTTGACAATCAGTGCACTCAGCTGTCACGGTAACCCGCTACATCCACAAAAGGATATTGCCAAAGGATTCCACGATGATTTTGTTAAAACAGTAGAACTGGCTGAAAAGCTGGAAGTACCTGTAGTGAATACATTCTCCGGTTGTCCGGGAGACCATGAGGATGCCAAATATCCGAACTGGCCTGTCGCACCATGGCCAAATGACTTCCAGGAAATCCTGAAGTGGCAGTGGGAGAACAAAGTTATCCCTTACTGGACAGAGTGGGGTAAATTTGCAGCAGATCGTAACGTAAAAGTTGGATTGGAGCTGCACGGTGGATTCTCCGTTCATACTCCAGCAACGTTGCTGAGACTGCGTGAAGCAGCAGGTGAAGTGATCGGAGCCAATCTTGACCCAAGTCACATGTGGTGGCAAGGTATTGATCCGGTTCAGGCAATTCACATCTTGGGACGTGAAGGAGCCATCCATCACTTCCATGCAAAAGATACAACAATTGATCCGGTAAACGTGAACAAACACGGTGTAACGGATATGCAGGACTATACCAATATGCTGGATCGGGCTTGGCAGTTCCGCTCGGTCGGTTATGGACATGATAACAAGACATGGGCAGATATTATGAGTGCCTTGCGTCTGGTCGGATATGATTATGTAGTAAGTATTGAGCACGAAGACGGTCTCATGTCGGTTGAAGAAGGATTCTCTAAAGCCGTGCAAAATCTCCAGCAAGTATTAATCGAAGAACCGCTGGGCGATATGTGGTGGGTTTAGAGCTACACTAGGGGGAAATTGAATATGATCAACGTCACCATTTGGAATGAATTTGTCCATGAGAAAATTCACGATGAAGTAAGGGAAGTCTACCCGGATGGTCTGCATCGAGCACTGGCTGACGGACTTGGCGGCGAAGGCTTTGCTATTCGTACAGCTACACTGGATCAGCCTGAACACGGATTAAGTGATGAAGTGCTGAATTCCACAGATGTGCTCATATGGTGGGGACATATGGCACATGATCGCGTAAGCGATGAGATCTCACAGAAGGTCGCGCAGCGAGTGCTGAACGGGATGGGGATGATTGTGCTCCATTCAGGTCATTTCTCCAAACCATTCAAAGCACTGATGGGAACCAGCTGCGATCTGAAGTGGCGTGTAGCTGACGAGCAGGAAATTGTATGGTGTGTTAACCCATCTCATCCGATTGCGGATGGCATCGAAGGCAAGATTGTATTGGAAAAAGAAGAGATGTACGGTGAATTCTTCGATATTCCAGTACCGGATGAACTGGTGTTTGTAAGCAACTTCCAAGGTGGGGAAGTATTCCGGAGCGGATGTACGTTCCGGCGTGGTGAAGGTAAAATCTTTTATTTCCGACCAGGTCATGAGACGTATCCGACCTATTACAAGCCGGAAATATTAAGAGTAATCAGCAACGCAGTGAAATGGGCATATCCTGCCCGCAGTTTTAAGCCGGAATTTGGCAAGAGCCAACCTGTAAGACCATTTGGTGGCGTGCTGGTCTAATTCACTAACTCAATCGTGAAATGGAAATTATATAAGTTTTATTCAAAAAGAACCCTTCTCCGAGTCATTGATGACTGTGGCAGTTGGGTTCTTTTTGGGTAAGATAGTACTATGGGGAAGTTATACGATATTTCCCATGGTTACGACGCAGCGTGTAATGTATACTGGGATGTATGATCCATTTTGGATGTTATGCTTCTAAAATTTAAACTTTTTAGTTGCAGGCGTTTTCTTTGAAGCTTAAATATGTTATTATGAAATATACTAACAAAATGTAAGTTGATTTGAGTGATCTCTAAAGAGGTGATTAATGTGGAAGGTCAAGACTTGCGGATGTGTCCGCGTTTTGAGACGGCGTTTTCTTTTTTGGGCAAGCGCTGGAATGGTTTAATTATTCAAACGTTGATGAGTGGTTCGAAGCGATTCAAGGATATCTCCAATCTGATTCCATCCATGAGTGATAAGATGTTATCCGAACGGATGAAAGATCTGGAGAGTGAAGGTATTCTGGTTCGTCACGTCTATCCCGAGACGCCAGTTCGTATTGAATATGAACTGACGGAGAAAGGTAGAGCGCTCCAGCCCGTCATGAATCAAATTCAAGACTGGGCTGAGCAGTGGGTTGACTAACGTATAAGCATCACCCACTTTTGTTACATGAATGACATAGACTCCTGATTTCCGTGGAAATCAGGGGTTTTTGTCTTAAGTATTAGGTGGATCGGCGTTTTTCTCCTGGGCTATGCACATGTTGTCATGAGTTGTAGTATAATCTATAGAAAATGGCCACAGACGGCCGGAGCGAAGGAGGCCCACTTGTCATGAGAGAAGAAAGCTTATCCCGTGAAGTACGCTACGGCAAAGAAGATATTGCAGAACTTGAGAGCGCATCCATTCAGGTCCATCTAATTTATAAAAAAGCTGCGGAGTTGTTCAAGCGCACAGCATATTCCCGTTCAATTAAGGATGATCTTGCCGAAGTGAATACGCATTCTGTGAACAGCGATGGTCCGAGATTAGCTCCGGCGGTGCTGCAAAAATGGATTCAAACGTCCAGGGGCTGGAAGTGTATCGGATGTGAGCTGGGACAACCTGATTCAACGACTTCTCAGATGGAAGAAACCATCCATGGTAAGCGGTTGGTTCTGGATGTGGGAGAAGGTCGGCTGGTTCAGGCAGAAATGCTGATTCAGGCGGTTGTTTGGTCACAATATGAGAAGATTCGAATGTTTGCACCATGGCTTGGTGATGAACCCTTTTACAGCGTGCAGGAACTGGATGTCATTGCCCGTTATATTGTGCCTACCTATTTTTCGGAACGACCTTTGCATGAGCAAGGGAAGGTGTTCAAGGTACATCAACAATATGGGCAGATTCCGTTGTATCAGGAGTATGTAGACGCACCTTCATGCTGCGTGCAGGTGGACGGTGGATTGCTTGAAGGGCGATTGCTGACAGGTGTATACGTATCTGAGGAGCAGTTTTTCGGGCTTAATCCATATCTGAAAGATGGCGATGGAGGACGGACATATATGCAGGCTAGTGTCCAGTGATAACGCAACCAATGAGAACATAAAAATGATTTAGATTGGAGAGCCTGTGTGCAGGCTCTCTTTGTTGTATAAGCCCTCTCTGGAGGGCACGCGCAATAAAAGTAACGGCTTTGACACTTTTTTTTGCCGAGGGTTGTGCCATAATAGAGGTTATGGACAACAGGGTGAATGATTTTACGCAGGGTGGTGTTACCTACATGATGAAGAAAATCCCCGGTTACATAGGTGTATGTTTGCTCCTACTGGCGATCTTGGCTGGTTGTAGTGAGACACAGCCTTCTGAGCAGCCAATTGTCAAAGAGACAGAAACAGCGAATACAATCACAGTGGCTGTAGATGGCAGTACATTTTTGCCTGATGCAACAAAGTCCATTAAGCGAGATTTTAGTGAGGGTTTGACACTCAAAAAAGCATTACTCAATAGCGGACTGGTCGATTTTACGGCAGATGGCAAACGGATTCAATCCGTCGGTGAAGTTTCTCTGGATTCTTCGCTTAGCTGGGCTGTCAAATTGAATGGCAAGGATATTGAGCAGGAAGATTGGGACATGGAACTTCATGCCAAAGATGAAGTGATCATTTACGTGAAAGCCGCTGACAGTGGGGGGGATGGCGTTGCATATCAGACAACGTTACTCAAGGTTAGCGGTGGAAACATTATGCCAACCCTTAATCGTCAATATGCCGGCGTCTACGTTCAAGAGTGCACAGTTCGCGATGTGTTGAAGTCCAGCGGCATTGTAAGAATGTCGGAGAATAACAAATTTGTCGTTTCGGTCGAGAATGTTACGCCTCGTATGAATGAGCGATGGGTCATTATGGTGAATGACAAAGAATTAATGGAAAATGGTCTGGACATGAAATTGAATCCACGTGATGCGGTAAAGCTTGAATTGACCAATGCATCCTAAGTATACCAAGAAGCCCAATCTCTTTTTAGAGAACTGGGCTTTTTTTCATTAAATATATAAGTAATATCCGATTAGCATAGCCAAATGTTAAATACGACAGATCTCGTTCGGGCAAAGCTCACAGTGACAGATCCCTTGAAGCATCTTCAGATCTTTGATGACAATCATGCCATTGTCATATTCAATCCCATCTTTCTTACGCAGGTCGCTTAACATGCGGTTTACACTTTCACGAGTGGCTCCAATCATATTGGATAAGTCCGTGTGGGTAATTTTTTTGTGTATAATGACATGCTCTCCATGAGGCTCACCATACGAATTCGACAACCGAATGAGGGTGGAGCAGAGTGCACCCGGTTTGCCATATAACATGAGATCCCGGAATTTGGTCTGTGTCAACCGGTGGTGGATGCCCATCCATTTCATAAAGTCGATCGCAAAGTCACAATGCTGGCAGATCAACATCTCCAGGTCTTTATGCTCCAATACACCGATCTCACTGTCCTCCAGCACTTCCGCTGAGAAGCTGTGTTTAGAGCCAAAGAAGGGATCAGCCTGCCCAATCATATCACCGGATTGATACATGTACATGATCAGTTCCTTGCCTTCATCCGTGGATTTGGTGATCTGGGCACGACCCCGTTTCATATAATAAAGTTTGTCAGAGACGTCTCCTTCCCAGTACAGATGTGTACCTTCCGGATAGGTTCTATCTTTCATGGTAACCAGCAAATGGTTGAAATTCGCTTCCGAGAAACAATTGGTATTACCGCGCTTTTCCAGTACAGTTGTTAGTTCTCTCATAAGTCTATCTCCCCTTTATGTCCATCGGACGACCTTCTGTAGTAAGCAGTAGCCTCCGAGGTTCGCCGCAAACCGTTGCCGTCCTGATCAGGGTCATCTCGGCCGGGAGGAAGGACGGTACAAATTGCGGTGGTTCAATTTTTAAGTTCAGTATATACCTAATCTTACCGTTTGAGGGGGAAGGAAAGGGGGCAAAAATGACGAAATTTCAAACATTGTGATAAAATTCACTTTTAATGGAGAGGATGAATTTTACAGCCCTATATTTTAAATAGGAAGTGAAAATGGTTGTATGAAGGACACTACAAAACTTAAATTAAATTTGTTATACTTTGTGAAAAAAATCACATAATTAAGTTTATTGTCATGTTACGATGTGAATGTAAACGAGAGAGACAAACTAATACGAACCTTTAGGAGGATGAGGGAGATGGCTGTAAAGAACGAAGTCGCCCCAGCAAAAGAACCGACAGCAGGTCAGTATATTCAAACGTTAATCGACAAAGCGAATAAAGCACACGCCGCATTCATGAAGATGGACCAGAAGCAGATTGACCGGATTGTGCAAGCGATGGCGCTTGCGGGTCTGGATAAACACATGATGCTTGCCAAGATGGCCGTAGAAGAAACAGGCCGCGGAGTGTATGAGGATAAAATCACCAAAAATATATTTGCAACAGAATATGTGTACCACAGCATCAAGTATGACAAAACCGTAGGTGTGATTGAAGATAACGAATATGAGAGCTTCCAGAAAATTGCGGAGCCGGTCGGCATTATTATGGGGATTACACCGGTCACGAACCCAACATCAACGACGATGTTTAAAGCACTGATCTCCATCAAGACCCGTAACCCGATCATCTTTGGTTTCCACCCATCTGCACAGAATTGTAGCCGGGAAGCTGCTAAAATCCTGCTGGAAGCGGCTGTGAAACATGGTGCACCAGCAGATTGTATTCAATGGATTGATGATCCTTCCATGGATCGTACAAACGAACTGATGAATCACAATGATGTGGCTCTCATTCTGGCAACAGGCGGATCCGGCATGGTACGTGCAGCGTACAGCTGTGGTAAACCTGCACTGGGCGTAGGACCGGGTAACGTACCTTGCTTTATCGAGAAAAGCGCGGATATCAATCAGGCAGTGACGGATTTGATCCTGTCGAAGTCCTTCGACAACGGAATGATCTGTGCTTCCGAGCAAGCGGTAATCATTGAAGAACCGATCTTCGATCAAGTGAAGAAAAAAATGATTGCGAACGGCTGTTACTTTGTTAACAAAGATGAAGCAGCAAAATTGACAGCAGGTGCGATTAATGCCGAGAAATGTGCGGTGAACC
Source organism: Paenibacillus sp. 2003 (assembly GCF_031455635.1). Lineage (NCBI taxonomy): Bacteria > Bacillati > Bacillota > Bacilli > Caryophanales > Paenibacillaceae > Paenibacillus > Paenibacillus sp. 2003. The sequence continues at coordinate 158,690 of NZ_JAVDTB010000008.1, read as the reverse complement.
CGGCGATTGTTGGTCAATCTGCGGTGAGCATTGCGAAGTTGTGCGGAATTGAAGTTCCAGCAGGCACCAAAATTCTCGTGGCCGAGATTGAAGGGGTAGGTACGAAATTCCCATTGTCGGCTGAAAAATTAAGTCCGGTACTGGCATGTTACAAAGTTAAAACGGCAGCAGAGGGCATTGAGCGTGCAGCAGAAGTGGTTGCTTTTGGCGGCATGGGTCACTCCTCGGTTATCCACTCCACAAATGAAGAAGTGATCGGCAAATTCGCAGATCGTCTGCAAACCGGACGGATTATTGTGAATTCACCATCCACACACGGTGCCATCGGGGATATCTACAACACAAACATGCCGTCATTGACACTGGGATGCGGATCATACGGACGTAACTCGACTTCTTCCAACGTAACCGCTGTAAACTTAATCAATGTGAAAAGGGTGGCTCGCCGTACCGTGAATATGCAATGGTTCAAAGTGCCGAACAAAGTCTACTTCGAAAAAGGCGCAACGCAGTACCTTGCCAAAATGCCTGACATCACACGTGTGGCCATTATTACGGATGCCATGATGGTGAAGCTTGGATATGTTGAAAAGGTAGAACACTATCTGCGTCAACGCCAAATGCCAGTAGCGATCGAAGTATTCTCCGATGTTGAGCCAGATCCATCCACTACAACGGTAGATCGTGGAACCGAAATGATGCGCCGCTTCCAACCAGACTGCATTATCGCACTCGGCGGTGGATCACCAATGGATGCTGCCAAAGCCATGTGGTTGTTCTATGAATATCCGGACACGGACTTCAACGATCTGAAACAAAAATTCATGGATATCCGCAAACGGATCTACAAATATCCACGTCTCGGCGTAAAAGCGAAATTTGTAGCGATTCCAACAACATCCGGTACAGGTTCTGAAGTGACATCGTTCGCGGTTATCACAGATAAAAATCAAGGTAATACCAAATATCCATTGGCCGACTATGAACTGACACCAGACGTAGCGATTGTCGATCCGGAGTTTGTATACTCCCTGCCTAGAACAGCCGTTGCAGATACAGGTATGGACGTATTGACTCACGCCATCGAAGCATATGTATCTGTCATGGCGAATGATTACACGGATGGCCTTGCGATCAAAGCAATCCAGCTGGTATTCCAATACCTGGAGCAATCTGCGCTGCAAGGAGATAAACTGGCACGTGAGAAAATGCATAATGCTTCCACGATTGCCGGTATGGCGTTTGCCAACGCATTCCTGGGCATTAACCACAGCTTGGCGCATAAATGGGGCGGTCAGTACCACACCGCACACGGACGCACCAATGCGATCCTGATGCCACACGTCATTCGTTACAACGCGAAAAAACCGACCAAATTTGCATCGTTCCCGAAATATTCACACTTTGTAGCGGATGAGCGGTATGCCGAAATTGCCCGGATTCTGGGATTGCCTGCACGTACAACAGAAGAAGGCGTAACCAGTCTTATCAATGCCATTCGCAAACTGAACAAAACATTGGGCATTGAAGAATCGTTCCAGGAAATCGGATTTGATGCCAAAGACTTTGAAGCACATGTAGATTATTTGGCAGACCGTGCCTTCGAAGACCAATGTACAACCGCCAATCCAAAGTTGCCGTTGGTAACTGAACTGGCTGATGTATACCGCAACGCTTTCTACGGAAAGTTTGAATAAAGAATCTAGAACGAAGCGTGCCTTACGGCAAGAAGATCAGGGTTCCCCGAGAGGGGAGCCCCGATTGCCGTCTTTCACACAATAACGAGTGGGCAGAAGCACAGAAGAGCGAAGCACCTGTTTTTCGGGATTTATTCTAAGATTTGATTTGCTGCTCCAAGCATAGAGGAGCAAAGGGTTCTAAAAGAGGTTACACGGAATCCGTGATGAGGCCGTTTGAACGATCCCCTTACACAACAACGAGGGGCAGAAATAACCTGAAGAGCGAAGCTTGCGTCTTTGCACTGGATTTTGGACATTGTTGTTTTATCAGTTGAACTAAACTTGTACACGATAACGGAGAGGAGAGAAAAAACCTGAAGAAGCGGAGCGTTCGCCTTTATCACTGGATTTTCACCTTTGAAAAAGTGAATCAAAAAATCCGGGGATAACAGCGATCGGAAGGTTGTTCTCTACTTGCAGTGGCCAGTGTACACCACCGAATGTTCATTCGCTTTTTCAGTAAATTTAAATAATGAGCAGCAATTGTAAGGTTGTCTGGCACGCAGTGATCCTGTGTAAAGTTTCAAGTTCAATGGGACACAGCGCAGGTGGAGTGAGTTAGTTCACTGACTTTGTGACAAAAATCACAGATGATGAAAGCCTCAAGTCGTATACTGAAAATGTAAGAAAAATATTCATCCCGCGGTTCCGGTTCCCAAGTAGAGAGAACATGTTCCGGTTTATGTGAAACAATTCACATTAATCGCGGCTCTGGGCACACAATGCTACGAATGAAACAAGATGTTATGTGTCCAGAAATCCAAATTAGTGGAGGGATTACGATGTCGGTGATTGAAAAAGATGTCAAACAACAAACAGGCTGGAGAAACTTTACCAAAGGAACATGGACCAAATCCGTAGATGTGAATGATTTTCTGGCACACAACTTGTCTCCGTATTACGGTGATGAAGCATTCCTAGCAGGTGCAACTCAGAATACCAAAGAATTGTGGGAGATCGTATCTGATCTGACCAAAAAGGAACGGGATAACGGCGGTGTCCTTGACGTTGATGTGAACACACCAGCGACTATTGTTTCTCACCAACCAGGTTATCTGGATCAATCCAAAGAACAGATTGTCGGCGTTCAGACCGATGCTCCATTCAGACGTTCCATTCAACCAACAGGCGGAATCCGGATGATGATTGATGCATGTGAAGCATACGGCTTCGAATTGCCTCAAGGCGTCATTGATATATTTACAAACATTCGCAAAACACATAACCAGGGTGTATTCGATGCTTATACTTCCGATATGCGTGCAGCGCGTAAAGCAGGGATTATTACAGGTCTGCCAGATGCTTACGGCCGTGGCCGGATCATCGGTGACTATCGTCGTGTAGCTTTGTACGGGGTAGACTTCCTGATTCGTAACAAAAAAGGTGAATTAAATGCACTCGAAGTTGATGTCATTGATGAAGATGTCATTCGTCTGCGGGAAGAATTGTCTGAACAGATTCGTGCATTGCAAGAATTGAAACAATTGGGCGATATGCACGGGTTCGATATTTCCTTGCCAGCGACAACAGCAAAAGAAGCATTCCAATGGTTGTACTTCGGTTACCTCGCTGCGATCAAAGAACAGAATGGTGCTGCGATGTCACTCGGACGTGTATCTTCTTTCCTGGATATCTACATTGAGCGTGACCTGCAAGAAGGCATTCTGTCCGAAGAACAAGCTCAGGAATTGGTGGACCATTTCGTAATGAAACTGCGGATTGTCAAATTCCTGCGCACACCGGATTACAACGAACTGTTCAGTGGAGATCCAACATGGGTGACCGAGTCCATCGGTGGTATGTCTGTGAATGGTGAAACACGTGTAACCAAAAACAGCTTCCGTTTCCTGCATACACTGCACAACCTGGGTCCTGCACCAGAACCGAACTTGACTGTTCTCTGGTCAACGAAACTTCCGGAAGCTTTCAAAGATTATTGCAGCAAAGTATCCATCGAAACCAGCTCAATCCAGTATGAAAATGATGATCTGATGCGTCCAATCTACGGTGACGATTACGGTATTGCATGCTGTGTGTCGGCAATGAAGATCGGGAAACAAATGCAATTTTTCGGCGCTCGTGCCAACCTGGCAAAAGCTCTCCTGTATGCGATCAACGGTGGTCGTGACGAGAAATCCGGAGCACAGGTCGGACCTGAGTATCCTGCCATTACAAGCGAAGTGCTGGATTACAATGAGGTTATGAAACGCTTCAAACCAATGATGGAGTGGCTCGCGAAGTTGTATATGAACACCCTAAACGTCATTCACTACATGCACGATAAATACAGCTATGAGCGTATCGAAATGGCATTACATGACCGTGACATTGTACGTACGATGGCTTGTGGTATCGCTGGTCTCTCGGTTACAGCAGATTCACTGAGTGCAATCAAATATGCCAAAGTAAAACCAATTCGTAACGAACAAGGCATCGCTGTTGATTTCGAAATCGAAGGAGACTTCCCTTGTTACGGTAACAATGAAGACAGCGTAGACAGCATTGCTGTTGAACTGGTCGAGAACTTCATGGGCATGATTCGCAAGCACAAAGCTTACCGTAACGCAGTTCCAACACAATCCGTTCTAACGATCACTTCCAACGTGGTATATGGTAAGAAAACAGGGACAACACCGGATGGTCGTAAAGCAGGTGAACCATTTGCTCCAGGCGCGAACCCAATGCATGGTCGTGACAAAAAAGGTGCACTGGCATCCCTTGGCTCTGTAGCCAAATTGCCTTATGAACACAGTCTTGATGGTATTTCAAATACCTTCTCCATCGTGCCAAAAGCATTGGGTAAAGAGGAGACTACACGGAAATCCAATCTGACTGCGATGATGGATGGTTACTTCGGTCAAAACGCTCATCACCTGAACGTTAACGTATTTGATCGTCAGCAATTGATTGATGCGATGGATCACCCGGAAAATTATCCGCAACTGACTGTACGGGTATCCGGATATGCCGTTAACTTCATTAAACTGACTCGTGAACAACAGTTGGATGTCATCAACCGTACGTTCCATGGCTCGATGTAAATAATTTGCAAGTAGAGGACTGCTAGAGCAAGGCATTCCAAACATATTAAACGCACAGCGGATGCGGATACAGAAAGGAAGAGGCAGCATGGTTAAAGGACATATTCATTCACTCGAAACTTTCGGGACGGTTGACGGCCCAGGCATCCGCTTTGTGCTTTTTATGCAAGGATGTCTACTCAAATGTCAATATTGCCACAACCCTGATACATGGGCGCTGGATGGTGGAAAAGAAATGACGCTTGAGGAGGTACTGGCTGAAATTGAGCCGTATCTATCCTACTACCGCAGCTCGGGAGGCGGACTCACGATATCTGGCGGAGAACCAACGTTACAGGCCCACTTTGTAGCCGAAATCTTCAAGGAAGTGAAGCAGCGCTGGGGATTGCATACGACACTGGACAGCAACGGATTTAACGAACCGGAACGGATTCACGATCTGTTGGATCATACAGACCTGGTTCTGCTGGACCTCAAACATATTGATGATGAGAAACATATCAAGTTGACAGGCAAATCCAACGAGAGAACGTTGAAAACGGCCAAGTGGTTATCGGAGCAAGGTCGGAAAATGTGGATACGTCACGTGTATGTTCCTGGCATTCATAACGAGGAAGAGGATCTGCTTAACCTCGGACGATTTATTGGAACATTAAATGGCGTCGAGAAATTCGAAATTCTTCCATACCATCAGATGGGGATCTATAAATGGGAGGCGCTCGGCAAAGTATATCCACTGGATGGTGTTCCTTCGCCAAGTGAAGAAGAAGTGGAGCGGGCGTATCGCCTGATCGAACAAGGTCGCCAGGAAACGGCTGGCGCGGCTTGTTCCGGTAAGTGATCAACATTTATATATAACGTAGAAACTAAGAGCCAAGCAGTCCTTGCGAATACACTTCGCAGGGGCTGTTTTTTGTCCAGTGAAGGATTTTATCCCTCCATTGATGAATTGTCATCCTTACGATGTAAGCTCCGGCTTTTTATAATCAGAGTGTAAAGCCAAATGCTCAATATCTTGAGGAGGGTCAACCCGATGAAAAAAAGAATGACATTGCTGCTTTCATTATTGCTTATCACTTCATGGACTTTGGCGGGATGTGCAGGCTCAAGTAACGAGCCACAGCAGGGCGCAGGCAATACACCTGTGGAGGAGACAAGTAAGGAACCGGTTGAGATGCTTCTTCGCCACACGCAGGTGGGGGCTGACAAACAAAAAAGATTGGCCATTCTGCAGGATGTTGTGGACAAAGTGGAGGGTGAGATACCCAATCTGACCTTTACGCTGGATGGTGTCGAATCCGATGTGAATCGTAAGGAAAAGCTTCGCGGGGAGATGGCGGCAGGCAACCCGCCGGATATATTCGAACTGTTCGGTAGCCCGGATTCCAAAGTTTATGCCAAGGAAGGTATGTTGCTTGATCTGACCCCAATCCTGCAAGAGCTGGGCATTCAGGACCAGTTTACATCCCTTGAACCGTTTACGTATGAAGGCAAAGTATATGGACTGCCGATTGGCGGTTCGGGCGAAGGTTTTTTCTATAATAAAGAGTACTTTGAACAAAAAGGATGGAAAGCCCCAACCACCATGGCTGAATTGGACAATATACTGGCCGAGATCAAGGCTGATGGCAAAGTGCCGCTTGCTTCCGCATCCAAGGCGGGCTGGGTACCGCTTATGTTAACCAACCATCTGTGGTCCCGATATGCCGGGCCGGAGATTACCGCAAAGTTTGCAACAGGTGAAGCGAAGTGGACCGACCCGGGTGTTGTGCAAGGTTTTGCCAAACACAAGGAATGGGTTGATAAGGGTTATTTCAAAAAAGGTGAACTGGGCTTCGAGTATGCCGAATATACCACGCAATTTACAAGTGGAGAAGCGGTATTAATGTATGACGGAACATGGAAATCATCTGTATTCAAGGAAGGTCAGAGCGGTGAATCGCTCATTGGCAAGGTTGGATTCTTTAATATGCCTCCGGTAGAGAACGGAGCAGGTGATCAGACGTCTTTGATGCGCGATGTGAACAATGGATACGGATTCTCGGCAGCAGTGGCGGATGACCCGCAGAAGCTGGAAGCAGTGAAAGCTTTTATCAAAAATTTCTACAATGAAGATATGCAGGTTCGCGGCCTTGTGGAAGATGGTGTGTTGCCGGCCATGAAGCTGGATGAGAAAGTGTTAACCGATAGCATTACCGATGATCTGATGAAAGAAATTGTGGCCGTTCTTAATGCGTCCAAGACGTCGTTCCCGGCATTTGATGCACTCGTTCAGGCGGATGTGACGACAGAGATCAGCAATCTGCAAATCCAGAAGTTGATTGGTGGGCAGACCACGCCAGAGAAAATGGCAGAAGAGCTGCAAAAGGTACAGGAAGAAGCAAACGCTTCAGTGGAATAAATCAATCCAAGCTGAAACTGCGATCGTTGAAGTGACTGAAGGAGGCTGACCATGAATACTTCACTCCGCAGCCCGTTAATCTATACGTTGTTTGTAATGCCAGCCCTAATCCTGTTTGTGATGTTCTTCCTATATCCTATTGGCAGCTCCCTGTATTACAGTCTGACGAGTTGGAATGGGGTATCGGCTGAGCCACGTTTTGTGGGTTTATCCAACTATGTGAAGGCGCTGACCGATGAACGTTTTTGGATTTCCACAAGGAATAACGGCTTTTTCATCGGATTTTCGGTACTGATTCAGGTACCCCTAATCGTCCTGTTTTCGCTTCTGATTGCCAATGTGAAAAGGCTGAAAGGTCTGTATAAAACGGCTGTTTTCTTACCATCCATCATGTCGACAGCCGTTATCGGTATCTTGTGGGGGTTCATCTATGAACCCAATATTGGACTGTTAAACAAAATACTTCATGTGCTGGGCATCGAGCCCATCTACTGGTTATCGGATAACCGATTTGCCATGTTGTCCATTTTGGTGACCAACGCCTGGCAGTGGACGGGATTTTACATTGTCATGGTGCTGGCGGCCATTCTGGCGATTCCCCGTGATTTGGATGAAGCGGCTGCAATCGATGGGGCAACGGCGGTACAACGTGCAATGCGAATTACGTTGCCGCTGATCCGGCCGATCATTTCAGTGGTGATCATGTTGTCCATTGCAGGAGCCATGAAAGCAGCGGACATCGTGATTGTCATGACCAAAGGTGGGCCCGCAGGGTCCACCGAGGTTCTGGCGACATACATGATCAAATATGCGATTACTAATTTCAAATATGGTTATGGCAATACCATTGCAGTGCTGATCTTTGCTCTGACGCTTGTGCTTACTGCGGTGTATCAACTGCTGGTAGCGAGGCGGGGCGAGAAGGTGGAATATTGATGGCGAAAAGCATAAAAAGCAGTATACCTCATGTGTTGTTAATGTTGTACTTGATCGCGATTTTGTTTCCCTTTTTATTTGTAATTTTCTCTTCCTTCAAGCAGGATAACAATGAAATCGCCCTGAATCCATTCGGTTTGCCTACAACATGGGAGTTTAACAATTACGTGGAGGCCTGGGTGAATGCCAAGATTGGCACGTATTTCTGGAACAGCCTGTACATTTCGGTTCTATCGTCGGCGTGTACGATTGCGCTCGGCGCCATGTTTGCTTTTGCCGTAACCCGGATGAGACACCCGAGATGGAGCCTGTTTCTGTACAGCCTGATTCTGGCGGGCATGCTTATTCCAAACAATGCACTCATGCTGCCGATCTATCTGCTTGTTCGCAAAATGGGTATATTGGATACGCATCTGGCATTGATCGTGCCCTATGTGGCTAATGCGATCCCCTTTACCATTATTATACTGGCGGCTTTTATGCGTTCTCTGCCTGGAGAAATTGAGGAAGCGGCGGTTATGGACGGCTTGAGGGCCCCGGGTATCTTTGCTAAAATAGTGATACCTCTTACCGTTCCGGCTATTGTTACCGTTTTTATCGTTAATTTCCTCGGCAACTGGAACGAATTTTTACTCGCCAACTATTTCTTATCCACCGATAAATTGCGTACACTGCCAGTGGGCATGGTCCAGTTTCGGGATCAATATCAGATGAACTATGCCCAGATGTCGGCAGGTATTGTATACAGTGTTGTACCTGTACTTGTGATCTACGCTATACTCCAGGAGAAAATTATAGAAGGAGTAACTGCAGGTGGTGTCAAAGGTTAATACCATGAACCAGTGAATAGGGAGAACGGGATATGAACTTGCGAATGAAGCTGGCCTTGGCATTTCTGCTGCTGATCATTGTACCGATGTGTGCGCTGGGCATTGGCATGTTTCTGGTCACATCACATACGATTGAGAAAAAATACAATCAACAGGCCGAATATGCGCTTCAGGCTATTAGTTACAATATCGAGAATGTATTTCAGCAGATTAACAATGTGACCGACAACGGGATAGCCACATCGGTTTTCCAAATGGCATTGAACGCCAAAGATCCGACCAAGCAGGATCTGGGGACTGGTAATCAGTTATCCCTGAATGCCAGCCAGCGCAATTTCCGTTCCCTTCTATATAACTATCCATTCATCAGTTATGCCTTTTTATATGATTTGCGTTCTTCCGAGAACAACCAGATTGTCTCCATTTTCACCAAAGAGAACTTTCAAGCCCTTTCTTTTCAGCAATTCAAAGTGCATCCTTTATTCAACGAAATTCAGCAACTTAATGGTGTGCCTAAATGGCTCGCACCTCTGGAATATCCCGAATTAACCGGGGTAGAGCCTGTCTTCACCCAAATCAGATTGGTCAAAGAACTCAGTTATTTTCAAAATATCGGCGTGCTTGTTGTTCAGATCAAAAAAGGAGAGATCGACCGGATCTTCCGTCACCTGCAAATCAGCGATTCGGCACAGGATACGTCATTCCTGTTAATTAACGAAGAAGGGCTGATCGTTTATGATCCTGCAGGGCGTTATAACGGTGAGAATATGCAAAACCTTGGTGCTGAATCCGGCAGGTACGGTCCCGGCTTTAGCAGTGTCAGAACGGTCTTTGACGGCAAGGAGAGCATCATTTCGCAATATCATCTGAAGAACTATAATTGGAGTCTCGTCAGTGTGACTTCATGGGAAGCCTTATCTGCGGAAACCAATGCCTTTGCAGGTTGGTCTGTCATCATTATTCTATTATGCCTGCTCGCAGCAATGATCTTTAATCTTTTTTTCATGAATCGCATCACGGGTAACATTGCTGTACTTGTACGGTTTATGCGTCGTGTGGATGATGGTGATTTTAATGCGAGGGTTGAGGGAAAAGGATTCGATGAAATGCAGCTGCTTGCGCAAGGGTTCAATGAACTATTGGATCGTATCGGGGGATTATTCCGTCGTGTTCGTGCAGAGCAAGAGCAGAAAGCCCAAGCGGAACTGCGTGTACTACAGGCCCAGATCAAACCCCATTTTTTGTTCAACACATTGGAATCCATTAATGGATTAGCGCTGCGTGGGGAGGGCCGTAAAGTAAGCGAGATGGTGACCAGACTTGGCAATATGCTTCGTATCAGCATTCAGGATCAGGAGGAGATTCCGCTGGGTGAGGAAATAAGACATTTGCAAAGTTATCTGGAGATTCAACAGTACAGGTTCAGTGATTTGTTCACCTATGAGATTGACATTCCACCCCATCTATACAGCTCAATCCTGCTTAAGCTTACCCTCCAGCCTCTGGTGGAAAATAGTATTCAACATGGGTTTGAGGGGATCACCTATCCAGGTGTACTGCGGATAAGCGCATATGCAGAACGGGGTCATCTGGTGTTATGTGTTGAGGATAATGGGATCGGTATTCCCCAGGAAATGCTCGCACGATTTGAGTATATGGCAGAAGATCCGCCGGAAGATATGCTCACGGAAGGGGCGGAATCATTATCGTCTATAACTGAACGCAGGGGATTGGGATTACGAAGTGTGGCAGATCGAATTCGTATTCAATACGGGGCCGGGTATGGCATATTTATATGTTCAGCACCGGGGTACGGCACAGTTATTCGATGCATCATTCCATTATATGAGCAGGAGGAAGCCGGATGAATCTGACTGCAATGCTGGTTGACGATGAGCTGCCGATTTTGGAGAATCTGAACTACATTTTACCCTGGAAGGAGATGGGGATTGAAATCACAGGTACAGCGAGAAGTGGGGTAGAAGCGCTGGGGAAAGTAACAGAAAGTCATCCAGACATTCTCTTGTGCGATATTCGGATGCCGTCTATGGATGGATTGGAACTTATTCGTTTGCTGCGAGAGCAGGGTGAAACGTGTGAAATTATTTTGCTGACCGGCTATCAGCAGTTTGAATATGCTCGAACCGCTATCAAGTATAATGTACATGAATACATATGTAAGCCAATTGATTATTTGAATCTGGAACATAAACTGCGTGAGCTTGCCGGGCAGATCCAGAAGAGACGCCTGGAAAACGAATCGCAACGTTATCGCAGCCAAGAGATGGAAAGCTGGATCAGACACAAACAGTTGATTGACCTGTTGCGAGGAGAAGCACCATTGAAGGTGGCCTATCCTGCCTCTGTTCCTGAATTCATAACAACTACTGCACCTTATACGTTGCTGCTGGTGGATGCGGTCGGTTATTTTCGCCATTCTATCGGCTGGTCCGAGCTTCAGCATCTAGGATGGCATGAGACCGTAAGTTCCAGACTTAGGGAAGTGGCAGAGAGAATTAAGGGGGACTGCCAGATTCTTTCGACCCGCAAAGGTGAGTGGTGCATCCTGCTGGAGGCATCGGGGGAGTGGAAACGTCGCTCAGAGGAACTGGCCCATCAACTGTGTCTCGAATTAAATATGATATTGTCCTTGGATTCAAGTGTGAAGTTCAGGGTTGTTCAGGATGCTGTGCCCGTGAACCTGGAAAGTCAAATTCTGGAGCGATACCGGTATTGTCAAAAAATACTGATGTCCCATTCAGAGAGTGAAGACAAGGTGCTGAAGGCGTGTTGTCCCGAAACCGCCTTATCGTATGATCATACGGCCTCCAAAGGGGCTAACTCATGGATTACAAGAGAAGATCTGGAGCTTGTTACTCGGTGGATTCGTCAAGGCAACAAGCAGGGGTTACGTGATGTATTGGATCGGCTTAAACAGCAAATGGGAAATTCAGGACAATCCTCCAGCAAGATAGATGAAACCAATCTTCGGTTTATGCTTGTACACATGCTTCGGGAACTGCGTGAAGTACAGGCCCTCGCTGAAGAGCACGAAGCGAATTTTTGGAATGCACTGCAAGGAGCCGTATCCATGAGGGAACTCCTTGAACTTGCAGAGGCTGTTACCCATGTCTGTCAGGGCAAACAAACGCAGCCACGTCCTTCTGTATCGGAACTGATCCTGTCTGCATGTGAGTATATGGATGCACGGCTGCAACAGGACTTGGGAATAGATGAAGTCTCCGATTGGCTCGGAATCAGCCCGGGATACTTCTGCCAGTTATTTAAAACTCAAATGGGTGTGACTTTTGTGGAATACATGACGCAGAAACGGATGGAAAGTGCCGCTTTATTGTTGAGTACAACCGAATGGAGCATTACAGCGATTGGGGAAGCCACAGGGTTCAAGGAGCGCCGTTACTTCTCCAAGGTGTTTCATAAACACTTCCACATGAAACCCTCCGAGTACAGGCAGAGTAAACGATTGGGCGTAGTGGCAAGGGAAACGGGAGGAGAGGTCAAATGAAACTCTTAAATGATCTGACATTGGAGCAAAAGGTAGGACAATTGTTGATGTGTGGATTTCACGGTCAGCAAGCAGATGAACAGATTACTCGCTTAATCCGTGACTATCATGTCGGGGGTGTCATTTATTTCCGGCGCAATGTCGAAAGTGTAGATCAATTGACACGGCTGTCCGCCGAACTGCAAGATATGGCTGCTGAAGCGGGGGCCCTACCACTCATGATTTCGGTGGACCAGGAAGGTGGCATGGTTGCACGGATTGACAAAGAGGGAATGACCCAAGTGCCGGGTAATATGGCGCTTGGTGCGACAGGCAATGCGGAATATACCCTGGAGTGTGCCCAAATTCTGGGTCGTGAGTTAAAAAGCATCGGTATTGATATGAACCTTGCGCCAGTGGTCGACGTGAATAACAACCCGCTTAACCCGGTCATTGGTGTGCGTTCGTATGGTGAACATGCTGAAAGTGTGGCTGCTCATGGCGTAGCAGCCATCACCGGATATCAATCACAGGGCATAGCTGCTACTGCCAAACATTTTCCGGGACATGGAGATACCGCCGTAGATTCTCATCTTGGTATGGTTACGGTACCTCATGATCGAAACAGGCTGGAACAGATGGAGTTGTTACCGTTCCGTAAGGCGATTGAGGCCGGAGTTGATGCTATTATGACAGCTCATGTGATGTTCCCTTCGATTGAGCCCGAGCCCATTCCGGCAACGTTGTCGCATAAGGTGTTAACGGGTCTATTACGTGAGGAAATGGGTTTTGAAGGCATTATTATTACAGACTGTCTTGAAATGCATGCGATATCCAAGCCATATGGGGTAGCTGAAGCTGCGATTCGTGCTGTGGAGGCAGGAGCAGATCTGATCCTGGTGAGTCATACCTTGCACGATCAGGTTGCTGCGCTGGAAGCCATTGTGGAAGCAGTTCGAACGGGCCGGATCTCGGAAGAAGTTATTCATCAGGCGGTTGAACGTATTATGACATGGAAAAGAAAGCGCTGCGGCCAGCAGAATGATCATCTGGTTTCGCCGAAAGCGAGTGAAACGGTCGAAGCAACCGATGTTGAACCTGTTGATTGCACTGAATCTACTAAACCCACAGAGCCCAACGAATCGACGTTGTTCAAGATTGCTTCAAACAGTATTACCATCGTTCATAATGATGGGCTGCTGCCGTTGGACCCAGAGAAGGACGTGTATGTCATCTGGCCTGAGGTTGTGCAACGGACAGAGGTGGATGAACCTTGGTCTCATACAGAATCGCTGGGTATTGCTCTATCGCAGCTACGAGGCAGAGTTCGTGAGCACAAAATTACTACTCAGCCCACTTATGATGAAGCAGATCGGATATTGGCGGATGTGTCGGATAGTGAACAAGTTATCGTATGTACGTACACATCGGCAGGTCATCTTCCGAAAGGGCAGCAGTATTTGGTTGAAAAGCTTAGTGAAAACCATTCGCTGATTGTAATTGCTTTGCGTAATCCATATGACCTGCTGGAGATTTCGAGGCCGGGAAGTTATGTATGTACGTATGAGAATACACCTGCAGTTGTTCGGGCCCTGTCCCATGTGTTAACCGGTGGACTGCAGCCAACAGGAAGTCTGCCTGTCCGTTTGCGCTAGACCTATTCAATCCTTAAATCTCTCTGTGATATGGTGCTGATTAACCATCTCCTGGAGAGATTTTTTTGTTGGAATTTTCTATTGGTTAATTTTGGGATATGAATGCTAAAAAGATAATTGATAGATAACTATTTTCATAGTATTTTCCTTCTATTAAAAGTTTACAATTCTCCTCTTAACTTTTTAGCAACTTTTCCCGGTTCCAAGCGTCTAATAATATGACTTTTTGAGGGGGATATTTATAAAATGGGAGCAGAAGGAGCCAAAGACAAAGAATGAATTTGAAGAAGAAATTGTCCATACTTACCGCTTTTGCTGTGTTTCAGGCGTTTGCAGTGATTCCTGCCAATGCACAATCAGCAGATCAGAGCGATACTACATCAGTGAATACAGCCGAAGTTAAATCCGTGGAGGTTGTGAAGAAAGAACAAACCATCGCGGAATCCGAAGTGAAATCCGGAACAAACACTCCAACATCAAATAATGAAACAACTGAAGAAGTGAACCCTGAGACAGATGTTCCTACAGGAACAGACGCGACTCCTATTGAGCCAGTAATTGAACCTACGGACGAAGAAGGTACAGCTGAGGAAACACCAGCACCTGCACCAGTAGAAGTGGAGCAACCATCTACAGGGAGTTCATCTGTTGCTGGAGGCCGGGGTGGAGACCTCACTCTTTATATGAACAGTAATAAAATGATGCAAGATGGCAAAACGTATCTTGCTGGACAGCCGATGGCTGTTAAAAATGGTGTATCCTATGTAGCGATCCGTGCTCTCGTTGATCGGGTTGGCTATGATGTCAAATATGATAACACAACCAAAGAAACGATCATTATTAGTGGTGAAGATGAGCTGCGTTTCAAAACAAACAGCAAGATCTATACCGTTAATGGTGTGTCTAGAACGATGAAGGGCGCGGCTTATCAACAAAAAAATACGTTCATGGTGCCGTTGACTTCAATTACCCAGGCTCTGGACATTACGTATAAAGTAAATCAATCTGCTAAAACGGTTGTATTGAATCTGAGTACCAAACCGGTGGCGAGCTTCACGGTACAAAAAGAGGTTTTTGCCGGAGACCAGGTAACCTACACAACTAAATCCAGCTCTCCCAAGGGACTCAGCATTGTAGATGAGCGTTGGACAGGCCGTCAGGATTCATTCGACCAACCAGGTGTATACACAGTAACCTATGCGGTTCAGGATTCAAGTGGTCAATGGAGCGATCCGTATTCGGTTACGATTAAGGTTGAAAGACCAAATCTGCCACCTGTCGCAATGTTTACGACAGATAAAGAAGAATACAAAATGGGTGAGAAAATCACTTATATTGATCAAAGTACAGATGATGAAAATGCGATTGTAAAAACCGAATGGGATAACAATGCACTTGCATTCTTTGTTCCAGGACCGAAGACCGTAACGATTACAGTTACCGATAAACATGGTGCTAGCGATAGCTATACCAAGATGATCAATATTACGGGAGAAACACTTTATAGTTTGACTGACTTCAATCAATTGTTCACACCAGTCGGTGAGAAGTTCACTTTTGACGGTGGTGGAGTGCCGGCATTGGAGAAAGTACCTTTCACTTATTATGATGAACCAAGTCTGCTGATCCGCAGTAACAGCCCGGAAACCGTGAATACAGAAGGCATTGTGTACAAGGAATCTTCCTTCGGACAGACACGCTTCATGATTCACCATGTGAACAACACGGGCAAAAATGTGAAAATGTATGTTGTAGCGACAAACAACAATGCATACACGGCGTCCATTGACCAGCAAAACATGGGCTTTGCAGGACCGTCTCCTTTTGCAACGGTAGCTGGAAAGTTGTCCATTGATCGTTGGTTCCAATCCATGCAGAATGGTACTGGACAAAAGAAAGTATACATCCAGCCAGGAGAAAGCAAGCTGATTCTCAATGATCTGAGCGTTCTTCCGATGAAACAGGGACAAGTCATTTCCTTGTATTCGGATGTATTCAGTGACTATGAACTGGATTACAACATTATCATGATTGAAGAAAACAAGGACCCGATGGAAGTGTTGTCGAGCCTGCCGGTTCTGGATCGTGATGGTGTTCACAACCGCGGAACGTACCCGAATGCAACACGGATCATTACGTACGATCAAGAATTAGGATCGAAGCCTGCACGTCTTCCACTTGGAGACAATGCAAGTGATCCAAACCTTGTAGGAACGGACCCTATGGCTTTCACTGAAGCGTCCAACGCAGGTAACTTCGGTGTATTGTACAAAATTACATTGAATAATGTTGCTCCGCGCACGTTGATTTCATTCAACCCTCGTGGAGGCAGATATTCAGGTGTGGCACTCGTGAATGGACAGGTCGTTCAGATTTCCACAGGTAAATCTGTAACTGCACCTAATGAGCAAAGCGTAATGTATCGCACAGGTTCGTACGGCGAGAGTGTAACTATTCTCTTCTCGGCGGCACCAGGAAGTAACTTGCCTGTTAACCTGCTGTTCACGCCGCTTCCGGCTGAAAAGTAATATCATGAACATGCACGGACGGTTTGGAGTGAAAGCTTATATCATATATACCCGTTCACCCCAAAAGTCGCCCGAACGATTGATCATCTGAACCGTCAGGAAGGGACTCCATCAAAATGTAATGTCATTAGCTCAAGCTAGACTAATGGCAATGCATGTGTATGGAGTCCTTTTTATGTGATGTTGAAATGACCTAACCCGGTGTCTTCGTTGACTCTAATCGTAATTTGATGCATTATTAGAGGTATACAAGAAAGCAAAAGTTTTCGCTTTTGCCGAATAAACTGTCGCTCTATGAATGATGCAAAATGCTCGTATGACAGGAGGTGCTTTAGATCATGCTGTCGACAGAACAGATTATTTCGACCATGTCCTCACAGGGGCTTCGCATTACCGATCAGCGGAAAACACTGGCCCGGTTATTTGCTGAGTCTCCCGGGTATCTTACACCCAAGGACGTCTATGAATATATGGGTAAGACTTACAGCGGACTGAGTTTTGACACAGTATATCGGAATTTGCGGGTGATGCAGGAACTTGGTGTACTGGAACAGGTCATCTTCGAAGATGGCGTTAAATTCAAAGCGCACTGTAGTGAAGATCATCATCACCATCATATGATCTGTCTGAAGTGTCAGAAGACATATCCTATAATTTTTTGCCCGATGCAGCTTGCGGATGCGCCTGAGCAATTTCAGGTTGTAGACCACAAGTTCGAGGTATTTGGATATTGTAAGGACTGTGCAGAGCATGCTCCGGCCAAAGCGGCATCGGGACATCAACACGCTCATGGGAAGCACTGACCATGAAGTTATCGCGCAGAATTGCTCAGGCACCCATTCGGGTGTACCGCAACTATATCTCTCCATTAACACCGCCAACATGTCGGTTCTATCCGAGCTGTTCGGCTTACGCGATGGAGGCGATAGAAGTGCACGGTGCGCTCAAAGGCTCGTTGTTAACAGCGAAACGTATTGCCAAATGTCACCCGTTTCATCCTGGTGGAGTGGATCTGGTGCCACCAAAGGCGGAAAAGTCTACTCTGGTATCAGAGTAACGTTATAGCCGGAAGCATTCGGATGAACTAGAAGCAGGCCAGGATTGACTTGAGGATGCTGTCCACTTGACAAAGGGGTCCGCGTTTCAGTATATTTTTCCTATATATGCACGTTCAAAAAGTCTGGTTTTCAGTACCGAGAAGATGGATTGAAGTAGAAATGGAGTAGCGGAGCGTAGGAAACTACGTGAGCAACGGACATTTCGACTGAATTTCAACTTCGATGCTGATGATGCCGGTAGGCATGATTTGTAATCAAAAGTGGACTTTTTGAACAACCTCTATATGATTTTCCAGTGAAGGGATAAGTACAGACACACCCCCAGTGCAGAGAGCCGGATGAGCTGAGAACCGGTCTGGGAGGAGGATGGAACATGGTCCCGGAGGAACCTCTTTCGAGCGTGCAGACAGTGATTTCAGAGCTGCTGTCGTAAGGCTGAGGCGTGATCCAGCGTTAATGGGCGGTCGAAGGACCGACAGAGCCTGTGTTTTGCGAAAAACATGGGGAATTTGGGTGGTAACACGTGAGAGCAACTCTCGTCCCATAGGGACGGGAGTTTTTTGTGTTCTTTTTTAGTTGTTTTGGACGAAGGGATCACATGAAGCAGGAACATTTGAAGGAGGAGAAGTCATTCATGGCTGAGCAAAAAACATTTTATTTGACAACCCCGATTTATTATCCGAGTGACAAATTGCATATTGGGCACGCGTACACAACTGTGGCGGGAGATGCGATGGTTCGTTACAAGCGTCTGCGTGGTTATGATGCTCATTATCTGACAGGAACCGATGAACATGGCCAGAAGATTGAGCGCAAGGCACAGGAGAAAGGACAGACTCCGCAAGCTTTTATCGATGATATCGTTGTGGGGATCAAGGAACTGTGGAACAAGCTGGACATTTCCAATGACGACTTTATCCGTACAACCGAAGAACGTCACAAAACCGTCGTTCAGGATATCTTTGACCGTTTGCTGAAACAGGGAGATATCTACAAAGGTGAGTATGAAGGCTGGTACAGCATTCCGGATGAGACGTATTACACGGAGACTCAACTGGTGGATGTAGAGAAGAATGAGAAGGGTGAGATTATCTCGGCCAAGAGCCCGGATAGCGGCCACCCCGTTGAATTGGTCAAAGAAGAATCCTACTTCTTTCGTATGAGCAAATATGCAGATCGTTTGTTGAAATATTATGAAGAGAACCCGGGCTTTATTCAGCCGGAATCCCGTAAGAACGAGATGATCAACAACTTCATCAAGCCAGGTCTTGAAGATTTGGCTGTATCACGGACTACATTTGAATGGGGCGTCAAAGTTAAAGGCGATCCAAAACACGTCGTCTACGTATGGATTGATGCGTTGTCCAACTATATTACAGCACTGGGCTACGGTTCATCTGATGCATCCCTGTATAACAAGTTCTGGCCTGCGGATGTACATCTGGTAGGTAAAGAAATTGTTCGTTTCCATACGATTTACTGGCCAATTATGTTGATGGCGCTGGATCTGCCTTTGCCGAAGAAAGTGTTTGCACATGGCTGGTTGTTGATGAAGGATGGCAAGATGTCCAAATCCAAAGGCAATGTTGTTGATCCAGTTACCCTGATTGACCGTTACGGTCTCGATGCACTGCGTTATTACCTGCTGCGTGAAGTACCGTTTGGTTCGGATGGTACGTTTACACCAGAGAGCTTTGTAGAGCGTGTCAACTCCGACCTCGCAAACGATCTGGGTAATCTGTTGAACCGTACAGTTGCCATGGTAGACAAATATTTTGAAGGCAAAGCCCCTGCGTTTGCTTCGAATGTAACGGAATTTGATGCTTCTCTGGAAGAAGCAGGCCATGCTACGGTGGAAAAAGTGGAACAGGCGATGGAAAACCTGCAGTTTTCCGTAGCACTGACAGCGATCAGCCAGTTTGTCAGCCGCACCAATAAATATATTGATGAGACGCAGCCATGGGCGCTGGCTCGTGAAGAGGCAAAACGCGATGAATTGGCATCCGTTATGGCTCACCTGATCGAAAGCTTGCGAATTGCTTCGATTCTGTTGCAACCGTTCCTGACACGTGCTCCTCATAAAATTTGGGCACAGCTCGGCATTCAGGAAGGTGAACTTACGGCTTGGGATACAGCTAAGCAATGGGGTCTGGTTCCAGCTGGAAACGCATTGCAAAAAGGGGATCCAATCTTCCCTCGTTTGGATTCCGAACAGGAAATTGCTTATATCTCCGAAGCAATGACTGGTGGCCAAAAAGCAGCAGAGCCTGAAGCAAGTCAAGCAGATGCTGGAGCTTCAGCAGCTGTTGAACCGGTAACAGCACCTGAAGGTACAGAAGAGATCGGTATTGAAGATTTTGCCAAAGTTGAACTGCGTGTAGCGCAAGTCATTGCCTGCGAACCAGTCAAAAAAGCGGATAAGTTGCTGAAATTGCAGCTGGATCTGGGTTATGAGCAGCGCCAGGTCGTATCTGGAATTGCGAAGTTCTATTCCCCAGAAGAGATGGTTGGACGCAAAGTCATCTGTGTGACCAACCTCAAACCGGTGAAACTTCGTGGTGAACTGTCCCAGGGTATGATCCTTGCAGCATCACATGGCGACCAGCTCACACTGGCTACAGTACCAGACAACATGCCTAATGGCGCACAAGTGAAATAAGAAATCAAATACTGTCGTAACTATGACTCAAGGTGGCCCGAAGTAACTCGGGTCCCTTTTTTTATTGATAGAATTCGTATCTGACGGGAAGAGAACAAGCATATACTGTTATGAACTCCGTACTTCAGGAAAGAATGAATAGGACGGGATAGCTTGACAAGTAGGTTCAGGTTACCTATAATTCTTTCAGTAATGTTTACGATTAAGAGATGCGGAGTGAATCATAATGACATTTTATAAAGTGCACCATCAAGTTCTGGATAACCAGACAGAGAAGACGAGCAAAAGAGGCAATATGAAGTTACTGTGGACGGGTTTCCTTATTCTCAGTTTACTCGTATTGTCAGCGTGTGGGCAGGATAGTTCCAATAGCGCGAAGATTGTGGAAGGCAAGGTAAACGTTGTGACAACATTTTACCCTGTATATGCTTTTACGACCGCAATCGGTGGTGAGGATGCCAATGTCATTAACCTGCTGCCAACGGGAGTAGAGCCACATGACTGGACTCCGAAGAGTCAGGATATCGTTAATACGTCTAAGGCACAGCTGTTTTTCTATAATGGAGCTGGACTGGAAGGATGGGTGCCGAATTTCCTGAAGTCGCTGAATAGTGATACTCAGGTGAAGTCTGTTGCCGTCAGCGAAGGGGTTAAGCTGTTAACCGCTGAGGGTGATGATGGGCACGGTCACGGCGAAGAGCACGAAGACGAGCATGCAGATGAACATACAGATGAGGCTACCAGTGAAGATGTCGCTGATCATCATATTGATCCACATACGTGGGTTAGTCCGAAATCGGCCATGATCATGGCTGAAAACATCAAAAATAGTCTGGTCGAAACAGATCCTGATCACAAAGCAGGTTACGAACAACGTTATAAAGAGCTTCGTACGAAGCTTGAGACGCTGGATCAGCGTTTTACAGATGAATTGGCTACCGTACCAAACAATGAAATTGTTGTCTCGCACCAAGCGTTTGGCTACCTTGCACGTGATTATGGATTAACCCAGCATGCCATTATGGGACTTTCCCCGGATGCTGAACCGACAGGACAGGATATTGTGAAACTTGCGAAACTGGTTAAAGATGAGGGCATTAAATACATTTTCTTCGAAGAGCTGGTTTCTGACAAATTGGCGAAAACATTGGCAAGTGAAGCAGGAGTAGAAACCATGGTCCTTAATCCGGTTGAGGGATTGACCAAGGAGCAGGCAACAAACGGGGATGATTATTTCACCCTCATGGAGAAAAATTTGCAAAATCTGCTGATCGCATTAAAATAAGATAGAATGAAGAATTCAGATCGAAGAGTCTTTACCGTTCACGGTGAAGGCTCTTAGGACGCTATGGGATTCTTATATATAATGAAGGGCGGCTTTGCCATGCAGCAAATCATGCCACTATGTCATGATCCAATTATAGAGATCGAGAAACTATCATTTTCCTACGGGGACCAGCGAGTAATTGAGAATCTCGATTTTATGGCCCAGGAACGGGACTTTGTCGGGATTATCGGTTCCAATGGGGCGGGTAAAACGACATTGCTGCGTATGCTGGTAGGACTTCTTCCTCCTGCGCAGGGAGATATCAAACTATTCGGACAGTCGATTCGCAGGTTCAAGGACTGGGACCGAATCGGGTATGTGCCTCAAAAGAATGCATTTAACCCGTTGTTTCCTGCGACCGTTCGTGAAGTGGTCATGTCAGGCTTGTATAATAACAAAAACATGTTCCGTCGTATGTCTCGCAAATGTCAGCAACAGTGCACAGATGCGATGCAGGTTATGCGGATTGAAGATCTGGCGAACAAACGAATTGGTCAATTGTCCGGTGGACAGCAGCAGCGTGTATTTTTGGCACGAGCGCTTATCAATCACCCGGATCTGTTGATTCTGGATGAACCCACAGTAGGTATTGATGCTGAATCACAGGCCAGTTTCTTTGAACTGATTACCCATATGCATGAACATCACCGCATGACTTTTCTGATGGTGTCTCATGATATGGATCGGATGGAGAGTTATCTGGGTTCTGAAGCTGCCGTAACGAATGGCAAAATTAATTTTCATGTCCGTCATTCGCATGAGGTACAGGATTGTGCAGAGACCAATCTGCAACATACTACTGCACAGGTACGCTAGCCGTATGTATGGCCCATTAGATTAGAGTAAGTAAGGCCGAAGGAGTCGTGTTTGTTTTGGAAATATTAATGAGTGATTTTTTTCAGCGTGCGCTGGCGGGTGGGTTGTTAATCGGCATTACCGCTCCGTTAATCGGACTGTTCCTGGTCTTACGGCGGTTATCCATGATCGGAGACACCTTGTCTCATGTGACCATTGCCGGAGTTGCACTTGGATTCCTGATTGAAGTGTATCCGATTGCGGTGGGCTTGATATTTGCCGTGCTTGCTTCATTTGCGATAGAGAAATTGCGCAAAGCGTACAAGAGTTACGCCGAATTATCGATTGCCATTATCATGTCCGGAGGCGTGGCTCTTGCTTCCTTGTTCTTCACGCTGGGCAAAGGATATAATGCAGATGTCATGAGTTATTTGTTCGGCAGTATATATACATTAGACGCTACGGATCTGAAGCTGGTAGGTGTGGTTACACTGATCGTGGTGATTGTAGTGGCATTGTTACATAAAGAATTTTTCCTGCTCAGCTTTGAGGAAGATGCGGCAGCGGTTACAGGGCTGCCTGTGAGAATTCTGAACATGTTAATCACTGTGATGACAGCACTTGTCATTAGCACGGCGATCAAGATTGTCGGTGCGCTTCTGGTGTCAGCGCTATTGACCATTCCGGTAGCGGTCAGCCTGTTGATGGCTCGAAGTTTCAAATCCGCCATTATTTTGTCCGTGGTGATTGGCGAAATTGCCGTAGTCCTTGGACTGGTCGTAGCAGGTGTCTGGAACCTTGCACCTGGAGCAACGATTGTATTATTGCTGATCATGATGCTGATTCTGACGATGATTGGAAAAAAAGGGTTCCGAGCCTGACGACTGAACGAGCAAGCACGTGAGCCCGGGGAAGGGAGACATCCGCTTCATGCCTGATGTTAATGTATGGATGGCTTTTGTAGCAGGTTTGGTCTCATTTATATCACCATGTTGTCTTCCGCTGTATCCATCATACCTCTCCTACATTACAGGTATGACGGTGCAACAATTGAAGGATGACCGCAATCAGCGCGAAGTCCGTTTTAAGACGATGACGCATACGCTGGCGTTTATTTTGGGCTTCTCGGCTGTATTTTATTCGCTTGGCCTTGGTGCTGGACTGTTTGGCCAATTTTTCAATGATAACCGGGAACTGATTCGGCAATTGTCTGCGATTTTGATTATGCTTATGGGCTTATTTTTGCTTGGTGTGTTCAAGCCGCAGTTTCTGATGAAGGAACGCAAGCTGGATATGAAATGGAAACCTGCAGGCTATCTGGGCTCTTTTATATTTGGTATTGGTTTCTCAGCAGGCTGGTCGCCTTGTATTGGTCCCATTCTAACAGCGATCATTGCTATGGCTGCAAGTGAGCCCACAACCTGGTTGGCGCTGATTACAGGTTATACGGCAGGGTTTGCAATCCCGTTCTTTATTTTGGCCTTTTTCATCGGTTCGACACGCTGGATCTTACGGTATTCCAATGTCATGATGAAAGTCGGAGGAGCATTGATGTTGTTCCTTGGGGTATTGCTTTTTACAGATCAGATGACGAAGATTACCATCTGGTTGCAGCAGATTACACCAGACTGGATGATTATTTAAACGGATGAACTGAATTCAAGTATTATTATGTATGGCATAGCAGGCTACATGTTACCAGAGACACTCTGGGTCATGTAACCTGCTTTTTAATCGTTAGTTAGGAATACTAATATCAGCGTATGATGTCGGGCTGTTTCCGTTTAGGTGAAGTAATCAATATTGGCTAGTGGAAAATGTTCAAAGATCCGTTCCGTAATGAATTCGCGCAGCGCATCTTGCTGGTCATCCTTATACACATACTTGTACTGACCCCAGCGGCCCCATTTCATCTTGCGTTTCTCGATATCCATCTCCAGCTTGGTTTTGGGATAACGTTTCTCAATGGTTGCTTTGGCCGTTTTGGTAAAACGGTGCTGGATCATCTCAAAGGTAAGATCCCTGGTTGCTTCCTCTGGAAGTGTATCTGCGAGCTTCTGCAACAGCTCCGAGTATCCTTCTTCCCAGCCTTCATACCACATAATCGGAGCGATAATGAATCCCAGGGGATAACCGGCGTGTGCAATTTTGCCAGCAGCTTCAATGCGTTCCTCAAATCTGGAGGTAGCCGGTTCAAAGTTTTTGATGACATAATCCGAATTGACACTAAACCGGATACGGGTGTGACCGTTATGTTTAAGGTTCAGCAACGGATCAACGTGATGATATTTGGTTACAAATCGCAAGCGCCCATATTCTTCTTCCGCCATAAAACGGATCAAGTCACTTAAATTCTCTGTGATATGCTCGAGTCCTACGGGATCAGACGTACAGGCGGCTTCAAATCGCGTGATTTCAGGCGCCCGTTCTTCGATGTATCCTTTTGCAGCCTGAATGATCTCCTCAGTATTAACATAGACACGAACATAAGGTTTCGCACCAAGTGTAGTTTGAAGATAACAATAATGGCAGTGCCCCATACAGCCTGTAGAGATGGGAATGGCATATTCCGCTGAAGGTTTCGACTGGTCAAACTTGAGTGTTTTGCGCACACCAACGACCAGAGTACGCTTTGCCATCCGGTACTTTTCTTGTTCGGTTTCACCGGGCAAGTTTGTGATTCGGTTATGGGATGTGGTCATCTGATAAGGTATGTTTTTGGATGTCACCCATTCCATAATCCGTTTGCCTTTGTCATATTCCAACGCACCGGGTTCAAAATACACCAAATCGGGAATAAAGGGTTTAGTACCTTTTGCTTTACGAACTGGCGGTGAGGCTACACTTGTACTCACGAAATCACTCCTTTCGTTGCGGAACTTTGCTTAGTTTGCTTCGTTTGGGGAGAAGTCACGCCTGCCAATTACTTGTGTAACAGCGCGCTCCGAACTGTGCAGGACTTGCCAATGCGTATTGATAACATGTATCATTATAAGATAGGGACCAGGCACGAATAGGGGCCGGTCAGAGAGAAAAGAGGGAAGCAGATGCCAACGCCCAGTATGGAAGATTATTTGGAGCGTATATACAAATTAATTGATGAAAAGGGCTATGCTCGTGTGTCTGATATAGCTGAAGGACTGGAAGTACATCCTTCATCGGTGACGAAGATGATCCAAAAGCTGGACAAAGACGAGTACCTGATCTATGAGAAGTACCGCGGACTGGTGCTTACGCCAAAAGGCAAAAAGATGGGCAAACGTTTGATGGAGCGACATCATCTGCTTGAACAATTTTTGACAACGATTGGTGTTCAGGAAGAAAATATCTACAATGATGTTGAAGGCATTGAACATCATCTGAGCTGGGACTCCATTACATGCATTGAGTCCTTGGTTGAATACTTCCGTCAGGATGAGAGCCGGTTGCGTGACCTCAAAAATCTTCAGGACGTCATGAGTAATACGGAGTCTTAAGTTTCAGGAGTGGAATACACATGGTGATATACAATGAATTGTATCCTGTGATCAAAGGATGCTTCTTGCCGTTTCAATGGCAGGAAGCATTTTTTTGTGTGCAATCACACCATAATTTGGTGATTATCGCAACTAAACGAACGGTAGGAGCGTCTATTAAACTAGTAGAATTTACCGCAAATTTATAATGGTTTTGGAGGACTGCACTAATGAACGTTCGTAAAGGATTGATGCTGCTGCTCATTTTTGTACTTGGATTACAGACAGCAGGCATGACGGCACAAGCGGCCGGGCAGAAGGAAATCGCTATTTTTCTAGACGGCAACCGTTTGGAATCGGATGTATCACCCTACATCTTGCCCAAAGTAAATGTAACTATGGTACCTCTGCGTGTTATTAGCGAAGGACTGGGTGCGTCTGTTCTATGGTCTCAAGCTACTCGTACCGTGACCATTCAGAAATCTGATTCGGTCATCTCTATGACGAGCGGGCGCCAGCAGGCAACCGTGGATAACGCTGTAGTTGGTCTGGATGCATCGGTCGAATTGAAACAAGGTCGGGTCATGGTACCCATTCGATTTGTCAGTGAGAACCTGGGCATTCGAGTGAACTGGAATCAGGCAGCCCAGACCATCGATCTGTACACAGGAGACGAATCAGTCCCAACTCCTGAACCAACCCCGGTAACCCCAGCGGAGCCTGGAGGCACGGGCACTGTACCAGCTTCTGAAGAGATGCGGGGAGCCTGGATTTCCACTGTGAATGGAGACTGGCCTTCATCCGGTGCCAAGGGAAATGTAGAGAAGCAAAAACAGGAGTATACGAAACAGCTAGATACGTTGCAAGGTATGGGCATTAATGCTGTATTTGTCCAAGTGAGAGCCAATGGGGATGCCATCTATCCTTCAGGTTTGGTACCTTGGAACAGCGTATTGACAGGAACACAAGGTAAAGACCCAGGTTATGATCCTCTCGCGTTTATGGTCGAGGAAGCACATAAACGAGGTCTGGAGTTCCACGCCTGGTTTAATCCGTTTAGAGCAACGAACTCAGCAAGTACATCAAACTTGGCTGCAAACCACATCTCGAAGCTTCATCCCGACTGGATTGTGAATGCATCCGGCAAAATGTACATTAACCCGGGTATCCCGGAAGCCAGACAGCATATTATCGATACGATCATGGAAGTGGTCAATCAGTATGATGTTGATGGTGTACATCTGGATGATTATTTCTATCCATCCAATGTGACTTTTAATGATGATGCAGCCTTCAAAACCTATAACACATTGAATACCAAAGACCGTGCTGAATGGCGTCGTGACAATATTAATCAGTTCGTCAAGCAGCTCGGACAGAGCATTCACAGGGTGAAAGGTAACGTTGAATATGGAATTAGTCCATTTGGTGTATGGCGTAATAAATCCGTTGATCTGACTGGCTCTGATACCAAAGCGGGAGTAACCGCGTATGACAGCATGAATGCAGATGTGCGGACATGGATTAACCAGGAGTGGATCGACTATGTCGCTCCGCAGGTGTATTGGAGTATGACACTGAGTGTAGCCCGATACGACAAAGTTGTGGACTGGTGGGCGAATGAAGTGGCTAATACAAATGTAAAATTGTATATCGGTCACTCTCCTTATAAGTTAGGTACGCCGGAAATTGGCTGGCAGACTTCACAGGAGATCATCGATCAGCTGAACTACAACAAGAAGTATGGTTCGGTCAAAGGGGATATTTTCTTTAGTTCACAACACCTGACGAAGAATCCTCTCGGCGTAATTGCCAAATTAAAAGCGTACTATGGTCTCTAGAACATTTTAACGATACAGTTATAAGACAAACCCTTGTTCTCATAGAGTGGCAGTAGAAACGTGGCTGCCTGGAGAACGGGGGTTTTGTTGTGTTAATTAACGCGGTGTTTGAAGGTGGAGGCGTCAAAGGAATCTCGCTTGCGGGTGCTGTGCAGGGTGCTCAAGATTGTGGCATTCAGTTCAATCGGGTGGCTGGCACATCATCCGGCTCCATTGTAGCTGCTCTGCTAGCGGCGGGTTACCGGGCCGAAGAGATGAAAGTCATTATCGAGAATACACCCTTTGTTTCATTGCTGCGTCGTTCCCCCATATTTAATACCCGATGGATTGGCCCCGCAGCGAGGCTGTTCTTGAAGAAAGGTTTGTATTCGGGGGAGGCATTGGAATCATGGATTCGCAAGATGCTGGAGCAAAAAGGGATTCGCACATTCGCTGACTTGCCACTAGGCAAGTTGCTTATTACCGCATCCGATATATCCAATGGGACCATTCTGGTGTTGCCAGACGATATTCGGCGGTTCGGCATTGACCCTGCGAAGCTGGATGTTGCAAAGGCGGTACGTATGAGTTGCAGTATCCCGTATTTTTTCGATCCGGTAGTCATACGCAAGTCGCCGGTATTCTCCAAAGGGCTTCCTTTTCAAGATCAGTTCGTTTATGTCGTGGATGGTGGATTGCTTAGCAATTTCCCGTTGTGGCTCTTCGATGGTGATCGCTCGGAACGAGGAGGAGACGTTATTCCGGTTGTCGGATTCAAAATGGTAGGGAAGACGGAAGTAGAACCTGCCCGGATTAAAGGACCGCTAAGCATGCTTCAGGCCCTTGTAGAGACGATGCTCACAGCACATGATGAACGCTATATCGAACAGATTAACCGGTTTCGGACAGTGAAGATACCAACGCTAGGCATTAAACCGACGCAATTTCATCTATCGTTACAGGACAGCACAGCCTTATATCGATCAGGCGCTACCGCAGGGAACGAATTTTTCAACGGATGGAATATGAAAATGTATGGTGAACAGCTGGACAAACAAAGAAAAGAATTGCGCAAGAAACAAGCAGAAGTTCCACCTCTGATTCCTGTATAAACGTGAAAAAAGCAATTCTCCGCATGTTGGGAGAACTGCTTTTTTGTATGTTCAGTCGATATTAGTGAAATTTCGGTATATCTTCATCGCTTTTACCTTTTTGTCCCTGAATCACTTGGAAAGGATAATCCTTACGCTTCTTTGAAGAGCCGCTGCTCTTTCTGGCACTGGACTGTGCATTGACTTTCGCCATGGTTCGTGCCGACGGCTTAATCTTTGGTGATTTGGTTTTGCTTGCCCAGCGACGAGGCGGATATTTGTACAGCAGGAATACGGCTCCGAACACGACCAGAGGAATAATGATCCTGGATGGACTAGCATTCCCCAGCCAAGTCAAGACTCCAACAGCAGCTAGTGCGATGAACGTCCAAAATAAGATTGCCTGCTTGTTCATATCATTCACCCTTTCACAGGATCGAGTGTTGCAACAGGTACTTCTGACGTAGCAGAGACATTGGCAAGCTTGGCATCCAACTCACGCATACGGTTAAACGAAGCAATGGATACTTCTACCTGTTCGTTGGTCGGTTCTTTTGTTGTCAGCAATTGCAGCCACAATCCCGGGTATCCGAGATAACGCAGTACAGGAATATCACGTACCGAATTCGTGAGCTTTAACAGTTCAAAAGAAATGCCTAGCACAACTGGCAATAACAACAGACGCTGACCCATCCGTTCCCAGAGGTTATCGTACGTGAAGAGAGAGTATAGAAACACTCCAATAATGACAGTCAACATAATGAAGCTGCTTCCGCAGCGGTAGTGCAGTCGGCTGTACTTTTGCACGTTCTCCGGTGTCAGTTCTTCACCAGCTTCATGTGCGCTGATCACTTTGTGTTCCGCTCCATGATACTGGAAGAGACGTTTAATCATCGGCGTCTGTGAGATTAACCACAGATAAGCGAGTAACAGGATCAGCTTAATGCCGCCTTCCAGTAAATTATGCAAAAACTGATTGTCGAATGCATTTTTGAATAGAAAATTCTCGATAACAACAGGAAGCAATGTGAGCACAACTTTACCAAAAAGGAATGAAAGAATGGCGACGGCGGTCACACCAATAATCATGCTAAGGCTCCAGCCCGAACCTTCTTTCTCTTTTTGCTTGGCTTTCTCTTCCGGTTCCAGTTCATCATCAGCATAGGCGTCAGCAGAATAATTGAGATGTCTGCTACCTTTGACACTTGAATCTATAATGCTGACAATTCCGCGTAATAAAGGAATCCGCCGCAATTTCGTGACCCAGGACTTGTCTTGCTTGGGAACTTCCAGATACGTAATTTCGCCGTCTTTTCTACGAACAGCTGTAACGTTGACATGTTTCCCACCGAACATTACGCCTTCAATGACAGCTTGCCCCCCATAGCTGACAGGCTTGGATTGTTGAGGCAAATTATTCACCTTCCTATTCTGTTCTAGGCCTTCGCGATCAAAGGCAGTTTAATAACCCTATTGTATCGAATTTTAAGACCAATTTCTAGTTTGTGAGTCAAACCTTGAAGGATGTTGTTAAGATTGTCCTGTTTTGAACATACTACCTCGTAGAATCGGAGCGGAAATTCGAGGCATAATGCGGGATTATCAACTGAATGAAGGAGAATATCGATGACAGAACGTAAGCATGAAAATACATCACAAGATGAAGGTCAACGTCCCAATGAGCGGCAGCCAAAAGACAAGGGCAGGCGCCCTACCCAGAGGCAAGGTCAAGCACACTACTACACCAAGCCATTTTCCTTTGCGTTAGAGCTTGGCTTCTTTGCCGGTTTTATCTGGGGCGGGCTGCATTGGCTATTCTATCTGTTGCATTTTACGATTGTACCTGTCGGATTTCTGGCCGAGCCTTTTTTCAAACATGAATATATATATACCGCAGCAGGACACTTGACAGGCTGGCTGTTTTTTATCGTCTTTTCCATCTTGGCATCCTTGCTTTACACGTTCACGATTAGAAAACTGAAAGGGCCGTTACCCGGCATGGTGTATGGAATCGTCTGGTGGCTGATTCTCTTCATACTGGTCGGACCAAAACTGGGGATGATGAAACCTTTGAACGGTTTAACATGGGATTCGATCATCACGGAACTCTGTTTCTTTTTGTTATGGGGGCTGTTCATTGGTTACACGGTAGCCATGGAGTACACGGACGAACGCAAACGCGAGCCGGAGCAAGCGGGGGCATAGCGCAAAAAAGCTTCTCAATCCGGCAATGGCTGTGTTAAAATAGCAGATGGTTATTTGCAGAGAGGGTGGAGCAGCGATGAAACGAATTATTGTGATCAATGGTCCGAACCTGAACATGCTTGGTGTACGTGAACCGGGCATCTATGGAACGCTTAGTCTGAAGGATATTGAAGACAAAATTCGCAGACAGGCTGATGAACTTGGCGTCTCCATCGCTTTTTATCAATCGAACCATGAAGGGGACATCATTGACCGCATTCATGCAGCGTTGGGTGAGGCAGACGGAATAATACTGAATGCCGGAGCATTTACCCATTATAGCTATGCTATACGTGATGCAATCAATGCTGTAAAAGTCCCTACGGTGGAAGTACATCTATCCAACATTCATGCACGCGAAGCGTTCAGACATCATTCAGTGATTGCAGCGGAAACAATCGGGCAGATTGCCGGATTTGGCGAAGTAAGCTATGAACTGGGATTGCTGGCTCTTGTGCGTCATCTGGACAAACAAACCTGAGCCGGGAACCCGGGAATGTGAGAGAAAGAAGGGTTACCGATGGAAAACAAACGAGTAAATAAGTTGCGTGAAGCCATGCGTGAGCATGAACTCACTGCAATGCTGATTACAAACCCGATTAACCGTCGTTATATGACGGGTTTTACAGGCTCGGCAGGATATGTGCTGATTACGGAACAGGATGCATATCTGCTGACTGATTTCCGTTACATGTCACAAGCGCCTCAGCAAGCCAAAGGATTTACCGTTGTGGAGCATGGAGCTAAGCCGATGGATACGGTGCGCGAATTGCTGACATCCGCGAATATCAAAGAAGTGGGC
Organism: Paenibacillus sp. 2003; assembly: GCF_031455635.1. Taxonomy (NCBI): domain Bacteria; kingdom Bacillati; phylum Bacillota; class Bacilli; order Caryophanales; family Paenibacillaceae; genus Paenibacillus; species Paenibacillus sp. 2003. Next base: position 126,804 of record NZ_JAVDTB010000008.1, on the reverse strand, counting down.
TTCGAGCAGGATAGTGTCACATTTGGCACGCATTCCGCTTATGCTGAAGCACTTCAATCTATTGAACTGAAAGCTGTATCCGGGATCGTGGAACAACTTCGTATGTTCAAGGATGAAGATGAGATCGCGGTCATGCAGAGAGCAGCAGATCTGGCGGATGCCACGTTCAGCCACGTTTTGCAGTTTGCAAAACCAGGAATGACGGAGCGTGAAGTGGATCTGGAGATGGAGTTTTTCATGCGCAAACATGGAGCAACGTCCTCTTCGTTTGACACCATTGTAGCTTCGGGTGAACGTTCTGCTATGCCTCACGGTGTAGCGAGCAGCAAGGTCATCGGACAGAATGAGTTAATTACATTTGACTTTGGTGCACTTTTGGACGGATACTGTTCAGATCTGACACGTACCATTGCAACAGGTACACCTGTACCTGAACTGCGCAAAATTTATGACATTGTACTGGAAGCTCAGTTACATACGCTGGAGAACCTGAAACCGGGTATGACCGGACGGGAAGCAGATGCATTGGCTCGTGATATCATTGCAGGTCACGGATATGGAGATCAATTCGGACACAGCACAGGCCACGGTCTGGGTATGGAAGTTCACGAAGCTCCTCGCTTGTCCAAGCTTAGCGACGATGTATTGAAACCGGGTATGGTTGTTACCGTTGAACCGGGTATATATATTGATGGGCTTGGCGGCGTGCGTATCGAGGATGACGTAGTGATTACCGAGACGGGTATTCATATTCTCACGAAGTCGGACAAGAAGTTCACCGTAATCGGCTAAATTACAGCCACAGGGATATAAGACGATTTTTAATGTGTTATTTAAATTGAAAATAAGAAATTTCACCATAACGGAGAGTGCAGAACCAATCTGAAGAAGCGAAGCGTTCGCCTTTATCACCGGATTTTCCCATTGATAATGGGATCAAAAAAATCTGGGGATAACAGCGATCGGAGGATGGTACTGCAATCAAAGTGAACGAGGTGGCCTTTCTTGGGCTCATTTTACATATAACATTAACCCATCGTCTTATATCACCTACTTTTTAACCATATCAGGAGGGATTTTTTGTGATTTCAGTAAACGATTTTAAAACAGGCTTGACCGTGCAAGTAGATAACGATATCTATACCGTGCTTGATTTCCAACACGTTAAACCAGGTAAAGGTGCTGCCTTCGTACGTTCCAAATTGAAAAACCTGCGAAACGGTAACACCGTTGAAAAAACATTCCGTGCAGGCGAAACTATTGGTCGTGCCATCATCGAAAACCGTGGCGTATCCTACCTGTATGCAAGCGGTACAGAGCACACGTTCATGGATAACGAAACGTATGATCAGTTCACATTGACTAGTGATCAACTGGAATGGGAATTGAACTTCCTGAAAGAAAACATGGTCGTTAAGATTGTTAGCTACCAAGGTGAAATCCTGGGAATCGACTTGCCAACAAGCGTTGAGTTGAAAGTCATCGAGACTGAGCCAAGTGTTAAAGGTAACACTGCACAAGGCGCTACCAAAAATGCAAAAGTGGAAACAGGCTTGAACGTACAGGTTCCTTTGTTCATTAACGAAGGTGACGTTCTCCTGATTGACACACGTGAAGGTAAATACTCTTCCCGTGCGTAACTTTCACAAGCTGTAAGCTATAAAACGTATTAACAACCCTTTGCCATTCCTTTGGCAGAGGGTTTTTTCGAAAAAAGATTAGCCTATCAGGCGCTTTCGTAATATACTGGGTTAAAGTCATTTCTTGTAGAGAATAATGACGATGGACATTAATTATGCATACTGCACAAGGTAGGGAGTGGATTTGCGTTGTCATTGTACGTCATGAAATTTGGGGGCAGCTCGGTCGGAGATACAGAACGCATGAAGCGTGTAGCCGGACGTGTTGTAGAAAAAGCTGATGAAGGACATCGGTGTGTAGTCGTGGTTTCGGCCATGGGGGATACAACAGATGATTTGATTGATCAGGCAAAACAACTGAATAGTGATCTGCCTGCTCGTGAGATGGATATGCTCTTAACGACAGGAGAACAGATTTCTATCTCTTTGTTATCGATGGCTATTCAAGCGCTTGGACGTAAGGCAGTATCGTTTACGGGCTGGCAAGCGGGATTCCGCACAGAGCCGGTTCACGGAAAGGCACGTATTCATGATATTCAACCTGACCGTGTGAATGCAGCACTTGCCGAGGGCAACATTGTTATTGTTGCAGGCTTCCAGGGCATGACGGAAGACGGCGAGATCACAACGCTGGGTCGTGGTGGTTCGGATACAACAGCTGTAGCGCTGGCGGCAGCAATTAAGGCTGATGCGTGTGAGATCTATACGGATGTAGACGGAATCTATTCTACGGACCCGCGGATCGTTAAGGTTGCGCGCAAGCTGAAGGAAATATCCTATGACGAAATGCTGGAACTTGCTAATTTGGGAGCAGCGGTTCTGCATCCGCGTGCAGTAGAGTACGCGAAGCATTCCGGTGTACCTTTAATTGTAAGATCCAGCTTTAACCATAATGAAGGAACGGTTGTGAAGGAGGAAGCAGCAATGGAACAAGGCGTAGTGGTTAGTGGTATTGCCTATGACAAAAACGTGGCTCGCATCAGTATTCTGGGTGTGCCGGATGTACCAGGAGTTCTGGCCGAAGTATTTGGTGCGCTTGCATCCAATCAGCTGGATGTGGACATTATCGTTCAGAGCGGAGTGATGGATGGCAAAGCGGACTTCTCGTTCTCTGTGGCGCTGTCTGATCGTGAGAACGCATTACGTGTCATTGAAGGCCTTCACAGCCGCTTGCCTTACCGTGAAGTCACATCTGAGGAGAACCTCGTTAAAATCTCCATTGTTGGTGCAGGCATGGTCAGTCACCCAGGTGTAGCTGCGAAGATGTTCAAAGTTATTTCCGCTGAAGGCGTGAGTATCAAGATGGTGAGCACTTCCGAGATCAAAGTATCTTGTGTTATTGACGGAGATAAGCTGCATGACGTCATTAAGGCATTGCATACAGCATATGATCTCGACACTGCCGAGCAAGCCGTTATCGGTGGACCTCAAGATCGCAGATAAGTATCTTCTGTGTATGTAAATTAGCAAAGGTGTACTGTTGCCAACGGGCAGCAGTACACCTTTTTTTGTTTTTCTCATGGCAATTCTCACATCAACTTGAACATCTTTCCGCCACGTATGCCTCTATAAGGTTGCATGAGGTTCCCCTCCCCCATCTCGGGAACACAATCCAGCAAGTTTAATTGAGAACAATATGAAATGTCATGAACCCTGCCTAACTTTTCAAGCCTACGCCCGCTAACAGATCCCTGAACCAGCTCCGGGATGCTCTCTTGACATTGGGATACCGCCTGATGAAGTACTATGCCGAGATCGTTTAGTTGGAGGGGAGAACAGGATTGCCGGTGCAGTTCGTCGATGATACATCCAGCACACAAGGCGTCCTCCAGTGCAAATTCATCCTGATTCCCCGCACATAACAGCAATACATCTCGTTGAAGTTGGCAGAGAACTGCTGCGACAGCCCTGACATTGAGAAATGATCCAGCTAGTACATGTTTCGCCCGGGAAGCTTTAATCAAGGCTCGGGTTCCATCGGTTGTGGTCAGTATGATTGTTTTATCTGCAATGTCCTCAGTCATATATTCATAGGGGGAATTCCCCACCTCGAATCCGGTGATTTTTTTGTCAAAACGTTCCCCGCCTCGAATGCAATCTTTCACTTCCATTTGTTTGGCTTGTGGAACGGTCTCTACGGCAATCACAGCGGAAGCGTCATACTCCAGAGCCGTAATAATCGTACTGGTCGTACACAATACATCAATGACAACTGCACTTCGCCCCGCAATATCAATGGTACGTACTTCATTCACATTGCCAACGACATCAACTCGCACTCCCCACAACTCCTTTCTGTATCTGGGGATCGGTAGTTCTGTTTTGAACCGAAATGGAACTTACCTATCTGCAAATACTATATGCATGCACATCTAGACGGGTGCCTAGAACAGAAGGTGCATCTATGGTTTCAACTCTCAACCGTATTCTGAAGAATTGATAGATTTCAGCGTCATAAATTAAATGTACAGGCATAAACTTGAGATATGAACAAGCGCCAGAAGTGTGAACCAAATGATCTCAAGGTTGGAGGAGCCTACTCATGAAGGTGAACTGGAGGGAACTTTTTCCGGAACCGATCCGAACCATTCTTGGAAGAATGCCACCCGCTCTATTGGAACAAGTGGAGGAAGTACGTATTCGTGAAGGCAGACCCCTGGAGATTAATGCAGGCAACACATACCACTTCCTGACACCTCAAGGTTGTCCGACCGGGAATCCTGAAGAAGCGTATGTTCCTCAGAAAGAAGTGACGCACAGGTTGCTGGACCTGATCAGTAACCATTCACTTTATACATTGGAAGAGGAACTGCGTAAAGGGTTCATCACCATACCTGGAGGACATCGAATCGGACTTGCTGGCCGAACGGTACTGAGCGGTGGGCGTGTCGAATACCTGCGTGACATCAACGGGTTTAACGTTCGGGTAGCCCGTGAGGTACATGGAGTGGCTGATCGTATCCTTCCTTATCTTCTCGATATGAAGAGCGGACAGGTCCTGCACACGTTGATCCTATCACCACCACAACAAGGGAAAACGACGTTGCTGCGAGATCTGGCGAGACAAATTAGCAGTGGTACAAAGCTTACAGGGGGAACTGAACTGGTTCAGGGAATACGTCCGCGTCTGAAAGTGGGCATTGTAGATGAAAGGTCCGAAATAGCTGGTAGCTACAAAGGAGTACCTGGCTTCGACGTAGGTCCTCGAACAGATGTGATGGACGGTTGTCCGAAGGCTGAGGGCATGATGATGATGCTTCGCTCCATGTCGCCCGATGTCCTGATTGTGGACGAGATCGGTCGTCCGGAGGATGCCGAGGCGGTGATGGAAGCCCTGCATGCAGGAGTCTCAGTGATTGCGACTGCTCATGGTCGTGACCTATCGGAGCTGTCGGCAAGACCCGCCCTCAGAACCTTAATTACGGAGCAGATGTTTCAACGTTATGTCCAGCTGCAACGGACGAGCCGGGGCATGACCTTTCGGCTGGCTGATGGCAAAATGCGTGGGTTGCAGCAGACCGGGGCAGGAGGTGAAGCCTTTGGTTAACATGTTTGGTGCGGTAATTATTCTGTTAGCGAGCACCCTCGCCGGATTTTACAAGGCCAGACAGTATGCATTAAGACCGAGACAGTTGCGAGAACTCATTGCAGCCCTCCAGCGACTAATGACGGAGATTAACTATGGGCTCACTCCACTTCCCGATGCCATGGGCAAGATGGGAGCACAGACCAAAGAACCTGTAAAGACGCTGTTTCTTCATGCAGCTACACAGATGGAACCTCCTCATGGACTCACTGCCCGGGAAAGTCTGCAGTCAGGCGTGGATCTGGCGTGGGGAAGATCGGCCATGAAGGCTGACGAGAAGGAAGTGATGCTGCAATTAAGCTTCAGCCTTGGCACAAGTGACCGTCAGGATCAGACCAAACATATATCGTTAGCCATTCAACAACTAATGCATGAGGAATCCCGTGCCCAGGCCGATCAAATGAAATATGAACGAATGAGCCGAAGCCTCGGGATGCTTGTCGGAGCGTTAATCGTCATTCTGATCTTCTGAAATAGCCGGGATAGTGAGGTGCCAAGGTCATGAATCTAGAAGTGAACGCAATCTTTCAAATTGCGGGTATCGGAATCATTATCGCCATGATTCACACGGTGCTGAAACAAATGGGAAAGGAAGATATGGCTCACTGGGTGACCGTAATCGGATTTGTCGTTGTATTGTTCATGGTGGTCCGTATGCTGGACAGCCTGCTACAAGAGATCAAATCGATATTTCTTTTTCAATGAAAAACGGTCATGAAGCCGGATGGTGGTGACCTGTGGAAATTATCCAAGTTGTAGGTTTGGCGCTCATCGCAACAGTGCTCATTCTGGTCATTAAGGAACAGAAACCGATGTTTGCCTTTCTGATTGCTGCCGCGACCGGCATTGTCATCTTCATGTTGTTGATTGGCAAAATCGGTGCAGTCATCGAAGTGTTGAAGCGGCTTGCCGAGAATTCAGGCATGGAAAGTATCTATCTGAAAACGGTGCTGAAAATTATTGGCATAGCGTACATCGCTGAATTTGGCGCACAGATTGTCAGGGATGCAGGTCAGGAGAGCATTGCGTCCAAGATCGAACTGGCTGGTAAGGTACTGATCCTTGTACTTGCTATACCGATCATCAGCATTATTATCGAAACCGTCATGAAGCTGATGCCGGTGTAGAAAGGGTGTGCGGACTTCATATGAAATCAATGCATCATAAGCCGCAGTGGCGCCTTACGGTTGTGCTGATGCTCTGTTTTCTGTTTGGTATCCTGGGACAGGTTACTGCAACCTCGCCTTCCGGTGAGTGGATGGAGCAGCAGGCCGATCAGCTTCCCAAGGATCAGGTGGAGAAATACTGGGATCAACTGATGCAACAATACGGTGGTTTCTTCCCGGATGGGAAGACCCCTTCCTTCATGGATATGTTAATCCCCGGCAATGAAGGGTTCAGCCTGAAATCGGTGTTTGTAGCGATAGGAACCTTCATGCTGCATGAAATTTTATATAATGGCAAGCTTCTGGTCACAATTGTGATGTTAAGCGTACTCAGCATGATTCTGGAGACGCTTCAGACCGCATTTGAGAAAAATAATATTAGCAAAATCGCCTATTCCATCTGTTATATGGTCATCATCATCATTGCAATCAACAGCTTCAGTGTGGCGATTGGATACGCCAAGGATGCCATTACCGGCATGATCAACTTTATGATGGCCATGGTTCCCTTGTTATTTACACTGCTCGCGTCCATGGGTAATGTCATCACCGTCTCCGTGACACATCCACTCATCATTTTCATGATTCATCTGGTGAGTACATTGATTCACTTGCTGGTATTCCCGTTACTCTTCTTCTCAGCTGTTCTGCATCTCGTCAGTTCATTGTCTGACAAGTACAAGCTGACACAGCTGGCAGACCTCCTCCGCAATATTAGTGTGGCACTGCTGGGTATCCTGCTGACGATGTTTCTGGGTGTAATCTCGGTTCAGGGAGCATCGGGCTCCGTAGCGGATGGAGTTAGCCTGAAGGCCGCCAAATACATCGCAGGCAACTTTGTCCCTGTCGTGGGCAGAACATTTGCGGATGCGACGGATACGGTAATTACAGCTTCTTTACTTGTCAAAAATGCGATTGGACTCACCGGAGTGATCATCATTTTGTTTCTATGTGCCTTTCCGGCACTCAAGATCCTGGCTCTTGCCTTGATATACAACGTAACTGGTGCCATTATGCAACCGCTTGGAGACACCCCGATTGTAGGATGCCTTCAGGCCATCGGCAAGAGTATGATCTACGTATTTGCGGCGCTCGCAGCCGTCGGGCTGATGTTTTTTCTGGCAATTACCATCTTGCTGACCGCGGGCAATCTAACTGTCATGATGCGCTGAATGTATGTTGGCAAGAAAGGGGATGGAAAGGATGGGGTGGCTGAGCAACTGGCTCCAGGAATTGATCATGATCGTTCTGCTGGCGACTTTTGTGGATATGCTGTTACCCAATCGATCCATGGAACGTTATGTCAAGCTTGTGCTGAGCCTTCTCATCCTGCTGACCCTTTTATCACCCATAACCAAGCTGCTCAAAAGTGATCCGGTTGGCGAACTGAAACGGGCAATGTCGGCAATGGATGCTCCATCGGATGGGAATGCAACACTCGAACAGATATTAGCTCAGGGCAAGCGGCTGCAATCCAATGAACAGGAACAATCCTTACAATGGACAGCGAAAGAACTGGCTAATGTCATGAAAGGCCAGATTGAAGAAACAACAGGAGCGAGGGTTCAATCCGTAGAGGTACAGCTGACCATGAGTAAATATGAAACCGAGATGGAAGCTGCCTCATCAGTCGAACTGCCTGTAATCCAGCGTGTATTGGTCGAGATGGCCGGAGAGGATGCAGGAGGAGAAGTGAAGGCAGGGCAGCAAGAAGTCGCTGCAAATACACAACCCATATTTAGAACAAACACAGAATCCGAGAAGGATGAAACACATCAAATACAGCAGCCCATCCAGATCGGTCAGATTGAAGTGCCTGATGTTCAGATTGATGTGAGTAGAGGGCAACGTGATGGAAATGAAGCGTCTTCCGAACCTGTTATACGTGATCAGACAGATGAGACGAAGCAGCAAGGTGAGACATCCACAAGGTCCGAACATGCGGTGCAGATTATTACATTGTTGACTGAAAAGTGGGATGTTGATGCGAACAACGTTCAAGTGACAGAACCCAAAAGTGCTGGAGTGCTCTGAGAAGGAGGGTGTCCGATGAAACAATGGTTCAAAAAGATGGAAACCTGGATGGGTGGCGGAGAGGGTGGGGCAAGGCGAAGTCAAACCTTCCGCTGGCTGATTATCCTTGGTTTGATCGGGGTGGGAATCATGCTGTTCAATTCCTTCGTCAATGTCAAAAAAATTGATTCCGAAAATATCGGTCGGGAACCACCGGACCCGACAACATCCATGGCATCCATACAGAGTGATCCGTCGGAACAGAATCCTTTTCAGGCGATCGAAATTGCATTTGAAGACAAAATCAAAGGTGTGCTGGAAAACATTGTTGGTGTGGGAACGGTTGATGTGATGGTTACCGTGGATTCCACAGAAGAATTGGTCGTTCAGCGGAATGTGAAGGATTCTCAGCAACTTACCGAAGAAACCGATGCTAGCGGGGGCAAGCGACATATGACGCAATATACCCGTGATGGCGAGATTATTACGTACGAAATATCAGGGGATCAGACACCCATAGTGACCAAAAAGCTCAAACCGCAGATCCGTGGGGTGCTTGTTGTTGCGAGGGGTGCAGAGAACAAGGTTGTGAAGGACCTGATAACCGATGCTGTGGAAAAAGGACTGAATGTGGCAGCCTACCGGATCTCGGTTGTACCACGCAAACAAGACTAATCTGATGTGTTGAATCACAAGATTCAATTCTCATAAGATTGAAGCCAATTTGAGGAGGAAGTTCTAATGAATAACAAACGTCAAACGGTATGGCTCGTTTCCATGCTGAGTCTGATGGTCATTTTGTCCGCGTATTATCTGTTCACTGAGGATTCCGGTCCAGTCAACGCGCCGGTGGCTGACAGTCAGCAAGTGGATGGAATCAAGCAAGGGGAAGCCAAGGAGACGGCAGGCATTCTTGATCCTACAGAAGGTTTGGTTGTGAATGAAGTGGTAAATAGCGGCGAAGTTGAAAATGATCCAAGTGCGGCTGGCGCTGTGGAAGAACCGGCGGCTACGGAAGGTAAAGAAGCTGGAAATGCAGAGAAAACACCTGCTGTCGAACCAGGCGAGAATAAGGGTGAGGCAGGCAAAGAAACCAACAAAGAGACCGAAAAAGGCGCAACAACTACACCCGAGACAGACGGTCAGGCAGGCGGCACTGCAACCAAGACAGATGAGGAAGTCCTCAAGGAAATGGAAGAGCAGAATACGACAGCATCTGCAAGCAGCCAGTTCCAGAACTACCAATGGCAGCGTGAAGAGAGCAACAATCGCAAGTATGAGGAACTGATGACCGTGGCAGGTGACTTGAGTAAAACACCAGAGGAGAATGCCAAAGCAACGGAGCAGCTCCGTACACTTGAAGAAAAAGAAGCTAAAATCACTGGCATTGAGGAGACACTCTCTCAACAGTTCGCTAATGCGATCGTTCAAGAAGATGCCGACAAGTATAAAGTTGTGGTCCTCAGTGACAAACTGGATGTAAAACAGGCGGTGTCCATTGTGGATCTGGTCATGAAAGAATTGGCGGTTTCACAGAACAAAATCAGCGTGCAATACGTCACAGAACAGTAATCCAAATCATGGAAATGCAGTCCCGGGAGCTGGTTGTACTCTCGGGCTCTTTCCATTTTTAATGATTATGATATAATACATAAAGCCATATGACCGTCCTAGTGAGACTGGCATGATGCCGAAGGAGTGAATAATGGAAATGTTTAAATTGAGTGAAATCAAAGAACTGATTAAACTGGTAGATGAAAGTTCCGTTCAAGAATTGGAAATTGAAAATGAAGGATCACGGTTATCGATCCGCAAACCGGGCAAAACGGAGTATGTTCAAGCAGCTGCTGTGCAACCGCAAATGATTGCTGCTCCGCAAGTACAGCCGGCCGCAGTGGTAAGTGAAGCTGCTCCGCAGGTCGATACTACAAGTCATTTACATAAAATTGTATCTCCGATGGTAGGTACTTTTTACAGAGCTTCCTCGCCGGAAGCGGGTCCTTTTGTGAGCGCTGGTGATAAAGTTGTTGAGAAAACAACAGTATGTATCATCGAAGCTATGAAGCTGATGAACGAGCTTGATGCGGACATCAAGGGAGAAATCGTTGAAGTGCTGGTTGAGAACGGACAGCTGGTCGAGTATGGGCAGCCCCTTTTCCTGGTGAAACCGGAATAACCGTTATAGCTGGTTAACAGCTAACCGCATGAGCTTCGAAGGAGGACAAAACGAAATGAAATTTCAAAAAATACTGATTGCGAACCGTGGAGAGATTGCGGTACGTATTATTCGTGCCTGCCGTGAAATCGGCATCTCAACGGTAGCTGTCTATTCGGAAGCGGACAAGGATTCTCTACATGTTCGTCTTGCAGATGAGGCTTATTGTATCGGACCGACACTGTCTAAGGACAGTTACCTCAACTTCACAAACCTGATGAGTGTAGCCACACTGACGGAATGTGATGCAATCCACCCTGGATATGGTTTTTTGGCGGAGAATGCTGACTTTGCAGAAATCTGTGGTTCTTGCAACATTACATTCATCGGGCCTTCACCCGAAGCCATTACCAAAATGGGAGACAAGGCTGTTGCCAAACAAACGATGAAAGATGCAGGAGTACCTGTTATTCCTGGATCAGACGGCCTTGTTGAAAATATGGATGAAGCCATCATGATTGCTAGAGATATCGGATATCCTATCATTATCAAAGCTACTGCTGGTGGCGGAGGTAAGGGAATTCGTATTGCCGAAGATGAAGAAACGCTGATTAAGCAGATTACCGCTGCTCAGCAGGAAGCACAAAAGGCATTTGGCAATGCAGGTGTATATCTGGAGAAATTCCTGACAGGTATGAAACACGTGGAAATTCAGATCATTGCTGATAAACACGGAAATGCAGCACATTTGGGAGAGCGTGATTGCTCGGTTCAGCGTCGTCGCCAGAAATTGGTAGAGGAAGCTCCGTGTCCGATCCTCTCCGAAGACGTGCGTACATTGATGGGGGAAGCTGCGGTACGGGCTGCCCTTGCTGTGGATTACTCGGGAGCAGGTACATTGGAGTTCCTGCTCAGCCCGAATGGCGAGTTCTATTTCATGGAGATGAATACGCGTATTCAGGTAGAACACCCGGTAACCGAGATGGTTACTGGCGTGGATCTGATCCGTGAGATGATCTCGGTAGCGGAAGGCAACCCACTTTCATTCCGTCAGGAAGACGTGGTTATCAATGGCTGGTCCATTGAATGTCGTATCAATGCAGAAGATCCGGACCGTAACTTTATGCCATCACCAGGCAAAATCGGATTCTACCTTGCACCGGGAGGACCTGGCGTTCGTGTAGATAGTGCTGCTTATCCGGGTTATACCATTTCACCTTTCTATGACTCCATGATCGCAAAATTGATCGTGTGGGGAGCGAATCGTGAAGAGGCGATTGCCAAGATGAAGCGTGCGCTTGGGGAATTTGCAATTGAAGGCATATCTACAACTATTCCTTTCCATCAGAAATTGCTGGAGCACCCAACGTTCATTCGTGGTGACTTTGATATCAAATTTCTTGAAGAAAACGAGATTTAAAAGGTATATTGGGCTTGTTTGTCATAATGTAGCCCAAATGATATAGTATGTAATAATAAGAGCGCATGTCTCCTGCAAAGGATAAGCCCGCATCTCGCGGATGTTTGCAGGAGTTCCGGTAAAGCCGGACCGGAAGGGTTCTGAAGGTTGATTAACCTGAGTCCAGCGCCCTGACGGATGGCCGCAAACTTATCTCGCGAAAGGTGTGTTGAACAGTTATGAGTACACTACCGACTGAATTTGAACGAACGGATATCGGTGAAATCCAGATCGCACCTGAAGTTATTGAAGTGATTGCTGGATTGGCAACCCTTGAAGTGAAAGGTGTTGCAGGCATGAGTGGCGGATTCGCTGGCGGATTTGCTGAATTGCTTGGTCGCAAAAACCTTTCCAAAGGCGTTAAAGTTGAAGTGGGCCAACGTGAAGCTGCAGTTGATGTTTCCGTAATTATCGAGTACGGATACCGTCTGCCACAGGTGGCTACGGAGATTCAACAGAACGTGAAACGTTCCATCGAGAACATGACAGGCTTGAATGTTAATGAAGTGAATGTGCACATTCATGACGTTCAGTTCAAGAGCACCGAGAAAGTGGAAGAGATCGACCTGAACAGTCAGCGCGTAAAATAAAAGAAGACAGATTCCCCCGGCATCATCTGCCGGGGGTTATCCCGTCTTGGACAGGTCTTCATTATAGCGAAAGCTGGATGAGGATCTGATTTTTGCTATTGAACAGGTTAAGTAATGTTAGTGAGCAAGGGAGGCTGTGCAGTTCGTGGCTAAAATACTGGATCGGCTTCTGTTGTTTATATACAGCATAAGCGTTGGAGCAATATCGGCAGCCGTCATTCTTCTGATTAGCGGTGTGCTGCCTTACGAATTGAATTACCAGCAGGAACAAAACGTTATTGTTGCGTCGGTTATAGCAGCAGCGATTTTGTTTATCCTGAGTTTGCGATTTTTCTACATCTCGGTTCGGCGTGAGCGTGCATCGTTGCCGTCTGTAGATCAACGTACTGAGTTTGGTGATGTACAGATTTCGATGGAGACGATTGAGAATCTCTGTTTGAAGGCAACTTCCCGTTTCCGGGGAGTACGTGATGTCAAGGCACGCATACGTGTGGTTGAGTCAGGACTGGAGATTATGATCCGTGCAGTAGTGGATGGTGAGACACCTATTCCTGCGCTGACTTCTGATCTGCAAAAGGCGATTCATGATCATGTACAAGAGATTACGGGCATCCCGGTTTCTTTTGTCACGGTGTATATCGCTAATGTGACCCAGTCGCCTAACTACAAGAGTCGAGTGGAATGAGGTGAGTTTCACTGATGCTGTGGAAAGAGATTTGGGATAGTCACAGAGGCCGAATTACCGGAATTATCGGCGGCATCTTTTTTGGATTTCTTTATGTATGGATCGGTTTTTGGGATATGTTGTTCTTTGCACTCTTGGTGTTCATCGGTTATACGTTAGGCAGACGGAGCGATTCGAAGCTGGGTTCGTCCATTCCCTGGAGGGAGTGGGGACAATGGCTGGGCGATCGCTGGCGTCCGTTTAAGTGACCTACCTGAACCCTGCAATATGTTTCTTCCGAAAATAGAGCTGTAGTTTAGGTTGCCCGTTTTTTGGAGGAAACGTATTGCAGGTTTTTTTGTGAAAAGGGATAACAATAACAATACCGTGTAAGCCATCGATCTAACCGATACAGGATTTGATGAGATGGATGCATGGATTATAAAATAAGCATGATGACGCTCCAGACGGAGCGCTGCAGGAGGCAGGACATGAAAAGACGTTTGGCAAGGGAAATTGCAGTACAAAGTCTGTATCAGATGGAAATGAATGAGGTGGGTGCAGCAGAAGCTGTAAACATGTTGATCAATGAAGCTGCTGAAGATAATGAAACCGAAGTAGTTATCCGCGATGCAGATGTAATGCGTACTTATGTTACTGAGATTGTACAAGGAGCCTGGAACAATAAGGAAGCCATTGACGGGCTGCTCGTGGATTATTTGAAAGGTTGGCAGATTAGCCGTCTGTCACGTGTAGATCGCCAGATTCTACGACTGTCTACGTATGAAATGGTGTTCCGTGATGATATTCCGGCAAAAGTATCTGTCAATGAAGCAATTGAACTTTCCAAATATTTTGGTACAGAAGAATCCGGTAAGTTCGTCAATGGCGTACTTGGACGCATGATTCAGGAAGTTGACGCCATTAAAGCAAAATTATCTTAAGTTATGATTAACTATAGTGCGTGTTCAAAAGGACCGGTTTTCAGTATCCTTCGTAATCAAAAGCGGTTTTTTTGAACAACCTCTAAATTTATATTCACATAAGGGAGAGAGAGTACAATGACAGCATCTATTATTAACGGTAAAGAAGTATCCCAAGAGATCCGCGCAAGCATGACAACAGAAGTAAAACAGCTTAGCGAACAGGGGGTAGTACCTGGTCTGGCTGTTGTGCTCGTCGGGGAAGATCCGGCATCCCAAGTATATGTGCGTAATAAAGAAAAAGCATGTCACGACCTCGGTTTCTACTCCGAAGTGCATCGCTTGGATGCAGATACGTCCCAAGAAGATCTGCTTGCGCTGGTGGACAAGCTGAATAATCAACAATCCATTAACGGAATTTTGGTGCAACTCCCACTACCGAAGCATATCGAAGAGAAAGCGGTCATTGATGCAATTGCCGTGGATAAAGACGTAGACGGATTCCATCCAGTCAATGTTGGTAATCTTGTTATTGGAGACGATAGTCTGCTTCCATGTACTCCAGCGGGTGTAATTGAACTGATCAAGCGTACTGGATTGGAAATGTCAGGTAAACATGCGGTAGTCATCGGAAGAAGCAATATTGTTGGCAAACCGGTATCGCTGTTGCTGCAACGCGAGAATGCAACGGTAACCATGTGTCATTCCCGTACCGCCAACATGAAAGAAATTACACGCCAGGCGGACATTCTAGTTGTAGCCATCGGCCGTGCCAATTTTGTGGATGCTGATTTTGTGAAACCGGGTGCAGTTGTTATTGATGTCGGCATGAACCGTTTGGAGAATGGCAAACTGGCAGGAGACGTTGATTTCGAGAGCGTGAAAGAAGTTTCTGGTCCAATTACACCCGTTCCTGGTGGTGTTGGTCCGATGACAATCACAATGCTGATGCAAAATACATTGATCGCTGCCAAGCGCGCTCACGGATTGGCCTAGGGTTTTGTCTGTGGCAGATCAAAAGATCTACTCCATCAAAGACCTGAACCGATATATTCGAATGAAACTGGAATCGGATCAGGTCCTGTCGGACGTTTGGCTACGCGGGGAGATTTCGAACTTCACACATCACTCCAGCGGCCATATGTATTTTACATTGAAGGACAAGGACAGCCGGATTAAGTCGATTATGTTTGCGTCCCATAACCAGCGATTACCCTTTGTACCGAAGGAGGGTGCAAGGGTTATTGCTCGTGGTAATGTCTCGGTGTATGAACGAGATGGGCAGTATCAATTCTACGCTACCCATATGCAGCCGGACGGGATTGGAAGTCTGTATCTGGCTTACGAACAGCTGAAGAAAAAGCTTGAGGATGAAGGGTTATTTTCACCTTCGCGAAAAAGACAGATCCCTCGTTATCCACAGACCATCGGGGTTGTAACTTCACCGACGGGAGCGGCAGTGCGGGATATCATGATCACACTCCAGCGCAGGTACCCTTCTGCCAAAGTTGTTTTATATCCTGTTCTGGTTCAAGGCAAGGGTGCAGCACCTTCCATCGTCAAAGCGATTGGCAACCTGAACCGGATGGGAGAAGCCGATGTACTTATCGTTGGACGTGGAGGCGGTTCACTGGAGGAATTGTGGGCGTTCAATGAGGAGATTGTGGCAAGAGCAATAGTCGCTTCGGATATTCCTGTCATTTCTGCGGTTGGGCACGAAACGGACTTCACTATTGCTGATTTTGCAGCCGATTTGCGTGCGGCTACACCTACAGCAGCTGCGGAGTTAGCTGTACCTAATCGAGCTGAGTTGCTTGATCAGATCGGACAACGTCAGCGCCAGTTACAGCATAGCTTGCGTCAGCGTGCTGTACATAATCGCGAACGGCTCGCAAGATTACAGCGCTCGCCAGTGCTGGTTCATCCAAGACGTACCTTGATGCAGCATACGGAACGACTGGATATGATGCACCAACGGCTTTTGAGAACAGTGGATACGCGTATGAAATGGACAGGAGAGAAGCAGGAGCGTCTACGAGCAGCACTGCAACGATTTAATCCTCGTGAGCAGGTCAATGCAGCACGCCGTGAGAATGCGGCAGCACGCAGACAACTGGAACTTGCGATCAGGTCTATAACCAGATCGAAGCAGCAACAGTGGAAATCATCTGTGCGGCATCTGGATGCGCTTAGCCCGCTTAAAGTCATGTCACGGGGATACAGCCTTGTCTATGATGAGCAAGAACAGCGATTGATCAAGTCAACGAAGGATGTACAGCCTGGAGATTCAATTAAGATTAAATTAACAGACGGACAGCTGGACTGTCAGGTTTGGGGAATGAAGGAGGACGACAATACCCATGGCGAATGAACCGGAATTGAATTTTGAAGAGGCAATGGCGGCATTGGAAGACATCGTAGGTCAGCTGGAACATGGTGATGTTCCGTTGGAACAGGCCATCGATCTGTTTCAACGCGGGATGAAGCTTTCGCAACTTTGCGGTTTGAAGCTGGAACAAGTGGAACGTAAGATCGAGATGATCGTAGAAGAAGATGGAGAGCTTCGCAAGAAGCCTTTCGGAACTGCTGACGATGAGAGCGGTGAAGTCCATGAGTAATCGTCCTTCGTTTCAAGCATATCTCGAAGAGGTCACAGCTGAGGTGACAGAAGCGTTGAAACACACGCTTCCCGATCACTGGGATGTACCCCAATCGCTGACGGATGCGATGCAGTACTCACTCATGGCCGGAGGCAAACGCCTTCGTCCTCTTCTGGTCGTTGCTGCGGCGGAAGCCTTCGGTGCACAGCGTACAGCTGCAATGCCGGTAGCCTGCGCCGTGGAGATGGTTCATACCTATTCACTGATCCACGACGACCTGCCTGCTATGGATAATGATGATTACCGCAGGGGAAAATTAACGAATCATAAGGTATATGGTGAGGCAACAGCCATATTGGCAGGTGATGCGCTGTTAACCCATGCTTTTTATAGCATTGTTCAAGCTGGACGCCGTAGCGGTGTAGCGGCAGATGCGTTGCTGTCCATCGTAGAGGACATGTCCGAACTTGCTGGAGCAAGAGGCATGGTCGGCGGCCAAGTTGCGGATATGGAAGGCGAGCAAGGATTGACTGATCTTGCACAGCTTCAATATATTCATTTGCACAAAACGGGTGACCTGATTGTTTTCTCCCTCATTGCTGGAGCACGAATCGGTGGAGCAACGGAAGGACAATTGGAAGCGTTGCGTGTGTTTGGCCGTGATCTGGGGCTGGCGTTCCAGATTCAGGATGATATTCTCGACCTGACGGGTGACGAGCAGAAGATGGGCAAGAAAACACAGAGCGATGTGAATCAGCAGAAGGTAACATATCCTTATTTTATTGGCATGGAGGCTTCTGTAGCTGAGGTGAAATCCCTTACCCTATCTGCGAAAGACGCACTCGAAAGAGCTGAGTTACCTGATGCATCCAGATTGCTGGAAATTGCAGATTACCTGATGCGTCGAGACCATTAGATTCTGATAAAACGTGCTGTTTCAAAATCTGTATAACCGTGTAATGAATGTAATGTCCTTTTTCCGAGTAGATGGAAAAAGTCTGTCCCGAGTGGATGCGGGAATACATATGGAGAAGAATTCTAAATAACTTGCTGGCGGAAATGCTCGTTATCGGGAGTATAGTGCAGTAAATTATGATTCTTGTTCTTTTATGTTATAATGATTTAATGTCATTTGATTCATTATGTATATATCAATTTACAACAATAACTAAACAATCTAGGAAAGCGGGGAGATTCTCGTGCTGCTTCCACAAATTAAACAACCCAGTGATCTAAAGTCGATGTCTCAGGATGATCTTGCCCTTTTATCGGCAGAGATCCGGCAGTTTCTGATTGAGAAACTGTCTGTTACAGGTGGGCATCTCGCACCCAACTTAGGCGTGGTTGAGCTCACGGTAGCCCTGCATTACTGCTATAACAGTCCAGCAGACAAAATGATTTTTGATGTAGGGCATCAGGCTTATGTGCATAAAGTCCTGACAGGGCGTATGGATCGCTTTGATACATTGCGTCAACATAATGGCCTGTGCGGGTTTGTCAAACGCAACGAAAGCGAACATGATGTATGGGAAGCTGGACACAGCAGTACTTCATTGTCCGCTGCGATGGGGATGGCCCTTGCACGTGATCTGAAGGGTGAGGACAATCAAGTCATCGCGATGATTGGTGATGGAGCGCTTACAGGCGGTATGGCTTTTGAGGCCCTCAATCATATCGGTCATGAGCAGAGAAAACTGATGGTTATTCTGAATGATAATGAAATGTCCATTGCTCCAAATGTTGGAGCCATGCATAAATATTTGAGCAAGATTCGTTCGGATCGTCATTATCTGAAAGCGAAAGATGATGTCGAGGGGATGCTCAAAAAAATCCCAGCTATTGGGGATCGTTTGGCCAAATCGGCAAGCTGGATCAAAGATAGTGTCAAATATATGATGGTACCAGGTGTTCTTTTCGAAGAACTGGGCTTCACGTATTTGGGTCCGATTGATGGGCACGATATTCCCAAATTGATTGAAACCTTCAAACAGGCAGATAACGTTGATGGTCCTGTGCTCGTTCACGTGCTCACTACCAAAGGCAAAGGTTATCAGCCAGCAGAAGCCGATTCGCACAAGTGGCACGGGATTTCTCCGTACAAAATTGAATCCGGTCAAGTGCTGAAAGCTGTGGGAAAACCGATGTACACGGAAGTGTTCGGTCAAACGTTAATTGATCTTGCGAAGCAGGATAAGCGGGTCGTAGCTGTAACGCCAGCAATGCCTACAGGCTCAGGTCTCATTCCTTTTAGTAAGGAATTTCCTGACCGCATGATTGACGTAGGGATCGCAGAACAGCATGCGGCAACCATGTGTGCTGCACTGGCTATGGAAGGCTTGAAACCGGTCTTTGCCGTGTATTCTACGTTTATGCAACGTGCATATGATCAGATCGTACATGATATTTGCCGACATAACGCGAACGTGATGTTTGCTATTGACCGTGCCGGGTTTGTTGGTCCGGATGGGGAAACACATCAAGGGGTGTATGATGTGGCATTTATGCGCCATATTCCAAATATCGTTCTGATGATGCCAAAAGACGAAAATGAATTGCGCCACATGATGAGAACGGCGCTTGATTATAATGAAGGTCCAATTGCTTACCGTTATCCACGAAACAATGTGGTCGGTGTACCTCTGGATGATGTACTTGTTCCGATTCCGATCGGATCATGGGAGCAACTGCGTCCATCCGAAGGATATGCTGTCATCGCTTCAGGATCGATGGTGCAGCTTGCAGAAGAAGCAGCAGAGATGGTGAAACGGGAAGGGATTACAGCAGGCGTAATCAACGCTCGTTTCTTGAAACCTCTTGACGAGCAAATGTTACGTGATTTAGCTGTTCGAGGCACCAAATTGATTGTACTTGAAGAAACATCCCAAGCAGGCAGCATGGGTAGTGCAGTGCTGGAGTTTTATGCAGAACAGGGACTGCATGATGTTCATGTACAATTGATGGGGATTCCGGATCGCTTCATCGAGCATGGCAGTATTAAGGAACAACGTGAGGAAGTGGGTCTTACCGTTGAGAATGTATGTGCTGAACTGCGCAAGATGGCTGTTCAATCATCTTACGGCATACCGAAAACACGTTTTCCTTCGTAAATTTACATGATAGGAGACAGACATGTCACTCCCGAAAGAACGAATTGATGTTCTGCTGGTTGAGCAGGGCTATTATGAAAGTCGTGAGAAGGCAAAAGCTGCAATCATGGCTGGACTGGTATATGCCAATAATGAGCCAATCGAAAAGGCGGGCATGAAAATTCCAAGGGAAGCCGAGCTGAAAGTTAAAGGCTCGGTACATCCCTACGTCGGCAGAGGCGGATTGAAGCTCGAAAAAGCGATCCGTCATTTCGGCCTTGAAATGAATGGACTTGTCATGCTCGACATTGGTTCATCGACCGGTGGATTTACGGATTGTGCACTTCAGCATGGCGCGTCTCACGTCTACGCTATTGATGTGGGGTATAATCAGCTCGACTGGTCTTTGCGTAATGATGAGCGGGTTACTGTTATGGAACGAACTAATTTCCGCTATGTGACACCTGAAGATCTGGCGGGACCCGTGCCGAACTTTGCGAGCATTGATGTGTCGTTCATTTCACTGCGAATCATATTGCCGCCACTTCTGGCTCTTTTGAAACAACCTGCAGACATCGTTGCATTGATTAAACCTCAATTCGAGGCAGGGCGTGAAAAAGTAGGCAAGTCCGGGGTGGTACGTGATACGAAGGTACACAAGGATGTATTGCAGACGATGCTTCATTTTGCCAGTCAACTTGGTTTCCATCTGCAGAGTTTAACTTTTTCACCGATAACCGGTGGAGAAGGTAATATAGAATTTCTCGCACATTGGCGTCTGGAAGCACCAGAGGCAACACAACCAGAGATCGATCCAGCTTCACTTGATGCACTTGCGGAGCAAGTTGCAAAGGAAGCAGCTCATACATTTACGGGAAACTCATCATAAGATGGGTTTCTTTTCGCTGGAAAGGTGATTGACGTAAAGGGAAATCATTACTGAACCTCGAATATGTCTTCGAGGTGAGCAATAATGAATGGTCAATATGACACAATCGTTATAGGTGTACTTGCTGTCTGTTTGATCTTGTGGCTGTTCTTTGGCTTGCGTAATTGGGTGAACCGACCGATGCCGGTAAGCTTGTCTGGAATGCAACTGAACGTGAACATTCAGGATTCCCCGGCCTTGGATTTACTTGAAGCACAGGGTTACGAAGTCATCGGTGGCAAAATGAAAATCCCTCTGGCATTTGAGGCCAATGAATCCGTTTATTACAGCAGATTATTCATTGATTATGTTGCAGAACGTGAGGATCTCAGATACCTGGTGAAAACGTCTCGGCGCAGACAACCACTTGAAATGACTGGCCCTGCGCTAAGGGATCGCTTCCTCAATTATCTGTTGTTATATCCTGGCTGTGAAGGATTGCTGTATGTTGACGTGGAGGATTCCGATATTAAGTTAATCAGGCTCATGGACTATCAGGAAGATGTGTATGATGGGGATGATCTGGACTAATATAAAAGAATGAACATTGCAGGGCAAAGTCTGCGGCGAATTACAAATGCTGCTTTATTGCAATACATTTAACTGGAGGCATGTATGAAAGGACAAAGGCACATCAAGATTCGTGAAATCATTAGTCAAAATGAAATTGAGACCCAGGATGATCTGGTTGAAGCACTACGCAAATCAGGTTTTCAGGTGACTCAGGCGACGGTATCCCGGGATATCAAGGAACTTCTGTTAATCAAGATTCCGATGGATGACGGAAGATACAAATACTCTTTGCCAACAGATCAACGATATAATCCGATTCAAAAGTTGAAGCGTGCACTCGTTGACAACTTCTTGCACATTGATCACACAAACAATCTGGTTGTGATGAAATGTTTGCCAGGAACAGCCAACTCCATTGCAGCTTTGCTTGATAATATTGAGTGGAATGAAGTCATGGGGACGATCTGTGGAGATGATACCATTCTGATTATCTGCCGGACTGAAGGTAACAGCGTGACCGTTATTGAACGCATCATGGGTTACATTTCCTAATCAATGGTTCAAAAACATAATTTCTGAGTTAGTCATCCGGAGGTGTTTTTGCAGATGTTAGTTACGTTATCGATTCGTAATCTGGCTGTGGTGGAAGAAGTGGACGTTGTATTCCATCCGGGATTCCATGTACTTTCAGGGGAAACGGGTGCAGGTAAGTCGATTATTATAGATGCACTTGGCTTAATTGCCGGTGGACGAAGTTCAGCTGATCTGATCCGGTACGGATGTGAGAAGGCAGAGATGGAAGCCTTGTTCGAGATGGAGCAGAGTCATCCGGTATGGCAGACATTAGAGAAGTTGGGTATCCATTGTGAGCCTGAAGAGCATCTGGTCATTCGACGTGAACTGAACACACAGGGGAAAAGTACGTCCCGCATTAATGGGCAATTGGTCAATCTGACCATGCTGCGGGAAGTAGGCGAGAAGCTGATCAATATTCATGGACAACATGAACATCAGAGTTTGCTGCGTGCAGAGAGCCATCTGGGGCTTCTCGATACTTATGGCTCGGAAGTCATCGGACCTGTCAAAGCGAAGTATCAAGAGCGTTACAGCAAGTTTATCACGGCGGAAAAGGAACTGCGTGCGCTTCAGGAGTCCAGTCAGCGGGCATATCAACTCTTGGACATGTATCGGTTTCAGCTTGAAGAGATCGCAGCAGCAAGCCTTACACGAGGCGAGGATGAATTACTCGGGGAAGAACGGGTCAAACTATCCCATAGTGAGAAAATGATGGACAGTGTTGCTGGTGCATATGATCTGCTCAGTGGTCAACGCGGACTTGAAGCTGTGAGCATTGCTCTTTCAAGAATTGAAGACATTTCTGGATATGATAGCAAAGGACTGCAACCAATCGTAGAACAGCTGCAATCCGCATTTTATCAATTGGAAGATGCAACATTTCAGTTAAGGGATTACCGGGAGAAGATTGAATTTAATCCGGCAAGGCTGGAAGAAGTGGAGCAAAGGCTGAATCTGATTTCTGGCCTCAGACGGAAATACGGGGACAGTGTTGAACTTATTCTGAGTTATTATGATCAGATTAGCCATGAAACCGACCAATTGGAGAACAAGGACGAACGGCTGGAGAAATTGCGAGCTGAACGTGACAAAATGCTTAACCTTGTGATGGAGTCTGCTGAAGAACTCAGCAAGGTTCGCAAACAATGCGCCGAGGAACTTGCTGCACAGGTGGAAAGCGAACTCAAGGATCTGCAAATGGAGCGGACTACGCTGCGTGTTCAGATTACTCCTTTCGAAGATCCGAAGGGCATTGAATGGAATGGGCGCCGTATTCGTCTGAATCGTCAGGGTGCGGACAATGCGGAATTCCTGATTTCGCCGAACCCGGGCGAGCCATTACGACCACTTGGCAAGATTGCTTCAGGTGGTGAGTTGTCGAGAATGATGCTGGCGATGAAGAGTATCTTTGCACGACATGACCGGATACCTGTGTTGATTTTTGATGAAGTTGATACCGGAGTTAGCGGTAGAGCAGCTCAATCCATTGCGGAAAAACTGTTCCGCTTGTCTTCGACTTGTCAGGTTTTCTCAATAACTCACTTACCACAAGTGGCTTGTATGGCAGATCATCAGTATCTCATTGAGAAACATGTCTACGATGGACGGACGATGACGCAGGTGGAATCGCTGTCAGACGAAGGCAGAGTGAAGGAATTGGCACGTATGCTGGGCGGCGTGGAAATTACAGAAAAAACGCTGCATCACGCACAGGAAATGCTGAATTTGGCGGAAGCCAAAAAAGGGTGAAACGGACGGCTGGCGTAATGATTGACAGTAATAAAAGCCTGGGGGCGAGGTTATCTTATAGGTACGCAATTGGCGACCACCTTTCGTCAAGCGAAAGAAGCAAAGGGAGTGTGACAGCCATTGAATTCCCCCCTCAGGAAGAAATTGCTAGGTCTTTTATTTGCCTTCTTTCTTTGTGTGATTAGCCAGGCCATTCAGCCTGTGCAAAGTTATGCTTCACTGCCGGATGAATTGCAGGTGTTTGCTGGCAGGCAAGCGGATGTCCGGCTCGCTGTACCTGCTGCTTCAAGCGCCGTTGTAGATCGTCCAGATATCGTTGGTTTGGATGATCAGGCAGCGATGCATGTTACCAGGCAACAACCTTTGCATCTTCACCCTCAACAAACGGGACATGCCAAATTAACGTTGAAGTTGTGGGGTAAAATTCCGGTCAAAACAGTCCATGTGAATGTGATACCGGATTTGCGTGTTGTACCCGGGGGTCAAACGATTGGCGTCAAAGTTAAATCGGCAGGCATTCTGGTTGTAGGTCATCATCTGGTCCACTCTGGGCAGGATGAGCGTGTATCGCCAGGAGAAACGGCAGGCATCAAGCTCGGAGATCTGATTACGCATATGGATGGTAAACGTCTTGATGGCGTGGCAGGTGTCTCTGAAGCCGTTGAACTTGCAGGTAAAAGTAAAAAAGGTATTGATGTTGTGTTGAAACGTGGTAAGGAAACAGTGAAGACACGATTAACTCCGGCGTATGACTCCGAGGATCAAGCGTGGAGGCTTGGATTGTACATTCGTGATTCTGCAGCCGGTGTTGGCACACTTACCTTCTATGCTCCAGATCAGGGCGTATACGGCGCACTGGGCCATGTCATTACAGATATGAACACACAAACATCTATTGTTGTGGGTAGTGGTCAGATTGTTCAGTCCAATGTGACGTCCATTTCTAAAAGTGAGACCGGTGATCCGGGTGAAAAACGTGCTCATTTCCTCAAGGAAAGCAAAATTTTGGGCAATATTGAACGTAATACGGCTTTTGGCATCTTTGGTAAAATGTCCGTAAATCCTGAGCACAGTCTGTATTCGAAAGGTATTCCCGTCGCTTTCTCTCATGAAGTCAAAGAAGGACCTGCCGAAATACTTACCGTGGTTGACGGTCAACAAGTTGAACGCTTCTCCATTGACATTGTTCATGTGGCAGATCAAACCGAACCAGCAACAAAAGGTCTGGTACTTCGAATCACGGACCCGAAACTGCTGGATAAGACCGGAGGTATCGTTCAAGGCATGAGTGGCAGCCCCATTGTACAGAATGGTAAGTTGATCGGTGCAGTTACTCATGTATTCGTGAATGATCCGAAATCGGGTTACGGTTGCTTCATTGAATGGATGTTACAAGATGCTGGCGTTATGATGAAAAAGGAAAACGATAAAAACCTCAAGGCTGGTTAAACAGCCCTGAGGTTCTTTTTTGTCGAAAGCAAACATAATATATCGGATAATGAAATAAATTATTTATTATATAGGATCAAGAAAAAAAAATAAAGAAAAATAATTTTCGACAGGAGGAATTTAACTTGCTGTGTCGAAAATTTAACCTGTAAGGAAATGTACGAAACGATGTTTAATTTAAAGGAGGATACCGTTTTGCAAAAAATTGAGGTATTGCTGGCCGATGATAATCGTGAATTTACGAATTTGCTTGCCGAATATATATCTGAGCAGGAAGATATGGAAGTTACCGGTATTGCATACAATGGAGAAGAAGTACTGCAATTGCTGGAGCAAACTCGGGATGTGCCGGATGTATTGATTCTGGATATTATCATGCCTCATCTGGACGGTCTGGGTGTGCTTGAGCGCTTGCGCAACCTGAACCTGTCTCCACAGCCTAAAGTCATTATGCTTACGGCATTCGGACAAGAGAATATCACACAGCGTGCCGTGCAACTCGGAGCTTCTTATTATATTCTCAAGCCGTTTGACATGGAAGTGCTTGCGAATCGTGTGCGTCAACTGGTTGGAACACAGACCGCGATGTCTACAAGCAACGGATCATCCATGTTCATGAAATCCAATGTTGTGCCAATGGGCAAACACAAAAATCTGGATGCAAGCATTACGTCCATCATACATGAAATCGGCGTTCCTGCGCATATTAAAGGATATCAGTATTTGCGCGAAGCCATTACGATGGTGTATAACAATATCGAAATTTTGGGAGCCATCACCAAAACACTATATCCGGCGATTGCCGAAAAATTTAAAACCACGCCGTCCCGCGTCGAACGTGCCATCCGTCATGCCATTGAAGTGGCATGGACTCGTGGTAACATCGACAGCATCAGCCACCTGTTTGGCTACACGATCAACATCAGCAAGTCGAAGCCGACAAATTCGGAATTCATCGCGATGGTCGCTGACAAGCTGAGAATTGAACATAAGGTAAGCTGAAAGGGTAAGGAGTAGTGATCGGGCAAGGAAATTTTGAATTCAGATTAGATTCTGGCCAAATGAATTTTGGCGGCCAATATCAGAATTCGTTCATTTCATGCAGATAAACTTCTGTAATATATGCCAACGAATACCGTCATTTATTGGATTTAAGATATCCAGTAAATGACGGTATTTTTGCATAAACGAAAAAACACAGAACATGGGGATAAAAATTTTATTTCATAAACTTTTACCCTCAGTTAACGCTTTTTCAAGTAGAAAGTGGTACGATGTGACCATTGACAAAGACCTACATATATATTTAAAAAGTTCGGATTAGATGCTACGAACAGAGGAGTAGAATAGTATGTTTACGCAAATAGGCGAGATTGCTGAACCAATTCCTGTAGTACATTCTGATACAAAATGTGATATCGTCTATCATCTTTTCAAGTCCAATCCTAGTCTGGAAGGTATAGCTGTTATGTGGGAGAGGTGTGTGTCATTAATGATGCGGGCCCGATTCTTTCAGCAGATTGGCACCCAGTATGGCTATAATCTGTACATGGGACGTCCTGTAGAACTGGTAATGAAAACGCAGGCACTGGTCGTGGATTATTCGGAACAGATTACAGATGTCAGTGTTCTAGCCATGGACCGAGATGAAGGGGAAATATATGATCTTGTGTTGGTCACGTCAGGAGAACGTTTCTTTGGCGCTGTGAGTATTCGGCGTTTGCTACTCGCTGTTGCTGATGTACGGGCTGAAATGGCGATTTTTATGAACCCGCTGACGGGTCTTCCAGGTAATCATATTATAGATGAAAGGCTGTCTCAGGCTCTTCAGATGGACCATTTTAGCGTATTGTACGTTGATCTCGATCAATTCAAATCCTACAATGATAGCTACGGCTTCAAAATGGGGGATCAGCTTATTCAGGCGACAGCTAACTTGCTTCGCAAGCTATTTGTTCCCCCTGAAGCTTTTCTTGGACATATCGGTGGTGATGATTTTATTACGATCCTGAATCACCATGATTACAAATATATTAGTGAGGAAGTCATCTCAGGTTTTGAGGAAATGAAAAAGACATTTTACAACGAACATGATTGGCATCATCAATATGTTCTGGGGGAAGGACGTTCCGGGCTAAATCGGCCCATCCCTCTCGTGTCGGTATCCATCGCCGTTGTAACCAACAGCAAGCGAAAATATGAAAACATAGATCAGATTATTGATGAGGCTACACGGATCAAAAAAGGTTGTAAAGCGATTGCCGGTAGTGTCATCTGTGCAAATGATTCCGCCAGCAATTCATGTTAGAAGTAAAATACACATACGAAATAAACTGAAATATACATTTATACGAGAACATAGAGGACAGAATTAACCTCAAGAAGTGAAGCATCGCTTTAACACCCATAACATTAATATGCAGAAATGCAGAAAAACCACTACTTATCAGGAGTTAGTCACCTGTAATAGTGGTTTTTCTATCATTGGATGCGAGTTGAGAACTGTGCTATGAAAAGAAAACACGTCAACCCAATATGTATACATATAAGTTATGTTTGATCAGAGCGTATTCATATTCGAATATCTACAGATGGATATGACTTAGCTGGAGATGTGGAAGCCGTAGTTTGCGGGCCTTTTCCTGATTCCTGATCTGTGGTTCCGCCATCTGATGGGTGCTCCTTACTTCCCGTTTTCTTTCCTTCATTTACTTCCTGATTATCTTCTCCAGATGTTGCAGAGATGGGAGTTTGTGCCGATTCTTTAGGCGCGGATTGATGGATCTCTTCCACCAGTTCCCCAATCTTCTGATTAACCTTGTTTAACTGGGAGTTGATGTCCTGGATGGTCTCACGCTTTGCCTGAAAGACGGTGCGTTCTGAATTTTCCAACATCATTGATTTGCCGAGATCGAGATCATTTGTAGGAGGATTAATCTCCAGAACAAGTCGGTCGAAGCGGGTTTCTCCTTCGGTGGTCTGAATGGAGCCCTGCATGCGATCACGTAAACCGACCAGCTTACCCAATTGATCATAAGTCTGACTATGCTTGATCAGGTGATCGAGTGAAGGGGCTTGTGTCTCGTCGGTTGGTTTGGGTTGTTGGTGTTGAGTCTTTTCGGGCTGTCTTAATTTGTTCTTTTCTTGCAATTCTTCAGCTTTAATTTGGGCAATCTGGCTGTCGATCTGTGATATGGAGCTTGTTAAGGATTTAATTCGCTGAGCTTTGGTTTTGGTATCCAACTCGTCATTGGTTTTTACACCTTGCATTTCTTCATTGAGCCGGATCTTCTGCTGCATGAGTCCCTGAATTTCTTTATCCCGACTGGAGACTTGATTCCCGGGAGTGAAACTGCTTTTGGTTGCAGATGAGATTGAATTCATATCCTCTGTTCTCCTTCTACTCTTTATCATGGTTCTATTTACATATATCGGATGTTAAGAGAAGGATTTGAATAGCTCTTTTTTCGTCTGAATGGATTCATTTACATCGGTTGTATTGCGTGCTTCATCATAATAACTGATAATGGTTATCAATAAGTGAGTAGAGTACAGACACAATTTATGAAGACGGAGATGGGTTAGTAAAATGTGGAATGATTATTATATCCTCTGGAACTATGCTGCGGTGAGTATAACAGATATCCGTTACATGGAATTAGAGGCACATGAAAAGATGAAATATAAATTTCCGACAAGTACCTTTGTACTCAACATTCAGGGTGATGCTGGAGTGACGATTGAAAATCAAAAATATGAAGTGAGTCGCTTTTATATTTTCCATGGGGGAAAAGGGAGTAAGTTTGTGATTCAAGCAGGCGAATCCGGATTGCGCCTATTTACTTGATGTACAAAGCAACCCTGCCGAGTGGAGGGAGAAATGATCTGGGAAGGTTAATGGAGCATATCAATCCTTTCCAAATGAACTATGGCTTTACCCCCGATATGCCAACCATTTTATACGAGCAATTGAAATGATTGGCACCAGCCCAAGAAGTTTGTCACGCAAGTTCAAGCAGTCGACTGGAACCAGTCTCATCGATTATCTGATTCAGTTTTGTTTGTTCAAAGCCAAAGAGATGTTGCTGCAAACGGACGCCACGTTGGATGAGATCGCTGTAGGAATCGGTTATCCGGATGGATATTTTTTGGGGCGTATGTTCAAGAAACATACAGGTCTTTCTCCTCTGCAATTTAAAGAAAGGCATGGTTAGCCGATTATGACGCAAGAATTGCAGATGCAAAGAAACGTGTTGGTGAGGCGATTGATCCGCTAGGCCGAGGTGTCGGTCATGCAGCTCTATGATAAAGCACCGTTGGCCTTTGGTGATAATTTTGGTCGGGGAGGTCAGGCAGTCTACAGCGCGCTTGGTTTACGAAGATCTCTGAACCAAATTAAGTCTAACAAGTGATGGATGAGATGAAAACCAATTCCACTCTAAATTACAGTTGATAATGAAAATTATTATCATTTATAATAAAGGTACATTAGTAAACCTCTGCTACATATATGTTATCGGATGTATGGCAGAATGATGACCTTGTAAGGCCTTTGTTCCGGGTGAGGCTGGGATTGGAGAGTATGTGATGCAATTAGACGAACAGATGAAATGCTGGAATCATGCCGCTGTTAAGGTTCTGGATATACGACGAATCGTTATGGAGGCAGGGGCACAACTGAGTTCCTACACACTTCCGGCAAATGCTTTTATATATACGATTCGAGGCTCGGCTGACCTCCAAATGGATGGTAGAGCTTACAATGCAGAGCGATTTTACATGCTTCATGGGGCCAAAGGATCTTCACTGGATATCCAAACCAACGAAGATTTTGAATATATTCTGCTCTATTACAGAGCATTTCTTGCCTTTCCTAGTTATCGCAAAAAGTGGTTATTGGCACAGCCGGAAGTTGCACCGTTCTCTTTGCAATATGGATTTACACCGAGTAGTCCGCTGGGGTTATTACGTTACCTTGATGAGCTTGAGGGTGCATGGATTCAATCTGGCAGTCTGGATCTGCTTCATACAAAAAGTTTATTTTACCAGTTCATTCATGAAATGATGGTTCAATTGGCAGAGCAGGAGATCAAAACAGAGCTTGCTGACCCGGTGAAACAAACACTTCGTTATATACAGAATCATTATAGGGAACAGGTCACGCTTGATTTCCTGGCTGAACAATTCAACTACAGCTCCCGACATTTATCCATGCAATTCAAACGACAGACGGGTTACAGTCCTATTGATTATTTAATTCAGACCCGAATCGCCAAGGCTCGGAATCTGCTTGTACGATCTGATGCAACGCTGAGTGAAATTGCAACAGAAGTGGGTTATTCGGATGTGTATTATTTTAGTCGTATTTTCAAAAAACATGTGGGGATCTCTCCGATTCAGTATCAACGAAAGATAAGAGAAGAAGCGAGAACAGAGGATCGTCCATTGGTAATCTCTGAATCGTCCATTGGCCGAAGATGGAAGTCGGGATATATTGATTATGAGAATCATTATCAATATATAGACGGAGGGTCTACACCAATGAAAAGAAGAAAAACAAGTTCCAGTATGATTATGGTTGCATTATTGAGCATAACGATGCTCCTCGCAGCCTGCTCTTCAGGTACAGCAACAACACCAACAGCTGGCGAAGGAACGGGTGCCAGTTCCAATAACAGCAGTACGGCAGTATCATCAGATACAGGAAGCCAGACGAACAAAGACAATGAAACACGTACGGTCTCAACGGTTAAGGGTGACGTAGTTGTTCCAGCGAATCCGAAACGGGTTGTTGTATTGTATCTCCAGGGGGATGTCGTCGCACTTGGAGTTAAGCCAATCGCTACCTCAGATGTATATGAAGGGGCTGCATACAAGAGTGAACTAGAGGGTGTAAACGCATTGGGTACCTGGTTTGAACCGAATCCTGAAGCTGTCATTGATCTTGATCCGGATCTGATCATTGTTCCTTCAGAAGAGACGTATACCTTATTAAAAGATATTGCACCTACGGTATATATTCCGTATGAGAAATTGACTACAGAAGAGAGACTTCATGATATAGCAAGTATCTTTGGCAAAGAACAGGAAGCCGAAACGTTAATCACCAATCTCAACAACAAAGTCGAAGAGAGTAAAAAAACTCTTGCAGATGCAGGCATTCTGGACAAAACAATCTCCATTGTGGAGGGTGGTTTGAAAGGTATGGTTATTGTAGAGAGCAAACAATTTGGCCGTGGATCTCAGGCGGTATATGAGTACTTGGGAATGAAAGCACCCGAAGTCGTGCAGAAAAAAATCGACGTGGTTTCGGACGCGGCAGGCTCCACGATCTCCATGGAAGTCCTTCCTGAATATATCGGAGACTATGTGTTTCGCTCTGTGTATGAAGGGGCAGATAACTTGACGGATAATCCAATATGGAGCAGTATCCCAGCGATCAAGGAAGGTCGTCTGATTGAGATTGATTTCGATTTCTTCTATTATTCGGATATCTATTCGATTAATAAACAACTTGATTTTGTCGTTGAAAAGCTGTTGGCGGCACCAAGAGCGCAATAGTAAAGAGCAGATGTGTTCGTGAAATTTTTGTACAAGAAATGTTTGTTTTTTAGCCATTGTATTTTGATAAGATTACCATTAGACTAGAATTTAAGTGATAATGAGAATCGATATCAAATACTCGATGTTCTGGATCGAATTAACGGAGGTATTTTTAATATGAATCAGCAGTTGGAACTTTATGATGTAACCATTATCGGCGGTGGCCCTGCGGGCATGTACTCTGCCTTTTATAGCGGCATGCGAGATATGAAGACCAAGTTGATTGAGGCACGTGACAGATTGGGAGGTCGCATGCTCTTTTATCCGGAGAAAATGATCTGGGATGTCGGGGGTGTGACGCCAATTCTGTGTGAAGATCTGATCAAACAATTGGAAGAACAGGCAAGAACTTTTGAGCCAACCCTCGTATTTGAACAACAGATCGAAGGATTCGAGCGTCAACCTGATGGCACGATTCTGTTAACTTCTGCAACAGGTGAGCAACACTGGACACGTACCGTCATTATGGCAATCGGATATGGTATATATAAAATGGCTAAGCTGGAGCTTGAAGGTGCAGACCGCTATGAGGTTAGCAATCTGCACTATACCGTGCAGGAACTAGAACCATTCCGTGGTAAACGCGTGCTGATCTCGGGTGGAGGCGACTCTGCTGTGGATTGGGCGAATGAACTGGAAGCCCTGGCAGAGCAAGTTACGGTTGTGCATCGTCGTGACCGCTTTGGCGGGTTGGAGCGTAATGTACTGCGTATGAGAGAATCCTCTGTTGATGTCCGTACACCATATGCGGTAGAGACCTTGCATAGTATGAGTGGTGATGTGATTGAACAGGTGACCATCTCACACGTGGACACAGGTGAAACTGAACTGCTTGAAGTCGATGCTGTCATTGTAAACCACGGCATGAAGAGTGACTTTGGTCCAATCCGGGATTGGGGACTTGATCTTGGCGAATGGCATGTCACTACAACGGAGAGATTGCAAACCAATATTCCTGGTGTTTTTGCCGCAGGTGACTTTGTAAATTATGGTAGCAAACTGTACCTGATTGCAGGTACTTTCACTGATGCAGCCCTAGCGGTAAACAGTGCGAAGCTTTACATGGACCCTGAAGCGGAAAAAGTGGCTTATGTTTCTTCCCATAACAGTCGCTTTAAGGAGAAAAATAAAGCCCTTGGTGTTGTAGAAGAATAAAGGTCTGTGATCGGTTATATTAAGATGACTTCGGGTTAATCCCGAAGTCATCTTTTTTGTATAAAATGGGTAATAAGAAGGCATAATGGCACAAGATAGAACACGCTTAGAATTGAACATGAACCACCAAATGTCTATAATAAGCCTGAGAAACTGTAGAATGACACTATATAAGTTGAAATAATCATTTAAACGATAACGGAGAGGACAGAAAAAATCTGAAAAAGCGAAGCGGTCGCCTAAAAGCTTTCTGAAAGAAAGCTACATCGGAAGCATACGCTATCACCGGATTTTCCCTTGAGAAAAAGGGAATCGAAAAAATCTGGGGATAACAGCGATTGGAAGATTGTTCTGTCATCGTAGTGCCAGTGTAAATAAACTTTAATTCAACTTATATAGATACAATAACTAGATCAGAGTGGAGTGCAGCGTATGAAAAAGGGATCACAGCCACAACGAGGTTTCACCTTCATCCAGCGGTGGTTCAAACGATCTGATAAAAAAAAGATCAAATGGTCTGAAATGTATCTCGCACTGGCTGGCGCGCTTCATCGCTTGTTGGTTGAAGGGCGGCGTGAACGTTCAGCAGCCAAACGGCTGCATCAGGACTTGCCCATTAACGCGTTGGGCGAATTGAAGCTAGAGCCAGGGGATATTGTGTACACGCCAAGCTCGGAATCAACGTATTACGCCGGGCATATGGGCATTATTGGTCTCGACGGCAAGGTGTATCATGTGCACCCTTATGGGCCTGTATTTGCTGATTCATTAGAGTGGTATCTCACGCGGTTTTATGAAGGTGATCGCTTCATTGTATTTCGCTCCAGATTGAATGAGGCAGGCATGAAAGCAGCCGGGTGGGTACATGACCATTACAAGCAGGTAAAATTCTACCGTTTGCAGACCAATCTGCGCAGTATTGAGCGCAATTACTGTTCCAAGTTTATATATCAGGCCTATCAATTCACCTCGGGACTGGATCTGTGGAGCCGCAAATTTACCCGAATGAATCAGGGTTATATCTATCCATTTCGAATTGAGCGCTCTTCAGAGCTGGACGTTCTGGGAACTTTTTATAAATAAGGTTGGATCCGACTGAAATACTGTTCTTCCGAAAATAAGGAGAGCAGGTTCTGTCGGTTTTTTTTGTATGTGTAGAGATTAAAAACAGGAAAAACGCCCAAAACGTCGAATAGATTATGGGATAGGCACGCACAACTTGGAATCGTATACATAAAAAAAGGCGAAATGATTTTTAGCCCAGAGCACAAAAATGACTACGAAGTAGACGAACAAGAAAGAGTGAAGCGAGATGAAATGGCCGGGTTTCTTACAACGATTCCGACCGAACAAAAACGTGGTTAAGCTATCGGACTATATCCCAAAAAAGGAAAGGAGGCACTACTGTTCCATATGCAAGAAAAACGTTAAAGCGGTCGTGCATTATGCGGCTCCACAGGGAAATGTTTCAGGTGTATGCAGTTCTTGTAAGTCTTTGGCGGATGAACGAGGAATGTTTCCCATTTAATAAGAAGAGATGCGCTCAGGAAATAACAATTCTTTGATTTATGCGCGTTTTTGTAGTACATTAGCAAATGTATTCGAAGGAGGATTCTAATGTACTCAGGTAGACAAGACGATACTTTATACATCATGACCTACACCTTAAACAGCGGTATCAAGGGTACGGTTCCACTGTCTAATAAGCAGATTATTGAGTGGCTGGATTGCTACAGAAATGAGAAGCGCTTCGTGACCGAAATTGGCAAGGAGTTTTTTGGATTGAATGCAGGATTGGTAGCAGATTTCAAGGTTCAAAATCATTTATCGGATTATCAGCAGACCATTATGCCTACACAGCAGCAGGATAACCTGGAACGCTTGTCCAGTGCCTATAAATCAACCGAGTTATTAATGAAGATTGATTGTAAATGTGGCACGGCTTATGTGACGGAATCCCCATACAAGCGTACAAAATGGTACTGTACAAAGTGTAAAGAGATTGTATTTTTGGATGCCAAAAAAGGAATGGTGGAAACGTCGCGTGGTGACGCTTACTACATGACCAACAAATATTTTGTTTCCCGGGACTAGCGGGAAGTGACTCTAGAAGCATCGCTGCGAAGCGGTGCTTTTTTGTGCGAATATTTACTCTATAACAAAAAAAGCCCCAAGGGGCCTTTTTGGAAGATATCTAAGATCTTTTAGAAATTATGATGAGCATTCAACTTTGTGAGGAGGAATGAAGCAGCAACGACAGCGTGGCTCGTAAGCTTCTGAATCACCAATCATGACAACCGGACCCAAGGTAACAGGCTCCCCATTGACGATACGTTGCGTAAAGGCTGCATCCGGGCTGCCACATACCGCACAGAAAGCCGAGAGTTTCTCAATGTCATCTGCCATGGCAAGCAAACCACCGACATATCCGAATTCCTTACCACGGTAATCCATATTAAGTCCGTCCACAATGACATGTTTGCCACAATACGCTAACTCCGAGACAAGTTCCATAATGGCACTGCTGAAAAATTGTACTTCATCAAATGCAACAACATCAGCATCTATGGTTTGGTTCAAGATCATTTCTACGGATTCCGGGGTTAATTGCCGGGGAATGGAATGGGCAGGGAGTCGATAACCAATTCGGCTTACGATCTCGTCTTGGGCAAACCGATCATCCTCGGCTGGTTTGTAGGCCACAACCTTTTTACGGCCAAATTGTATTAATTTCTGACAACGGCGAATGAGTTCACCGGATTTTTCACTGAACATGGGTCCAGTAATTACGGTAATACGTCCTGTTTGCACGGTGCTGCTACTCCTCTCACATACGGGATTCAACAAAAAAAGCGACCTTTACAGAGTACCACAAAATCTTTGAAAAGAGCCAGAACTAATCTGCGCAGCTTTGTGTTACTATATGGATTGTTAAGGTATTGGTTACGGCAGCTAATTAACAGGAGTTGTGAAAAGAGGTGTTTAGTATGAGTGAAGCATTAACATCACTGCAAGCGCAATATGAAAGCCTGAAAGAACAGGGATCTCTAAATGAAGCGGCGCAGGCATTATTTGCAGAACTGTTCGCAGAAGCGGAGAGACTGCAGGCAAGTAACCTTACATTGCGTAGAACGATCTTGAAGTCTTCTTCCAAAGAATCACGTATGTCTACCAAACTGCGGGATGCATTATACGAATGACCCGGAGATTACTCCGGGTCCTCTTCTGTCTTTAATTTGCGAGGGAATAGAATACCTGCTGTAATTCTGGCAATCATGGCAAAGGTGAGACCAATGCCTGCAAACATGTAAATTACGGTAAAGGCTTTGCTGAATCCGGTGGTTGGCACAAATTCAGGATGTCCCACCGTAGTCAGAGTAACCGCACAGAAGTATAACGCATCGATCCAGTGCAGACCTTCAACACGAGTGTAAAATAAAGTGCCTGACAGCAACGTTGCTGCCGTTAACGCGAACAGAGCCAGAAACTTGGGGTCTTTGAACGCATGGAAAATGCCTTTGAGCAATCGTTGTAACGTGATTAGAAATGATACCATGATGATCCATCCTGTCTATGTAAAGTAGGCGATGTGTTGTATAAACACACAAAAAGCCCGGACTCATGGAGTCCTTCCGGGCGTCTCTGCTTTTTCGGGTACACTTTTGGACCGGAAACGGGGACCTACATAATTACGCTTACGGTCACGGAACAGGATCCAGCCTCCCAGAAAACTCATACCTGCGGCAAAAAGGACAAGTCCACCGCCAAAGGAGAGCCATTGGAAACCTGGTGAAATTAGTTCGTTCCCGTGCTCGGCATAATATAGGAACAGGGCATCTTTCATCATCAGAAAACCCTTCATTGCCATTAAACCGGGGATGACCAGAACAACAATCGCCAAAAAACGCGCAAAGACCAATCTTGTATTCATGAGCATTATACCCTTTCTGCCAAAGTCGACATTAAATAAAGGTTACGCTTACAGATCATACCTGATTCCATCATAGCTTGGAATGCATGGGCTGTCCATGTGTGATTGCTCCAAACTTTGAGTTGACCGCTCAAGGAGAGTACAATGGCATATAGAGGGTATAAGCCAAACCATGATTTAAGCCATCATAAATTATATTGAAATTTGATTCATAGAGGAGAGCATGAGAGATGCCAATTACATGTGATGTTGCAATTCTTGGAGGAGGGACCGGTGGATATGTAGCCGCGATCCGGGCTGCACAGCTGGGAAAACAGGTCGTTATCATTGAGAAGGACAAGCTTGGCGGTACCTGTCTGCATCGTGGCTGTATTCCGAGTAAGGCTTTACTGAAAAGTGCGGAAGTATACGCCGAGATCCAGGAGAGCGAGACGTATGGTATCGAGACAGCTGGAGCTACACTTGTATTTCCCAAAGTACAGGCACGCAAGGATGCAATTGTCGAACAGCTTCATCAGGGCGTTCAGTATTTGATGAAAAAAAATAAAA
Source organism: Paenibacillus sp. 2003 (assembly GCF_031455635.1). Taxonomy (NCBI): domain Bacteria; kingdom Bacillati; phylum Bacillota; class Bacilli; order Caryophanales; family Paenibacillaceae; genus Paenibacillus; species Paenibacillus sp. 2003. The sequence continues at coordinate 89,469 of NZ_JAVDTB010000008.1, read as the reverse complement.
TTCAGGTTGTACACGCGAAAGGTCGCGTCATCGGACCATCCATCTTCTCACCGCAGAGCGGAGCAGTCGCTGTGGAGTTTGAAGATGGAGAGATGGATACGGTAGTTCCAACCAATCTCATCATTGCCGCTGGTTCGCGTCCTCGTGTGTTGCCGGGCCTGGAACCGGACGGAAAATTCATAATGAGCAGCGACGAAGCCCTGCGTATGGATGAACTTCCTGCATCACTCATCATTGTCGGTGGGGGCGTGATTGGACTGGAGTGGGCATCCATGCTGAATGACTTTGGTGTAGACATCACAGTAGTAGAAGCAGCCGCTCACGTGTTGCCTGCCGAGGATGAGGATGTTGCCAGAGAAATGCAGCGATTGCTCGGCAAACGAGGTGTTCGTTTCCTAACAGGTGCCACTGTTCTAACGGAAACATATAACACAGATCAAGAGGGCATCCAGATTGATGTGCAGCTTGGTGAAGATAAGCAGGAAACGCTGAGAGCGGAGAAAATGCTCGTATCAGTTGGACGTCAAGCTAATGTCGAAAATATCGGACTTGAAAATACAGATATCAAACTGGAGCGTGGGTTCATCGCTGTGAACAAACAGTTACAGACCGGTGAAGGTCACATCTACGCCATTGGTGACTGCATCGGCGGTTTGCAGCTTGCACATGCCGCAAGTCATGAAGGCATTCTCGCTGTCGAACATCTGGCGGGCAAAACGGTACATGCTGTAGAATCCCACCGTATCCCGCGCTGTGTGTACACACGCCCGGAAGCAGCAAGCATCGGATTCACCGAGCGTGAAGCCAAAGAACGTGGCTATGACATTAAAACAGGCAAGTTCCCATTTTCGGCCATTGGCAAATCGCTTATTCACGGAAGTCGGGATGGATTCGTGAAGGTGATCGTAGATGCCAAGACGAATGATATATTGGGGGTACATATGATTGGCACCCATGTGACGGAATTAATCGCTGAGGCTTCTCTGGCTCAGATGCTGGATGCCACACCTTGGGAAGTCGGACAAACCATTCATCCGCACCCTTCTCTGTCGGAAATTATGGGTGAAGCCATGTTGGCGGTCGATGGAAAGGCCATTGGAATGTAAGTCAAACAAGCTTATGAGAAAGGTCCTTTCCTTTTTTGGGTAAAAGGGATTATAATAAGGTTAAGCCAAGTCTTAGTACCAGGTTATAAGATCGGGTAGTAAGAGTGGCACAGGCTCTGATTAAAAGGAGGTACCTCATATGAGTTCACAAGGTACTGCAGACGCGGTCCACCGGCATCAACAGCTGGGACTTAGCGATGGTGAAGTATTGGATATGTACAAATACATGCTGCTCGCGCGCAAGTTTGACGAGCGTTGCTTGCTCTTGCAACGGGCTGGCAAAATTAACTTTCACGTATCCGGTGTAGGACAGGAAGCTGCGCAAGTAGGCGCTGCTTTTGGTCTGGATCGGGATCACGATTATTATTTACCTTATTACCGCGATTACGGTTTTGTACTGGCGGTAGGCATGACTCCGCGTGAGTTGATGTTGTCTGCTTTTGCGAAGGCAGAAGATCCGAATAGTGGCGGTCGGCAAATGCCGGGTCACTTCGGTCACAAAAAGCTGCGGATTGTGACGGGTTCAAGCCCGGTTACAACACAGGTTCCGCACGCTGTTGGATTTGCACTGGCTGCCAAAATGAAGAAGCAAGAATTTGTTTCTTTTGTTACTTTTGGCGAAGGATCAAGCAATCAGGGTGACTTCCATGAGGGAGCCAACTTTGCAGGTGTGCATAAATTGCCTGTCATTATTATGTGTGAGAACAATCAATATGCAATTTCGGTACCGATTCACAAACAGTTGAGCGGCAAAATATCCGATCGAGCACAAGGATACGGGTTCCCCGGACTGCGTGTAGATGGTAACGATGCATTAGAAGTATATGCTGCAGTGAAGGAAGCGCGTCGCCGTGCAATAGCCGGGGAAGGCCCGACACTGATTGAAGCGATGATGTATCGGTTGTCACCGCATTCCACCTCCGATAATGATCTGGCTTACCGAACCAAAGAGGAAGTTGAGGAGAACTGGAAGAAAGATGGCGTTCCTCGCATGAAGAACTACTTGATCGATTGCGGCATCTGGGACGAAGCCCGGGATGCGGATCTGGCTTCCCAGCTTGCGATGGAAATGAAAGAAGCAACTGAATATGCAGACAACGCGCCATATCCTAAACCTGAGGACACTCTGACGCACGTTTATGCGGACAGCGAAGAAGGGGGACGGTAAGTATGGCAGTGATGGAATATATTGATGCAATCCGTCTCGCGATGAAAGAAGAGATGGAACGGGATGAGAATGTTTTTATCCTTGGTGAAGACGTAGGTCTCAAAGGTGGTGTGTTTACCACAACTAAAGGGCTGCAAGATCAGTTTGGCGAAATGCGAGTGATGGACACACCTTTGTCTGAATCCGCTATTGCAGGTGTTGCCATTGGTGCAGCGATGTATGGCATGAAGCCGATTGCCGAAATGCAATATTCGGACTTCATGCTGCCGGCAACCAACCAGATCATTAGTGAAGCGGCGAAGATCCGCTATCGTTCCAACAATGACTGGAGCTGTCCGATTGTTATCCGTGCGCCGATTGGTGGCGGGATCTTCGGTGGGTTGTATCACTCCCAATGTCCGGAATCGATTTTCTTTGGTACACCTGGTCTGAAAATTATAGCTCCCTACTCGGCATACGATGCCAAGGGACTGCTCAAGGCCGCTATTCGCGACCCGGACCCGGTACTCTTTTTTGAAAATAAAAAATGCTACAAACTTATCAAGGAAGATGTGCCTGAAGATGATTACATCGTTCCGATTGGTAAAGCCAACGTACTTCGTGAGGGTGCGGATATTACAGTGATCGGTTACAGTCAGCCGCTGCATTTTGTAATGCAGGCTGCTGAGGAGCTGGAACGTGAAGAAGGCATTACAGCACACGTTCTGGATCTGCGCACATTGCAACCGTTGGATCGTGAAGCGATTATTGCTTCCGCTCGTCTGACAGGCAAAGTGCTGATCGTACACGAAGATAACAAAACGGGTGGTGTAGGTGCCGAAGTTGCTGCGATTATTAGCGAGGAATGTCTGTTTGAACTGGATGCACCGATTCAGCGTCTCTGCGGACCTGACGTGCCGGCCATGCCAATTAGCCCAACATTGGAGAAATTCTACATGCTGAGCAAGGACAAAGCCAAAGCAGCAATGCGTACACTTGCCGAGTTTTAATTTCGTTTTTTGGATCGTTTAAAAGTAAAGTTTGGAGTGATAATCAAATGGCTGAACGTATGAAATGGATCGAGGTCATTATGCCGCAATTGGCGGAATCGCTGGTCTCGGCTACCATAGGCAAATGGTTGAAAAAACCGGGCGACCGTGTGGAACAGTACGAGCCGATCTGTGAAGTAATCACTGATAAAGTTAATGCCGAGATTCCATCCACTGTGGATGGAATTATGGGTGACCTTTTGGTGGAAGAGGGCACAACGATTGCTGTTGGTGAAGCAATCTGCCGCATGCAGGTCGCAGCTTCTGACGAAGAAGCGGCTGAGCAAGTAACACAAGTATCGCAGCAACAGGAGCAAGTGCAGCAACATGCTAGCCACACTCCTGTTGCCGCCTCAAATACAGCAGCACATGACCCGAACCAGCCGATGCGCAATCGGTATTCCCCGGCAGTGCAATCCTTGGCAGCAGAGCATGGTTTGAACTTGCAAAGCATCCAAGGCACTGGAGCCGGTGGTCGTATTACCCGCAAAGATGTGCTGGCATTTGTTGCACAGGGAGGTAACGCGGTTGGATCGTCTGCACAAGCATCATCTGCAGCAGCACAGCATACACCTTCTGGTGTGCCGTCTGCTTCTCCATTCAGCGGAGTGAATCGTGGAAATGGAGAAATGGGTTTAACCGCTGGAGAAGCGATCTCAGCGTCCGATGCAGGTGTTCCTGTGAGACATTCAGGCATTCATCTAACCGAAAGCCCGAAAATTCCACAGATCGAAGTGGAAGGTGGCGGCCAGGGAAGATCGGAGTATTTCATCGATGTTACCCCTGTGCGTAATGCCATTGCCCGGAATATGCGTCAAAGCGTATCTGAAATCCCGCATGCATGGACAATGATTGAAGTGGACGTAACAAATCTTGTGATGCTGCGCAATAAACTCAAGGATGAGTTCAAGCGTAAGGAAGGCATCAATCTGACATATCTGTCATTCATGATGAAGGGAGTCGTTAACGCGATTAAAGACTACCCAATCATGAACTCGGTATGGGCAGTGGACAAAATTATCGTCAAACGGGACATTAACCTGTCCATGGCGGTAGGAACCGAAGATTCCGTACTTACACCCGTAATCAAACATGCCGATCAGCGAAATATTGCAGGTCTGGCCCGTGAAGTGGATGAACTGGCTCGCAAAACACGTGAAGGTACGTTGAAGCTGGACCATATGCAAGGTGGTACGTTCACGGTGAACAACACAGGTTCATTTGGTTCGATCCTGTCCCAGCCGATCATTAACTATCCACAGGCAGCGATTCTTACATTCGAGTCGATTGTCAAGAAACCAGTGGTTATTAATGATATGATCGCTGTTCGTTCGATGGCTAACCTGTGTCTGTCGCTGGATCACCGAATCCTGGATGGTGTAATCAGCGGACGTTTCTTGCAACGTGTCAAAGAAAACCTTGAAGGATATACCATGGAGACCAAGGTGTATTAAGTAAATAGTTGTCGGGGAAGTGTATGAGCCGGAGGCCGTGCACTTTTCCTGCTGTCTACGGACAGGTGCTCAATTGTACACTGAACCTGAAGCAGAAGGGTGTGGGAAATCATGAGCAAGCCGCTGGATGTTGCATACATACCAATGCTTGATTATGAAGAGGCTTGGAACCGCCAGAAAGCGATTGTGCAGCAATTGGACGAGGGCGAGGGAACGGAGCAGATGCTGCTTTTACAACACCCGCCTACGTATACGATCGGCTCACAAAATCATCCGGAGCATCTGCTTCTCAGTCCGGAAGAGTTGCGTGAGCAAGGGATTTCTTTGTTTCAAATTGACCGCGGCGGTGATATTACTTATCATGGCCCGGGCCAGTTGGTAGGTTACCCGTTATTGATTCTTGGTCGGGATGAAGACCTGGATCTGCACGGCTATTTACGGAAACTTGAGCAGGTACTTATGGATTATCTCGCAGACCAGGGCATCGAAGCAGGACGCAAAGAGGGTTACACGGGTGTGTGGATTGGCGATATGAAGATTGCTGCAATTGGCATCAAGTTTAATCGTTGCAAAAACCGCCGCGGTTTTGTAACCAGTCACGGGTTTGCTTTTAACATCAGCTCAGGCATTCAACATGCAGGTTTTCAGGGGATTGTTCCTTGTGGGATTGAGCAGTATGGCGTTACCTCACTGGAGGATATAACGGGCAAGTCTTATTCGGTGGAGCAGGTAGCGCAGGAGATTGTTCCGTACTTTAATCGTATTTTTCCATATCAAATTAATTGGATCACGGAAAAAGAAGCCCTTCAACGTCTGTAAACAGTTCGTCGAAAGGCTTTAGGTTGCTATCCGAACAGCAACGGTTCGAGAGCTATGAAAAGGGTGGACCCGATCATGGCAATCAGCATGAGATAGATGATGATTTTGAACCATTTCTTTTTTTGCATGATGAGAGAACTCCTTTCAACATAAAGTGTATGTTCAAAAAGACTGGTTTTCAGTACCAAGAAGATGGGATGAAGCTAGAAATGGAGTAGCGGAGCGTAGGGAAAACTACGTGAGCAACGGACATTTCGGCTGAATTCCATATTCGATGCTGATGATGCCGCCAGGCATCCTTCGTAATCAAAAGCAGACTTTTTGAACAACCTCATAAAATAAACAAGCCATAGTAATTGTATTGTACCGTATCCACGAGAGGGAGGAAAGTCCTATGATTAAACAACAACGTGTTATCGATCAGTTCATGGAACTGGTGCAGATTGATAGTGAAACGAAAAATGAACAGAACATCTCGAAAGTGTTAAAAGAACAGTTTACAGAGCTTGGTCTTCATGTCTATGAGGATGATACCATGGAGCAAACCGGACATGGCGCCGGAAACCTCGTCATTACCTGGGAAGCCGAAGGAACTGAAGGGGTTGCACCGATCTTTTTCACATGTCATATGGACACCGTGACGCCGGGACAGGGAATCAAGCCTGAACTGGGTGAAGATGGCTGGATCCGCAGTGATGGAACAACGATCCTGGGAGCAGATGACAAAGCAGGGATTGCGGCATTGTTCGAAGCGATTCGTGTGATCCAGGAAAACAAGATTCCACATGGTAAAATTCAATTTGTCATTACGGTCGGCGAAGAGTCTGGCCTGGTGGGCGCACGTGCCATGAATCCTGAAGATATCGATGCCGAGTTCGGTTATGCGCTGGATTCTAATGGAGCTGTAGGCACGATCTGTGTTGCTGCACCAGCGAGAGCTGAAATTCAAATGAGCATCTATGGTAAGTCTGCCCATGCGGGCGTGAATCCGGAAGACGGGATCAGCGCCATTCAGGTAGCAGCCAAAGCAATTGCAGCGATGACACTGGGCAGAATTGATGATGAGACGACAGCGAACATTGGTAAATTCCAGGGTGGATCAGCACTCAACGTGGTATGTGACTTTGTACAACTTGAAGCGGAAGCTCGCAGTATTGTGCAGGAGAAAGTTGAATTGCAGGTTGCACAGATGCGTGACGCGCTCGAAACAACATGTCGCAAATACGGTGCTACAGCTGAATTCAGAAGTGAGATCCTCTACCCTGCATTTGGCTTCCATGATGAACACGAAGTTGTACAGCTTGCACAGCGTGCCATCCGCAGTATTGGGCTGGAGACAAGTACGTTTGCATCCGGTGGTGGCAGTGATGCCAATATCTTTAACGGATTCGACCTTCCGACAGTGAATCTGGCGGTAGGGTATGAGGATATTCATACAACCAAAGAACGCATTCGTGCTGAAGATATTGTGAAGTTGTCCCAGGTGGTCGTAGCTATTATTCAGGAAACGGTAGCTGGCAAGAAATAACGTGTACTTCTTAGACAAAAGTCCGAACCCGGTTTGTACGGATTCGGACTTTTTGTGAATTCATGTTATATTTCAAGGGAGAAGACTCGGTAATATTGGATGAAAATCTATCCATGGCTTAATAAATCAATGCTCCATTGATTTCCGTCCAGCGAGCAGATCGACTAACTTGGCATCCGGGCCCCACTCGCGCAACCATTGCTTGAGTATGAGCTGCACTTGCCGGGCTTGTCCTACCACGTGTACGGATTTAGGCGTCAAATAACTGTTCATCAAAATTCCCCCTGATTTGTTTATATTTACTGTGAGAGTTCTATACGCTCACCATATGCCCCAAATCAGAAATTTATACATTAACCGAATATATAAATTGAGCTAATCCTTTACACAAGAACGGAGAGGACAGAAATAACCAAGAGAAGCGGAGCGTTCGCCAAAAAGCTTTCTGAAGGAAAGCTGCATCGTAAGCATAAGCTATCACCAAATTTTATCTATTAGTGAAAGAAATCAAAAAATCTGGGGATAACAGCGATCGAAGGGTTGTTCTGTCATCGGAGTGGTTAGTGTAAATATTTTTAGTCAATTTATATATAATCCAACGATATGGAGTTGAAGAACAAATGAAACCAAACCAATCTGCCCAATCCATCCACGCGGCGCAACCTGCCAATCCAAAACTGGATGAAGTGACCGTATCCACTAAGCCAATCTTCGAGGGCAAAGTGATTTCACTTCAAGTCGATACCGTTAAACTGCCAAACGGCCAGACGGCGACACGTGAGATAATCCGACACCCTGGAGCGGTAGCTGTACTTGCTCTGAATGGGGATCGCATGCTTGTTGTGGATCAGTATCGTCAGGCAATGGGACGTACCGAAGTAGAGATTCCTGCGGGGAAACTGGACCCGGGTGAAGAACCGGAGGTTGCAGCAGCACGTGAATTGCGAGAAGAGACGGGATATGTGGCCAAGTCGCTACGTCATTTGCGGTCGTTCTATACTTCACCGGGGTTCGCAGATGAAATCATTCATCTCTACATCGCAGAAGAGCTTGAAGCAGGGGACATGGCGCTGGACGAAGATGAATTCCTTGAAGTATCCGAGATCACACTGGAGGAAGCTTACGCTCTCATGGACGAGAACCGGATTAGTGATGCTAAAACGATGATGGCTGTGTACGCGTGGGACCTTTACAGAACGACAGGACGGTTCTAGGCATGCAAGACCAACTGAAAACGTCCACGATGTGGGAGCCCTGTTATACAGACCTGCATATTCACATCGGACGAACCTCTCGCGGTGAGGCTGTTAAAATTAGTGGCAGTCGGGATCTGACATTTGAGAATATTGCCCGGGAAGCTTCGGAACGTAAAGGAATTCATTTGCTTGGTGTTATTGATTGTCATTCTCCAGTTGTACAGATGGATATTGAACAATTGCTGGAGAGTGGTACCATGTCCGAGATTGAGGGCGGCGGCATTGCCTACCAGGACACCACCATTCTGCTGGGTACAGAGATTGAGCTGCGCGAGCCTGGAATGCGTGAGTTCCATATGCTGGCGTACTTCCGTGATCTGAAAACAATGAAGTCCTTCACGGACTGGATGAAGCGTTATATGAAAAATGTGAACCTCAGTTCTCAGCGTGTCTACGTGCCCGCTTTAGAGATGCAAGCCGAGATTAAGGCACGTGGTGGGCTTATTGTGCCTGCACATGTATTTACACCGCATAAAGGCATCTATGGTAGTACTGCGCCCCGTATGAGCGATGTGCTGGATACTAGTCTCGTGGATGCGGTAGAGCTGGGGTTAAGCTCGGACTCATCCATGGCCAGTTATATTCGGGAGTTGGATCATGTACCTTTTCTGACCAATTCGGATGCTCATTCACTCGGGAAGATTGGACGGGAGTATAACGAACTGCAAGTTGCTGCCCCTTCTTTTGATGAATTCCGTATGGCACTTCAAGGAGAAGCCGGCAGGAGCATTGCGGCCAATTATGGACTGAATCCAAGGCTGGGCAAATACCACCGTACCTACTGTGCAGCATGTGGCAGCATTATGGACGAGCAAGCGATGTCAGCAGAGCGCTGTCCGCACTGTGGCAGTCTGAAGTTGGTTCAGGGGGTGTTGGACCGTATTCTGTCGATCTCTGATCGGGAGAGTCCTCATGTCCCTGCAAACAGACCGGCCTATCATTATCAGGTACCACTGGAGTTCATCCCCGGACTTGGCAAAGCCAAACTGCGCCAGCTACTGGACCATTTTGGTACAGAAATGAACGTACTTCATCGCACGCGTGAGGAAGAGCTTACTGCGGTTGTTGGACCTGTGCTAGCAGGCTTAATTGTGGCTGCACGGAACGGACAACTGGTGCTGTCCTCCGGAGGTGGCGGCACGTACGGAAAGGTTGCTGTTCAGGAAAAAGCTTCGGAGTGACCCGTGTAAATACTCCTAGGTTCAACAGATAAAGCTTCACTTCACGTAGAGCCAATCTGGACAAGAAGTCATACAGGTGCATTCCGGTTCATAAGAATGACTATGAGGATGTAACTGAGAATCCTTGCAGCATGATACCGGAAAGGGGATTCGTACCTGTATGCGCTCTTCCTACTTAACATTTAAAGGTCAGACTTCGTTATATGTATTCGTGGCTGTCTTGTTTCTGGTCGGCGTCATTTTTGGCGCGCTCATGGTGAACGCATTGTCTCTTGAGCAACGTCAGGATCTGGAGGGTTATCTGGGCAATTTCTTCATGACTGTGCAGCACAGTGCACAGGTGACAGAGACCGGGGCATATTGGGACATTGCCATGCTTCATCTGAAATGGGTAGGTCTGATCTTTATTCTGGGTTTATCCGTCGTTGGACTACCCGGTATACTGGTTCTGGATTTTTTGAAAGGTGTGCTCATTGGATTCACAGTAGGGTACCTTGTTGGACAGTATTCCTGGAAAGGGCTGCTGTTTGCACTGGTGTCCGTGGCACCGCATAATTTGTTCGTCATTCCGATCCTTCTGGTCTGCAGTGTGGCGGCGATGACGTTCTCGTTATACATCATTCGCAATCGTGTTTTGATGCAGCGAACACCTGGTCGACAAAGGCCTTTTGCTTCATATATAGTGTTAACTTTGGTTATGGCTGCATTGCTGCTCGGCGTGGCGTCTTTTGAAACATGGGTTACACCTGCGATGATGCGTTGGGTCACGCCAATGTTACTACCGGCCTAACGTGCACCGTATAGTGTAAAATGTTGACTTTAATTACGCACTCCCCCTATAATGAAAAGAGTGGGTTAAGTTGCAGTGTGCAGTGATTTCCTAGGGGGAGGGAGAAAATGGAAGCACGGATTGATAAAATTAAGCAGCAACTACAGTCCCAAGGATATAAATTAACGCCCCAGCGGGAAGCCACCTTAAGAGTACTTCTTGAGAATGAAGAAGATCATCTGAGCGCAGAAGACGTATTCATGCTCGTTAAAGAAAAGGCTCCCGAAATCGGTCTGGCAACCGTGTACCGTACCCTCGAACTGCTGAGTGAGCTGCATGTTGTAGAGAAAATCAACTTCGGCGACGGTGTAGCGCGTTATGATCTGCGCGGAGATACATCCAAGCATCACCATCATCACTTAATCTGTGTTCAATGCGGAAGTATGGATGAAATACGTGAAGACTGGCTTGGACCGCTTGAAGAGCGTTTGGAGCGGGAATTCAACTTTTCGGTAGTAGATCACCGACTGGACTTTCATGGAATTTGTTATCGTTGCAAAGCTAAAAATGAACAGAAACCCAAAGATGAAGAATAACATAGCATATCTTCAAGCTCTCACCGGCGGTTTTGACGGGAGAGCTTTTTTGGCACCGGACATGATCTGGAGTTTCCCCCGAATGGCATAAACCTCTGTTTATGGACATACCCTGATTCAAGGACAATACCGGATTCGAATCAGGAGGGGACGCGCCCATGATTATATCAGTGCGGAGAGGGCTCCGTTTTATTCGATTTATCATAGTTTTTGCCGCATTAGTTTATCTGTTCTATCATGTTCTGGATCTGTTTAATGGCTGGATCTCACCTGTGGATCAGTATCAGATGCCAACTGGCAATGCAATCAAAGTATTTCAGGAAATGGATTGGCCGGGTAATGGAGAAGGACGTCCTACAATGGCAGAGCGTCTCCGTTTGTTCTATTGGTACGGGGAGTAGCTTCAAACAGCCAGGGATGCAAATACGGGAGCAGTCTGCCAGAGCGGCAGATCTGTCAGTTGAGGAGCGTTGTACATGAAACAGACGATACATGCCTATGCCTTATACTTGGAAGATGATAAAGGGATGTCGAGCAGCACGCTTGAATCGTATCTCCGAGACGTGGACAAGTTCATTGAATTTGCAGATAAGGAATATGGCATACGCGAAGCCGATCAGGTCAGACGCACACATGTCGTCCTGTTTGCAGGTCAGCTCAAACAGGCAGGACGTGCCAATGCAACCATTGCCCGCAGCATCGTATCTCTGCGCTCCTACTTTCATTTTTTGATGCGGCGGGGTGATATTATACAGGACCCTACGTTTGATGTGGAAGCTCCCAAGGCGGATAAGACGCCACCACAGGTGTTAAGTATCCAGGAGATCGAACAACTGCTGACAGCGCCTGATATTCGTTCACCGCAGGGTGTGAGAGATCGAGCCATGCTTGAACTGTTATATGCTACAGGCATTAGGGTCTCGGAACTGATTGCCCTTGACATTCGGGATGTTCAGCCTGGCATGCGCTTTATACGATGCGGTGGGGCGGGCAAGGAACGTATCCTTCCCATCGGTGCACCAGCAGCACATTGGGCAAGTGTATATGTGGAGGAATTCCGCAACAAGTTGCTTAAAACCGATTCGGACGAGCAGGCACTATTCGTGAATGTATCTGGCAGACGTTTAACCCGGCAGGGCTTCTGGAAGCTGCTCAAAAAAGCGGCGGTGGACGCAGGAATCTCAGAAGAAATTACACCGCATACGCTGCGTCACTCCTTTGCAGCACACCTGATTGCCAATGGGGCCGATACACGTGCGGTTCAAGATATGCTGGGTCACGTGGAGCAGCCTGGACAACAATATGGCAATCATGGTCGCAAAACCATGAAAGAAATCTATGAAACCCATCATCCGAGGGCAAGATAGATTTTGACGCATGGCATTCACAAATAAATGCGGAACATTGGGCCGATTTAGGATAAAATAAATTGAATACATCCAAACGCCGTTATACATAAGACGGATCGTTTCAACTCAAGGAGGAACATACATCGCATGACAGCATTAAACCAACAAATGATTTCGGAAGCAGCATCTTATATTCAAACCAAAAGCTCCATCAAGCCGGAAGTCGGTTTGATTTTGGGTTCAGGTCTTGGCGTACTGGCAGAACTGATTGAAGATGGCGTAAGTATTGCTTATCAGGATATTCCACATTTTCCGGTGTCCACAGTAGAAGGACATGAAGGTGAACTATTGGTCGGAACCATTAAAGGTCGTCCAGTCGTGATGATGAAAGGCCGTTTCCATATGTATGAGGGATATGGTCCGGAATTGACAGCTTTCCCGGTACGGGTTATGAAAGAATTGGGTGTAAGTAGCCTGCTTGTAACCAATGCTGCAGGCGGTGTGAATACGTCGTATGAAGCTGGAGACTTGATGCTGATCTCTGATCACTTAAATCTCACAGGCAAAAATCCACTGATCGGACCAAATGACGCTGCACTGGGCGTGCGTTTCCCTGATCTGTCCGAAGCATATAGCCGCCGTTTGCGTGCGCTGGCGAAGGATACGGCCGCGTCACAAGGTTTTAACGTACGTGAAGGGGTATACGCAGGTATGCTTGGTCCGAACTACGAGACACCGGCAGAGATCAGAATGCTGCGTACATTGGGCGCAGACGCAGTGGGCATGTCCACTGTATCTGAAGTGATCGTGGCACGCCACGCAGGCCTGGAAGTACTCGGTATTTCCTGTATCAGCAACATGGCTGCCGGAATTCTGGACCAGCCGCTGTCACATGATGAGGTGATGGAAACGACGGAACGTGTGCGTGAGTCGTTCCTGGCGCTGGTATTGGCGGTTATTCCACAAATGTAAGCAAGATTTGAGTAGATAAGGTTACCTCTTTGGATGAGAAATCATCGGGGGGTAACCTTTTTTTGTTGTGTTAAATGTACGGTTACTCATTCGTTGAGTGCAGTGCGTTATTTTGCTTTGACCACATTTTCAATAAAAGTTCGGGAAATCATGCTTTACATGGAATAATTTACTGGAAACGGGCCGACAATGATTAGCAGTACATGCATGGAACATGCAGTAAGCAAGTCATTTGAGGAGGTAACTTAGTGAATAAAAGAATAATGGCATCGTTCATGACCCTTTGCATCCTGCTGTCCCTTTTGGCATCAACGGCATTAGCTGAAGAAACACCGAAGGCAGCGGGAGGAACTGATCTGGCCCCGTCGGCGCGCTCTGCCATCTTAATGGATGCAGATACGGGAACGGTCATTTATGAGAAAAACAGTCATGATCAGCTGCCTCCGGCGAGCATTACAAAAATTATGACCATGCTGCTTACGATCGAAGCGATCGACTCGGGTAAGCTGAAGCTGACGGACAAAGTAAGAGCGAGCGAATATGCAGCTTCGATGGGCGGTTCGCAGATCTTCCTGGAGCCAGGGGAAGAAATGACAGTTGATGATATGTTAAAAGGGATCGCGATGGCTTCAGGCAATGATGCCTCGGTAGCGATGGCTGAGAAGATCGCTGGCTCGGAAGAAGCCTTTGTACAGCTGATGAATGAGCGTGCGAAGGAGCTTGGCATGAAGGATACTCATTTTGCCAACTGTAACGGTCTCCCGGTCGATAATCATTATTCTTCCGCCCATGATATTGCCGTCATGAGCCGTGAACTGTTGAAGCATTCCGGGATTACGAAGTACACCGGTGCATATCAGGATTACCTTCGCAAAGATACGGAAAAGCCATTCTGGCTGGTGAACACAAACAAGCTGGTTCGTTTTTATCAAGGGGCAGACGGTTTGAAAACAGGTTACACATCCGAAGCGAAATTCTGCTTGTCCGCAACAGCGTCCAAGGATGGACTGCGTGTCGTTTCCGTGGTACTCGGTGAACCGAATACCAAAACACGGAACAGCGAAGTATCTTCGATGTTTGACTATGCCTTTAGTCAATATACGATGAAGGCTCTCTATAAGGCAGGGGATCTGCTGGGCAGTCTGAAGATCGAAAAAGGCGAAGTTGCCGAATTGCCTCTGAATGCCACGCAAAATTATAGTGTGCTGATGCGCAAAGGAGCCAAATCCAATGACATCCGGCATGAATTGCTGGTTGCCAAAGAATTGAAAGCTCCGATCAAGGCGGGGCAAAGTATAGGTAAACTGGTGGTTTACCAGGGCAACGATGTCATTAAGGAGTTCGACATTCAGGCTCCGCAGGATGTGAATAAGGCTGGCTGGTGGAAGCTGTTCAAGCGGACAACGTCCAATCTGTTTGACTAAACGGCGATTTCCGCGATTTGCACGCATCCTTCGAACATATTTTGTAGTTAAATAGGGGTTTTCTTCTAGTTTTGTCGGGGGGCAGGAAAAGCCTTCGGAAGCGTAGAAATCCTTGTTCTAAGACAGGGAGGAGAGTGAGCAAACGTGAACTTGCATGTGGAAATGGAACACCATCGCGGGATTCTGATTGTACGATTATCCGGGGAGCTGGATCACCATACAGCTGACATGGTACGGATGCAGATGGATGAAGCCATCCAGCGGAGACAAAGCGAGCATCTCGTACTCAGCCTGAAAGATCTGCAATTTATGGACAGTTCGGGACTGGGTGTCATATTGGGAAGATACAAGCTCATTAAGAATAAAGGTGGCAAGATGGTGGTCTGTGACGTCAATTCGCCAGTGTACCGTTTGCTGGAAATGTCGGGTCTGTTCAAGATTATGCCGATATACGAAAATGAGGGAACTGCTCTCTCAGGTCTGGAGGTCGTCTCATGAATGAAGGAACAGGGACAAATTTCATGAATCTGCAATTCGCGGCCAAGTCAGAGAATGAGTCGTTTGCACGGGTAACCGTTGCTGCGTTTATCTCCCAGCTTGATCCAACGATGGACGAGCTCAGTGACCTGAAGACGGTCATTTCGGAAGCCGTGACCAACAGCATCATCCACGGATACAACAACAACTCCGAGGGTGTGGTGTCTATCCAGGCCGAGATTCGGGAAGACATGATCACAATTATCGTGGAAGACCGCGGTGAAGGAATCGAAGATCTTGAACTCGCCAAGCAGCCGCTATATACGTCCAAACCCGAACTTGAGCGGTCGGGCATGGGCTTCACCATTATGGAAAACTTTATGGATGAATTCGAAGTCAGCAGTGAGCCCGGCAGAGGCACCTCCATCAAGATGAAAAAAAGGATTGAATCCAAGAAAGCATTGTATAATTAGGGGTTGGTGTTCTTATGGATGCTGAAGTGAAACCATCTTCACAGACCTATTTGGACGATGCCGAGGTCAAACGGCTGATTGCGCTCAGTCAGTCGGGTGACCATGTCTCACGGGATACGCTGGTGAACTGCAACATCAGACTCGTCTGGTCCGTCGTACAGCGTTTTATGAACAGGGGATATGATCCGGAAGATCTGTTCCAGATTGGTTGTATCGGTCTGCTCAAGTCAGTGGACAAATTCGATCTCAGTTATGACGTGAAGTTCTCAACCTACGCGGTACCGATGATCATCGGAGAAATCCAGCGATTCCTGCGGGATGACGGTACCCTTAAGGTCAGTCGTTCACTGAAAGAGATGGCGAATAAAGTCCGCAAAAAAAGGGACGAACTGTCCAAACATCTGGATCGTTTACCAACGATTAAGGAAGTTGCCGCAGAGCTGGGGGTAACCCCCGAGGAAGTGGTATTTGCCCAGGAAGCGAACAAACCACCGACCTCCATCCATGAGACGGTATTCGAGAATGACGGTGATCCCATTACGTTAATGGATCAGATTGCCGACGAGTCTCAGGAACGTTGGTTTGACAAGCTGGCGCTGAACGAAGCCATCGGTGGTCTCAGTGAGCGGGAGCGGTTAATCGTTTATCTTCGGTATTACCGGGATCAGACCCAATCCGAGGTTGCCAGCAGGTTGGGTATATCTCAGGTGCAGGTATCACGTCTGGAGAAAAAAATACTGCAATCCATCCGCGACCAGATCGCGCAGTGATTTAGTGGAGTGCAATACAATATTGGTGTCTATACACCAATATACGACAACTAACAACCTTCTATCGCGCATTATGGCGAGGAAGGTTATTTGTTGTTAATACGGGGAGATCTCAAACGATTGGACTGCATGACCAGCATCATGCCAAGAATACATGCCATACCAATCCATTGATAGAAGCCAAAAGGTTCATGGAGCCATATGACGGTTGTTCCAACAGCAGCAAGGGGCTCTGCGCTCCCGAGCAGGCTAGTTTCCTTGGGTGTAAGACTTTTGAGACTCGCAATATAAAACCAAAAAGCAATCAGGGTTCCAAAAAGGATCGTAAATATCAAATAACCGTAGGTTTCAAGCGTGATGTTAGCAAAATTCATTTTCCAGGGCGGGTGAATAAAACTCATTCCCAAACCACCGATGATCATAGCCCAGCCGACCACAACAAGTGAATCGTACTTTTTAATTAGTTGCACGGCATACAGCGTATAAAATGCAGCTGAAACCCCAGATAACAGGCCCCATATCACTGCCAGCGAGGAGACAGATAACCGCGTAAGCGAGCCATTCGTCAGCAGGAAAAAACACCCACTGAGAGCCAAAACAGCGCATGCAAGGTCATTGCGTGTGAGGACCGACTGCTTACGGAGTGCGATGTAAATCATGATCATGACAGGGGACAGATACTGCAACAGTGTAGCCACCGCTGAATTGCCGTGTTTAATGGATGCCATGTACGTATACTGAACGGCAAGCATGCCCACCAATCCGAAAATGATCAGCTGTCCAGCCGTTTTTTTATTTCTCCACACATCAAAAATCTGAAATCGTCCATTTGTAAACGATTGAATAACCAGTAATAGTAACCCAGCAATTAACAAGCGTACAGTGACATACCAATTGACCTTAATTCCATCCAGTTGAAACAGTTTTTGAGATACCGTCCCCCCAATGCCCCAGCAGATGGCTCCCGTCAGAACGAGTACGATGCCTGAAATTTTGGATTTTGCAGAAGTTGTCATTCTTGTTCGCCTCACCTTAAATATAAGAATAGTGTTATATTAAGGAGAAATACGATACATTTATATCAATATTACACTTAAAAATATAACTATATTGAGATGAGGGCCATGCAGAAGATCGAATTTATCATTGATCAACATTTGAAAGAAATGACGCAACACCGTACGGATACATTATCTATAGCCTGTTATGAGACAACCATTGTTCAAAATGTTCACGGACATATTCCTCTCCACTGGCATGATGAATTGCAGTTTGTTACCGTTCTTCAGGGTACGGCGTTGTTCCATATCAACGATCAAAAGATGATTTTGTCCAAAGGTGACGGGATTTTTATCAACAGTGGAATAATGCATATGGCTGAAGATCACGATGAGAGCGAGAACTGCATTTATTTATGTCTGAATTTGTCCCCGCATGTTATCATGCCTTCGGATTTGTATATAAAGTACGTACATCCATATGTAACAGCAACTAATTTGCCTTTTCTGTATATCGAAAGAGCTAACGCTTGGGGAGAACGGATCCTGGATGTTATTGCACGGATTAGAAAGGAGTTAGTGCACCAAGTTCCTTTTTACGAAGTGAATGTTGCTTCTGCGGTGCTTAATATGTGGAAACTGCTGATTATGAACGGATATTCTCTAGAACATGATCCATCAGAGATGAGCAGAAACAATCGAATGAAAGACATGTTGCAATGGATTAATCTCAATTATGCGGATGAAATTAAGCTGGAAGATATTGCGAAGGCGGGACAGTTGAGTCGATCGGAGACATGCCGTTATTTCAAGCAAATCCTGAAAACTACACCCATGCAATATGTGATCGAGTACCGCATCCAAAGAAGCATTGAACTATTGCAATCCTCCAAGCGTAGCGTCACCGAGATTGCCTATGAGGTCGGTTTTAACAGCACGAGTTATTACATTAACCAATTCCGCAAAACAATGAATTCAACCCCTTTACGATTTAGAAGAGAATTGAACAAAAGAGAAAAAGAAAATAATTCTTGAGATAATGTTTATGATCGGTAAGTCTATCAACCAATCCCAAAGAGTCGCCCATACGGCGACTTTTTTTGATATGTAAAATAATGCTTTACACTCCGTTACGCCTCAAATCGGTCACAAGGAGAGCGTATAAAAGGCTAATCTCCTAATTTCTAAAATTAATATCAAAAAGCTACTTTCACAAGTCATGGAATTTTGAGCAAAATAACCCCAAAAAGCTCATCTTTCGATTCCCTTCCTACCTACTCCCCCAGCATATTTATTTCAAACGTTTGGAAACGGGAGGACGGCTGGTAGCGGAGGGATGGAATCGGTCAAAAGGAGCGAAGCGTGAGGGCTTGCCTAATGATACACAAGCAACGCAGGCGGCAGATTAGACCTGAAGAAGCGAAGCGCTCGCCTTTGTCTCCAAATTTCTAACACTTAGAAATCAATCAAAAGAATTTGGAGACAACAGCGATCAGAAGGTTGGTCTGCCGTCGGAGTGTCTGCGTGTATCCTCCCCCGAGCAACAGCGACCAATGACCGATCCATCCCGCAGCACTAGCACAACCTCCCGATCTTTTTCCAACCCGTTTGTAATAAATTTGCACATTCTTCAAATACTAACCTAAATTACGCAGTAAAGGAGTGCTTTGGATGTCCCAGACACCCACTCCAATGGTCTATATTCGTCTACGCAGCCGTATTCGCATCCAGAGGGGCAGAGCAGTCAAGCTTGGAGACATTGCACATATACTGACCTCTTCTGAAGACCAGGAGGGCAGGCTACTGGAGCTTGAACTGCTGCGCCCTGGACCGGAGGATGGCAATCTGATCCTCATTGATATATTGCAGATTATTCCCCGAATTCGGCACATCTTGCCGGAGGTAAGTGTGGAACTGATGGGATCAGGTCATACGTTGGTTGAAGTCATTGCGGGAAATGGTCAACCTTCCAAGTCGCTGTTCATTCTGGTTTGGCTGCTGCTGTTCTTTGGATCAGCCTTAACCATTATGAATTTTCATGCCGATGTGAACATGCAGGAAGTACAGATTCGAATTGTGGAGATGCTTACTGGGCATCGGGACGAACATCCCTATCTGTTTCAAGTGGCGTATTCCATTGGCATTGGATTCGGAATGGCAGTATTTTTTAATCATTTGTTCAAGAAAAAGTGGAATGAGGAACCTACCCCGCTGGAAGTGGAGATGTTTCTATACCAGCAAAATGTAGATAAATATGTGGTGATTGAAGAGAGCGAACGGATGCACGAGCAGGAACGCAGGGAGATGAATGCGGATGAGCGTTCTTAATGGAGCAATCAGCATTGTATTGGGTATTGCAGGGGGAATTGCCGTAGGGAGCGGCGTAATTGCGCTCATTCTGGTGCTCGATATGATTCCCAGGTTAGCTCAACTTACGCAATCATATGACAAGACTCACTGGTACGAAGGGGCGCTAATTGGTGGTTCACTTCTCGGGACGGTGGCGGATTTCTGGCACTGGAAAATGCATGGGGTGCTGCTGCTCAGCCCGATCGTTGGTTTGTTCTGTGGTGTATTCATCGGTCTGCTCGCCGCAGCGCTCACCGAGGTGCTTAATGTACTTCCCGTGCTAGCCAAACGATTGGGCATGAAACCTTATTTGTTTGGATTACTGCTCGCCATGATTTTGGGCAAAATGACAGGTTCCCTGTTTGATTTTTTTATATATCAGCGGTAACTCGTGGCCATAGGAGGATGGAAGATGGATGAACGAACGGAGCAAACAGGCCAGGAAAATGGTGAAGGTATAACGGAAGAGATGTTACACAAGTCTGCTTATGAGATTCAGAAGGAAGAAGAGGAGAAAGCGTACAAAAAGAAAAAACAAAATGAAATGTCTGACAGTATTGAAGAATCCGTAAAATATTGGCAGGAAAACGATGATATCTCCCCACGCATGAGTGAAAATAGATATACATTACAACAGGTACTGGGGCTCGGAGAATCGTTCGACGTAAATATGAGGGAAATGGTCCTGGGTGGCAAGCACGTTGGATTGCTGTTGATCACCGGCTTCGCCAAGGATGAGATTTTGCTTGAAGTATTAAAAAGACTGACCTACCTTACCCCTGATGATGTGTCAGGGCATGCACTCAAGTCCTATTTTGAATGTTACATTCCCCATATTCAGGTTGAAAGAGTCGACAAGATGAGTGCGGTCATCAACAAGGTTCTTACCGGTATGAGCGCAATGTTTGTTGAAGGGGACCGCTCGGTCCTAATTATGGATACCCGGAGTTATCCGGTACGTTCACCCGAAGAACCTTCATTGGAAAGGGTAGTCCGAGGTTCCAGAGACGGCTTTACCGAAACGCTCCTGACCAATGTAACCTTGGTGCGCCGCAGGATACGCGACCCTGGACTGAAATTTGAGATCATGCAGGTGGGGCGTAGAACACAAACCGATGTCTGTGTTGTGTACATTGATGATATTGTGGATAAAGTGCAGGTGGATTCCGTTCGTGAAAAAATACAGCGAGTGGATATCGATGGTATTCCCGCGGCCGATAAGCAGCTAGAGGAAGCGATTATCAACAAGGGGTGGAACCCGTTCCCACTCGTTCGTTATTCGGAACGACCAGATGTTACAGCTTCCCATTTGCTGGAAGGACGAGTTGTCATTTTTGTAGACACTTCTCCCAGTGTGATGATTCTGCCTACGACCTTCTTCGACCTGTGTGAGCATGCGGAGGAGAACAGACAGACGGCCTTAATGGGAACATATTTACGATGGGTGCGTTTTGCAGGGATTCTCATATCCTTGTTTTTGCTACCACTATGGCTGCTGATGGTTATTGATCCTTCAATTAAACCGATGGGGCTGGACTTCATTGGTCCACAGGAAAATGTAAAGTTACCGCTGATTCTACAGTTTCTACTGATCGAACTTGGCGTCGACTTATTACGTATGGCAGCGGTTCATACGCCTACACCTCTCGCATCGGCCATGGGCTTAATCGCGGCAATTCTAGTCGGGGATATCGCCGTGAAAACAGGATATTTTGTCAATGAGGTTGTACTCTATATGGCGATCGCAGCCATCGGAATGTTTGCCACCCCGAGTTACGAGCTTGGACTTGCCAATAGGCTGGTCAGGTTGTTTCTGCTCATTGCAGTAGCGATATTCAAGGTTCCTGGATTGGTCGTGGGCAGTACACTACTCATATTGGCGCTCACCGTTCACCGGTCTTACAATTCTTCGTATCTCTGGCCTTTTATACCGTTTAATGCAAAGGCCTTGGGTAACTTTTTATTCCGGCTTCCGCTGCTGGAAAATAAAAAACGTCCATCATTTAACAAAACCCGTGACAACACCAAAATGTCCGATGATCCGGACGGTGAACTGCGAAAAAGTAAAAAACACAAATGATCTTCCGAAAAATCCATTCATCTCGCCGCCTAATTTGATATACTGGTGTAAAATCATTGGAATAGCAACTGTTCCAGTATACAAAAAAGTGAGGAATGCAGATTATGTATTTACATGGTACAAGTAAAATAAATGCGCAAGGGCATCTGGAGATTGGCGGAGTTGATGCAACAGATCTGAAAGAACAATTTGGAACTCCCCTGTACGTTGTGGACGAGCAATTGGTTCGCGAGCGTTGTAGAGAGTACATGGAAGCATTCCGTGCTTCCGGACTGGGTTTCCAGGTTGCTTACGCAAGTAAAGCTTTCTGTGTAATGGCGATGTGTGCACTTGCAGCTGAAGAAGGACTTTCCCTGGATGTTGTATCTGATGGTGAATTGTTCACTGCACTGCAAGCAGGATTCCCGGCTGAGCGCATTCATTTCCACGGTAACAACAAAACGCTGGAAGAAATCGAAATGGCTCTTGATGCAGAGATTGGATGCTTTGTTGTTGATAACTTCAATGAATTACATCTGTTGCAGGCTGTAGCTGCGGACAAAAATCGTAAAGTAAACATTTTGCTTCGTGTGACGCCTGGTGTTGAGGCCCATACGCATGAATATATTTCCACAGGTCAGACGGATTCCAAATTTGGATTCGATATCGGTAATGGTACAGCATTTGAAGCGATTGACTTGGCTTCCAAGCAGTCTAACCTGGTATTGCTGGGTGTGCATTCCCACATCGGTTCCCAGATCTTCGAAGTTGAAGGCTTCCAGATGGCTGTTCAACGTGTTGCTGAATTTGCAGCAAGTGTATATGAGCGTCTTAATGTTGCTTTCAAAGTGGTTAACCTTGGTGGTGGATTTGGAATCCGTTATATCGACGGAGATACGCCGCTTGAAGTTGCGCAATACGTGAAGGCTATTACAGACGCAGTTAAAAATCATTTTGCTCAAATCGGCTATGCCGTACCTGAGATCTGGGTTGAACCAGGCCGCAGCATCGTGGGTGAAGCGGGAACAACGCTTTATACCGTTGGAACTAGCAAAGACATTCCAGGGGTGCGTAAATACGTTGCCGTTGATGGTGGTATGACCGATAACCCACGTCCTGCTTTGTATGAATCCAAGTATGAAGCTGTGCTTGCCAACCGTGCGAATGAGGCTGCTCAGGAAACGGTATCTGTTGCGGGTAAATGCTGCGAGAGTGGCGATATGCTGATCTGGGATCTGGACTTGCCAAAAGTGGAAAGTGGCGATCTGCTCGCTGTAGCTTGCACAGGCGCGTATAACTACTCCATGGCAAGCAACTACAACCGGATTCGTCGTCCGGCCGTTGTATTTGTCAAAGACGGTCAAGGAGATGTCGTGGTACGCCGTGAGACGTATCAAGATATCATCCAGAATGACCTGGTACCAGCGCGCATTGGAAAACAGCCAGTTACTCGCTAATTCGTCAAAAGATAATGCGATTCTGCATTATTCAAGATATAGCGATCTTAAAGTTGAAGCAGATGAAAAGGGAACTTCCTTTTTCGTCTGCTTTTTGCGTATTTGAGCTAAATCATGAAAAAAGTTGCCGTTTTTTTTGCGATCCAGACATTTTCGGTGTACACTAAGAAAAGTGCTGTAATGCTTGGCCCAGGGTCATGCGTCTGGCACCATTAACGATGGTCAATACGAAAGGAGTCATTTACATATGGCGAAACAAGCGAAAATTAAATTGGCAAACGGCGGAGAAGTTCTGATCGATCTGTTCGATCAAGAAGCTCCAAACACAGTAGCAAACTTTGAGAAACTGGCTAACTCCGGTTTCTACAATGGTCTTACATTCCACCGCGTTATCCCGGGCTTTGTAGCTCAAGGCGGATGCCCTAACGGTAGCGGTGCAGGTGGCCCAGGTTACACAATTAACTGTGAAATCAACCCGAACAAACATGAGCGCGGAACACTCGCTATGGCACATGCTGGCCGTAACACAGGTGGAAGCCAGTTCTACATCTGCTACCAACCGCAACCACATTTGGATGGACAACATACGGTATTTGGCAAAGTAACCAAAGGTATGGAGTTCGTGGACGCTTTGGAAGGTAAAGACAAAATGGAAACTGTTGAAGTTGTAGAAGCTTAATACCTTCACCTTAACTGGATCCAAACATGAAGTGCTTCTTTTATAGAAGCACTTTTTTTGTTTTTTTTACATACTTGAAATCGATGATTAGAAAGGATGAATAAAACCTTGGATATGGTTACTCAGCTAAGCTTGTTAAAACAAATTTATAGTGAGCGCACGTTGTGGGATGAAGAACTTCAGGCATCGCGGCATGTCGTTCCGGACAGTCTATCCGTAAAGGATCGGGAAGCGTTAGAGGCAGCTGGGCATGAACCGAATCGATTTGTACGTCCGCAACATGATGAAACGATTACTGAGCTGAAAAAAGTTGCAAATCAATGGACGATAAATGATGCAGCGCAGGCTTTTGTATCCTCTTTGTGGTCCGCACCCATGATCTGGCGCTCGTTGCTTACGGGCAAGCTTATTGCGAGCAGTATGCCAAGTCATGAACATACGCCATATCCATCTTCGAACACTTGCAAGATCTGCGGATTAAGTGTAGATCAAGCAACCGACACGACGCTGCAATGGTATTGGCGGATGACCAATGGAACCCCGTTGGACGGTGATCCTTTTGGATATGTGTTGGCACTTCGAGAGCTGGCTGCCGCGCAGGAGATTCCAATACCCAATGATTACGACCGCTGGACATTCCGTGCGGTGTTAACAGTGCTGCGCGAACTACCTCCCAAAACACGTTACAGCAAGGCAGCAGTAGCGCTCAAGAAGGAACGCCTTTTGCCTACACAGAAGGAATATGCCTACCGTGATTTGCTTGAGACGTTAGCTCTGATTGGCATACTGGATACGGCGGAACATCCCGGAATGATCACGGAATTCACCTCTTACATGCAGCGTGACGCACGCCCCAATATGCGTGTTGAAGTGCAGGCCCCTCTGGCGTGGTGGGACTCATCTGTCGGAATTAATGAGAACAACCTGAACAAGATATTTCATGATTTTGATCTGAGTAATATATCTCTTGCGGATAAGCCTGATGAGAGTCCAGCTGTAAAGGACACAATCTTAGGGGCATTGGAGAAGAAGAGAAGTGTTCGCGGAAAAGTACCAAAGGCATCTCCTGATGCAGGTACCGGGGAGGTACAGTCTGGAGATGTGTATGCTGTTCGGGTGCGGGAAGGTGTATGGGTGACGGTGTATTGTCATGAAGTCAGAGACAAGCGTGTCATCGTAGAATATCTGGATGGTGTCTTTCCAGAGATGCCGGGAAAAGCAGATTTGCATGGGACGTTTCGACCGAGAGCGAACGGACGCTGGAAATGCTCGGCTATTGCGATCGATTCCACAAGTTGGGTCAGAAGGGTGGCAAGAGAGTTCCCGCTTCCAACTTCGCCCCTGCAAGAACCTGACCGCACTCCATTTCATAATGCCAAAGAATTAAAGCATATGGCGAGCTGGTGTTTTCCTGATATGTAGAATGATACGATGGGTGTGAAATGGGCCTCCAAGCAAAAACCGTGCCTCCTTGAGAGGAAGCGGTTTTTTGTTGTTTCTTAGCTTATTAAAAGTTAGTATGTGACAAAAAGGAACAAAAAACAATTGATTTTTTGGCATTAAAGTGCTAACATCCAAGTAATAACGAAAGCAATCCTTCAGGGCAGGGTGCAATTCCCTACCGGCGGTGATGCAGGAAGTGTAAGGACCTATGTGTCCGGCACTTGATGCAAAGTCCGTGACCTGTCTGCCCTTGGCAGATGGCTGATCTGGTGTAATTCCAGAACCGACAGTATAGTCTGGATGGGAGAAGGAGAGGTGCAGACCTAACAGGTTTGCATTCAGCAGGAGTATTGCTGCACAGTCACGATTTGTAATGTCTTGCACTGTGCAGGGAAGATCCGGTTACGTCGGAAAGTTCCATACATATGCCACACTATAAAAGCTCTTTACCTGTAATTGATGTTCATTAAGGTATGTGTCTATTTTCACTTGCCCGAAATGAAGTTTTGGGCAAAGTGTTGGCGTGCTGTATCCATTTCACTCCTGCTGGTGACATTTGTCTCTCATCATCCCCATCGAACTGATTGTTCGACGGGGATTTTTTAATAAACAAGACTTTAAACCGCGGGGTGAACGGATTTGGAAATGATCAATGATGAATTTTATATGGCACTGGCATTGGATATGGCGGAACGAGCACAGGGACAGACGGGGATCAATCCGGTCGTTGGATGTGTAGTTGTGAAAGAGGGTCGTATTGTAGGTCTGGGGAGCCATCTGAAACGTGGAACCGGTCATGCAGAGGTGCATGCACTTAACATGGCAGGCAGTGATGCAGAAGGAAGTACGGTATACGTTACACTTGAGCCTTGTAGTCATTATGGCAAGACGCCACCTTGTAGTGAACGCCTGATTCATGAGAAGGTGAAACGTGTTGTGGTATGTTGTGAAGATCCAAATCCGCAAGTTTCCGGTAGGGGCATAAGCATGCTTCGTCAACAAGGCATTGAAGTTGAAGTTGGCGTACTGCGTGAGCGAGGAAGACGCATGAATGAAAAATTCATTAAGTTTATTACAACGGGTCTACCTTTCGTGACACTGAAGACGGCTACTACTTTGGATGGCAAAATTGCTACTCGCAGCGGAGACAGCAAATGGATCTCTAACGAGCCCGCTCGTGAGATTGTGCATGCCCTTCGTCATCGTCACCAGGGAATTATGGTTGGCGTCGACACAGTGATTGCCGATAATCCGGAACTTACTACCCGTTTGCAAGTCGAAGGCATTAGTCCAGTGCGCATTGTGGTGGATTCCAAGTTACGTCTTCCCGTAGGTGCCAAAATGGTTAAGGATGGTCTTGCTCCAACATGGGTGCTGACAACAGACGAAGCCAGTCCTGAAGCTGCTGAACGTTTGGAAGCCTACGGCGTCGAAATTATACGCTGTGGTCCTGGACCACGTGTGGATCTGTTAAACGGACTTAGCAAGTTGGGTGAGCGTGAGATTGGTTCGATTTTGCTTGAAGGTGGAGGCACCTTGAATGGAGCCATGCTGGAGGCACGGTTGGTCGATCGACTGCTCATGTTTATCGCTCCGAAAATTGTAGGCGGTTATGATACACCTGGAAGCTTCCGCTTCGAGGGTGTGGAACGTATGAATCAGGCGATTCAATTGAATCAGTTGGAGATCGAACAAGTTGGAGATAATATCAGCATTGGCGGTATTCCGGTGTGGCCTGAATAAATAAATGGATTTTAAAGTAAAAAGTTAGGTTCTTTATAACTTGAAAAAGGGAGGCGGCAGCATGTTTACCGGTTTGGTGGAAGAAGTCGGTCAGATCCGGCGTATTGGTCGGAAAGGCGAAGCGATGGTCCTGAATATCGGAGCTTCCGCCATCATGGACGATCTGAAGATTGGTGATAGTGTAGCAGTGAACGGCGTGTGCTTAACAGCAACAACACTCGAAGGTGGAGGTTTTACCGCCGACGTAATGCCTGAAACCTATCGTCATACCAATCTCAGTCAGCTGCAATCTGGCAGTAAAGTTAATCTGGAGCGGGCCATGCAATCAGGCGGTCGCTTTGGCGGCCATATCGTTCAGGGCCATGTAGATGGTACTGGAGTGATTGGCAGTATAACACGTGATCAAAATGCAATTGTGTTTGAGATCAAGCCTGATGATCACCAGTTATTCAAATATCTGATCCCCAAAGGATCGGTTACACTGGATGGCATTAGTTTGACCGTTGTCCATACGTCGGATACCGCATTCACGGTTTCCATTATCCCGCATACCATTGGTGAAACTGTACTAAATGTGAAAAAGACAGGGGATACCATTAATATCGAATGCGATATTTTGGGCAAATATGTGGATCATCTGCTCCAGTATGGGAGAGGACATCGGGAGACGTGTGCTGGCAAGCCGCGCAGTATCAGTGAAGATTTTCTCGCCAATCACGGATTTGCATAAATAGAGAACAGAAATTAACTGGAGGTGGACCAATGTCAGAACAATCCATTCTGGACACAATCGAAGAAGCCATATATGATCTCATGCGTGGTAAACCTGTCATTGTTGTGGATGATGAAGATCGGGAGAATGAAGGCGATTTTATCGCTTTGGCCGAAAAGGCGACACCTGAAGTCATTAATTTCATGATTACTGAAGGTAGAGGTCTGGTCTGTGTTCCGATTACACAACAACGTGCGGACGAACTTAACCTGAAACCGATGGTTCAACAAAATACGGATTTCCATGGAACAGCCTTCACCGTCTCTGTGGATCACAAAGATACGACAACAGGTATCTCGGCACATGAACGCTCTATTACCGTGAAAGGTCTAATCGATCCTGAGGCGAAAGCCGGGGACTTCCGTAAGCCGGGTCACATGTTCCCGCTGATTGCAAAAGACGGCGGTGTACTTCGTCGTGCCGGGCACACAGAAGCAGCGGTAGATTTGGCTATTATGTGTGGTTCATATCCCGCAGGCGTTATCTGTGAAGTAATTAAGGAAGATGGTACGATGGCCAGACTTCCGGATCTGCAGGAGATTGCCCGCAAACATGATCTGAAGCTGATCAGTATTCAGGACATGATTCGTTACCGTAACGAAAAAGAGCAGCTGGTTCAACGTGAAGTGGCTGTGCGTATGCCAACGGACTTTGGTGAGTTTCAAGCGGTGGCTTATACAAACGCTGTGGACAATAAGGAACATGTAGCTTTGGTCAAAGGAGAAATTGATGGTTCGAAACCCGTACTTGTACGTGTGCACTCTGAATGTTTGACAGGTGATGTATTCCATTCGCATCGTTGTGACTGTGGTCCGCAGTTTGATGCGGCACTCAAACAGATTCACGAGGAAGGCAATGGTGTACTGCTTTATATGAGACAGGAAGGTCGGGGTATTGGCCTGATCAACAAACTCAAAGCCTATAAGCTGCAAGAGGAAGGTATGGATACTGTTGATGCAAACCTGAGTTTGGGTTTTGCTGCTGATTTGCGTGATTACGGAATTGGCGCTCAAATACTGAAAGATCTTGGGGTTCGTCAGATCAGACTGCTAACTAACAACCCTCGTAAAATTAAAGGTCTTGAAGGATATGGACTTGAAGTCGTAGAGCGTGTCGCGATCCAGATGGAGGAGAACGAGGACAATACGGTTTATCTTCATACCAAGCAAGCCAAGTTGGGGCATATGCTCAAGTTTGATGATATCGAACAAAACGAACAGTAAATATATTTTAGATGAACAACGTTGACCATGTAATTTATGGAAGATAATAATTAGGGATTTCCGTTACTTACATTACATTATACCGTTAGGGAGATGACTTGAATGCCACAATTTTTTGAAGGACATTTAGTATCAGAAGGATCCAGATATGGAGTTGTCGTTGGACGTTTCAACGAATTCATTACCAGTAAATTGCTTAGCGCAGCGCTCGATGCTTTCAAACGTCACGGCGTGCAGGATGATGAAGTGGATGTAGCCTGGGTTCCAGGTGCGTTCGAAATCCCTTTGATTGCGCAGAAAATGGCGGAGAGCGGCAAGTATGATGCGGTGATTACGCTGGGAACTGTCATTCGTGGATCAACTACACATTACGATTATGTATGCAACGAGATGGCTAAAGGGGTAGCGGCAATTAACCTGAAAACAGGCGTGCCTACGATCTTTGGACTGGTTACAACAGAAAATATTGAACAAGCGATTGAACGTGCCGGAACCAAGGCGGGTAACAAAGGTTGGGATGCAGCTACGGCGGCAATTGAGATGGCAAACTTGACGAAACAGCTAAAATAGTGCTTATTTAATAGTAGTGCCCTGCTTTGCGCAGACGAACACGGGAAACCGGATTCGGACGGCTTAGCAGGGTTTTGTATTTTTCTGGCGGGAGGATTCGTCTAGTGACGGTAGTTACATACAAACTGGAGACTTTTGAAGGGCCTTTGGATCTGCTGCTTCATCTGATTGATAAGGCTGAAATTCATATCCAGGATATTCCCATCAGCGATATTACCGATCAATACATGGCGTATCTGCATTCGATGCAGGAACTGGAACTGGATATTACGAGTGAATTTCTGGTCATGGCAGCAACACTGCTGTCGATCAAGAGCAAACTTTTACTGCCCAAACCACCGGTAATTGAGGACTTTGAGGATTATGATTTTATGGAAGAAGAAGATTATGATCCACGTGCAGAGCTGATTGCACGTCTGATAGAATATCGCAAGTACAAGGGAATTGCGCGTCATCTTCATGAACGGGAGTGGGAACGCAGCCTTATATTTTCCAAAGAGCCCGAGGATCTGCGCCCCTATATGCCCGTAGAAGCCCAATCGAACCCGGTTGAGGGTTTACACACCTCTGACCTGATTGCAGCCTTTCAGAAGGCGCTACGCAAGGCTGAGAAGCGCACAACTGTAACCCGAATCAAACGGGATGAGATTTCGGTTAAGGATCGGATACGGGATGTCATCGGCGCTTTGGAAAGTATGGGGCCGGGAGGCAGACTGTTATTCTCCAAGTTGATGGACGAGCATATCTATCGCCATGAGATTGTTGTCACTTTTCTGGCGGTGCTGGAACTGATGAAGATGAAGCAGATTGTCTGTTATCAGGAACGGATGTTTGAGGATATCGTTATGGAGTGGAGAGGGGAAACAAAGAATCATGGATTTTCCGAAATTGAAATCGATTATTGAAGGCCTGCTGTTTTTGTCCGGAGAAGAAGGTCTGAGTATCAAACAAATCGCCGAGATCGTCGACCAGCGAGTGGAGCTTGTAACGGACGCGATTGAGGAGATGATTCATGAATTTTCACAGCAGGGACGAGGTGTACAGATTCTCAAGATCGCTGGTGTAGTTCAGTTGGGCACCTTGCCTGACCACGCTGTCTATTTCGAGAAACTGGCATACTCTCCCGCACGCACGTCCTTATCCCAGGCGGCTCTGGAGACGCTGGCCATTGTGGCGTATCGTCAGCCGATTACACGGGTAGAGATTGAGGAAATCCGCGGTGTAAAATCGGAGCGGGCCATCCATACGCTTGTGAATAAGGATTTGATTATTGAAGTGGGACGAGCCGAGGCCATCGGACGACCAATTCTGTATGGAACGACCAAGTCATTCCTGGATTATTTCGGACTGGCTTCAATTAAAGACCTTCCGGAACCAGGCTTGTTCGAAGATTCGGAAAACCTGGAAGAAGAGACACAACTGTTATTCAACAAACTGGATTTGCAACAACTGGAACCGGAAAGTGCTGATCCGGCGGATGACCTAGGTCATATCGACAACGAAGACGATAATACGGATTCTTCACTCTAATTTGCTAGCTCAAACTAACCGACACCCATCAGTGGAGTCGGTTTTTTTGTGCATTGTTTTAGATAAATGGTGAATAGAACAGTTTACAAATAAATATGTAATGGGATTTTTAGGTCAGACGTGAATTTTTTCCTATTCAGAGTGCCATACTAGACGAGAAAAGAATTGAGGGCTTGGAGGTAAGGCCTGTGTGGATTTGGCTTGGAGGAATCGGTTTGTTGTTCGCATTGCTGATTGCCGCAGTCCTCATCTCAAATGTTCATGTACATTTTACATTCAGTAAACATAAAAGTGATGATTACGCCAATATTAATGTTCGTCTTCTCTATGGAATTGTGCGGATTAACTATGAGATCCCGAGTATTGTTTTTCGCAATATGAAGGAAGGTTTTCTGGTCAAGACCGAACAATCCATGAATCATTCGAGAGGCGAGGCCCAGGGAAGTGAGCGGGTCAACAAACGCAAAGTCAAGAAGTGGGCTAAAGATGTGAAAATTATGCTTAGGGCAACAGACGCACTCAAGCTGTGGCTTAAGCAAACACTCACACGCGTACATATGACCCAACTGTCCTGGGCTACCCACATCGGCGTTGGTGATGCAGCATATACAGCGGTGCTGACGGGCTGGGTGTGGAGTATCAAATCCATTATTATTGGTTTTCTCACCTATCAGATCCGCTTTGATGAAACACCCGTGCTTCAGGTTATGCCGGTATGGTCCGATGAAATGGAATTTAGAACCGATCTGGATTTCAGAGCGAAAATTCGGATTACAGCCGTTCTGATCGCTGGAGTTACACTACTCACCCGTGTGCTTCAAGTCGAAGGCGGATGGCGGATGTGGTTCAAACTTCTTCAGGAACAGCGCCGCAGGCATAAGGAGAAGCAAAAGAAGAAACTTAGTGGGACAACTCTGTAAAAACCCATTATAGCCGACCTGTTTTGGAAATATGAGGTTGGGGTTCGGTGAGTGTACTTAAAATGCTTATTTACATAAGTCCCTTCAAGTTTGGGGATGATATGGTTAGATCAAACCTAGCTTACATTGAAACTGGAGGGAATTAAAATGTCAGATCATCCAATTCAAGGCTTAATGGAAACCGCTATGGAGAATATCAAGGCCATGGTGGATGTCAATACAATTGTTGGCGATGCAGTCGAAACACCGGATGGTACCGTGATTCTGCCAATCAGTAAGGTGGGATTCGGATTTGCTGCCGGTGGTAGTGATTTTCACGTCAATGGAGAAAGTAATGGCAAAAGTGGTGCTACGGGTACCTCTGCTGAACATGCGAGTTCAGCTAAAGTTGCTTCTCCGTTTGGTGGCGGTAGCGGCGGCGGTGTATCCATACGTCCTATTGCGTTCCTGGTGGTAGGTAAACAGGGGGTACACATTGTGCCACTCGATAACTCCACACATCTGTTTGAGAAACTCATTGACTCTACGCCTTATGTTCTTGATCGAATTCAAGGCATGTTCCAACGTAATACAACACCAACGAATACAACAGATGTACCAGTTACACCAGATCCATCAACCTATAGCTGAATCAGTTGGTCATGATCCCTCCCGCATCCCAGCGTGAGGGATTTTTTGCTGTTTGTTCAGCGAATGGTGAG
This sequence comes from Paenibacillus sp. 2003, assembly GCF_031455635.1. Taxonomy (NCBI): domain Bacteria; kingdom Bacillati; phylum Bacillota; class Bacilli; order Caryophanales; family Paenibacillaceae; genus Paenibacillus; species Paenibacillus sp. 2003. The sequence continues at coordinate 56,655 of NZ_JAVDTB010000008.1, read as the reverse complement.
TGTTTTTTCGGTGGTTTCCGTATTGCATGAGACTTATGTCTATGATCCGCCTAACCTAGACATGAAATAGGTTATTGAAGGGGGAACGTTAATGCACAGAGATACCGTGTTTATGGTTTTGTTTGGCTGGCTGCTATCGGCAGTCGTGTATTTGGTAGGAGGAATTGATCACCTGTTTATTGCAGTGACCATCTTTGTGGGGCTGGATTACATCACAGGGGTGCTGTCTGCATGGTATAGGAAGGAGTTATCCAGCAGGGTTGGATGGTGGGGGCTTGCTCGTAAGTCATTGACATTTGTCTTTGTCATTATTGCACATCAACTGGATATGGTTGCAGGCAATTCAAATGATTTTATGCGAGATGCAATGTTAATGTTCATCATTGGTACCGAAGGAATCAGTATTTTGGAGAACATGGGAAAACTGGGCCTGCCTGTACCGAAGTTTATCACTTCAGCACTCTTTAAGCTTCGAGGGAATGAAGATCAAGTTGAAGATAAGGAGAAGATGTCATGATACAGATCACTAAGGATTACATACCGGTGAATAAATACAGCCGAGCCGGACTGAAATTAAAAGCGAAACGTGGAATTGTGATGCATTATACGGCTTCTCCCGGAGCGCCCGCGAAGAACATTAGCAAATACTTTGCAAGTCTGGCACAGCAGGATTCCAATAAAGCAGTGAAAGGTCGTTATGCAAGTGCACATTTCTCGGTAGATCGAACTTCGATATATAACAGTCTCCCGGATGATGAATTAGCTTATCACTGCGGGAGTGCAACATACACGAAAGAAGCTCTGGCCAAACTCGGGACATATCCGAACAATAGTACAGTGGGCATTGAGATGTGCATTGAAAAGGATGGCAGTATCCATGAAGATACATTCAATAACGTTGTAGACCTCGCGGTATACCTAATCAGGGAACGGGGCTTTCCACCGGTCTTCTTCACACATAAAGAAGTGGTTGGATGGAAGGAATGCCCATTGCCATGGATTAAGCAACCAGGTGAATATGAAAGATTTAAGCAAGCAGTACATATAAAACTAAACCCACTACAAGAAATAGCAGTAACGGAGGATGATGATATGAATACGGTTCTGGATTATGCACAATGGGCCTGGAATGAACTTGATCAGTTCATTGGAGATGCCTACAACGACAAGGTGATTGAAGATTGGGCATGGGTAGAGAAGGTACGCAAGAAGAAGTTAACCTATGGAGAATTGTTGTTACTGAAAGTTTTAATTGATGAGCGCAGACGTAAAAAGTCCTAACCGCGAGAGCAGTACATATTGATTAGGAGCTAAGGATGCCTGCTGGTTAACCAGGAGTTAAAGTGTGCCGGATTTTTCAAAAAATAAAAATGTTGTATAATCACGATATGGTCAGGATACTCAAGTTCATATTGGGTCTGAATCGAGGATTCATCGACGACTCCAATAACAGCGAGTTGATTTGTCTCCATCACATGTGTTGGTGTGGGTGAGCTCATACAACCATCCTTTCGTTTATTAAGTCAGAGTCAACAGGGGCGATGGAGATGTCCATGGTCCCTAGATGACCTATACGAGACAGGATGGGGAAGGTTAAGCTGATCCGGTTCAAAAGGGTTCGAAATTCAAAAAAAGCAGAACCCCACGTCGAATGTGATGTGGGGTTCTGCTTATGTAACTACTCTTTTGAGAACGTGTCCAGGGCCTCATCTGTAAGATGGAGTTCTGCGAAAGCCCTGCATATCTTTTGGAAAGATCTAATGGTATTTGTCTCGTACAACATCTCAATGGGATCAAAACCTAACATGACAAGCGAATCCACAAGTTCTGTCTGATCTACTTCTGTATGGTGGAGCGCTTCAAGCATGGTTTCAATAACAGTTAAAAATAAAATGGCTTTATTCACTGTCTCGATTGGTGTCCCCTCCTTCGTAATACTACTAGAATAAGCGGAGGAGGACAGAAAATAACGAGAAAGTCCAATTTCTCAGTGATGAATCTATTTAATCTAAAAGTGTGGAGAGAATAACTGGTTGTTGTAAATTAATATCTGATGATAAGCTCTCCCTTTGTATGTAAGATTAAGCTTTTTCGTTTACTTCGTGGAGAATGGAATCAATTAATTCATCATCAATCAGAGTGCTAGCTTTTTCGAGTGCCAACAGAATACCTTGCGGTTGTTCAAAAAAGACTGTAGAGAGAATAGGGGCAACCTCATCTAAATTAATCTTCTCAGCTTTGACCATACTGATCAAGGCAACAACGATCTCATGTCCCTCCACGTTACCTTCCATAAATCTTGTTCGTAAATGAGTTGCTACTATTTCAGTCTTTGACTGCGAGTACGCCATTACATTTCCCTCCAACGGTTCGAATATCTTAGCAGAGCTCCTCTTCATGCAAGTTTAAACCAGGTTAGATTAGGAGTTATCTTAACAATAATAAGGCAGATAGTTTAATTTATCAACAGCTACTAAGTCAATAAAATTGGATTTGTAATTACAGTTTTATCCAGTAAAAAAGACCCGGAGAGGGTCATTTTTTGGGTCTGCCTTCCCAATAATCAGGAAATCCGTTGTAATCCCATGCGTTCAGATTTTCGCTGTCGGCTTGAATGGCAACATCTGCTCCGGAACCAAAGTCAACACCTACGGTTTGCAGTTCTTTGGCCTTAATAACCAGTACCTTACCGGGTGCACCTGCACACACCAGAGCAAGCTTCCACGGTGTCTGTTGGTAGATATGTTCCATTTGTTTGGATGCTGTGCTCACATGAGACCACGAGGGGCAGTCCACCGTTCCCACGATGCTTGTCCACCCGTATCTCCGCTCCAGAACTTCTCGATATTGCTCGGCCTTGGCTCCGCAGATCAGAATAGGCATGGTCTTGAAAGTTTCATAGAATAGCTTGAATCGGGCGATGTAATTATTCTCAAAAGCATAGAAGGTCTCTCTGGGTTCAACTTTGTAATATGCAAGGCACATATCGAATAACGGCTTGAAATACCAGTGATCTGTCTGGATCAGGTGTCCAACGTAATCCGCTTTTCGCAGACAGTGTACAATAATTTCTCTCGCACTCGCGTTGGGTAAGGTTATCCCGCAATAGGTAGGATCGTTCAACCAGCCGTAATGAGACTTAATGAAATCCATAGTCAGAACGGTATCGTGGGCCAGAATGGTGTTGGAAGCATCCCCAAATCGAACAGAAGCATGGGCTTCTCCATCAGAGGCCATTTGGAACCAGTTGTGGATTAATTCTACACTCCCCAGCATGCCTGTCACCTTCTTTCCATGTGTGAATAATGGTTTTTTTGGTATACATATTCATCAACTCCTTCTGTACTAGAATAGGAAAAATGCTTCGTTCTCTCTCTTCTTTTGAGCAATCACTCCTTTTTTGTTTAATGTGCGAAGGTTATTGAGCAACAGTCTAGACTATGTAAAAAGGGAGAGGGGATGGACTGTGAAAAACGTATTTATAGGTAGTCCTGTACGAAACCGGGCTTGGATTATGGAACGGCACTTGCAATCGCTTGAGCAACAAGCAGTGCAGAAGCATTTTATGTATATCCTGAATGATAGTGAAGATCAGACGGAGCATATCCTTGATTGTCATCAGATTCCTTATCTAACTCATAATCTGGGGAGAACATATGGTCATATACGTGGACAATATTCCTATCACAACCTGGCGTTGTTGAGAAATATGCTTCTGGATGAGTTTCTGAAATCGGACTGGGAGTATCTGTTCTCAATTGATACGGATATCATCATTCCCGAGGGTAGCCTAGGGCAGTTAATGGATAATGACAAAGATATATGCTCCATGCTTATACGGAATCACCCAAAGTTAAAGGCTCATAATGCCATGATCGGCGGAAAACATATACCTGAATTCAAAGCGGGTTTGTTCCCGGTAGAACTGACAGGTGCCGTATATTTGATTAAGCGTGAAGTGATCGAAGCAGGGGTTCGATATGGTTCTCATCCAACAGGTGAAGATGCACCATTCTGTGAGCAAGCTAGAAGATTGGGATTTGAACTGTTTGTAGATACTCGGTTGCGTCCCGTTCATGCCTATGCGGAAGGGGTGGAGTTGATTGCTCAATTGGTTGCTTCGTAGAAAACAACGAGAAAATCCGGTTTTTGAAAGTATAGAAATGACTATTGTCTACCCGCCCGCACTCGACTGGAACCTTTTGTTCCAGCGTCCTCAGCAATTGATGACCGCCTTCTCCAATATTCCAGGTATACGGGCCATCTTTATCAACGAAGAAACTTACAGAAAGCAGAGCCGCCCGATTGAAAAGTTAAATGAGGATCTGTTCCTTGTGCAAAAAGGCGTGAACTACGATCACCTGGTCAAAGGAAAGAAGGTACTCTGGTTCTCGAATCCAGGTCAGTACAATTATTCGGATGGACGAAAGTTTGATTTTACCGTATTTGATTACCTTGATAATTCGGCTGACGAGTTTGCTGTGTGGAAATCCTACATCCCGAAATGTTTTGACCGTGCAGATCTTATTGCCACGACTGCCAAGGTGATGTACGAGGCACATAAACATGACGGCAAACCAATCTTTATGTGCCCTAACGGGGCAGATTACAAACATTTTGAGAAAGCGCGGGCAGTTCTGCCCAAACCGGCGGATTTCCCCGATGTTCATGATGGGCAAAAGATTGTGGGTTTCCACGGGGCAATGGCATCGTGGGTGGATTATTCGCTGATTACCGCTATTGCAGATAAAGGTTATCGTGTCGTTTTAATTGGAAACAATGCCCTCTATCAAAAAAATATTGTGCATCCCAATGTGACTTGTCTTCCGCACAAAGATTATAAAGTGCTTCCCGCCTACATTGCACAATTCGATGTCTGTATCGTGCCATTCAAGCTGACAGAGATGATCCGTGGCTGCGATCCGATCAAGTATTATGAATATTTGTCTGCGGGCAAACCTGTGTTGACAACGCGTATGGAGGAAATTATTCATAAGTACAGCGATGTAACTTACTTTATGAATCAGCATAATTGCGGGGTGATGTTGGAGAAAGCGATTCGTGAGAATAGTACTTCCAAAATTGCGGCAAGAGTAAGGGTGGCTAAGTCTAATAGCTGGGATGGCAGGGCAATGGATGCCGTGAAGATGATTAATCAGGTCGTAGGAGGTATGAGAAATGAGAAAGATATTTAAACGAATGTTTGGTAGCCAATCGACTACACCAACAATTGAGCTTGAAGAAATAGAGATTGACGCGACGGAGTTCAATGTTAAGACCTACACCCCGAACACGGATACTACGATTGTATATCTGCCTGCGATCGATTTTCATAGTGAACGATTCGGGCGTCGACCACAGCGGCTGTTAAAGGCACTCGCGGAAGTAGGCTACAATGTAATATATATCAACTCCAGTGATGAATTCTATCAGGTAGATGCCTTGGAGTATCCATATCCGGAGATTCCAAACTTTGTTGTAGCACGTGTGGGCCATAATGTCCGTACGCTGTTTCAAGGTGATCGTGTAATCTATTGGGTGAACGATAGCCGGCTGGCAAGTTCTGTCGAGACAGCCTATCCAGATCTGGTCGTATTTGATTCGTTGACCGATCCGGATCAGTACGAAAAGCACAAACACAAGATGGAAGCTGTTGCTGACGTTGTCTTCATTACACCCGAGAGAATCTATGAGCATGGCAAATACTGCTCACATGTTCATCTGGTTACTGCCGATGAATTTGAGATTAAAGAACGTGCGGAACAGGTAGCGCAAATTATTGATTCTTTGCCAAACAGAATGGCCCCTCTAATGTAGGGGTCTTTTCTTTGATCGTATATAGGCCTTTTCCTTTTGCAAAGATGACGGGGCTAATCCTGCTTCAATATATTTCGTTTACATTATCGTTAGGGAATGCAGATAGCGTTCTACACTATAAAAAGCAGAGACGGCGAACAGCCAGACGGGTTAAACGAAAAGGATCTCCCGATCTTCAAGTCCTAACCTGATCCTGGCTTAAGCAAGTCTCAGTAGCTAAAAATACATACTATCCTAAGGAGTGGACTGTTCAATGGCTAAAAAAATGATTATCAAAGGTGTAGGTACGTTCATGGCTAAACGCCTTCCAAAAGATCCGATGGGCGAAATTGAGGTAGTTACCCTGGGTACCCTGCAAGATCTGAAAATTGACCTTAACGTGGAGCTTGAGGACATCTTTGGTGGTGACGGTCTGTTTGCCATTGATGTACTGGTGAAGTCCAAATCGATTGAAGTGTCGGCAACAGATGCCAAATTCGATCTGGATGCGATCCAGCTGATGATGGGTTCAACGGTACAAGAGCAAGTGAAGTCTTATGTATGGGTGCTGAATGAGCAGTCTACAGTGGCTGCAGGCGTATCCAATTCTGGCTTTGCTGAAGCCAAGCCAAAATATGCAAGTAAAATCTATGGAAGCAACGGTGGCATCACGGTTCGTCTCAAAGATTCCAACACATTGCTGAAACAACTCACTTCCAAAGGAACGGCCGTGGAACCAAATGCGTTCTTCTACGACGAAGCGAATGGTGTAGTCATCCTGAATGCTGCTCATATCGAAAAGGAGATTGTGCTGAACTACAAACGTGAAGAAACTGTAGACATGGTTGACCTGCTGGTTGACGAAGTACCATTCCCGATCTCTGTCGTTCATCACGGGACGTTCCAGCAAAAAGATGGTTCGTATGCAGGTGTTGAAACCGAGTTGTACATGTGCCGTGCAAAAGGAACATTCAGCATCAATGCCCAGCGCGCTGCCGCTTCTGCATCTGCAATCTCCTTGCAGATTCTTGATCCTGAACGTGCTGACGGAAAAATCGGCAGCATCAAACGCTTCAGCGCACCAAGCAAGATCTAATATCTAAATAAGGTTGATTGCTCCTGGCAAGGTATCAAACGGCATCTGTGTCCTCCCCTTCACAGAGCCTTGCCTTGCCAGATTTTTTATTATATGGGGGAGAATGTCCTGGGGAGGTCTTTAAATTCATGGAAACAGAACAAGAAAAAGCCGAGCGTGAACTTGCGGAAAAGCTAAATGAGGAAGCGGCGAAACGAATCAAAGATGATCCGGAAAACAAACGGGTGACTCCGGAGGAAGTGGAGGCTGCTGAGCGTGCATTCTTTGAAGATGATGAGATTATTACGCTGCGGGATCGACGGAAATATCGTATTCCGCCATGTAACCTGAAGGATGCCCGCCGTCTGATGAAGTTGCTAAAAACGGTGAATATTGATGCCATTATTCTTAATTTCATTCCGACTGAGAATGATAAACTGGACGAAAAGCGGCAGCAGGATTTATTTGATGTATTGGCAATGGCATTCAAAAACTATCCACATATCGTGACCAAAGATGAGCATGGTGAGTATATCATCAATCGAGAATATCTGGATGAGTACCTTGATCTGAACACAGCTCGCAAAGTCATTGATATGCTCATTGGACTCAATGGTTTAAAAAAGTAGAACGCACCGAGGGGGAGTCTTTGGAGGGAACCGAAATCCGTGATACGGATACACAGGAACCCGTTCACTGGGGAGAAATCTTCTTCACCCTCCATAAACACTGTGGGCTGAACAAGTGGGAGATTTGGGAGTACACACTCCCTCAGGTTGCGGAGCTGTGCAAGTCAGCCGAGAAATATATTCAATTTGAGGTTGAACTTATGACAGCACCTCTTCGCATGTTCGGTGGCGGTGGGGGCGAGGAAGTTGAAGAAGATGGGACCGTCAGACGTAAAAGAACCTTCAATGACGAGGATTACACGGAGATATCAGAAGATGATATCGGTATGCTTGCACAAGCGCTCGGAGGATAAGAGAGAGACATCCCGTTTTGCCTAAATGAAGGTAGAACGGGATTTATGCATAAAGGCGGTGATTCTTATGACTGAAACAGAAGGACAAGGAGACAAACATTCCTTAACACAAGAAATATTAACGGATAAGGATCAATTAACTGGACAAAACGTAAAACTGAAAGGGAGTTCCCCTTCAGGCGTTAACACGCTGATTAGACGTGTAGAGACAATCAGAAGTGATATGCAGTCGAAAATGATTGAAACACTGACTACCGATTTGGAGCACTTTTATCGTGGAGCGTTCAGTGAAATGAAGGATGTGTCTGCAGCTGGCTCACAGGGGTTGATAGACTCCGTGATGAATACGATGAAATATATTTCAGCAGGTGAAACCAAGGGGTATTCATCAACATTACTTAAGAAATCCCTTGACTCGTCGCAGCAGATGGATCAACAGATGAGCCGGGCCGACCAAAATTTGGAGCTTAGATCGTCTGGGACAACGAATGACAGTGGGCAATTCACACAAACCGGAACAGTCAAAAATCTGCAACGAATTGCACTGCAACATGGTATGGATCAGGAAGATGTAGGTCTTGCCTATCGTATTGGTTCTCGTAATTATGATCATTCATCTGAAGCTGTCGCGTTTGCTGAAGAAGTAGCCAAGCTGCATTCAGCGGGCAATATGGATGTAGAACAGACGGCAACAGGTCTGGAAGCTGTTACTCCGGCATGGGGAAGCAGTAGCTTTGATCTGTCCCAAGTCACAGACATGATGATTAGAGCTTCAACGATGTTGGATGTTGGCATTCAGGACTTGATGGATATGATGCGTCAGACCCTTCCAATGGCTGGTAACCCTGATGGAACGCTTGCACCAGAGGATGCATTAGCCAACTGGATTAGTAAGGCTGGATTGTTGGCTCAGTCAAAAGGAGATCATCCTCAGCAGGGCTTTGCATCGAATCGAGTTAGATTCGATCTTCTTGCTGAACAATTGAAGGCTAAGGATGCAAACGCGTCGATCCATCAGCGCACTGGCAGTAGAGACAACCTTCAATTCCGACAACGAGAGATCGAAATCACTTTTCAGATTGCAACACATGAGGCGATGCAAGGGTTGAAAGAGGAATTTGCCGAGCTGGGCGATTATCTCATCGCAGTCATGCGGTTAATTGGAGATCGTACGGATGGCATTGTTGATCATATGGAACTGCTTAACCGAATTATGGATGAAGTCGGTGTTCAGGTTGCGTGGGATAAGTTCGGTGAAGTGATGAATGAAGGCGATCAGAAACGATACGGTGCTACGAATGCAGATCCAGGTAAAGTCGAAAATACGGGAAGAGATGTTCCCGAGCGACTTCGAGTCACGGATGTACAACGTGCTGGTGTAGCGCAAGAAATGGGCAGACAGCAGAGTCGTCTACAGACTCTGGAACATCGCAAAACAGAAATTCAAAGTAGGGCCGCCGCCAAGCAAGATGATGTACTTCAGGCACGGACTAACCGAGATCATAAACATAATATGTACAATCAGGCTATACAAGATGGGGATACAGCGGCTTCTTCCATTCATGCAGAAGAACGTGACGAAGCTGAGAAGCGAGTCAAAACGTATAGTCGAGAACTTCTTCTGTTGCGAGAAGAAATGCATTCACTCGATATTCAGATTGCAAAGACGAAGCGAAGTCTTGAGTTTCTAGGCCGAGAACTGGATGACACGAGTAGAGCAATGATGCAACTTGAACACCAAGCTAGAGTTTTGATGATGGCGATGGATGATATGGACCTGGATGCAGTTGAACTACGAAACAAGTTGTATTTCCTTAATGCTGAGTTTACATACGGTTCAACGGATGTTCAGCGCTACGAATCAGAGATCCAGAAGCTGCGTAAACAGTCAACGCTATTGAATGATGTTCTCTCCACACTGAGAACCGAAGTCAATGAGTTAAATGCTTCTTTTAGACAAGGCATGATCGATGCTACAGCATACATATCCAAACTGAAGGAACTCGAACAGGTTCAGCTCGCAAGCATGATGAGTGGTCCAGGAGGATTACTAGTTGTTCCAGGTGCAGGAAGTGGTGGATCCCCTGTTAAGGATGACAAGGAAGAACCTAAGAACAAAACCTTTGTAGCTCGTCATGAAGACCTGATCAAAGATGTCATGAAAGACGCGATAATGGATGAATTCAATCCGGGGGGCGACTCGAAAAAAGGGAATAAAAACACACCCAAAAGAGGCCTTCTTTCCAGATTTAAGGATATGAAAGACACGGGCAATCGCAAAGCATTTTTTGACAGCAATGCCCCGATCCGTAATAAAGATGGAAATATACTTCGAGATAGACAAGGAAATTCGATTACTCAGCGTGACATCAATGCGGAGCAAGCTGCCCGTGGGATTAAAACACCCGGAAAATTTTCGAAATTAGTCAAATCCGGCGGGAGATTATTGAGGCCTTTAAAAGCTGTACCTGCACTTGGGTTGGCGATGACCGCCATGGATGTCGTCTCTGGTCTTGTCGATCCATTGAACAATATGGGTAAGTCAGAAGCGGAGAAGCAGAGTATTCGCGCAACCAATAAGGAAGAGTTGGCCAAAGATTTCAAGGATATGGAGCAGTCATCTTTTGTAGGGAAAGTGTGGAAAGGGTTAAACCTGGGGATGGATGCCGCTGTGTCCGGCACAATGAGTTCAATATTCGGAAACAATGCTACCAATAACAAGTTCGGGGATTACTGGAAGGGATTTAAGGCGGTTTGGAGTGAAGATGGCGGAGATGCAGTTGAGAAGAAACTGGGCAAGGAATACAACTACAAGCAGGAGAAAAAAGAAGCCCAGATTCAAATGGATAAAGAGTCTGGAAAACCGCCTGGGGACAACAAACAACAACAACCGCAGATACAATACATTCAACCTCAAATGCAGTATATTCCTGCTGCGGGCGGAATAGGAACTATTGCTAACGGTTATAGGCCTCAGCCGCAAAGCAACGGTATTGATGAAATGATCGCCAAGATTAATCGGCAGCTTAACAAATCGACAAGTGATAACGAAACCAATTACCAAGTCACTCGATCCCGTCTTTTGATTAGTGGTGTTCGCGAAGATTCTGGTCAGATGCGCGCGCTAATGGAGAAATATTTGCAAGAGAATATCAAGTTCTTCGATAAGGCAATTGCAAGTTTACAGAAGACGTACGATAAGATGGCTGAAGGTAAGGAGAAAGATGAACTGGGCCTGGAGATCAATGAGAAGAAACAGCAGAAGGCACAATCAGAGCTTGAACTAAATGGTGTCAAAAACAGCCAAATTGATGAGCTAAGACGCAAGATGAATGATCAGTTTGAGTTGACGCAATTGGATTATGATAAACGAATGTATGATCTCCTAGCGGCTAATGGGGGTAAGGAAGATGCACCAGAATTAATTGCATTGAACAAATCCCGTGCATCTGAAATGAACTCACAAATAAGTTCGATCAAGCAAGATTGGAAGAATCTGCTGAATAGTGGTGTGTTTAAACCAGGGTCAAATGAATATATGGAGATTTTTAAACAAATCCAGTCATTGGGTGTAGAACAGTCCAAAAATTTGTTTGAAATTAGCAAAAAAATGGATAAACCGATATCATCATTCAACATTCCAGCAGGTCTTAAGGTCATGGATTACTTTGATTACATGACGACGAACAATACACATAAAAGTGTGATGGTTGGCTCGGGTGATGTCACGGTTCATGTGAACATCGATAATATGACAGGCAGCACAAAAGATGTGGAGAGACTGACATCTACGTTGGACAAGACACTACGGCAGAACAACCCGGGTATGGTGAACTACATGGCCAGCAATGTAGGTGCAAGAATGGGAAGCAATCATATCCCCAGATAAAATAGGTAAGGAGGGCATCTGATATGACTCAGCAAGACCCGTTTGGCTTAGTAAATGACCGGTATAAAAGAAGGCTGTTGGTAGATACAGGCATGAAGTTCGAGCCAGTGAACGGAAGAATCATTGATCCGTACTCTTCACCTTCGCCCAATCCGCAAATGAGGGAAATTAAAATGATTAATGCTCCCTCGCATTTTCATCAGATGGGTGTGTCTTCGTACAAGGCGATCATTAACATCCTGTTTAAAGATAAACAATCCTATCACGACTACGTCATGTACGTAGGCTGGACACACAAATTTTATGATGAGAAGGGCAATATCTATGTTGGTGTTGTAGAGTCCATCAAAGTTGACCCTATTTTCTATCATCAGGATACGATGGATAAGGATCAAAAGGGGTACAAGGTCGAGTTGACCATGACCCTGATCAAAAAAGATGGATATGATCGTAAGAGTGCGATACAGTTTCAGGATTTACAGACGACAGAAGGGAAGGACCACTGGGCAAGAGATTCCATTGAACGCTTGGCTGATTTGGGGCTGACGGTTGTAACACAATTGGATGGCACACCCATTCTATATTTCAGACCGGAAAACTTTATAACCAGAGCAGAGTTTGTTACTTTCCTGATGCGAACCAAGCGTCTGCTGGAACGAACAATTCGAGAGTAGGGTGACCTACTCTCTTTTCTGTCTATTCTAAAGATAGGAGGTGTTTATCATACGAAAATGGGTTGATGTAAACGAAGGGGATTGGTTCTATAACGATGTTATGGAAGCCACGAATATGGTTTTGGAAGATGGTGAAGTCTTTGTGGCCGGGATCAACTATAACAAGTTTGAGGAAGGCAAGCCTTTTGTATATGAGGAAATCAAAGGGAAAGCGGGGCAAACCTCATTTAGTCTGTCTGTGCTGATTAAACCAACAGATGACAATCCACTGTATGTGTTTATTGACGGTGTTCAAACGATCTACCAAACGGCTGAAACCAATAGTAAGGGATTAACCGATGTGGAGTTGTATACCGGTGTGAAAGCAGGACAGGTGGTGTCCTTCTGTAGTTATGGAGAACCGTTGCTAGACAGTGCTTGGAAAAGGCCACCCGTGTCCTGGACTGGAGATTTGCCCAGAGCTGTACTTAGTGCAGCGACGACCTATTTCTACGATCCATTCAGTCGTAATCATCAGGAATATTTGTATGCAGCAGGCCAACCCCTTCGCAGACTCAGCATTCCTTCCGAGGTATGGGCAGACACCATGGGAGATGCAGAGGCGGTAACCAAAATTGCAACAAAGGCTATTGGTTATCGAACGGATGTATATTGTGTCAGCCCGGGGGGCTCGGTATTTCTTCCTTTTAATCTGAACGGTGTCACCTGCAAGTTCAATTATTGGACAAAGAATAACAAATTCATGAGTGAAGATATCAAAGCGACAACCCTCAAACCAGCATACAATAATTGTTTCTTTCCTAATGCCATTATACAGCGGGGAGAAGCCTTTCATCTGATTAATAAGTTACGCAAGGTGTTCTATGACAGATTTACGGATATGAAAGCACCAACGACGGGGATTAATCAGCCTATTACGGCATTTCAGGGACAACGGGTTTTTAGACTTAACGGCAATTATCCGGCCGGTAAAAAGAAACTTAAAATTACAGTGAAATTCAAAGACGAAAAAAAAGATAAAGTCCAAGAAACACCGACTTATTCGGAAATTGACAACCACACGGTTGTTTTTAATCAACCTTTCTCAGAAGGCGACGAAGTGACGTTCTATTATCTCAAAGATGTGAGCGAGAGGTTCGCAGACGTCGGCAAAGATTCGGCCATTTATTATCGGGACAAAGAGGAGCGAGTTGTACAGAATAAGGATGCCTTCTGGAAAATAGCCGTCTCAGAAATGGAAGACGAAACATTTGCGAACAATGATCCACTAATTAATGGCATTCCTATCAAGAAAAAGATGGATGGTGCAGCGGTAGTCACGGATATGGGCAGACCTGTAGGTGGTACGGACGAGGAAGAGATATGGTTCCTTGGAAATTCCGCAATGACACGAGCTGAAGCTGTAGCTTTCCTGGACCGATTCATGAAATGGACCATCGAGCGATTCAAGTAAGGGGGAGATTACAATATGATTCCAATTTCGGATGAGGTTATGAATGTGCTATCCCAGCGTCTGAAGCTTGGGGAAGGGGCGCTTCCCAATATCCGTGTAGAAGTAGATCGGCTGGCATTTATCCCGGGACGGACAGAAGAGTTCAGGCATATCGTAACCGAGCAAGTACCCATCATCAGTACAGAATCCGTTTGGGTGGAAGAGTCGAGTAATGGTATATATAACGGTTCGACTCAAGCGAATGCTCAGGAGATTTGTTTTCCGATCAAAGGTAAAACGTTTATTACTACTCCTGTGACAGATAAATTTGGTACTCCTCGTGATAGCGCGTCAAAAATTCACCGAGGCATCGATTTGTCAGAAAAGATCGGGACGCCAATTTTGGCTGCATGGGCCGGAAAAGTAGTCCGAACATCCTTGAATAAAACAGAAGGTGCTGGTAATGCCGTAAATATTAGACATGCTAATGGTGTAATCACCAAGTATTTTCACCTGAAAGAAATTCTCTGTACGGTGGATGATGAAGTAGCTCAAGGGGCTGTCATTGGAACGCTAGGCAATACAGGTGGCGTATATACCGGTGGGCATAAGGTGTCCCCGGCTGAACGTGCGGCGGGCAAGGGAAAACATCTACATTTTGAAATTTGGGAAGGAGTCAATCCAACAACGAGAACCGGAGAGGGAGGCAAGCCAGTTAATCCTGAATTGTATTTCAAGGGCCAGCGCAAGTTGCACGGAAATGCGAAAACAACATTTACTGATGTAAAGCCTGTTCAGGTCGAAGGATATCCCGGAGAGATCAAACTGAATGAGAAGTTCGACAAACGAAACTGGTATGAGAAAAACGTTTATACAACCGGATTGAAATTTTCGGATTATGCCAAGATTGAATCGGGTTGGACTATGTTTGATTCAGGAGGCAAGTTGCTATACACCTTTGAAGGCAAAGCCGCCGTAGCTGAATTTGAGATTAACGTGACAAAACTGAGTATGCCCACACAAGGGCTGCTTAGTATTGGAATGGGGACTAATTTTAGTGAAGCAGAAGGGGATTCTTTTGCTGTGGTGATTGATGGTAAAACGTATGCCTATGTGAATAAGTTCAACGGGGCATATGATCTGACCAAACTGACGGAATTGAATAATATTGTGATCCCTGCAAAAGCCAAGAGTATCAAGATTAAGGTGACGTATGGGGGCAAACAAAACTCCACTGTCCCAACCGGGTCTGTTCCTGCTTCAAGTAAGAAGTATAAAAAATTTGCCATTGATTATATTCGCATACAAGAGTTGTTGCCTGCTCCGTTGAAGAATCAAAAGAGTGAAGAAGGGCTCGATCCGTCTAAAGGATATTATCAAACGAACAGCTACACAGATTTTATCAATAATAGAAGGATCGAGACGGATGTTATTCAGGTCGGATCTTTTGTCTATATGGACACACAGGTTCTTCCCAATATTATTAGTGCCGAAATCGATGATCAGTTTGATTCTGAAGCCAGGGAGGCACGGCTGACCATCTCCAATCCGAGAGGATTCTTCTCCCCCGATTATAATCCTGCTCATTTTCCTGAGCTTGGGGGTGTGCCGTCTCCATGGTCTTATTTTGCAAACGGATTCCATATCGGAGTTCTGAGTGAAAATACACCGATACGCATATATATGGGATATGGTCAGCACATGATGCGGGTATTTACGGGACTGATTGACAAGGTGGACATCAATGGCGAAGGCTCCACGCTGGAGATCACGGCTCGAGATATGTACAAGCGCATTATCGAGAAAGTCATTTCCGAGAAAAAAGCCTATCCAGAGGTAGAAGAGATTGATAATGTGCCAGATCCGGTGCCGCCTGCAGCAGTTGGCACGGACCGGACATCATCCATAATTCAGGCTGCACAGGCCCAAGCTGCAGCGTATGGTGTGCCTGATCATAAGTTTTTGCTTGCGATATGCAGGCACGAGACCGTTCTCGGAACACAGGGGAAGGGCACAGAAGAAAATGGAAGCTTTATTCTTGGATATGGCTGTCCTAGTAAAAGTGCTTGCAATCCCCTTTACAAGGGAATTCAGGAGCAAATGAAGCGTGGAGCAGAACGGATGTCCAAGGCGCTGGCTTCCAGAGGGAAAAAAGTGAGTTCCAAGGCGGATGTACTTTATTTCCATAATGGTGGAGACATTGCTCCCATGACCTGGAGTCAAGATCGGGAGAATTGGGTGGACAAGGTATGGACCTACTATCAGGAGATGCTCGCAGATCCGGCAAGCTGGACTATTACAGCAACCTCCACTCCCGCAGTTACACCAACACCAGCTCAGCCTGTAGAATTTGAAAAGCCGGCTTGGGTCAAATCAACCGTTGTACTAGATCTGGTTAAACATGCAGGTATGGTGGGTTGGAGGGCAACCAGTGAGGATCGTTCTTATCCTGACTATGTGATTGATGAGACCTATCTGATTGAGGTGAACCAGAAGACGGGTAGGGTCATTGTCCCGGTACCGGGTCAGGAAGGTGAGTTTGAAGTCAAGGACGCAAGTACAGTGCTGACTCCGAACGGATGGCTTAATCCATTTATTGAGGAATATGGCAGGACGTTTGAGCAATGGTCCACCAAAGTTACAGAAGCTGTGCAGGAGGTAATCTCGGAGATACCGTATCGAAGCTACTGTGACCGTTATGGTACATACCGACTGGAACGCTTGAATTATGACAAACCGGTCGTGGCAGAGTTTTCCGAGAATGACAATCTGATCTCCATAACCAAATCTACAGACTGGTCCAGAGGAAGAAGTCACATCGTTGTTATTGACTCGAATAGTAGTCAGAGCAGTTTCGTAGACAAGGAGATTTTGCTCGAACTCAAAGGAGAAATCCGAACCATGGTGCTGGCCGTTCCTTGGGCGAAGACGGTTGAAGCCAAAAGACAGGTGGCAGAGCGAGCTTTTTTTGACATGAAACGGATGTGCCGTACGCTTCAGGTATCCATTCCTGCGAATCCTGCGCTTGATCTGCTCGACAACGTTATTGTGACGGATAAAACGACCACCACACGAGCTGTTTATACGATTAAAAGTATTAAAACCAGTTATTCGGTCGACCGTGGCATGTTACAGGTCATTGATATGATGTGGGCAAGAAAGGGAGTGATGGTGTAATGGCCGGCATTGTGAATGAAAATATTGTATTTCCCGTGCTGGATCTCATCCACCGGGAGCTTCGCAAATATAGCAGCATCTCCAATTCGAATGTTTCTCCTCTTGAAGGTGAGCCTTCTGTTACATTGTATCGGGAGCATATGCAGGACCCCGACAGGGTGACTGGAGCAGACCTCTTGTATGAATCGGCATGGAAGGTTTCGATCTGGATGAAGTTTGGCTCAGAGGATGAGGAAGACTTTCCTTCCGGAGTGGGCTATTCCCATCCGGATTATGATTATTACAAGTATTTCAGGTTAACGCAGGTGACGGCCCGTACATATGATCCAGCTGGAGAGTCCATGTTCACTTACAATATTGGTCTAAATTATGATGACGAAGGACGCTTAACTGGAACGAGCGTAAGTCGTATATAACATGTAGGAGGTGGTTCCATGGCATTTAATGTATCTTACATCGCGGGTGGCGTCATCGACAAAGTGCGCGAGCTGCCGTACCCACACTTCAGTAAAAAGACGATCCCGTTCATTCGGGGACAGATGTTGGACATTCCGGCGGCGAAGACCACCAAGTCCGATACGTTCACCTTGGCGTATGACACAGAGTTTCTGAGCATTGCGTTTGCTGCGAGCCACTACTGTGTCGGCGATTACTGGGAGCTGACGATCGGGACTGAAAAGGTGTGCCGCACTATTTATGCGAAGGAACTTCCCGAGTCGGTTTCCATGGGTAACAGTTTCGGAATTGTCTACCCGATTCCGGCTGGAACGACTATCACGTTTGACTTTTTTAACGCGGTGGCTGAAGCCAAGTCGGTCTGGTACAACATCAAATTTTTGAGATAAGGAGGGTGACGATGGCACAGACAGTACCATTAACCAAGTTCAGTGGGTTCGTATCAGGCGAAAGTAAAGCTGAGGATATTATTTTCGATCTGGCCGATGCCATTGTAAGCGCGAAGATTCCATCCGCCAATGGTTCAAATGTGGAAAACAAATGGAAAAAGGTTTACGAGTCCATGTCAGATGTTTGGGTGACTTACAAAGAGATGACCCATTCAGGCGTACAAGGGAAATATAAGCATACTGATGGTAAGTTGTATGATGTATTGAAATTGGCGAGCAATTTGCAGAGCATCTCTGCATCAAAAGATGGAAGAGCGTTAATGAATGAGGATGGTTATTTAAATGAGGTTTATAGTACACCTAATGTTATAACAGGTAAAAAAATTCTTGTAACCAATCATCAGTACATTAGCAATAATGGAGAAACCATAAATATTAATATTCCTGGAGCGCTAGTTGTAATGATCCCTGATGAATCATCTCCTCAAGGAGTAAGAGCCTACTTTGTTAAACAGATCCATAATAGAAAAGATGGAAATAAAATAAATACTTCAGATTGGAACGAATTTGATTTATTGACGGAAATGCCGAGCGACTGGGCATACGCTTTAAACAAGTCTGGATACAAAATAAGGTTAGAGTATGAAAGATTTATAAACAGTGGTGGTAACTATAGTTACTACACAACAGAACCAGTCCTTGCAACCAAGTACACTTTCACCGAACGATACTATATCGCTGAACCAACCAACTACACTACACCTAAGGTTGTGTTGAAAGCTACACCAGATGTACCAGAGGGGATTTCCTCTCGGGATTACTTCATCATGTTTACTCAACCTCAGAACTTCACGGGTGGAGATTATAATTACTTTGACTGCCAGCATGGTGTAGGATTTGTAGGCGAATTAAGCAAGGGTGATCCGTCAGCTACATACAAAGGAATTTGCAATCCCTCAACCGTCTCACCTGGGTCTACACCCGTAGTAGTGGATCAAACAACAGCAGAAGCGATGTACGAGCAGTGGAATGATCCTGAAGCAACTAAATTGTACACACCGCCAACCATCACATGGGACAAGGATTTTGATGGTGTAACTGAACTGATCAGTCCGGCTTCCCATTTCTTTTACGGACGTAACTCTACCGTAAAATGGTTGCCAAACAAAAAACGGAGACCGGATTATCTGGTAGCCTACCATATTTCGGTTAATAACGACCGAGCTGCGATTGTCATAGAAGGTGATCCTTCTCCAAATATTCATGGATATTACCGTAGTTTTGGTTATTTTGGGAAAATCGTACCTTTTAATGACCACGATCATATTGGAAACTTTGGTTTAACCGTAGGTATGGGAGACTTGAAACAGGATCTAACAGGATATACCAAAAATGATATCCGAACGGATTTAAATCCGGACAAGTATGCGCAATACGGAGAGTATACTTCGAACGGGATGGATTCGGTATCTCTCCTCCGAACTCGAGGTAATGTACTTTATCAAGCTCATTATCCAGCATTTATTAGCCAGCTGCCGAATTATCCCGATGTTGGGAGTATCCCAAAAGAACTGTCTAAACTAGTGTTAGACAAGGATGGTTTCCAAAAGTCACTATGGACTGGGAAATACCATGCAAGTCCAGTCTATCTGGTGCACCAAGCGGAAGGGTATCGGGGGTATATGGATGGGGTTGTCGCTATATATGATCAGAATCTCGTTAATCTGGACGAACTGATTGTAGATACGGAGATTCCCAAAGATAATAATAACCCTGCAGCTGGTAATTGGACGGAAGTGTACAAATTCTTCAGCATCAAATCACCGATGAATTTTTTCAAGCAGTCGCCTGCGCCTGACCTGGTAACGATTGCAATACTTAAGGAAATTAAATAAGGAGGATTAACATTACATGGCAAATTTCAAGTATGTAGAAACCATTACAACATCCCAGGATCTGCTGAATAAGTTGAAGGAGGAGATTACGGTTTTCGAGAAATTCCCCTTCGAATCAACAGCGGGTGAAACTGCTGAGAATAACTCGTGGAAGGTGTTTTATGAGGAAAAGGATGCTGAAAATCGTATCAGTCTGTTGATTCTTCAAGGCACCATGACAATTGGAACAACAGAAAAACCAATCACCAAAAAATATTATGTACAGTTCACGAATCACGCCATCGTTCCACGAGTGATCACACCAACGCCTAAATATGTAGAGCATAGTACTTTGACGGTCCAATTGCTTGAAGGACTGGAAGGAGAAGAGCCTGCTGCTTTGCCAGTGAAGACACTGCCAACATTCAAATTAACTGGTCACCCTGTACTGTACCAGTGGGCACTGGAGAGTCATACGCCAACGGATCGAAACAAAGAAAAGCCGGTTTACATGTATATCAATGTGATGAATAATCGTCTGGCTATGGTTCTGGTTGCAGATCCGGCTGTAAATTTCCTGGATTACAAAAAATCATTCCTCTATGTAGGTGCGCTGAAGCCATTCAAATACAACCTCAATGATGTAGACGGAAACGTTATGCTGACGGCAGGTGCAGTTATTGATGAACCGGATATCGCAACAATCGCCAAAGACGGTACATACTACTATGGACAGTATACTTCTGCAGGTAACAACACATTGCAGATGCTAAAGACTAAATCAGGTATTGAATTCCAGAGCCATTATCCTTCTTTCATTACTCAAGCACCACCAGTAGGCAAAGCCTTTATTGATCCTGAACTTGGGGATACAGGACTTGAACTGGAACCACAGGGTTTCCAGGCATCCAAATGGACGTCCAAATATCACTTGTCTCCAATTTATGTTGTCCACCCATATGAGGGATATCGTGGTCAGTTTGACAACTGCATTGCGGTAACGAAACATAATATCCTTCACCTGGATGAGTTGATTATTGACGTGGAAGGAAAGCCTTGGCATCAAGAGGTTTATCGTTATTTCGATACAGATACACAACAGAACTTCATGAACTTATCAGCTAATCAACGTATGGGTGTAGCGATTCTGAAAGAGGTACGTTACTTAAGTAAACAAGCATAGATCTGAATCGTATAGATTCAGTAGAGGGAACCCTGACTCCGCTCAGGAGTTCCCTTTTTATTTGGAGGGGGTGATGCAGTGCTCACAACAAACGAATACTATTTCAGCATCAGGGACATTGTTCAGACATCACAGGGATATTTGCTCAGGATAGGCAGTACAGGAAGCAGGCCTCTGAACTATATGTTTGTATATATTCCTTATAGTCGTTATGCCAGCATATTAATGCTGGATTTCTACATGGCAAGGAACGCTGCTGATGATACGATAAAAGACGAATTGATTGACTCCATCAAAAGAGATTTGGAAGGAGAAGAACAATTTATCGTTCTGTCTGATGGGAGAAAAAGGAATCATGTAGCGATAAACGAGATACCTATTGGAGACAAACGAAATACGGTACAAAGCGAGATTGAAGAAGGCATTACGGCTATGCGTAATCGATTAGGTGCCGATGAGTCCTTAGAACCGATTGAAGGAATTAGAACATCTAATCGAGATAGCGATCTTATGGATGACTCTGAACAAAAGGCTGCTGATCGAATGCAGTGGCTGCATCAGGGACAGTTGCATACGGAAGATGCAGCATGGCGTGTTGATAATAACAAAGAGTTAAGAATATTCAAGAATGTTACAGTAACACGTAATTTGCTTAAAAATCTGGACAAAATTCATCCATCCCAATGGGGGGTTCGTTTCTCGGATCAGGATGTCATTCTAGATTATCTTGGAGATTACGATAGAGATGATGCAATTGAAACCGTTGTTGAACGAATCATGGCGTCAGCCAGAGATCATCAGAAGCATACCCGGCTTGAGATATTAGCGATAGCCAATCGGACCGTTTCGATGCTCACGGAGCAAATGGTGATGGATGGTGCTTTGAAAGAAACTGAGCGACGCAGTATCATAGTTAGAGTAATTGACAGTGTTAAAGAGAGACTGAAAGATACTGCGATATCCAAGCTGGACTTGGCTTCATCCATGACTCGGCGTGAAATCGATGTTTCATATGGAAACATGCTAAAAGCTACAATAGCTCATCATCGGAACACCTCCAAGGAGCTTATGAGTGACTCCCAGCGTTTCTATAAACGGGATTCAAGCATAGATCATGACATACAAATAGGGAATTCTTCACGATTCCTACAAGAAGAATATATGAAAATTGTACATGAACAAATTCTCTCTTCAATAGATCATACGAGAGAAATCAGTGTTCATAAGCCAGATCAGGGTGAAAGAAATCTTCAGGTCGAAGGGCAACTGGCTCAGTTCAATCAAGCCTTGCGGAATATTGATTTTGAAACGCAGATGCAGTATGCACAACAATGGGGGCAACGCAAAAATTTCGAAAACGGGTTAGTCATGCGTCCACCTGTTCTGGCTAAACTGAAAACACGCCAATTCCCAAGTGTGGTACATCAGTCTCTCCGAATGGAAAGAGATACGAATAAAGAACTACTTTTAGCGGAAACACAGTTATATAGACGAAGCGCAGAGCATGATATTATTTCTTTAAACGAGATCATAAATTTGGATCGGAGCCGACTGACAGCACCTACCTTGATTAATAAGGAAGGTCTATGGGGAAGTATGGCTAAAGGTGTGCAAACCTATATGGACAGATCTTCAGCCAATAGGTATCACCCTGCATCTGCGTTAAGAGATATTCGTAGTGATCCCTGGGTGATCCCAAATGCTTTTCCAAGAGCACAACGTATTATAGGTCATAATCCGGCAACAATAGATCAGGAATTTCCATGGGGCAAAAGGATCATAGATCATAATCCCGCTTATATTGAAGATGTGAATACGCAAATCAAGGCTTACCGACTTATTGTTGTACTTGGAGCGGTTGAGGACACGAATAAGCAAATTCTTGCATCAAGGGATGCTACGGAGTTCGGAAATGTCTTGCGAAATAAACCCGAAGCACATCGAGATACAGTAGAATTCGCTAATATTGAGAGGGATAAACCTGAAGGCACTCGGGTAGATAAAGAAGCTGCACATCTCCTTCGAGAATATTCAGAAGGACGCAGGGTCGACAAATTTGAATCATTTGTATCTTCCCAATTCGATACTGGTCATGTTGGTCCGCGAGCCATGTATATTCCCAAAACAGAAGTGCATGCCGAGCGAACGAATACATATGAGATAGAATTAAAATCCTCAAGTGCAGGTAACCGCATCACTGAGCAAGAAATCTGGTTACCCCAAGCTTTACGTGGAGAACGTGAAGATAAGACATTGACGATTGAAGATACGGTCTACGAGGCGCTGAAGAGTAGGGATAATAAAAACCTTTTTCTTGACGATGAGATGTATGTAGCACTTAAAGGCAGCAAAGAGCTCAATATAGAGAAATTGTGGCAATCTCTAAAAAATATGACGCAGAAGCATATGGTTTACTTGGATGACTTACTAAAAAAGTTCATCAGTGATGGTGGAACGATTGGAAACAAATTATATCCGGGTCATCTGGAAGATTCATTGTTGGCAGCTGAATTATTAGAACGCCCTGCGCTTGTATTGGAGATGATGATTGATGCGGTGTATCAGACCGATGATGTTGCTTTTATGGATGAAAACCTTCTTACTGGAATTCGCGAGAGAATCGATGCATTAATTGAAGTGGGCATCTTGTGTTCCAATAAAAAAAGTAATAATGGACTCGTTACGTTCAGTTCAGAGGGGATTAGAGAATTAAAACAAGTTATCATCGACATGGACATGTCAGAAGCATATCAAGAGCCCGATGATGCATGGACAGGCACACCACATCTAGATGCAGATCACCTCTCCCATCATGGGAATGTAGAGGATAAAATGTCTGAGTCCATCAAGGAAAAAGACAGTGAGTATAATCAAGTAGGGTTGCTGAATGAGCAAAATACGGGTTCGAAGTTTGATCGGCGCGGAGAAACCATCGAGGTGACTTATGCGGATTGGGATGCCAAACCGATTACTTTTAATTTTGATACTCCACTTGGATATGTCGATTCATCCCCAGGTGTTTTTGATGAGGATCTATCAGAAATGAACGTTGCTCACTCACAGGAAAAGTTAGGCATGGTGGATGAAACAGTCGAAGGTTCTAATCATAATCGAGATGGATTATTTAACGAACAAGGTTATGCTACAGGAGAAGCTATCCTCCGGTCAGGCGAGCACTCTATTACATACGTTGGGGGTTCAACAGATCTGCGAGAACTGCATATTAGTAAAGAGTACTCCATCGGCGCCCGGTTCACTCAACAAGCAGATGTGAGTGAGGAATATAACTTAGGCAGTCCTGTTAACCGTGAGCTTCAACAGACTGGAGAGATCGTTTCAGGAGCTTCTTCACAAATGAGAAAAGCACAGGTCGTACAGTTGTATACCTCCAGCACTTCTGGGATTCGTCAAGCAAATACAAGTGAGGGCTATGAATTAGGCGACCCACTTTTACGCGAAGGTATATCTAATCAAGGCTATAGCCTAGGATATCAGGATTTGCGTCAAATGCAATGGGATGATGGTTATATGGGGGAATCGAATCATCGACTGGGTTTTACAGCAGAAGGATCATTTTACAGTTATATGGAATTAAAACAGGCAAACATGAATGACGGAATGCAATTGGCCATGAACTCAGAACGATTGTCAGAGCAATCAGGTCGAGTTGAACATGCTACTCAATTGAAAGATTCATGGGTGAATGAAGATTTTCTGGGTCAGGTATACAAACTTGGTAACCTGGAACAGCAGTGGATAGCTGATAAGCCACAACAGGGAAATCTGGAGAGCCAGTGGGTTGCTACCAAATATCAATATGGTTTGATGGATCAGTATCTTGACAGCGGGGATAAACCTAAGTACGCAGACGTGCCAGTAGAATCCATTGGAGGTTTGCCGCTCAAATATGGGCAGATTGAAGAGGAGTTGCAGGCAACTAAATACCGGTATGGCAACCTGGAAGAGCAGCTACTCGGAATTAAACCTCAGTATGGAAAAATTGAAGAAATGCTGTTTTCTACCAAGCCTCAATATGGCAATTTGGAAGAAAATCTTCTCGCGACTAGGGGTGGTAAAAGTTCCGAATATCACTTTACCAGCAACGGAGATAAACGTGCAAGAGATTCGTATGTTGAGGAACAACGGAACGGATCAAAGAGCGAGCGAAGGACAAGTCTTGAGGAAGATATAGCGGGAATTCTAAAACCTCTTCGGGCTACATTTGAATCCGGTTTGTTAAGCACAAAAGATAATTCCCAGGCTGATTGGGAGCAATCTTTAGTGAGTGACAAGGCGAGTAATTATTCTTCAATTGTCACTATATCTGAAGCATTAAAAATTCAACAGCATGGACATGTGGGAGAGCAATTGAATGCTAGCCAGTTGGAACAAGGTGCTTCTCTTCTAGATGGTTTAGAAGGAAAGAAAGGACATGTGGATGGTGAATTAATTGATTATACATGGACAGGCACGAACTCAGCGCACCACGCTAATGTTGGGGCAGAATTATCCGGTGAAACCGGACCACTTGATTCTACGGGGCAATACGAAATAACGACTGCATTTAAGAATACTCTTAATGGTGAATTAAATACAGAAGATACTAACATGTCAATCAAGTTAAGTGGATCTGGACAAGAAGTGGATGATTTTTCATATGCAGATTTTGAGGGCAGAGTGGCGCTTGTTCAACAGGATGTCATCACTGCAGAACGAGAGGATGAACGAATATCTCATCTGGAAAACCAGACACGAGAGGCAACATTTGCGAATGCTCGTTTGTCTGAATTGCAGAATCCGGAGGATACATTTGCAACCTTTGAGGAACGATGTACGCAGGTGATCACGGGCTTTATTTTCGCTGAACGACCTGAGATGCGTGCAGAGTATTTGGAACAACTTTTTGCATTTTTGCCTGAACGAACAGCGCATCTTATGAAGGTCTATCATGAAGCTAAAATGGAAGGACAGGCTTCTGATGTTGAAGTCGATTCAGTGTTGGCTTATCGGGATCGGATTACTGAGGGATATCTGCCTCTTATGGATACTACCGCGCAGGGACTTGTTTTCGATTATACCGATAATCTGTTGGACCACGGAATGAATCCCGAAGACTGGGAGGGTGGTTTTGGCGTGCCCGAAGAGTATGATCCTCATGACCCGTTTAACGTTTATTTTCCATACTCCAAAGAGATGGATGCACTTGAACTTGTTCAGGCGGATGATTGGGTTCAATTCGGCGGCGGCGATTGGAAACGGGATGAGCTCCTCGGCAAGTTTTACAGTGAAAATGAAACTTCTCAAATCAACGGATGGTACCGGAATAATTTTCTGGGCGATCAGTATAAATTCTCCGTTGATTTCAAGGTAGATGAGAACGAGAAGGGTGACGATGGTGTTGGAATTATTTTTAAAATGCAAGATACCAATAACTATTGGATGTTCATGGTCAACGGTGGCGATTCTACGAATGCTCTAGATATGAGGACACCGATGCAGCTGTATCATGTCGTCGCGGGGAGAAAAGAGTCTGTAGGTTCTCCAATGCAACCTTTTAAATGGGAGAGGAATCGATGGTACACAATCTCAGTATCTATCATGAAAGGTAAATTACAAATCTATACCGATTCCAAACTACAATACGATTTAACGGGCACTGATTAACTCAGTGTTCTTTTTTTCGTATATAGCGAGTACGAGGTGATTTTATGGGTCATACATTTGGATTGTTTACAATGTCTCAGAAAGGCGTGTTGTTCGCCAATATGAGAGCCAAGATAGCTGATAAAGACGATTATGCCAATCCTAATCATCCACAGCATCTCCCGGAGAGTCCCAATGCACCGAGGAGTGAAACGGATCGGCACGGCGAAGAAAATAATCCTATTCTGGGTGATCCAGGTTACGGTCAGATAGGACGATGGCAGACGGTTCAATTGGATGCACTGGAAAACAGTATTGATCAAATCATTGAGCAATATCTGAAAGATAAGTCGTGGTATGCGAGTGTACGATGCCGTGAAGCACTGTGGAATATGTACCGCAGGATTGAATGGTGGGTAGAACAGCAGCAGCCTCCAGATAAAACACAATATCAGCGAGTACTGCAAATGGTGAAGGACTGTATTCACAAGATTCTAGAAAACGCCCAGAAGCCTGGCGGTAGTCATCATGGTGTGTCATTGCCGATCTGTCCGGCACCCTACTACCATCATTTTAGTGGGAATTACTTCAATCATTTTGATGCAACCGTATATGAGATTCCACTCTTTTCGATGAAAAAGGATGTTCCGTTCTCAGATAAATTCCCTGATTTCTTCAGATATGTATCATCAACGGAGGATCAGGAATGGGTAGCTGTTCACTCCGTAGGCCGAAATGAACAATCTGGTTCAGAGATGATCTTGAAATTGGACCTAGGGCTTCTGGAGATTGGCAACTCATCCAAAATTACATTTAACTGGCGTGTGAAGCGTTATGGACAGATCAGGTTCAAGTACCTGGCTAGTGCCAAGCGCGGTAATGGCATGCTGTTCTACATTAATGGGCAGCAAGTTGGAGGCGAATGGAGCGAGAATAGCGGATGGCAAGAAGCTGCATTTACGTTGCAGCCAGGACAGATGTACAAGTTCGACTGGTTAATTCGCAAAATGAGACCTGAAGTATGGCAGAACAATGGCATATATATCAAGGATATTGAAGTCGTTGAGATTGTGGATACACGCAAGCCGCCTGCTCCTTTGGATATTGATCTGGATGGGGAGGGAAGTGATAGTGATTGGTATGTAAAGTCTTCAAAAAGCATTGCACAAGCCCATTTTCAAGCTCAGTTCATTACAGATGAAGATCGAAGTAAAACGATGAAAATGGATTTGGATAATGAATGTGACGGTACAGTTTCTTTTGCTTACTTCATGGGAGTAGATAAAGAATCATATCCAACTAAAGATTATGAATTGTTTTTTGATGACATTTTTGAATCCAGAACTCAGCATGGAGAAAGCAGGCATGGTAGCCATGCTCAATCTTTACACGGTGTAGAGTGGAATATCAATGAGGAATATTCAGAAACAACAGCTAATCAAGCCAAGATTGAATACGAAATTATAGCAGGTCCTGAGACGACAGTAGATTTAAGAGGTGTAGTTGAAGTTATATGTCCAACGTACGAGGTTGATCATTGGGAACCATCGCTTCATGGTCAAGGGATTGGGAGTTATCAGTGGCAGATGTTGGGCAGTCCGCGATGGGTAAGATCAGGGAATGTATTAAGACTGGATGAACCTATAGAAGGGGATATGATTGCTCAAACCGAAGTGAACTTGCAAGATGAGGGTTGGTTTTTGTTTAGTTATTCTCATCAATTACGAGCTACGGAATCGTTCGAGGTGACTGTAAATGGCATGCTTGAATACTATTCAACGATGCATAGCCAGGGGGAGCAGATACGAATTCCGCTAGAGGAAGGTTTTAATGTTATCCAATTCTATATTCGAGATTATTATACTGAGCAGCCTTTCATCGATAACATAGAAAAATTATTCACGTACGGGAACAATACTGGCAATACATATCGCAATGTAACTGATCTAGGTTCGTATGTTGATGTGACTCGTGGATGGGATGTAACAGATGCAGGAGCTAGAACAGAAAAATCTGGTGATACGATTAGATATAATGCAGAGTTAAATCCTGGAGCTAAGTTTAGCATTCAAGAGCATATGCGTATCTATCCAGCGATGGACTCGTCATATGATCCAGACAAGGGGGTAACAAGAGATTTTAACGTTTTTGAAGAATTGTTTAATGAGGAAGGCAAGTATCATGAAGCATTAAGATTCTCTGGAAACTGGGTGTGGAAAAAAATTGTAAACGGTGATGGGGTTATGTGGGCACAGGGGCATGATCAGGATTTTATATGTGATTTTGAAGCTCATTTAGATAATTCTGGTTACATCTGTTGGCAATACGGAGGGCAATTTGATCCGGGAGAAAAATTGGAACTACAAATTGATGGTATCTCTGTATGGACAGGGAGTCAGTCGAATGACAGAGAAGGGACCAATTGTATGTATCCTCTACCTTCGGGGAATCATCAATTCCGATGGAGATACCGTGACGGTAAAAAATATACGCCAGGTAACGGAGATGGGGGTTCGGAAGATTCCACTGGACTAAGTACGGGAACTGATCAGCAAGGCGATACAACGAAAGATCCATATGGAGTGAAGTGTTATACAGGAGATTCAAAAACGAATAACATCCAGTACGCGCAAAAATCATATGGAGGGCATTCGCCACGTGCTGCTAAGTTTGATGCAATCAATAGAGGTGAAGTTTACTCATCCTCTGGTCAAGCGTACGCATTGGGTGTTACTAAGCAAAATTCGACAATTGTTCGTACGTTTACTGCCCCTAAGATTGGAAGTTTCAATTACGCTGAATTGTTGACAGTCTATCCAGTAACAAAGAGAAGAGTATTTGTAAAGAGAGCGCTAAATAATAAAAGTGCTAAATATGATCGTGCTGAGACTATTAACAAAACAAATGGTACAGTGGATTATTACTCATTGGATGTTTCCGGTAACAACCCTCAAAGCCCTGAATATAGTCTATTTGGTTCAGATACCAAGAAGATAACTTTTGAATTCTATTGTGTTGAATCATTTGATATTAATTTCAAATATATGTGTTACCTGTTGCAAGACTCAATTCAAGCCGGGCGACTTAGGGTTGCTTATTATCCTAAAGACAAAGCAAGTCAAGCGGTAACGATTCTTGATTGTAACGATAATTATGGAGATAAAAGAGGTTATAATAGCAAAAGTATTGATGGAACAAAGTGGAAAAATGCAGAAAAATTTTCTGTTCCGATTACAGTAGACAAACCTGGAATATATACTTTAATTATAGGTCTTACTGATACTTATAACGGGCGTGAAAGAGGAAAAGAGGGAAATTACTATTATGCAGCCATCAAAGACCTTGTAGTTCGTACTGATGATCCTGATGGTGTGAATCAAAATAAACTGCTAAATCCAGTCTTAGTGGATCGAACAACTTATGTGAATGTGCAGTGGTTTGATTTAACAGACGAAAAAAACAAATTTAATCCGATTCAAATATCCGTTGAAAATGGTCAAAAAAACAGTGAATACATTAGCAGCCCTCCCTCATTAATACCCGGGCACAAGTATAAAGTGGTTTACACACTTATTAAAGATAAAACTTCAACCAACGCGACAGGTCTTGATGCAGGTGGATTTACATTAAGTGAAGGTAGTTTTTCCGAGAGATGGCCTAACTACTGTATTGATGCAAGTGGAAACATGTTCCCTGAAGGCAATTCCCCTCACCCAAGCGAGGAGCCATCGAATCCACCAGACACCACAACACCAGATGGTGGGAGTCATGCTTGGCTAGATGTTATTCGTCTATACAAAAATAACAGCAGAGCGTGTTCGGGGACGAAAATCGTTATTGAAACCTTCGAAGAAGGGCAATTTCTTCATTCCCGAGATGTGACGAATCAAGATGACACATTGGTTACAATTGAAGTGGAAAATACCTCAGATGAGAAGCGGAAGTATGAAGTTCAAGTTCGTTTTGTACAAGATTGTCCTGGAGATGGTGCCATGATCTGGGGAGGTAAACTTAATATTGATGACATTATTAAAGTTGATCCATCCTGGGCAGAAGTGACCCACTTCGAAGTGTGGGATAACAAACCAATCTGGATGGGCGGCTGCGATAACAGTAATATGCAAGTGAAAATCACTAGAGAAGATGGAAAGGTCATTTTAGATGAGAAGTATTACGGCGATGGTTTCCGTGGCTTCGAACTGAATGAACTGGCTCCCAAGCCTTATAGCAAGTATAAAGTGGAGATTACAACAGATCAGAAGGGACAGATCAGTGACTGGACAGGAAAACGATATCTGACCACCTTCCGTGTGCATGACTTCAAAGCCTACGAACGATGGGTGTGGGTACCAGAACCGTTTGATTGTCAGCTGGATTTCTTCATTGATGATGAACTAATCAAAACATTCACCCAGGAGGGTGGATACTATACATTTTCACATCCAGTGCCCAAGGGAAAACATGAATTCAAATGGGTGTTCACCTCGCTTCAGGAAGTGGGTACGCGTAGTTACGAATACGCTAATCTGGACTGGATGGAACTGACCAACTGGATCTGTGATGATGTCTATGTCATTCCTTACTGCGAAGGTGGTGGGGGAGACAAGTGTGTTGAAGCGCTTATTAAATGTATGCTGGAAGTTTGGAAAGCAAGGCCTAAGATGTGTGTAATTGGTAAGCGGATCTGGCTGTTTACGTAAAGAAAGGAGGAGCTGTATGGGAATTGTGAAACGTCAGGAAAAAGGGCTAATCTATTTTGATGAATTCAATAAATCCGAACTTGATTCAGGGTGGGAAGTATTGACTGACGATCCTGGAAGGTACAATGCTGATCATGGAGTACTGGAACTAAGGCATGGAGAGTCTCCAATATATATGTTTTTCACGGAGTTGACCGCAATTGAAGAGTTCGTGTTGGATGTCAAGAATGAGTATAATCCAACTGTTGAGGGAGACTCCGGGGGACTTATTGTATATGCGGACGATGAGAATGTGGTGAAACTTGAAGAGTATTTTGATGCGGAGAAAGGGCTAGCGAGAAGCTATCCGTGGATCCGTCTGGTACGAAGTTTTAATGTATATTCCGCATATTGGTCAGAGGACGGGAAGATATGGCGGTTCATTGGTAATCAGGAAGTCATCTCCTCTGTACCTAAGATCGGGCTTTTCTTAGAATCAGGAACAAAAGGTGAACCACTACTCATTAATCATATACGAATTCAAAGAAGTGGCAGGGTAAAGGTAGATAATCTGAAACAAGGTTATCAGGTTGAACTCCGGGATCAGGCAGGAAAAATTCTTGAAACTAAGATATGTAAATATGAGAATACATCGATCATGTTTGACCTTCAACGCTATGAATATCCGCTTACGGGAAGCTTTGCTGTGACTTTGCCTGACCACAATAGATTTGAAGCGTCGGACATATTCAGTATATACGGTGGCGATACATATTACTTTGAACCTAGAGTGGATCTTTACTATCGTGAGTATAGCGAAAATGGTGAATTCCTTGACATACGGTTACAAGACAACCAGGAACGTTTCCTCGGTTATATGTCCTCTGGTCAATCCGAAACGGAGAATGTATTGTTTATTGCCAAAAATTCATTGAACCAAGGTGTTTTTCAAAATGTTAACTTTGAGCTTGCCTCTTATCGGGGAGATCAGTATCAAAATGTAGTTCGGTTAGCGCCCGACGTTGAGGGCGAACCAGGAGCCTGGAGTATGCAAGTGAACGCAGCCGAGATAACTCCAGAAAGCCCTTATCAATTCTGGGTAAGAGTAGAGAGGCTGGATACCAGCACCAATTATGAAGCCCAGGTCACCTTCGGGATCAAAGTTTCTTCAACGTATATATAGCTCTAAACTTTAAGTGCTCGACTACGTATAGATTCAATAAGGGTTGAGTTGGAGGTGAGAATATGTCTGTCCGCTTTAGCGGGACAAGTTCAGGGACGAACAATGGCAAGTTGCTTGACCACAATAGTTTGCTAAACAAAGGGACCCGATCCCACCAAGAAATTGATGAGCATCTTTCAGAAATGGAGGAAGCCAGAAGCAGCTATGTCAGTCTCCCTGAGCGGTTGGATCAGATGGAACTTGTAGGCAAACAGAATGAAACAGGGATAGCCGGTCATGAATTGCGTATTGCTGATCTGGAACCTCGGGTATTGAATCAGGGAATATTATTGGAAGACCAGAAATCCAAGTTGGGTGAAGTTGAGAAAAACGTAACGGATCTCAGCACGGATGTTCATGAACAAAATGAACGGTTGGAGAGTTTGGAAAATGAATTAGGAGATACTCGGGGGAATCGTGAATCACTTGCAGATGTTATATCTGATATAGAGGATTCCATTGATGAACTAAAAACGATCCCTTTGTCTGATTTAGCAATAAGCGCTGCGGCTATGGATTCTAATGGTCTGCTTAAGGTTCAGATCAACGGTGGTTATGCAAGCATTAACAGTACACTTGTTCAAAAAGAGGAGTCTTTCTATTCATTCATAGCTGAGCAAGATACTCGTTACTATATATTTCTAAAGAATGATGGAACCTTCGTACATCAGGTGATTCCTGATGAACCCGATAACGGTATGATTTTGGGATCTGTAACGACTGGTGCGACCTTCGATGCGGTATATCTTAAAGACCAACGATATTATCTAACCAAAACGGTGTCTACAGGAGATTTTCAAGATCTTCAGGAAAGAATCACAGATGCTCAATCTCAGATCAATGAGTTGGACGAAGAAGTGTTCAGGTGGATTGATCATACCGAAGACTTGTCCAAACAAGTTGAAGGTTTTGGTGAGACTAAGGCTGAAGTTTCAGATGCTAGAACAGACAAAGATGGCTTTGAATTTGATAAACTGCCGGATCGTTTAAACCATATGCAATCCAAGCTGGAGCTTGCTGCATCCAGGGGGACGATGGAAAATCAATCGATTTTTCGTATTGAGTACCCACCTGATATAAGGCTTTCAGAACAAAAGAGCTTTTATTGTCCAAAGTATAGTATTGGTTCTGACAGTGTAGAGGTACTTCTGGATGGCATTAGGGTAACTCCTGGGGATGATTATATCGAATATACGGATACGGAAATTCGTTTTCTCTATGATATTCCGATAGATTCACGTGTCACACTGCTTAGCCGAGGGTCGATCATCAATACGTCTTCAACATCAGAGTATGAGTATGACTCCAAAGGCAGAATGAAGCGTGAGATTATCACCGGAGGCATTAACCGCATTATCGATTATGAGTACGATCTTGAGGGGCATCTTATAGCAGAACTCATTACGGAGAGTGACGGGCAAGTTAAGACGATCACCTACGAACGGGAAGAAGGAAGAATTAGGCGCAAGTTGAACAATGGGGCAATGTACTTTTACTTACAAGGCAGTTCGGCCTATGATGATCGCCCTATCAAGCAACGTGTGTCTGTGCTTGAAGATATGGAAGAACAGGACGTTTATTTTGAGTATGACGCTCTAAGCGGCCTGATTATTAAAGAGATTACATATAACAACGACATAAAACCATTAGTTATAAAGATTATTGAATACAATTATAACTCTGATGGTAGTGTGGATACCGAGATGGTCGACTTTAATGGTTCGAAAATAGTAAAAAAATATAAGTACGATTCGGATGGAAATATCCTTGGCGTCCAAAAAAGAAAGGTAGGCTGATAGAGTGGAATCACATTTCTCAATGACCAAAATAAAGACCGGGTTTCGTCCTTTGTTCGACAAAATGGTAGGTACAAACCTAACGCCAATTACAGAGGAAGAGGTAGGACTTCTGGTGTTTATGCTGCGGAGCGATATTATCTTCGATGGTACGGGACAACAGTACCTTCCGATGCTGGAAGCTTTGGAACAGGTGGTTCCTCTTGAGTTAACGGACGAAATTAACCAGGAGCTAGTGGATCGAGATACACAACGTCAAGAGCAAGATAGACAGATGCAGCTCCGCACCGTGTTTCTCACAGCAATGAAAGATTCGATGCTTCAGCAAATGAAAGTTCGATATGGCATTTAAGGAGGTGAGCGAATGACAGCAACAGTGGTACAAGGGTTTAGACGGTACGAGTTCACGAGCACCGTGACCAGTTTTTTGAGTACATTGGCAAAGGAGATGAATACTTATCCATATGAGGATGTCAACTGGAAGGTAACTTATTATCCTAAAGATCCGTATTCTCAGCCTACGTCTTATACAAATAATCAGCTATATGGAGGTACTTTAGGTTCATTAACATTGGAAAACTTGAATGATACTTCGTTATTATTTTCACTCTGTCTAAATCTTTCTGTTAATCGAGCTTCCAGTACTAGCGCCTGGATAACCTATGGATATCAACTAAGATGCGGAATGAATCGATTCTCTGAGGATTCTGGCCCATATCCAGACATATCGTTGGATTTGGGTGAGGAGGCTAATGTTCCTTTTCATAGTACATCCGGGAATATAACTATGAATGTTACTTACAAGTGGACTGTATTTCCTTTAAAAGAAACAATCTTTATTTTCGGTGAAGCTCTAAATAATATTGGCTATGCATATCCTTTTAGACTTTACTTAGGGAAGTTGTCTTCCTACGAGAAGGAAGATCCTGCTGTTGAAGGAGGATTTGTGGGTATCTTTTCCCACGCGCCTATTGAAAGTAACAGTGAATGGGCTAATAACAATTTATACAGTGTTGGTAGAGGTGTGGTCAGAACCTCTCGAAACAACAAAAAGTATGAACTGTATAATTTCTGCACAAGTGCTCAAGCGACCTCACCTGGTTTAGGAAATCGATATTTTATTTCCCCCTGGTATGTATTTCAGCCCAAAGAAGGGGTTCGAGGAGAGTTTCAACAGATGAAATCTGTCGTGTTTAAAGACTCCAATCAACATCCAGATGGAACTATGATTGATGTTGATGGTAAGAGATATCATATTTTTCACGTTACCGATCAACAACAACCGATACATTATAAATATTGGATCGATATCGTAGGTAAGAGTAGATTCATACAACCATACTTCTTTGATAGCAACATGCTTCTTGGAGAGGGCCAGCGAGCAATTTTATTCGAATTACCAACGGAGGTGTCCAAATAATGGCAGTACCAAAACGATACTCTTGGGTGAGCACGATAACTGAGTTTTCTACTAACGCCGAAATACAGATGGCAGGGGACTCGTGGTGGGATGTTAAAAAATATGCTGCATCTGCCGTAACTGGTGGAGGGAACTGGGGAAATACTGTATTCACTAACCAAAGTGATAAGAGTTTATGTTTTACAATGGCATTTCAAAACAGTACTACTCCTTCGATCCGGTGGGGGTTAATGAATAATGAAACACCTAGGGTAGATGTGTACTTGGATTCTCCTGATAAACAAATGACAGATACACCTTTTTCTTGTGACACAGGTACCTACAATATAACCTACAAATGGACTTTATTCACTACAAATAAGGGTGTTTTTATTCACGGTGAGTATCAAAATTATATTAATTATGCCTACCCAGTGAGGATATACATGGGAAGGATGAATCCACTAGAACCAGAAGATCCTGCTATTTCAAACGATTTTGTAGGCATTTTTACGCATATGCCTTCCAATGTTAGTAACAATAGCAATTCTACATATGGTGATTACAATGTTGGACGGGGAGTGGTTAGAAAATCTCGAAACGGTACGAAGTATGAATATTATAACTTTACTACTGATGCTCAACTTACTTCACCAGGTGTAGGGGGCAGGTACTATGTCAACCCCTTTATGGTATTTAATCCATCAGAAGGAGTACGTGGGCAGTTTGCAGATATATATACGGCTTGTTTAAAGGATGCTTCACAACATCCGGATGGGTCCATTCTTGATCTGGGAGACAACAAATACTACGTGTTTCATGTTGTAGACCAACAAATGCCATACAACGGTAACTACACTCGCTGGTATACATCTAGTAATAACGTTCGGTACTGCGTCCCCTGTTTCTTCGGCAGCAACAATGTCATGGGTGGACAACGGGTCATACTATTTAAAATATAAGGAGGTTTCCTAATTCATGTCATTCTTCAGTGGTAAAGTCAAAATGAATCTGTTGTTTCAAGCATTAATTAATGGCTTCAAGGGAATTGCATCCTCGCCTTGGTCGATCTATTTTGAAACATCGGATATCCTCGTCATTAAATCAGTGGGCTCAACAGGAAAAGATAAGTTATTTATTAAGTTTGAGAAAGGAAATACCAAGGAATTAAACGGCAACTACATCACGGTAACTTCAGCAGAAGATATATTACTTGCTGACGGTAGTATTCCGGAAGGGAAAATGTTTACTACACGGAATTTCTACTGCCATACATCTGTTGTTGATTCCAACCTCTTAACAGACTACCAAGTATCGGTTACAGCAGATCGTGTCATCATGTGGTTGGCGGGTGACGTGAACTCGGTAACAGGGATTTCCAATCTGGGATATTTCGGTCTGATGTACCGCTATTCTCAAGAAAATCACTCGGGTGCTCAAGGGATCGGAGTGAGTTACCAGGGATTCAATGGTATACGTACAGTCAAGGATCTGGATAACATTCAGACCAATAACGTGTACAAATCATACTCCGCGATGGTACCGACCAACCCGGGTTGGGGCGCACTCTATCATCTCTCACCGTGTATTATGGCCAATAATGCAGAAGGACCGCGAGGCGAATTGCATGATATTTACTTTGCACCCGCAGCAGGGGTAAGCCACGGAGATGAGATTACAGTGGCCAACAAGACGTACAAGGTATATTCTCTGACCACAGGAGGTTCAAGCTTCCTACCGGGTAACACCGTAGCTGTATTGATGCAGTAGAGGAGGGAGAATATGGCTGTAGCAGGTACAGAGCAATCCATTTACACGCCTTCACAAGCAGTGATAAAGCGTAATTCAGGAGTTCTTTATACATATCTAAGTAGTACTTATTACTCTAATAGAACAAAGGCGAGCTCTAGCTATGACCCTGAGAGGGCAGGCCAGCAACATAATTCAGGAGTACTTTACACATATGCTCAGGGTCCATATCGTTCTAGGGCGACGCAATCTTTGTCCCTGTATACGAGTAAAAGCTCTGGTAAAACGGGGCAACTGAAGCTCGAGGGAGTCCAGTATGAGTACACGGTTGGAAAGCTTCATCATCTCACTTCAGAGAACCCATCGGAGCAAAATATTTATTCCATTTGGGGGTATGATCAGGAGGAGCTCCCTCAGTATTATACAGGCCGTTTTATGTTGACTGACACCCATGGTGTAATAATAAGCCATACCAAAGAGATAAGTATATACGATAGCGTGGGTTATCTTCCAGTGCATAACACGCCAGAAGCTCGATTCATAGGTAATCTTGGTATGGCAGGTTATCAGGGGTCTTTAACGAAGCAGGCAAATGGTCGCTGGGTACATGTTACCAAGATTGTTTTGCCTTCAAAGGACTCATTCAAGGGAGCTATTCGATCAATTTTTGTAGGTCAGAAAACCCCTGCCTCATCAGAGAGTGCAAATATTCAATATATTGTAAAGCACATTGACAAAGACAAAATGAATGAGTTTCAAGGCTATCTTTCTGGTCAAGGAGGTAACATAGATCCAACTGTACCAACCACGATATTGCCACGAAGGTATCCTTCTACTTATATTCCAGTTCGGAGGAGGTCTGGGCAATGAACAAAACATGGCGAATTATGCAGGAGCTGAAAGATGTGTACAAGCAGGTAGAATTGTCTCATGTAGTTGAAGCACTAAACGGTGGTGGAGAAACATTAATCGTTTCGCTCCCCATGGAAAATCCGCGTTTTCTGATTAAGACGGTACGTATTATCCCAACCGAAGAAACGAATGTGGAGCTTCACATACTTGATAGTGCAGACAAAATGAAAGCCAAAATTCTATACTTTAATACAGCAGAATTCAGTACAGGCAACTTCATAGACGGGATATACGACAATGTGGATTTACCTTATGACGATAAGGATGGTACATCCCATTTCCATTTTGAAATCATTAATCCAGGTTCCGTGCCTTCAGATTTTACCATTGAAGTAACGGGTTTGACGGTCAGATAGGAGACAACGATCATGGATATCATTACTTATGGTAAAGTGGTCAAGCTTTCAAACGAGATTAAGAAAGCTAGGGAAGATAGCGGGACTCTAGATGCTCGATTGGACAAGATTGCATTTGGTACGATTACAACAGTAAATGCAAAAACAGACCTTCCCCCACAGGGGATACCGGAAGCTATTTATGCCGTACTTGCGGATGAAAGTAATCAAAATGTGCCAACATTATATATGTATAGTGAAGAATATACACGTCTTACGGGATCTGATGTTAGCTATAAATCTAATGGGATCCTTACAATTAACGGATTGGAAGTCATGGTGTACGAGCATCCTGACACACACAGTGCCGATATGATCAGCGATGGAGAAACACATGTGAGCATGACTTGGGGTGAACGAAAACGCCTGAATGTCATTGATCCGTGGGAATCGATCAGTGATTTGGTAGATTATACAGATGTGGTTACATATTTTGCTTTTGACATGCAGGGAAGAGTTATTCGACAAGTCGTTACAGACAACTATACCGAGCAGCTGGTCAGAGAACCTGTACTGACCATGCCAGCTTCTCCAGAAGGTTATGCACAGGATGAATCTTTCATGGTCACTTCCATTGGTGAAATTTACCGATATGACGGTCTGGACTTCGTGCAGCTTCCTACTTTGGTTGATGTCATCTATCAGTATGATGATGAGGGAAGAATGGTGGCCAAGTTCATCACCAGGATGGGAACAACACCTGTTCAAACCAACTTCCAATATATATATGATTCATACGGCAATCGTATAGCGGTTAAGAAATACTAATACGGAAGGATAGCATGTGCTGTCCTTTTTTCTTTTAACAACGAAATAGTTTGTGTATCCCACATCTACATATGAAGATTAGCATTAACACTTAGTTGGATAAGACGTATAGAGAAAGTAGTATGAAAACGTAATTATTCCGGGAGGTAGTATACGATGAATATTGAACTTACTGCTCATTTCTATTTCAAGGGAAGTGGGAAGAAAAAGACGGTGAACTGGATAGAAGATAATCCTAGATTACAACAGAAAGAGAAAGATTCGGATAAGATCGTACGCGAAATCCCGTTAACTGCGGATGAGGTTAAGCAAGAATATCGCCGACTATTCACCAAACACAAGAACGAGGGAAAATCGATTACGTTGGAAGATACAGACGATGTGGTTCACATCATTGATCTTATCGATGTGCGAAATATTGAATTGACCTCTAAGGAGGGGAATACAGATGCTGTACAGGCTGACCTTTGCACTGAATGATGAGGAAATTGTCACTACCGAGATGACCTCCGATAAAGAGGATCTGGTTGGAGCAACGGAAGAAGCGTTCGATTTGATCGAAAGAGACTATGGTGCCAATGTCGTTTTGAACCTGGTTGCGTTTAGCCTGCTCAAAATAGAGCTCACCAATGAAATGATAAATTAAGCGTATAAGCTAACTAATGTTAGCTTTTCAGCACTAACTGCTAATTTTTTGAATAATTATAAAATATAGTTAATAAAGTGATATACCCCAAGCCTAGTTCTGGGGTCTATTCCTTTTTCATGAAAAGTTGATAGTGACTTGATTTAATGCATCCATTGAAACTTGTCTTGTACAAGCAGTTTTGATTAAACTAGGTTGAATTCATATGTTCAGGGGCAGTAGAAGGGGTCAGGATGATTGGCAAGGAGGGATGGGACATTGAGATAAAAGACTTGGAGAGAGAGCTCGCAAAGTTGGCATCCAGAATAAGAAAAGATTTTACTGAACGCGGGCCGGTAGATACCAGAGTCTCTATCATGAATCATTTTATCATCTTAAAGTTTACAGCAAAATTCACCAAGCCTGAAGCGTTCATGCTGGAACATATGCAATCACACTCAAGTCAAATTTTCGCCGAATACAAGATGAAGCTAGCACATATGATGAGAGAAGATTTCAACCCCGTTTTCTCCTATATCAACATGGGTCTGAAGATCGAAGACATCGAAACAACATTTTTTGGCCATGATTTTGCAGAGCAGATTACAGTCTTCAAGATGAACAAGGATGTTGAAGTGCTGCTGAAAAATGATGAGATTAAGATGACTTAAGACCTATGAACTAACGTTTGAATACTGGACAGGTTCTTAGGAACTAATTTTTGTTGTTGACAATATCCTACATATTTCCTTATACTACCCTTATGGCGATCGAATAGATTAATAATCTTGACGAAGCCTATAACCTTGTTAAAGAACTTGAAGGCCATATCTTCGGTAATTGGGACGAAATAGATGTCAGACCAAGACCGACACATTCCACCATTTTGGTATTTTCCAGTGGTGCGCTCTGTGTTGGTCTTTTTGTTTGTAAAAAATGCTGCTTTACCTTTCACCGTATACTTCGTATAGAGTCAGTAAAAGGCATATAAGCGAACAAAATAAATAAATGTTGCGAACATTAGTTCGTATTTGTTATTCTGAATGTAATAGGATGGGAATAGGGAGGCGGATCAAAGGGAGATTTCTTGATCGTTTGTATGTAATTAGGCTTATTAGCTTCAATTCTGTGTAAATAAGACTACATAAGGTATATGAGATTTCGGGAGCAATAGCGGGCATATAGAGTAAGATCATGCTGGATAGCGACTAGATTGTGAAGAAAGAATACGAACTACTAATAATTAAATAGTTAATGGGGGAAATGTATAATGTCTGCTACAACTGCTATGGGTTTTGATGATTTATTTGAGATTGGGGATATAGACATGTTCCTGAATAAAGCTCAGGAGAAGTGTCGTCACAAGCTTATAGGTAAAACGTTTGCCGGGATGGAGAAAGAAGATGTGACCCAGGAGATTATGATCAAATTAGTTAACTCCCTGGACAAGTATGATGCAGAAAAAGCCAAAATGTCGACGTTTGTTGATCATCTTATCGAAAATAAAATCAAGGACATGTACCGCAAGTGCATGTCTGAGAAAAATCTCAGTGTGGTTAACGCTGTACAGATCATGTGTACGGATCAGGGTGGTGGCGATGAATCGGAAGGCTCAGATATCGCATTAGCGCTTGGTCATGCTGGGTTTGCTTATGAGAATTTTGAGTTTGTAACAGATATTATGGAAAATATGAGGCTGAACGAACGTGAGAAACAAATCTTTAAGCTTCGGACTTCGGGGTATGAATTTGTAGAGATTGCAGGAATGCTAGGTGTATCCAAGGCACGTATATCCCAGTTATGGAGAGCGATTCGTGAGAAATACGAAGCATTGTAGTCATAAGTGGCAATTAATAGCCTAAGTTTGATGAAGATAGATCAGTAACCTACATAGAACAGAGAGAGCACCCTTAACTGGGTGCTTTTTTATGTCGTATAGAGTGATTAGTACAGAAAGAAAGGCGGAACAAGATGCTTAGTGTGGTGGTTTTAGGATTTTCTGTGGAACGTCTAGAGGGGTATTCGGATATCGCTTGGGCAAGTCATGATTCTTCGACAGCTTCTGATTTAAGCAACAGGGAGTATGCCTTGATCATTGAGAAAGTAGTGGTACAGGCTGATGCCGTCTTGGTTAATCTGGATATGGATCATTTGACCTCTACTGATATTGTGATCATGCATCATGCTTATATACATAAAAAGCCGATCTTGGTTGTGGGTTTCAGGCCATTGGAGCCTGTCATCGAAGACTTTGTCTCCAAACGAGTGGCTGATCTGGACGTGGCTGTACACCATATGCGGACGAACTATATGGTCCTAAGCAGCGGAACCAATACTTCATCTGCGGCTCCAATTTAACTGCTGCTCCGATAACACGTATAGAGAATGTAAGGGCAAGAATATTCGCGAGACTTTAACTAATGGAGGAATAATTCAATGACACATGTGATCAAAGCAAAAGAAGATAAATTAACGGAAGAAATCGTAGCCAGTATGATTGGAAAGTATATCCACGCGCCGACCAATATGCATGAAATCCAGACGCCAACCGGCGCAACAACGAAAGCCAACGTATGGTTTGCTGGTAGTGTAGCTGGTTACGAAAAAGCCGTTATTGGATTCAACTACGAAGAGGGTACCTTCCATGAAGAACTACAAACATTTTATAACGTTCATTTAACGGATGGTATGGGGTACATTCTGACAAGTGCTTATGAATTGGAGATTCATGAACTGACCGAAGAGGAGTTTAATCGACTCATTGAAGAGAAAAAGGAAGAGGAACAAGACTCATCTGGTGAAGAGCAATGAAGGTGTTAAACTACGCCTCGGATTTAGCTGTAAAAACGTTTGTGTCCGCTAGCTCTGCAGGTGTGGAAGAATTAATCAACGTATGGATGTTATCCAAGCCACACACTTTCGTTACCGGACTGGAGTTTACCTCCACCGTTGAACCATCCAGTAACACGTTGGAATTTGCAGCAATCATTGTATATCAGCCAAGTGAACAAGACCAATCCTAACTTATGTACGAGATTATTCCTTCTATAATATAGAGGCTTTCAGTAAGGAGGTGGGCGAATCTGTTGCTCACTTTAGAAAGAGTAATAGGTATTGTTATTGCTGTTGTAATATTAGCTTCGCAATACGGGAGTCTATCAGCATTAGGAAATTACAAACCGATCGGCGAAGAAGCGCTTGACTCCAAGAGATAAAAGGAAATAACACAAGAAGAGCTGATAAAGCAAGTAAGGCCAACGAAGCAAGAAAAGCAACAAAAACAACAAAAAAAACAGAAACAAGTTAAATCGGTTGCTCCTGCGCACATACAAATGACTGATATGC
This sequence comes from Paenibacillus sp. 2003, assembly GCF_031455635.1. Classification (NCBI taxonomy): domain Bacteria; kingdom Bacillati; phylum Bacillota; class Bacilli; order Caryophanales; family Paenibacillaceae; genus Paenibacillus; species Paenibacillus sp. 2003. The sequence continues at coordinate 13,195 of NZ_JAVDTB010000008.1, read as the reverse complement.
TTGAGCAGTATATAGAATTCCACCATGAGAAAACAGTGAGCCGGGCGAAGCTGCTGAAGTATGTGATGTGGGTAGTTCAATATTCGAAGGATACGGATATCGATTCCGTCTGGATTCTGGCTATGATGTGGCAAGAGAGCCGGATGTTAGAGAAAAGTGTATCATCTCATGGAGCGATTGGTTTACTTCAGATTCTTCCTAGCACAGCGAAATCGTTTGGAGTGAGCAAAGAGGAGCTACATCAGCCTGAAACGAATATCAGGACAAGCATTATATACTTGGAATATCTTATGGATAAGTACGACGGAAATCTTCGTAAGGCAACCATTGCGTACAATCAGGGGGAGGGCAATGTAGATAAGGGAAAGGCTCGCCCCTGGTACTACAATCACGTGAAAGAGCATCATAAAAAGATGCTTGGAATAATCAAAAAAGGTCAATAAACATCAGTTAACAATAGAGTTTTAATACTAAAGTATCGTTTATTAATTTTACATAGGGAGATCCAAATGGGAAAATTTCCAGAACATATTAGCACGAATTTGCAGGTAGATAAGAAGCATTACACAATGGATGACGTAGAAAATATTGAACGTTGTAAGCTCGATGAGCATTTCCTAGGGGATTGTATTTTGGTCAATGAGAATCTGATTTGGCATTCCGTTCATAAGTATATTGGAAAGCCCGAAATGATTATTAAGAATCATTGTGTAGAGAAGGATGATATTCTCCAACTGGGCCGTCTGGGATTCATCAAAGCGATTAGGGCATTTGATACGGGGCGTGGCGTGAAATTTAGTTCGTTTGCTGTCACTGCGATTGTCAGAGAAATCAGATGTTTTCTAAGAGATAGTGCAAGCATTATTCGTCCAACTCGCACAGCTACGGAATTAATCAACCGAATCAATCGACTTGAGCACGATATGGGCTACCTGCCACCAGCACATGAAATCGCATTGCTGCTGGATGAGGAGGAAGATAAGATCAACAAAGCACTTCAGGTGGGTAAAGGTGTGAAGTACCTGGATGAGCCTGTAGGTGCTGATGATCAACAAACTCAATCCGTGACATTGATGGATACCATCTATAGCGGGGAGAATATTGAAGAAGGTATTCTAGACAAGCTATACGTTGATGCGGTTATTGATTCGGTCAAGCGCAAGCTTAGTGAGAAAGAAGTGACTGTACTGAAGCATCGTGTAGAAGGATTTAATCAAACTCAGACAGCAGATATGGAAGACATTAGCCAGATGAGGGTCTCTAGAATTATGCGAAAAGTAGCTAAAATGCTGGATAAAAAGGGTCAGGCATGATTTTTGCCTCAGCCCTTCATATCTTATATAACGTCTCATACATAACGTCCCTCCCGCATCCAAGCGTGAGGGATTTTTGCTGTTTTTGCCCTATGGGACATACTCCAAGTTGTCCGAACATAAGATAGTACAAGATTCCAAGTGACCCGGAGGAATGAATTGATGCGAAAAATAACGAAAGTACTTGCATGCATGCTTATCCCTGTCTTCTTGCTGTCTTCAATAGGGGTTACTCAAGCCCAGGCAACGTTTCAAGGTCCGTCTACACATGCGCAAAGCGCTGCGCTCATTGATGTCACATCAGGCCGGATCTTATACAGCAAGGATGGGGATAAGGAACTGCGAATTGCCAGCTTGACTAAAATCATGACAGCGATTGTAGCGATCGAACACAGCAAGCTGGATGAAAAAGTGAAAGTGTCTCCCTCAGCTTTTGCCAAAGAAGGGTCTTCTCTCTATCTCAAGTTAGGTGAAGAGATGACGCTTGAAAACATGTTGTACGGGCTCATGCTCCGTTCAGGCAATGACGCTGCCTCTGCGATCGCAGAACATGTCGGTGGATCAGAAGATGGCTTTGTCCTGTTAATGAACAAAAAGGCGGAGCAAATCGGCCTGACGCATTCCCACTTTATGAACCCTCATGGACTGGATGCAGAAGGTCACTATTCTACAGCTAATGACTTGGCACGATTAACGGCATATGCATTGCACAATCCGGTGTTCAAACGCATCGTAGCCACAGAGGACAAATCCGCACCGAACCCCAATGAAAGCTGGGAATACTCTTGGCACAATAAAAATAAAATGCTGCGGATGTATGAAGGTGCGGATGGAGTGAAAACCGGCTACACAAAAAAAGCTTTCAGATGTTTGGTCAGCTCGGCTACACGCAACGGACAGCAGCTCGCTGCGGTAACGCTGAATGATGGAAACGATTGGAACGATCATGCACGGATGCTTGATTTCGGGTTTGAGTACTTCCCGTTGGTAGAGGTCGCGAAGCAAGAACAGCCTGTGCAAAATACAGATGTCGTTACGGGCCGGGGATTTTGGTATCCACTGGCTAAGAGTGAACAAGGCTCATTGACCAAGAAATTGATACTACACGAAAATCGAGGACAGTCGGAAATGGATGGCAAGGAACAATCGACAGATCCTTCGTTCGGATTGGCAGGTCGCATTGATATGCAGCTTGACGGCAAACTTGTTGGCTCAATTCCCGTGTATCGCAAAGGCAGTTATATTCCTCCTGAACCGAAGACAGAAGATGCAACGCTGGGGGGAATCGGTGATGTCTCTTCCTGGGCAGCTGTATGGCGTGCCGTGTTAAGCCACTTGTTGTCTCCTTAGCTAAATCGCCATTGAAGGGAGGATATCATCCATGATTAATCTAATTTGGCTGCTCATGATTTTAATCGGATTTGCTTTTGCAGCCGTCAACAGCAATATCGAAGTGGTCACGCAAGCTGCTTTTGATGGGGCGGCAACGGGAGTCACGGTCTGTTTTGGACTGATTAGTGTGCTTGTGTTCTGGATGGGCATGATGAAAATGGCTGAAGATGCGGGTCTACTGGCTCGTATTGCCAAGCTGCTCGGTCCGGTTGTGGGTTTCCTGTTCCCCGATGTGCCCAAAAATCATCCAGCGATGGGTTATATTCTCTCCAATATGAGTGCCAATCTGCTGGGGCTAGGAAATGCGGCTACTCCAATGGGCATCAAAGCCATGCAACAACTGCAGGAGCTTAATCCGGACAAACAAACCGCTTCTCCTGCCATGTGCACCTTACTGGCTCTGAATACGGCTAGTATTACCATTATTCCGACAACGCTGATCGCCATCCGCTTAAACTATCATTCTGCCAATGCTACAGAGATTGTGGGAACAACATTGATGGCTACCATTATCGCTACACTTGCTGCTATAATCGCCGATCGCTGGTATCGGAACAGGGCTTTACACAAACCGCCGCGCATACAGAAAAGTGGCAATCCCGGCATGAAAGGATGAGCACCTTTGTTAACCTTCATCAACTGGATCTCCGTCTGGGCCATCCCGGTTATTATCGCGTTTGTTCCATTATATGCGTTTACCAAAAAGGTCCCGGTTTACGAATCCTTTGTTGATGGGGCCAAGGATGGTTTCTCCACTGCAATCAGTATTATTCCGCATCTCGTGGGCATGATGGTCGCAATCAGCGTATTTCGTGCCTCGGGTGCACTGGATTTTGTGATTAGTCTGTTCGCTCCGCTGGTGTCCTGGATGGGTGTTCCGGGCGAAGTGTTGCCACTCGGAATACTACGTCCTTTAACGGGGACAGGCTCTCTGGCGTTTACAACCGATCTGATCAAAACCCATGGCCCTGACTCCATGATTGGACGTATGGCATCTACGATTCAGGGGAGTACAGACACCACGTTATATGTGCTGACTGTTTATTTTGGGGCTGTAGGCATACGGAACGGTCGATATGCACTCAAAGTAGGGTTGTTTTCCGATGTCGTTGGTTTTATTGCTGCCCTCGCCATTTGTTTGCTCGTTTTTGGTTAAAAGATATCTCCTTTCCTTCCGATATATTAGATATGCTAGAATAATAGCGGAGGAGAGTGAGACATGCAGAAGAGTTGGAAACGAATGCTCCGTGTCGGAATGACAGGCGTACTTGCTATTGCAATGCTCGCGGGTTCAACGGGGCTGGCGGCGGCTCAATCCGTTCAGACAATACATTTTACAGGTTACTTCGACAAACAGTTGCGTGCACAAATGGCAGTTATGGCAGATTCTTTTCCAGTCGTGAATGTACGTTTGGTCAAGCAGGATGAACCCGATATGGTATATTATGATGTTGGTACCTCGATACTGATCTCGAAGGATGAAGTGCTCACGAATTACCATGTCGTTCAGAGTTTTGCAGAACTGTCTGATGGTGATGAAGGTACACTGACTGTTGCAAGCCCGGGTTCCCTTAGTAAGCCTATAAAGGCAAAGATTATTAAGACAGATCCGGTCACAGACATGGCACTGCTGAAGTTGGACAAGGAAATAGACGCCCAACCGGTCACATTTGCAAACGCAAGGGATAACCAGGTTGTTTATACCATTGGATTCCCCAAAAATCCTGCTGGTGATCTTGTCATCCTGGATGAAGATTTTCCTTCAACCTACAATACGATAGCCAAAAGCAGAGTGTTCAGTTCCCAAGCTTCGGACGTTCCAGGTAAAAAGGGAATCGGCAGTATTGTGAAATCCATGGCACAAGGTAATTCAGGTGGCCCTGTTCTGGATCAGAACAACCGGGTAATTGGTATGATGACATTTGTGTACGGTGGACGTACCTATTATATTACTTCCAAAACATTGCAGACTTTCATTAAAGAGAGTACTAAACCTGCCAAAAAACAAGTTGCAGTTGCCGGCAAAGTTTCCAGTTAAATGATTTGAGGAAAAGGCTTATCTTTACACTTTCTGTGTTTAACAGGTCGTGTATAGGCAGGCTTTTTTTGCGTCAATCTCAAAGGGGAAGGTAGCCTAAAATGCGTATTCGTGTCGCCAGATTACAAAATCCTTGGATTATCCTTGTGATTTCCCTGTTTGATGGGTATCATTAGTGTGAGGTGACATGACAAACATGGAAAGATTACAAAAAATTATCGCACAGGCAGGCATTGCATCCCGCCGCAAGAGCGAGGAACTAATCCTGTCCGGCAAAGTAGAAGTTAACGGGGAGGTCGTAACCGAACTGGGTACAAAAGCGAACCCCGAAGAGGATATGATTACGGTTAATGGAAAACCGATCCGCAGTGAGAAAAAAGTGTACTTGATGTTGAACAAGCCAAAAGGTGTAATCACAAGTGCATCTGACCCAGAAGGTCGGAAAATTGTATCCGACTACCTGAAAGGTGTCAAGGAACGCGTATATCCTGTGGGTCGTCTGGATTATGACACAGAGGGCTTATTGATCCTTACCAATGATGGTGAGTTTGCACATTTGCTGACGCATCCGAAGCATCACGTACCCAAAACGTATCATGCAACGGTTAAAGGTGTGCCGCATGGTACAGCTCTGGAGAAATTAAAGACAGGCATTATGCTGGATGACGGCATGACTGCTCCTGCAGAGGTAGAGTACAAAGATGTGGATACAGCCGCTAATGAGTCGGTCATTTCCATTACGATCTATGAAGGACGTAACCGTCAGGTTAGACGTATGTTCGAGGCAATCAACCATCCGGTAACCCGTCTGAAACGGATTTCGTTTGGTGGCATTTTGCTACAAAACCTGAAACGTGGTCTGACACGTAATCTGACCAAAGAGGAAGTCAACAACCTGATTACCCTCGCACAATCAGAACCAGCCAAAAAAATGAAAAAAAGGTAATGTGAGGACACATAATTTTCATAAAACCGCCGCAGTTTTGTGACGAAATTCGCTATAATTGTTCATAGGATGTTCACAGTTGTCTTAGACCAATAAGATGCGAATGCTACAGTCACTTAAAAGGGGAGCAGCACATGGGAAAATCAAGAAGAACGGTGCAAATCGTCATTTTGTTATTGATCCTGGTGTTGGGCGGATATGCGATTACCACATCGGTATCCGGCTCGAATGGCAAGCCAAAGGAAGGGGACAAGTCTCCTTCTTTTGAACTGCTGGGCCTGGATGGTCAAGTTCATACGTCTGATGAGTACAAAGGAAAAGCAATGGTGATCAATTTCTGGGGCACTTGGTGTGAACCTTGTGTTAAAGAAATGCCTGCACTTCAGGCGCAAGCTGACAAATGGAAGGGCCAGGGAGTACAATTTGTCGGAATTAATGTTGGAGAAGACCAGATGACCGTGGATAATTTTGTACGGCAGGTTGGGGTTACGTTTCCAATCATGTTAGACCGTGAGAAAAACTCGGTTCGTGATTTTGGGATCTCTCCGATGCCAACGACATTCTTTGTATCCGACACGGGCAAAATCTCTACCATTCATATCGGGCAACTTGATTTGGACACACTTGACGCTCAAATTTCGCAACTGGCGAAGCAGCCCTGATAGGAGGTCTATTCGTGTTCCAAAATACCAAATGTGAGTGCGGACACCAGAATCCGGTAGGCACTGTACTATGTGAAGCATGTGGGAAACCGCTGCTGGAGTCTGAAGCTAAATCGGATGAAGTGCTGGAAATGCGTTATGATGGCATGGCGCGCCGTTCACAGCGTAGTAATCCCAACATCATTGACCGCATATGGAACTTTTTTTCTTCCGTTAAAATTGCCGTCTATATGATTGTTTTTACGCTTGTAGGTTCTATGCTTGGTACAATCTATCCGCAAGAAAGTACATTCTTGAATATTGATCCTTCCGTGTATTACAAAGAAACATACGGTCAGTTGGGTCATATCTATTATCTGTTGGGTTTATCCCATACATACGAATCCTGGTGGTTTATTCTACTGCTGGTGCTGATTGGGGCATCATTGGTGATATGCAGTCTGGATCGCGTCCTACCGCTCTACAAAGCACTGAATAAACAGAGAATACGTAAGCATACGCAATTTTTGACAAGACAGCGTCTGGTGTACCAAGGTACCATCGAAGAGGCACCAGAAGACTGGATTAAGAAAGCGGTTACGCCGTTGAAAAAGAAAGGATACCGCGTGCACACCCAGGGGGATGCTTTGCTCGCCGAGAAACAGCGATTCAGTCGATGGGGCCCATATGTAATCCATATTGGACTCATTATATTTCTGCTGGCGGTGCTCGCACGAGGGCTACCTGGCCTGAATCTGGATGAGCATGTTGCTTTTCCGGAAGGTGAGATCAAAAAGATCCCGAATACGTCGATGTATCTGCAAAATGAACAGTTTAATGTTGAATTCTACAGTGAGGAAGAAGTACCTGAGCAATTCCGTAACCTCAATAAGACCGTTCCGAAACTGTTCGAAACAAAAGTTGTTTTGTATGAGTGTACAGCAGATTGTTCGGATCTTTCGAAGAAACCTCAGTTAGCTGAGGTAGCCAGACATGATGTACGTGTGAATCATCCATTAAATTATAACGGTCTGAAGGCATATCAGTTTGATTATGATCTAACACCCACCATTCGGTCTGTAACGCCTGATCTGGTCAATACAAAGACGGGTGAAGTATATGGGGCGATTAAGATTGATATGGTCGACACCCAAAAAACATTTGAAGCGGGTCCTTATGAACTGACCGTAAAGGAAAAGTTCATGGACTTTGGATTGGATGAGAATGGTCAGCCCAAATCAAAATCGCCTTCACCTAATGCACCTGCTTTTCTCTTTCTCATTAAGGGACCGAATCTGCCAGAAGAGGGGATACAGTATCTTTATTTTGCGAAGCAGATTGATAAACAACGGTTTCAGCAGGATGCAATTAACCAACAGCTGATTGGAACAGAGATTCCTTTACAGTTGGAAGTAGACAGCATGGACAAGGTTGATATTATTCAATCCGTAAGTTATCTCAATATACGCGTGGATAAAGCAATGCCTTTTGTGTGGGTAGGAGCCGGCATTGTCATGTTGGGTCTGGTCATGGGTTTTTATTGGCATCATCGCCGTATCTGGATTCGTTTTGATGATCAACAGCTTACCTTGGGTGGACATACCAACAAAAACTGGTTTGGCTTCAGGCGTGAAGTCGCGGCTGTTTTGAAACAAATGAATTTGGAAGTGGAAGAGAAGTCGTTGGATAACGGGGGGAACCAAGCATGAATTTATTGGATTTCAGCAGCGACGCATTTATCGTAGCTTTCTTTCTCTATTGTGCCGCATTCTTTTTATATGGTGTTGCGGTAATGGGCAAAAAATGGAGCAATCGTGATCCTCTGGACCATATGAATCGCTGGGGTAAACGAGCTTTCATTGCCTCGACTGTCGCTTTGGCAGCACATCTTGTATTTTTTGCAACACGATGGGCTGGGGCAGGGCATATCCCGGTTAGTAACATGTACGAATTTATGTCTTTTCTGTCCATGATGATCATGGTTGCATTTATCGTTGTATACGCCATATATCGGAAGTCACTACTGGGTTTGTTTGCCTTACCACTTACCATCATTATAATGGCTTACGCTGCTGTATTTCCTCAGGAGGTACAGCCGTTAATCCCGGCACTTCAGTCCATCTGGCTGAAAATTCACGTGACGTTGGCCGCACTTGGTGAAGCATTCTTCGCCGTGGGTTTTGCCGCAGGGTTCATGTATTTGCTCCGTACTGTTGATTTCAGTGGTAAAGACAAGTCTTCAAGACGTCAAAGAGGATGGGTTGAATTCACCCTGGTTACGATCGTCGTCGTTATCGGTTTTATCGGGACGGTATTTGCCTTTCGTGCAGCTGGTTATGAGGCGGTTTTTGTACAGAAAACGGTCAGCATTGACACGGAGGTACAGGAAAATAGTACAATAGAGAAAGTGAATTATCGCATGCCTCCGATTTTTGCTCCATATAATAGTGAAGTGGAGAGCATGACACCGTTTCTTGGCATGAAAAAACCTTTACTTGAGACGCCTTCCTGGATGAACGGCGTAAATGCCGGGCGTAAGCTGAATACGGTGGTTTGGTCACTTATTGTAGGTCTGATCCTGTATGGAATTGTACGACTTCTTGTACGCAGACCACTTGGACAAGCGTTACAGCCAATGATGGATGGAATCGATGCTGATGATCTGGATGAGATAAGTTACCGCGCGATTGCCATTGGTTTTCCGATATTTACGCTGGGAGCATTAATTTTTGCCATGATCTGGGCTCAGATTGCCTGGAGTCGCTTTTGGGGTTGGGACCCCAAAGAGGTGTGGGCATTGATTACATGGCTATATTATAGTGTGTATCTGCATTTGCGTTTATCCAGAGGTTGGCAAGGTCAGAAGTCTGCATGGCTTGCAGTTCTTGGCTTCTTGGTCGTCATGTTTACGCTGGTTGGAGTGAACCTGATCATTGCCGGATTACATTCTTACGCTGGAGCTGACTAGGACAGACTCGTATTGCAAAGGTTGAGTTTAGAAGCGGGAAACACAAATGTACCTTATTATTGAAGGGTATTCAAATATTGTTCGCCAGATCGAACATAATAGAAGTGATGAGGAGTTATTGCAAAGGGGCTGGAGAGGCATGGCTGAACATGAGAATCGAATACTGGTCGTGGACGACGAAGAGAGAATCCGCAGGCTTTTGAAAATGTATCTTGAAAAAGAAGGTTATGAAATCGATGAAGCTGAGGATGGGGAAACTGCGCTGCGTAAAGCAACAGCAGGGGACTACGGGCTGATTTTGCTTGATGTGATGTTGCCGGGTATGGATGGAGTTGAAGTGTGTACCCGTCTTCGTCAGGTGAAATCAACGCCGGTTTTGATGCTCACTGCAAAAGGTGAAGAGATTAACCGGGTTCAAGGCTTCGAAGTTGGCGCTGATGACTATGTTGTAAAACCATTCAGCCCGCGTGAAGTGATTTATCGTGTCAAAGCGATTTTGCGTCGATCTTCCGCGACAGCTTATCTCTCCAAGGAGAGCAATTCGAGTAACAACATCGTGTTCCCGCATCTGGTTATTGAGCATGATGCCCACCGGGTAACCGCTGGTGGCGAAGAGATTAGTCTTACACCAAAAGAATATGAATTACTGCACTACCTGGCAACATCTCCCGACAAAGTTTTCTCCAGAGAAGAATTGCTCAAGGATGTTTGGAATTACGAATTCTTTGGCGATCTTCGTACCGTGGATACGCATGTGAAGCGTCTTCGCGAGAAACTTAACAAGGTATCGCCTGAATCGGCGGCCATGATTACGACGGTGTGGGGTGTGGGTTATAAACTGGAAGTACCGAAGTAGTTTTAGTTTCTGGAGATCACTGGTCGGGAAGTTATGGATCACTATTATCTGCCTTGTGGGTTGTGTACTTATAGCGCTGGGTCTTTTTTTGCTGCCTTACATTGATACGAACTTTGCAGAATCCGAATCCAGAGATATTAAGCGGTTGTTCACCTATATCTGTATAATCGGATTCAGTTTAACCACGTTTTTTGCATTGTTTCTATTCACCAAAATAACGCAGCCCATGCAGCAATTGATTCAGGCAGCCAATGCGATTCGCAAAGGGAACTACGGAACACGTCTCTCCCTGGTAACGAGTGATGAGATTGGTGAACTTGCCAACACATTTAATCATATGGCTGCCCAACTGGAAGATAATATTCGAAACCTTAACCATGAGAAGGAACATTTGGCAAGTGTGCTTCGCAGCATGACCGATGCGGTGGTTACATTTGATGGTGAAGGCAAAGTTATTCTGACGAATCCGCCAGGAGAGAAGATCATGCAGGCATGGTATGATCTCGATTGGGCAAAAATGGACGAAGGACAAGAATCCGAGCAGTCTGACAAGACTTCGCGTGATGTACCTGAGCCCCTTCTTCCTTTGTTCAGAATGGTGATGGAGCAAGGCGGGGACCAGAACTCCAATGTTCATGTACAGCAAGGTGTCTGGTCTGTTCAGATGGCACCGTTGTATGCTGACAGTGTTGTCAGGGGGGCTGTGGCAGTCTTAAGAGATGTAACAGAAGAAGTGCGTCTGGAGAAAATGCGGCGTGATTTCGTGGCTAACGTATCTCATGAGATACGAACTCCGCTATCCATGATGCAAGGCTACAGTGAAGCCCTTTTGGACGGCATGGCAACCTCACCGGAAGAGAGCGAAGAACTGATCCAGGTCATTCATGATGAGTCCCTGCGGATGGGCAGACTGGTTAAAGACTTGCTTGATCTGGCGCGGATGGAAGCTGGACACACGGACATGGTGATGAAGGAAGTTGACCTCGGAGAACTACTTGAACGTGTATATCGGAAGTTCTCGGTGCGTTCAAAAGAACAGGGAATTCAACTGCAATTTAAGTTCGAACAACCAACCATTGAACTTCAACAAGCAGATGAGGATCGACTTGAGCAAGTATTTACGAATTTGCTGGATAATGCGTTCAGACATACACCTACTGGCAAAAATGTAATGATCTCAGCCGAGCGGGTCACTTATCTTCGTGCTCCATTTGTCAGAGTTTCTGTGAAGGATCAGGGTGTAGGTATCCCTTCATCCGACTTGCCATTTATTTTTGAACGATTCTACAAAGCAGACAAGGCTCGTGTTCGGGGAGAAAGTGTAGGTACGGGGCTTGGTTTAGCGATTGTGAAAAATATTGTTGATGCGCATCAAGGCATGATTACCGTCAATAGTGTGCTTGGCGAAGGAACAGAGTTTATTTTGCAATTTCCTTTGGATTCATCGAAATAGCCTGAATTTCATACAAAAAGTGCGGAAACACCCTCTTATGGAGGGTGTTTTTTTGTTGAAGGCTACCGTTTAATCTTGTTCAACGTGGAACATGAGTGGTCTTTTTTTGACTAAAAAGAGTGTCCAAGATAATTTTCCTTCCTATGTTACATAAGCTTGAAAAGCAAGCAAGATAGAGGAGGATTGAGTTAAGCATGTCCGATGATCGAAAAAGGGTCAATATTAAAGCTTTTCTGGAAGGCAGATCTTTTAGACCGGGCTCTCCGTTTATTCCAATAACCACAAGAGAACTGGAGCAATTTGAATCCATACTGCGTTCATTGGCTGTGGCTATTCCTGCTGCAATTAGTCAGCCGACTTCATCCAATATACTGTCTTTGCAGAACGCATTACGCCAGTTACTTAGTTTTGTAAATCAATCCGGATTTCGTGCCGGGGTAAAGGCAGAGTTACAAGCCGTATTGGAATTAACGATTGCAGGGTCAGAGGTTGTCCCTGTTCCTCTTATTAATCTCGCAGGTAACTTGCAGAACTTACTGGATGACTTGTTAAGTGTGACACTGCTTCTGGAAGTACCACCTGCAGAAAAAGATAAACTTGTGGGATTAATTCGATCGATCTCCATATCGCTAAGCCGGGCGACGACAACTCTTGGAACCGGAGGGATTACCGGACCAGCCGGCCCACAGGGAGTGCCAGGAGTCCCGGGCGTACCCGGTGTCCCAGGAGTCCCTGGGGTGAAAGGGGCTACTGGTACACCGGGAGGAATTGGACCAGTAGGACCGGTTGGCCCAGTTGGACCACAGGGTCTGGCAGGAGCACCTGGTGTTGGCTTGAACAATATTACTGCATATGATCCTGCACTGGGACCAACTTATGCTCAAGGTCAAGTAGTAAGCTACGAGGGTAGTCTTTATGTTGCCAATGTAAACGGTCCCTTGGGTACACCCGGAAGTTCTCCAGACTACACTCTTTTGCTGTCGGGTGGAACGACTGGAGCAACGGGAGCAACCGGAGCTGGTTTGACAGGAGCCGTGGCATTTAATCCAGCGCTCGCCCCGGGTTATCCAGCAGGTCAAGTAATTACGTATAACGGTAGTACTTACATTACGAGTGTAGCTGGTCCTCTAGGAACACCAGGATCTTCATCGGATTATACATTAATCGCTGCTGCGGGGGCGACTGGTGTAACTGGAGCCACAGGTGCAGGATTAAGTGGCGTCGTGCCATTCGATCCCGCATTAGCACCAACATATCCAGCTGGACAGATCGTCACGTTTGGTGGCAGTACTTACATTACAAATGTCGCTTCGCCAACGGGTACGCCAGGAAGTTCTCCAGATTACACGTTGCTTGCAGGTGCAGGACCTACAGGAGCCACAGGTGCATCAGGTGTAACTGGAGCAACTGGGGCAGGATTGACAGGCCTAGTGCCATTTGATCCAGTCGTAGCCCCAACGTATCCAGCGGGTCAGGTTGTAACGTTTAACGGTAGTACGTATATTGCGAATGTGGCGTCACCAACGGGAACGCCGGGGACTTCACCGAATTATACGTTGATCGCTGGAGCAGGAGCGACAGGTGTGAC
>NZ_JAVDTB010000007.1:0-293823 GCF_031455635.1 Paenibacillus sp. 2003 | reverse complement strand
TGTATTAGGCATGCCGCCAGCGTTCGTCCTGAGCCAGGATCAAACTCTCCAATAAAGTATTGAAAAGAGCGATAAGCTCATTTTGAATCTGACGATTCATTGTGAATCAAAAGTTACTATCCATTTGTTCAGTTTTCAAGGAACTTGTATGTCCGTTTATGTTGACGTTTGTCAACCGGACAGGAATCTTATCGTATCATGTTAACTAACTTACTGTCAACACTTTGTTTTCGTCACCTTTCAAATGATTATGACAATCATTCGTTTGAAGCGACAAGAAATAATATATCACGTAGTGATTTATTTAGCAAGCATTTTTAATCAACCTTCTAATATCATGATATCTTCATCTACGGTGTCTTGTCTCCAACCTGTATTCGACAGATTAGCACATTCTCTGAACCCAAGATGGGATAACGATCCCCGCCCTTCTGTTCGTTTGAAGAAAGTGATCCAAAAACTCTATAATAAGGTATATAGGATATAGAGATAAGGTTAAGCAGTCAAGTGTACTACTTTCATAAGTAGCCTATTAACAATCGTATATTCATCTCGCATTGCACCTTTACTCAGATCACGTACTCCATTCACAGCTAGCTATTACATATCAAAGTTCTGAATAAACTCATTACTAACCTAATATGGGGTGATCGCGCTTGAAAGAATGGTTAAAGAATGTACGCAAAGGTTACGGCAAGAAACTGGTTTCCATCCACGCTTGGAATGCCTGGATCGTTGTGATCCTTGCAATCTCAGGGCTTATGCTGGTTGGCGGCTTTTGGCGCGAGATTCTCGGAATTGGACGTGTCTGGTTAAAATGGCTACATATCATCGTTGGGCTAGCTATGCTGGCACCCGTAGTATATTACTTGATTTTGGCCGGAAAGCACTGGAAACAGCTTCGAAATAGGCCTTGGCAAAGGGTGAACACCATCTTAGTTCTTGCGCTGCTGGTAGGCTGGCTCCTCTCGGGTATTGTATTATGGCAGTTCAAGCTAGCTGGACCTCGATGGTCGAATGCTGCACTTTTGATCCATGACCTGCTGACTTGGGTGGGCCTACCTTATATTATCTATCACTCCATCACTCGGACCAAATGGTTAAAGGACCCTGCACGTCGTGCGGTTAAAACTACTACAACTTCAACACGAACTCAAAATACAGCTGATCCATCTGATTCAATATCGGATGAAAAAGAAACTCCGGCTGCTATATCTTCTTCCCAGTTTGATCGCAGTTCCGAGAGAGATCCCCTCAAATCAGAGCAGCGACCTCAACCGTTGTATACCCGACGAGCTTTCATCCGTTCTGCTGTGGGGGTTGGTCTCGCCGTGACTCTTGGTCCTACATTTATATCCTGGGTAGGACGAAATCTCAAGATCGATAATAGTATTGATAGCATGCTGGAGAACGATCCTAACCGTATGGTTCCTCTGCCACAACCGCGATCTGCCTCTTCTCCTCCCATTGGAGGCGGAGCTGACGGTCATTTCCGCGTATATACGGTTACGCCTATACCGTCCTTCTCCAATGCTAACTGGTCTTTTCGAATTGATGGGTTGGTTGAACGGGCACAGGTATGGAACTGGGAACAATTCGTGAAGCTCGCTCGTACCGTACAGGTTAGTGATTTCCACTGTGTAACGGGCTGGTCTGTATATAAAAATACCTGGGAAGGCATTTCTCTTGCACAGCTTTTGAAACAAGCCGGGGTCAAACCGGAAGCTCATAGTGTGAAGTTTTATTCCGGTGATGGTGTATACACAGATGCAATTACGATGGATCAAGCACAAATGCAAGATATTATGGTCGCTGTCATGCATGATGGCAAACCCATCCCGGCTGATCTTGGCGGTCCGGTACGGCTCGTCATTCCTCAGATGTATGCCTATAAATCAGTAAAATGGTTAAATCGCATTGAACTCATCGACAGCGAACATATTGGTTACTGGGAAGAGCGAGGATATGATAAGGATGCATGGCTTACAGGCGCATCTCAGCGCATCCCTAACAATTTAAGTGGATCATGATCAGATAAGATAAGATTGATGAGCGTTCATTCGTTGTATCAAATAATTCAATAAACAACAAAAGCCCCCGATCACATATTCGTGTCTTCGGGGGCTTTCTTATATGAACTCTTTTGTTAATTCATCCTCTAACCCTGTGGGTTCAAAAGACGTACAAGTTCGTCCTCATCCTCAATCGTTGGAATACCGAGATCATGAGCTTTGGTTAGTTTACTACCTGCCTTCTCTCCGGCAATAACCAAATCTGTCTTTTTCGATACACTGCCAGTCACCTTCGCTCCGAGTGCTTCCAGTCTTTGCGTCGCCTCTTCCCGCGTCAATTGGTGGAGCGTTCCGGTCAAGACGACCGTTTTACCACTGAAGAAGGAATCTTCCACAACAGAAACGGCTGGTGCCTCAGGTGCCTGAGCTTTCACACCCAAGTTGAGCATTTTCTCAATCGCAGCCTGTGTAAACGGATCTGCAAAAAAGTTTACGATGCTCTCAGCCACGATACCACCCACGTCGGGTAGTTCAACCAGTTCTTCCACGGTTGCATTCATAATGGCGTGCAGATCTCGATAATGATCAGCGAGCATGCGCGTTGTCGATTTACCTGTGTTCGGAATACCAAGTGAGTATAAGAAGGAAGCCAAGTCTCTATCTTTACTAAGCTCAAGCGCAGCGATAAGGTTGTTCGCTTTCTTTTCCCCAAACCGCTCCAGCTTCACCAGATCATCAAACTGTAACGTATACAGGTCAGCAGGCTCGCGTACGTTCAATTCATCATACAACTGAATCGCCGTTTTCTCACTGAACGTCTCGATGTCCATGGCATCACGGGAAGCAAAATGAGAAATACGTGCCACCGTTTGCGGTTTACACGCAAGTCTATTGTTGCAGAACAGATGCGCTCCGCGTTGCTCCAGTGGGAATCCGCATGCCGGACACTGCTCAGGGAAGACGATCTCCTCTCCATCACTCTCCTCCGTCACTTTACCCAGAATCTCAGGAATAACGTCGTTGGAGCGACGGATAAAGACCCGTGTGCCCAGAGCAAACTTCAGATTTTTGCGCTCAATATCTCCGACATTGTTCAGAGTACAGTTCTGTACCGTTACCCCGGCAAGTTCAACCGGTTCTACGCGTGCCAGCGGAGTTACTTTGCCAGTACGGCCCACATTCCATACCACAGCGTTAAGAACCGTCGTGGTCTCTTCAGCCTCGAATTTATATGCCACCGCCCAGCGAGGGAATTTATCGGTATAACCCAACACCTCACGCGTGCGCATGTCCGTAATTTTGATAACAGCTCCATCGATCAGATAGTCCAGCTGACCCCGGTTCTCTTGAATCGCAGCCAATTGCTCCATTACATCATCAAACTCTTGGAAGTACGTGATGGATGGATTCACTTTGAAGCGGTTCTCACGCAGGAAGTCCATCATCTGCTGATGATTGGCAAACTGAATGTCATCCGAATAACCCACGTTATAAAAATAAGCATTCAACCGACGCTCAGCCGTCGCTTTTGGATTCAGGTTGCGGAGCGCTCCTGCTGCTGCATTACGCGCATTCTTGAGTGGCTCTGCCGCCGTCTCATTATATCGGTCCAGGACAGACAGGTTCATGATGCCTTCACCCTGTACTTCAATCGTGCCGCTTGTGTAAGGAATTTTGAGCGGTACAGATCTGATGGTTCTCACCTGTGCCAAAATACCTTCACCTACGGTACCGTTACCACGCGTAGAGGCTTGTACCAACTCACCGTTGGTGTAGGTCAGGTTCAACGTCAATCCGTCAAACTTCAACTCAATGACATAACCTGGTTCCGGTAAAGGTGTATCGGGATTTTTACTGTTATAGTCGTTAATCAGTTTCAGTACACGGGTATTCCAGCTCCGAAGCTGCTCAATATTCTGCGCTTTGTCCAGACTCCATAATGAGGATAAATGGCGATGTGGGGTAAACCCTTTGAGCAGTTCGCCGCCCACACGCTGTGTTGGAGAATCAGGCAGAACCATGCCGCTTTCCTGTTCCAGCGTAACCAGTTCATCGTACAGAAGATCATACTCCTTGTCGCTAATCTGTGGCTGATCCATCGTGTAGTACTGATAATTATGCTGGTTCAGCTCGGTAACGAGTTGCTCCATCCGGTGCATCGGGTCCATACAGGGCCATCCCTCCGTTAATTTGATCTATATATGTAGAACGAACACTCCTATTGCACGTAAACTCCGATAACAGAATAACTTTCCATCGTTGATATCACTACATAATTTCATTGAATGAATATCCACACTGACACTCCGATAACAGAATAACTTTCCGATCGCTGTTATCCCCGGATTTCTTTTAATCCATTTTAAAAGGTGGAAATCCGGGGATAAAGGCGAACGCTATGCTTCTTCAAGTTATTTCTGCTCTCTCCGTTATCGTGTGGATGTTAGATTGAACTTATATAGATTTCTATTCATATCAATCTGGTTTAGAAATCCCGTGAAAAAAACGAGGGAAAAAGCAATTTTCCTTATGGAAGTTATTTCTGTTCTCTCTGTTATCGTGCAAAAGGAGGTTTCGTTCTTATTCTACTTTCGTAATAGGGGCAAAGCCGGCAAGCAAACGTTTCACACCCACCGGAGCCGGGAAGGCAATCTGCAGTTCAGTATCATTACCTGTCCCTTTGACAGCAACAATGGTGCCTGTCCCCCATTTGCCATGCTGCACTTTATCGCCTGCCTTGAACCCTGCTTCACCATTAGAAGCTACCGGCTTGGAAGCAGATGATGGCGTAGAGTATGTTGGGCGAGAGGTACTCGTAGTCACACGTGAAGTCGGCGTGGATGAGGTAGCAGATGAACCACTCTTGCTTTGGTGATCAAAGAGCTTGGTGCCACCACCGAAGTTACTTCCTCCACTGGAACCTAGTCCACGTCCACCATATGAGCCGCCTTCGCTACTGCCACGACGGTAACGATCACGAGCCATGGAGGTGTCTTCCTTCAGCTCATCCGGAATTTCGTCCAGGAAGCGGGAAGGTGGATTCGCTGTGGTACGTCCAAACAAGGTACGCATCTGGGCACACGACAGGAAAAGTTGCTCTTCTGCACGAGTAATCCCCACATAAGCAAGTCGGCGTTCTTCCTCCAACTCTTCATTATCCATAAAGGCACGGCTATGCGGGAAGACCCCCTCCTCCATACCCACGATAAAGACAACCGGGAACTCCAGACCTTTGGCGCTGTGCATGGTCATCAGGGTAACAGCGTCGCTCTGATCCTCTTCATCATCGTTCATGCTGTCGATGTCCGCAATCAATGCAAGATCGGTGAGGAACGATACGAGCGTTTTGTCTTCATTATTTTTTTCAAATTCCATCGTTACCGACAGGAACTCATCAATGTTCTCGAGCCGTGCACGAGATTCGAGTGTGTTCTCATTTTGCATCTCAAGACGATATTGGCTCATCTCAAGGATCTTCTCGGTCAGTTCAGTTACAGACAGATATTCTACCATCTGATGCAGAGCAGCGATCATGTCATAGAACTCCACCAGCGCATTACGCGTACGACCAGCAAAACCAAGATCATCCACGACCTGAAGTACTCGGAAAATGGAAATTCCACGCTCTCCTGCTGCAGCCGCCAGCTTCGCTACTGTTGTATCCCCGATGCTACGCTTCGGTACATTAATGATCCGGGTAAGACTGATATCATCGTCCGGGTTAGATAACAGGCGCAGATATGCCAGAATGTCCTTGATCTCTTTACGATCATAGAACTTGATGCCGCCGACAATCTGATACGGAATATCAGACTTGATCAGAATTTCCTCTATAACCCGGGACTGGGCATTGGTACGGTATAAAATCGCATGGTTCTGATAGGATTTGCCGTTCTTCACATTTTTACTAATCTCGGAGGTAACAAAATACCCCTCATCATGCTCGGAATCCGCACGGTACACCTTGATCTTCGAACCACCCTCTTTGTCCGTCCACAGTTTCTTCGGTTTACGCCCTGTATTCAGGCCGATCACTTCATTCGCTGCATTCAAGATATTGGAAGTAGAACGATAGTTCTGTTCCAGCAAAATCGTATTTGCTTCAGGGTAATCTTTCTCAAAGTTCAGGATATTACTGATATCTGCCCCGCGCCAGCGATAGATCGACTGGTCACTATCCCCTACAACGCAGATGCGGTGGTGGCTGTCAGCGAGCATGCGGCACAGCATGTACTGCGCACGGTTCGTATCCTGATACTCGTCCACGTGAATATACTGGAATTTCTTTTGATAAAAGTCGAGGACTTCAGGCACTTCCTTGAACAGTTGAATAGTCTGCATAATGAGATCGTCGAAATCAAGTGAGTTGTTGGCTCTTAAGCGTTTCTGGTACATCTTATATATCTTCGCTACAATACCCTCGAAATAATCTCCTGCCTGCTTCTCATATTGCTCCGGACTAATCAGTTCATTCTTGGCCGTGCTCATCATCGATTGAACTGCTTTGGGTTCGAATTTCTTCGTGTCGATATTCTGGTCTTTCATACAGCTACGAATTACAGATAATTGGTCCGATGAGTCCAAAATACTGAAGTTGGAAGTAAAACCGATACGTTCAATATCACGGCGCAAAATACGCACACACATGGAGTGGAATGTGGATACCCAAATGTCGCGGCCCTGGGAGCCACCTACGAGTTGGGAAACCCGGTCTTGCATCTCACGAGCGGCTTTGTTCGTAAAGGTAATCGCTAAAATGCCCCACGGGGGCGCCTTCCGTGTTGCAATGAGGTAGGCAATCCGGTGTGTCAGCACCCGGGTCTTGCCGGAGCCCGCTCCGGCCATAATCAGCAGCGGGCCATCCGTCGCCTCGACGGCTTGCCGTTGAGGGGTGTTAAGCCGTGCAACGGCATCATGTATATTTACAGGTTGCATGCATGCATGCTCCTTTCATTAGTTGGTCTATAAAGCAAAATTAATAGGTTACACTCGCCACTCCGATGACAGAATAATCTTCCGATCGCCGTTATTCCCAGATTTTTTAATTTACTTTTTCAAAGGTGAAAATCCGGTAATAAATGCGAGCACTTCGTTTCTCCAGCTTATTTCTGTCCTCTACGTTATCGTGTAAAAATTAGTTTAGCTTAAATTTAAGGGCAGTAAAAATACAAGAGAGAACACTTTTTTTCAGATTGCTTCTGCACTCTCCGTTTTTGTGTAAACATAGTACCTGTAATCGAATCACTTAATTAGTAAGGGCAAAGTTCTATTTTAACAGATCATAAGGGGAAAATGGGGGATTGGTAAACTAAACCGATTAAATGGTTCCTTTCACGGCCAACACCGTCTCAAGTGCTTTGTTCAGATCACTGTACACAATGTTACCTACCACGACGGTATCTGCCACCTTGGCAGCTTGCATGGCTTTCTCCGGATCATCAATTCCGCCGCCGTAGATGAGGTGTGCCCGCTCCAATTGTCTGTGTGTCTCACCAACAAGTTCCATATCTCCGAACGTTCCGCTGTACTCCATGTATACGATTGGAAGATTGAGCAGACGCTCCGCTGCCTGCGCATATGCCACCGCAGCTCCTGTCGTCAGATCCGTATCTGCACCAGTCAACTGCGCTACCGTAGAGTTTGCATTAAGCACAATATAACCCTCGGCAATCAGCAGATCCCAAGGGATAAGATAACCGTAACGCTCTATGGCCTGCTGGTGGTGCCCAATCATCCATTTGCTGTCCGTTGCATTCAGGACCATCGGGATCAGATATCCGTCAAATCCGGGAACAACGGCCTCCAGATCGGATACTTCAAGCACACAGGGCAATTCATAACGACGCACACGGGACATCAGGTCTACCGTGTTATCATAAGTAATTCCTGAAGATCCACCGACGATAATTGCATCGGTCCCCGACATGCAGACCAGATCGAGTTCTTCGTCTGTAATCTCCCGGTCCGGGTCAAGCTTAAATACATGTCTCCACTGCTTAATCATGTCTATCAACGAACATTCCTCCAGAGGTTCTTCTGCATCCTAGAAAGCTTGTAAACTAAGTCTAAGTCAGCAGCCAGTGAGTGTCAATGTTCGTATAAAAAGGGGAACAGAAAATCACAGACATTTCCCGGTCCTGGTAGGGAAAAGCCTGTGATTTGGATTTTTTAATAATTATAATTACGACTTTTACGGTTTCCAGGCAAACCGT
Organism: Paenibacillus sp. 2003; assembly: GCF_031455635.1. Taxonomy (NCBI): domain Bacteria; kingdom Bacillati; phylum Bacillota; class Bacilli; order Caryophanales; family Paenibacillaceae; genus Paenibacillus; species Paenibacillus sp. 2003. The sequence goes on along the minus strand of NZ_JAVDTB010000007.1, from coordinate 285,599 downwards.
GTATTCATCTCATCCAGTTCCTGCTCCGTCAGCACGTCCGAGTACACCCCGTGTACGCCCCACTTCTCATAGTTAGCCACCTGTTCAGTGTCATTGATGGTATGCACGTAGGTAACTGAGCCTGCACTATTCAGCTTGGCGACGAAATTCTGGTTTACTTTATATTCCGGCATAGTCACGGCATCAATATCATTTTTTTGCACAAAATCAACAACCTGATCTTCTGTATCCTGTGTGGCATATAACGTATAGATAATGGAAGGGAATGCATAGACTTCTTTCACCGTTTCAAGCATGGGTTCGTTATAGATCTGTACAACCACGCGATCGAGCACGGAGGGATCATGTTCTTTGGCAGCATCCACGAGGGATCTTAACACCTGCTGTATATCTTCATCCTTCTGTTCCTTAGTGTCGGTTACGATATACATATCCGGGTATTTAGACAGTACATCTATAATGCCATCGGCATCCATGGGTTGGTACATACCCAAAATAGGCGTATTCATAAACTCATCATGTGTCAGCGCCCCGGCCTGTTTATCCTCCGAAAGTTCTTCGTCTTGTCCTAGCATTTTGCTCATATTTGCGGTCCACTCATGTCTGGCTACGGCTTTGCGATCTGATGTCAGCATAAAGTCGATCTCAAATACACGTGTACCTTTCTCGTAATTGGCAATCATCGCTTCATAGGCGTTAGTATATGGCTGATCCCGAATGCTGCCCATCGCATGGGCAATTAATCTATAGGCGGTAAATCCGTCCCGTTGTTCCTCACTCTCGCTTTCATAGGCGAAAAAGAGTGTGCCCACGGTAACGATCAGTAGTATTAACACGGCGGCAATGCGTTTCATATAGCATTCACATCCTCAGTACCTTTTTGTTAGCTAACTACCCGAATTGATGAGTTGTAAAACAAAATAGCCGCCCGGAGGCGGCTGTTAAATGGTGGGTGCAGGATTTAAATGAATTGTGAATCTCAATAAGCATTTTTAAGGCCTTTGCGAATAGTTTCCCATATAATTTTAATATCGAATAATAAAGACCAGTTTTCAATGTAAAAGATATCTTGTTCAATTCGATCCTCAATTGAGGTATCTCCTCGTAGTCCTTTGCTCTGTGCTAATCCTGTTATTCCCGGTCGGACGTGGTGTTTGATCATATATTTAGGAATTTCATCCCGGAATTGATTCACGTAGTATGGACGTTCTGGCCTTGGGCCAACTACACTCATATGACCAAGCAAAACGTTGAAAAATTGAGGTAACTCATCTAGGCTTGTGCGTCGAATAAAAGTGCCAAAAGCAGTTCGTCGCGGATCATTCTTGGTGGACCACCCTGTGTCCATTGTGCCCTCAGGAATGACTCTCATCGAGCGGAATTTGAACATCATGAAGTTGCGTCGGTTAAGTCCTACTCGCTCTTGTTTGAAGATGACGGGCCCAGAAGAACTAAGTCGTACTCCTACCGCGACAACGAGCATTACCGGAGAAGTTAAGAGGATCGCAGTGAGAGAGAAAAGAATATCGAAAGTTCTCTTCATCAGACGATTAAAAGCAATGTCGAGCGGAATGTCGCGAACGTTAATCATCGGCATACCTGCAAAATTATCAAAATACGGCCGTGCTGGCAAGTAATCAAAGAAATCAGGAATAATTAGTGTCCGAACCCCTGCCTTCTCACACACATTGATAATATGCGAATACTTATCGTGAGCATCCAGAGGTAATGCCAGAATGACTTCATCAATAAGATGCGTAGATAAGAATTCTTCCAATTCGTCGATTCTTCCAAGAATGGGTTTGTATCTTTTCTTTTCACTCTGATCCCAGTGACGATAATCATCCAGGAATCCAGTCACTTCATATCCAAGTTCAGGATAATTTCTAAGGTTGTCATAGAAACGCTTACCCAGTGATCCAGCACCAAGGATGAGCACAAACTGACGGTTGAAGCCTTTTTTGCGCAAGCGTTTCAGTTGCACCTTCACTATATAACGATAAAACAGTGTGAATGATGCATTGCCAATCATATACATGGCGAGATATGCACGAGAGATGTTTACTTCCTTGAAAAAGAACATCAGGCTCAGCAGCATGAAGAAGGCTATGCCATGAGATTGGAGGATTCTCCAAAGTTCGTCTACAAATCGTTTTTTTCGCTTGGCTATATACAGAGAGGAGATCAGTCCTGTGATGATAGCAAGAGCTGCGTAAACCAAGCTCCACATCATATATTTCTCTATAGGTAGTGGATTTTGGTTCGTTAACAGGTCACTCTCAAATTTCAGCCACCAGGCCAACAAAAATGAAAGCTGGATTACGCCAAAATCAGCCGCAATATACAATTGGGTTAGAAATCGTTGATTACGCCGAATCATGGGTTCACCTCGGAAGACGCTTCATTCTCCGCTCTCATGCGGGCTGCAGTCTGCCCTTGACGGGAAGGAGGAGACAACTTGCTGCGTAGTAAAGATAGCGTAAACTTGAGTGAAATCCCCATCCACACAGCTGTATTCATGAGTAGATTGTAATTCTTCGCGTAGTGTTTGCGGTGGAACACCCACATCGCTCTATGAAACTCATACGTTATTTTCAAAGGTTTACGACGAGCACTGCCACCCTTGTAGTGCACAATATATGTACGCGGATAATAAAAAATGCCCCATCCCGCTTCTTTGATGCGGTAACACCAATCAATATCTTCTCCATACATAAAGAACGTCTCATCCAACCCGCCCACCTGGTCAATTGTCTCTCGACGTACAAGCATGAATGCACCGACTAGACAGTCTACGGGATATTCATCATCAGGACTAAGATGTCCCAGTTGGTATTGATTGAATTTAGGCCGATCCGGGAAAAGACGAGAAATACCGAATGCATAATAAAATGAAGCCGATGGTGTAGGAAATCCACGCTTGCATGCTTTGTCCAGCGAGCCATCCGGCAGAATGACTTTGCAGCCTGAAGCCCCCATCTCCGGGTGGCAGTCCATGAATCCGACCATAGTTTGCAGCGTATCTGGCTGAACGACCGTGTCCGAATTGAGTAGCAGGATATATCGTCCATTTGCTACTTTCATTCCCTGATTGTTGGCAACGGCAAAGCCTGTGTTATCCTTGTTAGCTATCAAATGCACTTGAGGATACACCTTTCTGATCGCTTGCACAGAATCATCATGCGAGGCGTTGTCCACGACGATGACCTCGTAGCTGTATGAGGTATTGAAGGCATAGACAGAGTCCAGACAGTCCAGTGTAAGTTGACGGGTGTTGTAGTTGACGATGATGATGCTGGCGTCAAGGCCATTCGTATTATCATTTTTTGATCTCCCTTGTGAGGAAGCATCAGTTGTTCGGACCATTTTGTAAAACTCCTGACTTTAATGCTGTGTTTAACTATTGAAAGTATAACATAATATGGCCAAAAAGATCGAAGCAAGTATATCTCGGATTGCTTCATTCAACTAAACTTTCTTTAGAACATATATGAGTTTGAGAACAAGATTATCAAGATAGTTATGACGGTAAAAAGGCATTTTGAAAGCATAAATGGCGCGTTGAATCCATAAACGTTCCAATTGTTTTATGAATAGCTGTATATCCGAATGTTGCTCAGCAGTTAATTGTTCTCCATACAATTGAAGGAACAGCGAAGCTTGTTTACTTAATATAAAATGATTCTTACCATTTGCAAAGCGATGCCACCTATTTTTCCATTTCACTAACCAATCCTCGGTGCTTCCACCTAGGACGTTCCCCTGATGTTGTCGATACAAAATCGTTGGCTCTTCATCAAAGACCACTTCTCCAAATGCACTGACAAAAAGGTAGATCCACCAATCATGCATTATAACCTGCGATTGATCAGAGGGAATAGTCGCCGTAACCCGCTCAAATGTGATTGAATTTATGACCATTGTACAACCAACACAACAATTTTCGACCAGAGCGTTATAAACGCTTAACGGGTTTGGAGGCAGTTTTGGCCAAACATTCAGATTATTTAAATATTGATCTACCATTTGTGTAGAAGAACAATACATAAGTGGTAAGTCCGATTGCCTTAATTGTAACTCAGCCACAGCTCTACTAAGCTTGTCTGCCTTCCACACATCATCCTGATCACAAAAAGCGTAAAAGTCGTATACAGGCTCTGTTTGGCGCATAAGTTCAAAAAAACTTCCAATCACGCCCATATTTTCCCCTTCAATTACACGAATTTTATCAGGAAATGACATCGCATACTCGCTGACCTTTTGAACAGTTCTGTCAGAAGAACCATCATCCCTGATGTTAATCCAGACTTCTACACCACTTTGTGCCAAAAGACTTTCAATCTGTTCATCAATATACTTTGCTCCGTTATATGTAGAAAGCATGATACACACTTTAGATTTCTTCACGTTTCACCTCTAAGTTAAATTTCCTCCATTATATACGAAAACTCTCGTCCACATTGTAGTAGAGCGAGAGTTTTATATAATACCATGATTATTTCCTTCTTGATGATGCTCTAACAAAGTCACGCAGCCCCTCACGCCATGGGCGTAGATCTGTGAATCCGTTGGTTCTAATGGACATATGATCCATCACCGAATTCCGCGGTCGTGGAGCCGTTCTGGGAAACTGTTCGGTTGTACAAGGCTCCAATTTTGCTTGGATAGGCAACCCTCCAAGGGTTTGTGCTTCCTCAAAAATGGCCTGAGTAAATTCATACCAAGTACAAGTACCGCTGTTAGAAGCATGATATACCCCATACATTTCTGTTACCATAAGCTCTAGAAGGAACCCTGCCAAATCTGACGTATACGTAGGCGAACCTTTTTGGTCATTTACTACCTGTAACTTTGGTTTTTCCTGTCCCAGCTTCAGCATCGTTTTCACAAAATTATTTCCATAAAGACCGTATACCCAAGAAGTCCGCACAATAAACCATCTGCTTGACAATGACTGTACCAACAATTCTCCGGCACGTTTAGACTTACCGTATACACTTTGCGGATTCATTTCATCGTATTCCTGATAGGGAATAACTGAGTTACCATCAAAAACATAGTCTGTACTTATATAAATAAGCTTGGCACCGATTTTTTCTGTAGCGACAGCAACGTTGCGTGTACCCACCGCGTTCACCTTATATGCGCCATCAATATTCGTTTCTGCTGCATCTACGGCGGTATAAGCCGCGCAATGAATGACTACTTCAGGAAGATATGAAGAAATGGCGACATTACATTCTTCTTGACTCGTAATATCCATCTGCTCTCGATCACTAGCAATTACAGAATGTCCTTCCTTTTTTAAAAGAAGAGCCACATCCCGTCCAAGTTGTCCGTTTGCTCCCGTAACCAAAACCTTCATTACTTCACATCTCCCAATCGAGATCCATATTGCTTTGCATAGTACTCCTGATATACTCCAGACTGAATGCGGGTCCACCATTCCTTGTTATCTAGGTACCATTGAATGGTCTCTTGGATCCCAGTCTCAAACGTATGCTTTGGCTTCCAGCCGAGTTCAGACATTGTTTTTGTCGGATCGATGCCATATCTACGATCATGTCCAGGACGATCTTGTACATATTTGATTAGAGACTCCGATTTACCTAACTGCTCCAAAATCGTTTTGACGATGTGAATGTTGGTTCGCTCGTTGTTACCACCAATATTGTAAACTTCGCCGTTACGACCCTGATGAATTACCAGATCGATTGCACTACAATGGTCCTCAACATAGAGCCAATCTCTTATATTCAGGCCATCTCCATATACAGGCAATGACTCTTCCGCAAGAGCACAGGAAATCATCAAAGGGATCAATTTTTCGGGAAACTGATAAGGGCCATAATTGTTGGAACAGCGCGTGATATTCATCGGCAGACCATAGGTTTCATGATACGCACGCACCAGCAGATCTCCCCCCGCTTTGGATGCGGAATAAGGGCTGTTAGGCTGCAATGGAGTGTCTTCCTTGAATAGCCCCTTTGGGCCAAGAGAGCCATATACCTCATCGGTCGATACTTGAATGAACTTAGTAATATTATGTTTTTTAGCAGCTTCCAGCAATACTTGGGTACCGTTCACGTTAGTCCGAACGAACACATCTGGTTCCTGGATGCTTCGATCCACATGAGTCTCTGCCGCAAAGTTAACGACAACGTCCACATCTTGAGCAACGAGGCTATCCATTTCCGCGGCATTAGTAATATCTGCTTTAACAAAAATATGCCGTTTATTCCCTTCAAGCGACTTCAAGTTTTCCAAATTACCCGCATACGTCAGTGCATCCACATTAATGATTTCGTAAAGAGGATGCTGCTGAAGCATGTATATCACAAAATTGCTTCCAATAAAACCGGCCCCGCCGGTAACGAGTAGTTTCATGTTATCCCTATCCTTTAGTCATAATTGATCTTTTTTGTTTCTTTTAAAGGCAGGCGTACAATCTACAAAAACAAAACAATTTCATACAATTCAATCATTTTAAAAATGTATTAGTCCATAATGTACTCCTATCGTGCACAGATGAAATATCCGTTACATTTGATTGATTTAATCTCCTCCTTTTTTCTGCATCAATACATTCATACTGTATATGTATATGCTGGCTATAGATTATGTGATCTTCATTGATCTATTTATTGATGTGTTTAAGTTACAACAGGACCAGTGAACCTCTCTAAACGACTTGAATGTTGTACTATCTTCCGATGGCTTTAATGCCAAGTAAGGTAACACACTCACCTATCAAAAATATTTCTATATCTGAAGATGTATTTAAGATGACAGATTGTCAAATCAAGTGTGACAGTTCCTCTGTGAAAGATTCATAAGCAGTTCTAACCAAAACATTTTAGTGGCCTGTGATTCAACCGAAGAACCTATAATACGCCTCGAATTAAGCGCCCCACGTAGATCCAGGGATAGATAGTTTTGAAGGAAACTGTACTCCAGCCTTCGCAGAAACGTTCAGTGCTTTGTTCCGAAGACCACGTTGCCTTAAGCTTTTCCTCCAGTGAAGCTGCCAAGGCATCTGATCTGATCAATGGCCTGGAGAGACGAAACCTTACGATGCTCCTCATAAGCATTTTTATTTTGATCTGCCTGATAGGGAGGGGATGCGGGAAGGCGATCTAACTCACGACAAATCGCCGACGCGTGCCTACCCCGTTCTCTGGCAATGGGTCTCGCGCTCTGACCTTGTCTGTGGAGGATTTCGAGCGTGCTGCGTTCCATTATGCTAAGATGTCTGTATCACATGATGGATTCTGCTTGTGTGAACGGTTTTGTAGTGGATTCATTCTATACAGATCTGGCCATGGGCTCTTTTTTATTTATTTCCAATAGGTGTTACACTTCTTATAACAATCCGTCAAATAAAAAAAGAACAAACCTTCGATAGGAATGTTCTACGTGAGTCGTACTATAAGGAATTATTTCGGACTTATTTTATATTCATTAGTAACATATTTGTAGGTTTTATCTTTAGAAATAATCTCAAAATTAAACTTACCAGCACTAAGCAACTCCTTAGTACTAATATCAAATGTAAAGCCAGAATTAATCAAGTTATTATTTTGGAAATAGTTTGAAACGCTCTCTCTAACCGTTCCGTAATTTCCAGAGTAATACTTATTGCCTACTTTCAAATAAATATTATTTGCTGTTGTACCAGCTTGCGGATCTAGTGCCCAGCCGATAAGGTGAGCTATCGGTTCATCTGAATTTATACTAACTATATTTTCTACATTAGCAACCTCATTGTTAATTGAATCAAGCCACATCAAATCCTTGCTAGGCTTCTTTGTTACAGGTAATGTCCTAAAATCCTTAGCAGAGTCAAAGTAACCTTCATTATAATTTATATTTTTTACATAATCGTCCAGAGCCGGTTCTAAAAACTCAAGAATAAATACATCAGGTTGAAAAGCGCTAATATAGTTTTTTATTTGATCCATATTATTCCAGTGTATAAATGTCAACTCCGAAAAGCTCTCTGAAAGAAAGGGTAACATAGACATATATATATAGCTATCTCCAAGGATCAATGCTTTTGGCAAATCGTTGTCAGAATTATTTACATACCTAAACACATTGTTATTTTTGCTAAAGTCCATGGAAGATACTGTTTTTGTATCTTCTGTAGCACTATATTCTTTTTTGTAATTATAAATATAGTCTGTTTCATTAAAAGGAATGGCACCGTATAACATGGATTCTCTATTAGTCATCTCAATATCAAAATCTTTTTCTTTTAAAATTTTCACATCGGGATAATATGCTTTCACATGATTCATTAATTCAGTGTAACCTATGAAAGAACCTTTACTATTCCAATGAGTTAAATCATAATTTTGAGAATAAACAACTCCGTTTTCTTTTCCTTTAACAAGGGCACTTTTTGGATTAAATATATCTATATTAAGTTCTCTCCTAAGAATCTCAATTACTTTGTCTGTTCGTGGTGGATTGTTTGTTTTCACAATTGAATCGGGCATATATTCAGGATAAATTGTTTCTTTGTTTGGGTTAATCATAGTAATAAAAGGTATATTCTCTTCGTTTAAATAACCTTTAAGTTGCGAAAATCTAATTTTATATAACTCAGAATCGGTTTGAGTTAATAAATCTAAGTTTTGATAAGCTTTGACCATATTGGGATACATAAGGTAAAGCCAATTATTTTTTCCCAATATTACATTATCACGAGTGATTTCACCAAACATATTATACTGGATTTTGGTATTAGCAATAACTAACTTATCTCTTAGACCGAGATTATCACTGAACCAGTTCTCAAATTGAGAAATAAATTGAGTATTCAGTCCACCATTTAACGTAAAGCTAGGAAAACTTGCCAGAACTCTATTTTCCGAGCTTGATATCTCCCCCCCTGTTTTATTAACTGCCAGCAAGGGAATAGAAATTATAATAATAAAAGCAATCAATAAGCATACATTAATAAATCTATAACGTTGTTTCATCAAGTTAACTCCTTAAAATCGGAAGTAGATAAACGGATTATAAGTTGAGGTGGCAAGGAACATCATGCATACTACAAGAACAATGATCGCGTACGCATTTTGAAAAAATAAGCTAAAACCACTGTGTTCATCGTAATCACCAATTTTATTTCTGAAGTACTTGGTAATCGGAATTGTACAAATACATGCAAGACCTAACATAGTTAAAACCATAGGATTAACGTAATACCATAAAGTAAATCCTATTTGATCTGATTTATCTATTCCGAACATAATTTTAAGATAGTTGGATGCATATTCTAAATTAGGTGACCGGAACAAAACCCAACCAATTATCACCACAATCATCGAATACACCCAAAGAAAAACACTCGGAAGCTTCATCTTAAACCTTGATTTCTTAAAAAGCCTCTCAATTATAATAAACATCCCGTGCCATAATCCCCAAACAACAAAATTCCAAGCGGCTCCATGCCATAAACCAGTAACCAAAAATACAATAAGTAAATTCAGATAGACATTCCCTTTTCTGTTTCCACCTAAAGGAATGTATAGATAATCTCTAAACCAAGAAGATAGAGAAATGTGCCATCTTCTCCAAAATTCCGTTATGCTTCTTGAGACATAAGGGAAGTCAAAGTTCTCTTTGAACTTAAATCCAAACATTCGTGCAAGACCAATTGCCATGTCCGAATAACCTGAAAAGTCATAGTAAATTTGAAACGTATAACATATCGCCCCTAGCCACGCAATACTTAATGAATTTTGATCCGCTGGAAGCATAAATATGTTGTCGGCAACTTGCCCCAACGTATTTGCGATAATAACTTTTTTTCCCAAACCCAAAATAAATCTTCTGACACCATATGCAAAACTGTCTACTGTACTTTCTCTCTTTTCAATTTGCTGATGAACATCTACATATCTGACAATAGGTCCAGCAATTAACTGTGGAAAAAAAGATTTAAATAAAGCAAAATTTAAAAGGTTTTTTTGCACAGGCGTTCTATTGAAATAAATATCAATAATGTAGGATAGACCTTGAAAGGTAAAGAAGGAAATACCAATTGGCAGTATAATCTCTTTCAAAGAAATGTTGGTTCCCGCTGCCCAATTGACACTGGAAATAAAAAAGTCAAAATACTTGAAATAAAATAAGAGGGCACAGTTTGCTGAAATACCTAACAACATCAAAATCTTACTTAGAGTTTTGTGGTCATAATTCCGAGCCCAAGATATAATGTATCCGAAGCCGTAATTAATTAAAATGGATAAAATAATTACAAAAACAAATTTGGGTTCTCCCCATGCGTAAAAGAGCAAACTACTCACAAGAAGAAATAAATTTCTGTACTCGATCCTAATAAGATAGTAACCTAAGAGTACAAGAGGTAAAAAACAAAACAAAAAAATGTTTGAACTAAATACCATCAATAGTTTCCTCTCTTACCAAGTAATCGTTCAATTCTTTCTAACAGCTTAACGGCTACCTGAGGTAATTCACTCTTCAATTCATTTAAACAACCTACATGCAAATACACGCTGGCGTCTATTCTTCTACCGGTTCAACTGTAATATTGAATACCCGATTTTCACTTTCTAATTTTCCAATATACTTTTTTCAATAAGTTAAAAGCAAATTTAGGAAGTACACGTTTGAGAATACCTTTCATCTTCTGCTTAATTAAAAATTTTAAGCTTCTACTCCAAATAGTATGAACCAATTGAACATGACTATAATGATGTCCTACTGTTCCGAATAGACTTAGGTTAAGCTCTCTTAACATAAAATGTGAATTTGTTAGCTCTAATCGAGCAAACGAATCTGACATTACCCAACTTGGATAATAACCTTCATGTTGAGCTACGAATCCATATAATCTCTCTATAGCATGCAGAATTGTACCATCATTATCGTTTGGTTCTTCCGGAAAATCTTCATAATTCCAATCAATTGATAATAAAGTTTTCAATGCATCCGGCCTGAACCAAAACATTGTTCCTAAAGGTGAAATAGGCTCCTTGTGATTGTCTATATTAACATTAATTTTTAATCTTTCCGCTAATTCTTTTGTGTTTTCAAAGTTTGCTCCCCATTCTGTTCCCAATACACCATAAAACGCTGCATGATTAGGTGGTGGTGGTGTTAATAACCCTAATCTAGGATTCTCCCTAAATTGTTGTAATATATTGTAAACATAATCACTAGATCCTAATATATTCTCAAAACATTTATAAGAAAAAGACTCTCCTATAGTATATGGCTCAAACTGCTTTGTCTTTTTATCATGGGCAAAACAAACATAATCGTAGTTAAAAATAATATCTTTTGCACCAACCAATAAAGAACTCACATCTCTTCCTCTATTTTCAATTAAAATAGCTTTAACTTTTCTAACCTTAAGTTCAGCAAATTTGTGTTCTATTAATTCTTTAGTTTTTTCTGAACTGGTAGTTATATAAACATCGGCTTCTGGAGGCATTGATTTAGCATATTCAAAGCACTTTTCAATCAAATCCTCATAATATACATGCATAACTAATGCAATTTTTTCATCCTCTAAAATATTATTATTCTTACTGAAGTTATCAGGTAGCACAACGTTTAGATGCATACGATTTTTTATGTCTGCCATATTTTCGACCCGAAGTAAATTTTCCCATATCAGATCCAAGTCGTAAGACAAGTTTTTTTGAATGAAATTGTACAATTCAACTGCAGGCTCACCCGTTGTAGATGTCATAAATTCATTATATTCGCCGAAGAAACATTTTCTCTTTATAACAGGACATCTTCTGTTTTTAACTAATTCTAAAGGCATTAACATTAGTGGGTAGTATGTATGTTTTTTTAAATCACTAGTATCAACATAAACTTCCCATTTATATCCAAATTCACTAAAACTCTTTGTAAATATGGCCTCGTGAAACCCTACTGCTTCCCCATAAGAGTTAACATTCGGCATCTTATCCCAGTAGTTTTGAAATTCGAAACTTCTGAGCATTTCATTCCTAACACATATAAAGCTAGATTGTATATGCTCAGGAATATAACCATATTTGATAGTGCCAAAGGGATCAAAGTCATATCCGTGATGAGTAGTAATCCCCCAAAAGTCTAAGTCTCTTAAATTCATCTCATCAAACATTTCTTTAAATGGATACAAGGGTCCATACATTGTGAAGTTAACCAATACTAATTCATCATAGTTACATATTTTATCCCATCCAAAGTATTCCATACCCTCTTTATATGCCCAGACGTCGAATCCTTTATTTTCTCGCACAATTACTTTATCTGTTATGCTTGAGAGTTTCATTCTACCCTCAGGAGTTAACTTCCCATTGCAAATCACAAGTAAATCATCTAAATTTTTCATCAGATCTTGTAGGAAGTAAATGTTATAATCATCCACCACTCCATCTTTATCGTAGAAAAAATAAATTCCTAACCTTTTAATCTGTAGTAAATTAGTAAATTTCATGTTAAATTAATTCCCCTAATACTTATATTTTCTTGTATCTTCTAACAATAAAATGAGACTCAAAGGTTATACACTCAGTGTTGGAACCCTAATGAGCGGGAAGAACACCTAAAATCGGGTTAAGTTATTTCTTTAAAATTTTTAGTGGGTGGGCAGCTCCTGACGAAATTCAACATTTAGTTCCCACAAAAAAACTAAACCTAAACCTCTTAAACACTTCAAACCTACCTATACTAAGAATTTGCAACCTAATTCATGAGAAAACATGTAGATATTAGTTGCTTAGGATTATTGGAAGGGAGTTATAAACGGACAAAATTACCCAAGTTAAAGATTTACCCTGAATTCACATTACTCGACTAATTTATAAAGTTAAAGAAGATCTGCTGTTATATTCATTAACTATCTTGTTGATTTTTTTATTACTTCCCCATATAGCTGGGGAATCATAAGGCCGATTAGGAAAAGCACCATAATTCAATCCGATGTTAAAGTTGTTGATTTTTATAAATTCCTCAACTTTATCCCTCAAAGAAATCGGTTCCCCGGAACAACAATTTATAATCCCTGTCACATCATCTTGCAGTGCCGAAAGAGCAATCTGATGTGCCAATCTATCGACGGTAATAAAGTCATATTTATTTTCACCAGTAGTAAAAGGGAACATTTCTTTCCCTTCATTTTCAGCCTGCATTAATTTTGCGAAAATAGATTTATTTCTATTATCATCTCCATAAATATAAAATGCCCTTAACCATTGAAAAACAACGTCTTTACCACTCAGAAAAACTTCAAGTGATTGGCGCAAGGCATTTTTAGCTACACCATACATGGAGTACGGATTGGCGGGGGTATATTCGTCAACTTCCCCTTCATGATAACCAATCTCATGCATCGTTCCCATCACCACCAGATGTTTAAGGCCACCGTCAATTAAGTTCTGAAGAAAGTTAATATGAGAATATAAATGTTTCATATGAGTAGGGGAGTTATGGATAAATCCATCCCTCCAAGCCAGATGAATTACAACGTCTGGTTCTTCTAAATCCTTAAATATATTTTTGTTCTCCTCAAAAATATCCATTTCAAATATACGTGCTCTCGAATCAATATTCGATACATTCCGAGCTAGTGCTGATACATTAATACCCATATCCAAAAGTTCTTTTACAACATAGCTACCTACATATCCCCCTGCACCAGTTACAAGAATTGTTTTGACATCATGGTTCATTGGTGTCACTCCCTAAATGATAAACATTATCCGCATATAAATTGCACACTTGCTCTGCACTACCTATAGCCATTATATTTCCTTTGTTAAGCCACACGGCATTATCACAAACTTTTCGTACCTGCTCAATTGAATGAGACACCAATATCAGAGTTGCACCATTACTTGTCATCTCACTCATCCTTTTTTCACACTTTTCTTGAAAGGATTGATCACCTACACTTAGAATTTCATCCACAATTAGTATCTCAGGAGTTACCAATGTTGCAATTGAAAATCCCAATCTTGCAACCATCCCTGACGAAAAATTTTTCAGTGGCACATCCACAAAATCATTTATCTCGGCAAAATCAATAATCTCCTCAAATTTACTCATCATAAATTTTTTAGAGTATCCTAGTACCGCCCCGTTTAAATAAACATTTTCTTTTGCTGTTAGCTCCATATCAAAGCCAGTTCCTAATTCAATTAATGGAGCTATAGTTCCATTAACTATAACTTTGCCTTTAGTAGGTGAATAGATTCCAGAAATAATTTTTAATAAAGTACTTTTCCCTGAACCGTTGCCACCCACGATTGCAAAAGAATCTCCTTTAGTGATATCAAATGATACATCATTCAACGCGCAAAAATTATTGTATTCTGTTGTTTTTTTTTTGAGCAGATTTATAATGTACTCCTTAAAACTTGTTGTTTGCTCTCTTTCAAGATTGAAATTCATAGAAACTTTTTCAATTTTCACTGCAATTTCAGACATTTCTCTCATTCTCCTATTACCATTAGATATGCATTACAAACTTCCGTTGATTTTTATAGAAAATCACTAATCCAATAACTAAAGCGCTAAATGAGAAAATAATACACATGAAATGAGTATGAAAACTAGGGAATCTGTTGTAAAGGATAATATCTCGAAAAGCTTCAACATAATAATACATAGGATTTGCATAAATAATAGATTTAACATAATCTGGAACTACCGAAACTGGGTAAAAAATAGGCGTTAAGTACGTCCAGGCAGATAACAAAACAGTGTACAAATGCAAAACATCCCTAAAATAAACAGCCATAACAGATAATATCAGTCCTATACCCAAAGAAAATATAAATACATAGATCAAAGGTATCGGGAATAACAAGAACATAAAAGTAACTTTAACTTTTGTAACTAGAATCACGATTAAAATAGCCAAAAGCGAAAATAACAAAGTAATAAATGAAGAAACAACTCTAGATACTGGGAAAATATACTTAGGAACATAGACTTTTTTTATTAATCCACCCGATCCAATGATTGAATTCATTGAATTTGTAGTTGCTTCAGAGAAAAAACCAAATATAATCTGTCCAGACAGCAGGTATATAGGAAAATTTGGTATATCGAATTTAAATAAATTTGAAAACACGGCAGACAAAACTACCATCATTAACAAGGGATTTAACAAACTCCACAAATATCCTAAAAATGAACGTCGATATTTAATTTTCAAGTCTCTTATTACAAATTCCCATAAGAGACCTTTGTAGCGCCAAAAATTTTTAAAGTACGTCATATTCTATCTTTCCCTATAATTCAATTTTATAAGTAGCCCTTAGTTTTTAGTTCCTTAAGATAGCGATTAAGCGCGTCTTGCCAAGTAGGTAATCTTGAAAATCCCGACTCATCGAGACGAGTTTTGGATAGACGGGAATTTCGAGGTCTAGTAGCTAATGTTGGAAAATCACTTGCATGAATAGGATCAACTTTCGTAGCATAACCAGCCCCATTAAATATTGCTTCAGCCAACTCTGCCCAACTACAGTATCCTTCATTTGTCACATGGTAAACACCGTACTTATCAGTCTTTATCATCTCTATAACTAAAGAGGCTAAATCCTTTGTATACGTAGGGGAACCAAACTGATCCTTAACTACATTTACAACTGATTTCGATTGACCAAGCCGTAACATTGTTTTCACAAAATTGTTCCCATTTAAGCCATAGGACCAAGAAGTTCTTATTATATAATATTTTTCCAATATATCCAGAACTTCTCTCTCTCCAGCTAATTTTGTACGACCATATACAGATAAAGGTTCTGTGGCACTCTCCACTTCATGAGGTTTGTCACCCTCACCAGAGAAAACATAATCTGTGCTAAAATAAACCATTTTGGCATCAATTTCACGACAAGCGTCTGCAATATTTGCAGTCGCTTCTGCATTGATTAATCGACAAAAGTCTTCTTTTTCCTCTGCAAGATCTACATTTGTGTAAGCAGCACAATGAATAACTATATCAGGGCGGAGCTTCACAATATAGTCTTTAACCTTAACGAACTCTGTAAGATCAAGTCTTGATTTGTCTACACCATAGATGTCCGTATGCTCACTCTGTAAAGAATTAAAAATATCGTAACCAAGTTGTCCGCCGATACCAGTAACCAAGACTTTCATTACCAATTCTCCTAATTGTCTATTATTAATTTCGAAGGATATATCTGATAGTCTTTAGTTACAATATTTTTCAACCAGTCTGAATTTTCAAGATACCACTTAATGGTTGTTCTAATACCTTCATCAAACATTACTGTCGGTTCCCAGCCTATTTCGCGCTTTATCTTCTCAGCATCAATTGCATATCTTTTATCATGACCAAGACGATCTTCAACATATTTAATTAAAGATTTAGGTTTTCCTAGTTCCTCCAGAATAATATTAACTATTTCGATATTATTCTTTTCATTATGTCCCCCAACATTATAGACTTCCCCGTCTTTACCATTATGAAGAACCATATCAATAGCGCTACAATGATCTTCTACATAAAGCCAATCTCGCACATTCAATCCATCTCCATAAACCGGAAGATCATTTTCACTAAGAGCATTGGATATTATTAAAGGAATAAGTTTCTCGGGGAATTGAAAAGGACCATAATTATTTGAACAACGTGTAATATTTGTCTTCAATCCGTATGTCTCATGATAAGCTCTCACAAAAAAATCTGCTGAAGCCTTACTGGCTGAGTATGGGCTGTTTGGAGACAACGGAGTATCTTCGGTGAAATATCCTGTTTCGCCCAAGCTTCCATAAACCTCATCAGTAGATACTTGGAGATATTTATGATTATGCTTATATTTCGAATTTTCTGAAAGCCAATATCTTTTACATGAATCTAATAAAACCTGAGTTCCTTCAATATTAGTTTTCAAAAAAACCTGAGGATTTTCGATACTTCTATCTACGTGTGATTCTGCTGCAAAATTAACTACATAAGAAGGATCATAGGTTTGAAAAAGGGTGTCGATTAATTTCTCATCTGTTATATCGCCTTTAACAAAGATATGATTAGGATGACATTCAACACTTTTCAAATTTTCCAAATTCCCCGCATACGTTAGGCAATCCACGTTAATAATCTTATAACCGGGATATTTATTCAACATATAAATTACAAAGTTACTACCAATAAAACCTGCTCCCCCAGTTACCAAAATCACTTTACTATACTCAACTGTAGAACCATTTTCCAATTTTTCTTCCTCCTTAAAATTGCTTCCAAAATATTCGGTTACTAAAAATCCAGTTTTTGGTCTCTAAGTGATTTTAAACTTTTATCTTTCTCAGACAACAATAATTCAGTAACTCCTTGCAATGGCCACTCTACCCCTATTTCCGGATCGTTCCACATGATCCCACCATCGAATTCAGGATGGTAAAGATTCGTGCACTTATAAACAAACTCAGCTTCATCTGACAGAACCAAAAATCCATGGGCAAAACCTTCAGGGATGTAGAATTGTTTTTTATTTTCACCTGAAAGCATCACACCGTACCATTGTTTATATGTTGGGGATTTTTTCCTCAAGTCTACAGCAACATCAAAAACCTCTCCAGATAATACTCGAACAAGCTTTCCTTGAGGAAGCATAGTTTGAAAGTGGAGCCCTCTCAAAACACCTTTTTTTGATTTGGAGTGATTATCTTGTACAAAGGTCATGCTAAGGCCGCCTTCTTTAAACTCGTGCTCATTATATGTTTCCATAAAATAGCCCCTATGATCTCCATAAACTTTAGGTTCAATAATCACCAAATCTTGAATAGGTGTTTCGATAAAATTAAAATTGCCCACCGAAATCACTTCCTTAATTATAAATATTTTTAATATAAACCTTCTGCAACATGCATGAGGTATTGCCCATAATCTGTTTTTAAAAGTGGTTGAGCCAACATTATTAATTCTTCTTTATTAATGTAGCCCATCTTGTAAGATATTTCTTCAATACATGCTATATATAATCCTTGACGTTTTTGCATGGCTTCAACATAATTGCTTGCTTCTAACATTCCATCATGTGTACCAGTATCCATCCATGCCATGCCTCTGCCTAATAACTTGACATTCAACGCTCCTCTTTGGAGATATACATTGTTCACTTCCGTTATTTCAAGTTCTCCACGTTCAGAAGGCTTAATGCTCTTAGCTATTTCAATTACACTGTTATCATAAAAATATAAACCAGGTACTGCAAAATTAGATTTTGGATACTTTGGCTTTTCCTCAATTGAAAGAACTTTTCCATCATTGTTATGTTCAATCACTCCGTAAGATTCAGGGTTTTTCACAAAATATCCAAAAATAACTGCTCCGTCTTTAACTTTGGCTGCTTCCATTAAGATTCTTCCAAAACTTTGTCCGAAAAAAATATTGTCTCCAAGTATGAGTGCAATCGAATCGTCCCCAATAAAAGATTCTCCGATGATAAACGCTTCTGCTAGCCCATTCGGCTTATCTTGAACTGCATAAGTTAAACTCAAACCTAAAAAGGAGCCATCTCCGAATAGTTCTTCAAATACTTTCACATCTCTAGGGGTTGATATGATTAATATCTCTTTTATACCTGCTAACATTAAAACAGATAGCGGATAATAAATCATCGGTTTATCATATACCGGTATGATTTGTTTAGAAATGGCCTTGGTAATAGGATAAAGTCTTGTTCCAGACCCCCCTGCTAAAATAATACCTTTCATTGTTTCTCCTTTCAGTGTCTAAATTATTTCTCTCTCAGAGATTTATACTAAATGGTCCATTAGTTGGAGCTAACGAAGACCATAGGGAAGATATTCGTTTTAGAAATATGATATTTCTCAACAAATATTTTGCAAGTAAAATAGTACATTCTAGTCAGTATATGCTAAAATATTGTCGTATCTATAAACAAAGGAGACTCAAACCTTGTCGAATCCAGTATACGGGAAACAAAGGAAGACGTCGAGCGAAGTCAGAACTAGCTCAACTTCGCCTCTACTATGGACCCTCACCATAGGACTTATCTTATTTCTACTCTGGTCCTCTTTCCAAGTTGCATTATTTAACGGACAATTGCTCCAATTTGAAGGACCCATTTACTGGGCAGTTACCATTACAGCCCTCCTATTCATTATTTGGGTTGCTGTTTACTTCAAACAGATTAAGTTAGAGACTCACCAAGACTGGCTAAAGATCGTGGTTATATTACTGCCACTTACCTACGTTCTATCACTTTTAAGTGCAGTTTCTGATTATTTGTCAGTCAACATGATCCTCATTCAATGTATTTATGCCATGATCTTTGTGATGACTATGTACCTGCTCAAAAACAACAAAATCAATCATATCATACAATCTTCCTTAATAGGAATTGCATATGTAATTGTCGGATTTGGTTTGTTAAACTGGCTTGGGGCCTCCAATTTGGCAGGTAAGCTAGTTGGATGGTTCTCTTCAGGTGTTGTTAACGGGATATATAATCAAACGATTTGGAACGACGCCAATGGTCCACGACTTGCTTCGGTGTTTCAATACCCTAATACATACGCAGCATTCCTGATGGCATTTTTATTTATTGCTATTTTCAGCATGATCCGCTCCAAAAAAGTGTACACACAGCTACTGCATGGATTCATGCTTGTACCTATCTTGCTGTCCCTGTTACTTACACTGTCGCGGACAGGACTTGTAATGATGCCAATTGTGTTCGTTATTATCCTATTGTTGCTTAAACCAGCAAAACAAATCTTATGGTTCATGTATCTTGCCATTTCGGGAATAGGAACAATAGCGATCTTGAATCCGGTCAATACTGCTGGACTTGAATTGCAACAAAAGTTCAATGCTGGACTTGCAGCAAAAGGTTGGATCTACCTGATTGCAGCATCCATAGTTGTCGCAATCATCATCTGGGCTATTCAACGTTGGTTCGCTCCCAAGCTGGAAACAAAGCTTCAACCCTGGGGTCAACGCAAAGGTGCAAGCCTCTGGATCCCGCTTGGTTCCGCGCTGCTCGCCATTATAGCAGCAGTGCTGCTGTTAGCTACCAGTGTTCGCAACATTTTGCCTGATAGCATCAGTACGCGTCTGGAAAACATCAACTTCCAGCAACACAGTGTTCTGGAAAGACTCACTTTCTACAAAGATGCAGCCAAGGTCATTGCAGATTACCCACTGATCGGTGCTGGTGGTGGGGCTTGGACTGCGCTATACGAGAAGTATCAGAACAATCCATATGTTAGCGCACAGGCGCATAACTTCTTCATGCAGTACTTAGTTGAAGTCGGAATTATTGGATTTATCATTTTCATGTCATTTATTCTGTATATCTTCTATAAATATGTTCGCAGCTACTGGCGAAGAGACGAAAACGAAAGAGAGTCACATTTTGTATTTTTCATTTTGTCCATGACTATTCTGGTATTGAGTCTTCTCGATTTCAATATGAGTTACGTCTTCATCGGCATGCTGGTGTTTATCGGGTTTGGAGGCATGGCTGCAGCGATTGACCCACGGCCAGTTCAGCGTTTCAAAGTAAGCTCATCTGCCGCCCGTGGAATCTATATCTCAATTGCCGGAGTATCGATCATTGTACTGTTGATTGTATCCGTGCGCTTTTTGCAAGCAAATCATTATGCGTATGCAGCGAAGGAAGTTGCAGAAATCAGCCAATCTTTTGAGGAAATCAAAGCTCCACTGGATAAGGACCTTGCCATTCGCAGTGCACATTCTGATTCCCTGCTGACGCTTTCTTCTCTATACCAACAAGGTTTTCAACAAACACAAGATGATCAGTTCTACAATGCTGGCGTAGATCTGCTTCGAAAAGGGCTAAAGGCAGAACCATACAACAAAGGTATGGTTAAACAGTTGATCCAACTCTATGAACTTAAAGGTGATAATGAACAAGCCTATACTCTTCAAAAAGAATATGCCAACAACTATATCTGGGATATGGAGTGGTATGAAAAGCTAATTAGCCGTTCGTTCGATCTAGGATATCAGGCACTCGGACAAGGTGATACAGCTAAGAAGGAATCTTACTTCACTTCAGGTCTGGAAGCCTTTCAGCATGTTGTTGATGGAGTAGAGCATCTAAAGACCCTCCCTGAAGGACAACTTCAAGGACAGCCGTTCGAGCTGACTCCAACAATGATTCTGAACGCGGGGAAAATAAAATATATGTTAAATGATTCAGCTGGAGCTGCTACTATTCTTAAGGGTGGGATTGCAGACGATCTTAACGATGCTACCAACCGTGAAATTGCTCGTTGGTACCTTGCGGCCCTAACTAAAGATGGGCAACAAGATCAAGCTATATATGATAAGCTTATCGCTGTCGCACCAAACGAAGCAGACGAGATTAAACAGATAGCAGAACTGAATTTCTAATAAAATGCACTACTAGTCCTCTATAACTCCATACAAAAAAGGTTTGCCCTCTTCAAAGGGCAAACCTTTTTTGTGATCTTATTCATTAGAAATAAATTAGTTAGACGCCACTATCTTCTTCAGGTACGCCAACAAATCCTCCCGCAAATCCGGGCGCTGCAATGCGTAGTGAATCGACGTTTCAATAAAGCCCAACTTCTCACCAACATCATGACGCAGTCCATCAAAATGATATGCGATAATCTGCCGCTGTTCATTCAATCGGGACAAGGCATCCGTGAGCTGAATTTCGCCCCCAACGCCAGCAGATTGCTGACCTAGTATTTCGAAAATATCCGGTGTAAGAATGTAACGCCCCATAATAGCCAGGTTGGAGGGAGAGTCTTCGGTCTTTGGTTTCTCAATTAAACGACGTGCACGAAAGACGCGATCATCCGTAGGGGTCAGCAACTCTCCGTCCACAATTCCGTAGCGGGATACCTCGCTCCAATCAACTGGCTGTACACCAACAATCGGAGATTGCAGTTCATCATAGACATCGATCATCTGCTTCAGGCAGGGATGTTCCGCTTCTACAATATCGTCCCCTAACAGGACGGCAAAAGGCTCGTTGCCGATAAACTTGCGGGCACACCAGATGGCGTGACCAAGTCCCTTCGGTTCCTTTTGACGGATATAATGGATATCTGCCATCTCGGAGGGTTTGCGTACTTCGTTAAGCAAGTCCCACTTCTGTTTGTCCGCCAGATTCTGCTCCAGCTCAAAAGAATAATCGAAGTGATCTTCAATGGCCCGCTTCCCTTTACCTGTCACAATAATGATATCTTCAATGCCTGAAGCTACGGCTTCTTCAATAATGTACTGGATCGTTGGCTTGTCCACGATGGGCAGCATTTCCTTAGGCATCGCCTTGGTGGCAGGCAAAAACCGGGTACCCAGCCCTGCAGCTGGAATAATCGCTTTGCGAATACGCATACGAACCCACTCCTTTTGCTAGAAACATATTTTCATATATTTAATGATTCTTATTGCTACGATGCTTGGACTCCATTATACCATCAACAATTCGCGGATATCCTGTTCGGATAAGGTCGTCGACCCGCCATCTCCCGGTTCGATCACTTCGGCAATCAAATCCTTCTTCCGCTGCTGGAGTTCCAAAATCTTCTCTTCGATCGTACCTTCGGTAACTAAGCGGATGACTTGCACCACTTGTTTCTGTCCCATACGATGGGCACGGCCAATCGCCTGTTCTTCCACCGCGGGATTCCACCATAGATCATATAATATAACGGTATCTGCCCCCGTTAAATTTAGTCCGGTCCCGCCAGCTTTCAGGGAGATTAAGAACAGTTCAGCTTCACCTTCGTTAAATCTGTGGCACATCTCGACCCGGCTCTGTGCAGGGGTCTGACCATCGAGGTAAAACAGGTTTCTTCCCTTTGCCGCAAGGGTCTGACGAATCAGGTTCAACATGCTCGCAAATTGGGAGAAGATGAGAATTCGTTTGCCTGCAGCCAAACAATCCTCGACCGTTTCAAGCAACTGTTCCATTTTCCCGGAATCGCCTTGATATCCTTCGACAAAGAGGGCCGGATGACAACACAACTGACGCAAACGGGTGATGCCAGCCAGAATTTTGATACGGTTCTTCTGGAATCCGTTATCCTCCATGTCCTTCGATGCTTCATCCTGAAGCTGGGAAAGGTATGCGGCGTACAGTTTCTTCTGTTCAACCGTAAGCTCTGACCGCTGTACCGTTTCAATTCGATCAGGCAATTCTTCCAGCACATCCTTCTTCAGGCGGCGCAGAATAAACGGACGTACCATCCGCGAGATCCGTTCCGGAGAAAGGTCACGGAATCTTCTGTAACTTGGAAACAGCCCTGGGAATACGGCTTCAAAAATGGACCACAATTCATCCAGCGAGTTCTCTACAGGCGTTCCTGTGAGTGCAAAACGACGCGGGGCCTGAATTTGTTTCACTGCCTGCGCGGTCTGGGAGGAAGCATTTTTGATTGCCTGAGCTTCATCCAGAATGAGCGTATGGAAGGTTCGGCCCAGGTAGGTGTCCAAATCCCGGCGTAACAGAGGATACGACGTCACAATTACATCTGCCTCATCCATACCTGAAAGCATATTGGCTCGCTCTTCTTTCTGACCTGCGGCGATCAGGACGTTCAGATGCGGGGCGAACCGTGCAAACTCATTAGCCCAGTTGTAGGTCAGCGAAGCAGGGGCCACGACAAGTACCGGAGGATGAATGACCTTCGTTCGGACCGTCAATCCATCCTGCTGCATCGTGGACCATGAACCATCCCTATTCTCTGAAGCCATCTTATCCAATGGGAGTCCAGTTTCGGGATCGATGCCAGCAGTCACCAACGTTTCACCGCCCCATAATGATCCGCTCTCCCGATACTTATCATCACCCGTATGGTCAATGTTGTGCTCAGGCTTCTCCTGAAGTACTGCTGTGATATAGGCGATGCTTTGCAACGTTTTGCCAAGTCCCATATCATCCGCCAGAATGCCGCCAAAACGATAATAAGCAAGGGTACGCAGCCACTGGTATCCGCTGTTCTGATAATCCCGCAGGATGGGGGTCAATGCTTTTGGTAATGCAAAATCCATCCGTTCAGGATCTCGGAGATCGTCGAGGAAACGTTTCAGAGAACCTCCCCACTTCACATGACCGGAGACTTCATCCCTGCCCGGCAATTGTAACGCCCGAACAGCTGGCAGCCGGATATGGCTGCTCTTGATGTCATCTGCTCCCAGTCCCAGTGAATCGGCCATATGAGCGAAACTGTCTGCACCTTCATTTTCAAGCGAGAGAAAGACTCCGCTCTTGAGACGGAAATATGGTTTCTTTTCCACAATGCGGCGCATGAGTTCCTGAAGTTCCTGTTCGTCCACACCTTCCATCTCGAAAGAAATCTCCAGCCAGTCCAATCCTCTTCCCAAATCTGCTCGTACTTTCGGCGGTGTTGGATAGGATTGCACCATCGCCTTCACGGCGTTTGGCATATAAATATCTACCTGTTTCTCAAGCTCAGGCAACAGATGATACATGACATCATAGATGGCATCTTCGCGTTCGCTCGCCCAGACACTACCATCCCTTTCGAGAAAGGATCGATCAAGCCGTTCAATCAAGTTTCGCTCTTTATATCGATCACGCACCAAAATAACCTTTTTCTCTTCTTCATCTATCAAATACTCTGCAAGCGGATTAATAACCATGACCTCATAGTCGAATTCCAGACGTGCTGTAATACGCTCACGATAGAAGTCGATGTACAACTTGGGTGAAAGTTCCGGTTCCGCGATCTGCTCACGCACCTGTGAATCAATAGACAGATGGCCGAGCGTACGCAATTCTGGCACGACATGCTGTACAAACTCATCCACCTGCTGGGTCGAAATATCAATGCTTTCCTTGATCCCATACGATGTGAGCGCCCCACTCAAGTCCTCCAGACTTCGCATCTGCATCGGCTCCAACATGTGCAACTGCCCTTCCACCACAGCGGCATCATAAGCAGGAAGAAGAATCAGCTCACGCAGTCCCGAAATTTCAAGCTGATATCCTTCATTCGCTCCCTGGGCAATCCGGTAAAATAAAGGAAGTACCCCCTCACCCAGTGTGAGTGGTCCATTGGCGAATCCCGTGCCCTCCATCCGGCTGTCAGCCTGTAGCAGCAATTCCAGCAATGGCTTCCATACGAGCGGAGCAATCAATATATCCCGTCCATCCGAAGCTCCCAGATAACCGGAGATGGATTGGCGATAGGCCTCCTCACTCTGTCTCATTCGAATAAGCATCGAGAGAATCGCCTGATCCTGCGGAGTGAAAACATGCATCAATGGATCATAGTGGAACAGCTTGGTAAATGACATTGGTTCGCCCTTCTCGATGCAGTTCAGGAATTGCTTTACTTTCTGCACCACATACAGACGTTTGTTACCCACTTTCAATTCAAGAGCAAGTTTCCCACCACCCTTGTGAACCTGTGTCAGCTTGCAAATAAACTGGACCTGCAATTCTTCCCGCAGGGAGGAACGGCTGACAGGGGCAGTGTATTTACGATCATTTCCATGTAGCGGTCTCCGATCCTTGGCAAACATGGACAGAATCTGATCCGCCGTACGGTAAGAAGGTTTATCTGCCGAGCGACCCCACCCCGAAGCTGAGCTTGGACGACCTGCTTGGGCAAAGTGAACAGGCGGACGCTCTGGAGCATCATTCAGTTGCTCTCGTTGTGAAGCAGACTGTGGTCGCTCCCACATGCTCTCTTCGACTAGCGTCCCAACTCTGGACTTGGAACCTGTGCTGGAACTGGTATTGACTCCTTGGCTTGTAGAAGACTGAGAAGTCTTCCCGGAATCACGTGTGGCATTACGCTCCTGCTGCTCACCCCATTCGTGAATAGCCAAGAGGACGGCAGCCACATGTTTGCAATAGTCATAATGTCTGCCGTCACCCGGACAACTGCAGCCTGCCACAATCTCTCCCGCTCCATCCACATCCACCGTCACCTGGTAGCGTTCCGTTCCACGTACCTGTGCTTCATAATGAAGCTGATCCTCACTGACCACCAGATTAGTCACCCGGCCAGACTGGTTATAATCTTCTCCACGCTTGAATGCCGTGACTCCGCACAGCAATTTGATATCCATGATTGTGAATGGCGTCACGCTTCTTCGCCTCCTGTGCCATGATGTAAAAAAACCCCAAGAGCTCCTTAAAGCAGAGTTTGGGGTTGCTGTTTATTTCACCAATTGACCACGTGTAACGCCCAGTTGGTTCGTTGCCTTTAGAGTTTTCCACACTTGTGTACCACTGATCTCGCCGCGCAGTGCACGGTTGTACAGATCAATTACTTCGCGTACCTGCTCCGGTGTCTCTTCCAGGAATTCCACACGGTAACGGGATACACCCAGATCCATAAAGTTGGTCAGATACTCGGCACCCGACTGCTCCACTGCGTTGTATACCGTATTACGACAGCCTTCATCCACACGTACCGGGTGGGACATGCCGATCCGGTCTTGCAGGGATGCACGCTGTTCCTCACAAGGACGGCCACAGTTCGTGAAATCCGTTCCTTCACTCATAAACGTACAATACACACAGTGCTCGGTGTGGAACATCGGCAGATGCTGATGGATAACCACTTCAGTCTGACTTGTACGGGAGTGACCCAGCAAATCAACCATTTGTTGAATGTTCAGGTCATAGGATGGGGTAATCCAGTCACATCCGGCTTCCAGGAACAATTCTACTGCTTTGTGATTGGCGATGTTCAATGAGAAGTCGCCGATCAGTTCCGGGTGCTTCGCATCCGGGTTTTCCATCCGGTGGCGAAGGTAGAAGTACAGTGCGCCTGTATTACGCACCAATACCGCATCCGGCTTCAGACGCAGGATGTTATTATGATATCCGTTCTCCCCAGGCATGTGAATACGCGGTGTTGCCAGCGCGATCTTGCGACCAGCGGCATGTACAGCTTCCACGGCTGCTGGGAACTGCTTGATAAACTCGAAGTCGGCATAGATCATGCCGATCCCCGCTTCAATCGCTGCCTCCACTTGTGGCAGGCTGCGACAGAGCGCGGTCAGCTCTGCTTGACCGCGAGCGACTGGCGATGCCGGTTTAACCGAATCGCCGTATACATCTACCGCCCGTTTCACATATACGGGTGGTTTAGGACGTTCGCCCGCGAGTTGTTCTACTGCCTGACGGCGAATGTTATTCAACTCGCGCATCGGGATGATGACGTCACCGTGCAGATTGACGTCCATTCCTTCCAACTGGAACACGGTGCCTCCCAGACGTCCGAACTGCTCTTCGAGCAATTCATGTGTCATTGGACGCTTCTGGGCGATGTCCAGTTCCATCTCGGAATCAATACGGACGGTCGTGCCTTTCTGCACGTCTGTCCACCACGTGCTGAGCGGTTGCCCCGGGCTGCCGATAACTTTTACTTTTACCGGGAATACGCGGTAAGGCTTCTCGGTCTCGAAGCTTTGACGCAGACGTTTGTCCAACGCCGGGTCATTTGTTTTCCAGACTTTGTCGCCAACTTTCACGCGGCGCAGATCCACGTCACTGCGGCCTGGCACAACGTCAACGATCCAGCCCTCTTCGGCTTCGCCTTCGAGTTTTACGCCTTTGCGACGTACATCGTATACCCGTCCGCCTTCTTCCTTCTGAGTCGGGTCTCCAGCGTCAAATACAATCCCGTCTCCACGTTTCACAGGTGCATCCAGCTTCAGGACCACACCATCACGCAACACTTGATCTACACGACCAAGATAGACACCACGGCTTTTCGGGAATGTTCCATCCACCAATTCTTTGTTGTTTGTACCACTGAGGAAACCATGCGTGAATCCACGGGAGAAGCTTTGCTGCAATTCGCGAACTTCTTCCTTGCTTGGCGGTGTGTTATCTCCATCAAAATAACGGTCAATCGCTTTACGATATTTGCTTACTACGTTTGCTACGTATTCTGGCGTTTTGAGACGTCCTTCAATTTTGAAAGAAGTTACTCCTGCTTCGATCAGTTCCGGCATCAGATCAATCGCTGCCAGATCCTTCGGAGACAACAGATAAGCTACATCACCCATCGGTTTGTGCACCCCATCCACCATCAGATCGTATGGAAGACGACAAGCTTGTGCGCACTCCCCGCGGTTCGCGGAACGCCCTCCCCACATTTCGGAAGTCAGACATTGCCCCGAGTAGGATACACACAGCGCACCATGAACGAATACTTCCATTGGAAGCTTCGCCTGTTCACCGATCTTTTGGATCTGCTTCAAGTTGTTCTCCCGTCCCAGAACGACACGTTCCATATCAAACGGCTTCGTAAACTCAACCGCTTCCGGTGACGTAATCGTCATCTGTGTTGAACCGTGAATCGGGAAATCCGGTGAGATCTCGCGGATCATCTTCACCAAACCCAAATCTTGAACAATTACAGCGTCCACACCTGCATCGACACAAGCGTCAATCAGTTCTTTTGCATCCGTCAATTCATTTTCAAAAATCAATATATTAAAGGTCAAAAAACCTTTTACGCCATAGCTGTGCAAAAACGCCATAATCTCCGGCAGCTCGTCCATGCGGAAGTTGTTCGCCCGTGCTCGTGCATTAAACTTTTCGACTCCGAAGAAAATTGCATCTGCGCCATTGGCTACCGCCGAACGCATACAATCCCAGTCACCAGCGGGTGCCAGAAGTTCAACGTCTTCTCTTCGTATTGTTGCTGTTTTCATGTAGATCCTCCCCATAACCGGCTATCCGCCGGATTTCATCCCTATATCCTTAAACGCCTGAACATACCAAGCCTAAGACTGCACCTTATCGGGTACACCTGCATTGTCACGGTATTACAATATCTATCTATTATGTCTGTATTGCCTGAACTCCAAGCTTACAGTCATTCATATTCATCAGATCAGCAGTCATAACTCCTGAACTAGTATAGTGTACCACTTCTGCACCGACTCTTCTACGTTTTCCTGAAAAAACCGTTTACCATTTTCATTTCCAGCACAACGAAAAAACCGAAAGGTCTTTTGACCCTCCGGCATCTATCACTTTCATTTAATAAAAGTAAATGAGTTCACTGCTTTTTCCAAGGCTGCCGCCTGAACTTCTGTCTTGTTGGCATCATTCAGCCCACTTGTAATCGTATAGGTTGTTCCGTCCTTTTCAAACACGATCTGGCGACCCGCATATGGCACGCCTTTGTCCAGTTCATGATACGTAAATGAAAATGCAGGCACACCCGCAAACGTTAGCTCCTCACTGCCAAGCAACTTGAAGTTCTTACGAGTTTTGGTGGCTTCTGCATAAGCTTCTCTAAGTTGGCTGACCGTCATCTCGATTGACTTGTCTTCGCTCGCCGCAATGGAGAATTCTCCCCCAGTGAAGGTGTACACCACAGGTGAATATTCGAATCGATCACTGTAGGGTGTCCAGTAACGCGGAATATCTACACTGTATTTATAACGTTTGGACGTACGTGTAAGTGTCTTCGTTTTGTCTGTCAAATAAGGATCTTCATCCAGCTGACCGAAATTATCGGCAACCGTATCAAAATCAATCTCCACACTCTTCATAATCCGTTCAAACCATGCCCGATCTGCACTTTGCTCCTCAGGGAACGTATACTCTGCATAATATCGATACCCATTCTTCTGCAAAAGAACATCAAACTCGGTCTGCCAGCCCCCGCCAAAGTTATAACGGAATTCATTCACCTCGGCAGTCTCTCCCGAGATATCCATCGTATATGAACCAATTGGCTCGTAACTCTCTGGTGTAAATGTCTCGCGCATCCACTTATCCAGTTGGCCGCTCCAGTCTTTTACCGTTGTACCTGCCTTCGCCGAAGTGACACGCCATTGCAGATACGCACCATCCTTGGATTCATAGATCATCTGATTGTTATCCATCGACCAGCCGGCAGGAATCTTCAACTCAATACCATAATCATCGTTCCAAGCGGAGCGCATGCCATTATCTACGGTGGATAGATCCTTGATCGTTCGATCCGATTCCGCATAGGTTGGCTGGAATGAATTGAGTAGCGCTGCACGTTTGCCCAGATCTTTATAGTTCAAGGCTTCGTAATCCGCGAGATACACATCATATTGACGACCTTCGCTCAGATACTGACGCATCTCCCATAACATGCCGTCTACATCCTTCACGATAATCCGTGCATAAGGCGTTTTGCCTTTCGACACCGCTTCACGATCCAGCACCGTATCTCCCGATTGTTTGGCTTCCTGGACGAGTTGCTGCAACAAATCATCCGCATCCAGAGCCACATCCTGATCGCTGACATACACTTCAAGATAATAACTGTTGTCCGCAGCGCCGAAAGTTATCATGCGCTCCTGCTCACCGGTCTGGAAAACCATAAGGTCTGCCGGGTAGTTAATGGACCAACCGTAAAAACTGTTGCCAATTCTGGTTTTGCCTTCATCCGGATGAATACCATCCTCATCATCCACCGAATCATCGGTTTGCAACAGACGAATGACCATTTCTCCGGAACTGGTTGGAGCTAGCGTCGCTCCGATACCGGCAGCAACCGCACGAAGTGGAACCATAAGTACGCCATTCACCATCTTGGGGGCGGCACCCATTTCATGTTTTACACCATCCACCCAAGCAATCGAACTGCCAATCGTTAGGGTAACCGTGTGTGAACCTTCCTTGATTTTGACAACATCATTTTTCTCCAGCCGGATTTCACTGCCAAATGCTTTCTTGAACACTCCAACAGGCACCATCGTAACACCCTTGAACTTGTAAGGTTTGGCTATGGCCTGCTTATCGCCGTTAATGTAGGCGCTCGTGCTCCCTGCTTTGACTCGTAGTTCACTTGTCGTCAGATCAGATGCCCATACAGGTAATGCCGCGCCAATGGTCAGCATCCCGGTTAATACACCTGTGCTTAGCACACGTATCCATGACTTTTTCATTCCGTTCTTTCGTCCTCTCTCCATCCAGGCTGATCGCCGGGCTTTATTGTTCTTCATCTGCAAGGAACGCTTCATCTTCCTCGTCTACGATGTCTGCGCGATCAGCAAGCACCAACGTGCGGGTGACGATATCGCCATCCGTTTGCATCAACAGCTTTACCTTTTGTCCAGGCAGATACTTTTTGAGCAACTCATTGATATCCACCACTGAAGAGACACGTGTGCCCGCGACACTGTAAAGGACATCACCCTCTTTGATTTTGGCTTTCTTGGCTTCAGGAGACAGTACGCCCGTAATCGTTAAGGGATCATCTGTAGGCAGGCCCACAATCGCAGACCAGCTTTCTTCCAACTGTAGTCCCAGACTTGCACGTTTTATTTTGCCATATTTAAAAAACTGATCGATGATATATTGAACGGTATCCACTGGAATCGAAAACCCCAAACTTTCTACGCCGACCGCAGAAAATTTCATGGAATTGATACCAACCACTTCACCCTTCAGGTTGACCAGCGGTCCTCCGCTATTTCCTGGGTTAATCGCCGTGTCGGTCTGAATCAACCGGTAGGTCGCCTCAACACCACGATTCAAGCCGCTAATTACCCCTACGGTTGCCGAGTTGCGCAAAGAAAAGGAAATCGGCGTACCCAAGGCGATCACCGTTTCTCCAACAGTAGTTTGTGAAGCTTTGGCGAAGCTCGCCGGTTTGAGTGATTTGGCATTGATTTTGATTAGCGCCAGATCACTTAGTGCATCGCTGTATGTTTTCGTAATTTTGTATGTATTGCCATCCGTTGTAACGACCACCGGGTTTATTAATCCATCCACCACGTGAGCATTTGTTACGATCCATCCATTGGACCGGATAATGACACCTGTACCATGTGCAAGATTATAGCGGTCGTCTGATGTTGTACCGTCCTGCACTTCGGTAGATTTCCCAATAATGCCTACAACCGAAGGAGATACCTTTTCGATCACTTTGGGAATGGCTTCACTTCCCTTGTACGTGTACGTTCCCGATTTGGCATCATATTGTCCACTTCCACCAACTGCCTTGAGCAGATCCTGGGTGTTCACATAGACTTGACCGTCTACCACTTTCGCTTGCATCGCCGCTTTGGATTCAGCTGCACCGGCCGTTGCCGCTACACTAATCGAGAGTACAGCAGCCATCAGTATGGCTATCCCCTTTTTACCCAACACGCTCATATTCTCACCTGACCCTCTCTATACATCCTTCTTGCGCGACTCGACATCGGATTCATCGCTGAATCTATTCTCTCTTTCTCTCATCTGCAATTCCGGTATCCCTCAATGTATCATACAGAATCTGGATATACAATTGTTTTAAGTCCTATTTTAGTAGAGAAGGTAGAATCTTGTTCAATCGTTTCAGTATAAATGAAAAAAACACCCTCCATGTCTCTCTGGAGAGTGTTCGTCTGTACCTCTTTTGGCTTAAATTCCATTCACTTCAGTGGCATTCCTACTGAGCAAACCAACCCGTTATCATCGCATAGTCTGTCATCAGAAATACCAGTAGGCTGACTACTGCAAATCCGATCGCAAACAGATTCTTCTTCGGTGCCCGAAGAAGCCGAACAACTCCGATGAAAATCAGGATCGTAAATAAGATGACAAAAATATCAAATGCATTAAAATTCGATGTACTCGCCGTGGCAGCTTCTGCAAACAGCATGGATAGACAGACCTCCTTACCATAGTTGAACAGCTAACGCATACCCTAATATCTTCCTCTATGTTATCTGTACCCTGCTTGTAATGCAAGCCCTATCATCCATAAAAATGAAAAAAAGCCAATTTGGCTGAATATTCCTGTAATGCTCGTCATCATGCATATGTAAACACTTTCACGAAATAACCTTAGTCCGACGGAAACACTGTGCATAATTCATAATGAAAAGCCCTTCTTCTCGGAAGCAGAGCACATCAGATCGTAATCCAACGTCTCAACCTTTTCGAAAAGAAGGGCCACTACTGCCACTTCATATTGATATAACTACTGGTTAGAGGACCTTAGTCTACTAATTGTAGTGCCTTGCTCCGCTCGGTATCCCGCTCCAGAACCGGCTTCAAGTACTTGCCGGTATAGGAAGCTTCCACTTTGATGATATCCTCAGGTGTTCCAGTTGCAACAATGGTTCCTCCACCGCTACCACCTTCCGGACCCAGGTCAACAACATAGTCTGCCGTTTTGATCACATCCAGGTTATGCTCAATCACCAACACCGATTCCCCGGAATCAACCAGACGGTGCAATACGTTCAGCAAACGGTCGATATCATCGACATGCAAACCCGTAGTCGGCTCATCGAGGATGTAGATGGTTTTCCCCGTACTGCGGCGATACAGCTCGGAAGCAAGCTTCACACGCTGGGCTTCACCACCAGACAATGTGGTTGCAGGTTGTCCCAGATTGATATAACCCAGACCCACATCCATCAGTGTCTGCATTTTACGATGGATCTTCGGAATGTTCTCGAAAAATTGGGTTGCATCTTCAACCGTCATTTCCAGCACATCGGAAATATTTCTGTTTTTATATTTCACTTCAAGCGTTTCCCGGTTGTATCGTTTGCCTTTGCAGACTTCACAAGGGACATAAACGTCCGGTAAGAAGTGCATCTCGATTTTGATAATGCCGTCTCCACGGCAGGCTTCACAACGTCCACCTTTGATATTAAAGCTGAACCGGCCTTTCTTGTATCCACGTACTTTGGCTTCATTCGTCTGAGCGAACAGATCCCGAATATCATCAAAGACACCGGTGTACGTAGCCGGGTTGGAACGTGGTGTCCGCCCGATCGGC
Organism: Paenibacillus sp. 2003; assembly: GCF_031455635.1. NCBI lineage: Bacteria > Bacillati > Bacillota > Bacilli > Caryophanales > Paenibacillaceae > Paenibacillus > Paenibacillus sp. 2003. The sequence continues at coordinate 251,861 of NZ_JAVDTB010000007.1, read as the reverse complement.
GATTGGTCAATATCGATGACTTTATCGATATGCTCCAGACCACGAATTTCTTTATGCTGACCCGGACGTACCCGTGCACGGTTCAGATCACGTGCCAGTGTTTTGTACAGGATCTCATTGATCAATGTGGATTTACCAGATCCAGATACGCCCGTTACCGCGGTAAATACACCTACAGGAATCTTCACATTCAGATTCTTCAGGTTATTTTCTTTGGCTCCACGTACTTCCAACCAGCGGTCTCCTACACTTCTACGTTCTGTACGAATCGGAATGAATTTGCGACCACTCAGATATTGACCAGTTAATGAGTTCTCATCGTTCATGATCTCTTCCGGCGTACCCTGTGACATGATAGTACCTCCGTGGATACCTGCACCAGGACCAATATCAATAATATAGTCGGCAGCCATCATCGTATCCTCATCATGTTCAACCACGATCAGAGTATTACCAATGTCTCGCATGTGCGCAAGCGTTGAGATCAGTCGGTCATTATCCCGTTGATGCAGACCGATACTCGGCTCATCCAGAATGTAGAGTACACCCATCAGGCTGGAACCAATCTGTGTGGCCAGTCTGATACGCTGCGCTTCTCCACCCGATAATGTTCCGGCAGCACGACTCAGTGTGAGGTAATCCAGACCTACGTTCACCAGGAAGCCAAGACGGCTGTTGATTTCTTTCAAAATCAGTTTGGCAATCGTCTGCTCTTTCTCCGTCAATTCCAATGTATCGAAGAATCGGCCAGCTTCCCCAATGGACAGACTAGTCACATACGCCATGTTGTGATCATTGATCGTAACCGCAAGACTCTCGCGTTTCAGACGCTGACCTTTACATGTACCACAAGGCTTCGCACTCATGTAACCCTCAATAAATTCACGGATACCTTCAGATGCTGTATCACGATAACGACGCTCCAGGTTATTCACGATACCTTCAAAGGTAACCAGTGCTTCCTTCCGTTGTCCAAAATCATTCTCATAGCGGAAACGGATTTTCTCCGTACCTGTACCCTGCAACAACTTGTTCATCTGCTCAGCTGGCAGATCTTCGACAGGTACATTTTGCGGAATGTTGAAGTGCTCACATACTGACTTCAGGAACTGCGGATAATAGGTGGATGTGCCACCTGTCCAGGCATCAAAAGCTCCATCTTCGATGGTCTTAGTCCGATCCGGTACAAGCAGATCAGGGTCAACGATCATTTTGACACCTAACCCATCACAATCCGGGCAAGCGCCGAAGGGACTGTTAAATGAGAACATCCGTGGTGCAAGCTCTTCAATACTGAATCCACACACCGGGCAGGCAAAGTTGGAACTGAATCGCAGCTCTTCTTCACCCATAATGTCCACCAGGAGTTGTCCACCGGACAAATTAAGTGCTGTTTCAATAGAGTCGGCCAGACGCGCCTGTACATCATCCTTAACAACGATCCGGTCAACAACGACTTCAATCGTATGCTTTTTATTTTTCTCCAATTGAATATCTTCTGAGAGGTCACGAAGTTCCCCGTTCACCCGTACACGGACAAAGCCCTGCTTGGACACATCAGCAAACACACTCTTGTGCTCACCCTTACGGCCCGAGATAATGGGTGCCAAAATCTGCAACCGGGTACGCTCTGGATATTGCATAATGCGGTCAACCATTTGTTCTACGGTCTGGGAACTGATCTCTACGCCGTGGTCTGGACAATGTGGATGACCCACACGTGCAAATAACAGACGCAGATAATCATAGATTTCGGTCACAGTTCCAACCGTGGAACGCGGGTTACGACTTGTTGTTTTCTGATCTATTGAAATGGCAGGAGATAATCCTTCGATGGAATCAACGTCCGGTTTCTCCATCTGTCCCAGAAACTGCCTTGCGTAAGCTGACAATGATTCTACATAACGCCGCTGTCCTTCGGCATAGATCGTGTCAAAAGCCAGCGAGGACTTGCCTGAGCCACTCAGGCCGGTCAATACAACAAAGCGGTCACGCGGGATGGTAATGTCGATATTTTTCAGGTTATGCGCTCGTGCGCCTTTAATGACAATGTTATCGCTCGCCAATAGTATTCATCCTCTCAGTGTGTTAATCCAAACCTTTTAAAGGCTTTTCGATCCCTCCCAAACCCTCCCTTCCAAGGGAGGGCCCCAGAGGGCGCAGCCCTCTGGACACCCGAAACAAGCGGTGAAGCGGTGAGGGGTCGGGTCTTGCTATGTGAAGGGTGGTCGTGTGCCCGCGGTTTCTGATAAGGTTCCAGCCTATTGCCGGAACCTTATCAGACCGCTCTACTGCGAGGGTGCGCTCTCGGCTTCGCCTTGATCGCGACAGGGTCGCCATTGCCTTTAGCTCGGCTCCAAGGTCAAGAGCGGGACGCTCTCGGCTTCGCCTTGATCGCGACAGGTCGCCATTGCCTTTGGCTCGGCTCCAAATTCAACACCAGGGCGCTCTCGGCTCCGCCTTGATCGCGTCAGGTCGCCATTGCCTTTGGCTCGGCTCCAAGGTCAACACCGGGACGCTCTCAGCTTCGCCTTGGTCGCGACAGGTCGCCATTGCCTTTGGCTCGGCTCCGAGGTCAACACCGGAGCGTTCTCGACTCCCAGAGGGACACGACTCCCGATTGCTTTCCTATAAACCTTTTAACCAATTTCAACATTTCTATCAGTATAGACCTGATTTCAAGATTTCAACATCTCTTATTATCGGTAGATATCAACGATTTCCTTACTCAACAAGAGAACGGCCAATTGGCCGTTCTCTTGTTACAGATCCATCTTTATTGGAGCATATGAATGAGCTGTATCTTATTCAGCGCGAAGTTCCAGCAACGCATCGCGAAGCTCGGCAGCACGCTCAAACTGCAGGTTTTTGGCTGCATCTTTCATCTCTACCTCTAGGCGCTGAATAAGCGCCTGGCGATCTTTCTTCGACATCTTCTCGGCTGCGCCTGTGAGATAGTCTTTCTTGGATTCGGCAACTTTGGTTGCCTCAATTACATCACGCACTTTTTTGCGAATCGTCTGTGGTGTAATGCCATGCTTCTCGTTGTACTCGATCTGAATTGCACGGCGACGCTCGGTTTCCTTTATCGCCTTATCCATTGAATCGGTCACTTTGTCACCATATAGAATAACGCGACCCTCGCTGTTCCGTGCTGCACGACCAATCGTTTGGATCAGTGAGCGTTCGGAACGCAGGAATCCTTCCTTATCAGCATCCAATATAGCGACGAGGGAAACTTCGGGCAGATCGAGACCTTCCCGCAGCAAGTTGATTCCGATCAGGACATGGAAAACGCCCAACCTTAAATCACGTAAAATCGCCATCCGTTCCAATGTTTTGATCTCGGAGTGCAGATAACGAACCTTGATTCCAACTTCCTTCAGATAATCCGTCAGGTCCTCGGACATCTTCTTCGTTAATGTTGTAATCAACACACGCTCATCTTTGGCAATCCGGTCGTTAATCTCACCAATCAAGTCATCGATCTGTCCCTTTGTTGGACGCAGTTCGATAATTGGATCAAGCAGACCGGTTGGACGAATAATCTGTTGCACCATCGTATCGGTATGCTCGATCTCATACGGGCCTGGTGTTGCTGATACATAAATAATCTGATCCATCTTGCCTTCGAACTCTTCGAATTTGAGCGGACGATTATCCAGCGCTGACGGTAGACGGAAACCATGTTCAACCAATACCGTCTTCCGCGCTTGGTCACCATTATACATCGCACGGATCTGTGGCAGAGTCACGTGAGACTCATCCACCACGATCAACATATCATCCGGGAAGTAATCCATCAGTGTATATGGGGTATCGCCGCGTTCACGGAAAGTCAATGGACCGGAATAGTTCTCAATACCCGAACAGAATCCAACTTCCTTCATCATCTCGATATCATACCGTGTGCGCTGCTCCAGTCGCTGAGCCTCCAGCAGTTTTCCCTGTTCACGCAACACTTCAAGACGCTCCTCCAGTTCACGCTCAATGTTCACCAGCGCAACCTTCATCGTCTCTTCTTGTGTTACGAAGTGAGACGCCGGGAAGATGGCAATATGTTCACGTTCGCCAATCAGTTCTCCGGTTAACACATCAATCTCCGTAATTTTCTCGATCTCATCACCGAACAATTCAACCCGAATTGCATGTTCACCCTTGGAGGCAGGGAAAATCTCAACAACATCCCCACGAACACGGAACGTACCCCGCACAAAGTTAATATCGTTCCGCTGATACTGGATCTCTACCAGACGGGACAAAATCTGATTCCGCGGTTTCTCCATGCCTACCCGAAGTGACAGCAACATGCTTGAATACGAGTGCGGTGAACCCAAACCATAAATGCAGGAAACACTCGCTACAATGATGACGTCCCTGCGCTCAAACAACGAACTTGTCGCTGCGTGCCGCAGTTTGTCGATCTCTTCATTAATACTTGAATCCTTCTCGATATACGTATCGGAGGACGGGATATATGCTTCTGGCTGAAAATAATCGTAATAACTGACGAAATACTCAACCATGTTATTCGGAAAAAAATCTTTGAACTCACTTGCAAGCTGCGCTGCCAACGTTTTATTGTGTGCAATAATCAGCGTTGGACGTTGCAGTTGGGCTATCGTCTGGGCTATCGTAAACGTCTTACCCGTACCCGTTGCACCCAGCAGTGTCTGGTATCTCTTCCCCTCCTGAACACCCTTCACCAATTCTTTAATGGCTGCCGGCTGATCACCTTGGGGAGAAAACTCTGACTCGATTTCGAACGTTTTGTCGCTCATTATAATATCGCTCATTGCCGTATCTCACCCTATCGTCTAAAATAATAGTCACTATATATTGTCGAAGTTCCCCGAATTTTCATATGGGAAAACTTATAGTAATAGGAATATTTGTTCCCGTTTAATTATACCTCGTTCGTTTTAGTGATGCAAACGTGAAATGAAGATAGGAGTGGGTTAATTTATGGATATTGCGACACTTATCGGTATTATTGCCGGAATTGCCGCAGTCATTAGCGGTTTTTTGTGGGAAGGCGGCCAATTGTCTGGTCTCCTGCAAAAAACGGCTGCTTTAATTGTATTCGGTGGAACGATTGCTGCTGTGGTTACCAGTTTCCCGGCGCATCGCCTTCGTACGATTCCAGCTGCCCTGCGTATGGCTTTTGGACGTAACAATAATGATTCAGGTTTGTGGGTTGAAGAACTGGTGGAGATGTCTTCAATCGCACGCCGCTCAGGTGTACTTGCATTGGAACGCAAGGTTATGGATCATCCGCATCCATTTTTGCAAGACGGTATTCAGATGGTTGTTGATGGTACCGATCAGGATGTGGTTCGCCAGATCCTGGAGATGGAGATCGACTCGATTGAACAAAAACATGAGGGCTACGCCAAAATATTCGAATCTGCTGGTGGTTACGCCCCAACCATGGGCATCATCGGAACCGTAATGGGACTTATTCAGGTCCTTGGCAGTTTGACCGATCCAACCGGACTCGGACCTGCCATTGCTGTTGCCTTTACCGCAACCCTGTATGGGGTCGCCAGTGCCAATCTTATCTTTTTGCCCATTGCTTCCAAGATCAAATCCAGAGGTGCCGATGAAGTGCAGACCATGGAAATGCTTCTCGAAGGTGTACTTGCCATTCAGAACGGTGAGAATCCCCAGCTTGTACGCAAAAGACTGGAGTCCTTCACCCTTACGCATCGTCAGCATATACGCCCCCTAGCAAAGGAGGGATTGGATGAGTCGGCGCAGTAAACGGCGCGGAAAACGTGAAACAATCGATCATCGGGATCGCTGGATGATTACTTATGCCGATCTCATAACGCTGCTTCTGATCTTTTTTGTCATCATGTACGCCATGAGCAATCTGGATTCCGGTAAATATGATGTCGTTACTCAATCGTTACAAAATACATTCAATGCGTCCGACTCTGTCCTTGAGCTTGGTGAGGGACTCGGTGAGAAACCCGGTCAAACGATTACAGAGACTCCACCATCCGAGGTGCAGGGTGAAGACTCCGGGACTGTAACACCAGATGATGACAACAAGCCCCTCACAGAACGGGAAGAACAGTTCAGATCGCAGGAGCAGGAATTGCAAAATCTGTTCAATGTGATTACCCAATATATCGAGGATAATAAACTGGAAAATCAGATTTTTGTTGCGGACAAGCCACAGGGCCTATCCATTACACTTAGTGACCGCTTCCTGTTTGACCAGGGACAGGCCGCTCTAAAGGACGGTGCAGCGCCGACGCTCAGTAAACTTGCCAGCCTGTTCCGTGATCTAAATACCGTTGTCAGCATTGAGGGTCATACCGATAACATTCCTGTGGGAGCAAACTCCGCCTATACCGATAACTGGCAGCTTTCCGGAGAACGCGCACTGTCTGTATTACGATTTTTTCTGGATACAGAGAAGCTTAACCCGGACGGCTTCCAGTATGCCGGATATGCAGATACTCGCCCAACGGGTGACAACACCACAGCGGCCGGAAGACAAAAGAACCGTAGGGTTGAAATAACTGTCCTGCGTCAACTCCAACCTTAATCATCAATATCTCGCATAATGCATCATTACTTATGCAAAGAAAGCACGCTCTAACTGAATTCAATTCAGCAGAGCGTGCTTTCTTTTATGTCGTATAACCTTATGCCTCTACTCCTGGCTGGCTAGGGCGTAGAATCGCAGAGCCTACAGTCAGCAAAATGGCAGCCATGCCAAACAAAATCAATAGTGGCAATGTGATATCCGACAATGTACCACCAGCAGAGATCGTTTCCACTGCCTGAATCGCCCATTTCTGCGGAACAAAGTTGGCGAGCTTTTGCATATAATCCGGCATCAACGAGATCGGCCAGAAACAACCACCTATCATGCAGGTAGGCATAATGACAAGTGAATTCAGCATGTTCGCATTTTTGGGATTACGAATCAATCCTGCCACGGTACTTGCGATCCCCATGGAGACCAGCATGAATGCCGCCAATATCATGAAATGAATGCCAAAAGGAATACCGGCATCATATTGCAGCAGCCATCTGCTGACTCCCAGAACCATCACAATCTGAATCATACCAATGAAAAAGCTACCCAGGAAATTACCAAGCGCAATCTCATATGCACGGACGGGTGCCGTATATACCCTGGCCATCGTACGTTTCCTGCGATCTTCCATGATCACAGCCACTGCACTGGTCAGCAGCCCCATCATAAACATGATTGTAAATCCAGTCACATTGTTCAGGCCTGGCTTGGGATAGATCTGCAGATCGGTGACTTCACCAGCAACCTGATGCTTTCCTATCTCCTGTAAAAGCTGTTCAAAGGGCTTCTGTATACTCGATAGTATGTCAGTCTCACTTGAGACAGGACCTGCCGCCACCTTAACAGCTGAAGCAGATTGTAACAATCCGCTCGTCAAACCTTCAACTGCTGCTCGTAGCGTATAGGAATCTTCGCTTATACGTAGTTCCACCAGTTGGATCTCAGTTGGCTTTCCTTGTAACAGATCCTCCGTATAATGTGTCGGAATGATGATGCCAGAACTTCCTTTTTGCTGAGCGATGGATTCCTTCACTTCTGCTACGTTTGTCATCGGCTTGAGCAGATACTCCTCTTTGCCAGCAAGTTCATGAATCATCCATGTCCCTGCCACCCCTCCATCCTCATTGACATAGGGAATAACAGTACGTGTACTCTGCTCGCTTCCAAATAGAGCAACCGCTCCTGTAACCACCAGGCAAGGCAGAAGCAGAAACGTAATGAACCCCATTTTACGGCCAAGTGTACGTCTAATCATCAACCAGGCGATGTGTAGACTATTCATATCGGTATCCTGCCTTTCTATAGATCATTCCTGAGATGAACAGTAATACAGCGCATACTACGCCTAACATTAAAATGTTATACACAATCTCTGCTACAGGTGCATCCAGCATCATTCTCAGAAAACTTTGGAGCGCCCAGTGGTTAACCGTAAATTGGCTAAGCCGTTGTACAAACTCAATCGGAATGGGCATGAACCCACCACTGATGAATGTCATGGCAACGATGATACCTTGTAAGGTTGCACTGGCTGATGCTGTGCTTTTGCATACCAGTGCGACGATAACACCAAGGGTCATAGAGGCCAATGTGATGCATACACAAGTCAGCACAATATACCAAGGATGGGTTCCCCAATCCACACCGTAGAGCCAATATGTCATAAGGATAATCGTTGTTGCTTGTAAGAAAGCGAGCAGACTATTACCTGCAATTTTGCCAGCGAAAATGACTCCGTTACCTATCGGCGCAGCCTGAAGGCGGATTAACGTTCGGTTATCCCGTTCTCCGAAAAGGCTGGTGCTGGTTGTCATACCTGAGTACAACATGAACATCGCCAGCATGGAAGCTGCATAGTATTGGGAGGCACTATACGCCGTACCTGTCTTACCGGGATTAGTGACAGCAATGGAGGTGGAATTCGCCGTACCAGACTTCGAAGCAGAGGCCATGGCAGCAATTACTTCCGGACCGAGCACTTTGGTAATCGCCATCTGTCGGTTCCATTCATCCGTAAAATGTGTGAACAAAGTTTCACCCAAGGTATTAAGTGTATTGTCCTTTCCTCGTATCCACTGTAACCTGGCCTCTTTCCCCATCATCACGTTTTGCTCAAAATCCGAAGGAATCATTACAGCAAAGTCCAGCTTGCCGGTACGCAGCGAATGAACGGCCTCTTCTTCAGTCGTAAAGTTCTGCACCTTGACCATCTCAGCCACTTCCGGGGATGCAACGAATGTATCCAGCGCTTGATTAACCGTACTTGATCCTCCGCCTGAATCAGTGCTCAAATGGATGATTCCCACACGTACAGTATCCGGAATAACATCCTCCGCCGTACCCATCGTACTGGAAAGTGCCGTGCCCAATATGAAAATCAGTAACAACGGCAGAATGAACAGGTTCAACACTACAGATCGAATCTTAAGAATACGCCTTAATTCAAAGATGCAAATATGCCATATATTCATCTCTTGTTCCCCCTAGTCCCGAAGCGTACGCCCGGTCAGATTGAGGAACAACGTTTCCAGATCCGGCTCTTCGACCTTGAGCGACTGAATGGATACTTCATGTTTGCTGCAAATGAAGAGCAGATCCTGAAGATCCTGCTGTGCCGAAGGCAGCGCAATGGTCAGTGTATTCTCTGAAACGTCTACCATCCGCACGCGGGGGTGAAGTTTCAGTTCTTCCACGACGTCGGGACCGATACCGGAAGTGGAGAGCACTACTTTTTCCTCCGATGCTACCCGTTCTCTCAGCTCTGCTTCAGTCCCACAGGCAATAATTCGCCCCTGATCCATAATCGCAACCCGGTGACTAATCGCCGCCACTTCCTCCATGTAATGACTTGTATATATGATTGTTGAACCCATCTTGTTGAGTGTCCGTACCGATTCAAGAATATGATTCCGAGATTGCGGATCAATGCCAACTGTCGGTTCATCCATGATAATTAGATCCGGGCGATGTGTAATCGCACATGCGATGTTTAACCTGCGTTTCATACCGCCAGAGAAGGTCGAGGGGGCATCCTTTGCTTTATCCTGCAACCCTACAAATTCAAGAGACTCCTGCACTCTTTCCTTAAGCAATTTTCCACGCAGTCCATACAGTCTGGCAAAAAAGGTCACATTCTCCGCAGCAGACATGGTTTCGTATAAAGCCAGATCCTGCGGAACGAGTCCGATCTTGCGCTTTACTTCAAGCGGTCGCTCCTTGACCGATATACCATCTAATCTGATTTCACCCTGATCCATATTCAGGAGCCCTGCAATCATGCTGATGGTGGTACTTTTTCCTGCTCCATTGGGACCAAGCAATCCAAAAATTTCGCCTTTGCCAACACTAAGGTTCAAATGATCCACGGACAGCTTGCTACCGTATCGTTTTACTACATGATCCACTTCAAGTATGCCCATCCCTTTTACGCCCCTTCTCCGTTTTGGCCTTCGCCGCTGGATTTCATAATTTTATTGTAACGGATCGCACTCTGTAGCGAAGGTACAAAAAGTCATGAATCGAAGGTGACTTAAGTCATCTCCTGATTCGAATGCTGCTTATGGTATAATCAAGGGCGCATTACCAAGAGATTTTCTACTCCACTTTTTATATAAAGGATGTCATTTACATATGCCGATGCGGTTTCTGCAATACGGATTAATTATCGTTCCAGCAGTGCTGTACCTGTTGATGCTGCCCTTGGAAAATGAAGCCGTCTACACCTTGTATGTCATCATTGCGCTTGGACTCTCCGTGTGGAAAGATTTCAACCGTTCAAGTACACAGCAATGGCTGTTTCTTCTGGCCGAAATACTCTGGAGCTGCTGGCTGATTGCTTCGTATGGACCGTTTCTGCTGTTCCTCTCTCTATCCGTGCTCTACGTGTATATATACAGACTGGAGGGAAGTCGGAGATGGTTGATGTTTGCAATTCAGCTTGTCGCTAACAATGTCGCTTTGCATTGGCATTATTCTGACCGACAGGCACCGCAGCCAGGGTTGACCACACTAAATACAACCGCCACTACATTACTCTCCGCAGAGACAACTGCGATGGTTCTTGGCAACCTGCTTCTGCTCATCACAGCGGCTCTGTCCTGGCAGGGATCAAGAACGGCGAGCAGCCGCGGACAACTGGAACAAGTCTATGACGAACTTCGCAGCAAACATTACGAACTACAAGAAGCGCGTGCGCAGCTGCTGTTATTTACAAAGCAACTTGAAGGAGTGGCTCAGGCAGAGGAACGTACCCGTATCTCAAGACAGCTTCATGACGATATCGGGCATCGACTAATTCGCACCAAAATGATGTCGGAAGCCGCCCTGCTGACCCTCCCCCTCGATATGGAACAAGGAACGGAAATGGTGAGACAGATTCGCGATCAATTGGCCGATAGTATGGATGATATGCGCAGCACACTGCACAAACTGCAACCTAATTCCTATGCATCCGAGGCCTACGCGCTGGATCGTCTCCTAGAGGAAGTGGGCAGAGATACCGGCGTGAAGACAAATTATGAAGTTCATGGCCCATCCCATGTGCTGTATCCCAGCATACAAATCGTTCTGTTCAAAAATGCCAAAGAAGCCTTGACCAATGCCCTGCGACACGGAAATGCTTCTTCGATCACTGTGGAGTTGGTATTCGGGGATCAGGAAGTCTGTATGAGTGTAAGTAATGATGGCAAAATCAATCCCCATTCTTCCAAGCGAAATGGCATAGGACAGGAAGGCATGCTTCTGCGCACACAAATGGTGGGAGGAGTCCTGGAGATTCAATCTGCTTATCCGTATACAGTGATTACACGCATTCCATTAACGAACCAGATGGATATACTCTGAAAAAAGGAAGTGAATGTTCTCATGTCCGAACGTAATGATGTGAACAACAAGAATGATTCAGGCCAGCTCCCACTTATTCGGCTGATTCTCGCAGACGATGATTACTTCATTCGTGAGAGCCTGAAAGTGCTGCTCGGACTGGACTCCGGCATTCGCGTTACAGGTACAGCCTCAAATGGACAGGAAGCGTTGGAATTGCTTGAAGCAGGGACGCCTGCGGATGTGGTTTTAATGGATATTCGGATGCCGGAATGTGATGGAGTTGAAGGTACCAAACGCATCAAGTCACGTTTTCCTGAAATCCAGGTGCTCATGCTGACTACGTTTGACGACGATGAGTATATTATTCAGGCATTACAGGATGGAGCAAGCGGTTATTTGCTCAAAAATGTTCCACCCGAGCGGATCATTCAAGGCATCAAGACCGTACATAATGGTGATATGTTAATTCATCCGGATATTGCTCGCAAGCTAACAGGACTTCTTCGTCCTGCTACGACTCCCCTGACACAGAATCCAATCGAAGCCTATGGACTGACACGTATGGAGCTGGCGGTTGCCGAAGCCATATCGGAGGGGCTATCCAATAAGGAAATTGCCGCCAAACTGTTCCTCAGTGAAGGCACGATCAAGAACTATGTCACGGATATTCTCGGTAAGCTGAGCTTGCGTGATCGGACTCAAATCGCCATCTTTATGCTAAAACAATAACAAAAAAGGTATTTCCCTTGCCAGTGACGGCGCTCGGAAATACCTTTTTCATTGCTTGATGTATGCAACATACTTCATCACGTATGCTTAGTTACATCTCTATGGATCCTTTATCACTGGCCACAGGGGCTGGCGGTAACGCCAATGGGGCTTCGTCCCTTTGTGGTTTTTTCAGACGGGCAAACAATTTGAGATTAATGACATGGAACAGTGTCAGTGGACGTAACCGAATCGCCCAAACCTCGTGATTGTCCGGTGCCATAATGACCCCAAGCTGATGATGCTCCCCTTCATAGATCGCTCGTTGCATGAACTTGCTTTCTCCTTGGTGATTGCGAACCTCAAGTTTGCAAAAAGCCGGGTTCATCCGCAAGGCACGATGTAACTCTTCTGGTGAATGAACCAACTTACCATTCACCTTGTACAATGTCTCTCCTGCTTCAATCCCCAAATCTGCAGCAGGACTCTCCGGAATAACAGCCAATACCTTCAGCCCATGCTGCGGATGGACAAATACCGGACTGCGGTTTTGCTCTTCAAACGCGCTGTACCATACCAGAAATTCATGTCCAATAAAAGCGATCATTGCAGCAACCACCATGAGTGGAGACCACCATGCAGCAAGCAAGCTGAACACAAGCAAAGTTGCCCCGTATATCATCAACCGCTTTGATGAGATCTGCACCTTTTGTCCCGGAAGCATACTCTGCGTTATCTCACCAAATCCGAGCATAATCGGCAATGCAACCAGCATATAACTATGACCTGCATTCATCAGTGGATTCCAAGCCAGTTCCGCGCCACTGCCTGTGACAGGGACAAGAATCAGTAGAGGAATGGCCCAGAACTGTTGCAGTTGATATCCACCAACCAGTTTCCCGCGTTTTCCCTCGAAGAGAAGTGGTGATGCCATCGATACCCCCTGCATGCGTACCAACAGGGCTTCACCCATATGTAGAAGCGCCGCCAGGACAAGCAGTGCAGGCATATCCAGGGTACGTAGTGCCTCCGTGATACTGCCCATCCAACCCGATGGCTGCCAGCCTGAAACCAGATTTAAACCAAATTGCAGCACACCCAGTAACCCGGCTGCATAAGCAAAACACAGATACCGGATGCGGAACAAAGATAGAACTAGCGTTGCAGCCCATATGCATATCAGACTTCCCAGTGTAAGATGTGCACCGAGGAATAGGGACACAATCGAGACGATGGTACCAATGAGTATGCCTCCGAGCACGGCACGAATCGTCTGTGTTATCGAGCTTTGCAAACGGACATGAAACAATTTACGCTCCTGCAGTAACTGACGATGATAGATCAGCGCAATCAGGATCACCGCAATATAATAAAACGGCTGAATAAACAACTGCAACAAAGCTTCCCCTAATGTAGTTAACCACGGCCATACCCATTCCATTGTGGTCGGTCACCCCTCTCTTTCAGCCGGTTCAGAAAAAAAGAAGGCTGAAAATCAGCCTTCTTTATGGCTTCGACACAGCGGACGAAATATCCTTTGAGACATTTTCGATCGCGCGTTTCAGCTGTGCATCATATTGAGGATTGGCAATACGTTCAATCAGAGCCGCTTCCAGTGATTCAGCGGTTTTCTCATCAATCTGGCCTGTGGCCTGAATGCCCTTTTGCTTCTGGAATGCCTTGACCGCTTCTTCCGTCTTCTGGTCGTAGTATCCATCCACACGATCCGGTTTGAAATCGAGTCCTCTCAGCATCGTCTGCGCACTTTTCACATCCGTGCTATTGCTGTCATATTTCAGTGGTAACTTCTCTTTGTTAATCGGTGCCACCGAGAAATAATCCGGCTGGTCTACCGCAATATCCGGTTTGATTCCTTTTTCATGAATCCAGTCTCCGTTCGGAGTGAGCCACTTGGCAATGGTGATCTTCAGCAAGCTGCCGTCACCCATTTGCTTGTCATAACTCGTCTGCACGGTTCCTTTACCAAAGGAGTTTTCACCAATCAACTTCGCACCTGCTGACTGTTGTAATGCACCGGCCAAAATCTCCGAAGCACTCGCACTGCCTTTGTTCATTAGGACTGTGACTGGATAAGCTTTGGCTGATCCATTGGACTTGCTTTGTTCCTTTTTGCCGTTCTTGTCTTCAACTTGCACAATAACCTTGCCTTTAGGAACAAACTGTTCAGCAATATCAATAACAACTTGCAATACACCGCCTGGGTCATTCCGTACGTCGATGACCAGACCCTTCATGTTCTGCTTCTCAAGCTTCGCCAACTCTTCCTTGAAGCGATCGCCTGTATTCAAAGAGAATTGAGTAATGGCAATAACGCCAATTCCACCATCCTCCATGTGAGCATATACGGTCTCCAGATCAATGTCATCCCGTACAATCACAAATTCAATCAGCTCGGAAGATCCGGCACGTTTGACCTGTACCTTCGCTTCACTGCCCTTGGGACCTCTGATTTTGTTGACAGCCTTGTTCAGTTCCAAACCTTGCAGGGATTCGCCGTTGACTGACATAATCATGTCTTTGGCACGAATACCCGCTTTCTCGGCAGGTGATCCTTTGATCGGGGAAACAACAACAACGTTTCCATCCTGTGAGGATACCTCTGCGCCAATACCGGTAAATGAACCTTCGATCGACTCTTCAAACTGAGCAGCCGTTTCCTGCCCCATATAGTTGGAGTACGGATCACCAAGCGATTCCATCATGCCGTTGATCGCACCGTCAATCAATTTGGTCTGATCCACGTCTTTATAATAGTTGCTTGAGATCAAATCCATCGCAGTTTCAATCTTTTTCAAATCGTTCTTCTGCTGTGTATTGCCGGTTACACTAGCCAGCAAACCTTCGCCAGCTGTGGTTTGGTTTGCTATTCCCGGGTAAGTCATTAGTACCAGGGTTAGCAAACTACCACCCAGGAGACCCACAATGACAAGCAGTAGCGCCGATCTTTTCTTCATCATCCGTTTGTCACCGCCTTTAGTTTTGAAGCGTGTCCGATTCCATTGTTGCCAGAATCCATTCCCTGAACATGCCAGCTTATTATATGTCTAGCTTGTACGGAATATGTTTTTTCCATTCGAACGATGGAGCAATAATTACAAATAGTTCATCGGATTTACAGCGGTACCGTTATCTCTCACTTCAAAGTGCAAGTGAGGTCCAGTAGAGTTCCCTGTATTTCCTGACTCAGCAATGGTATCCCCTTTGCTTACTGTGTCTCCCTTGCTGACTTTGAATCCACCTTCGCGCAAGTGACCATATAACGTCCATAGTCCACCGCCGTGGTCCACAATAACTGTATAGCCATAACCGCTATACCATTCAGCCATGATCACGATTCCGCCAGAAGCAGCGTGAACCGAAGTTCCTTGAGGAACAGCAAAATCGACACCTGCATGCATCTTACCTACTACGCCCGTAATTGGATGGGTACGGGGGCCGAATGGAGAAGAAATACGTCCTCCAGATACCGGTCTTGAAAAGATACCATTACCGGATGAATACGTGACCTCACTGCTACTATCCGAACTCACTCTGGTTGGCGCCTTGGCTGCAGCTTTCGCCCGAGCCGCTGCTGCGGCTTTTGCTTTGGCTGCGGCGGCTGCCTGCTGTTCACGCAATTTATTTTTCTGTTGAAGAAGCGCCGAACGTTTGCTGGCAATCTGCATTAATACATCTTCCTGCTCTTGTGTCAGCTCTTCTGACTCTTCAATTTTAGCATCATATGAAGCGAGAAGCACTTGCTTTTCCGCTTCTTTTTCATTCAATTGGGACTTGCGCTGTTTCTTCTGTGCATACAGGCTCTTGGCTTCCGCATATTGCACATCCAATTCTGCCTTTTTGTCCACGACCAGTTGCTTGTCCGCTTTGTGCTCATCCAGCAGATGCTGATCCTGATCCACAATCGTTTTGAGTGAATCCGCACGGGTCAGGAAGTCAGTGAAGCTAGTAGAGGACAACAATACATCCAGATAGGATACAGCACCGTCCGTATACATCAGGCGCACGCGTGACTCCAACAATTTTTCCCTTGCAACAATGCGTTCTTCTGCCGCTTGCAGATCTTTTTTCGTTGTACGGAGATCTTCCTCCGTGTTCTCGATCTGCAAGGATACACTCGCCAGTTCATCACTAACGACATTGATCTGTTCCATGACAACCTTCAGATAAGCGTTGGTTTTGTTCTTGTAATGCTGTGCTTCCTTTTTGTTGGAAGCCGCTTTTTTTTGCTCCTGCTTGGCAGAAGCCGCCTTGCTCTCCAGTTGCTGAATCTGTTGGTCAATATCGCTGATGCTACTCTTGGCATATCCGTCAGAAGGTTGAAGCGTCAAACTGGCCAATAACGTAAAGGCCAGCAGCGAAGCGGTTTTTTTCAAAATGATGATCCCCCATCCTATGATTTCACAAGAAAGCAACCTGCACAGGTGGTGAACAGCATGTTCTTTGCTTTCTTCAATCTTAAAAGACTCCGTCTTTCCTACATATCGTCAAACAGCGTCCATTAATGAACCTGCTTTACCATTCTTTTCGACATATTCTGCAATTCGACCGTTGAAAACAAAATTAAACGTTGAGTGATTTCCGAATGGACAGTGTACTTCCCAAAATACCTACCAGCACACCGAGTCCAATCAACAGTGTTCCAAACAGCAACCAGATTTCGCCGAGCGGAATCAAGTTAAGCATCTGCATGAAGACATCCTGACCAATCGTCTTCATCAACTGGCTGT
The DNA here is from genome assembly GCF_031455635.1 of Paenibacillus sp. 2003. Lineage (NCBI taxonomy): Bacteria > Bacillati > Bacillota > Bacilli > Caryophanales > Paenibacillaceae > Paenibacillus > Paenibacillus sp. 2003. The sequence goes on along the minus strand of NZ_JAVDTB010000007.1, from coordinate 235,025 downwards.
ATCCAACAAACAGCACACCAACCGTAATGACCGAGCCAATAAATCCAATGAGTGCACCTTCAATAAAGAAAGGCCAGCGAATAAAGGTATTGGTTGCGCCAACCAGCTTCATAATTCCGATCTCCCGGCGACGTGCCAGAATCGTTACGCGAATCGTATTAGAGATCAGGAACATGGACATGAGACCCAGTCCCCCGACAAAAATAAATCCGATGTTACGAACAAGTTTCGTAAATTTAAACAACACTTCCACCGTTTCCTTGCCGTAGTTCACTTTCATGATCGGCTTCTCCGGGTGTTTTTCGTTCAAAGCTTCGATTTTTTGCGCCACAAAAGTGACGGTTTCCGGTTCAATGACCTCAACTTCAATGGTCTCCGGCAGTGGGTTGTTGTCCACATCGAAACCGCTAAGCACGTTATCTGCACTCTCTCCAAGACGCTCACGGAACTCCTTGAGTCCTTCTTCCTTGGAAACAAAACGAATCTCACTTACTTCAGGCATCGCGCTGATTTCTTGCTCCAGTGTGTTACGCAGGTTCTCGTCCACATTCAGTTCGAGGAACGTGCTGATCTCCACCTGGCTATCAACCTGATTCGCCATGGAGTTCACATTAAGCACCAGCAACATAAACACACCAAGAATCAATAGCGATACAATGATGGACATGATGGAGGCCACAGACATCCAGCCGTTGCGGAATACGTTTTTGAATCCCTCCCGCAGATGGCGCAAGAGAGTACTAAAATTCATAACCGTATTCCCCTCTCATCTGATCCCGTACAATCTGTCCACGTTCAATGGCGATTACCCGTTTACGCATCGTGTTTACGATATCTTTGTTGTGGGTCGCCATAACAATGGTTGTCCCCCGGAAATTAATCTCATCCAGCAGTTGCATAATCCCCCATGACGTCTCCGGATCGAGGTTCCCTGTAGGCTCGTCCGCGATAATAACCGACGGGTTATTGACGATAGCCCGTGCAATGGCAATACGTTGCTGTTCTCCACCCGAGAGCTGTGAAGGTTCGCGATTTGCCTTACTCCGCAGTCCCACCAAGTCGAGCACTTCCATCACCCGTTTTTTGATATGACGCTTCGGCGCTTCAATAACTTCCATCGCAAATGCCACATTCTCAAATGCTGTCATCCGTGGCAGCAGACGAAAATCCTGGAACACAACGCCGATGTTACGACGCACATAAGGAATCTTTCTTGGCTTCAACTTACCAATATTAAATCCGTTAATGGATATTTGTCCTTTGGTCGGAACTTCTTCTCTGTACATCAATTTCATAAATGTCGATTTACCTGCGCCGGACGGACCGACGATATAGACAAATTCATTGCGGTCGATCTTCACCGACACCCCTTGTAATGCGTGGGTCCCATTGGCGTAGGTCTTCCACACGTCCTGCATTTCTATCACATCATCACTTCCTGCTCGCATAGTTAGCCATTATCATTTCGACACAATCCCGGCATTTCCTTTAAAAAGACCTGAATTTCATCAGGGAAAAATCCACTTCGTTCCTGTTTCAATGGTGAAGCATGGATTCATATGAAGTTTATTGTAACAAATTTGTTACCTATTGAGTACCCGAAAGTTTTCCTGCATTGGATCATATATATAGAAAGTGTTACAAAGTCGGGAACAACAGAAGTATAAAGGAGCGTACGGTTATGAAAAAAATACATTTAACGGTCATTGTTCTATTCTCCATCCTCTTGATCGGCTCCGCGTCTTATGGATTGCTGTACATGTACGTGAATCAACCTGCCCTGCCCAAAGATGTTCATGTTGGCGGCATGCTGGTGGAGGGGAAGAATCGCAAAAACGTATTGCATGAATTGCATGAACAGATCCAAAAGTTGAAGGACTGGCCTGTCACCTTTGAAGTGACTGAACCCAACCCCCAGACGATGTCGTATACCGCAGCTCAGGTGGGGGTGAGCTACAACGTTAAAAGCTTTGAATCCGCGATACAGCAGCTAGAGAAAGGTAACCTGTGGGAACGCGCTTACGCACGTTATCATTTTCCGAAAGAGTTCTCTCTCGATATGAGTTTCGACTTACAACCACTTCACGAACATCTCAGCCTTGCTTGGGAAAAAGAAACCTTCGGTACACCCGCGAACGCTGTTCGACGCATTACCGCAAGTGACAAAGTGCAGTATATCCCGGAAAAGGGTGTCCGCCGGATTGGTTGGGATACACTCACAAATCTCATTCAGACGAAGCTGCACAGGGATTTCAGTGTACTCAACCCGGATGAGAAACCTGCCCCACTGCTGATCCAGGTACCACTGTATACGCTGAAGCCTGAAGTAACCCTTGATTCGCTACGCAAAGAAGGCATTGACCGAAAGATCATCCAGTTCTCCACGGGTCTGGGCAATAGTAGTGAAGGCCGGATACATAATGTCAGCGCAGCGGCGGAAGCGATTAACGGCATGATTTTACCACCGGATGCCACATTCGATTATGAGAAGGTCGTCCGTAAAGCTGAAAAGGAGTATGGGTTTCGTGAAGCTCCGGTCATTGTCAATGGAAGACTAACCCCCGGAATTGGCGGGGGGATCTGCCAAGTATCTAGTACAGTGTATAACGCAGCGCTATTGACGGGTCTTGATATTATTGAGCGTCGCAACCACTCCCTACCGGTCAAGTATTTACCGAAAGGACTGGATGCCACCTTTGCCTCTGGAGCCATCAACTTTCGTTTCAAGAACAATACTGGAAAATCCTTACTCATTCATGCAGAGGTAAAGAACCACCAATTGATGGTGAAATTTTTCGGCACATTCCCGGAGAATGTCAGCTATGCACTTGAATCTCGCACCATTGAAACATTAAGTGTTCCGGTAAAGTATGTGTCCAGTGCGGTACTGCCTGATGGTGCTCAGCAGGTGCTGCAAGACGGACAGCCTGGTTATATTGTCGAGACGGTAAGAACCAAGAGGCTGGACGGCAAAGTGGTCGAATCCAAAACGATTACACGAGACACGTACAAAGCCCAGAATCGTCTGATTGCTCGCTCAGGTCATAGCAGCCTGCCCGATCCACAAGAACCTTCTGTTGTTGAGGACGGGATCAGCGATACGAAACAGCCTTAATTTTTTTTTCAAAGCAACCGACAACTTACAGATCACGGAATGGTACAAACAAGGTCCTGCCGTAATTCATAGATAAGCATAAGCTGATCACACGAAAACAAAAAGACACACTTCACGTCCCTTTTGAGGATAAGCGAGAAGTGTGTCTCTACATTTTCAAGATAAGTTATTCGAGTTTTACCAAGCTAAGATTAGCTTTACTACTGTAACTTACGGTTTACTGCATAACGGCTTAGTGACCGCCAGTGTATTCGCCTTGCTCTTCGCCTACAACCATCTTCTCTTTTCCCATGAAGAAGGAAGCGACCAACGCGAGTGCAGCCGGAATCACAGCCCAGGCAAATAACTGCACGATGGAAGAGGACAGGGCATGCGTGATGCTATCCAGCACCTGAGGCGGAATCGCCTGTCTGAGTTCTGGTGAGAGCAACGCATGTGGATCGGTCAGATCCACTCCCTGAGGCACGCCACCGGCTGAAGCACCGCCTGCTTCCGCAGCTGAACCAGCGAGAGCATCGTTCATTTTACGCGTAAATACCTGGCTCTGTACGATACCAAAGATGGTAATGCCCATCGTCATGCCGAGGGACCGCAAAAAGTTAAGTGTGGAACTCGCCGCACCGCGTCTTTGCGGTTCAAACGCATTCATGGCTGCATTGCTAAGTACGGAGAACGAAGCACCGACACCCAGACCAACCATCACCATGTAGATACGTATCGTCCAGAGGGAAGAATTCTCATCCAGCGTAGTTAGCAATCCAAGCCCAATGACAAGCAAGGCTAACGTAGGAATCATGATATTGCGATATTTGATTTTGGTCATCAACACCCCGCCCAGGGACGCCGTCACAACGGACCCAAGCATCATGGGCAGTAGCACAAGACCTGAGTTGGTCGCTTTGCCACCAAGTACCCCCTGTATGAAGATCGGAATGTACACGGATGCTGTAATGAACGCTGCACCACTGAACATCCCAATAACGTTACTGGACCAGTAGACCCGGTTGCGGAACATGCCGAAGGAGATGATGGGTTCCTTCGCTCTTGTTTCTGCAAAAAGGAAAAGTAGCGCTAGTGCTACAAATCCGGCAAACAAGCCAAGAATCTGCCACGAACCCCAGGCAAACGTTTTGCCGCCCAGTTCCAGACCAAAGATCAGGCACACAACAGCACCGATCAGCGTTACAGCACCCAGCCAGTCGATCTGTTGGGATTGATGCTGATGAGACTCCTTGTAGAGAAGAAGGCAATAAACACAAATGCAATCAAGCCTAGCGGCAGGTTGATATAGAATACCCATTCCCATGTCGCATACTGAGTAATATAAGCACCAAGCAGTGGTCCAAAGACGCTGGACAGACCGAAGACCGCTCCAAACAATCCACCCAATTTACCACGAGATTCTGGTGCCACGACATCAAACATGATCGTAAAGGCAATCGGCACCAAGGCACCCGCACCAATACCCTGAATCGCTCTGTACATCGTCAATTCCACAATAGACGTTGCCGTTCCGCACAGCGCTGAGCCGAGCATAAACACAATAATACCAAATACAAAAAACTTCTTCCGTCCATACATATCGGATAACTTACCAAAGATCGGCATCCCTGCCATCTCAGCCACCATGTACGCGGAGGTAACCCAGACGAACTTGTCGAGCCCACCCAGCTTCCCGACAATGTCCCCCATAGCTGTTGCCACGATGGTGTTATCCATCGAAGCCATTAGTATGCTGAGCAGTAACCCTGCCAGCACTAATCCAATACTGTTTTTACGTGCAACCATTGTACTCAATCTCTCCATTCACGCTCTATTCATATGACTGCATTAGTATATCCGAAAAGAAGTTTTCGTTAATCAGTCCAAGGACCGATTGCTTTGCAGCAAAACTTCCGATTGCGGATGAATTTGCAGAGATGAACGGTATTCCACTGTACCGACCCGGCAGCCAGGACCGATTTTTATTTTATCGCCACGTACAATCTCGGCCTCGGTATTTTCTAATTCAATATTGTCACCTTCGATAATCTGTGCCTTGAGAATTGATTTATTCCCCGTAAACAAGTCATTTAACCTGCCACTCTTCACCGAGATGATGGAACCGCCCATTTCCTTGACCTCGGATGGACCCATGATTTTGAGTGTCATTTGTTCAGCGCTGAGCATCCCGGCTATTGTCAACCGTCCGTTCAGCTTGATATTTTCCGCCTGACAATCCCCTGACAGATGAAGCTCACCGACCACTTTGATATGCTCAGCTTTGGCATGCATGCCAGGTGCCTGGATTCCATCCTCAACATCGTTGCTGGCCTCTCGCTCTGTCAGAGTAAGGGTTCCGGTAATTTTAATATCTGTGGATTCAAGCGATCCGTATATGACCGATGTACCCGTACATTTGAATCGATCACAAGATAAATTGTCGTTGAAGGATGCGTCCCCTACGACCTTGACCTTGCCGTACACGCCCCCAGCAGAACTGCCATCACCAACGATGCTGATATCCACTTTTTTGTCCAAAGAACGCCCAGGATTGTTATTCATGTCGATCCCATCCCTTTCTCTCCATATCCAAAATTTAAATTCGCTGACTGCTGCCCACCTTGGCATCCTGATCTACCTCAAGTTCACCTGAATACTCGACCAGCCTGATGTTACAGCCGCGACCGATAAAAATGTTACTCCCCCGAACAATATCAGCTTCGGTATCTTCCAGCACAATCTCATCGCCCTCAATTAAGGATGTCTTAAATGATGGAGTCCCGCCCAGGCCAATACTTTTCCAGAACCCGTTTTGTTGCTCCTTGCGACGAATATCAATACGCTCTCCGCCAATCTCTTTAGCCGAAGAAGAGGTATGCAGCCTGATCTCCACTGTTCCCGCATTCAGGAAGCCGCTGATCTTGATATTTCCCTGTACGTTCAGGGACTCACATTGCACATCACCTTCAATATCGATCACACCGCCAATATCAATTCGTTCCCCATCCACTCTTCCACGTACGGTACACTTTCCGTTCACTTCAAGCTCAGGGCTATGGAGATCTCCGTTAATCGTCGTCATGCCATCCACCCGGACACGAGAACTGGTCAAAGGTCCATTCAACGTGCACATGCCGTTAATTGTTGCACTCTCAGAGGTCAAAGCGCCGTGCATCTTCAATGTCCCATTCACTTCCATAGAGGTACAGTCCAGGTTGCCGTTCACCTTAGCCATGCCATCAATAGATACACGGTAAAAATTCCCGCCTGCCGTTTGACTTATGCCCGCCACATTCAGATCATTCCGCTTATTCCGCTCTTCCATAGATGATCCTCTCCTTATCCCAATTTGAGTTTTAATTCTTCCATAAATGTTCCCATCGGCTGCCTAAGAACCACTTTCACACCATTGTCAAAATAAAACTCCGTTCCTGCTGTTACCAGCATGAATGAAGGAACACCCATCTTACGAATAAGCACGAGTTCGCTGGGTTTGCCTGTAAAACGATAATAATGTTCAGACATCACATCGATCAGCAACGCACCCTCTTGCCGAGTAATATCTCCGCTCATTAACAGCTTATCAAGGACGTAGAGCATCATAATCTGCTCCAAAGCATACAACGGTTGTTCCCGACCTGCTTCTTCCAATAGATCCAGCGAGATTTGTGAAACAATGTTTCGCTCTAACAGTTGCTCTGCAGACATCTCCACTTCACCCAACGTAGGTGAGAACACGTCTGCCAGCTCATCCAGTGATAATCCATCTTTCATATTGAGAATCTTGTCAATGCGCAGTAAAATCTGTTGTTTGGGAAAAAAGGTCTCTTGTCCGGTGTAGGACGACTTCCGAATGAACCATTCTTCCGGAATGAGATTTTTCCGCTTCCAACGGTATAACTGGCCATAGGAGATTCCTGTCAGGTCCAGCAGTTCTTTTTTGGAGATCAAATCATCCGTCATATATGGTCCCCCTTTATAGTGAAATCAGTGTAACATAACATTGTTACGTTGTAAACAACGTCGTAACAATGTTGATCTTCCCTCCATTCCACTCATCTGGCTTAGCCTGTTGAAACCTTACAATTTAGAGATACTCCTGCATGATTTTTTAATGTGCATCTTGTTATTGCATTGCACGAGCAATGCGTATAACCTGTTAAATATGGACACTTAAAAGCTATTAGGGAGCAATCCCGGCTCATCCTCTCAAGTCAAAAACACGTGGTTAACGAACTTATGAAAGGGGTTTCTTATACTCATGGCACTTATTAAATGTGATTTTTACTCCGATACGCTTGGGCTGAGTACCAGCATGCATGTCATTCTGCCGCAACAAACCCACAATCAGATCGGTATGGAGAACGTGACCGGCAAAGGTCTTCACCCAACCCTGTACCTGTTACACGGTCTATCGGATGATGATTCCATCTGGCTACGCCGCACATCAATTGAACGTTATGTAGCGAACCTTGGAATCGCCGTTGTTATGCCACAGGTACATCGCAGCTTCTATACAGATATGGTCGAAGGCGGAAAATACTGGACGTTTATCAGCGAAGAATTGCCCTCACTTGCTCGTTCTTTCTTCCCTCTGTCACCAAAGCGTGAGGATAACTTCGTTGCTGGATTATCCATGGGTGGTTATGGCGCGTTTAAGCTGGCCCTTCGTAAACCAGATCAATATGCTGCAGCTGCTAGTTTGTCTGGAGCACTCGATATGTCTGCACATATGGATAGAAACGCATCCTCAGCATTGCAACAGGCTGAGTTACAACGGATTTTTGGACCACAGGTGGCAGGCACTGAGAATGATCTGATTCATCTGTTAAAAGAGAGCCAACCTCAGCGGCCTCTGCTCTACCAATGCTGCGGAACGGAAGATTTTTTGTATGAGGATAATCAAACCTTCCGTCAAGCCTGTGAACAGACGGACTTCGAATTGACATACGAGGAAGGACCTGGCGAACATGAGTGGGGCTACTGGGATGCGAAGATTCAAGATGTATTGAAATGGTTGCCTTTGCCCAAGCGCGATTAGTAGAGCATTAGTAGCCCCTGCAGATAATGAAGACTGGCATTCCGATGACAAAACAACCTTCCGTTGCTATGGAGCTGGAATGATCCACATCATATCGCTGTAAAACACAAAAAGGCAGGCCGTTGAGAACAAAGTTCTCTGGCCTGCTTCTTTATTGTACTGGCGTATCTGTACAAATACCTATAGTAACCGTGATATTAACCGCGGTTCGTAATCCATTGCTCGGTAATCTCCAGTACCTTCTCACTGCGTCCAATGGCTTCAGCAACTTGACCCGAAGCTGTTCCTCCGTAAACATTACGAGCGTTCACTACCGCTTCCGGTTGCAGCACATCATAGATCCGGTCATCAAACAGTGGTGAGAACTGACGGAATTCATCAATCGTCAGATCCAGCAAATACTTGCTGTTCTGGATGCAGTACAGTACCGTTTTACCAATCACTTCATGCGCTTGACGGAAAGGCAAACCTTCGCCCACGAGGAAGTCAGCAATATCCGTAGCGTTGGAGAAATCCTGGTTGACCGCTTGACGCATACGATCCTTGTTCACTGTCATTGTCGCGATCATCGGAGCGAACAATTGCAGTGCGCCCTCCAGCGTCGCTACAGTATCAAACATGCCTTCTTTGTCTTCCTGCATGTCTTTGTTGTATGCCAGCGGAAGAGATTTTAGTACCGTCAGCAAACCGATCAGGTTGCCGTACACACGTCCTGTTTTACCACGAACCAGTTCAGGAACGTCCGGGTTTTTCTTCTGAGGCATAATGCTACTGCCTGTGCAGAACGCATCGTCCAGTTCAACAAAACCAAACTCCGTGCTGCTCCACAGTACCAACTCTTCGCTCAAACGGGACAAGTGAGTCATGATGAGGGAAGCTGCTGCCAGGAACTCAACAATAAAGTCACGGTCGCTTACTGCGTCCAGACTGTTCTCGTACACGCCATCAAAGCCCAGTTGTTCCGCGACAAAATGACGGTCAATCGGGAATGTTGTGCCCGCGAGCGCACCTGCACCTAGTGGCAGGATATTAATGCGTTTGTAGCTGTCCATCAGACGCTCCGCATCCCGTTGGAACATGGAGACATACGCCATCAGGTGATGGGCGAACAGAATCGGCTGTGCCCGTTGAAGATGCGTATAACCCGGTACGATGGTATCGAGGTTATCTTTCGCTTGTCCAATCAGTGCTTCCTGCAAGGAGTGCAGCATACCTACAAAGCCAACCACGCGCTCACGCAGATACAAGTGCATATCCGTTGCAACCTGGTCGTTCCGGCTACGGCCTGTATGTAATTTACCGCCTACAGGGCCAATCGTTTCGATCAGGTTTTTCTCAATGTTCATGTGGATGTCTTCGTCCGATACGGAGAATTCCACTTCGCCCGCACGGATTTTGTGCAGAACGGTGATCAGTCCTTCTTTGATCGTTTCCACATCTTCCGCCGGAAGAATACCACATTTGCCCAGCATCGTCACATGGGCCAGACTGCCCTGAATATCTTCCTCAGCCAAAGCTTTGTCAAAATTGATCGATGCCGTATATTCCTCAACCAAATGATTGGTTTGTTTTGTAAAACGTCCTCCCCACAGCTTGCTCATAGTGAGTACTCCCCTTTCGCTCATGGACAAAGCCGCTCCTGCCAGATGTGCAAGAACGGCCTGTCTTGTCATTTATATTGATATAGATCTATGATGCAGGTTGAAATTAGTTTTTGTTCTGCTCCACGCCGGAGTTTACTTTCAGACGCAGTGCATTCAGGCGGATAAAGCCTGTTGCATCGCCTTGATCGTACGCCTGTGTTGGATCAGCTTCCATCGTAGCGATGTCCGGATTGTAGAGGCTGACAGGACTTTTCACGCCTGCGCCGATGATGTTGCCTTTGTACAGTTTCACACGAACTGTACCTGTAACGTTCTTCTGGCTTTCAGTCACCAGCGCTTGCAGCGCCAGACGTTCCGGTGCGAACCAGAAACCGTTGTAAACGAGTGTGCTGTAACGTGTGATCAGGCTATCACGCAGGTTCATCACTTCACGGTCCATCGTGATGGATTCCATTTTGCGATGTGCGGTGAACAAGATTGTACCACCTGGTGTTTCGTACACGCCACGGCTCTTCATACCAACAAAACGGTTCTCAACCATATCTACACGGCCAATACCATGTTTGCCACCCAGCTCATTCAGTTGCTCCATCACTTGCAGCGGGCTCAGGCGCTCACCGTTCAGTGCAACACAGTCACCTTGTTCGAATTCAAGCTCAACATATTCCGCTTGGTCTGGTGCATCTTCAGGTGCACTGCTCAGCAGGAACATGTCTTTGTTCTCGTCCGCGCTTGGATCGAACCAAGGATCTTCAAGCACACCGCTCTCATAACTGATATGCAGCAAGTTACGGTCTGTCGAGTATGGTTTAGCCGCAGAAGCGGTTACCGGAATGCCATGTTTCTCAGCGTAAGCGATCATCTCGGCACGTCCCGGGAATTGGTTACGGAATTCTTCCAGACGCCAAGGTGCAATTACGTTAATGTCTGGTGTCAGTGCAGCCGCGTTCAGCTCAAACCGAACTTGGTCATTTCCTTTACCTGTAGCGCCGTGAGCGATGGCTGTAGCACCTTCTGCACGAGCGATGTCCACCATGCGTTTAGCGATCAGTGGACGAGCGATACTTGTACCAAGCAGGTATTGTCCTTCATAGAGGGCACCCGCCTGGAACATCGGATAGATGAAATCTTTTGCGAACTCATCGCGTAGATCGTCAATGTATACTTTGGAAGCGCCTGTTGCCAGTGCTTTTTCCTCCAAACCGTCCAGTTCATCTTTTTGTCCAATATCCGCTGTGAATGCAATAATCTCTGCATCATACGTTTCTTTCAACCATTTCAAAATTACAGATGTGTCCAACCCGCCTGAATATGCGAGTACAATTTTTTCCTTAGCCATGTTCAATGGTCCTCCCCAAGATCAGTTAAGTTAAACAGAGCCTTCATACACTGAATCCTACGAGCTTCTTATTTAATTAACTTTTTAAAGTACATTATAGATGAATCTATCATCGCGAAATCTGCGCCTAAAATCAACCCATAAAGGCAAACAGCATCTATTCGCTCATTAACGCAGCCATTAATGCCTTCTGTGCATGCAAGCGATTCTCCGCCTGATCAAAGATCAGGGAGTTGGGTCCGTCAATTACACCGGCACTCACTTCTTCGCCGCGGTGTGCTGGCAGACAATGCAAGAACATGTAGTCCGGCTTCGCGCCTTTCATCAGTTCCTCGTCCACTTGATATGCCGCAAATGCCTGCTCACGAATCTTCTGCTCTTCCTCAAAGCCCATGCTCGCCCATACATCCGTATACACGATATCTGCATCTTTCGCAGCTTCCTGTGCACTGTACGTTACAGTTACTTCAGAACCGCTCTCCTGTGCGATAATGCGCGCCTGCTCCACAACTGCGCTATCCGGCTCATAGCCTTCTGGCGTTGCTACAGCAACATGCATACCCATCTTCGCTGCTCCGAGCATCAGGGAGTGCGCCATGTTGTTGCCATCTCCGATGTAGGCCATTTTCAGACCTGCGAGCTTGCCTTTGTGCTCCAGCACCGTTTGGAAGTCTGCCAGTACCTGACAAGGATGCGCTGCATCGCTCAGGCCGTTAATGACTGGAACATCGGCATGCTCTGCCAGTTCAGTTACATTATGGTGTCCAAAGGTACGAATCATGATGCCGTCCAGGTAGCGGGACAACACTTTGGCTGTATCATGTGTTGTTTCCCCGCGACCCAGCTGGATATCATTTTTGCTCAGGAAAAGTGCGTGTCCACCCAATTGGAACATGCCCACTTCAAAGGATACACGCGTACGTGTGGATGATTTTTCAAAAATAAGTCCGATCGTTTTGCCTTTCAACGGTTGAAAAGGTACACCGCTTTTTTGCTTGCCTTTAATCTCAATCGCGAGATCAAGCAGATAACGAATCTCCTCGGCCGTATAGTCCGTGAATTCGATAAAATCCCGGCCTCTCAGATCAATCTTCTGAATCTTTTCCGTCTGTTGTGCTGTCATCTATAATGTCCTCCTTATTTCCGGTTCCCTGCACCCGCATGGGCAGAAGAGAGAGCAACGTTGACACTTTGTCTGGGTGCTTCTCAAGTTGTTTAATCATTTCCATCTTCTGCAAGTTCACCACGCGGCTACAGGGATTCATCATCTCATTCTGCTTCGAGGCCGGTAATGGCCCCGAGACAGAAAGGTTCTCATTTTTATATTAGGCTTTCGCCGCTACGTGCTCTTCGATCAATGTGGCTACCAAGGATACCGCCTCGTCGATCTCTTCTTTGCTCACATACAGGTTCGGAAGCAAACGAATCACATTCGGTCCTGCAGAGACAAACAAGATACCGCGTTTTTGTCCAGCAAGCACAATATCACCTATCGGCTCAGCGCATTCAATACCGACGAGCAATCCCATGCCACGTACTTCCTTCACAAAGGAATTGCCGGCCAAACGATTCCGCAGGGAGCTCATCAGGTATTCGCCCATCTCCGCTGCACGCTCTGGCAAGCGATCTTCAAGCATCGTTTCAATTGTTGCGATTACAACGGATGAAGCGAGCGGTGTTCCGCCAAAGGTCGTCGCATGGCTTCCTGGCGTGAAAGCATCCCGCAAGAAACCTTTACCCAACATCGCGCCAACAGGGAAACCACTACCGATACCTTTGGCAACCGTGAACACGTCTGGCTCAATGCCATAATGTTCGTGTGCAAACAGTTTCCCCGTACGTCCCATTCCTGTTTGTACTTCATCAACTATCAACAGCAACCCATGCTCGTCACACAATTTCCGTACATGTTTGACGAATTCCGGTTCAACCGGATATACACCACCTTCGGCCTGAACCATTTCCAGCATAATAGCTGCTGTGTTGGGTCCAATTGCCGCTTCAAGTGCAGGGATATCATGCAAAGGTACGGTTACAAATCCGGCTGGCAATGGTAAAAATCCTTCTTTCACCTTATCCTGTCCGGTTGCTGTCAGTGTAGCGAGTGTCCGTCCATGGAAGGACTGGGCAAATGTGATCACTTCATACCGATCTGTACCCTTCACCTTCTGGTGATAACGACGGGCTACTTTAATAGCCGCTTCGTTCGCTTCGGCACCACTGTTACAGAAGAACACTGCATCAGCGCATGTATTGGCTGTCAGCAATGCTGCTGCTTTCTCCTGGCCCGGAATCTGGAACAGGTTGGACACATGCCACAACTCATCAATCTGAGCTTTCAGCTTGGCTCCAACTTTCTCCGGTGCATGGCCCAGGCTAGTTACAGCGAGGCCGCACATGAAATCGAGATAGCGGTTGCCCTGATCATCCCACAACCAGCTGCCTTTACCTTTAACCAGACTGATTGGATAACGTGCATACGTTTGGAAAAGCGAGCTTTCCGTCTGTACCGCTGCACCTGTTGCTGTTGCGCCCGCTACCGCTGTGCCAGAACCTGGCTGTTCGTTGCCTTTTGCCATGACCATATCACTCCTATTGGTTGGTGCAACGGCAATCATATAAGAGCCCTGACTTACACTAGACCACTCCGATTGCAGAACCATCTTTTGAACACCTGCATACTCCACTTCGATGACAGAACAACCTTCCGATCGCTGTTATCCCCGGATTTTTTTGATTAATTGTTTAAAGGTGGAAATCCGGGGATAAAGGCGCACGCTTCGCTTCTTCAGGTTATTTCTGTCCTCTACGTTATGCATTTTTATTCTTCAGTTTGGTTCTGCACCCTACGTTATTGTGTGTAATATTAGATTTCTTATATAAAAAAGCCGTGCACAGATTTTTTATTTACTATCAGATCATGAAGACCCTAGCGCACTGAGAATAATTATTGCATACGGATAATTTTTGTTCCGATGATTTCTCCGCCGAGCACTCGGCTCAGGATTTGGGGTTCGCTGCCGTCTACGATGACGACTTCACGTACTTGGCCATGGATACATGCGATAGCTGCACGTACTTTGGGAATCATGCCGCCATAGATTTCTCCGGTCTGGATCATGTCCTCAATCTCTTGTACAGATACGGATGGCAGTACTTTTTTCTCGCCGCCTACGTTCTTCATGATGCCAGGAACGTCTGTCACGACAATCATCCGACTTACGCCGAGATGAGACGCCACTGCACCCGCAGCTGTATCAGCGTTGATGTTGTAGCGTTGTCCGGTGGCATCCACACCAACTGGCGCGATGACCGGCATGTAACCCATGTTCACGATGCCTTGGATAATCTCTGCGTTCACACCCGTGACATCGCCTACCCAGCCGATCTCTGCGTGATTTGTAACAGGTTTAGCCTGGATCAAGCCACCATCCACGCCAGACAAGCCTAGTGCACGACCGCCCACACGTTGGATCAGGCGCACGATCTGTTTGTTGATACTGCCTGCAAGCACCATCTCCACTACATCCAGCACAGGTTCAGTTGTTTTGCGCAGGCCATTAACGAATTCGGTTTCGATACCAAGCTTCGCCAGGTTATCCGAGATCGCAGGGCCTCCACCATGCACGATTACCGGCTGTGTGCCCTGAGATTGCAAATCACGCAGATCCGCAAAGAAGGACTCTGGCAATGCCGCCAGTGTGCTGCCTCCACATTTCATGACAAACATCTGTTTCTCTGTGCTCGCTTCCGTTGCGGTACTCTTGTTTGGCATTGTTGAATTCATGGGGGCAAGCTCCTTTCATTCAAATATTCTTAAAGGCTTAACACTTAATTGATGCGATATTCGTTGGCTGACCGTTCCGAATCCGGATCGTTCTTTTGATCGCTGTTGTCTCCAGGTTTTTTGATTCCCTTTATAAAGGGGAAACCCGGAGACAAAGGCGAACGCTTCGCTTCTACAGAATCGATTCCGTCTTCTCCACTGCCTTCGCCAGTTATCTCAAAGACCAAATAAAGTTCAATCCTTATAGATTTTCTATATATTTACGAAACAGCTTCTCATAGGGAAGCTGTTAGCTTCAATAGAATAAATGCTAAGGCGTATTACGTACGGTATGCTGCGTTAATTCGGACGTAGTCATACGTCAGGTCACAGCCCCAGGCTGTTGCTGTTCCTTCGCCGTGGTGCAGATCCACCACAATGCGAACTGTATCGGTCTGCAAATAGGCCAATGCCAATTCTTCGTCAAACACGACTGGACGGGACTGCGCGAGTACCGAAATATCTCCCAAACGAATATCCACCGTATCCGGGTTAACCGGTTGTCCTGCACGCCCCACGGCTGCAATAATCCGTCCCCAGTTGGCGTCCGCGCCAAACATGGCGGATTTCACCAGACTGGACCCGATGACAGTTTTGGCAATGGCTTGCGCGGATTCATCACTTACCGCACCTGTAACTTCTACCTCGACCAGCTTGGTTGCTCCTTCACCATCGCGAGCAATGGCTTTGGCCAGCACTTGGCATACATAGGTGAAGCCGGCTGCAAAAGCTTCCCAATCCGGGTGCTCCATCGTCAGCTCTTCATTACCTGCATATCCACTGGACATAGCTACCAGCATGTCGTTTGTACTTGTATCCCCATCGACGGTAATCATGTTGAATGTATGATTGGTTGCCTGGCGCAACAGGCGCTGCAACGCTTCTGCACCAATGACCGCGTCAGAGGTCATGAAAGCGAGCATTGTCGCCATATTCGGATGAATCATACCCGAGCCTTTAGCGGCTCCCGCAATCGTAACCGTCTTGCCGTTAACCAGAACGGAGACGCAGGCTTCCTTTTTCACCAAATCCGTTGTCAGAATCGCTTGTGAAAATTGTTCCGCCTCATTCGACTCCTTGCCCATATGCGCTGGAAGTCCGGTGATGCCTGAATGTACAGCATCCATTTTGAGCAATTCCCCAATGACACCTGTGGATGCCACAGCCACGTCCTCTTCCGCCACACCCAACTCACGCGCAGCAGCCGAACGCATCGCATAAGCATCTTCTTCCCCTTGTTGCCCTGTACATGCATTCGCATTACCACTGTTAACGATAACAGCCTGAAGGCGTCCATTACTCAAGCTTTCGCGCGTTACTTTAAGTGGTGCGGCCTGAAACACGTTCGTTGTGTACACAGCAGCAGCTGTAGCTGGTACATCACATCGAATCGCTCCGATGTCATTACGAGATGTCTTTTTTAATCCGCAGTGAAGTCCACCAGCAGTGAATCCCCCAGGGGTTACAATTGTTCCGTTCTCAACCACGGTAAAAGTCTGTTGCTCCACATTCGTTCCCATATCATATCCCCCGTATGCGTTCAGCTATATGCTGATGATCGCCTGCTTAACCTGATCCGTTCTCCCTAAGTTGACTCCGAGAAAGCACTCTACACCGAATGTTCCAGCACTCCTCCTGAATTCCAATCCCTTATGGATATACCGGTGTCATGTTCAGCCCGAGGTTCTCCTCCCATCCCATCATCAGGTTCATATTTTGAATCGCTTGCCCGGATGCACCCTTCACCAGGTTGTCGATGACCGAAATAATGGTCAAACGCCCTGTGCGAGGATCTACCGCAAATCCGATATCACAATAGTTGGATCCGTACACTTCTTTAGTAGAAGGCCAAATGCCCGGTTCACGTACACGTACGAAAGGTCTGTTCTCATAATATTTGCGGTATAAATCTACGATCTCCCGATCGCTGTGTTCCCCAACGAGTTTTGCATACATCGTACTCATGATCCCACGTGTCATAGGCACCAGATGTGTTGTAAAGGTAACCGTAACAGGCGTTCCCGTTAGATCACCAAGCACTTGCTCGATCTCGGGAATATGTTGATGTTTATTCAGTTTATAGGCTTTTAAATTCTCATTCATCTCTGCATAATGGTTTGTCAGACTTGTTCCGCGTCCTGCTCCAGATACGCCTGATTTGGCATCAATTATAATAGTAGAAGGATCAATCCAACCTGCCTCTACTGCAGGGATCAGTCCAAGAAGTGTAGCCGTTGGATAACAGCCCGGGTTGGATATAAAATTCTGTCCCTTCACTTCTTCGCCATACACCTCAGCCATGCCGTATACCGCTTGTTCCAGCAAATCAGCTGGTGGCGCCGGATGTTTGTACCACTCTTCGTACACCGCTCCATCCTTAAGTCTGAAATCGCCAGACAGGTCAATCACCTTAAGTCCTGCTGCCAGCAAGCTTGGTACGAGCTTTGCACTTACGCCGGACGGGGTCGCTGTGAATACCAGATCCGCACGACTCGCAATTTCAGCCGGATCTACACCGTCGAGTGGCCTGTGAATCACGTCCGTCAAATGCGGAAATCCATCTGCGATGGACTCACCACTGCTCGATGATGAGATCACCGATGTGATTTCAACCAACGGATGGTTCTGGAAAAAACGAATCAGCTCCACCCCGCCGTAGCCGGTGGAACCGACGATTGCTACTTTTAATTTGTTATTCACTCTCGCTCCCCCAATCTCGATGTATGCGCTACTTGTGCTATGTCCTTGCCTGAAGGATACTTGAACACAGCAATTCCGTCGCTTATATGCATATTTGTGTATTATTATACGACTCTGGTTATATAAATACAACACTCTATCATCAATTTCACATGGATTTCCATCCAATCCGAACATATCTTTTTTACTATCCGGGACGAATAGGTATACATCTGTTAAAATACGTATTAGTAGGAAACATTACAATCAGGGTCTCATTCATAACTAACCTGCTAATCAAGGACATATGAATAGATTCATGATGGTCATTATGAGACGTGGGGGACTATAGTGCATATCGAATCCATTTTACTTATTGTACTCCTGGGCCTGAATATTATTTTTGCCGCAGCAGTCGTCTTCTTCGAACGGAAGGATGCCAGCGCTTCCTGGGCTTGGCTGCTCGTCTTGAACTTTATTCCGGTGTTTGGGTTTGTACTTTATCTTTTAACCGGTCAGAATCTGACCCGATACCGGCTTTTCCAGTGGAAAGAACGTAAGAAGCTCGGGCTAGAGGAACGTATTGAAGCCCAGCTCACGCAGTTACACGATAACCGCACCCCTTTCCGCAACCAAGCAACCGAGACTAGCCAGGACATGATCTATATGAACCTGAAGCAGAACGGCGCTCTGTTAACGGAGGATAATGCGGTTGAGATCATTACGGACGGAACAGACAAGTTCCAACGGCTCTTGGACGACATCGAAGCGGCTCAGGATCACGTGCACGTACAATACTACATTTATAGAGGCGACCGTCTGGGCAAAAGAATCCGGGATGCACTCATCCGCAAAGCGCGGGAAGGCATCAAAGTCCGTTTACTGTATGACGCGCTCGGATCACGGCGGGTATCCAAACGCTTTTTCAAAGAATTGCGCGAAGCAGGCGGTTTGGTTGAAGTCTTTTTCCCATCCAAATTCAGTCTGATCAACTTGCGTATGAACTACCGGAACCACCGGAAGATTGTCATCATCGATGGTAACCTTGGGTACACGGGCGGGTTTAATGTCGGAGATGAGTATCTCGGCTTAAACTCGAAATTCGGTTACTGGCGTGACACACATCTGCGTATTCAAGGGAACGCCGTCCATGCGCTGCAGACCCGTTTTCTCCTAGATTGGAATGAAGCGTCCAAGCAACACGACACACCTTATGTTCCGGCGCATTTCCCTCATATCGAGGGCACAGGAAAGATTGCCATGCAGATTGTCTCCAGTGGACCGGATGCAGAGACCGAGCATATTAAGAACAGTTATCTTAAGATGATTAATGGAGCCAAACATTCGATTCTGATCCAAACGCCTTATTTTATCCCGGATGCCAGTGTATTCGAAGCTATTCGTCTCGCGTGTCTGTCTGGTATTGATGTACGCATTATGATCCCCAATAAACCCGACCATGCTTTCGTATATTGGGCTACGTTATCTTATATTGGTGAGTTGCTGAAGGTTGGCGCCAAAGTATTTATATATGATAATGGCTTCATTCATGCCAAAACACTTATCATTGACAGTTTGGTTGCATCCGTGGGAACCGCCAATATTGACTACCGCAGTTTCCGGTTGAACTTTGAGGTTAATGCTTTTATGTATGATGAAACGATTGCGACAGCACTTGTACAAACCTTTGAGCACGACCTGCATGTATCGCGGGAGATGACGCTCGATGAATACCAAAAACGCAGTCTGATTATCCGCTTCAAAGAAGCCATTTCCCGTCTGTTGTCTCCGATTCTGTAGCGGTGGCACTCCAATGACAGAATCGCCTTCCGAAGTAGCTTTCTTCAGAAAGCTTTTAGGCGAACGTTTCGCTTCTTCAGGCTATTTCTGTCCTCTCAGTGATCGTGTTTAGTTGAAATTATAGTAATAGTAAAAAAACAGGCATATCCTCTCCCGCCATTTCGGAGAAGGATGTGCCTGTTTTTTTCTTGTCTTGAACTTCCAAACTTTTGAGCCCTACACGTCTCACTTGCTATTTTTCACACCGTTCACACATGCTCTCCCCGCTTAAAACCTTCGCCTAGCACTTCGTGCGCGTTACTGATAATGACAAAAGCTCCCGGGTCCACAGACCGGATCAACGCTTTGAGTCTTGGTACCTCATTTTGCCCAACCACTACCATCAGTACGGTTCGTTGGTCGTCGGTGTAACCGCCTTTGGCCTCCAGCTTTGTTAATCCACGATCCAGATCATCCAGAATCACTTTGCTAATCGCTTCCGTCTGGTTGGAGATAATATACGCCACCTTGGAGAAGCCCAGCCCCATCTCAACGGCATCGATCACTTTACCGGTAACATACAACCCAATCAGCGCATAGAGGGACTGTTCCAATGACAATACAAAAGCAGCCATAATAATAACAGTGGCATCCATAATTACGACACACAGAGAATAACTCAGTCCGCTGTATTTTTGTACGATTCTGGCAAGAATGCTCATGCCACCTGTTGATCCTCTACCACGATATACAATGCCGATCCCTAGACCAACACCAATCCCGCCATACAGTGACCCTAGTAACGGATTCGTTGTTGGAATCGCCCAATCCTTCGTAAGATAGACTAGCAATGGCAGGACAATACTGCCCAATACGGAGCGAACACCATACTGCTTGCCTATGAGCAGGAAACCCGCAATCAAAAGTGGGATGTTAATTGCCCATTGGGTATATGCAGGCTCCCAATTAAGCCATTCCTTGCCCAGGATCGATAACCCCGATACCCCACCTGAAGCGATCTGATTCGGTAATAAAAATAAATTAAAGGCCACTGCAATTAAAAACGAACCTAAAATGATAGATACCGTGTCCACGACGTTTCTCCATGGACCATTGAGTGGAATGAGGCTAGTTATCCTCTTTTTGCGGCTGTTGTGAAGTTGTGATCGTTGTTGCATGTTCTCGTGCTCTCCTTTGTTGTGACTGATCAGTTGTTTGTTCATGTTCTCTATATCTTATAAAATGATTCAAAAAAAAGCTCCTGTATACACCAGCATACGCCTACACGTATGGGTCCATACAGGAACTTATTTTAATCGGTTTCTACTTTAATCTGGCTACGCAAATAACCATCGATGAATGCATCGAGGTCGCCGTCCATTACTGCTCCTGTGTTTCCTGTCTCTACACTTGTACGGTGATCCTTTACCATACTATAGGGATGGAACACATAGGAGCGAATCTGGCTACCCCATGAAATATCCGACTGATCTCCTCGGATTTCATCCAGCTGTTGTTTTTGCTCTTCAATTTTACGCTCATACAATTTCGAACGGAGCATCGTCATCGCTCGCTCACGGTTCTTGATCTGTGAACGTTCATTCTGACACGTTACAACTACACCTGTCGGAAGGTGAGTAATCCGTACGGCAGAGTCGGTGGTATTGATATGCTGTCCACCCGCGCCACTTGCCCGGTACGTATCGATCTTGAGATCCTCTGTCCGAATATCCAATTCAATCGTGTCATCAATCTCCGGTACCACATCACAGGATACAAAGGACGTATGTCTACGGCCCGATGAGTCAAAAGGAGAGATACGCACCAGTCGGTGTACACCCTTCTCGGCTTTCAGATAACCATAAGCGTTATGTCCCTTGATCGACAACGTAACACTCTTGATCCCAGCCTCATCACCTGGCAGATAATCCAATACCTCAACCTTGAAGCCACGCTTCTCGGACCAACGTGTGTACATCCGGAGCAGCATCTGTCCCCAATCCTGGGACTCGGTACCACCCGCACCCGGGTGAAGCTCCAGAATCGCATTCATCTTGTCGTACGGCTGATTCAGCAGAAGTTGAAGTTCGAACTCTGCGACTTTGTTCACGATCGCTGTAATACTGTTACCAATCTCGGTAGCGAGGTCTTCGTCGCCTTCTTCATCCGCCAGCTCTATCATCATCACCGCATCATCATAATCCTGCTGAAGTTTGGTGTATTGATCCACAGATCCCTTCACCGCATTTAGCTCAGCGATTACGGATTGCGCCTTGTCACTATCATCCCAGAAATCCGGGGCAGACATCTTCACTTCGAAGTTGCCAATCATCTCTTGCTTCAGATCTAAGTCAAAGAGACCCCCTAAGGTTTGTTAGTTTCTTGCCTATTTCACGCAGGTCATGCTTCACGTTTGGATCGATCATGTGCAATTCCTCTTTTCATTAAGATAAGCTCCCCGCATCCAGGGGATTCCTCCAGATCAAGTAAGTGATGCGCCACCCTGGTGTTGAGACTACTGTTGTATCAGTATATCTCTTCTCCATGATCATGGTCATATTATTATAACTATGCACCATTAACCGGTTTTGCATCCTTCACTTCATCCTATGGAATGCCCGGCTGCAAGGAGCCGTTCATGTCATGCTATTTAAGTTGAGCCAGCAATCTTTACACCATATCACTCCGATTGCAGTAGCATCTTCCGATCGCCTACTCTTGACCGTGGCATTGTTTGAACTTCTTACCACTACCACATGGGCATGGATCGTTACGTCCGATTTGGTCAGAAACCTTCACTGGACGTTTCTCAGCAGGTTCACCGCTTGTCGAGATCTGGCTTTCCTCAACAACCGCTTGACGCTCCTGATTGCTCTCGATCTGTGCTCTCATCACATAAGTCGCTACTTCTTCCTGAATCGAAGCGATCATCTGATGGAACATTTCGAAGCCTTCGAACTGGTACTCACGCAGTGGATCTGTACCGCCGTAGGCACGAAGGTGGATACCTTGACGCAATTGATCCATAGCATCAATATGATCCATCCACTTGCTGTCTACTGCACGAAGCACAACCACTTTCTCGAACTCACGAACCATATCTTCGCCAATTCGCTCTTCACGTGCATTGTACTTGTTCTGAACTCTCTCGAACAGATACTCGATAATCTCTTCTGCTTCCTTACCCCACAGATCATCTTTTGTTACCGAACCATCATCCAGCAATTTGCTGTTCATGTAATCGGCAACTTCCTGCAGCTCCCAGTTTTCTGGAATATCGTCACCACAATGTGCTTCAACGATACGTTCAATGGAAGGTTTGATCATATCCATAACGATTTGTTTAATATTTTCGGACTCCAGTACCTCGCGGCGCTGTTTATATATAATTTCACGTTGTTGGTTCATGACATCATCGTATTGGAGAACGACTTTACGAACGTCAAAGTTGTTACCTTCAACACGTTTCTGCGCTGATTCTACTGCACGGGTAATCATCCGGCTCTCGATCGGTTGGTCTTCTTCAAAACCAAGGCGTTCCATCATGTTCAATACATTGTCTGCACCGAAACGTCTCATCAATTCATCGCCGAGTGACAGGTAGAATTGCGTTGAACCCGGGTCACCTTGACGTCCCGCACGACCACGCAGCTGATTATCAATCCGGCGTGATTCGTGACGCTCTGTACCGATGATATGAAGGCCGCCTACTTCAGCTACACCTTCACCCAAGATAATATCCGTGCCCCGTCCAGCCATGTTGGTTGCAATCGTTACTGCACCCGCTTGACCAGCTCCTGAGATGATCTCTGCTTCTTCCGCATGGTACTTGGCATTCAATACCTGGTGTTTTACACCGCGGCGTTTGAGCATGTCAGACAGGCGCTCCGAGTTCTCGATGGATACTGTACCTACCAGAACCGGCTGGTTCTTACTGTGACGTGCAACGATCTCTTCTACAACGGCATTGAACTTGCCATCGATGCTCTTATACACGACATCTGCCATGTCATCCCGCTTGTTTGGACGGTTGGTTGGAATTTGCAGTACTTCGAGACCGTAGATTTTTTTGAACTCTTCTTCCTCGGTTTTCGCTGTACCCGTCATACCCGCAAGTTTACGGTACATCCGGAAATAGTTCTGGAAGGTAATCGTAGCAAGCGTCATGCTCTCGTTTTGTACTTCAATGCCTTCTTTGGCTTCAATCGCCTGGTGCAATCCATCACTGTAACGACGTCCAGACATCAGACGACCTGTGAATTCATCAACGATCATAACTTCCTCATCACTGACTACATAATCCACGTCACGACGCATAATTACGTTCGCCTTCAAGCCCTGTACGATGTGATGGTTGAGAGTTACATTGGCATGATCATATAAGTTCTCGATACCAAATGCTTTCTCTGCTTTTGCCACGCCCGCCTCAGTCAACGCTACGGATTTCACCTTAATGTCTACTGTAAAGTCTTCTTCCGGCACCAAACGCTTCACAAAACGATCTGCTGCATAGTACATATCCGTCGACTTCTGAGCTTGTCCGGAGATAATGAGTGGCGTACGCGCCTCATCGACCAGGATGGAGTCTACTTCATCAATGATACAGAAGAACAGTGGACGTTGTACCATTTGCTCTTTGTACAGCACCATGTTGTCACGCAGATAGTCAAAACCAAACTCGTTGTTCGTTCCGTACGTAATATCACATGCATATGCATGTTGTTTCAAAGCATGGTCCATACCGCTCAGGTTAACCCCTACCGTCATGCCCATGAATTCATAGATTTGTCCCATTTCCTGGCTATCCCGCTGTGCCAAATAGTCATTGACCGTGACCACATGTACACCTTTGGACATCAACGCGTTCAGATATACCGGAAGTGTTCCTACCAGCGTTTTACCTTCACCCGTTTTCATCTCGGAAATACGGCCTTCATGCAGAGCGATACCGCCCAGCATCTGTACATCGTAGTGACGTTTGCCCAGTACACGGCGTGATGCCTCACGTACGGTTGCAAATGCCTCTGGAAGAAGCTCATCTGTTGTTTCTCCCTTTTCAATACGAGCACGGTATTCGTCCGTTTTACCTTTCAGTTGTTCATCAGACAACGCCTGAAATTGTGGTTCCAGTTTATTGATCACATCGACCGTCTTCATCAGACGTTTAACATCACGTTCATTCATGTCGCCGAAGATCTTTTTGACAAGTCCTAGCATGGTATACCCCTTTCGTGCAAAACAGAATAGACCCCCTGTTGCCGCCACGCGACACCATCGGATGGATGTTGTGCATCCACTTGCCCGGGGGTGACAAACAATATAAAAAGTAATATGGATGAATCAACTCCAGGCTTGCCAAGGGTTCCTCATGAAGCTGATTCGGTATTCAAAAGGATTCGGTTATTAAAAATCTAGCCGAAGCCCGAGCCTTGCGAATCATGTTCATGGTGCTGTGCCTGTCATTGATTATGATTAGCGATCATTCGTTGACAATTCCTCATCAGGACAATGATTCTCTTTGCATAAATTGTAACAGTTTGTAAGGGCCGCCGCAACACGCCACGGCACACTTCTTTGAACTTCTGAGACATATCAAATGGAGTTTAAGTGCAAAAAATCATAGTCGTTAGCGGAAGCGTTCGATTGTCATGTTTCGTTTTGCAGGATAGACAGCCCTGTCAACGAATTTTGATGGTAAATTTGGATGGAAGTCTCAATATCCAGTTCTCGAATGTAGGTATACGAATATTTTCGTAAGCATCGGAATCTGGCAGTAAACTTTTACAGTTTGTGCTTCTACTTACTATTTATTAGACGCAGCAGCATAGGGAATAGTTTCACCATTTTATTTCCAAAGGTGATTTCCCAGCTCCTCTACGCACAAAAGAGCCCCATCCCCTAAGGGATGGAAGCTCTTGTTAGTCTAATCCAGGAAACTACAGTCCCTGTCTTCATTATTATTAGATATTCATACGCATGTCCGATCCGATGATCCTGTACGTTAAGATTAACCTTGTTCGATCAATCCGTACTTGCCATCGTTCCGTTTGTAAACAACGCTAACTTCTTCACTGTCAATGTTGGAGAATACGAAGAAATTGTGACCAACCATGTTCATTTGGAGGATGGCCTCTTCCACGTCCATTGGTTTCAACATAAAGCGTTTAGTCCGTACAACTTCCAGATCATCGTCATCCGTGTCCGCATCCAGTTCAGCTGTAGCTACAGTACCTGTTGGATCTTCAACGAAGAGTGTTTTCAGGCTGCCTTCCTGGCGGAACTTACGGTTAATTTTTGTTTTGTGTTTGCGGATCTGACGTTCCAGCTTGTCCACCACGGAGTCAATGGATGCGTACATATCGTCGCTCTCATCCTCAGCGCGGAGCACAATGCCTTTCAAAGGGATCGTCACCTCTACCGTATGCAAACCTCTCGTCGTGCTCAATGTAACAGCACCGTCAGAGTTAAGGGGTGCATCGAAATACTTCTCGAGTCTACTCAACTTTTTGTCGACATAATCCTTCAAAGCATCAGTAACCTCGATTTGTTGACCTCGAATACTTAAATTCATAGGGCACTCCTCCTTTTTCCTTTGCCACTTCATTATAACACGAATGTAAGCGCCATGTAAAAACTCCCGGTGACCGAATAATGACATCTGTTGAAGCCACATCTGCCAACATAGGCATAACGCCATATTTCGCGATATTTCATCATATTCAGCCATAATCGAATATTTAGTTGGTATGAATTATTAGGCGCTTGATGATGTAATTAACCGTTTTTGAGCATACTCAATCTATTATGTAAAATGAACTTCAATCTATCTCTAAAATCTATCAAATTCATTAGAATAATGTTCTTCGGATGATCTTTAAATCTCGAATCTATCAAAACAAAAAAAGACCCCGAAACGTACCGGAGTCTGATGCTAGCGATAATTCAATTTGGTAACCATCTAACCATATATGTAGGTCGGATTGTCCGGATGATTATAATTTGATTACGTTAGCTGCTTGCGGTCCACGCGCGCCTTCGACGATGTCGAATTCTACGGATTGACCTTCTTCCAAAGTTTTGAATCCTTCGGATTGAATTGCGGAGAAATGTACGAATACGTCGCCGCCATCTTCAGTCTCAATGAAACCGTAACCTTTTTCTGCGTTGAACCATTTTACTTTACCTTGCATGCACTAACATTCCCTTCGTCATCAAATGAAGTGAAGCTTTCGGCCTTAACCTTAGCTCACAATTCAGATAATACCATCCAAAGTTATCCATTGTCAATTGGAAAAGTAAATGTTTTCTTGGAATTTTTTGTAGATTAATTGGGGATTGTGTTGAAAGGTGGGATAACTTGAATATATCAGGTAATTGGAGAGTTGATAAGTCTATTTTTGATGTATTAATGATAGGTGATTGGATGGGAGTTTATTGTTCAGATAACGAGTGAATGACATAATTACAAATTCATTTATTTCAATATTTTAGCTTGTAAGCCAGAATATAATTCCTTAAGATCAATAATACATTCCTTTGGCATTTACATATTGAAAGCCTCTGAAAAGCAACAGTAGATTCCAGACAATAAATTAGTAATACTAATACATATATAAAATTTTCAAACGAAGAAGACCCGTACTGAGTACGGGTCTTCAACTTTATTTCTACTTTCGTTTATCCATAAGGTAACTTTCAGTTGCATACTTATTTTCATATATACTACGTTGTGTTTTGGCTAAATTTCGCTGCAGCAACCATTCTTGTGCTTCATTTTTAACCGATAACATACGTTCTTGTATCATGACATCATAAGTCAAAATACGTTTGAGTTCTTCTTTTTGCAAATCATCCATCTTTTGCACGTCCATAATCAGCCGTAATTGTTGAACTAAATCTTGACGCTCATTAACAAAATATTCCATATCTTCAGAAGCCTTAGTGTTCAATTCATCTGTAAAATTCAGTGTTAAATCTAATAGTTGTTGGAGAAGAATATCCAACTCTGACTGATTTTCACTACTCATTTGATATATTTCCCGCCACTTGTTTACTAGCGACAACCCATGTTTCCCGCAATTCCTGCAAGTATCCCAATACTTCTTCTCCGTATTCGGTTTCTTTTTTTACATTTGCTTGAATTAGTAAATAGTTCATATACTCATAGAGCGAGAACAAAGTTTTAGCCACAGGATAGGATTGGTTTAAGGTAGACATCAACTCACTGACAATAGTCTGAGCTTTGCCAAGGTTAACATTCGCTTTAGAGTAATCCCTTGCTTCAATGCCTTCCATACCCGTTTTCGTAAATCTAATTGCTCCATCGTACAACATGATTACCAATTGACCTGGAGTAGAGGTTTGTACTGAAGATTGCTTATATTTCTCGTAAGGAGATGATATCATACTAAATTATTCCTCCTCATTAATTATTGAAAATAGCTTGCCAAACTGGAAGACTGCGATTGAAACTGACTCATTGCTTTCTCCATAGCAGCAAACTGCTTATAATAGCGTTTTTCCCAATCTGTAACTTTTCGTTCCATCTCAGATGCTCTTTTATTATACTGCTTCAATTGCTCACCCATAATACTTTCTGTTTTCAGCGTCATACTAGCATTAGAGTCCAATTTCGATGTACCCACTTTTTTAACTAGCATGTCTAGTGTAGAATTAAGCTCTCCACGCATTTCACTAAATAGAGGTTTACTATTTACATCAGAAACTGAGCCGCGGAATATGTTTAGAACTTTGTCAGGGTTAGTCGTAAGAGCATCCTTAAGTTTACTTTCATCTATCTGCAACTTACCTTTTTCATAATATTGTCCAGTTGTAATCCCTACTTCACTTAGCATTTTCAAGTTCCCTGTAACTACCGTCCTCATTGAGTTAACAGCCGCACTAAGAATTGAATCGTTCTTCAAGAGTCCACTTTTGGCTTTTTCTTCCCAATTCTTAATGTCGTCTTCTTTCATATCTTTCTTTTGATCAGCTGTCAAAGGTTGAAAATCACGAAACTTTTGCTCTGAGATTTTTCCATTTAACAATCCCAGTAATTCATTATATGTGTCAACAAAAGATTTTATGGTGTCTACAGCCTTGGTCGGGTCAGATTGTGTTGTGATTGTGGTAGGATTAGTTGCTGTCGTTTCTTCTAAAAATGTCAAGTTAATACCATTAATTTTTAACTTATTATCATTTAGTGTATATTTCACGGTATCTGTACCATTCGTTATTGAAACTTCACCAGCAGTAGGAGGAGAAATTGTTAATCCTAAAGCTGTACTCAGTGTACTAGGTTGCTGAGTACCACCTGTCCCCGTATCTGAAATGACTTTCCCATACTCTTTTGAAGTTATTGAAAGTTTCCCGCTAATTTCATCAAAATTTGCCGTTACCGTTGGTATGCTTGAATTAATGCGTGCTATAACAACAGATAAAGAATCTGTACTCAGAAAACTAACTGACTTATCATTGATATTCAAATCATATGAAGGAGCGCTTGTCCCTGTCAAATCTGCTAAAGTTGTATCCAGCGTAACCTTGGCAGTAGGTTGATTAGCGATTTCCAGTCTAGAATTATTTTGCATTTGAGCTTGTTTGGCCAACTTAATCTCTGTAATTGAAAAAGGAACCGAGCTCGCCTCAGATGTGGCTTCTGCCCTGACTGCCGTTGTATTACCACTTACTGTTGATTTTTGAGTATTCGTAGCATCAGAAAAGCTCATTTTTTGCAGCTTATCACTCAATTGAACAATTTTGCTATTTATCTCTCGATAGCTATCACGTGTCCATTCGAGAATTTGTTTTTGCTGATTCAACTTGTCTAATGGAACTCGTTTAACTGTCATAAGAGACTTAACCATACTATCAATATCCATGCCAGAAAAACCATTAATACGCATATTCATCTAAATTAACCTCCTTATACTTTTTCATCGACTATAATCCCGGCTATTTCCATCATCTTTGCTACCAAGTCCAGTGTCTTCTCTGGAGGAATTTCACGAATCAGTTCACCCGTTTCCTTATTGAGCACTTTGACTAAAATTTGGCGGCTCTTCTCATGGACACTCATTTCCAGAGTTGTCGTAGGGCCGGCCAGAGCTTTAACAGCCCTGTCTATTGCTTTAATAAGCTGCTCGTCTCCAAATGGAATGTTAACACCTTGCAGTTCAAGCCTGGATAACTCTGTCCCGCTTCTAACAGCTTGTAACAGAGCGCTGTCTTGTTTGCCACGGGATTCACCTTGAGTGCCATTTGCAACCGATGTGCTATTGGCAACATTGGTAGAAAGTGAAAACTGTATATTCATCGTTCATCCCCCGATGGAATTATTTATTATATTTATCGGTTATCGAGGATTGAGATTGAATAGATATTTATTAGTACAATGAATGTTTCTAAAATAAACATCTAGAATGTACTACATTCAATCAGATACTGAATACGTTGGATAGATTGAGAATGATCTCGTTTATGTTGCCCTTACTATTACCAAGAATGTGTAGCCAATACACTATTACATAACGATAGGATTGTATGCATAAATTATAGACATGAATAATTCCCCAAGTCTCCTCAAAAATTTTAAGCTATATTAGAGTTTAACTTTGTGTCACACTATCTTTTTCATATTGGCTAATTTGAAACTCGCATACCTCTCTAACACTTTTCCCCACCAAGTAATCAACATACCACTGAACTGTATAATCCAGTGCTTTATCGAGAGACCACTTGGGAAACCAGTTAAGGTGCTTCAGAGCCTTCGAGCAGTCCAGTTTAAGCATGTTTGCTTCATGTTTTGAATCTTGGTTTATAATGTTGTATCCCAGATTATCGTGAGGCCATTTGCTAAGCATCTGATTAACGATCCAATCAACAGATCTAGCATCATCATGCTGAGGTCCAAAGTTCCAAGCCTCAGCATAATTAAATTCTTCAGAGTATAAATTTTGACAAAGTAGCAGATAACCCGATAAGGGTTCCAGTACATGTTGCCAAGGACGAATAGCACCGGGATTACGAATATGAATCTTCTCTCCGTTAATCAGTGATTTAACAAAATCAGGGATGAGTCGATCCTCAGCCCAATCTCCTCCACCAATTACATTGCCAGCTCTCGCAGTAGCTACATTTATCCCAGAGGATTGAAGAAAAGAACGACGATATGCCGAGGTGATGAGTTCTGAGCAAGCTTTACTACTTGAATAGGGATCATGTCCACCTAACAGATCAATTTCTCTGTATCCCCACTCCCATTCCTGATTTTCATAACATTTATCTGTAGTAACATTCAGAATTACGCGGACCGATGA
The DNA here is from genome assembly GCF_031455635.1 of Paenibacillus sp. 2003. Classification (NCBI taxonomy): domain Bacteria; kingdom Bacillati; phylum Bacillota; class Bacilli; order Caryophanales; family Paenibacillaceae; genus Paenibacillus; species Paenibacillus sp. 2003. Next base: position 204,342 of record NZ_JAVDTB010000007.1, on the reverse strand, counting down.
ACAACTACGCGCTGCTTCCATCACATTAACAGTACCCATTACATTGGTTGCGTATGTCTCAACAGGACTTTCATATGATTTTCTAACTAGAGGTTGTGCAGCCATGTGAATAATGATCTCCGGATTAGCTCTATTTATAGATTGAGTAAGATTTAATAAGTCAGTAACATTACCGTCTGTAGTGGATTCAACTAAAACCTCTTCAATATTACCTAGTTTAAATAACGAAGGACTTGAAGGAATATCCAAAGAGTACCCCGTAACTTTCGCCCCCATATTATGAAGCCAAAGAGTCAGCCAACTACCTTTGAAGCCAGTGTGTCCAGTTATAAACACATTTTTCCCTAACCAAAAGTTACGATTCACGAAGCCTGTTTTCACCATATCAACCTCTTGACTTTCATATAAATTTAAATTCCAACGAAGTTCATTTGATATAATCCATAAGTATGGTTTAGTAATGATTTCAGATATTCCGTTTCTGTTTCCTCACCATTAGCTAAAAAACTTGCTAAATTACCAACCATCTGATCACTATCAGCACTTCGTTGTGGGGCATAGTTAATTATCGAAGTTGATTCAAAACCATATATCCTTGCCTGACTGCAAATTACTTCAGGGATGTAATGCTTACGATTATGAACAGAATGAGAAGAGTTCAACATTTCGTATAGCACTTCAATACTAATTCCGTTGTTAACCATAAAAATCAACTTGCCATTGGTATTCATCTTGTCAGCAACACTACTAAAAATAGTATCCAAATCATCTGAATACAAATCCAATGGTTTTTCAATATAAACTAAGTCAACATTGACGTTTTCAACAGAATGGAGTTGAATTAAATTGTCCAGTGTAATGACTTGCTCAGAAATACTTCTAACATCCAGATCATACTTTCTCTCCGTAGAACAAACAGAAACCATTGGTTTATTCCCATAACTTGACCAAATACGATTCTTTAATTGCAGTAAAGTAGCCCCACATTTTACATCAATGCCCAGAATCGAATTAACTCCTGAAAGTAATTTTTCATCAATATCGAGATAGGCTACATTCATACGCGCATCCAACCAAGCATCCAAATCGTATCTTTCCTGGAAAGTTACTCTTCCCTCTTCCAAGGAATTTGTTTGGTGGTCAACTACTGTAGTCAAACTACCGTAGTGATGAGTCACAGTATCACCACAATATACGAGCTTATATCCCGCTCGTCTAATTCTAAAGCTTATGTCATCGTCCGAAAATTCACCACGGAAAAAGCGAGTATCATAATAACCAATACGCTCAAGGAGAGCCGTGGGACAACATAAAACATTGGGCAATAGAACAACGCGTTCTTCCCATTTTGAAGGGTCACTTACATTGAATTCTCTTGCTCTTTCCTGAAAGTCCTCTTTGGAAACAAAAGGAATCGGAATTTCCTGCATATTAGATATAAAGGTCGCCCCTGGAGACACATAACCAATGTTAGGATCTGATTCAATACAAGTAATTAAATTTTTCAACCATTTTGGTGAAAAAATGAAATCGTTACATACTGCAGCAGAAAATTCACCTTCTGCTGCCATCAAGCCCATATTAAAACCTTTCACAACATGTAGGTTATGCTTCAAATGGATAACCTTCGCGCCTGGGATGGAGTCAAAATATTCCTTTGTTCCATCAGTTGATCCATTATCCACTAAGATCAATTCGAACTCCACATCATCCGTGTTAGCTATAATACTCTCCACACAATCACGTGTATAATTTAAATTGTTGTACGCAACCAAGATGACACTTACTTTACATCTAGCAACATCCCTTTTTGCGGCAATTTCATTATGATCAACGATTCCTATTTCAGGATAAAAACGCGGGTAATCGCCTTTATTCACAAAATTTTCTACAATATAGGCGATTTCTAATTCTAAAATACGGAATAGAGAGCGAATATGAAAGCGAAAATCATATATACACATTTCTAATTCATCATTCAATACATTTTGTTTGATTTGATCAATATAAAATATTATATTAGCATTGATCTCTCTAATTCGGTGTGGTAGATCAACGTTCGATGTAGCATTTTCAAGTGCGAAAAGTAGATTAACCAAGTTATCTAATATTGTGATCTCAAAAGATCCTAGTTCGCAACGATAGATATAATCTTCCAAATAATAGATAGCCTCATGTCCAGATTCTAAAGTTTCAAGGATCTGCGTTGCTGTATAATTATTCATCTTTTGCTCCTCTCACAAAATCATTCCATCGGTGTTTATATTAAAGTCCTTCCATTGCTCATCTTTATGAGAAATAATGAGATCATTCTTAAGTGGCCATTCTATCCCAAATACTTCATCATTCCAACGAACTCCAGACTCATGAGAAGGAGTATAGTACTCACTGACCATATAATGAATGCTAGTGTTTTCTGTAAGCGTCTGATATCCATGGGCAAAACCCTTTGGTACATATAAAGATAAGCGGTTTTCCTCAGATAGAGTTAATCCAAACCAGTTCCCGAATGTGCTGCTCTCACGGTTGAGGTCAATGATAACGTCGTAGATGGCTCCTTGAAAGCAAGAAACAATCTTTTCCTCGCAGAAGGGGGGCAGTTGAAAGTGCATTCCTCTCAACGTGTTGGAATGACGGTTAAACGCAACATTTGATTGAACCATATCAAAATGAATACCATGCTCCAATAATGTCTTTTTGCAGAAGGCTCTTGCAAAATAACCCCGACTGTCCTCAATAGGCTCCATTTCCAATATCGCTGCCTGGTGCAAAGGTACAGGCTGAACTAACATTATTTATTCTCCTTAAAGTGCCATAATTTTTATTTCTGTTTTCATTCGACTAATTCATGGTCTTCATTTATTTGGTTGATGTAAATAAGTATTTTTATGTTGTAACAGTTTGGGACTAACGTCATTACATATTTTAAACAGCGTAGAGTTAAGAATTGAAGTATCTTTAACAGCAAGCATGTTAAACCCATGAGGGGGGCCTTCCAGAAACACTCTATTTGGAGGAATAATCTCAATCGGCATATCTGTCATATCAACATTTGAATTGTAATCTCTTATCGCAAAAACAGAATATCCAAAATCATTTAAGAACTGAATTATTTCACTGTTCTCAAGGCCATTACTCCAATCCACATAGCTCCTATGCACTTCAAAAATAATGATTGGTGCATCTGGAGCAGGAAGCTCCAATTGACCCTGAGCTCCTTGTAAAACAGAATACTCTAACCCCTCAATATCGAGCATAATCAGATCAAGTTTTTTTATCTCTTGTTTTTGTAAATAGTCAACTATCGATACTGTATTAAAAATATCTTCGTCATTCTTAGTAGAGTTGTGTATAACAGACTCCGCATGAGCAAATGAATCTTCACCTACGAGGCGAAAGGAATTATCACTATCTTTCCAAAGCCCCATTCTCCATGTTTTAATGTTATTAATCCCGTTGATTTCAGCATTATGATTAAGCATATTAAACTGATCAAGATTCGGTTCGAATGCATGTACAACTCCATTGTTCTTCTTAATTTCGTTAGCCAAAAGTATAGCTTGATCACCGAAATAAGCGCCACCAATTAAAATTTGCTTGAAATTTTTAGATAACAGCAATAATAATTTTGTTGTTTGAGGTTCCCAAACATGATTAGGTATTTCTGGAGTTGACATTAAAAAATCCCTAGCAATTTTAGTTCTATAGTAAAAATCAAATACCAAACCGTTAGAAAGTTGCTTTCTAAGTATAATATTCTCATTATAAATAGTATCTAAAATGGGCCCTGTTATTTCATCCCTAATACTTCCTTCAGGGTAATGAACCAATTCTTCAATTTCCTTAAGCCAGGCCAGCGTCCTGCTTTCTGTTGCATCGTTTTGTCCAATGAATAAAAGAGCTTGATGCAATTTACTTAACGATTCCATAATTACCTTCCTTTGCCTACAATGTATTATGATAGAATTATTAAATAATTCTATCATTGGAAATTCCATAATTTTTATATATAGTTTCAAAGCATCTACTGTTGGTTAAGATAGCGCTACCTCGTCTTTGCTTTCATTAATTAGGCCTATTTTATTCTAATTATGGCTTCAAACATCCCATTCACAAAATCAGCCAAACGTTCCTTAGGAGTTGTATCTGGAGAATCATATAAACTAGTAAAATCAAAAAAAGAATATTTATCACTGCCGTCTGGCTTTGTTATTTGAATTGGTATTTGAAAATTCACTTTAGCTACTTTTTTAACAATTTCGGCGTAATCTAACACACTCAATGTCTCCTTACCGTATGCATGTAATATACGCTCGATTGGTTGCTTCTCAATAATCCACACTATTTTCCTACAAAGATCAGACACACTCACGAAGTTGCGAAGTTGCCTTCCAGATGTTTGAAGTGCTATTTCACGTTTTTCAAGTGCACTTAAACAAAATGAGAAGGGAATGAGATCCCATCTTCTAAATTTGTCCATATCAGCCGGAACGCCAAATACATTAGATGGACGAACTATCCATGTCCTCACCCTATTCAATGAATCAAACATCTGTACAGTCTGTTCAGCATTCAGATGTGCATATCCGTAATTATTGCTCGGTTTTGGCAATGATTTCTCTGTTAACCTCCCATGAGGGTCACCAAAAACATGAAAACTAGATACATATATAAATGAAGGGATTCCATTCTTTTCACAAAAATTCAACGCAGCATACACACTTGAAGTATTGTCAGCATCAGTTCTTTCAGTGCAATCTGAGGAACTATTTGAAATAGGAGGAACGCAGTGTACCATAAGGTCAATACTGTTACACGTTATATTTGCAATCTCGGCTGGTTGACTAAAATCCATCATTATATCTCCATACGGATGCCTTGTAGCTTTAAGCACCTTGTAATTTAAAGCTTCAAGTAAACTCGTCAAATGAAGTCCTATATAACCATCTGCACCACTAACTAAGATTGTTCTCACTGTCAGGATTCATCTCCATGTCATAATATAGTTACATTATAAAATGTCTGTGCCCAAGGAGTGTCTGTTGATTGAATTATATGCTTACCTGTATCTATATGACGGTAGTACAATGAACCATCACTCAGATCTGTATTTCTGAGGAGTGCTTGATTCCCTATAGTGACTAAATTCCCCACATTACATTCACCAATTACTGTTGAGTTAGGAGCTAAAGCAACACCACGACCTAGTTTAGGGTATTGGCCCTCTATTGCCCCCACAGTACATCCCTGATAACATACGAAGAAGTTACTATAAGAAGCCTTGCCCAACACTACTCCGTTCCCATGCAAAACAAGAAAAATATCAGGTAAATCTGCATCATACATACACAGAAAACCGTTCAGTGCCTTGTTTAGATTAAACAACTTAGCAGCTATTTCAGCATCTTCGAATCTTCTCCATATCGTATTAGATAAAAACCATAAAAAGACGGTATATTGATCGGAGTGCAAATGAGAGAAATACGTTGTCCCATCGCGATGATACGCTGGTAGTGAAACATGCTTGAAACAAACATGCGTGCGTTCAAGCGCTTCCCTTATTGTCCCTTTGAATATATATTCTTTATTCGATAACCGGTTGTCTGGATAGAAATTATTTAATTGATGAATAACATACTTTTGTAACTCATCTTCAGTCATCGAAGTCTTAAACATATACCCTCCATTATCTGTATATATTCTAATCTGTCCAAACCTTCCAAGGTGCTTTATGTCCGTGCCAAAGCTCATCCAATATAATTTTTTCACGGAGAGTATCCATTGGCTGCCAAAACCCTTCGTGTTTATAGACATTAAGTTGTTCATCTTTTGCTAAATTTTGTAACGGTTCTTGCTCTAAAATTGTACTTTCAAAATCTTCGATATAACTAAAAACTTTTGGTTGGCAGACCATAAAACCACCATTGATCCAACCGCCATCACCCTTTACCTTCTCTGTGAAGCCAGTGACCGAATTACCGTCCAGTTCGAGTCGTCCAAACCTGCCATCTGGTTGTACGCCTGTAATCGTGGCTAGCTTCCCACTTTCCCTATGACTCTTCACCAACTGCTCAATATTAATATCAGCTAAACCATCTCCATATGTTAGCATAAATGGATGATTTCCTACATATGGTTCAATTCTCTTAATTCTGCTGCCAGTCATGGAATTTAACCCTGTATCCACCAATGTAACTTTCCAGGGTTCAACTGAATTTCGATGAACACTTACTGTGGCATCCAATCCTGAAGAGAAATCATACGTAATTGCTTCAGACATGTGTCGATAGTAATTTGCAAAGTACTCTTTAATAATGTAACCCTTGTATCCTAGACATATAATGAATTCATCATATCCGAAGGAAGAATAAGTTTTCATAATATGCCATAGTATTGGTGCATCTCCAATTTCAATCATGGGTTTAGGCTTCAAATGAGACTCTTCACTTATCCGAGTACCTCTTCCACCTGCTAAAATAACGACTTTCATTCTTCTACTTCACCTCCCGGCTACTTTATTCAACATGGCTTCCATCAAGTTCTGAATAACATTTCCAAAAGTCATTAAAACTTTCAATAACACTTGATTCTAATACCATGAGAGCTTGTGGGAAATCATTTTCATACGTAATCTGGTAATCTATCAAAGCACTTTTTAACAAATTAGCTTTAAGCTTAATACTCTTATTGTTAATTTTCCCACTAATTTCAGCCATCGTATTCTCAAGTTCTTGAGCCACCTGAACCAGATCAGTAAGAAGAATTTGGGTAGTTTCCGTTTTTTCACCCAAACTACTATTGTATATAAATTGTATGGAGTCTTTTATAGCCTTAACCAGTTCGTCCGTTCTCTGATAAGAAATACTCGATTTCTTTTCCAATTGAATTATCATATCTTTATCTTCTTGAGTTATTCTTTTGTACCAAACGAGGCTAGCATTAAAACGGCTATAATCTCGACCAAAAATATCATCCAGAGCTTTGATAACCCCTGTATGGTATCCCTCAATACCATCCAAATGCTTATTGTCTCCATGTAAAAGATGGGGAGGTAACTCATCCGCGTAGCATTCACAATCATGACCTATCAAGAGTCCGCCTACTTTAATTTTTTTGATTCCTTTAACAATATCCTGATATACATAATCGTAAGTGTGGTTAGCGTCTACAAAAATAATATCGAAGAAGTTTTCTTGTAGAATATCCATCCCTACCGTGGAGTCACACACTATTGGTTTTATACTTTCGTAGACCCCTGCATATCGCATTACACTTTTAAAATGTTCAAATGCATTTTCATAATTAGCTATGCTGTGACTCATCGTATCTGGACTACCATTCCATGTATCCATACAAAAAAGTATATTATTCTCTGAAAACGTCTTTAAACTGTTAGCGAAAAAATAGCTCGAACACCCAAACCAGCTGCCCACTTCTAACGCTCTTATATTAGTGTGTTTACCATTCATTAGTTCATTGAAAACAAGACTTGTAATTGCCACAATATCAAGCAGTGTTGTTTCACCATAAGTATATTTCTTAATAACCTCATAGTTGTTTATCATACTGGTATATTCCTGATACAATCTTTGGGAGCTTAATGCAGTGTAGTTATTATGTTTTACCCCCAAATCTAAAACAACTTCAGACTCATTGGTATATGTGTTAGTCAGTTTCACTGTATTTTCTTGCAATGATATTTCAATCACAAAAGTTCCTCCACTTAGTTCAAATGTAATAATCGATCAATCTTATTGCCAATAGTGACCCAATCAAAATTCCTTTTAGAGACTTCTTGAATCTCATAGCACACTTTTTCAATTTGTCCTGAATCTTTGCATACTTCTAATAGTGTTTCTGCTAGTTTTTCTACGTCATCAATCGGAAAAAGGCTCCCCAGTTTGCCACCGCAAGTAATGTCATAAGCCGGATCAATGTCCGTTGAAATCACATAACATCCAGCTCTAGCCGCCTCTGTAAAAACAAGAGGGAATCCTTCCCATCTCGAGGTTAAACAGAACACTTTAGCTTTTCTGTATTCCTTTTCTAGCTCAAATCTATTATTGATTGCTCCAGGTAATTCTACCTTTTTCATCAAAGTAGGATTCTCTGAAAAATAACTTTGCAAATACTCCACGAATGTTTCTTCCATGTTCCCTACAATTTTAATTCTCCAATCAGGTATTTCCTCATTCACTAACTTAAAAGCTTTCAAAAGAACATCATTTGCTTTTTGAAAAGTTCCAATTCTTCCGACTGTTAAAATCACATTTTCTTTTTCTTCAAAAGCAACATCATTACTTTCACTAAAGTTGTAATACCCGTTAGGTATTAATTCAATTTTCAATGGCCATTTTTGATTAAGATAATGATGTAATCTGCTACTCTCTACGCTAATCAAATCGCATTTATCCAATATTTCTAAAACGTCTTTCGTCATATCCATGCTGTTCATCCAATAAAGGTTTGCATCCAACTTAAGATATATTTTTCCATTCGGATTAAAAGTTTTATATACATTAATCCAGCTTAATGTAAACGAGTAGATCCCCATTAAAAACAAGATATCGATATTATTCGCATTTTTAATGAGGTACTCGTCCCCATCCCGCAAAATATCGCCTGTATTTTCAATACGTTCAACGCCCAGTCCTTTAACTTCATTATCTAAATAAGGGAACTCCTCCATTTGGTAACAGGCTATTGATGAATTATAGTCATGGTACTTATACAAAATAAACGGAATCATTCCAAGATCCTTCGTCAGATGAACATTTTCACATTCGGGCCACAGAGCTACAAGACGTGGTTTTGTTTTAGCTGATAGATTACCCATAGTCGACTCCCTTAATTTGTTAAACTCTGTTTAGGTATCACTCTCAAAAAACTAATTCCCTTACAGCTTCTTATTACATTTTAGAATCTATCTTACCCATAAACACAGTTTAAACTTCTCGCTTATTACAGTTAATAAAGCATTCGTTTCTGTCTCATCATTGGATTTAAGATATACATTATACATTCGTTCATGCGAACTGTAATTATCATATAATTCAAGTAACTCACTGTAAAAGAGCTGCGCATCCTGCAGATAATTCGATCTATAGCACACATCACCTAATAACTCTATAATATTTTTGTTTCTTGGATGAAGCTTGAACAGCTCCAGTAATAAATCAATAGCAATTTCACCGAAACCATAATCCGCCAAATGCTGACACACTTTAATCTTAATTTCAACGTGTCCATGCCACATATAGCCAAGTATAGTTTCCATTACTTCGAACTCTTGTAAACGAATCAAATGAACTAACACTCTCTCTAAAATACATTCTGTATACGTTGTTAAACTTAACTTATCGATCGCTTCATTCCTTACAACTATAGCTAAAAATTTCTTTTCTTTTTCACTTAGATTAAGTAATGGGCCAGCCTTCTTGAATAATACCTCGTCTTTAAGAAGAATTGCTAACAACAGTATATCTACTCCATTTTGCTCTTCTTGCTCGGGTAGTACTAGCCACTGCTCTCGGGCTTGGCTGTAATCCTTGGCGTATTGACTTGCAACAGCCATGACATGCTTCTGGACCGTTACCTCATACAAAGTTAGATATCTCTGTAATAGTGGATGTCTCAGTTGATAAAGTGCCTCTAGTATTTTCTCCAGCATTCTACTGTTAGTTATTGAAAATAAATCATTGGCGCTTGTAAACATCTCGTCTAGAGAAAGACCTGCTTTTTCTACAATTTCGAAATACTTTCCAATCACAGGTAAAAAACCCTCTTTAAACTTGATCGCTTCTGTAATATGTTCATACGCCTTATTATATTCATTTTGTGTTGTATGCCACTCTGCAAGCCTTAAATGTGCGATGTAAGTGCCATTACCTTCTGTGAATGAAATACCTTGGTCCCCAATCTCCAAACATCTGTTCATACACGCCAAAGCATCTCTATGATAACCAATTTCCATATAGCACAGCGCTTGCAAATGAAACAAATCAACTTCGAGCGGATAAATATCTACAGCTTGTTCCAGAACCGTAAGTGCCTCTTCATATCTATTTAGTTCGCTAAGGCTCCTGCATAAAGATGCAATCAACTCTGGGGCAATCGTAAGATTTTTACTTAATGGGTATGCCTTTTGTAAATATTTAATGGCCTTCTCATGTTCACCAAGCCACATATAGGTTCTGCCCATATTGAATAAGTTATAGACAGAGGGATTTTCCTTCACTTCTACTAACATAAGAGCCAGATTCCTCTGAGCCTTCCCTCTGCCTTCCATTATCTCGTCAATGTAACCAGTATGCATAATGGTCAGATTGGAATAACCTGCTACTAACTGATCTTCTTGTTCCCTTGTATTCAAATGTTCGTGGAGGCGATTCTGATAACACAGACCTATTTTATTCTTGAAAATACGAATAGCTAGATGATTCATTCCACGATCGCCTGACATTAAGTTAAATATTTTTGTGAAATAGTAATCTGCTCCAGATTGTAACTCCTCAGCCAAATTCGTCGTCTGTTCCAGATATTCATCTGCGTCCAGCACAAGAATGTAATCTGTGTTCGCATGACGTATGGACTCATTACGTGCTACGGAGAAATCATTAGTCCACTCCATGTGAACGATATCTTTCGTGTACTCTTTGGCGATTGAAAGTGTACTATCAGTGGAACCTGTATCGACAATGACAATCTGATCAACTTTATCTTTTACACTATCCAAACATCTTCTAAGAAATTGCTCTTCATTTTTAACAATCATGCATAACGCAATAGTTTTCGACATGTATTCCCTCTCATTTCGCATTTACGAATCAAATCCATACCTATGTATATCGGTAAAAGTATCTACAATATTTAGAATTCTTGAGGCATTATAAACAAGTAAATAATTCCTAGTATAATCCGGATAATGATCAAACAAAAAAACCACCGAGATAATCCTCGATGGCTCTTCGTGCAAAGATTAACGAAGCAATTGCAGGACAGCTTGTGGCTGTTGGTTAGCTTGTGCCAACATCGCTTGAGAAGCTTGTGCAAGGATGTTGTTTTTCGTTTGGTTCATCATTTCTTTCGCCATATCTACGTCACGAACACGGGATTCCGCAGCAGACAGGTTCTCAGAAGTCGTTCCCAAGTTGTTGATTGTGTGCTCCAAGCGATTTTGGTTTGCACCCAATTTGGAACGTTCAGCAGATACAGATGTGATTGCTGCATCCAAAGTAGCGATCGCAGCATTCGCTCCTGTTTGAGAAGCAATACTTACTGATCCTGCACCAACGCCTAGGGAACCAGCTCCCATGTTGCCAATATTCAACGTAATGCTTTGGCCTGTGTTAGCTCCGATATGGAATACTACAGCACTTGCGCCAGCACCATTCAACAACTTCTTCGTATTGAACTCAGTTGTTGTAGAAATACGATCGATCTCTGCTGTCAGTTCTGTTACTTCTTTTTGAAGTTCCACACGGTCAGCGTTAGTGTTTGTATCATTCGCAGATTGAACAGACAATTCACGCATACGTTGCAGAATGCTGTGTGTTTCGTTCAATGCACCTTCAGCTGTTTGAATCAAAGAGATACCGTCTTGTGCATTTTTAGAAGCCATATCCAAACCGCGGATTTGTCCACGCATTTTTTCGGAAATTGCCAATCCTGCAGCATCGTCACCAGCACGGTTAATACGCAGTCCGGAAGACAATTTTTCGATCGCTTTGTTTGTGTTTGTTGTGTTGGTGTTCAGTTGGCGATGAGTGTTCATCGCAGCAATATTGTGGTTGATAATCATTGAGTGTTTCCTCCCTGAAATAAGTTAGTTCCACATCCTTGTGGTAAACGTTACGACTTTAAGGCTGGCTTACCCATCAGTGCAACATCTTACTTTATATATCGACAGAAACATCAATACTGTTTATAGTAAAATGAATTTATTTTATTTTTATAATCTATAACGACTCGGGCTACTTTGAAATCCAAGATAATTGGAACAAAAAAAGAACCTTTGGAAGTCCAAAGGTTCTTCTACCGTAAAGATTAACGAAGCAATTGCAGGACAGCTTGTGGTTGTTGATTGGCTTGTGCCAACATCGCTTGAGAAGCCTGTGCAAGGATGTTGTTTTTCGTTTGGTTCATCATTTCTTTTGCCATATCTACGTCACGAACACGGGATTCCGCAGCAGACAGGTTCTCAGAAGTCGTTCCCAAGTTGTTGATTGTGTGCTCCAAACGGTTTTGGTTTGCACCCAATTTGGAACGCTCAGCAGATACAGACGCGATTGCTGTATCCAGAGTAGCGATAGCAGCATTCGCACCTGATTGAGTACCAATAGCAACTGTTGAAATACCCAGGGAAGTAGCTCCCATGTTACCAATGTTCAATGTGATGCTTTGGCCTGTGTTAGCTCCGATATGGAATACTACAGCACTTGCGCCAGCACCATCCAACAATTTTTTAGTGTTAAATTCTGTTGTAGTCGAAATACGGTTAATCTCAGCAGTCAGTTCTGTTACTTCTTTTTGAAGTTCAACACGGTCTGCATCTGTGTTCGTATCATTCGCCGATTGAACAGACAATTCACGCACACGTTGCAGAATGCTGTGTGTTTCGTTCAATGCACCTTCAGCTGTTTGAATCAAAGAGATACCGTCTTGTGCATTTTTAGAAGCCATATCCAAACCGCGGATTTGTCCGCGCATTTTTTCGGAAATTGCCAATCCTGCAGCATCGTCACCAGCGCGGTTGATACGCAGTCCGGAAGACAATTTTTCGATCGCTTTGTTCGTGTTTGTTGTGTTAGTGTTCAGTTGACGATGAGTGTTCATCGCAGCAATATTGTGGTTGATAATCATTGAGTGTTTCCTCCCTGAAATAAGTTAGTTCCACATCCTTGTGGTAAACGTTACGACTTTAAGGCTGGCTTACCCATCAGTGCAACATCTTACTTTATATATCGACAGAAACATCAATACTGTTTATAGTAAAATGAATTTATTTTATTTTTATAATCTATAAACGACTGGGGCTTTTTTTGAAATTTAAGATAATTGGAACAGAAAAAGAACCTTTGGAAGTCCAAAGGTTCTTTTTCTGTAAAGATTAACGAAGCAATTGCAGGACAGCTTGTGGCTGTTGATTGGCTTGTGCCAACATCGCTTGAGAAGCCTGTGCAAGGATGTTGTTTTTCGTTTGGTTCATCATTTCTTTTGCCATATCTACGTCACGAACACGGGATTCCGCAGCAGACAGGTTCTCAGAAGTCGTTCCCAAGTTGTTGATTGTGTGCTCCAAACGGTTTTGGTTTGCACCCAATTTGGAACGCTCAGCAGATACGGATGCGATTGCAGCGTCCAAAGTAGAGATAGCAGCATTCGCACCTGATTGAGTACCAATAGCAACTGTTGAAATACCCAGGGAAGTAGCTCCCATGTTACCAATATTCAACGTGATGCTTTGGCCTGTGTTAGCTCCGATATGGAATACTACAGCACTTGCGCCAGCACCATCCAACAATTTTTTAGTGTTAAATTCTGTTGTAGTCGAAATACGGTTAATCTCAGCAGTCAGTTCTGTTACTTCTTTTTGAAGTTCAACACGGTCTGCATCTGTGTTCGTGTCATTCGCCGATTGAACAGACAATTCACGCACACGTTGCAGAATGCTGTGTGTTTCGTTCAATGCACCTTCAGCTGTTTGAATCAAAGAGATACCGTCTTGTGCATTTTTGGAAGCCATATCCAAACCACGGATTTGTCCGCGCATTTTTTCGGAAATTGCCAATCCTGCAGCATCGTCACCAGCGCGGTTGATACGCAGTCCGGAAGACAATTTTTCGATCGCTTTGTTCGTGTTTGTTGTGTTGGTGTTCAGTTGACGATGAGTGTTCATTGCAGCAATATTGTGGTTGATAATCATTGAGTGTTTCCTCCCTGAAATAAGTTAGTTCCACATCCTTGTGGTAAACGTCGCAACATTAAGGTCGGCCGCCCTTCTGAAACAACGTCTATACTATATATCGTCAGATATTCAAAAACTATTATAGTGGAATAGAATATTCGCTAATTATCTTTCTCTTTAGTATCGCGCACAAACTGCATAAAAGCTTCTACGTCGGACACAGGCGGTGCTGTAGATTCACGATTGGCTTCCTGAATAGAAGCGTACAGTTCTTGGCGAAAGATATCCACATGGTTAGGTGCCGAGATTCCGATCCTCACGGTGTCGCCATCCACTGCAAGCACAGTCACCTCAATATTATCCTGAATAATAATTGATTCTCCTTTTTTTCGTGACAGTACTAGCATAGTTAATCTCCGCCTTTCACCGATTGCAGGGTATTGGACCAGATCCGATGTCTGGTTTCATATCCGGATTGGTGAAGCACGACTTGTTTGCCTTTTAGAGTAACGGGATTCATTACAAGCGGCGCCAACAAATTCATAGTTGATTTTACTGTTTCCGACTGAATAGTCACAATCGCATATACAGCTACCTTATCTTCAAGCTTCAGCTCATCTTTGTCCTCATTACTCAACTCAAAACTATAGTCTGTCTTGAACTCAAACGGACTAACAATTAAAAAAGAAATTTCTGATTCATTTATGGATTGAAGATAGCTGAAAGGGGTTCCCTCCCATGGAATTAATGCAAAGTCAGTTTCCCGCTCAAATCCAGGCAACCCCTTTTCAAAATGATATACATCCTCTAGAGGTACATCGATCTCACCTAACATACTGGTTCTAATTAAAATATCAAACGCCTCCTTGGCAGCAGTTCTGTACGAAAAAAAGCTATAGCGGATGTCGAACATAACCGTCTATAGCCTATTATAACCTATAACCTTCATAGTCCTATATCTATAACAGGTGGAGTGTATTGTATGGAAGCATATTGCTGCACATAAATATCCAATTTACCACGTTGATATTCAATCTCTGGCTTGTTCACAATTACATTCATCTCGGATTCCGCTGCTTCAAAGCGAATGTCCGGTGCTTGCGTAAACACACGTACATCCACATTATCAGAGGAAGCTGCCGTGCGTGTCTCCGGGAACGGCTTAGCTTGCCAATTGGTTCCTACAATATTGGCAATTGTATTGCCTGGTTTGTGGATGGCTGCCATATCATTCCCTTGTTGCACACGTTCAGCCATATTCTGCATGAATAATTGCTGAATACCCGAATATATTCGGGCATTCATATCGATCATATTCCCACCATGATAGGCAGAAAAAGCTTTGGACTGATCCACATTCAGCTCTATCGCATGGCTCTGCACCGTTAACTTACCCGGCTTGGTATGGAGCTGGACCTCCGCCTTCGGCTGACGAATCGAATACTGACCAATGTCCGCATCGATATGTAATAGCGTGGGCGTTGTGTGAATTTGTACCACTGGAAGAGTACTCATTAGATGATCTCTCCTTTATTATCTAAGAAAATCAACTAATGACTGGGATATAATTTTAGCACCAGCAGAAAGTGAAGCATTATATATATTTTCTTGAATTTTAGACTTAATTGATAATTCAGCGTAATCCGCATCCTCAACCTTTGCTTGCAGATCCGTTAAGTTCACTTCAAGATCACTTAATCGACCTTGCATAAGTTCGATGCGATTGGTTTTCGCCCCAATCTCTGCACGAATTGCGAGCATCTTGTTCGATCGAGTATCAATGTTTGTAAGCTGATTGGACAATTCTTTTTGATCCCCACTCGCAAGAGCTTGACTAATCGTATTAAAGATTACGAATAGATTATCGGCTTCCGTAGAATCACCAAATACTTCATTACCAGTTACGTTAATGGGTAATTGGATACTCTCACCCACGATAAAATTAATTTTACCGGGATCAGTAACGATGGAAGCAGCATTCGTTGTATCAAACGAACCGTCAGCACTGGTAGGAAAGTCATAAGGTTTAACATCGTAGGTTTCACCATTGAATACATACTTTCCATTCAACGTGCTGTTTGAAATATCAACAAGTTGTGCTTTTAATTGCTTCACTTCTTCATTAATACTATCTAGTGCTGATTGAGGGTTAGTTCCCGTAGCTGCCTGCACCGTCAGTTCTCTCAACCGCTGAACCACGCTGCCAGCTTGGTCCATTACTGTATCATTAAAATCCAACCATGATACCGCGCTATCCACATTTTTTTGATACTGCTCATTGGAAGACAGTTCTGCACGATAACGAAGGGAGTACGTAATCCCTACCGGATCGTCAGAAGGTTTGTTGATCTTCCGTCCTGTTGCCAATTGAGTTTGTGTACTATTCATCTGTTGTGCATTCCGGTTCAAGTTAAGAATCAATTGCGAGCTCAACATATTATTAGTAATTCTCATCGTCTGTTATGTCACTCCTTTCTATTATCTGCCTACTACGCCGGTAGAGTTAATTAATTTTTCGAGTAATTGGTCATATGTCGTCATAAAACGTGCAGAAGCACTGTAAGCATGCTGGAATTTGATCATATTAGCCATTTCTTCATCCAAAGAAACACCACTGACTGATTGACGGCGAGTGTTCACTTGTTCTACGAGGAACTCGGAATTGGACGTCTGACGTGCCGCTTCCTGAGATTGAACACCCAACTGTCCAACGATTGCACTAAACTGAGCACCAATCGTTGCATTACGCAAACCGTCAGCTGACTTCATCGGTGTATCTTTAAGATTGGCAAGCAAATTCGCCAGTGTATTATTCCCTTTGATTACGGTCTCTGCTCCTGAGGCATCAGTAGTTGTTCTTAAAGATGTTGCAATCTTATTCGGATCAGCCTGAATTGCGGCGTTCAATGAGATATTGCCAGCTGTAATTGCGGCTCCACCATCAGAGGATGTGAAGAATGGTACTCCAGGAGAAGTCGTTCCATCCATGCTATATCCAAGTTGATGTAGACCATTCAGGCCTTTCACCGTAACGGTCAGATCAGCTGACAGTGTACGTGCAGCCCCTGTGTATGTCACCCCACCCAGAACAGTATTGTCTGGCAGGACTGAGCCTGCTGGCAATGTAATCTGAATCTCTCCGTTGGCAAGTGTATTGGCCAGGTCATCCATTTGTTTCTGATAATCACTCACCAAAGTGTCTCTGGACTTGATCATCCCGTGAACCTCACCGTTGGTGAGCGTTCCTGCTGTATATGCAGCATTGAGAAAAGCAGGATCTACCGCTACTTGAACCGCCCCGCCTGTAACGAGTGCCTGTCCATTCATCTGAACCTGGTATCCTTGCGGAGAATCCGTAACGGTAACGTTCATAATTTTTGACAGCTTGTCTGTCATCAGATCACGTTGGTCACGTAAATCGTTGGCATTGTCGCCAAGAGACTCGACTTTTACAATAGCGCTATTAAGGTTCGCAATGTTACCAAGGTAGCCCTGAATTTCATTGCCTTTCACAGCGATGTTACTATCCAAATCCTGACTGAGTGCATCCAGTTGGCGGCTAATCTGGTTCATCGCATCTGTTAGCGCCAGAGTCGTTTCTTTCACGATCCGACGTGCTGTAACGTCCTCTGGGTTTTTACTTAGATCTGACCATGATTTGTAGAAGTTATCCATAACAGTTCGAAAACCAGTATTGGATGGTTCGTTTACAATAGCTTCAAGTTTCTCAAGTGTATCTCGTTGAATGGACCAACTCCCGAAGTTGGTATTTTCATTGCGATACTGGTCATCCAGAAATTTCTCACGCACACGAGTAATGGAGTCGAACTCTACCCCTGTACCGAGCTGTCCTGGTGTTGTGCTATGCAGAAATGCGAACGGCTCCATTGGAATAGATGCCTGCATGTTTACTTTTTGGCGTGAGTAGCCTTCCGTGTTGGCATTGGCTATGTTATGGCCTGTTGTGCTAAGAGCTGTCGTCTGTGTGAACAAACTGCGTTTAGCCGTTTCGATTGAATGAAATGTAGATGTCACCTGGTTTCCCCCTAATTAATCAGGCACGCGTGTCAAACAGACCGATTCGCCCTGGATTGCCGTTCTTATCAGCAGGATGCTGATATGTGGCATCCTGTTCTGGCCGAGAAGCAAAGATGTCCATGGATAAGTCAATAAACATCAGCGATTGCTCGATCAGCTTTTGATTCAGTTGATTAATTTCTTTTAATTCATGCAGTGTTCCTGCCAGCTTCTTCTGGGCTTCAAGCAATCGCAGTTTGTCAGCCGGATCAAAAATCAGCTTCGAGATCTCGGTGATATTCAGGTTCAGCATGGACTTGATGCCTCGCTCCTGTAGCAGTTCGTGAACTGCACTCTGCCGTTCGATCTCCAATGGCTCCTGTTGTTTCATGAAACGAGATTCTTTGTTGAGGAGGGCAATGAGTTCATCTACATCATTTTTGACAATGACCTGTCTCTTGACCTCACTGAGTGCCAGCATATCGCGGTGACTTTGTTCCATTTGCTGCAAAACTGCAATCAATCTGTCCAGTGCTGCCATTACGTGATCACCTATTCCTTATCAAAAGACTTAAAATACGGCAGAAGCTTGTCAGCAAGCTTGCTACTATCTACCTGATACGTTCCCGAACTCACCTGTTCTTTGAGTTCCTGTATCCGTTGTATGCGTCCTGCATCCTGTGTACGACTTTGTTCCTCAAGCATCTTCATCGCCTCCGGAGAAATGGATACTTCGTCCTTACGGCGGCTCTTCTTGGCATCAGCCTGCTGATTGGATTCAACGTTCCTTTGATATGAATTGATTGCGCCAATTCTACTCGGTTCATTGATTTTCATTTAAAATGCACTTCCTTCCATGATTAGGAGTTTATGTTGATATACGTTTTTCTTACTTTAATCTTTATGTTGTCAAAATGATTAGGATAATAAAAAAAACCGATAATCTTTAATAAGTTTATCGGTACGTTTCAAAACATTTGTTATAGCAAAACATGTATTTGAGCCCTCGCTCCTATTAATCGCGTAGTTTGTCGACAGCATTGTAGGTTCGTCCGCCTACATTGTTGTTATCCTTCTGACCTACTTCACGAGCTGCTCCTGCCAAGTCTTTCGTCAAACGATTACGGCAAGAGTCACACATATGACCTTCACGAATCAATGTTCCGCATACTTCACAAGGATACATCATATTCGGGGCATTCTCGATGGAAATTCGTCCCTCACGGATGAACTTGGTAATATTTTTAATCGAAACTTCTGTTGCATCAGATAGTTCCTGTATGTTGGTACCCTTGTTTTCCCGCAAATAATCTACACAGATCTGATATTCCTTCTCTATTTCCTTAATACAGTTTGAACATACATCTCGAAAATTCAACGCATATAATTTACCACAGCGAGGACAATTACCTAGATTCATCGCTAAAACGCCCCTCTCAAACTTCCATTTCCGAATAGATAATAACTATACATTACCTTATTTTCTCTGATGAAGCCATAGTCTATTTACAAAACAAAAGAGGGGAACAGGATGCATATATACGCAAGCCCGTTCCCCCAATTTAATTCATTAATTCAATGTTTTAATACTTAGAACAGAAGTCCATACACTTGTGTTCTGTTCATTGAATGCCCGAATACGATATTTATGCACACTGGACGGTAACAGATCAGAATGAATAAACGTTACATCACTCACCGTTGCCACAATTTGTCCATCGGCTTCAATTTCGTAAAATGAAGCTCCCACAACTGCGTCCCACGTCAGAATAACATTCGTTCTGTCGGAAGTTCCCTTCAGCACAGCTGTAGTTAATTGAGTCGTTCCCGTTATAAGCTCACTCCAAGCTCCCGCACCAGAAGCATTTTTGGCACGAATTCGAAATGTATGATCCGTATTCGGTGCAAGTCCACTCTTCGTATAAGCTACTCCACTCACGGCAACCACCGTACCATCAATCTCAAGGTCATAACCGGTAGCTCCAGTTACAGCACTCCATCTCAGCCCGATAGCCGCTGTGGTTGCAGAGTTAATACTTAAACCTGAGACACTGGCAGGTAGCGTAGTTTGCGACAATATTGCTGTCCATGCGCTCACATTGGTGTCGGTCAGGGCACGAATACGGTATTTATGAATGGTGCCACCAAGTAATCCATTGTGGACATACAAAAGATCACTTACCGTAGCAACGACTATGCCGTCTGCCTCGATCTCATATTTTGTTGCACCAGCAATTTCATTCCATGTCAGCGTAACTGCCGTTTCTTCAGGTACAGCTTTCAGCGTTGTTGGTACATTTAATTGGGTCGAGGCGGTTACGATCTCACTCCAGCTACCAATGCCAGCAGCATTTTTGGCACGAATGCGGAAGGTATGATCTGTATTGGCTAGAAGTGCTGTTTTGGTATAAGCCACAGCCGTTACAGCGACTATTTTACCATCAATTTCCAGATCATATCCTGTTGCTCCCGTAACTGCGTTCCACTTCATAGCAATGGCTACTGTTGTTGCAGAATTCATACTCAATCCGGTCACACTACCTGGCATAGTGCTTTGAGTCAAGACTGTAGACCAAGCGCTACTGTTCTTATCCGTTAATGCACGCACACGATAGGTATGCGATGTTCCTGCAAGCAAATCACTATGAACATATGAGGGACTAGTTACTGTAGAAACAATTGCCCCATCTACCTCAATTTCATAATTAGTTGCATCTTTAATATCAACCCAAGTCAAAGTAATAGCGGTTTCCTCTGATGTTGCTTTCAAAACAGGTGTGTTTAACTGGGTTGTAACATCTGTTACATCTCCCCAAGCCCCAACCCCAGCAGTATTCTTGGAACGAATACGGAATTTATGATCCGTATTGGCGATAAGTCCCGTTTTGGTGTAAACCACTCCACTAGCAGGTACCACCGTACCATCAATTTCAAGGTCATATCCTGTCGCTCCTGAGACTGCGTTCCACTTCAGAGCAACAGCTGTGCTCGTTATGCTTGTTACCGTTAACCCGGTAACAGAACCAGGCAACGTATTTTGTGTCAAGACCGCAGTCCAGGCTCCAACATTGGTTCCGGTCAGAGCGCGTACGCGGTATTTATGCGCTGTTCCAGCTATGAGATTATTGTGAGTATAAGTAGGCTCCGTAACAATACCCACTACGACTCCATCCGCTTCAATCTCATATTTAGTTGCATCTTTAACTTCAGGCCATAACAACGTGACCGCTTGTTCCTCAGAAGAAGCCTTCAGAACAGGTGTGTTCAGTAAAGTTGTGCCATCTACAATCTCACTCCATATACCTGCACCTGCTGTATTTTTAGAACGAATACGGAACGTGTGATCCGTATTTGTCACAAGACCACTCTTCGTATAAGCTACTCCCGTTACTGGTACAACTGTACCATCGATCTCAAGATCATATCCTGTTGCTCCCGTTACTGCCGTCCATTTTAAGGCAATGGCTACATTGGTAACAGAACTAATACTTAAACCAGTAACTGATGCAGGTATCGTACTTTGCGTCAGCATCGCAGTCCAGGCACCTGTATTAGAGTCCGTCAGTGCACGTACACGATATTTATGCGCCGTTCCTGGAAGCAAACTAGTTTGAACATATTTAGGTTCGCTAATTGTTCCAGTAACGACTCCATCTGCTTCAATCTCATACTTGGTTGCATCTGTTACATCTGCCCATGTCAATGTAATCGCAGTTTCTTCCGAGGAAGCTTTTAAAACAGGGGTATTCAATAACGTTGTGCCACTTACCCCGTCACTCCATGTCCCAGCACCTGCCGCATTTTTGGAGCGAACGCGGAACGTATGATCCGTATTAGCCGCAAGTCCGGTCTTGTTGTATGTTAATCCAGTAGCGGCTACTACCGTGCCATCAATTTCAAGATCATAACCTGTTGCTCCGGTTACAGCATTCCATTTCAAACCCATTGTTGTGTTCGTTACAGAGGTAATGCCCAACCCTGTTACTGAACCTGGTAGTGTATTTTGATTTAAAACAGCAGTCCATGCGCCATTGTTTGTATCTGTCAGTGCTCTTACACGATACTTATGCGCTGTTCCTGGCTGGAGACCCGAATGCACATATTTTGGCTCATTAACTGTTGCGATAGTTGATCCATCTGCTTCAATCTCATACTTGATCGCATCTGATACATCTGCCCATGTTACTGTAACAGCAGTCTCTTCCGAGGAAGCTTTTAAAACAGGGGTATTCAACAATGTTGTACCATCAATGATATCACTCCACGCTCCGGCACCTGCCGTATTTTTAGAGCGAACGCGGAACGTATGATTCGTATTGGCTGCAAGACCTGTCTTATTGTATGTTAATCCACTTACAGCTACTACCGTGCCATCAATCTCCAAGTCGTAACCCGTTGCTCCAGTTACGGCATTCCATTTAAGAGCGATAGCGACATTGGTTGCAGAGGTTACACTCAACCCTGTGACTGAACCCGGTAAAGTATTCTGAGTGAGAAGTACAGTCCACGGGCTAACGTTCAACTCCGTCAGGGCTCTTACACGATACTTATGCGTTGTTCCTGGGGTCAAATTCTCGTGCGTGTAGACTGGCGCCGTAACCGTAGCTACAACAATACCATCAGCCTCCACTTCATATTTGGTTGCATCAGTAACATCTGCCCAAGTTACTGTAATTGCATCCTCTTGGGAAGATGCTTTCAGAACAGGCGTATTAAGTTGAGTCGTACCACTTACCACGTCACTCCACACACCCACACCTGCCGTATTTTTGGAACGTATACGGAATGTATGGTCCGTATTCGCTGCAAGACCACTCTTCGTATATGTTAAACCAGTAACTGGAACTACCACTCCATCAATCTCCAAGTCATATCCAGAGCTACCGGTCACTGCACTCCATTTCAAGGAAATTGCAGCATTCGTTGTGGATGCTATATTGAGACCTGATACTATTGCAGGCAATGTACTCTGTGTCAGGACAGCTGTCCAAGCACTTGTGTTATTGTCAGTAGCTACACGAACACGATATTTATGAGAAGTACCTGGTAATATATTTTCGTGTGTGTAGTTTGATTCACTTATATTCGCAACAATTACACCATCTGCTTCAACTTCATATGCAGTAGCATCTGGTATGGATGTCCACGTCAATGTGATTGCTGTTTCCTCAGAGGATGCCTTCAATACAGGCAGATTAAATTGTGTACGACCTGTTACTATTTCGCTCCAGGCTCCTGCACCTGCAACGTTCTTCGAACGAATACGGAAAGTGTGCTCCGTGTTTCCGGCGAGTCCACTCTTCGTATAACTTGTAGCTGTCAAAGAAATCGGTGTGCCGTCAATTTCCAGATCGTAGCCTGTAGCGCCGGTAACCGCATTCCATTTTACCGTAATGGCTGCATTGGTGACTGCACTCACATTCAACCCACTGACAGAGCCAGGCAAGGTATTTTGCGTCACTACTGCTGTCCAAGCACTTGTATTCGTCTCATTGATTGCCCGCACACGATATTTATGCGCTGTGCCTGGTGTCAGATTGGTGTGGTTAAAGATTGGATCTTCTAAACCTGAAGAAACAACTCCATCTGCTTCAATCTCATACGAAGATGCACCTTCAATTGGAGCCCACACAAGCACAACTTCCTCCGCCGTGGCATTAGACTGAACTACAGGTGTGCTCAATTGAGTGGTGCCCGTTACTGGATCACTCCAACTTCCTGACCCACCAGAATTTTTGGATCTGATTCTGAAGGTATATTCTGTATTGGCTGCAAGTCCAGTCTTGTTGTATGTTGTTCCTGTTACCGCAACAACCGCCCCATTGATCTCCAGATCATATCCAGTGGCTCCCTTAACAGCAGTCCAGGATACAGACAATTTATTCAATGTAGCATCTGTAATTTTCAGGCCATCTGCACGGTTAGGTACTGTCAATTGACTTAGTGACTTACTCCATAAACTTTCATTGTCAGTTGAGAAAGCTTTCAGCACATAGGTATGTGTTGAATTGGCCTCCAAATCGTCATGCTCATATGAATTCACATTGCCCAATTCAATAGGTTCTCCTCCGTCAATTCGCAATTGATATCGATCTGCAAATTCAACGGAATTCCAATTCAATGTATTCTTCCCCTCTTCACCTTTTACGGTTAAGATCGGTTTTTCAAGCAAAGTTCTCAGAGAGAATGGATCACTCCACTCACCTGCACCTCTTTGATTAATACCACGTACTCTGTAAGTATAGTTCGTATTATTTCTATAAGGGCTACTTGTGTAGTTCAGACCATAAAACGGACCTTTAGTTACACCATTTTCTTCAATCTCATACTGAACCGCTTGTTGTGCAGCTGACCAGTTAAGGTTGATCGTCGCATCATTCGCAGTGGCTACCAGGCCAGTTGGAATAGCAGGAACCGTAGTAATTGGCTCCTTTGTTCCCGACTCCTTAACAAAGCTGAATGATTCTGCCTTGCGTGTGTAATATGGATTAAGGTTGGATACAAAATCTACCACAGCGCCCGTATCCGCACTAATCACCAAACTAAGTTGAGAGGCTTCGTAACTTTGTACATATCTGGGAGTTTCCATCCCAAATTCATCGACTCTGGAAATGTCCCAAACACCTACATTCGTACCTGATTGTCTATATTCCATGGTACTGTAATATTCCCAAACCTCGGAAAAGTCAACGATAAATGCATTAGTTACTTGCCCAGTATAGGTAGAAGTATATTTACCAAAGGTAACATTGGTCATATCTTCAACTGTTCCTCTAATAGACTGACTTCTTGAGAATGAATACCCTGTTGCTGAAAAGCTGTATGATCTGACCCAACCCAAATCAACCGGTTTCTGATTCACCATCAGATTTCCATTCTGTTCTGATAATACAAAACGATAATCATTACTGGATGCGATAATTCTATTACTCGTTGCGGCATCTGCCCGGTTCCCCCCGTACACGCCAAACTGTCCGAATACCAGCATGAATACTAGTAGACGGACGGTCCATAAGTAAAATCCATTTTTTCTTTTTCCTGCGACCACTTTTGTTCTCCCCTTCAACAGATATGTTGTGCCACTCCCTATGCTGTCACCTGTGGTGAACGGCAAAACTATCTATTCTGCGCGAGAAAACCAATTCCTCTTTTTTACATGTAAAAAATTTCTTACTACGCTTTCATTTATAATTTCATCAAACAACTATATTTCAAACGGTATAAATTTTGTAGAGACACGTATTAACCTACCTAGGATTAATAAAACAACATATTTTCCTGTCTCCTGTCTCCTTTCTACTATTTAATCAAAAGCACAGATCACCCATCTAAAGTGGCTGAAGAATACTGGGCAGTCATTCATTAATTTGGAGGTACTGCTTAGGATCTTGCAAGTGTCAGCGTGTAAACCTCGACCGGAAACTCCATGGAGAAGCTAGCATTCGAGATGGCCTGTCCGCAAGCGTCCAAGGTGCTCCCAGTTGTGTATATATCATCGATTAACAGGATCTGTATGGGTTCGGCAGGTGACATGCCCTTTTGCGTTGGTAGATGTGATCCCCTGTACAGTTCTTCAATTAACTGCATGCCATCCGGCTTGATGGAAAAAACATTCTTCATCGTTTCGATACGCTCACTGCGTGATTTGAAGCTTTGTTTGGTGGTATTGATCTGGCGCTGCAACAGATCAACGATAGGCAGGCGGCAGGCGGTGGCGAGCCCAGCAGCTAGCCGCTCCGCCTGATTGAAGCCGCGCTCGGCCAGGCGCTCACTGCTCACCGGAACATAGGTGACCGCGTCAGGCCGCCATTGCGGCTTCGTTTGTTGAACAGGCGTGGCGAGATGAGCCACGGGGGCTGGGGGTTCTTTTGCCAAAACAGAATTCTGTTCATCGCTCATCGCTCGAAAGGCTTGAATCAACAGCGCGGTTAAGAGCGGCGCGTATCGTTCATGGCCTCTGAATTTGTACATGCCAATCCATTCTTTCATAAGAGCGTTGTATTGTACGGCGCTGCGGTTGAGGATAAAAGAACGGTTTTGCTTATGTGGACGAGCACAGTCCGGGCATCCGACACCCCGACCACAACGCAGACAGCGGATGGAACGAATCCATGGAATCTGCTTCACACAACGTGGGCATATACCTGGATAGAGCGAGGAAAGGATCGCCCGAGTGCCGCATGTCAAACAAGTCGCTCCCGGTGGGGCGAGCAGATGATGAAGGCGTTCGGTAAGGTGTTGAGCGTGATCGGTCATGTTGCTGAGCCAGTTAAACATAATGGTGCAAACCTCCAATCTGGTCTGGGGAATCTAATGGTATGTAGGGAACTATACGCTGTGTGTACTTTGAAATATGGATATTAATTTATATATTTAGACAGTAACAATTAACAATTATGTCTGGGATGGCGGATGCAGGTAGCCTTTGCGACGAGCGATGGTGTTCATTTTCCGAATTTGTGCAACGGCCTTCACCTGTGAACGTGTCCGACGAGATGATGCAAAAACCACTCTACCCGCCGGGTCATCCATGGAACGCCCTGCTCTGCCCGCCATCTGAACCAGTGAAGCTTCATCAAAGAGACCGTTGTCTGCATCCAATATAAAAACATCGCTGCGCTGAATGGTCACGCCACGCTCCAGAATTGTGGTGGTTACGAGCAGACGAATTGTGCGTTCACGAAAAGCTGTAACTTTGCTAGCCCGATCGGGGTCCTGAGATGAAGTTCCTTCGATATGGATTCCGGGAAAAGTATGACGCATCAGGTTCACAAACGTCTCAATCTGGGCAATGCGTGTCACAAACACAAATACCTGGGCGTCACGCTTCAATGAAATTTGGATGTTAGTTTTCAAAGCAGAAGGAAGATTTCGTTTCCTAATACATTCAGCAACGGTAATCATCTTGATCAATCTTGGCACAGGCAAAGGATGACGGTGGAAACGTACTGGAACTTTGGCATGAGTGAGTATTCCCTGCGATGCTTCCCTCTGTAGCCGAGCTGGTGGGGTAGCAGACAAATAGACAAAATTGCCATTCGGTTTACAGGAAGATGCAGCCGCGTGAGCGAGCATGTGATCGTTATGGTACGGGAAGGCATCCAGTTCATCGATGATCACGAGGTCAAACCCCTGATAAAAACGCATCAGTTGATGTGTGGTCGCGAGCGTCAGTTGAGCGTCTTTCCAACGTTCGTCACTGCCTCCGTAAAGGGTAGCGAGCGAGGTGTCCGGAAAAGCCTTCGCCAGACGCGGAGCCAGTTCCAGCACCACATCTCTGCGAGGGGTAGCGACTAAAGCTCGTCCACCACGATCCAATGTATGTTGGAGCAAGGGGAAAATCATCTCGGTCTTGCCGGCCCCGGTCACGGCCCACAGCAAGAACCGCCCCGGCTCATCCCCTGCGGGTGGCCGGGCCAAAAACGCAAGCGCCGCGGCTGCTGCCGCGCTCTGCGCTGCGCTAAGCCCCCACCGGGCGAGCCCGCCGCCGGTGGGGGCCAAGGCCGTGCCACGCGGTACTTCGCCGCGTCGTGGCACGGCCCCTTGCGCTGCACTGCGTAGCAGCAGCGCACAAGCACGGCTGCGCCCCAGCGCGAGGCAAGCCTCGCAGTAGGCGCACGCCGCCAGGCCGCAGGCAGCGCAGGGCACGCGCTGCCTGGCTTCGCTGCCACAACGGTGGCAGCGGGGCGCGCTCCGCGCGCGTCCAAGCCACGCGCGCCGTCGGCGCGGGGCAGGCCCTTCGAGGGCGGCTGTGATACTCAGCCGCCCATGCAAGCGCGCGAGCTGCGCAGCCGCGCGCCACTCCCCTGGCGGCTGGGCGGTATCCGCCAGCAACGCCTCCACCTCGGCCGCCAATAATTGGCGGCCGCTGATCCGCTCATCCAGCAGGGCCGCGTCCCGCTCTAGCTGAGCCCACTGCACGGCGGGATACGGCTCGGGCATCCCGCCTACCTGAAAGCGACGCACAGCGGCACTATTCGCTTTGCCCGCTATGCCTTTTCTGGCCTCTGTTTCCCCCGAGGCCAGTTCATACATATCCAACTTCCGCGCAAGATAACTCTGCCATTCGCGCTCACCCCACTGATCCATACCTCGCTCCATCTCAAAATGTTCAACCAACCAGGATGCCTGACTTAACGGCAACGCCGCACCTAACAGCAACCAGCGCAGCACATGTCGCCCACTTCCTCCCTCGAGCCACCAAGCCACATCCACTCGAATGTCGAGTGATAGTACCATGCTCCACCCTTCCTCTACACGGCACGCATATAAGGCAACTTTCATTTACTCTCCTCCCCCATCGTAATTTTTCCGAACGCAAAAAAAGCACATGCCAACCCGGCTGTTCGCCGGAGCATGTGCTTCATGTCCATATTCCATCTTCTTATGATTAATCTATTTATCACTATACCAATTGAATCTCTACACCACAAGGTTAGTCACACAAGATGATTCCATCACACCAATTCTTCTAATAACCAGAATCTTTCTATAAAATTGCGAAACTTTTTCCAATCTGAATCGTCTATACTTTTAAATTAAGAGTTCTGACTTCGAAAAGCTTATTTCTGTGATCAAGAACTCTTCATATCCAGGCAATAACCATAGATTGCATAAAAACCCATTTTTAATTTAAAAGCAGACTTGGCTACAATTACAAAAAAAGACTACAGCTTCTGCTGTAATCTTTTCACTGTAGATCTGTGAAATGTTAATCCCATTTCCGTTCACATGATGATTTATTGCTCAGACTCACGCAAATCAATCAGGCGAAAAGTGTGATCGGTCTGTGCTACCCTTTCAATATCAGCAGGGACAGCAGGCAGATAAGATGTCTCCATTCCTTGCCTTTGCATAAGCTTTTCAATAATCGTAATCGTTTCCGCTTCTGTACGATCAGCAACAACGGTTAATCTGAAGCTCTTACCACGGTATAACAATTCCCGGCAAAGTTCTCTTACAATGCCTTCGATCCGCCCTGCCTGATTGGAAGGGATGAGCAGGATCTGCTCGAAACCTTCAGATTCCGGACGGGAAAGATGGCGCTGGTGCATGGCATGAACGGCCATTGCCGCCAGGAAGTATATGAGCAGAATCATAGTCAGATGAGCAACCATGGCAACTGCACCTCCTCGGAAGGTCATGCTCACCCATGGCGAACATCCCTGTATACAACAAGTATATGCTGTACTTCCTGAAGGGTTACACTTGCATTTCCTATCACTCATATTCCATTCTGATCGACACCGGACGAAGAAAGACAGGCCAGGTCATTCATTCACGCCTAAGCTTGAACATATGTTCCGCACAACCTTACACTTTGCTCATTTGCAGTGATAAAGTCCATTAACCCGCAGACCAATCCAACATTCTGGAAAGGGCGCGAGTGAACACCAATCTATACTTCGTCAAGGTCGAATCAACCAATGGACTGACTTACCGTAAGAATACTGCTTTACGAAAAACATAAGGTATTAGAGCGTAACCCAACCATACTTGATCGAATTGATAACAGCTTGTGTACGGTCGTCCACTTCCATCTTCTGCAGAATACTGCTGACATGGTTTTTTACCGTTTTTTCACTGATGAACAGGAATTCACCAATCATTTTGTTGCTCTTACCTTCTGCCATCAAACGCAATACTTCAGCCTCACGACGTGTGAGCGGGTTATTGTCGCCAGCGACAAATTTAACGCCTGCTTCCTTCGAAGCTCCTTCACTCATTGCCCCTGTTTCATTAAGATACGTCATACGACGCAGCTGCATGATCAGTTTGCCCGTTACTTTCGGATGAATGAACGCATGTCCTTCATGCACGGAACGAATCGCATTGATCAGAGACTCGGCCTCCATATCCTTCAGCAAGTATCCGTTAGCCCCTTTACGAAGCGTCTCGAACACATAACTTTCATCATCATGAATGGACAAGATAATCACTTTTACATCAGGGAACAGCTCACGCAATTTCTCCGTTGCTTCAACCCCATTTTCGATCGGCATGTTGATATCCATCAATACGATATCAGGTTTATCCTGATTGCAGAATTCGAGCACTTGAATTCCATCGCCGCATTCGCCGATGACCTCAATGTCGTCCTCCATATTTAAAATGCGTTTCAGTCCCTCACGGAACAGCTGATGATCATCAGCCAAAAGAACTTTAATCGATGCTTTACCAGTATCACGGTTTTCCATCATCCTGCTACTCCTTTCCCTTATCCACGTTTGTCGGGATATGAATCACTATTTTGGTTCCTTGATTTTCTCCGGATTCAATCTCTATTCTTCCTTCTAACAGTTCAACCCGTTCTCTCATCCCAATCAGACCGAAGTGGGTATGATCCTTGCTTTTCTTCGCAAGAAGCTCCGGTTTGAACCCAAGCCCATTGTCCTGAACGACAATTTTGACGAGCTGAGCCTGGTATGTAATTTCCACTACAACATAAGTGGGATAAGCATGCTTTGCAGCATTCGACAGACCTTCCTGCACGAGGCGGTAGATCGCTGCCTCCATCGCGGAAGATAAACGGTGTTCCTTACCTCTTGTTTCAAAAAGCGACCGGATTTTCGTTTTTACCTCAAAATCCTGCACGTACTTTCGAAGCGTTGGAATCAGTCCCAGATCATCCAGTGCCATAGGACGCAGATTGAAAATAACTTTTCTCATTTCTTCAAGACTGGAACGAACCTGGCCTTTCAAATCTACTATTTCGGCCTGGACCATCTTAAAATCCTGCTTAATGAGCATTCTTTCTACAATTTCCGTCCTAAGCACTAGATTGGCGAGCATCTGTGCAGGCCCGTCATGAATTTCACGAGCAATACGTTTCCGCTCTTCTTCCTGGGCCAAAATTATTTTCAAACCAATCATTTGTCGATTTTTGGCAGATTCGATGATCCGGGTCACTTGACCCAGTTCACCTGACAGGTACTCGAGTACAACACCCATCTGCGAACCGATGGTCTCGGCACGCTCCACAGAAGCTTCCACATTTTTGGCACGCTTTTGCAGATCATCCCGACGGGCCTTCAGATACATTTCCTTCTCACGATAAATCATCAGATCCAGCTGCAGCTGTGTTGCTTTCTCATACGCCTGCTTAATATCATGCTCGGAATAACGGACAAAGTCGCGACTAACCTCAGTCAGCCGGATCCGGGAACGGCGGTAGTTCAGCTCCAATTGATCTACTTTCTCGATCGTTTCCGCCGTTTCCTTCAGCACCGACTTTAACTCCTCGTTGAGTGTTTTCAGCTCATCGCGAGTTGCGTCCATAATTTCGAACATTTGATATTTGCTGTTTTCCATGACTTGTATGGCGTTTTTAATGACGCGGTCTATGGCATCGGCTTGTAAATCCACGTTTGTTCGACTCCATTTCTATCGTTTCCGGTATATATCATACCATATCACGATGAGATGGTAACGGTCTTCGTTTTCTGTTCCCATTTTACAGTCAGACCAAGTTGCTCGGAAACGAGTCTAAGCGGGACTAAAGTCCTACCACCCGTTACGTATGGTGCAACAGTTGCGCTCTGTCTTTTACCATTCAGAATGAATTCTTTCTGCCCTACAACCAGATCAATCAGCTTGCCACCACGTAATACCGTGATCCGCTGATTTTTGCTATCCCAGCTTGCCTGACCACCAAAAGCGTCCAAAACATGTTTGATTGGCACATACGTCGTACCATTTTTCAGAACCGGTGCTGCATCAATCGCTTTTTTCGTTCCGTTCACCGTCATCGATTTCTGTCCAAGCACAAGCGAAGCTGTTCCCGTAGGCAATCCGACTTCACTGGACTTGGAAGGCATCGTGAATGCGATGTTGTCAAAAGCAACCATACCTGATTTCGCACGCTCATCCTGACCTTCTTCCACGTTCACCACATAGACCCGCTTCAGCTTCGCTGGATAGGCGATGTTCAGTCCATTCAGGTCCACGCTCAGCTTCTTCCACCCGTTCCAGTCAATCGCCTTGGCGAGATCGGCATATACCGTTTTGCCATTGGCATCCGTGAATTCGGCACGCAACCAGTTTAGGCTCTTATCTCCCATAACATCCATCGACATCGATGTAGCTGCAGCAGATACTTCTCTGCCGGTAGAACCATTCAGTTGTGCATAAGCGTACATTTTGCCTGTTCCAGCTGTCATATCATAACCGAGTTGCAGTACATTGGAGCCAGCTTTCTCACCAGTTCCTGCTGTAACGGTCGCCGAACCAGTTACACCCGCTGCGTTCGTCGTGAAGTTGATCGGATAATTCACGTTTTCGAAGTTCTCCCAGATCGTTTCGCTCGCAGAAGCCGAGAGTACTACGACTGTGCTGTACCCATCATAACGACCAATCGCATATCCTACTTGTGCACCTGAATTGACGGAAGATACGGTTAATTGGTCAGCCGTAACTTTACCTTTGAACCCGATAAATTCCCATGTCAGCGAGTCCGCCGGAACCGTGACACTTTGTCCGCTCTTCGTCGTTGCTGTCACCGGGATGGACATCGTTGTGCCTGCTTTGAGCGAACCGAGACCTGATCCTGCTGTCAGGGAAGCCAGTTCACTTCCACCCAGTACCGATACTTTAATGGAGGATGAAGCTCCGTTGCTCGTTGCCGTCAGCGTTGCTGTACCTGGCTTCACGCCTTTGATCGTGCCGTTACTAACACTCACGATGCTGTTGTTGCTGGATTTCCAGGACATGCTGATATCACCTGTTGCAATCGGGTTGTAGTAGGTGTCATATCCTTTGGCTGTGTACTTGCCCTCTTGTCCCACCAGCAACGTTTGGCTACCACTCACGGCAAAGCCCTTCAGTTTACCTGCAGGAGCCGTAGAGAACACACCCAGCGTGTTTACAACCTGACGTTGCTCGGTGCCATACTCTGTGTTGAACGTCAGATCAGCGGTTTGCTCACCCAACGGACGGGTTACCATCGTTGTGGAGCCGCCTCCGTCCAGGTTCATGCCTTTCCAGACACCCACACTGGTCATAAAGGATTGCAGTTCCGTCAGCGACATCCCGCTGCTGTTACTGTTTTTCTCCGCGGCGATGATGTAGACATACCGACCATCCTGGGAGTATCCTACTGCCGTTCTTGCACGAATGCCACCGATGCCGGAAGAAGCAATATCACGGGAAAAGGAAGCTGCCTTTCCACCGTTCACCAAAATGGTGTGACCGCCAATCATCATTTCCAGATTACTTGGATCGACCGATTGCCCGGTTGTTTTACCTTTTAGTTTGTAATCCGCATCCAAGGTCTGTCCCACGGATAGATGGCTCATGATCCATGTCGCCGCTGTTCCATGCGCACGCAAAATGTACCCATCCTTTGGCACCGTCATGTTTAACGCTTTTTTATCCGAGATTTGGGTGATTACTCCATTCTGCACGAGAACCTCTGTCGGCGTTGTGGAAGGGTCATTCGGACGTTTGGTAGACGTCCAGGCAGGTGTATAAATATACATCGAGTTGGCATGACTATATTTCACCGCACCTGACTCTACCGTATAATCCTCTTTATTTATCCCACGCAAAGCAAAGGTTGAACCATCCTGCGCCTTCACAGTCCCATCAAAGGAATACTCGTCGATCATCGGTTTGCCATCCTTGGTCACCGTGAGGGCATACATGCCTGACAGCTCAGAGGGTGTGGAGACCAGCACGCCATCGGAGACCTGTCCACCAATGGGTGCGAGTTCCCCGGATACATTGAAGTAATCGCCATTCACAGCAGCTACTGCACCATTTTCCTTAGCCATGGCACCTGTGCTCTGTTTACTGTTCAGATTACCACCCTTGCCTGTCATCACATCCAGCTTCACATACGGGTTCTGCAGATCCACCTGTATTACATCCGCCAGTACGTTGACCTTGGAACCGGAACGTGTTGTTGTATATCTGTATTTCATGAGCTTCGCACCCGAAGTCAGAATTTCTTCACTCAACTTGCTTGTATTTGTAGATGCTGCTGCGGCCACCGATTGCCACGAAGTGACTGACCACATCTGCCCGCCTGCGCTCATCACCGGTGCAATCCAGATCACACCCGCCAGCGTCACAATCGCCCATTTCTTCACCTTACTGCCCTTAACGTCTTCCAGCTGTTTCCCATGTTTCCCCAGCATGTCTGAAACGTCTCTCCCATCTTGTATATCAATCTTAGACATCACGAACACTGCCAAGTAGGCAGCAGATAGCGAGATCTCTAGTATACTCTTCTATTAATAGACTGCTTTTTGTGGAAAAAGTTACGTTTGTCCCCTATATTAGCATGCATAGATTATGAAAATAGCACACTTTCATATCTCGGATGTAATTTTTTCAGTTATTCATATGAAGTTCATATAAAAAGAAGCACATCAGCTTGAGTAATTGGGCTGATGTGCTTCTAAGTTGGAATATATCTACATGTACTGGAGAATACGTTACCTCAAAAGTTGAACAAATTATTTTTACAGATAACCGATTTGATTCAACATACGTTTTAACATCACTGCTGCCTGTTCTCTGGTCGCTCTATCCAAAGGCTTGAATTCCTTATTATCCGTCCCTTGAATAAGGCCTGTCTGTACTGCTTTGGCAACAAGATCCGGGGATTTAATCTTTTTATGGTCCTTGAATTTGGCCAAGATATTCTCGGCTGACAATTGAAGAGTTGGTGATTGCCCCGCGTAGTTCATTGCTTTAACTAACATAATCGCCATTTGTTCACGGGTAATCAGATTGTTGGGCTGGAACTTCCCTTTACCAACGCCCTGAATAATCCCCGCCTCGACTGCAGCACCGATATACCCATTCGTTGTGCTGTTCTTGCCAAGATCACTGAATTGCGCAGCAGCCGCGTTTCTTTTTAGTCCTAGCCCTTTCGCAACAAGTTCAGCAAACTCCGCACGGGTGATTTTACTTTTCGTATTGTATTTCGCAAGATTATCCGCTGTAATAATCCATTTCGAAGCTAATTCCGTTACAGCATCACGTGCCCAATCGGGTGTGCTCGGGAAACTAACCAGATGTGTAATTGGCGCGACAATCTGATTACCATTGAGCATTCCTCGTGCAACAATCCCTGTTGACGTGGTTCTATACGCAGTAGGGATGTACGATAATGACTGTGAATTGGGATCAACCGCTGTCAAGCTTGTTAGTGTCGTAGACGTGTTGCCAGGAAGCTTGATTGAATACTGGCTTCTAATATTTTGTTCCACACTTTTCCCTGTATTCCCGTTGAAGAGTGTAATGTAAGCCTCTGTTGCATCCCCCAGACTCTGAGCATTGGTTCTGGATAACATGTAATCCATAGCACCTGAAGAAAGTCTTGGAACAGTTTCCATCTGTACATATAGTGTCGCTGTACCTGGAGCCGTTGTGATTCCTGCACTTTGTCCCATAGACACCAGTTTCAAATCAGCGAGAGGCACACTCCATATACTGTCTTTATATTTGACCCCAATCGTACCCGTGCGATACCTTGAAGCGATTTGGGATAGCTTATGGAATGGAATTCCAACGTATGCTGTCTCATTACTTGCTGGCACCTCGAACAATATAGGTTGATTTAATTTATAATTTGCAGAAGCGTATTCGAATGCTTGACCAAGCTTTGTCTCATCGATCGTATACTGCTGCGTTGTACGATTATTATGTGAGGGCGTACTCTTGGCAGAAGCTACATCCGTGCTCATGACCAGAAGTGCTTGACCAAATCCAGAATCAACCGCACTCCACTCGGTCAGCCACGCTGGGCGCCCTACTGCTGTAGTATCTGTGGGATTAGTGATTGTGCTCTCCTGAAGTGTCAACGGACCAAATGCCCCTACCTCAGTATTCAGCGCATCTCTAAGCGACACTAATCCAGGTGTGTAGGTAATCGTACCTGTCTGTCCAGCCGGCACAGATTCGGACAGTTTCAAGGTAACCACTGATCCTGTCACCGAGGCAGAATTCACCGGAATGGTCTTGCTACCAATCAATACTTTGAACTGAGCAGGTGTTAATAACGGCTCAGTTTTTAAAGCGTTTCGGAAGTTAACCTGTATTGTGTCCCCTTGTAAAATACCTGACAAGATCGTTCCGTTGCCATAAGTATGTGTCACAGGAACAAGATCCAGCAGAGCTGCTTGATTACCAGCTAAGTCTGTCAGACGATAAGCCCCTGGAACATAAGAAAGGGTTACGATCTGTGTACTTGTTACGGGTGAAGCAAGCGTTAGTGTCACAAGATCGTCCTCGATGTCTACATTGTTAACAAATACGGCTTTGCCATCTACCAATACGGAATACTGATTGTTCAAAGGTTTGTTCAATCGACTTAATGGCTCATTATAGTAGATCCATAACTTATTGCTGTTAATCTCAGCCTTCTGGAATTCAGGTGGCTTCGTATCATTGCTATTGCGCACATAAAACCCACTGAAACCAGCAAGTGCCTGACCACGACTATCTTTAATAGGCTGTTCACCCGGTTGATAGGATACACGGACAACTTCACCATTAGATATCGAACGACTGAGATTCAATGTAACAAGTGAACTGTTATTGGTCGACATACTGCTGACACCCACAGCCGATTCATCTGCAGTAACACTGAATTGTTTATATGCATCACTTGAGTTAATATACACCGTCTCAGGATAATAGAGATTAATTGTATTTGTATACGCTATACCTTCACGCGGCTTGGACATGATGGAATCCAGACCATTCTCCACGTCTCTCGCAGAGAATGCCGGAGCTGCATTAAGTGACAAGTCCTGAATTTTGCGTATCCCGGTTGCTGGTGTATAAGCGATTCTCACTACCTGTCCTACCGCTACTCCCGTATCGAGTACAACATACACACTATCCCCTGACACGTAGGATGAGCTGACATTCCGATTCTCGCCATTAACCGTAACTGCGAAACTTGACGTTAACGGATCAAGGGTTGAAAGTAATTCGTCATACGTCAGTCGGATGATCGTATTACTGTACATTTTTACTGTCTTAAGTACAGGGGCGGTTGTATCAGCAGACAACGTTCTGAACGTCCATGCCGTAGCTCCATTCAATCCAGTGAAGAGATTTCCGGATCTATCTCGAAATACATTAGCAGGAATATCAATAGTATACGTCGTGTTGCTCGTCAGACTTGTTTGTGGAATGATGCGCAACTGACGGTTGTTGGAACTGTTTATGATTGTTGTAGCATTAACCGTTCCACCATTGATATTTTTCAGCGTGGCTTGGGGCGTATAATTGGTATCCAGTTCTTTGTTAAACGTTAGGGTCAACTCACCTGACAGCGCCACACCTGTTGCCCCGTTCGTTGGAGACATGGAGGCCACAGTTAATGCTGTAGGGTCAGAGAGCACAGTGAATCCCCAGTCACTACGCTGTATAGCCCGGCTGTCATTTCCGTTGGCATCACGTAAAAAACCTTCTGGTACAACTATGTATATCGTGCTGTTATTCGCCCAATTTTTAGCGGGATCAATGGCAACTGTTGTTTGGGTTGAGTTAAAACTGATCTGTGAAGAACTCGCATCAACCTCTTCGAATAACGTATTCCCTTGATAGATCTGTAACTTGCCATTACCTCTCGACATCACTTGATCATAGGTAAGCAGGATATTGACAGACGGCGCAACACCTGTAGCCGCATTAACGGGAGATCTACCTACTAATTGAGCCGCACTGGGCCCAGCGGTATGAAATACCCATTCCCTATTTAAGCCTGCAAAGAATTGATTATTTTCATAGGCAAAAGATTGACTGCCAATAGAAACATAGAAGCTACCGCCTGGCAAAGCTGAAGCTGGTTTAATTTCTACCAATTTCCCTAGGTTTGCATTAATATCGATATCATCTGGTCTGACGCTTACCGCCGGACTATTCACTTCAATCTCTGTAACGATGGAGCTATCAGATATTCGACGAATGGTGATTTTATCTGTAGTGCCCTCAACCTTCTTTACCGGGTTATTGAATTCAATTTTGAGTGGTACAGAACCGTCCACCTGAGTAGCATTTAATAAAGGAATCGTGGCACTAATCCCTTTCCCAGCCAATTCGTCTGCTGCATATGCAGGTTCCATACCTACCCATCCGGTCAACCAGCCATGTGCAACTAACATCACAACCATAAGACTAACCAAACCCTTACGGGCTATTTTTTTCAAAAACACCCAACCTTCCCCCTCATCTAATTTTCCTGATTGTCTGATATACAGACCTCTATATTTATGTCGGTCAGAGGGAGATTTTCAATTAATAAAATGGAAATGTATGGTGTTTTATTTTGTAAAAACATGCAAAAAGCCCCTGATTCCATATCGGAATCAAGGGCTTCAGTTAATGCTCCACATACTTTTAGCTAATTACAGACCTGCTTGAGTTTTCAAAAGATCTACTTTGTCCACTTGCTCCCAAGGTACATCCAGGTCTGTACGACCGAAGTGACCATAAGCAGCCGTTTGTTTGTAGATCGGGCGACGCAGATCCAGCATACGGATGATGCCAGCCGGACGAAGATCGAAGTTGTTGCGAACAAGCTCAACCAATTTCTCTTCGCTGACTTTGCCAGTTCCGTATGTATCCACGTTGATCGATACCGGGTTGGCTACACCAATCGCGTAAGCGAGCTGGATTTCCACTTTGTCTGCAAGACCTGCAGCTACAAGGTTTTTCGCTACGTAACGAGCCGCATATGCTGCGGAGCGGTCTACTTTTGTCGGATCTTTACCAGAGAACGCGCCACCACCATGACGTGCATAACCGCCGTAGGTATCTACGATGATTTTACGTCCAGTGAGGCCTGCATCTCCCTGAGGTCCGCCAATAACGAAACGCCCTGTTGGGTTAATGAAATATTTAGTCTGCTCATCCAGCAATTCAGCTGGAACGACAGGCAAGATTACATGTTCCTTGATGTCTTTTTGGATCTGCTCCAGTGTAGTCTCTTCAGCGTGCTGAGTAGACACAACGATTGTATCCACACGTACCGGCTTGTCACCGTCGTATTCAATCGTTACTTGCGTTTTACCATCCGGACGAAGATATTCCAATGTACCGTTCTTACGCACTTCCGCCAGACGGCGTGCGATACGGTGGGACAATGCGATTGGCAAAGGCATGAGTTCCGGTGTTTCGTTCGTTGCAAAACCGAACATCAGACCTTGGTCACCTGCACCAATGTTTTCTGTCTCACGAGCCACTTGTTCCGGGTCACGGTTCTCAAGCGCTGCGTTAACGCCTTGGGCAATATCAGCAGACTGCTCATTCAGAGAAGTCAGAACTGCACAAGTGTTATAATCAAAACCGAACTTGGCACGTGTGTAGCCAATATCCTTAATTGTATTACGAACGATGGACGGAATGTCCACGTATTCAGAAGCTGAACTGATTTCACCGATGACAAGCACTAAGCCTGTGGCTACGGAAACTTCGCAAGCTACGCGAGCATTGGGGTCGTTTGCAAGAAACGCGTCCAATACGGCGTCTGAGATCTGATCGCAGATTTTATCCGGATGTCCTTCGGTTACAGACTCCGATGTAAATAGATGCCGGCCTTTAACAGACATGAAGTTTCAACCTCCCATAACTAGTAGTATGGCGATTGCCCGAACAAAACATGACAGCGATTCGTTCACTGTACCCTCGAAGCTTTCCAAAATGGAATAAGGACGCAGGGTCCGCAGTTGCGAAGATAAGGATTTTTCAGGTAATTGCCTCAAACGAAAATCAACCTTTCCCTAGTGGAAAAGGTTGCATACCTCAAATGCCATCTTAACGTATTTGTCAAGACGTGTCAAACGGATTGGGATAAGGAAAATGCCCTATAAGTGCTGCTCTGCCTGGCGAATCAGCCTTTTGGTGATCTCTCCACCAACGGATCCATTCTCGCGGGAAGTCAGATGCCCCCACCCTTTGTATTGCCCATAGGAGTGATCACTCACTTCACCCAGTTC
The DNA here is from genome assembly GCF_031455635.1 of Paenibacillus sp. 2003. NCBI lineage: Bacteria > Bacillati > Bacillota > Bacilli > Caryophanales > Paenibacillaceae > Paenibacillus > Paenibacillus sp. 2003. The sequence continues at coordinate 164,463 of NZ_JAVDTB010000007.1, read as the reverse complement.
AGATCCAAATTCTGTATCCGCACCAGCTAAACCTCTGCCACCATAACCCACATTGAGACCAAACTCTGCAGCAATCTCATACTTCATCTGATCCAGCATTTGACGACTTTCGGGTACCACTTTGCGATTGCTTCTAGCCATGGTTCCTGCACCTCCATTAATTGATTATCAACAGTTATAGAGTGAGCAGGAACAAGGTTGGCTAGCCGTATTAATGTTTGTTAGAACTGGGTAATCTGAGCAAATGAAATGTATGACGAATGAATAATTCCTTTAAAAGCTACAAAACCTATTTCAGAGTATATCCACCACGAACCATTACGGTTAAGCTGTATTTGTTCCCTTCCAATACCGTGATTCCCCGTCCATCCCTTGGAAAAGAGAGCAGGTGATTGGTCGGCGCTGCCTGTCCATTCGTCAGGTCAATCCCGTCCGTCAGATCAGCTACACCATTCGTACCTTCACTGACGATCACAGCTTTGCCGCTACGTACAATGAACTCCGCGCCAGACTTGCCGATCAGCTGTTGACCCGGCTTCACGGTTACGATCTCAACGGCCTCAGAAGCGCCTGAGACCAGTGGAGGAAGTGACGTGTCTCCACCTGAGTTCCCGGTTCCCGTAGAGCCGTTATTGTTACCAGATGAGTTGCCAGAACCTGTGCTAGTGCCTCCACCCAGTGCTTTTTGAATCTGCTGGTCTACATAACTCTTCGTTACTACCGGATCGTCTGCTGTTCCTGGTTGGCTTGTTCCTGCACCGATGGCTGTATTGCTGTATACCGACCCAACCCACACACCAACACCAATGGCGAGCGCTGCAAGGGATACTTTCATATAAGGTTTCATGTGAATCATTTTCCTCCTCTGGTAATCTATTAACTTTAACTATAGAGAAAAAGTAGGGATGCGACAAGCAAAACCTCGTTTCCGTTGGGTTGGAAACGAGGTTTTGTGGACAAATCTAACGATTACTCGTATATATGCATTTATCTCAAATCGACGGGTTCTTCCTTTGGAAGTTTGGTCACGTCATATCCATAACCCTGATCTGCAAGACGAATACGTTGCCCCTGGAATTGATCATCTACGCTTAAGCGATATGAACCGCCACGCATTTTTTCGAAGAAACTGTCCTCAATGCTCCAGCTTAGCGTCTGGTTGGTTCCCACTTTCAGATCGGTGCCCAAAGTCAGTTCTTTCTCATATGATTTACCGGCTTGATCCGTCAGTGTGAGGATTAACTTGTGCTCGTTCTCACCCATCTCAATCTCTTCATTGCGTGATAAACTGTAATTCATCTCGATCTGTACAGATGAGCTGCCTGCCAAATAAGCACGTACACTATTGGCTGTCCAAGAGTATGGATAGAGATCAATATTGGTTAGCGAGCCTTGAACACTAATGGAAGTTGGCGGCACTTCGAATGCCAGAGCATTCACATAAGCAGTCGCTTCCCCTTCACCGGTTACAAACTTGCTGTCTGCAATGCCTTCACCCACAATCAGGCGCAGGTCTGAGAAGGTAACGGACTTCGGAATCTTAGCCCAGAACGTAACAATCGACTTCTGACCCGGCCCAGGCAGACGCTCCGCTTGCTTCGCAGTTGCTCTGTAATACTGGCCATCCGATGTTTTGAAGTAACCTACAAGTTTGCCAAGCCCACTCTGACGCAGTGATTTGTTCGTCATTTCGAATTCGGTGTATACAATATCCGATGACGTTCCCGGATAACGAATCGTTCTCCGCACACCCATTTCGGTCTCTTTATCAGCAGTACCCAAAGTGTATGTCTTACCGCTTCCAACATAAGATACCGGTGGAATTAATCCGGAAGTATTTAACGTAATCCACTCATTCGTCTCTTCTTCACTAACCTTTTCGTTCAGACTAACTTCCAGACGCGATATACGTAATTCAGAAGGAATCTTGGTCAACAGGTAAGCCTCAGTTGTCATGCCGGCTCCAAGTAGCTTGCCACTTTGTGTGTAGATTAACTTCTTGTCTCCTTCAATTTCAGCAGAATCAATCATAAACATTGCTTCAAGTTCAGGAAGTTGAACTGTTTTGTTGCCTGCATTACGAATGCTCACTTTTGCGGCAATAATATCACTATCAAGCCACGGCAACCGCTGTAACGATCCAAAAGACACACCAAATGTACCTTTGTTATTCTTAATGACTGTTTCGGTCGTCAATCCATCTCCGCTGGATACCGATTCAGGAATGGCGTAGACACCTACAGGATGGGAGAAGAGAAATCCATTCGTTGGAGAAGATGTTGTGGATTCTGTGCTCTCATTTTTGTCTACCGGACTCATTACATACAGCTTGATTTTGCTTGTATCACCATCACCCTGAAGGGTTGTACTGAGCTTAATCGTCTTGATATCGCCTGGGTTTAACTTCAATGTATCCAGAGCTTTGGTTTCGATGGGATAGACTGTTCCGTCTGAATTCCGTACCTCGAAGCTATATGTCGGCACCTTAATTGCTTTCTTGCCTTCATTCTTGAGTTTCATTTGAAGGTTAAGACTATACTCACCATCGTCGATTCGAACTTTGGCAGATTCAAGCAATGTGGACAGTCGTTGTCCTTCAACTGAAATAATATTCGGTTGATTGGCAGCGACTTCTACATTCGTCTTGCTAGCCTCTGGCAATTGCAATGCAGCAATAGGCAGAACACTTTTCTCTTCACCCTGTTCCTCTACAAGCAACAGCTCAGACTTTTGCAGCTTCACTGACGTAGGGAGAGATGCCATCAGAATGAGAGCCTTATTAGCTTGAGCCTGAATACTGACACTCGTGCTGTCTTTATCCGGAGTTAAAGGATAGTTCGTACCACTTGGTGTACGCAAGATCCATTTGATATTCGGATTTTCAAGCAATTTATAACTGATATTGTTTAAATTCACGCCAATTTTCACATACTGATTCTTATCTTCACCTGGAAACACTTTAATGCCAGATACTTTCACCTTCACCGCAGAGTCGCTTAGACGAACCGTCTTTGGTTTGCCTACAGGTGTGGTAATGCTATGGGATGCGGGCACGTTAAACTTACCCAACGTACGTTCATAGTTAGCTTGACTGAAATCCCATTTCACGATGAGGAAGTTCAGATCACTGAGTTTTACCTCGCGACCCACTTTCATGACATAGGTCAGGTCAACTGTTGATCCAGGCGCGACCGTTTTCTTTTCCTGATCTTTTGCGATCAGTTTGGGAGAGAATGATGTTCCACCCTTCGTTTTCACTTTGCTCCAGTAATCGAGCATCATCATTGGGGTGTTGTCATTGTTCTTGTAAGACAATGTATACGTAACCACATTGCCATCGTCCTGCGCCAAGATATTTACATCTGTTAATCTTACGGAACTTCGTGCAGTCACTTTAACAGCCGATAGGTTACCGAGTGTATGTACAACCTTCTGCGTTGTTGTTGTCGTTTTCTTCGATGTACTACTATTTGAACTGGTGGCAGACGTTTTATTGGTTGTGCTCGCTGCCATGGCAATGCCAGCCGTTGAACTGATCAACATTGCACTTGCGAGCAAGCTCACAAACATTTTCTTTTGATTCACTTCCAAACCTCCCATAAGTTGCTTGTTGCTTTATAGTATAAACGTTTGGGCAGGGGAGAAAGTTACGATGTTGTTGTGATTTATCTTCTTAATTGAACCAACATCTTTTATAAATGATTTAAATTATAATTTTTGAAAATAAAAAAACTATCCCAACATCTAATGTTGGGATAGTTTTAAAGAAATTAAGATTAGTTCGCTCTTACACTTGCATAGAAGTTTTCAGCAGCGTTATTAGCTGCGTCAGTTACGAACGAACCAGTGCTATTGTTAACCAGTTCAACCTCTACCAATTGATTAGCAGTTACTGCTTTATCAAGTGTCAAAGTCAAAACATTAGCAGTAGCAGTAGCGTTTGTTACATTAACCTTAGTTCCATCTACATTTACAACGTAAGCAGCTGGTGTAAAGTTAGATTTCACGTTTTCAGTGAATCTCAACGTTACTTGTGTACCACTAGCAGTGATTGCACCTGTAACATCTTTATCAAATACTGGTTTGATACCATCCAGTACAGGAGTAGAGAATGCTTTTAGCTTGCGGCCAACAGAGTCAGTAGAAGTAATTTCAGGTTGAGCTTTAGTTGCGAGAGTTACACTAGGGCTATAAGGGATAGCTTTATCATTCACAAAAGTGAACTCAACAACAGTGTTCCCATCAACTACCGATTGATTAGTAATATTGAAGTCACCAGTTACACCAGTGAATGTGAAGTCAGATTTATTTACGAATGTCAATTCGCCTTTAAATTCAACTTCAACTTTGTTTTGAGCTTTTGCATATACAGAATCAGTTACCACTTCAACATTAGATGTTGTTTGGCTATTGAAAGACACAGTAGTACCATCCACGAAGTTACCGTTAGTATCAGCAACGTTTACTACACGCAGAGCGGTAGCTGTTTGCAGATCTTTCACATCATCTTTAGAAACAGTCAACAATACTGTATTAGCATTGTACAATTGTACTGTAGTAGAAGATGTTGGGAAAGGCTTATAAGTAGCACCAGTCACAACATAATCGTATTTGTTAACATCAAGTGCGTTACCATTACCTGAAGTTGCAACAGATCTGTTGAATTGTACATATACTTGATATTCATTATTTGCTGCATCATCATTGTACCAAGCAGCGTTTGCTTCCAATGCACCAGCTTGCGTAAGAACAAACGGTACGGATTGAGGAATAATTGTGTTACCTACAGCTGCTTGGTCACGAACACCGGAAACTTCCAGTGTGTAGTTACCAGCTGGCAATGTACCACCAACAGATGTCAGCACGACTTTGCTTTCTACATTTTTTCCATCTTTATCTTTACCATATTGAGGTGTAACAGAAGGATTACCTTTAGTAGTGAATCCTTTGCCAGTGTAGATCTTACCAGCAGAATCTTTCAATACATAATTTTCTGTTTTGTTGTAATCAGTAGTACTGATTTTTTCAGAGAATTCAACAGTCAATTCTGTTTTTCCATCAACTGTTTTAGATGTAACAGCTGATACTGTTGGACGAACTGTGTCCAGCTCAGGAGTTACTGTGGAGCTACGATCAGCAGTATTGTTGCTGTAGTCTGTAACACCTTGCAAGTATACTGTGGATTCACCCAGACCCAGACGGTTAGCTTCAGAGAAGTTCAGAGTTACTTCGTTATCCTTGATGGATACTGTTGCACTCTTGTTGCTGGAAGTTTGGTAAGCGCTGGATACCGATTTCACTGGCTCGTTGAATGTTACAACTACTTTTCTGAGGTCAGAAGTTGTTACTTTAGTGATCTCAGGAGCAGCTTTATCTTCAGCGATTGTGAATTTAGATTCAGCAGTTGATGCGCTAAATCCAGCGAAGTCTTTCACTCCGGATACTGTCAAAGTGTGCTCTCCAACTGGAAGATCAGTTGTGATGAAAGCAATGTTAGGGTAAGTGTATTTAACGAAACCGGAAATTACTTTACCGTTCACTTTGTAGTTAGCCAGGTTTCCAGCAGTTGCACTTGTTACTGGCTCAGAGAACTCAACGCGCAATGCTTTTGTTCCCAGACCTTGAACAGATTTCACTTCTGGCAATTGTGTGTCTACTGCAGTGAATTTAACTGTCTCATCGAAAGTTTTAGTCGCTGTAGCGTTTTTAACACCTTTAACTACCAAGTTTGTATCTCTTTGTTGTGGCAGGTTACCTGTATTTTCGCTTACAAGAAGTGTTACTGTTTTCTTGTCAGCAGACAGTTTTGCAGATTCAAACGTACGGCCGCTAACAGTGTAGTTTGCAGTGTTTTCAGCTGTAGTGGAATCTACTTCGCCATCGAATTTCACAACGAGTTCTTTGTAGTTTGTAGCTGTAGCACCTTCGATTTTAGTTGCTGCAGTTACTACATAAGTAACTTTCTCGGTGAATTCTTTATCTTTGTAAGTGAATTTCACTTCAGTTTCTTTGTTAGCTTCAAGAGCTTTATCCAAAGTTACTTTTACAGTTTCGCCGTCGCTGATTTTGAACTCAACTACTTTACCAGCTTCGGATACTGTGTAAGATTCAACTTTAATGCTTTGAGCTTGATCGATAGAGTAAGCTGCACCTACCAACAATTCACGGGAAGCATTACCAGAGAAGTTAGCTTTAGCGTCGATCAGACCTGCGTTGATCGCTGCTTGAACATAACCTTTAGCCCATGCTGCTGCATTGTTGTTAGTTTCAGTTGGGATTTCAAGATCAAGTGCACGAGTCAAGATTGTAGCCATTTCAGCTACTGTCACTTTACCATTGAAGTCGAAGATTTTTTTCTCTACGTTTTTACCTTCCATGATACCCGCAGCAGTTACTGCTTCGATGTAAGGTACAGCCCAGTTTTTAGCTGTGTAGTTTTTGTCGTTGTAAGAAAGAGTTCCAGTGATCTCTTTCAGACCTAGCAATTTAGTGATAACTTTTGCGAACTCAGCACGAGTCATCTCTTTGTCCAGACCAGCTGTGCCATCTGGGTAACCATTGAAGATACCTTTTGCTTTCAATGCATCAAACTGTTGTTGTGGTGTTACTGCTGTGTCACCGAATGCTACAGATGCAAACATTGAGAATGCCATTGCTGTAGACAGTGCTACGGATAAAATTTTCTTCATAACCTTTTTGTCTCCTCCTTGGGCGTTCATAACATTGGAATTTTCTTTAATAGGGTCGCTCGTATTCCTCATTCTATTGTCGCACCCCCTTTCCAGAGTTATGAGCAAGTTAATATAAATGATGTCTGTGAGCATATCACAGAAACTTGTAAACAAGAATAAAAGATAGAATCATACGTAAATAGAGTAGTTTCCTAATCCTACCTTACGTATTATACAATGGGTCTCTCGTGCCGTAAAGCAATTTTTTCTAATAAATAGACAAGATTCTTCACGAGGTCATTCTTGGTAAGTTCCCCAATGTTTTCGACTCTACATCTTAAACGCAGCAGATTTCAAAAAGTTGCGGATTCTTCAAAAAAAGTTTTGAATTTATTTATGTATTGATACAGTGCGGGTCTTTAATGGATTCGAAACCTTTAATGCAGATGTATTTATGACGTTTTCTCCGAAATCACCCTGTGTAAGTAAGAATGTGGACGTTTATTTATACCCGTTATTTTCCATAATGAAGCGACAAATTTTACAATATTTTTAAAAAAAGAGGGCCCCCAGGGCCCTCTTCTTAAAAGTGAATATAACTTAGCGGATCTTCATCGCCAGCTCAATAATCTGAGCACGCATATTCGGATCACTGTTCAATCTCAGATACATATCGTCAATTGGTTGTCTGTTCTCCCGGTATGTCTTCTCATGCTTCATCGTGGTGTGAGACCATTCAATCAATTCATTCTCGGCCAGAACCAGACTGTTATACGCATCATGGAAGCCGGTGGACTGTACAAGTCCTTCCATTACTTCCTGAGAGATCTCCTCTGTCTTACGTGTATCTTCCAACTTTTTCTCCAGAATGACTGCTTGCTTCTCGAACTGTGTCTTTGCCTTCATGTAACCCAATTGGGCTCTCGAATAAATCGGTTTCATTAGCTAACTTCACCCTCTAGATCATTGTGTATTTACCGCTATTGTATCTTAATCTCTAGCAAATTACAAAAATAGTTATTGGTAAAAAACAGATTCCTTCTATTATAAATGAATTCTATACAAGCTGGTTTACAGTCATAAAAAGAACCCGTCCCATTTAGTAAAAGGGACAGGTCCTTCCTAAAATTATCTCAACTATGCTAGATTAGCTCAATGTTTTAGGGAATAACTTCGTGCTCTTCTTAAGCAGTTCTACAGCAATTTTGGCCGCTTCAGCACGAGTCAAGTTTCCTTTTGGATTAAACTGGTACATCGTTTTGGTAGATCCTGTGACCTGCACAGGGCTACCTTCCATGATTTTCGCTTTGGTTACAGCCTGTACTGATGGACGAGCATAGTACTCAATGGAAGTGGAATCCTGGAACGATTTCGCTAAAGCTGCAGATAATTTGCTGTCGTTGGCCGCAAGCTTGCTACTCAATGCCCGTGCAATCATCACAGCTGCCTGTTCACGTGTAATTGAATCTTCTACTCCAAAATACCCGTCGCTCAAACCTGTTACAATACCTGCTCTCGCTGCTGTCTCAATGGAAGCATAGTCCCACGTATCACTCTTCGTTGTAGGAGACACGTCAGTAAAGGTTTGTATATTGGTATAGTTCAATGGGATATCCAGACCTTTAACCAGCAAGGTAGCGAATTCTCCGCGTGTCGTCTGATCATCTGAACCAAACGCGTTGAAACGCAGGTTATTCATGATCCCTTTGGAATACAATGCATTTAACAGATTTCTTGCCCACGGATGATTCGTGATATCCTGATAACTTTTACTTTGCTTCATAACCTTGTAGTAACCAAATTCGTCAAAGGAAACCGTAATTGTGTGTTTCTTGGTGTCTACTACTCCGCCAATCGGTACCCACTCACCAATGTTGGTTTTGTCTGTATAACGGAATACCGTAATCGTTGAACCCACTTCATCAACAATGGTCGGATCATACGCAAGTGTTAACGTTCCCCGGTTAGAAGGAACCAGGACACGTTCTGTTGGATATTGCGTAAAGCTTCCTTCAAGGGAGTATGGTGTCACTCCATCCGTTCCCGGTTTATATCCACTCGTCCCTTTATCTCCAAGTTCACCAATCCCACCATTAATCCAATACGTATCAGAGATCGGTACAAAGTTACTTGTAGTCAGATTGGAGTTAAACAACTCTGTTAAAATGGTTGGTACCGTGATCGGTGTCAATCCTCCCGTACTGCGAGGATCAGCCTGTCCGATATTAAAGCCATAGTCATTTTTCCGTTCAAGCACGCCATCCTTCGGATCGGCAATACCAAACAGAATTTTATTGTCTGGATAAAACTTGATTACCCCACTGCTCGATTTGGCAGCGGACTGTAATATGGTTCCTTTCGGGAAAGCCAATTCAAGTTTCTTGTTAAACACCGAATATTTATTGACAATCTTAGGTGCCATGTACTGTGCATCTGTCGCTACTGTACCTGTGTAGAATACGTTAACAGTGTCGTTGATGGCACCGCCATCCCTAACAATCTGAATTTTGATAGCATTGCTCTTATCCTGTTTCAGTCCTACATAATCCAGAACAAAGCGATCATTCATGTCCGGACGTTTAACGGCAGGTTCTTTATTGATCAGAACTTGCGTTGCTCCTTCAGCTTCAATATCAAAGTGCACATAGTTTTTGGTAACTACGATCTGTTCTCCTACGGTCGCTACAGGAGACAGGATTCGATAGGAAGAAGGCTCTCTTACAATCTCGAGTCTTTGTGTCGTTCTTGCACCTGTTCCGTTAATTAACTCCAACGTATAGACGTGGCTGCCAGGTGCATCAAAGACATAGTTACGAATACGAATCATAAATTCATCTTGATTTCCCGCAAAATCAAATGTGTGGCCGTCGGAAGTCTGCTTGTTAATATCCTGTAAGTCCGTACCTGGGATCGGATTATAACTAAATATCAGCTTTGACCCAGAATATAAGTTGGCAATTTGTGCACCGCCACCTTTGAATACAAGGTCATATCGTTCTTCACTTGTTACATATTTGCCATCCCGAATCACAAAATCTGGTGTAACTTTGAAAATTTTGTCCATTTCCTCTGTTGTGTATTTGCTCACATCTGCATCGTAAAATTCCTGACGAGTGTCAGTAGGAACAAGGGTTGGCATGAATTTATCAATATTGGATACGTTACTATCCGAGATGTAAATTCTCAATTTTTTCTCAATAATTTTGGCTTTACCAGCACCATCCTGATCAGTACCAATAATCGTGATCGTGTTCTCCCCGTATACTAGCGGTCCCTCTTTCTTAATGTCTAATGAGAATGAGAACTTGCCGTTTGTTCCTGGGAAACCAGTAACCTTGCTTTGATCGACCCCATTCACTAGCAACTGGGAAACAAATTGGTTTGAGCTCAATGTGCTGAATCCGATAAACTCGCCATCTACCTTTAAAGTATTCGTTATTCTTGAGTTAAAGTTATAGGTCTGTCCATCGTACAAGTTGGCTACATAGATATAGCTTTTAGAAGCGTAAGATACAGTAACGTCGTAATATGGATCTGGCGTTGTGTAATAAAAGCGAATTTTCTGAGTACCATTGGCCAGGTTTTTGACCAAATATACTGCTTGTTTGCCTGTAAGGCCAGTAGCAGCCTTATCCGTTGCCGAAATATTAACCTTATTGGTACCTGTAGGCATGTATTGACCAATTGGTAATTCAGTACCAATGTCTTGACTCGATTCAACTAGGATATAGAAGCTATCTTTATCAATCTGTGCATTATTTAATGCGACTTTGTTTGTTACCGCTCCTCCAGCATAATCTGGAAGGTAGTACATATTCGTAATTGCCTTCACGTCAGGCGCGTAAGTAAATTTACCTTTGTAACCGGCACTGAAATTGCCATAAACGACCGCAACATCTACTGTCTGATTCTTGGCAGGTTTTGTTGGATCGGTTGTACCGGGTTGCAATGCATATTCATTGTCTGTCTTGAATGTTACCAAACGATACTCGGGTGTAGTTCCGTCTGGACCCGGAATGATGACCTCCTTAACACCCGTCAGTATCATTGGTGTTCCATTAGCCGAAAATGTTCCCACATCCTCGAATGCACTGTTGCTGGCAGTGTAGGGCAATATTAATTGCACATCAAGCTTAGCTCCGCTAGCAACTGTAGAGAACGTAGGTGTAACATCCAGTACTGATTTGCTGTCAGTAGTATTCAAAATTACATTGAGCGCAGAGAACGGCTGATTTTTATCATAATAATAAACGGAACGCTCTGTAATCACAGAATCGGAACCATTCGCTATCGTGAACTTCAAATTATTCAATCCTGCATTCAACTTAAGCTGTGGTGTGAAAAACGTCCCGTTAGGTAGCAAAGGGGTATCCAGCTCTTCCCCGCCATTAAGGGAAACCGTAACTTTGGATGAATTCTGAACTTTACCTTGTACCGATACGAGCTGTGTATTTACAACAGTCTGCGATCCTTCATTCAGACCATAAGACGTGTTGGACCCAGTACTCGGATCGGTAAAAATCTTGAAGTCCTGAATAAAAGGAACCTGATCATAGAGAACATAGAACGTGTCTGAGCGTTCCACTGCACCCTGATTACCGTAAAAGGTAATTCGGTTGAAGCCCGGGAACAGTGTCAGATTGTTAGCGGAGAATTTATTGTTACCACTTGTGCTTGCAGTAACTGCAGTCGTATTCGCACGAGTAGCATCTGCTTCCCACTTCATCTTGGTGCTTCCCGCTGTCACAGGAACGGAGTTAAGCTGTTCGACCTTTACCCGCATCGTATCTTTGGATACGAAAGCGTAAGCACCTGTTATCGTAAGCGTCCCTGAAGTCGTTTGGTAAGCCAAAGCCCGGGATAGGAATCTTGCATTATCTGAGTCATCCAAATTAAGATCGGCTGTATTGCTAATAGTGGTATTATCTGGTGTGAAATAAGTAGTCTGTGCGTTGGCAGCCGAAGCAACGGACCCACCGAACAGACCTTGTGGGAACAATGAGAACACCATGGTGACCAACATGATCCAGACCAACGGCCGTTTCTTTTGTTGCATTACGTATCATCTCTCCTCTTTTTAAGTCAGTTACCTTTATATATCGGCAAAAGGTTCCAATTATTTAGTAAAAATCTCAAAATAAACAAAAAACCTTATCCACAAGGGATAAGGTTGGGTCTGGAATAATATTCAAGAATAGCTGTAACCATTACATTTATCTATTTATGATTTCGAACGAGTCTCTGGATTCAACTTGACGCGCATGCGCATCAGGAAGTTAATAACCGGTCTTCTCGTTTTGCTAACAAGTCCGATGACTTCTGCTCCCACCTGGAGGAAGAACATCATAATACAGATGACCACAAATGTTACCCAGTTGGCTTCGAACATAGCAGCGGACGATTGGATAATCGCCAGAACTCCGAAGAACGCGGCAATTCCATAGATGATCAGTACCGTCTGACGGTGACTGAATCCAAGTTCACGCAAGCAGTGATGCAGGTGACCTTTATCCGGTGCGAAAATCGGTTTCCGTTGTACCGCACGACGAATAATCGCGAAGAAGGTATCCGAGAGCGGCACACCGATAATGATCAGCGGTGTAATAAAGGACACGATAGCAATTTGTTTGAATCCCAGCATAGATAGCATTGCCAGAGAGAAACCAAGGAATAGTGATCCGGTATCCCCCATGAAGATCTTGGCCGGGTGGAAGTTAAAGAACAGGAATCCGATAATACTACCCAGCAATACAAGACACATCAAGGCAATCATCATGTTACCCATCAGGAAGGACATCACGGCAATGGTACCAATTGCAATACCAGATACACCGGCTGCCAGACCATCCAGACCATCAATCAGGTTAATCGCATTGGTTACACCAACGATCCATAAGATCGTCAGCGGAATGGATACCCAAGCTTCGAGTGAAGAATAGGAATCCTGAAAAGGAATGTTAACGAAATCTACCCGGATATTAAATCCAAATACAACGACAGAAGCAGCAACGATCTGACCAAGCAATTTCACTTTGGCTGATAGTTCAAATCGATCATCGAGTGCTCCGATCAGCACAATAATTGTTCCACCAATCAGAAACGCGCTGACAAAACTCATATCCCGAGTCGTGAACCATGCCGATACAAACGGAAGCAATGCAGCAACTGTAATAATAAAGGCCAGGAATATCCCCAGACCACCAAGCCGTGGCATGATCCGTGTGTGTACTTTACGTGCATTCGGCGTATCCATTGCACCAATGCGGACTGCGAACTTTTTGACAAGTGGTGTCAGGGCAAGAGCCAGTCCCATTGACACGATAAATCCAATTATAAAGATCGCTACCATTTGAACATTCGACCCCCAATTATAATACCTGTACGAAATTATAAATCCCCTGATCTCTTTTTATATATAAAAAAATTATTTGTTAGTCACTTTAGATGAAAAATTTTGTTACACGATAACGGAGAGTGCAAGGAAAACCTAGAGAAGTGTAGCGTTCGCATTTATCACCGGATTTCATCCTTTGAAAAAGGATAAAAAGAAATCTGGGGATAACGGCGATCGACAGGTAGCCTTGCAATCGTAGTGCCAAGTGTAACGCTTCTGTTTTCATGGAGTGGCACACATGTAATCCGGAATGAATTATACGCTCATCACACCCGAAAAGCCATCCTCAATTTCTAGCAAAAACACGCATTTATCTCGCAATTACCTGTTTTTAACGGACTTTCGTCACGTTTTCTTTGTCACGCATCACCTTAACAGCGAATTTCGGAAGCGCAAGCATCCGGCCTGCCCGGCTTGGTTCACGCAATAAGCGATAGAACCACTCCAGTCTTAACTTTTGGAACAGCATAGGCGCACGTTTGGTTTTGCCCGAAATCACATCAAAACTGCCTCCAACGCCCATGGTTACGGGAACCTGTAGTGCATCTTTGTGCTTGTGAATCCACGGTTCTTGTGTGTCGGCCCCACGCGCTACAAACAATAGATCAGGTGCCGCTTCCCGAATGGAAGCGATGACCTGTTCATCCTCAGCCGGACCAAAATAACCGTCGCGATAACCCACAATTCGAATCGCCGGATATTGCTGTTGTAACCGAACTGCCGTTTCTTGAATCACCTCAGGAGTGGAACCAAGCAAATATACGCCCCATCGATAGTTTTCTCCAACACGCAGCAATTCATGTAAAAGCTCATATCCCGGCACTCGCTCAGCTACAGGATCTCCACAATAGTTTGCAGCCCATACGACACCTGTTCCATCAGGAACAATCAATTCCGCAGCTTGCATGACTTCCATGATTGCGGGATTTTCCAATGCGGCCATAACCATAATGGGGTTGGCTGTAATGACCTGATGTGGTGTCTGCTTGGACAGCACAGCTTCCTGAAGAACCTTTACCGTTTCTTTCATCGTCAGTTTGGAAAAAGGAATGCCGTAGATTGAAACGGTAGGTATTGATCCGGTCTGACTCATCTTTATCTCATCCTTTGCGGCCTAAATAGTTAATAATCTGCTGTGCAGGCACTCTGGCTTCCTGCTTCAGTTGGGTGATGCCTTCTTCATGTTCCTTCAACCACTGTGAACGTTGATCCAGCAGTCCAACAACAGTCTTGGCGAGCTTATCTCCATCGAGTGTATCCGTATTGCCTGCCGGTTCACTGTCCAGACGAAGCAGAAATTGATCGATTTTCGGATCATACGAGATGCCAACCGGCGGAACATACTGCGATGCCGCATAGATCAGACTGTGCAGACGCATACCGATGACGAGATCACACTTGCTGACTTCCTCCAGCATAAGCTGAGGGTCTGTTAGATCCGGTGTGATACTAATCTCGCTGCCTTTGCTGGTCACATCACCGAGCATTTCCATAAGGAATCGTGATGCATGTTCATCAATTGGCAAATGAAATGGCAGAAAACGCAAGTGCACGGCTCTTTTGGAGCACAGCTTTTTCAATCCTGCAGCAATAGCAGTAAGCTCCTTGCGGTCTGATTCCCAGAAGCGTACAGATATGCCGATCACAGGTAGCTTGGTATGTCCTCCAGATGAAGGTTCCACTTGATTAGCTTGAGTAGCGGCATTTGCTGAGATAGCACCTGCCCCAATCTCAACTTTTGCTTCAGGTAATGGCAGGCCCATTACTGGGTCGGGTACGACATGGATCTGATTCCACTGTAACCCGAGCCCACGCAGATAATCAGCGGATTGTTCATCCCGAACGGATACATAGGTGCAGGCCTTGAAGACCGATTTGATCATTGGATCGAAAATTTTACGCTTCACAGGGCCAATCCCCTGTGCATAGATAAACGTTGGTTTTTTCAACCACTGGGCCAGCTTGATGACACCCAGATAATAAGGAATGGATTTCAGTCCGGTTGCATCCTGCAATAGACTTCCTCCGCCACTGATTAATCCGTCACTCTCCTTGAGAGCTTCACGGACTTCCTTCAGTTTCATACGATGCACGGAGCGCACACCGTACATGGAAGTTGTCCACTCGGGATCACCCGAGAGAACAATCGGTTCAATGGTAACGTTAGACCTTTGACTTTCCTCTTCCAACGCTGTCAAAATCGACTTCAGCACCGCTTCGTCTCCGCTGTTGCGGAATCCGTAATACCCCGAGATGACTAACTTTTGAGAAGTGGTGACCATTTTTTCCAACATCCTTCCGCTACTTGCCACACACCCACAGCAATGATACCGAAGATTAAGCCAAGTCCCAATCCCATCACTCCACGAATGAGTGACAATACAGCCGGCGTATGGATATGCGCGAACGTATCCACCATGGACAATTGTCCAATCGCTGCAATAATGAGTACAAAGATGACTTTACGATATTTTAAAGCGGCAAACACGCCAACGATAAACAGCGGGTGTCCCAGCATAAATTCTTTGAATCTCGGCCGTACACCGAACGTATCTTCCAGCGTCGTACGCAGGAACATCTCGAACGGGGTAACCGATCCTGCATTACCTGTACGGGTCAAATAATAATAACCAACCGCGGCAGCAAAAACACCTAATACCACCATTAGTACATTAATCGGTGTACGCAGCAGATCCTTGACTTGCTTGATGGAGAACGAACCTGAACCACGATAAAACACAATGTAGATCGCTACCAGTGCCATAGGTGCAAAGTGCAACAGACTTACGCCGCGGAACTGGTTAATCACCAGACTGTACGTAATACTGTTAAGCAATGCGATGACAAAAGGTACCGCCAAGAATGACAGAATCGATGTTCTTACATATAAAACTAAAGTCTGCTTCAAACGACGACCCGCAGATGCGTCGGGTTGACGCTGTTGCTGATAGTTCACTGTACGAACGGCCAGCACCATCGCTATGGTCGGCGCGGCTATTGCCACAAGCAAGGCAATTCCTTGCTCCAGCAGCGTTGGTTTCAAGAGGAACAATCCTGCACTGCCCACCAAAGCAACCACAAATGAGATCAAGGTCAGTAGTGGGATAAAATAAGAAACCATAAGTGCAATCATGGCAATTGCACCAACAAGAGCAACCAGCTTGGCATAACGCTGAATCGAAGAATCCTTAACTGTAAATGCTTCAGCTTGTCCTAGCTCGAACCCATGCTTCGCCATGCGTTCTACCGCATGACCCGGCTCACCCAGGCTGTTGATCAGATTCTCAATTGGATCTGTAATCATGGCCTTGGCTGTATTCCGGCTAGGGGAAGCATTCATATAGAGCATACGAATGTTACGATCCTTGGTTGCCAGAACAAAACGGTCAGCAATGACATCAACGTCCAAGTTGGCATCACCGTCACTAAGCGAGTACAGACGCGTAACGTTGTAATCCGTTTTATACGCAAGAGTCTGGAATCCAGACTGTGGTTTCTTCAAATTCTCGATGGCTGCAAGACCAATATTGTGCTTGTTCAGCAACTGTGCGAATTGGTCGAGACTTTTCATGTCTGCATTATCATTGTACCCTTTCACAGCATCACCATCAAACAAGATGCGCTTTACGCCATTCTCTTCGAAGAAGGTAAGCAAGCGCTCCATTGATTCCTGGCTGTATGGCACACTGTCCGAGATCCGCGGCAAAATGTAGAAACCTTTATCACGCAGCATCTTCACGGCAACCGGATCGGGCTGCAAAGGCTGCATGTTGGCATTCTCCGGAGGAGTCTGCAATATTAAGCCGCTACGACCTTCATATTCCCAAGGTACTACCGGAATCTGCCGATCAGCGAACGTTTGTTCAATAATAGGGGTATACGTCTGTGCGTTTTCCTCTGATGTAAATAACACATACGTGTAATTTGCATTAGAAGGAATCACATCTTTGGTCAGGTTCGCGAGATCCTGGCCGTTATATACCATTAGTCGGCGTGTCTTTCTCAGCTCGTCCAATGTACTTTCGAACACAGCCATCGTTGTTACGCCTGCGTCTTTTAGACGAGTCAATTGTTCATTCATGAAATCTTGCGGATGTGCCTGATAGGCGGAAATATCCAGCAGACCCCGATAATTGAAGACAAGCTCCACCTTTTTGGCAGAAGATTCTGTCTGCACCCGATCACTGATTACAGGGATGGACGCAACCAGACCGATAATAACGACGAGCCACAACCACTTCCGAGAAGCGTTATTCCAATAAAGCCATTTTTGACGCACTACATGTACCTCCTCAAGTGTTGGAACCAAATGCACGTTCAGCTCAAGTAATTCGTTCATTTAACATTCATACAATAGGTTACAAACAGCTTGTGTCAACAAGCCTTCTTATATGCTAGATCCATCTATACTATTATTTCAAAGAAAAACCCCTCCGCCAACCAACCTTACGGTGCGGAGAGGCCTTCTCATGTTCTTGCTCATTGTTGCATTCGTATTATTGTGCGTCTACACGCGACATTACGTTGGTCACCAGACGCTCGATCCGGCTTTCTGCATCTTCCAAACTCTCTCCACGAACGGCGAAGTATACTTTGATCTTCGGTTCTGTTCCTGAAGGACGCAAGCAGAACCATGAACCGTCTGCCAAAATAAACTTCAGTACGTTCTCCTTCGGAAGACCGTCCAGACCAAGGGAGTAGTCCAGTACATCTTGTACAGCAATTCCCGCTACTTCTTGTGGCGGATTGGAACGCCAGTCCGTCATTTTGGCTTGAATCTGAGCTACGCCGTCTTTGCCTTTCAGCGTACGGGACTCCAGCTTCTCCAAGAAGTATCCGAATTGGTTGTAAAGCTCTTGCAAGACATCATACAGCGTTTTGCCTTGACTCTTATAATACGCAGCTGCTTCAGCAATCAGCATCGAGGCAAGGACAGCATCCTTGTCACGGGCATAGTTGCCTGACAGGTAGCCATAACTCTCTTCATATCCGAACAAGAATGTATGACTGCCTGTTGTTTCGAACTGATTCATTTTTTCACCGATATATTTGAAGCCCGTCAGTGTGTTCATCACTTCTGCACCGTAATGTTCAGCAATGACAGCACCCATCTCACTTGTTACGATCGTTTTGACAACTGCACCGTTACTTGGCAATGTTCCTGTCTCTTGGAGGCGACTGAGCAGGTAATGTACCATAATGGCACCAGACTGGTTTCCAGACAAGACGAAATATTTGCCATCGTTGTCTTTCACGACAGCACCCATACGGTCTGCATCTGGATCTGTTCCAATCAGAATGTCGGCGCCCACGGATTCCCCCAACTTCATTGCAAGCGTAAACGCTTCGCGTTCTTCCGGGTTAGGGGATTTCACGGTAGAGAACTCAGCATCCGGCTGTTCTTGTTCAGCCACAATGTGCACTTGCTCGAATCCGATCTGCTCCAGTACGCGACGTACAGGGATGTTGCCTGTTCCGTGCAGCGGTGTGTAAACGATTTTGAAATCACGACCTATGCCAGATTGGATCAGTTCGCGGCTCAGACTGCGGCTTGCTACGGTATCCACAAACGCTTGATCTTGGTCTTCACCCAACCAGATCAGGAGCCCCTGCGCTTCTGCTTCTTCTTGCGTCAGCTTCTTCACGTCAGCAAGGGAAGGCACTTCCTGGATGTACTGAATGACTTTTTCCGCTTCAGCCGGTACCAATTGACCGCCCTCATGATTGTAGACTTTGTATCCGTTGTATTCCGGTGGGTTATGACTCGCTGTTATAACGATTCCGCCAGTTGCCTTCTGATGACGCACCGCGAATGACAACTCAGGAGTTGAACGCAGGGATGGGAACAGCTTGGCTACAATGCCGTTTCCAGCCAGTACAAGCGCAGCATCCAGTGTGAATTCAGGTGAGAAATGACGGGAATCATGAGCAATGACAACAGAAGGTTTGCCTTCTTGATCCCCATGCTGCTCAAGCAAATAACGCGCAAATCCTTGCGTTGCCCGACCTACGGTGTAACGGTTCATCCGGTTGCTTCCCGCACCAATGACCCCGCGCAATCCCCCTGTACCGAACTCCAGGTTTCTGTAAAAACGTTCCTCCAGCTCTTTCGGCTGATCCTGCAAGTCACGAAGCTCCTGTTTCGTTGCTTCATCAATCGAAGCATCCTCCAACCATTGCTGCAACGTCTCTGCTGCTGCTGTGCTTAACTGTTCCATTCCGATAAACCCCTTCCGTCTATATAAATTCAGGTGTGCTGAGTTACTTCAGCATCTTGCATCATTCGGTCCGTCTACTTCCCTGCATGATGTAGATGCTCACGTAAGTAATCAGCTTGGGTCAGACAGTGCAAACATAATCTCGCCTTCAGCGACCACTTTGTCGTCTACACGGGCGGTTGCTTTACCTTTACCAATTGAACCCTTCAGACGTGTAATCTCCACTTCCAGAATCAACGTATCTCCAGGCACAACTTGTCCACGGAATCGGAAGTTGTCCAGTCCCGCCAAAAAGCCAATTTTGCCTTTGTTGCCTTCCATATTCAGAATGGCTACTGCACCAACCTGAGCCAGCGCTTCTGTAATCAGTACACCCGGCATTACCGGATACTCTGGGAAATGACCAATGAAGAAAGGTTCGTTAATGG
This sequence comes from Paenibacillus sp. 2003, assembly GCF_031455635.1. Lineage (NCBI taxonomy): Bacteria > Bacillati > Bacillota > Bacilli > Caryophanales > Paenibacillaceae > Paenibacillus > Paenibacillus sp. 2003. Next base: position 144,752 of record NZ_JAVDTB010000007.1, on the reverse strand, counting down.
TTACGTTCTTCAGACCAACGGCACGTTTGCCATCCTCAATCTCTAGAATCTTGTCCACCAGCAGAAACGGGGGACGGTGCGGGATGATTTCTTGAATCTGTTTGATATCGAGCACAGTGTAATCTCCTCTCGGGATGTTTATATGAGCATTCTTCATCATGGATTGACTCTTAGCGCTACGGTGGTCGTTACGGTTACGGATCGTCCTTCTGATCGCTGTTGTCTCCGAATTTTTTCGATCAACCACATAGAGGTCAAAATTCGGTGACAAAGGCGAGCGCTTCGCTTCTTCTGAACGATTCCGTTCCCTCCACTTACTTCGGTGCTGCAAGGTCAACCCCACGACAAAAAGTCGAAGCTCATATAAAGGGTTTTTAATTTTAAAATTTTGTATGGAAAGCATATTTTCGGTTAACACTAGTTATATCCTTCATGACTGCAGTAGTGAAGGTTAAGATAAGGGGTCTCTCTTCGCGATGACGAATGTCTTTCGCAGGGGAGGCCTCTTTTGTGACGTCAAACGTCATCCATCATTATACTGTTTTCAACGTCAAAAAGAAAACTCCTGCCTGCGCAGGAGTTTTGCTTAACTCGTTACATTATGGAGCGAACACGAGATTATATACATGTTCCCATGTACTCCATTGCCATACGGAACCGATATCCTGTTTGCCCAGTACCACATATCCAGCTACCATTCCGCCAGCAAGGGCAAGAACAAGCAGGGCCGGGACCAGGAACCATCTAGCGATGCGCCATCCACTCTTCTTCTTCTTGACTTCCTTTTTCTCTGGCTTACTGTTCTGCTGCTGTGTTTCTGTCATCACATTCACCTTTTACGCTCTCATATTGTTGGCAAGACCCAACATGGAATCACTTGAAGTTAGCGCCTTTGCCGCCAGTTGATATGTCCGTTGTCCTTGCATAAGCAAAGACATCTCCTGTGTCATATCCACATTGGATTGCTCCAGATATCCTGGACGGATCAAGGCAGCTGCTTGACGTGTAGCTGCATTCGCGCCAAATACATCATCCTCGGTTAATCCCGCATCCAGGCCAAAGAGGTTATCCGCATATTGTACCAGACCTTCATGGCGTTCAATGTCTACCACTTGCAGTTGTGCCCCAATGGTTGCGTTCGCCTCATTACCGCGTCGAATTAACAGGTTGCCATTTTCATCAAAAGCAACTTTGCTATTGTTCGGTGCCGTAATACGGTTTCCTAGACGATCCAAGGCAAAGTGACCTTCGCCGTTAACCATGACCATCATATCTGGTGAATTCGGAGTAGGCTTCGGTCTTGTATCGGGCACAAAATGAAATGCACCCTGACGTGTCCACATTTTTTCCCCATTCGCTTCAACCGCAAACATGGCATTTCCCTCAATGGCCAAATCGGTCGGAAGGCCAGTCTCGTTCAAGGTGCCTTGAGACATATCCTTCGTCACATCCGCCAAACGAGCACCAAACCCAAGATTATACCCCATTGGTGTGGAACGTCCGTCGAGTTTGTACTTGTCGTGTTGTTGTTGCACCCGTGTGAGCACATCCTCGAAAGCCGCTTGCTTACTCTTATAGCCTGCCGTATTCACGTTGGCAATATTATCGGCAATGACATCCAGACGTTGCTGTATGGCAGTCATTGAAACCTTGGCACTAATCATGGAATTATTCATCGGTGTGGTTTACCCTCCCTTGGTTCCTGTCCACCCTCCCAAACCCTCCCTAGTAGGGAGGGCCCCAGATGGCGCTGCCCTCTGGACTCCCGAAACAGGCGGATTAGGTAAGTGGGGTACGATCTTGCTAAGTGACGGTGGTGTGTGTTCGCCGCGACTGCCAGACTATGATTCCCGCCATAACTTCACATGGCTGAATCATAGCACGGCACGCTCTTTATGCGGCGTGTAGCTCCGCGTGGTCTCTTCCTTGCTTTGCTTCGCAAAGGACTGTCGAGACCGTCGCTACGCTTAGGTACTGCTGCGCAATCCTCGCATAGGCTCGGATGCGTCTAGGCTCTTGCGCTCCGCGTGGTCTCTCCCTGCTTTGCTTCGCAAAGGGCTGTCGAGACCGTCGCTGCGCTCAGGTACTGCTACGCAATCCTCGCATAGGCTCCGATGCGTTTGGTTTGCGCTTGGCGTGAGCCTCTCTGCTTTGCTGCGCAAAGGGCTTTTGGCTCTCCGCTACGCGGTTATATTTCAAGGCCGGCGTTATACACGCCCGACTTCATTGACGGCTTTATCCAGACTGCGGTCGTAGAATTGTACGATCTTCTGGTTCGCTTCATACGCACGGAATGCGGCGTTCATATCAACCGTTGCCTGTGAAGCATCAACATTGGAACCTTCCAGGTATCCCTGACGGATCTGCACATTATCACCGGCAGCCATCATCCGTGACGTTGCCCCGTTTGTATCGCTGAGACTGAAATTGCCATTACCTTGACGAACCAGTTGATTCGGCTGGTCAATGACACTAATGCCAAGAGTAACCCCTGTTGGTGCACCTGTTGCTGCATCCACCAAACGGCCTTGCTCATCCACTTTAAATTGCTCTACGGAACCTGTCAACATTATAGGTTGTCCATTATTATCCAACACTTGTGAACCTGTTGAACTCAGCAATTGTCCGGTTCCTGTAATCTCGAAGTGACCATCGCGTGTATATCCGGTGTTACCTTCTGCATCCTGAACTGTAAAATACGCCTGAGGCTGGAAAGTCACCGTGCCGTCGGCCCGTACAAATTTGCCTGATGCGTCAAACGGGACAGGTTGTCCAGTCTGCGGATCATTGACAGTCATATTGGATGAAATGGAAAAATCATTTTTCTGCCCAGTCTCCATAATAGTCCCCTGCAAATTCATGGACAAACTCTCTTCCGCGAACACCCCCGTGTTCAGCTTGCCCAACCGCTTTGTCGGGAGATTTGCATCTCCGCCTACCAAGGTAATGAGCATTTCCGGGAAGGAACGGCTTACGCTGTTGACCTGTTTGTATCCCGTGGTGTTCATATTTACGATATTCTGTGTTGCTGTGTCATGGCGGCGTTGTTGCGTAATCATTCCCGCAGTAGCGGTGTACAGACCTCTTAACATGTATTAACCCCTCTCCTCAAGCGCTTGCACTGCATCGCAGGTTGGCTGCTTGTCCGTTCTGCTTTCCGAGCATGGCGAACCTTTGCTTTTTATATCGGCAGATTAGAACTTTTTCTTAACCACCTGATCCAAATTATTAAGCATAATGCCTGTCCCCTTCACGACACAGTGCATTGGATCTTCCGCAACCCATACCGGTACATGCAATTCATTGGACAAAAGCTCGTCCAGTCCGTTCAGCAATGCACCTCCGCCAGTCAATACAACACCACGGTCGATAATGTCCGCTGACAATTCAGGCGGTGTACGTTCCAATACCGACTTCGCTGCTACGATGATAGATTGCACAGAATCCCAGAGTGCTTCCTGTACTTCTTTTCCCGATACCGTTACGGTAACTGGCAGACCGGATACCATATCGCGTCCGCGAATATCCATCTCCGTTTGGCCTCCATCCGGATGCACGGAACCAATCGCAATTTTGAGATCTTCAGCGGTCCGTTCACCGATCATGAGCTTGTACTTGGCTTTGATAAACTTGATAATGGCTTCGTCGAACTTGTCCCCTGCGACTTTAATAGAAGAGGCGGTGACCACGTCGCCCATAGAAAGGACTGCAACGTCAGTCGTACCGCCGCCGATATCCACGACCATATTGCCGCTCGGCTGAAAAATATCCATTCCCGCACCGATCGCTGCCGCTTTCGGCTCTTCTTCCAGAAACACTTCTTTGGCACCGCTGCGTTCTGCCGCCTCACGGATGGCCTTCTGCTCCACGGAAGTAATGTTCGTTGGTGCACAGATCAAAATTCGAGGGTGGCTGTACCAGCTTCTTGCACCCACACGATTAATGAAATGTCTGAGCATCGCTTCTGTAATCTCGAAGTCCGCAATAACGCCGTCACGCAGCGGTCTAATGGCAACAATGTTACCTGGAGTACGCCCCACCATACGACGCGCTTCTTCCCCAACAGCAAGGACACGCTTCGTATCTCTTTCAATGGTCACGACGGAAGGTTCATCGAGGACAACCCCACTTCCTTTCACGTGAATAAGCACGTTGGCCGTGCCAAGATCAATACCGATATCCTTGCTAAACATAAAAGAGCCCCCAAAGTGATATTATTTGGTCAGCGTATCCTGTGAAAAAGAGTCCCTTATCACGTCACCGCTCGTTCGACAAAGTGCAACATATATATGTAAAAATCGGGCTGATAAGATGTCATAATTCGATCCTGTACCAGCTTTTAACATATCATACTTCAGGGGAGGGATTCAATGCATGTGTGAGCTTTTTGGCCTACGTCTTTGTGAAGATGCTTACGATTTGGCGGAAGCCAACACCTCACGTTTCTTGCCACTCGTTTTTTTGTATTTAATTTTGGTCGCTTCACCGCCCCGCAAATGGCGGATGGACTTGTGATACTCCAAAATGTGTTTCACCTGGTCAGCAAGATCAGGGTTGATTTCCGGCAGACGCTCCGTCAGATCCTTATGCACAGTACTCTTTGACACGCCGAATTCTTTGGCTATGGTACGGACCGTATTCCTCGTCTCAACAATGCAGCGACCAATTTTGATGGTCCGTTCCTTGATGTAATCGTGCACGCTCCCGCCTCCCTACTGTGTGGATAGTTTGGTACATTATATGAGGAGCATGCCTATATATTCGCGGTTTAGAGGTGTGACAAGCTTCGAAGGTCCCATTATTTTCTGAAAAGCACAAAAAGAGCAGAGGTTCAACCCTCTGCCCATCATGTTGCTGCGGTAAAATTCATTTATTTTTCCGGAAGATATCCTTGCGGGTTAACCGGCTGTCCGTCTTCGTACACTTCAAAGTGAAGGTGGTTGCCAAGCGTTTTGCCCAATTCATTGACGCCAGCGGATGCAATCGCATCTCCCTGTTTTACTTCGTCGTCCTGTTTCACTTTGACGTCTGCCAAGCTTTGGTATACCGTCTTCAGGTTATCGCTGTGTGTGATTTCCACAACCTGACCTGTGAGCGGATTTTGCTCAACCCGGGTAACTTTACCGGCAAGCGCTGCTTTGACTTCAAACGTTTTATTATCCCCACGTGCCAGATCCACACCCGTGTTCGGGATGAATGTATCATTGTACTGCACCATTGCCGCTTCATGTTCCTCGGTTGAAGCTTCGCTATCATAGAAAGGTTTTACTACCGAAATTTCGGACGGTACCGCTACCGGCCACACAAAATTCTCCGACTTTGCAACAACTTCCACACTTTCTTCTCCGCCTACTGCTGTTCCTTCTGTACCCGCCGATGCGCCTGTTTCTACTACCCCGCTAGCAGGGTCCGAGTTCAGCGTTTTGTCGCCTGTGCCCTGATAGACCCACACTAAGGTTAGTATAATGCCTGCTGCTGCGATGTAGGCTGCCGGGAAGACCCAGCGTTTGGACATTGCTCTTTTCCATGAAGAGGGCTGACTAGCCGGTACTCCTTGAGTTGTTTTAGGAGTTTCTTCTTGGATTGTTTTTTTGTTTTGTTCATTCATGTTAATCACCTCAGTAACAAGTGTTACCGGGTGCAACTCTTTTATACACGCGCGACTCTAATTATTTTCACGGAGGTTTCAGAGAGTGCTATATATATTGGAGATGAGTGTTAGTTCGTGCACCGCTTCGGGGCCAGAAAACCTTTCGACCAGCTGTTATCCCCGGATTTCCTGATTATATTCTCCCAAGGGAGGAATCCGGTGATAAAGGCGGACGCTTCGCTTCTACAGGTCTTTTCTGTCCCCTGCGCTCTGCATACGCTAGCACTCTCCGCATATATAGCCAAGTCTTAAAACCTCCGGAAAGGGCGGTTGGTAAAAAGCGCGAATTGGCTTAATGACCAATCCTTCTCAGAAGTGAGTTTACTAGCAGAAAGCGAAATGATATAGGATGTGACTGGATACCGGCCGACTAAGGCTTTCCTGACGTCCTCATGCGTCAAAGCATTTATCTATCCATCCGTGTTCATCTCTCCTACTTCGATGCAAGCATCTTGGATGCCTGTCCGAATGAAATGCCGGTATAGTAGTGTTTGAGAATCTGAGTGGCCGTGTGTCCCTCCTGCGCCATGCCATTTGCTCCCCATTGGCTCATGCCAACCCCATGCCCGTATCCGTACGTTGTAATCTGGATTTCGTCACCTGTGGTCTTCCAACTGAACTGGCTGGATCTTAATCCGAGCAGCTTACGGACCTCAGGGCCGCTGAATGTTTCACCTGCGATCTGCATTTCCTTAATCCGATGCCCTTTGGTTGTAGACAATACTTCCATCCACGATCCACTCTTCTGGGTGGTAACCGGAATGGCATCCAAGTTCAACTTCTGCAGAATCTCGTTACGCTTCATGGTGACGGTCTGCTTGAATCCTGGTGCCAGGTTTTTGTCCCACGGACTGTCTACACTTTGCAGATAAGGCACAGCGTTCCCCCATACATCCTCCGCATTCTCGGTATACCCATTACTTGTAGAAAAAAAGGATGCCGTGATCGCCTTGCCCTGGTAGGTCATCACCGTATCTCGACTTTCGCGTACAGCCTGTTGCAGCTTCTCCCATTCCTTTGCCTTCCCTAGACGAGTCCAATCCGCTTTCACCTGATCTGGCGGAATAAACACCTGATGGCTGACCGTATCCGTCACATCCGCCGCACCTGATGGAACACCGCTTGTATCACTAGCAGCAAGTCTTCGCACGATAAATGTGCGAGCTGCTATCGCCTGTGCCTTTAACGCCTCCAATCTGAATTCCGCTGGCATCTCAGCTGCCACTACCCCGGTAACATAGTCTTCCAATGGCAGATTCATCGTTGTGCCTGTTGCAGACAGGTATACGCGCACTTTGGGTTCAGGGTACGTAACAGGAACGGCTGGCGCAGGAGCTGGGGTTCTTGAACTGCTTGAATCTGTTGGAGCAGGCACCGGCTTTGGTGATTCGTTTGTCCGCGGCCATACCAGAATTACCGGAATCAGCAACGCCATTGCCAATAAGGCAGATACAGCGGCAGCAGGTTGCCATCGCGTCGTATTGCGCCCCCAACGGGGTTTTCGTCCAAATGTCCGCATTCGGCGACGCTTCACACGGCGGAACTGGTCCAGCTCAATAACAGGTATATGAATGTGCTCGGTTGTCTGTCCGTTCAGCTCATCTGTCGACACCCGCCCTGGATTGGATAATCTTGCAGGCTGTGATGGAATAGTCCTCAGGTTCGATGGGGCAGGCTTGTCTTTTTCCACTCCAGAAATGGTATTTCCCTCCGGCTCTTGCATACCTGGACGAGGGACAAGGGGTACCTTTACCTGTACACGAGCTTCTTTCATTCGAATATAACCCTCCGTTATCTATGGCCGGTCATGTGCCGGTCGTGTTGTTCAAATCCATAGTTTAGGTTATGAGCTGGCTTGATCTGATAGAACCTGATTTAAGAGAAACGAGGCCCTTTTCGTTCTGTTCAATTTTCTGTTTTCTTTTGCTATGTACATCTTAGAAACGTTGATCTGTCGCTGAATACCGGGGTTTAGCCGGAACCGACACCCTATATAAAGTACGCTCTTTCATTTGGTTCAGGATGGATACAGAATACGATGTTATGCTATACAAGTTAGGACCAGCTATTAATAGAATCAGGTATCAAATATCTCTTTGTCTTCTTAAAAGTAAACACAAAAAAAGCCAAGCCAGATGGCTTAGCTTTATCATTTTTTACAATATACGTTCCATCGCATTCATAATCCACACAACTGTGTGACTCATCATAGGGGGACCATATTTTTTCTATTCAATCCAGTGTTAAGCCAAAGTTGGTTGTACTTTAAACATCGGTACTTCTTTCTCCACTTTTTCACTAGGTGCTTTGGTTGCTTCCAGCTTAGGCTCATCAACCGAGATCCGATAGATGTCAGCGCCAAGTCCATTAAGCTTCTCAGCGAGATGTACATAGCCACGGTCGATGTGATGAACACCGCCCACTTCCGTTGTACCTTCAGCAACAAGACCTGCAATAATGAGTGCGGCACCCGCACGCAAATCGGTAGCTGTTACTTTGGCACCCTTCAGTTTGGCATTACCTGTGATGATGGACGAACGTCCTTCAACTTTGATCTCCGCATTCATCAATTGGAACTCATCCACATGCATGAATCGGTTTTCAAAAACAGTCTCTGTCACGACACTTGTTCCTTCAGATGCGAGCAAGAGTGCCATCATCTGAGATTGCATATCTGTCGGGAATCCTGGGTATGGTAATGTTTTCACATCCACAGCCTTAAGAGGACGATCTGCGATTACACGCACGCCATTCTCATCCGGTTGGATTGTAACACCCATCTCTTCAAGCTTCGCAATAACGGAGCCTAAATGATCAGAGATTGCACCTTCAATGTACACATCACCACCAGAAATTGCAGCAGCAGCCATATACGTACCAGCTTCTACCCGATCCGGAATAACGGTGTGTGTAACACCTGTCAGTTTCTCCACACCTTCAATGCGGATCACTCCAGTACCAGCACCACGTACGATGGCACCCATTCCATTCAGGAAGTTGGCAAGATCCACAATCTCAGGTTCTTTCGCCGCGTTCTCCAGAACAGTTACACCTTCGGCTAATGTTGCAGCCATCATAATATTTTGAGTGGCACCTACGGAAGCCACATCCAGATAAATTTTCGCGCCACGCAACCGTCCTTGGCTACGAGCTTCGATATAACCTTGGCCCAAGCTGATCTCTGCGCCCATGGCTTCAAAACCTTTCAAATGCTGATCAATAGGCCGTGTACCGATGGCACATCCACCAGGAAGTGAGATTCTTGTATGACCCATTCGAGTCAACAAAGGCCCCATGACCAGGAAAGACGCCCGCATTTTACTTACCCATTCATACGGGGCTTCACAGGAAGTAAGTTTCTCCGCATTTACGGTAATCACTTCGTCCCGGTATGTAACTCCCGCTCCCAGCGATTCCAACACCTTGTTAATCGTCATCACATCGTCTAGAGGAGGCGCGTCAATAATAACGCTTTGTCCTTCTTCCCCTAAGAGAGAGGCAGCGATGATCGGAAGAACAGAATTTTTAGCGCCGCTAACTTTGACACTTCCGGTCAACCTTTTGCCACCGCGGACGATAAATTTGCTCATCATGGTTCCCTCCGCGCTTTTATTCCCTTTTCTTCATTCCGGAATACGTAAGCCCCACTATGCTAGAAAGGACTGTTGCTGTGTGTGGAATTTCGACATATTCTGGCATGTTGCCACAGATGTCTGTTCAGAAAAGAATTGGTTTTTATAATCCATATCAATGATACCATGTGCCGTGCATCTTGCTATTCAGCATGTAAAATGAGTGTCTTACAAGCCAGCAGAGCATCAGAACAGACAGAGTGGGATGGTTATTAGCCGGCATGAACCGGATATCCCGTTTATAACTACAAAATAAGTGAACAATTGTGAATTCCCTAACTTCCATCATAACATTGTTGAATTGTACGATACAAGCATTTTTACATAAAACATCTCAAATTCATCCAATTTTACGTCACATTTTTTTCTTAATTTCTTTACCGACAACTCATACTCTAATTGTTAACACAATTAATCGATGTTATTCGACAATGAGCAGCTTGAAGAACCTAACAGATGATTAACCAACCATCTCAACATTAAAACAAATTACGCAACATTTGAGTCCAGGACAAGTAGTCAATGACAAAGCCAGCAACGGCATGCCCCAAAATGATGGCGAGCAACAAATGCAACAGTCTTCCCTGAGCACCTCGTGGTTGTCTGATGATTAAATCCAGTTTGAGATTTGTCAAAGCCCACCAAGACAACGCTATACATAACAGGGAGACGATGATTGAGACCAAGCCGTTGGTGCTTAACGCCTGGTTCACCTGATTCGTCAGATCAGTATCCATATATTCTTTACCTCCACATTTGTTGCAGCGATCAGCATATCATATGCCCGGCACCCATAACTTGTTAGTATACTGGAATGTCCTAAGCACAACATACTGAGCGTACTGTCAGATTTACTCCTGCTAGGCAGGAATCTCCTGATGCCCAATCACCGAGCAGCAACAATGCGGCTGTGAATATGGAATCTACTACGCAGCTTCCTGCTTCTGCTGACTCTATGGAATATAGGCTCTTTCATCATACATTGTCAATTACATTGATTTCCACTTCTCAAATATTTTAATTTTAAAATGCCGGGATTTTGTGACTAAAACGACATAAAAGAGCGCTATTTCGATATCGATTCTGTCATTTCCTCGGAAATAATTTAAATTCATTCATGAAAAAAAATGGTTCTCTTAGTGGTAAATGCGCCCACTACTTTAGTCCTACATTCTATTCAAACCCTCATAATCGGTGAATATTTTGCTTAAAATACTTCTGTTTACTGGAGGGATTTGATGGAATGTGGTCAGCCATTTTGATATGTTCGATAAAACAATTCTATCAAACAAACTCAAAAAAGCCCGGCAGACTAAGCCGCCGGGCTTCCAAGAATCGTTTATTTGCCGAACACATTAATCCGGTTAACCGCTTTTTGCAGCGCAATCTCTGCACGACGGTGATCAAAGTGGTCCTGATTGCTTTGGCTTGCAAGCCGACGTTCTGCCCGCTCTTTCGCCGCACGCGCACGATCCACATCAATGTTTTCCGGGAATTCAGCACTCTCTGCGAGTACAACAACCTTATCTTTACGTACTTCAATAAACCCGCCACCGATAGCAACTCGTTTATTTTCTTTTCCGTTATGGATATAGATCGGTGCAATCTGCAAAGGTGTAACCATAGGAATATGACCTGGCAGAATGCCCAGTTCCCCTTCAATACCACGAGCCGTAATGCTATTCACCTGTTCTGAATAGACCAAACGCTCGGGTGTTACGATTTCCAACAAAAAGGTGCTCAATTCCATCCCTCCTGAAATATCCGAAGGATAGCCCGCTTCATAAGGACAATCCTGGATTCAGACTAAACCAGTGTTTTGGCTTTCTCCACTGCCTCTTCAATTGTACCAACAAAGAGGAAAGCTGCTTCCGGAAGATCATCATACTTACCTTCGAGAATCTCTTTAAAGCTGCGCACCGTTTCTTTAACTGGAACGTATTTACCCGGAATACCGTTAAATGCTTCAGCAACGTGGAAAGGCTGGGACAAGAAACGTTGGATTTTACGAGCACGGTATACAAGCGCTCTGTCTTCTTCACTCAACTCGTCCATACCCAGGATTGCAATGATATCTTGCAATTCATTGTAACGTGCCAAGATACGTTTAACGCCTTGAGCTACGCTGTAGTGTTCTTCACCTACAACTTCAGGAGACAAGATCCGGGAGCTCGAAGCCAGTGGATCTACCGCAGGGTAGATACCCATCTCGGAAATTTTACGCTCCAAGTTCGTCGTTGCATCCAAGTGAGCAAACGTCGTTGCAGGAGCCGGGTCAGTGTAGTCATCCGCAGGCACGTAGATGGCCTGGATGGATGTTACAGAACCTTTTTTCGTTGATGTGATACGTTCTTGCAGTTGACCCATTTCTGTTGCCAGTGTAGGTTGGTAACCTACCGCGGAAGGCATACGTCCAAGCAAGGCAGATACTTCTGAACCCGCTTGGGTGAAACGGAAGATATTATCGATAAAGAGCAACACGTCACGGCCTTCTTCATCACGGAAGTATTCCGCCATCGTCAGACCTGTGAGGGCTACACGAAGACGTGCGCCTGGAGGCTCGTTCATTTGTCCGAAGACCATTGCTGTTTTGTTGATAACGCCGGAATCACTCATCTCGTGATACAAGTCATTACCTTCACGTGTACGCTCACCAACACCCGCAAATACGGAGATACCACCGTGCTCTTGTGCGATGTTGTTGATCAATTCCTGAATGGTTACCGTCTTACCTACACCGGCACCACCGAAGAGACCGATTTTACCACCTTTAGCGTAAGGAGCGAGCAAGTCGATAACTTTGATTCCTGTCTCCAGCATCTCTGCTTGGGTAGTCAGTTCATCAAATGCAGGTGCTGAACGGTGAATCGGGTTCTTGTGCTCAGCAGCCACGGCACCGCCAGTATCAATTGCTTCGCCGAGTACGTTAAATACACGACCCAGTGTTGCTTCTCCGACGGGTACAGAGATTGGTGCTCCTGTATCTAAAGCTTCCATACCACGAACAAGTCCATCCGTGGAGGACATCGCAATACAACGTACTCGGTTGTCACCCAGATGTTTCGAAGCTTCGAGTGTAAGGTTTACACTTACGCCGCTCTCACTTACTGTAGTGATCGTAATGGCATTGAGGATTTCCGGCAGACCGCCGCGATCAAACTCGACGTCAACAACCGGACCCATGATGCTCACAACGCGTCCTTTGTTCATCTTAACGTTCCCCTCCTACAAGCCTGCTACTTTTGCAAAAATAATGAACCGTTCGTTTATCTTTGCTCTGCAAGCCTTCATTAATAAAAAAACGGTTAGCCTTGTGCTGCGTTGGCACCTGCCACAATTTCCGTAATCTCCTGCGTAATCGCCGCTTGACGGGCACGGTTGTATGTCAATGACAAGTCGTTAATGAGTTTGGATGCATTTTTGGTTGCATTACCCATTGCTGTCATTTTCGCGCCGAGCTCACTTGCCTTACCGTTCAGAAGTGCACCATAGATCAGCGTTTCCGCGTAACGCGGAAGCAGAACCTCCAGTACAGCCTCAGCAGACGGCTCGTATTCGTAGCTTGCCGTTGGTCCTTCCGCAGCAGTTACCTCAGGTGTTTCCATTGGAAGAAGTTTTTCTACCGTAGGAATCTGGGTCAACGCATTCACAAAGCGGTTATAACAAATGTACAATTCATCAAATTCAGCCAGTTCAAACCCATGAACAGCTTCGTGTGCGATGGATTTGATATCTGCAAATGAAGGCGAATCCGACAGATCCGTTGTTGTGGATGCCATCGCCATTTCACGACGTCTGAAGTAATCGCGTCCTTTACGTCCAATGACGAACAATTCGTAGTCATCCTGGGAGTTGTGGCGCTCTTTGAGCGTCTGGTTAACCTGACGCAAAACGTTCGCATTGTATCCACCTGCAAGACCACGGTCCGATGTAATGATCAGGTAAGCCGTCTTTTTGACCGGACGGCTCTCCAGCATCGGATGCTGTATACCTTGCGTGCTTGATGCAATACTAGCTACAACTTCTTTCAGCTTCTCCGAATAAGGACGGGCTGCTTCCGCTTTTTCCTGCGCTTTACGCAGTTTTGCAGCAGCTACCATCTCCATTGCTTTGGTGATCTGCTTGGTGCTTTGTACGCTTTTAATTTGCCGCTTAATTTCGCGCATGCCTTTTGCCATGATTTCACCACCTCAAAACTTTGACGGAGTCAAAGTTACTTCGTAAGCATCACCACTAGTTTTGACAAAGTCAAAACTACATCGTAAGCATCATCTTTTTTGACAGAGTCAAAGTATTACATGCAGACATGCGGAATCGGTTAGACAACTCCGCACCTGCAATCATTTATTTAGACAGAGACAGCAAAGCTCTTTCTGAACTTCTCAATTGCACCTTTCAGTGCATTTTCGTTGTCTGCAGTCAATTCTTTAGTATCACGGATGGATGCAAGAATCTCCGGATGGCTACTCTCCATGAACGCGAGGAACTCACGCTCGAAACGAGTAACATCACCTGTTGGAATCTCATCCAGGAATCCTTTAACCGCAGTGTACAAGCTGACAACCTGTTGTTCTACAGGCAGAGGCTGGTTAACACCTTGCTTCAGGATTTCCATCATACGCGCACCACGATTCAGGCGGGCCTGAGTCGCTTTATCCAGATCGGAACCGAACTGGGAGAACGCTTGAAGCTCACGATATTGAGCGAGGTCGAGACGCAGGGAACCTGCAACCTTTTTCATCGCTTTGATCTGAGCAGAACCACCAACACGGGATACGGAAATACCTACGTTGATCGCCGGGCGTTGTCCAGCATTGAACAAGTCAGCTTCCAGGAAGATTTGTCCGTCCGTGATGGAGATTACGTTCGTTGGGATGTATGCAGATACGTCGGAAGCTTGTGTTTCAATAAACGGCAGTGCGGTTAAAGAACCACCACCAAGTTCATCATTCAGCTTCGCAGCACGCTCCAGCAAACGGGAGTGCAGGTAGAAGACGTCACCCGGATAAGCCTCACGGCCCGGTGGACGACGAAGCAACAAGGAAAGCTCACGATATGCAGAGGCTTGTTTGGTCAAGTCATCATAGATAACCAGAACGTGCTCGCCTTTGTACATGAAGTACTCACCCATCGAACAACCGGAATACGGTGCGATGTACAAGAGTGGTGATGGATCGGAAGCTGCTGCAGTTACAACGATTGTGTACTCCATTGCGCCTTTACGACGAAGAGTTTCCACAACTTGAGCAACCGTAGACTGTTTCTGACCAATAGCCACATAGATACACTTCATGCCGCTACCTTTTTGGTTCAGGATCGCATCAATCGCGATGGATGTTTTACCTGTTTGACGGTCACCGATGATCAACTCACGTTGTCCGCGACCGATTGGAACCATTGCATCAATGGCTTTGATCCCTGTTTGCATCGGCTCATGAACCGATTTACGATCCATTACGCCTGGTGCTTTACCTTCAACCGGACGGAATTCCGTTGTAGCGATTGGCCCTTTGCCATCTACAGGAATACCGAGCGGGTTCACAACGCGTCCAATCAATGCTTCGCCTACAGGCACTTGCATGATTTGACCAGTACGTTTCACTTGGTCACCTTCACGAATATCGTAGTAAGGTCCCAGGATAACGACACCGACATTGCTTTCTTCAACGTTCATGGCGAGTCCCATAACACCGCTTGGGAATTCAACCAACTCGTTGGACATGACGTTCTCAAGTCCGTAAACACGAGCGATACCATCACCAACCTCGATTACCGTTCCGACTTCGACTACATCGATATCGGTCTTGTATTGTTCGATTTGGCTCTTAATTAATGTACTGATTTCTTCTGGTTTGATACTCAAGTGTCCTCACCCCAATCTACTGTACTCGTCTGTTAAAAGACTGCTCAAGACGTTCGAGCTTGCCAGCCAAGCTGCCGTCATAGATCGTATCGCCAATGGCGACTTTCAATCCGCCCAGCAGAGTCGGATCAACAATGTTCTCGATACGAATCTTTTTATTCACACGGCCACCGAATTCACGGGCTACCGCTTCTTTTTCTTCATCATTCAACGCATAAGTCGAGTAAACACGTGCATCAGCGATGCCCAGCGACTCACCTTGGATCTTCCGATAATCATTCAGCAAGTCTCCCAGCAATTCAACGCGTCCGCGCTCAATCAACAACAAGACTGTACGAAGGACTGAATCGGATACCTTGCCATCAAGGCTTGAGTGAATCACGTTCTGCTTGGCTTCATCAGAAATGTTAGGGGATACGATAAATTTCTCGATATCTGCATCTCCGGTCAATGCACTGACTACTGCCACCAGTTCCTGTTCAACCTCAAGCACCTGCTGTTGCTGAAGTGCAACTTCGAACAATGCTTTCGCATAACGCTTGGCAACAATCGTATCGCGGCTCATTGTCGGCCTCCTACCTCATTGAGGTATTGGTTCACAAGCTCTTCTTGTGCAGGACCGTTCTCAACTTCTTTTTTGATCAACTTGGATGCAATCTGAACGGAAGCTGTACCCAGTTCGCTGCGAAGTGCTGCGACTGCTTTGTTCTTCTCGCTCTCGATTTCGCGTACTGCATCGTCTTTCAGACGATTAGCTTCAGCTTTTGCATCAGCCAAAATCGATTCAGCTTGTTTGCCACCTGTTTGTTTGGACTGTTCAATGATGTCGTAAGCATCTTGACGTGCTTGCTCAAGAGCTTGTTTTTGTTCCTCCACATAGGCAATGGCCTGTTCCCGAGTCTGTGCAGCCTCATTCATCTGCGTCATCACGAGTTCACGACGTTTTTCCATAATGGAGAACAAAGGCCCGAAGGCATAACGGCTAAGCAGCCAATATAAAATTGCAAATGCAACAATCGCAAGAAGCGTATTTTCCCATATGAAACTCAATCTGTTCACTCCTTCCTGGAGGTATCCTTGAAACGTCATCCGTTAGAACGGACATTACTTAAAAAGAAGGCGCGGATGGCTATGGCCTTCCCCGCCAAACCTTTAAAATTTAATTAAGCCATACCGTAGAACATGAACGCGAGTACCACACCGATGATCGGCAATACCTCGATCAAACCTACACCGATAAACATTGTTGTTTGAAGAGTGGATTTTGCTTCCGGTTGACGGGCAATACCTTCCACCGTTTTGCTGATTACCATACCGTTACCAATACCTGCGCCAAACGCGCCCAGTCCTGCAACAATTGCTGCTGCGATTAATGCCATTGCTCCCATTTGTATATCCTCCTTAAAATGATAAATCGAATTTTTTATTGTTCAGCCTGGTGAAGAAATCTTCGTAGGGCTTGAAACTTAATGCTCGTCGTGCGTCTCGATGCTCTGTGAAATGTACACCATCATCAAGATAACAAACACAAATGCCTGGATCGCGCCGATAAAGATACTGAAGCCTTGCCACACCATTAGTAGCGGAATCGCTGCAATAGCACCAAACACTTTAAATGTGGTCAGTTTCAGGATCGTTGCGATCAGTACCTCACCCGCGAAGATATTCGCGAATAGACGCATACCGTGTGTCAACAGCTTGGATGCCGTCTCAATCAAGTTGATTGGCAAGAACAAAGCGAATGGTTTCAGGTAATGCTGGAGATATCCTTTCGTGTTGCGGAACAATCCCAGTCCATGAGATACAAGGAACGCTACGAGAGCAAGTCCCATCGTTACAGACAAGTCGGCTGTTGGTGATTTCCACCAAGCCAATTCAACGTGTGGGTGTGCTTCAGGGTCCTTGGCATGTGCTTCTTCAAACGCCTCCACCGCTGTAACAATCGGCTTACCGAATACCCGCGCCTGATTAACATCTGTTACCTCAGATACAGCCACGAGCGGAAGGCCGAGCATGTTCCCTACAAAAATGAACATAATCATGGAAAGAGCGAGAGAGATAAAATGTTTACCTTTCTTCATATCCATTGTACTGGAAATCAGATTGCGGACGAATTCTACTGCCCACTCCATAAAATTTTGCAGCTTGCCGGGATTTTCAACGGATAATCTCCGTGTTGCCAGTACAGCAAAAATAAAAACAATTGCACCTGTAACTACCAGCATCAACAGAACCGATAGATCCAATCGAAATCCGCCAAGCATAATAATTGGAGCTTCATGCATATTTTTCTCACCCCTTTCTCGACTTGAAAGCTGCAGCCCTTAACATCATTCTGCTCTGCGGGAATGGACAATCCCTATAATCAGTAAGGAAAATTGTGCAATGACGAGACCGCCTGCAACCGCATATGTATTGAAGTACTGCGGAAAGCGCATCGATATGAATATACCGAGCACAGCGAGTGCCGCCCTTGTCAAAAATCCCAGGTTCACACGCTTCAAGTTACCTTCTGCCGCATCATCAGACATTTTCCTTACTTTGTAGCCCAAGTAAAATGCATTGATCCAGCTAATTCCTGTACCCAGGGCTAGTCCCAAAGCAATTGTCTCCACACGTGGCATAAAGGCCGCTGCGAGAAAACAAATCATAAGAAAGTACATGATGAAAACAGTCATCGATCTGCGGTATCTGGTTAGTTCACTCATCACTTTCCCCCATGAATTTTTTCGCGATAAAGTAGATGCTTACACCGCCTGCCGCAAGAAAAAAGAGAACGCTTACGGCGATCCATATTCCGTTACCTCCGATGGTCTTGTCCAACCAGGAGCCAGCGTAATATCCGGCAACAGCGAGAATGGCAATCTCGATCCCAAAAGCTGTCACGAGCCCCATCGCTTTCCATACATTATCGTCATGGTTACGGGATGAATTTGGTTTGTTCGAATCGGCCATTTTCCACGCCACCCTTGCAATCCCAGTTAATTTTACTGAATGATGAGAGCCTTTGTCAATTGAATGATTTTAGCGTTTTAAAGGGGAAAACGACGGGAATACAGACCCTCAAAGCCCATAAACCCGCGTAAACCGTACAGTTTAACTGTATGCTATGCCCTTTATAAATCCGTCAGAAAAAATGTATTATTTTTTGAATTTTCTGTGAAATGATTCCGGACGCTCACTATTTACACCAAAATGGTGCAAAATCGCATTGACAATTCTTTCCGAAGCATGTCCATCACCGTATGGATTGGCAGCCTGACTCATGCTTGCATACAGGGTTTTGTCTGTAAGCAGAGCTTTGGTCCGTTCATACACACGTTCCTCTTCAGTACCTACCAATTCCAGCGTTCCGGCTTCAATACCTTCCGGGCGTTCTGTTGTATCGCGCAATACGAGCACAGGCACACCAAACGAAGGCGCTTCTTCCTGCAAACCGCCGGAATCGGTCAAAATCAAGTGAGTGTGCGGGTAAAAGTTATGCAAATCCACCACGTCTAGTGGATCAATTAATTGAATACGGGGATGATTCCCCAAAATCGCGTGAGCCGGCTCCTTCACAGCAGGACTTGGATGCACCGGGTACACGATGGCAATATCTTCGAATTCGTCGGCAATCCGTTTGACGGCCTGGAAAATGTTGCGGTGAGGCTCGCCCTGAGATTCACGGCGATGAGCTGTCATCAGCACAAGGCGTTTGCCTTGGGCCCAATCAAGTACCGGGTGTGTGTAGTCCTCCCGTACTGTATATTGAAACACATCTGTTACCGTGTTGCCTGTGACGTACGTACTAGACTCCGATTTATTTTCTTTGGCAAGATTGGAAGAAGACCAATCCGTAGGCGCAAAGTGTAGATCCGCCAGTACTCCCGTCAGCTGACGATTCATCTCTTCCGGATATGGAGACAACTTGTTCCACGTCCGCAGCCCCGCTTCCACATGCCCTACCTGAATCTGTTGCAGGAATGCTGCATAGCTCGCTACAAAGGTAGTTAATGTATCCCCGTGAACCAGTACAATATCCGGCTTAGCTTCAGCTAACACCGGCTCCAGACCGCCGAGCACACGAATTGTAATTTCATTCAATGTCTGACGGTCCTTCATCACATCCAGATCATAATCGGGATGAATGTCGAAAACTTCAAGTACCTGATCCAACATCTGGCGATGCTGCGCAGTTACGCAAACAATAGATTCAATAGACTCAGGGTGTTTCTGCAATTCCAAAATAAGCGGAGCCATCTTGATGGCTTCCGGACGCACCCCGAAGATCGTCATGACTTTAATTTTGTTGGACATTCGAGCAAAGCCCCTTTTCTATAAGTTCCGATTACAAGCATGCGATATGCTTATTTAGTGCCGTATAGACGGTCTCCTGCATCTCCAAGCCCTGGAACGATATAACCATGATCATCCAGACGGTCGTCCAATGCTGCTACATAGATGTCCACATCGGGATGTGCATCTTGCACAGCTTTTACGCCTTCCGGTGCTGCAACCAGGTTCATCATTTTGATTTGGGTACAACCACGTTTTTTGAGCACGTCAATAGCTGCAATTGCCGAACCACCAGTTGCCAGCATCGGATCAATTACAATCAATTGACGCTCTGTTACGTCTGTAGGCAGTTTGGTGTAGTATTCTACCGGTTGCAGTGTTTCCGGGTCACGGAACAGACCAACATGTCCAACTTTTGCCGCTGGCAACAATTTCACAACGCCATCCAGCATTCCGAGTCCTGCGCGCAGAATTGGCACCAGTCCGAGCATACGTCCAGAGATGACTTTACCTTGTGTTGCAGCTACAGGTGTCTGTACATCAATCGTTTCCAGTTCAACATCTCTTGTAATCTCATAAGCCATCAACGTTGCTACTTCATCCACCAATTCACGAAAATCTTTCGTATTCGTACGCATGTCGCGTATAAACGTCAGTTTGTGTTGAATCAAAGGGTGATCACATATTACTAATTTTCCCATCTAATTTGTCCCTCCGGTAAGTTCTTCATGTTAAGCATTTCCAAATATACCTAGCCACCATTCATGGGCTCGATAAATCCTGTATATTATATCATCACCAACAACGAATTACACCATCAAAGGGCACCCAATCATTACAGAATACCGAATCCTATAAAAAACAGGACCGGAAAATGATCCATCCGGTCCTGTTTTGCTCATGCTGTTATGTCGTTGAGATAAGGAAAATGATAAATACAATTGCACTCCGCCACCAGAATGCTCCTTCGATCGCTGTTATTCCCGAATTTTATGAATCACTTTATAAAGGTGTAAATTCGGGAATAAATGCGAACGCTTCGCTTCTACGGCCTCATTCTGTCTGCTTCGTTATTTTGTATTCCATTTTAGAGAAACTCAAATACAAACAGCACGAGCAATATTTTTAGTAATCTTAGTATTTAAGGTCGGTATAGAGCGGGAATTGGTCTGTCAGTGCAGTCACTTCTGCACGAGCTTCATCCAGCTTCGCCGTATCTTTTGGATTTTTCAGTGTTTTGGCAATGATCTTACCGATCGCTACCATAGCTTCTTCGTTCATGCCACGGGAAGTTGCAGCAGGTGTACCAATTCGAATACCACTCGTTACAAACGGGCTTGTAGGGTCGAATGGAATTGCATTTTTGTTCACGGTAATACCGATGGAATCGAGCACATGCTCAGCTTCCTTACCTGTGATGTTCACGCTGCGTGTGTCGATCAGCATCAAGTGGTTATCTGTACCACCGGATACGATGTTCAATCCTTCAGCGATCAGTGTTTCAGACAGAACCTGTGCGTTTTTCACAACGTTCTGTGCATATGTTTTGAACGAAGGTTGCAATGCTTCTCCGAATGCTACCGCTTTGGAAGCGATCACGTGCATCAGAGGTCCACCTTGGGAACCTGGGAATACGGCTTTATCAATCGCTGCTGCCCACGCTTTGCGGCACAGAATCATACCACCACGAGGTCCACGCAGCGTTTTGTGTGTTGTTGTCGTTACGAAGTGCGCATGTGGAACCGGGTTTGGATGCAGACCAGCAGCAACCAATCCTGCGATATGAGCCATATCCACCATGAACAAAGCACCTACATCATTGGCGATGGAAGCCAGCTTTTCAAAATCAATGGTACGCGGATATGCACTTGCACCTGCAACGATCAGACGAGGGCGGTGTTTGAAAGCCGCTTTCCGTACTTCATCATAATCAATCAGGAATGTATCTTCCTGTACGCCGTATGCTACAAAGTTGTACAGCAAACCGGATGCGTTAACCGGGCTACCGTGTGTGAGGTGTCCACCATGGGCAAGGTTCATACCGAGTACAGTATCACCAGGTTTCAACGCTGCAAGATATACTGCCATGTTCGCTTGTGCACCGGAGTGAGGTTGAACATTCACGTGTTCTGCTCCGAACAATTCTTTTGCACGATCACGTGCGATGTCTTCAACGATGTCCACATGCTCACAACCGCCATAGTAACGTTTACCTGGATATCCTTCAGCGTACTTGTTGGTCAGAACAGATCCCATTGCTTCGATTACTGCTTCACTTACGATGTTCTCGGATGCAATCAGTTCGATGTTGTTCTGTTGACGTTTCAGTTCAAGATTCATCGCTTCCAGTACTGCCGGGTCATTCTTGCGCAATTGTTCCATGATTAAATTCCTCCCAGTTTATAAGTGAAGTTATAAAGCGAAACTACAGTGGTTACACTCCTGACTTCGATTGCATCACCATCTTCCGATCGCTGTTATCCCCGGATTTTTCTGAACTCCCTTATAATAAGGGGAAAATCCGGGGATAAAGGCGAACGCTTCGCTTCTTCAGATTGGTGTTGCACTCTCCGTTTTCGTGTAAAGTCTAATTTAGCTTTATATTGGTTGAAGATATCAGTCACAAAATGTCGAATCTGGTTGTTCTTCCATACGATACACCGCGCGTTCGCCGCCAATCAACTTCGGACGGGTCAACGCTGTGGTTACACGAGCATCTCCAACATAGCGAAGCGCTGTACGATAGGGTACGGCTACATGCCGGAGATGCATCCCAATCATCGTCTCCCCAATGTCCAGGCCCGCATGGGCCTGCACATGTTCAGCCAGGCATGGATCGGTCAGCGAACGATATGCTGCGGATGCCATTGAACCTCCAGCCTTGGGCACGGGTACTGCACCAACCTCGGTCAATCCAAGTCGAGTAAGCACAGAACGTTCCATTACCAGCGCACGGTTCAGATGCTCACAACATTGGAATACCGTTTCAAAACCGAATTCCTCCTGCACCTCGCGTATACCCGCAAGAAGCTGCTGCGCCACTTCAATGGCACCACTCGTACCAATCCGAGCGCCTGCGACTTCACTTGTGCTTGTACCGATCACAACGATCTGTCCAGGTCCAAGCTGTCCGGCAAGCGCCAGTTCATGCAGAATAGACGCGGTCTGTTCCTGCAATCCGGGTTGTTCCGAATCTAACTCTATAGTCATCCTATCATCGCCTCCCGATAAAATCATGCCCGCTGTCTCTTGGCTGTCCTTCGTATTCTTGCACGGCATCTCAGGTACTATTATAGCGAATAATCAGATGAAAGACGAAAAAAAGAGCAGTCTGCGGGTAACGCAGAATTGCTCTTTTGCCCAGGCGACCGGCCGTTTGTTCCGGTGCTCCATCGTGGTTATGCCCACTTCGTCGCCAGTTACACCGGATCCCTGTTTTCCCCTTCATCATAAAACAACCCGCGTCTAAAATCAACGGTTAATTTACATCATGTGTCCTATTTCTATAACCTGCCCGGCAGGATCAGAATTATCCCAGCTTATCCAAAAGCCGGTCCAATGCCGTCCGAATCTCAGCTGCAGCTATATTGTAATCATCACGACTTCCCCCAAACGGATCGGAGATGTCGAAACTTGGAATTCGTTGTCTAATCTCAATGGCTCGCTCACGCTCCGATGCCAGGATCTCTTGCCCAAGGGCACGTTTCATCTCAAGCGTTGCAAACAGGCTGTCCAACTCCTGAACATCACTTAATACCTGTTCATCATCCTCCACATATTCTTTCAATGTATAGGTTTTGTGGACTGAGTCGGGAAAAACCTGCATGACATGCTGCTTATGACTCCGCGTTAATGTAAGAACCAGATCGGCCCAACCTACCAGGTTAGAGCTAAGCTGTGTGGAATGAGGTGGACCTTCAACGTTATGATCTCTCAAAACCGCTTCAGCATGTCGGGAGATCGGCATCCCCGACGTTGCTGCCACACCTGCGGAGCGAACCTCTACCTGAATGCCGCGCTCCGATGCCAGTTTTCGCAAAAGCCCCTCTGCCATGGGGCTGCGGCACGTATTTCCTGTACATACGAATAAAATATGTTTCATTGTGTTAGCCTCCCCATTTTACATATGATGCGAATGATATGATATCTCAAGTTTTATTCTAAAATATAAACAAAAGTCCAAACGCAAGCAAGATTGCGCCACCAATAGCTTCGCCGTAATCCCCGAGATTCTGGCTCACCCGACGGCCTAATAGCAGACCCATAACCGACATCACCCCGCCACAAACGCCGAAAGCAAGTACGGTTAAGATCAGATCACTGCTAAACATCCCTAAGGAAACGCCAACGGAGAACGAATCCACACTTACGCTGAGGGAGAACAAAACAACGCCGAGCAGGGAACGGTGGTCCACCAGCTTTGTATCGCCTTCACGGAATGCATTCAGAATCATATGAGCACCCAGCAAAACAAGCAATCCACCTGCCGCATACGTCGTAATGTCACCGAGCAGGGAGCTGACGTATTTGCCCATATACATGCCGATGAGCGGCATGATGATATGAAATAGCGCCGTTACAATACTGATTCGCAATACATCCCGCAGCCGAATGCCCTTCATGCCAATTCCGATTCCGAGTGAGAACGCATCGAGGCCAAGCGCAACAGCCATGATCAAAATGGTTACCAACTGCCCTACATGGGCAGACACATCCCACATCCCCATACCCCCAAGTCACGTAAAGGTTCTTGTACACGATATGCGGACAAGGACCTAAACATGACCGATGAAAGGCAAACGGCGACGGATCTCTGGTCAGATGCTGGCTTTATAGAATCTTGATTTTGTTTTGGAAAAAGTTAAGCAACTCTCCTGACTGTGTGATCAGGAGAGGTTAAGAGGGTTGCTGGTTGCCAACTTGGATGAGTTGGTTACCCGCGGCCTTGAGCAGCCGATTCATAACGGCTGCTCCCAGCCCTTCGCGTGAGCAGGCTTCAGCCACAATATATGTGGCGCCTTGCTCATCGCAGCTGCG
The DNA here is from genome assembly GCF_031455635.1 of Paenibacillus sp. 2003. Classification (NCBI taxonomy): domain Bacteria; kingdom Bacillati; phylum Bacillota; class Bacilli; order Caryophanales; family Paenibacillaceae; genus Paenibacillus; species Paenibacillus sp. 2003. The sequence continues at coordinate 120,292 of NZ_JAVDTB010000007.1, read as the reverse complement.
CAGCGCGGCGTATAGCCGGCGCGCTGCTTCTTCCAGCTCGCTGGCGTCTCCCAGCGAGAACACGGCATCGGCGCGGTACTGCTCCGCGTGCTCGGCGAACGCCAGCACCGCGGTGCGCTCTCCGCGCTGCGACGCCTCTGCGAGGGCGGCGCTGATCCAGGCCGCCACCGCTGCGGGCGGCCCTTCTACCACGCACAGCGCCCCTGCGGGTGCGTAGTGCGTGTACTTCATGCCCGGCGAGCGCGGCGCCGGGCTGCCCACGCCATCGGCCCCCTCCGCGAGTAGCGCAGGGTCCGTGGCGACACGGGCGGCAACGGCGGACAGTTGTTCCGCCGTAATGCCGCCAGGGCGCAGGATGGTGACGGTACCGTCGTCACCGACCTGCACAACCGTGGACTCGACGCCCACCCCGGTGGGGCCGCCGTCCACAATGCCGCCGATGCGGCCATCCAGATCCTCGCGCACATGAGACGCGAGTGTCGGGCTTGGTCGCCCGGAGCGGTTGGCGCTTGGCGCAGCCACAGGGCATGCCGCCGCCGCGATCAACTGCAAGGCCACCGGATGGTCCGGCATGCGCACGGCCACCGTGTCCAGACCGGCGGTGACACGCGGGGACACCGCCCCCGGCCTAACCGGCAGCACCAGCGTCAGTGGTCCCGGCCAGAAGGCCGCCATCAGCGCTTCCGCCGTTTCGTTCACTTCCGTGACCAGAGCATCCAACTGGTCACGGTGCGCGATATGCACAATCAGTGGATTGTCGGAAGGTCGGCCTTTGGCGACAAATACAGCCTCCACGGCTGCTGCGCTACGCGCATCGGCACCCAAGCCATAGACCGTCTCGGTCGGAAAAGCCACCGTCTGACCTTGACGAATGCATGCTGCGGCAGCCTGCAAGTCGGCGAGCGCCTGTTGATCGGCGCTCCCCTTTTTCACATCCAACAATTCAATATTACCCATTCCAAGAGCATTTTCAGCGCTCACCAAGACGCGTACATCCCACATCTCGGTGACCAGTCCTCCCGGAGCTTTCGTATCACGGTCTTCTCTACCATCCCTCATCTCAGAGGTGTGTTGCAATGGTTCGTTTTCTCTGCTCATATATCATCATTCCTAAACTTCAAGTAGGTTAGTTCATATCCATATTCAATATAAGTAATTATAACATACCTGTCCCGCCTCGGATGCCCCTCACCTTCACTCCACGCATGAGTCTCACTATAACCTCGCCACCAATTCATATCAAAAGGGCATCTCCCATAATCGAAGTCGCCCTTTACCATAGTATAAATTCGTTGTTATGCGAACAACCCAGTTACCCAACTCCACAGTTTCACAGCCATATCCCACAGAAAGAATCTCGCCTCCGGTGTATCCCCCTGTACAGATGCCTCGGCATCTCCTGGTTCAGCAGCTGCGGCCAATACCGTTGAAGGTTTCGCCAGTGCATCCCCAGTCCCTGCATCAATGAAGCACAGCGGCGGGAACAACACACACCACCAGTTCTGACCTTTTCCTTCCCCCAGCGTGATCCGAACCGCTTCATAATCTCCGGCAGGATACACAGTGCCACCATATAGTTTGGTCGGGAACGGAACAGAACCCAGCTCCACCTGATACTCATAATTTAAACCGCGACTGGCCAACTCTTCTCCTACTCTATTCTCAATCTCGGACAAATGCTCACGAATAACCTTGCGCGCTTCATCCAGACTTTGCGGATTCTCCAGTTCGGCTACCCACTCGCCCATCTGAGCAACGACAGTATCCCGAATCTCACGTTTTACCAATTGATCTCCCGGTGCATCCGAGTTTGCTAGAATACGCAAGCGAATCGATTGTTCAGGAATCGCTGTGGCCGCCACAGCTGCATCCGTTTTCTGACCTTCCCATATCATGATAATCATCATAAGACATACAATAATAAGTCCAATTTGCTTTACAGTTCTTCTGCTCATTCCGTTCTCCCCCTCGGCTCTCTGATCACGTTGCCTGCAACTCTCTCATGTCTATCAGTATGCCCGGTAGAGACGGAGGTAAACCTAGCATTTGCAATAAATCTACTAAATCGATTCTATGATATACATTCGCTCACCAGTCATGTTAAAAAGGCTGATCCGCACCTGGTTACAGGGCAAATCAACCTCTTCATTTCTACCAACGATCACGTTATACGTCCCACCGCTTTACTTTTCACTATACCTACTCAACAGTTACACAGCACTTTTCTCTTTCTTGAGCATATTCCATAAACGTTCCGACAATCGAGGTTGCTGCTCCCCTATGAGAAGTTCATCCTCCTCTTCTTGTCCATACAACTTAATGCTCATGACCACCCCAATACAAGCCATATTAATGAGCAGAGAGGTGCCACCGTAACTGATGAAAGGTAACGTAATGCCTGTGAGTGGCATCAGTCCGAGGAACGCCCCTACGTTCTCAAACACCTGATACAACAACATTCCGATAATACCTACAATGATGACGGGACCAGCGCGATCTCTGCATGCCAAAGCAATCAGCACCATACGTTGAATCAGAATAAAGTACAACAGAATCAGTACGGATGCACCAACAAAGCCAAACTCCTCTGCGATCACGACAAAAATGGAATCAGAATACGTGTAGGGGACTCGTCCACTCTGAACGGATGTTCCTTGCAAGTACCCTTTGCCGATGATGCCCCCTGAACCGATGGCTAAACCTGCATTTTTCGTATGCCAGGAAGCTTTGGAGGTAGCCTTTTCCGGTACAAGCCAGGGATCAATACGCTCTGCCCAATGCTCACGTTTTATCTTTTCAAGAAAGGTGAACACTTCATCATGGTAGAAAGTATAGGCTTTAACAAAGCCAAAGAACGCGACTCCCACAATCGCCAGCGCAATCAATGCGTGCTTCAGCCTCATATTCCCGATCCAGAATACCGCAGCCAGAATCACCACATACCCCAGCGCATTTCCCAAATCATTCTGAGCCATAACAAGGGCAAACGGAATAAATGCCCAGCAGCCAATCGGCACAATATCTCTCCAAAATTTCAGCGTGCCTCGTTGTCTCTTCACGATCAAATGGGCGAGAAACAGAATCAGAATCATCTTGAACAGCTCTGCCGGTTGAAAAGAAAAGTTCTCGCCCAGCTTCAGCCAGCCGTTAGCATTATTGATCGAACTACCCAGGACATTCGCAAGGATCAATAGTATGATCCCCAAGCCATACAAATAAAACGCATATTTCACGTATAACTTGTAATTCACAAGCCCGATCATAAGCACCGCAATGAACCCGGCCACATAGAAATAAATCGTTTTGACATGATGATTCGCCAATTTAGCATCTGTCTGCGTTCCGCTATAGATCGCAAATACACTAATAATCATGAGCAACAGCATTACAAAAAGAATAACACCGTCCATCATTTTCAACATTCTCAACATGACGCCGTCCATCCCCCTGAAATCTAGCATTCTATGATTTCCAATTGTACTCAATATTACCATTGTATATAATTGGATAATAAAATGGAAATCTGGATGCTTCAGGGTGACAATCAAACCATTCAATGGCCTGATTCACACTCTAAAAACAATAAAAACCCCAAAACATCCACCCCAATGTGACTTGGGCTGATCTGTTCCAGGGTTCTATAGTTATCTAGCTTATATACATAAATCTGACGTGCTAGTTCAGGGTTTGATTCGAGAACTTATTGCTCCTGCTGGGATGGCTTGCGTCTTAACAATTTTATCACCAAATCGGTAATACTTGGTTGTTCCGCAGAGCCAAGAATATCCTCGTTCTCTTCCGTGTGGACCTTAATACTCATCACAAGACCCATGCTGATCATGTTGATCATAATGGAGGTACCACCCGAACTGATAAACGGCAGCGTAATCCCTGTCAATGGCATCAGACCAATGAATGGACCAATATTAACAAAGATCTGGTAGAGCAGCATCGCTATAATCCCAACAATGAGATAAGGCCCCGCTCTATCCTTACACTCCAGTGCAATCAGCACCAGCCTGTGAATCAGGATAAAGTACAGGAGAAGCAGTACCGAGGCACCGATGAAACCAAATTCTTCTCCAATCTGCACAAAGATCGAGTCAGCATAGGCCAGCGGCACCCGATTCGACTGAATCGTTGTGCCTTCCATATAACCTTTGCCCGTAATCCCGCCAGAACCAATCGCAAGCTTTGCATTATACGTCTGCCAGAGTACATCTCTTGAGGTCAGCTCTGGTACAAGCCAGGGGTCAAAACGATCCGCCCAGTGCGAACGTCCAATGTCATTCAGGAATTTAACAATCTCATCATGATAATGAATATATGCCTGTGTACCACCGATAAAGGTAGCCACAGCAATAATAAAACCAATGAGGGCATGCGTAAATTTAATGTTGCCGATCCATAATAGACCCACAAGAATGACAACATAACTCAACGCATTTCCCAAGTCATTTTGAAGCAATACGAGTAGTAACGGCGGCAGAACACAGAGTGAAATCGGAATAACATCACGTCCAAAATAGAGCGGACGATTCTTCTTTCGGGCCAAAAAGGCTGATAAAAACACTATCAGGCATAGCTTGAACAACTCAGCAGGCTGCAAGCTGACCCCGAAGATGGACAGCCAGCCTTTTGCCCCGTAGTACTCTTTACCAAAGAACATTACGAAAATGAGCAGCAGCATACCCACGCCATAGATATATAAATAATTTTTGATTATGAATTTATAGTTGATCATCGACATCCCAAAAAAGACTACGAATCCCAAAATATAAAAGATCACTGCACTTTTCGGGAGTCCCTCCAGCTTTGGACGACCAAACGTTGTACTGTAAATCGACAAAATACTGATACCCATCAGAATAACGAGTATAAAGACAATAGAATAGTCTATCTTTTTAAATTTGTGCAGCATGTAATTATGTTCCCCCAAGCATTCAGAAATCTTCGGTATATCTCATTGTAGAGGATTTCACGGCAAAAAGAAAACCCGCGGAACCTTACATTTTCGTCACCTGTTCCGAAGTACGAACACCCAGGACATGCCGCTCGATTCCGGCAAGGTCCGGTACAATGATGATTTCCGGCCAATGTCCTGCCGATTCAAGCAGAGCTGCGATGTCGCGAGCCTGCCCCTGGCCCAGCTCAAAACCAATGATCTGCGGCGGCGCAGGCAGCAGCGCCAACTGCTCCAGCATGACACGGTACGGTGCAAGCCCGTCCGGACCGCCGTCCAGTGCCATGCGCGGCTCATGATCGCGCACCTCTTGCTGTAACCCGGCGATATCCGCCGCCGGGATGTATGGCGGGTTGGACACCAGGATGTCCACCCGAGCCCCGGCGAACGGGGCCAGCAGATCGCCTTCACGGAAGTCGATCTGTACCCCGTTCGCGGCCGCGTTCCGCGCGGCCACTTGCAGGGCAGCCGCCGAGAGATCTCCGGCGCCAACCTGCCAGCGCGGGCGCAGCGAAGCCATCGTCACCGCGATGGCACCACTGCCCGTGCCGATATCGACGGCGAGCGGAGCGCCGTCAGGAAACACGCGGTCGGCTTCGCGCAGCACAGCCTCGACCAACAGCTCGGTCTCCGGCCGCGGAATCAGCACGGCCGGCGTGACCTCGAACGGCAGCCCATAGAATTCCTGGCTGCCGATAATGTATTGCGCCGGCTCACCCGCAGCCTTGCGCGTGACGGCGTCCTCCCAGCGGCTGCGATGCTCGCTGGGAAAAGGCTCCGGCTGCATCATGTAATACGCGGCGCCATAAACGCCGAGTACATGTTCCAGCAGCAGCCGGGCGTTGTTTTGCGGCTCGTACACGCCGCACTTTTCCAAAAAAGAGGAAGCCTCCACGAAGGCTTCCCGACAGCTCTGTTCCGGCGTCATGACAAACTGCGCGCGGGTCACAGATTATTCTCCTCTATCCATCAACTCGGTCTGCTGAGCAATCGTCAGTGCAGACAAGATATCTTCAATCTCCCCGTTCATGATCTGATCCAGCTTGTGCATCGTCAGACCGATACGATGATCCGTCACACGGCTTTGCGGGAAGTTGTACGTACGAATACGCTCACTGCGGTCGCCCGTTCCCACTTTACTTTTCCGCTCAACAGAGATCTTCGCTTCCTCTTCCATACGTTTCATATCGAAGATACGTGTACGCAGAACCTGCAACGCTTTTTCCTTGTTGGAGTTCTGTGATTTCCCATCCTGACATGTCGCCACAATTCCCGTTGGAACGTGCGTTACCCGTACTGCAGATTTTGTGGTATTAACCGATTGTCCACCGGCACCACTGGAACAGAACGTATCAACACGGATGTCTTTATCATGAATTTCAATATCGAAATCTTCGGCTTCAGGCATAACCGCAACCGTTGAAGTTGACGTATGAATACGTCCGCCAGACTCAGTTGTTGGAATACGCTGTACACGGTGTGCGCCGCTTTCGTATTTCATTTTGCTGTATGCGCCGCGTCCGTTGATCAGGAAAACAACCTCTTTGAATCCACCGAGATCATTTGTGTTAACGTCCATCAGCTCTACACGCCAGCCTTGTGCATCTGCATAACGTGTGTACATTCGATATAGATCTGCTGCAAACAACGCTGCTTCATCTCCACCAGCTGCTCCGCGAATCTCAACAATAACGTTTTTGTCGTCATTCGGATCTTTTGGCAGCATGAGTACACGAATCAATTCGTCCAGTTCCTTCTGGCGAGTGCTCAGTTCGTCAATTTCCATTTTGACCATTTCACGCATCTCATCATCCAGTTTCTCACCCTGCATTTCCTTCGCAGCTTCGAGATCCTGACTTACCTGTTTATATTCATTGTACGCTTCATAAGTCGGTTGCAGATCGGATTGTTCTTTGGAGTATTCCCGCAACTTTTTGTTGTCACTTGCCACATCCGGGTCACACAAAAGCTCGCTCAACTTGTCATAACGGTCGGCTAACGCCTGTAATTTATCCAACATGTATAGTCACCTCACGCATTATTTTGTCCAAGCACATCACATTTTCAATAATTATTTCAATTCAACATTAATTACATCTATAATCTATATTTCACAACGCACAGGATTCTCAATGAATCCCCTGACCGCAGCATGTATTCACATTCATGTATGATCGACGTATAACATCGCTACAACGTCATCAAATCCTTTACTTTTAAAGTGATATCAAGAAATCGTGTACCCTGTATGAAATCCGCTTCAGCTCATCTGTTCAAGTGCGAATTTAACGTGGTATACGACTCTTAATTATAGCATATTCTTATGGTTCTGAATAGTAACTGTTCCGCAGACGGATGAACTAATTTTTGTATTGCAAAATACAAAATGAAATTGTTGTTCGATATTGTTCCGAAATGTTCCTACTGTGGTGTAATACAATATAAAATAAACAAAAGCCACGATGCGCTAACATCGTGACTTCTCTAACAAGGCCGGTGGGCGACCACGGCGAATTTCAATCAAACGAATGAAAAACCACCGGATTGCAAGTCGACCAACCTAATCCCGGTGGTTTTTCTTGTTCCGCGCTACTTTCCACGCACTGCATATAAGGCTATTAACCCCACTGCAAAACTCTAAGTCAAAGACCCCACGAACTTCACGAGAAAGTCGCAGGGTCATGTTATTAGTCTACATATAAACGTGTAACAACCTATACGTTGAAACGGAAGTGCATAACGTCGCCGTCATTTACAACGTACTCTTTACCTTCAAGACGAAGTTGTCCGCGCTCTTTGGCACCGTTCATGGAACCCGCTGCAACCAGATCGTCGTAGGAAACCACCTCTGCACGGATGAATCCGCGCTCGAAGTCGGTGTGAATGACACCCGCTGCGCCAGGCGCTTTTGTACCTTTACGGATTGTCCAAGCACGAACTTCCTGTACACCTGCTGTGAAGTATGTGTACAGACCGAGCAATTTGTAAGCCGCTTTGATCAACAGGTTCAGACCGGAATCCTCGATACCGAGTTCTTCCAGGAACATTTGTTTATCTTCGCCTTCCAGCTCAGAAATTTCTTCTTCAACCTTCGCGCTGATTGGCACTACTTCTGCGTTTTCAGCAGCTGCGAATTCTCTTACTTTTTGCACGTAAGCATTGTTCGCCACATCACCAATTTCATCCTCAGCTACATTGGCTGCGTACAAAACAGGCTTTAGAGTGAGCAAGTGCAGATCACGGATGATTAGAAGCTCGTCATCTGTAAGTTCCATGCTGCGTGCCGGCTTGTCATCGTACAGAACAGCTTTCACTTTCTCCAGCACTTCTACTTCTTGAGAGGCGGACTTGTTGCCGCCCTTCATGTTTTTCTTGGAGCGATCGATTTTCTTCTCAACACTCTCGATATCGGCCAGGATCAGCTCCAGATTGATTGTCTGGATGTCGCTTACCGGGTCAATTTTGCCATCGACGTGTGTAATGTTCTCATCTACAAAGCAACGTACCACGTGTACAATCGCATCTACTTCACGAATGTGGGCAAGGAACTTGTTACCCAGACCTTCGCCTTTGCTCGCACCGCGAACAAGACCTGCGATATCTACAAATTCAAACGCCGTTGGTACTGTTTTCTTAGGCACAACGAGTTCTGTCAATTTGTCCAAACGCTCATCGGGTACTTCAACGATCCCCACGTTAGGGTCAATCGTACAGAACGGATAGTTTGCCGATTCGGCACCTGCTTGTGTAATTGCGTTAAACAACGTAGATTTTCCGACGTTCGGAAGCCCTACAATTCCTGCTTTCAAAGCCATGTATATGACAACTCCTCATTGATTACTTGTTCGGTATGGATAATCCTATACATTATATATGACAAACCTCAAGGCATCAAGGAACTTCGCCAATTCGACCAGAGTCCCATACGCTTCCCGAAATCCCCGGTTACTGCGGATAATTCGTTTTGCGCAGATCTTAAGTTTTGCCTAGAATATCCTCTATTAGGTTTACCCTTTGATTTCCTTGTACATCGTCAGATCCGTTACCTCATATCCCATCTTGCGATACAGGCTGCTCGCCCGCACATTATGACCAAACACATGCAGGCCAATGCGATCCACGCCAAGACTCAAGGCCGTCTGTTCAAGCGCCTCCATCGTCTCTGTTCCATACCCTTTACCGCGGTGTGCTTCTTCAACCACAATGTCTAGTAAAAATGCATCTTTGCCACGACGATTATCCGTAATATTAAACCAGATATACCCCACATTACCGTCTACAGGGTGCACCAGATTGTAGAGATACGCTCCAGGCGTGTTCAAGCCCTCAGGCAGATAACGTTCATAAGATTCCTCCGCCAGTTGCTGCGCCTCTTCCTCCGCCCAAGTGCCCGCTTCTACTTTTTCCTGTGCAAAATCCTTAATCGATCGAATGCGAAAACTCGCATAATCTTCCTGATTCATTGGAGAAAGTTTCAATTTATTCCCCTCCTTATTTCGAGTGAACAACATTATGTAGTATCCCTGTGCAGTCCTTTTTGCACTGCTAGTATCTTATTGTATCCTGTTCTCCCGCTTGGCGCATGAAGTAATTCTGACGATTTGAACTTCAATTTTCATATGTATCCATTTTATCTATAACTTTTGATCTCTTCCCATCGTTTATACCTCATGAAGGAAAGGAGTAGATCATATTGAACACACGTCGCCGATTCTCCAAAAAGAAAATTATTATCTTATCCGCTATCATACTCGGAATCGCCATCGTCGCTTTTATGAGCTTTCTGAATGCAATGGATCCCTTTCGCCACTTAAGGATCACGATCCACAATCAGTCCGACTATGACCTCACCAATATTCAGGCTAGCCTAGTCCAAGGTGACAACTCGTTAAACAACAATGAGAGTGGCTCCACTTACGTATTCGATAAGGATATTCCCAGCGGAGCAAACGTGAAATTCGCCCCGCAGCTGAAACTTTCCGGGGAGGGGGTCGTATCCTTGGCGTTCACGGACAGTCGCGGAAAAACCTATAACAAAACGGTTTGCGGTTATACGGAATACTTGTCCGGCAATTCCTACGTTACTGTAACCAATGAGAATGTCACCGTGAAAGATGAATGTATGTAATAACGATACTTCGCTCTGTGGAATTATGTTAAAATATAGGGGCGAGCGACCCGCCAAAGTTTCTCGCCCAAAGTCGATTGAATTATTCAATCGGCTTTTTTATTTTAACCTGATTGTATAGATTAATTAGATCATCCAGGACCATAGATTGCTGTATAACATGAGGATGAAGCAGATCTCCATAGTCCATCTTGAGTTGATAGAGCTTTTGTCTCGCTGCTTCGATCTGCAACTTGAGCTCAACACAATCCATATTCACCCCTCCCTGTTGTAACATTCTAGTCCATTCTGCTAATTAGTAGGAAATCAGGCGAACTCCAACACGAAAAAGCTCCCTTCAAAGTAGAAAATTCACCATTCTACTTGAGGGAGCAGCTCATATTAAATTCAGAAACGCTGGTATTAACTTCCCATGCCATGGCCATTAGTTGTCATGATTACTGGACGGTCTTTTTCAACGGGGATGGGTTGAGTTATAGGAACAACTACGCCTACTGCGATACTGCATGTAACTATTAATACTGCCAATTTCATCTTCATTCGTCATCAAACCTCCCGAATCATTTTTTTATATCGTAGTTTAGCTTCTTCAACTGCAAAATACCGAAATTCTTCAAATATTTTTATACACTCTAGAACACTATCTTTATTCTTAATTTTAATTACAAAATCCAAACCGTTAAGAATCAACTCAAATCCTCTGTTATAATCTTGATGTTTTAAATAGTATGTACCTAGGCCCACAAGCAAAGTACCATATTGATCATTCGTATATTGCTCGCTGATTTTTCCAATACGGCTACTCTGTTCTTGGTACATGAAATACGCGTCATATACTTCAAGAACTGAATCAATGTTAATATCAAACCGATTTGCTGCATTCACAATTGCACATAAAGCAGGGAAGATTTCGTTCTCTCTCTCCGAGATGTAGTTCATATAACTTGGGATAACCTCTGTTTTACCTGACATTAATTCATATAGATAACGGTTGCCTTCTGCCCATTCCTCGAACTGACGAATAACAACAGTTTCCTCTTCGCTCGGATTATTTACCCAGCTATAATCGGTGTACAAAGAGACATATTGAAGTGCCTTTTCATATTCTTCATAATAGAAACAAGCTTCTCCAAGCGCTAAATATGCGTACAAAACGTAAAAAACAATCTGCTTTTTGGGTTTAGCCTCGGGCTCTTCAGATGCTCCCCCTAATTCATAATGGATCATTGCTTTTAATTTTAACTTGTCAGCAAGATTCTTCACCTTATCCCATCGGCGTAACGAAGCATACACATTAATCAAATCGTTCAATCCATCCAGCTGGTAGTGCTCATCAAGCCGATCTACAAAAAACTCAAACTGCGTAGCAAGTGTAAGATTGCTCAACTGATCCTTGGAAAGCCCGATTGTGAACAAACGATACTGACTTAGAGCCAACCGTTCAGAATGTTGCATTTTCTCCCCCTCGGCTACACAAAGGTACAAGGGCTTGGCCGCTTCAAACTTCCCTTCACGATATAACTGTTCAGCCAACTCGAACAAAAGCGGTGCATAGGAAAGATTATCCATAATTAGATTAACGGCTTCTTCCATATAATCGACCTTACCGAGTTCGGCACAACGGTATAAAAAAGGCCCAAGTCTTCGCCAATCCGGGCTTGTATGTACAAAACACTCATTTATGTATAATTCATAGAAGTAACCCTCTGTTAAACCCATCCCGGCAGTTAGTCGATCCAACTGCTGCATGCCTATGGGACGCAGCCCGTTCAGCGTACCACTCAACGTCCCTGAGTTAATTCCCGACACCTCAGAGAATTGATTGAGTGTCATATGGTTAGTTTTTAAGTAGTCTGCTAAATGATCACGTATTGTGGCTACTGAGTTCAAAGGTACACCACCTTTCCAAGCGAAATTAAGCAATGGTCAATAAAATAATACTATATTTTTGAATTTAATATCAATATTTTACTTGTAAATAATTTACTTTTATTTAAATTCAACATATCTATTGTCATATTAAAAAAGCCGAACGATATTACGCTCGGCTAGTTAGCTTATTATTTGCTGATTAGAAGCATCTCTGAGACATCGCAATCAAAGAAATTCTTAATTCTTACTCCTTATGCATTAATCGATGCTGCAGCATGTCCTTTTACAAAGTTAAACGCCGTTCAACCAGCCGCTCCGTCTGTTTCAAATCCTCAATCCGCCCTGAGCCAATGCCAAACATCACGGTACGCAGCTCGAATTCAACCTGTTCCAACCGCTCATTCAGCGCATCATCGGAAGCTACTGCGGATTCGAGCAGAGATCGACCGAAGCCGGCGAGATCCGCGCCGAGCGCGAGGGCTTTGGCCGCATCCACGCCAGTGTGCAGTCCACCGCTGCCAATCAGGGCCCCCGCTGGATTCAGCCCTCGTACTTCCTGAATACACTCCGCTGTTGGAATACCCCAGTCGGCAAAAGCTTCAGCTGCTGCCCGGCGTACCGGGTTATTGTTGCGGTACTTCTCCACCTGTACCCAGCTTGTACCACCTGCCCCGGCTACATCAATAAACGCGACACCCGCTTCATATAGGCGTTGAGCCGTCACGCCATCAATCCCAAAACCTACTTCTTTTACGCCAACAGGCACGTCTAACTCACGACACAAGTTCTCAATCCGCTGAAATAATCCGCTGAAGTTGGTATTACCTTCCGGCTGAAAAACTTCCTGCAACGTGTTCAGATGAAGCACGAGCATGTCCGCTCCTGCAATATCTACGGCACGCTGGAAGTCGGCCGTGGTGAACCCATAATTCAGCTGCACCGCGCCCAGGTTGGCTATGACCGGGATGTCCGGTGCCCAGCGACGGACATCGAAGGTACTCGCGAGTTCCGGCTGTTCCACGGCAGCCCGGATCGAACCTACGCCGAGCGCCCAGCCTCTGGCGTTCGCTACTCGGGCGAGGCGCTCATTGATGGCGCCCGTTGTTTTGCTTCCACCCGTCATCGAACTGATGAGCAAGGGTGTACGTACTTTTTTGCCAATAAACGAAGTCTCCAGATGCACCTCTTCAAAATCCAGTTCCGGCAGTGGGTGATGGCGAAACGCATACCGCTCCATACCGCTGGTTACCCCTTCTCCTGCCACATTCTCCTCAAGACAGAGGCGCACGTGTTCCAGCTTCCGTTCTCCCGTAGCCACTTCGGGAAGCAGCCGTTCGCCGGCTCGCTCTTGTTCATTCATGATGAGACCTCCTATGTGAGAATCGTGCGGATCGACAGGATAACCTGCCTGTTCCTAGCTTCTATGTATATAAGTCTTTTGTAAAAAAGACAAAACATTTATTAAATAAGCATTACAACTCAACTCTATCCAGTATAACGTTCCAAACCATCTATTGAAAGGATGCCCCGACACCAAATGTCTCACTTAAATCTCGGAGCACCGCTATCTTATGCCTACTCAAAAACACTGATCGTCCGTCGCACCTTCAAAGCTGGTTAGCACGGACGATGCACACGAACATGGATCAACAGAACACATTTCACTCCATCATCTGCACAACAAACTTATCTCAAAATTTCCGATGCCAACTGCTCACCAACAAGCTGCCCGGACAACGTCACAATCGGGGTTCCGCCGCCGGGATGTGTCGTTCCGCCTACGTACCAGAGTCCTTGTACATCTTTGCTTCGGTTGCCCGGTCGCATGAAGGTCTGCTTCACGGAGTTGGATGAAATGCCGTAGATCGAGCCTTGATGCGCCAAAGTATCCCGTTCAATATCTCGCGGCGTATATCGGATCAGCACATCGGATTGGTTCAACCCCGTTATTCCCCGTCCTGCCAACTGATCAAGCACAAACGCTCCATAACGTTCCGTCTGCTGCTCCCAATTCCATGAATCCGACAAGTAGGGGGCATTGACCAGAATGAATAGATTACTGGCTCCCGCCGGGGCCATGCCCGCTTCCGAATAACCGGAATAACAGATGTAGATTGTGGGATCGTCTGGCATTTTACGGTCGCCGAAAATATGGTCGAACTCCGGTTCATACCGTTCCGGGAAGAAAACCGTATGATGCAACAGTGCATCATATTGCCTTCGAACACCTGCCAGCGTCACAAATCCCGAAATGGAGGGCTCATATTTCCGTATGCGGGCATCGCTCATCTCTTTCCGATGTTCCGGTGCGAGCAGCAGTCGATTCACGCTAAGCACATCGCCATTGGCAACCACCTGATCGGCTTCCCGGAAGCCTTGATCCGTATCCACGCCTGCCACTTTGCCATTCCGAACAACAATCTGCCGGACCTCTGTACCGGTAATGATCTGCACACCTTTTTCCCGTGCCAGACGAGTCATTCCTTCGATCAGTTGATAGGTTCCGCCTTTGACCCCGTAGATGCCGACTTCTGCTTCCACATGACCCATCATGGCAAAGATAGAAGGCGATTGATACGGCGATGATCCCACATAGGTTGCGTACCGTCCGAACATAGCCAGCGTATGTGGATGCTGGAAATACGAACGCAACAGCTTATCCAGCTTCACCGTTGGCCGCACGCGGAGCAGGCTGCGCAGCATTTGGAGATTGTATTTGTCAGAAGGAGACAGCAGCAACTTACCGAGAAAATGACGATTGGCTTCCGCATATAGCGCAGCAGACTCATCCATAAATGCATCATAACGAGCCGCATCCTCCAGACTGTACGCTGCGATCTGCTCCTTCATCCACCCGCGATTACCTGACAAATCTACCACTGTGCCATCTGCGAATATATTACGCGTGCGCGGCTCTAACTCATATAACTGTACGTAATCTTCCATTGCTACTCCCGCATGGTCGAAGACTGAACGAAAGGTGGATGGCATCGTGATTGTGCTCGGTCCCCGGTCAAAATGATACCCGTCCCGCTCAATCTGTTGCAGCTTGCCACCTACGTGTTGCTGCCGTTCCATAATGGTCACCTGCACACCTTGTGAAGCCAGTCGTATCGCACACGACAGACCTCCGAATCCTGCACCGATTATAATGACGTTACCTCTCAACTGTACCGCCTACCTTTCCATACATACCCCTTGCCGGAGCGGCCTGCCTGCCAGGAAGCGAGTCCGATGGCAATGACACAGGCCATGCTGACCGGTTGCAGAAGGGCAAGCCACCAGGGTTGTCCGCCAGCATGATCTGCAACTCTTTTCACAGCCATACCTAATAATGTTCCAATCAATCCATACAGAATGGACATCGAACTGCCCATAAGGAGTCCAACAACTAAGCCCAGCGGGGGCACAATATACATCAGTGTATACATCAACATCGTGCCAAGCAGCAGTACGTCTTTACGCCCCATACCTTCGTACATGTTTTTCTTGTATCCATTCCATACTTCTGCACCGTTCTGATACATGCGGGTATTTGTTACGTCATGCACATCTGTCAGCATCACCGGATGACCTGCACGCTTGACCGCTTTGGCAAGACTCATGTCATCCACCAGATGCGCCTGAATGGCAGCATGACCGCCGGATGCTTCGTAACTGGAGCGGTGAATCAGCAAAAAAGCCCCCGTAGCGGCCACAAACATCGGACTGGATGATCTGCGTATCATGAAAATGGGCAGGTGACTGATGATGGTGAAGACCATCATGGGTACAACAAGTTTTTCCATCCACGTCTTTGTCACCTGATAAGGAAATCCGGTTACCAGACCCCCACTCTGCTCACACCCTGCCGCAAGAGTCTGTCGAATCGCACTTGGTTCCAGACGCACATCCGCATCCACAAACATAAACCATTCTCCCTTGGCCTCCTGAACCAGCCTGTGACACGCATGGGATTTCCCCATCCAGCCCTCAGGAAGATCGACGCCATGCAGCAGACGCACACGTGCATCGCGATCTGCAATTGCCTGTACCATGGCCGCTGTCTCATCTTCAGAGCGATCATCCAGCACCAATACTTCCATCCGGAATCCTGATGTATCACTCGCGAGCACACTTTCCAGACATCCTTCGATATGTAGTCTTTCATTTCTGGCTGGAATCAGCACCGAGACCAGCAGGTCTGGTGGTTGTATTCGGTCTGCTCGGAATGAACGCACTTTGGGCAGACAGGAGACATTCCATAGAGCGAACAGCAACTGTATGCCCAATATGCAGGTAAGCACAATCCAGAAGATTTCAGATGCATTCATGCTAACGGTTCACCCGCTTTCGCGTGCCATCGTATTTTTCACTTGTCGAACGTACATGACGAATCAGCGGAAGCGCATCTGGCAAACTTCCCTGTCCCAACCGTACAAGCTCTGATCTATGATCGTCTAACTGCTGTTCCAGCACATCGCCGAGTCTGGCGGCAATCTCTTCACTCTTGAGCGTCTTCCAGTCTTCCATCACAGGCGGACCCGCCTGCATCGATATTTCGGGTAAATCATGCTGGACCATCCCATGGCACAAGGTTACCGGTACGGCGATGGCATTCGGAGAACGACGAAGCAACAAACCGATGCCTCGACGGAACTGAATCGGTCTGGCCTCCTGATGCAGAATTTCTCCTTGTGGAAAAACCCAGACCCTTTTACCCGAATCCAGCAGTTCACCGGTGTACTGTAGAGAGGTCCGAATACCGGACGCACTCTCCTTATTGATCGAATACGCACCCAATTTACGAAAAAAAGCATATTGCTGAAGCTGTTGCTCCTCCATCATCACATAATGATCACCCCGCGATGTCTGCCTGGCCGCATGATAGAGCAGCAGACCATCCCACCAGGAACTGTGGTTCATGAAGTAGATCACCGGACGAGTCGGATCAATCGGGGAGTTGTCCCTGATGTCCACCTGCGGGTCCAGTGACCCTGTGAGCGTGAAGGAGCGGAAGCGCCGACGCAGCAGATAATAATGATTGTATAAGGCAAAAATATGATTAAACGGTTTTGATTTTACGGCGCGAATCATAGAGCCAGCTCCCTTCGGCAAGAAGCACACCAGCAATGGCGATGATAAAGCTGCCCGTAATTCCTTCCTTTAGGGCAAGCAGGCCGAACAGAAGAATAAACAGCTGATACAGCCATTTTGCACGCAGCAAAGAGCTACGGTCATTAGGCATGGCCGGAAGGAAGAGAGAGAGGAATGCACCCATGATAAACCAGCTTATGTAATTGGTCCACGGAACACCGTAGAATCCACCTGGAGCTTGCCACTCCCAGAATCCTCTTGCATGCGCAACAGGGTCGAGTACCAGATCAAGAACAATCGCCCAGAACCCGGTCTTCACTGCTCGAAGCAATTTGCCAGGCCAGGTTGAACCCCCGCCACTTAACAGCGCCGAGTTACCAACCACTGCGATCCAGGCAAACCCCAGCGTAACTGGCACACTGAACAGATGAATCCCGAAGAAATCTGAGTAAGCATACTCACCAAAGGGCCAATGCGTATGCACTCCTACCCACTCTACCCCCATACCTCCAAGCCAGATGATCACAGAGGATATCCAAAGTCCGGGTTTCAGCCAGATGACTGACTGGTCGGACAGGCCTGTCCGATTACGCCCTTGATAGATTAGATCCAGCACATACAATGCGTAGAAGATTAGAAATAAACCATTTGAAAAAGACAATACGTCAGGCACACCGATCGTTAACATCAAGGTTGCTCCAATGACATACCACGCCCAGTAAAGCCACTGGATCATCAGGATACCGCCGTTCGGGAGGCATGATAGGCCAGCATCGGGTAACGTTTCACAATCGCACCCAGCATCTCCAGTTTCAATTCCTCGCTAACATATGCCCGTTTGGTATATACGTCATAATCGTTGCGTTCAACCGCGTGTAGAATGGTGGAGTAAAAGGCTGCTGCCAGCTCTATGGAAAACGCACTTTCCGTTGGGTACGTATCCAGACGATCCATGCCAATACGGAGCCAGTTCAATGCTGCAGCTTTTAATTCATGAACAATGGCAATAAAACGTTCGTCCACGATTCCGTCTTCAAAGTCCTGCTCGGTGTAACCATGCTTCTCCATGATCTCCAGCGGAACATACCGGCGCACTCTGGCCCGATCTTCACCAACATCCCGAATAATATTAACGATCTGCATCCCTTTACCCAAAGCAATCCCGTTCACGGCTACTTCTGCGCCGTTATCATCCCGCAATACAGGCAACAACATCTCGCCTACGGTCCCGGCCACCAGATAACAATAATGCTCCAGTTCCTGCATCGTTGCATAATGCGTTACTTTAAGATCTGTGAGCTGCCCTTCCATCTGACGGAAAAATGGGCCCTTATCCAGATGAGGAAAACTGCTGAACAACCATCTCAGTGCTGGCCAGATAAAGTGTCCTTCCGCGTCATCCAACTGATCAAACAAATCATGGATCTCGTGAATCGTATATGGCGAATATTCCGGCTCGTCTACACTGTCATCAATCATGCGGCAGAAGGCATAAATGACATATACCGCTTCCCGACGTGGACTTGGCAGCCCTCTAAAGGCCTGATAAAAAGAGGAAGAACCCTTTTGCATCAACTCTTCACACCTGCTCAAAATCGCTTCATTCATGTTCCCATCTCCTTCATGAGTTGATTGACTGCCATACGTGCACTCTGCATTACAATCGGCACTCCGCCACCTGGATGTACTGATGCTCCTGCGGCATATAATCCCTTTATATTAGGGAATGGTTTGGGTTGCGGTCGGTATACACCGGACTGGAACAATACAGGTGCTATACCGAAGCTTCCGCCCCCATAGAGACCGTCTCGCTCTGCGTCAGCGGGTGTACGTACCTTTTTCCACTTGATCGCTGCACGAAGTCCCGGGAATCCACGTTGCTCCGCTTCTTCCAGTACCCGTTCTGCCAATGCTTCACTCTCCTGATCCCAGTCGACACCTTCGGCATCAGGCACGGGAATGAGGAAATACAATACACTCTGTCCGTGAGGCGCTGCAGATTCATCCAATGCGACCGGATTAAATACGTAAAATGAGGACTTTGCCGGAATGCGTCGCTGATTGAACACTTCCTGTAAGCTGCCTTCAAGACTCGGTGGCAGGAAGAACTGGTGCGTCGTTGTATCTTCCCAGGTTTTGTCCACGCCAACGTAGAGCAATACACATCCGGAAGATGGGCGATACGGTTTTCTTTTCCGCGGAGCCTTAGGCAACTGACCAAGCAATCCCGAGAGATGGGGAAAATCACCATTAAAGATAACTGCATCCACATGTTCTGCGCCTGCTGCCGTTTCTATACCTTTACAAATACCATTTTCAATCGTGAGGCCTGTAACTTCCGCATTCAGCACAACACGTCCACCACGTGAGATCAGTTCCTGTTCCAGAATGGCCGGCAAAGCTGCATATCCACCTTTGACCATCCAGATCCCATATTCATGCTCTGCATAGGGGAGCAGGGAGTAGATGCCTGGCGTTCCAAACGGTGATCCACCGATGTATAGACTTTGTAGCGAGTATGCGTCGAGTAATTCCTCGTGCTGAAAATAATCACCTACCGCTTTCCGGACACTTTTGTGTGCACGCAATCTGCCCATGAGTGACATAAGAGAAGGCGTAAAGAAATCCCTTTTGCGCGGAAAAGCCCGTTCCAGAAACGCTGCCCGGCCTGCCGGAAACAACGTGTCCATGTCTTTCATGAATCGTGTGAATCCCCGGCTCTCTCCCGGGAACAAACGTTCAATCTCAGCCGTCTGCTCCTCACGTGACGTCATCTTGGTCATGACACGACCACTGTGATAGTGCACTCTGTATAACGGATCACAGCGAAGTAACTCAATCTTCGAACGATCTACGCCTGCTTCCTCCAGTATGCCAAGTAACATCTCCGGCAGAAGCACGATGGTCGGCCCCTGATCGATCCGGTACTCTCCTTCCTGCTCATATCCAATGCGTCCGCCAACGCGGGAACCCCGTTCATACACGGTGACATCCCATCCCTGACGGTTCAACAACAACGCAGAAGTAAGTCCGCCAATTCCTGCCCCTACAATGGCGGCCCGCTTCATGAATGCCCTCCGGCTTCTGCCGTCTTCACATAAGAGGATGGTTTCAAGCGCGTGCGAGCGTCCTCTTCCTGGATCAGCCTCACGCTGATTCGAGCCGATTCAAAGATCGTGGGCAATCCGCTGCCCGGATGTGTTCCGCCGCCTACCAGCCATACACTTTTCAACTCTTCAAACTGGTTATGGGGACGCAGATACATCATCTGACCCAAATTATGTGCCATATTAAACGTTGCTCCGCGATACACATCCAGTTCATTCTCCCAATCAAGTGGAGTGAACAGCATACATTCTTCAATACGGCTGCGTATGTCTGCCAGCTCAGGAATGCCTTCCATGCGTTTCAGCATGGCCTCTTGCACATTCTCCCGTTCTGCCTCCCAATCAATGTCTGCGGTAAGGTTAGGCGTAGGCATAAGAACATATAAAGCAGATTTCCCTTCCGGTGCCAGCGTCGAATCAAGTCTGGAAGGGTTATGAATATATATAGATGGATCGGCTGATAACATTTTGTGCTTTGTAATCTCATCAACGTTCAACCGGTAGTCCTCGGGAAAATAGATCGAGTGGTGTGGCAGGTCCACTTCACCATCCACTCCCAGATACAGCATCGCTGTAGAGCAGGAGTACTTTTTGCGTTTCATTTTCTCCGGGGTATATTTCTTAAGCACGCCTGGTTCGAAAAGATGATTCACCGCATGTGCGAAGTCGGCGTTCACCACCACATGGTCCGCATCGATGCGTTCACCGTTCTCAAGCAACACACCTTCTGCACGACCATTGCGAACGATGACCTGTTTCACTGGGGTGGAAGTATGTATTCGTCCTCCGTATTCTTCCACGACATCAGCCATGGCTTGGAAGATCCGATTCACGCCGCCAATGGGGTGGAACAATCCGTAGTGATGCTCAATAAACGATAATATGGTAAAGGTACCCGGACAATCCCAGGCAGACATGCCAAGATATTTGGATTGGAATGTAAATGCCCAGCGTAGACGCTCATCTGTAAAATAGCGGGACAAGATTCCATAGACTGTATTGTGGACATCAAGCTTGGGTAGAGCTGTTACCGCATCCTTGCGCAAATAGTCAGTCAGCTTGCCAAAAGGACGACGGAGCAAAGGCATGACTTTGCCAAACTTCACTTCCTCTTCTTGCATGAACCGAAGGTAATTGTCTTCATTGCCCGGAAACAATTCCTTAATCTGTGCAGCTGTATCTTCCCGATTACGAGAAGGCGTGAACACCTTATCACCAAAGTTCAGTGCGTACAGTGGGGTTAGTTCTTTCATATGCACATAATCGGATAATTTACGTCCCACCACGTCGAACATCTCTTCAATCAGCTGGGGCATCATCAAAAATGTAGCACCCCGGTCGAATCGATATTCACCCAGTTCCAATCTGGCAGAACGCCCCCCGATGACTGGCTGTTTCTCATACACATCTACCTCGTACCCCTGACCGGACAATAACATCGCTGCTGCAAGTCCACCCGGACCTGCGCCAATAACAGCTGCACGTTTGCGTTGTTGATTCGGTATCATGCCACTCACCTTTCTATGTAGGGAATTCCTATAGTTCTCTAGCCCCTAACCTATTATTAAACCGCCCAAGAACACTTTAAGCGGTAACTAGCAAAAACATTATACAAATATAATACAAATATTATACGACCTTGTAAACCAAAAAATGACCCACCGGTCAAAATACAAGGATACTCCAATTATAAACGCAAAAAAACATCCCTTGATCACTTCGTCAAAGGATGTCCTGTATTCACTGAGCTATTCATTGAATGATAAGATATGTTTAGTTATTTGCCTGTCCAAACCTCGCACCAGGTGGTCGATTTGCGAGATACTCACGTTCTATCCATGACTGCCAATTCGCTGAATCCTCTGGCATAATCCATTGCGGGTAACGAGCATGTTCTGCACGCTCATAGCCCTTTCCACCAAGTACGAAGCGAATATGCGGAAACTCGTTTTTGATTCGCTCTATAAGCTGATCACACCGTTCAAGAAGCCCCGGACTTGTGATCGAAAGGCAGACCAACTTGATCTTTTGCTCCCGAATAATCGGGAAGACACCTTCCTCTGGCGTGTTCGCACCGAGATATAGTACTTCCGCTCCATTTTTACGCATAAAGAGAGAGAACAGCAGCAATCCAACCTGATGGTGCTCCCCTTCCGGACACAACGCCAGAACTTTGGGCAGATGCGGATAGATCGGGAACAGATGGAAAAACTGATAAAACCGCTGTGAAATCAGCTGTGTCATAAAGTGTTCCTGCGCTACCGAAGCCCTGCCTTGCTCCCATGCATCTCCAACCCGAACCAGAATGGGCACCAACACATGATAGAACATCGAGTCATACCCATACATGGTGAACCCAAAATCAATCAAACCATTGGCACGTTCACCCTGAAAGTTGTAGAGCGAGTCATAGATCTGATCTGCCATGCGTGCGTAGGCTTCTTCCATCGTAGGCACCGGAGCCATGATCGGCGTGGGCACAACCTCGGGCGGATTTAATTTGTTTACTTTCAACATCCTTACCGCTTCCGAAATATTGGTCTGATGTAGCTCAACCTGTTCTTTCAACCAGCGCAGATCCGCAACATTCTCTTCGGTATACATTCGATAACCCGATTCCGTCCGCTCAGGGGTGACCGCACTATACCGATTCTCCCAAGCCCGAAGCGTCACCGTCGGGATACCGAGCATGGCAGCGACTTGTTTGATGGAATACACCTTATTACCCACTTTCTTTCCTAAATGTCCAGATTTCAAAGGTTATATCATTGGTTCCCCGTCCTTGTCAGGCATATGAAAACCCTGACATTCTACAAAAATAATACACTCATTATACACAACGCTCAGACACCTGTCGATTGCATAATGCCAATTTTGCCATATGCATTTTACCGCTACATCAGTTATTCTACCGGGTTTTCCTGCGTCAACATTATCAACCGTGTGGTAATAGAAGTCAGCAAGTACAGAAGGGGGAGTCCACCGTTGGTCTCATTACGCCGCCATACATCAGACCGCAAGTCTTCACGCGGCAAATTTCCATACATACGAACAGGACTTGTCCTATTGGTCCTATGGCTCATCGCCGTCATGCTCTATCAGACCTACAAACCATTACCACCGGGTATTTCCTACGAAAGTCCGGAGTATCGTGTGGATCAAGTCGATTTCCTGCATGACCTCACTTATCCTTCCTCCGACGGACAGATGGAGCACGAACAGCAGATTTTCCAGCGCATGATGCAAATTGTGGAGGAAGCAGAGCAGTTTGTCCTGGTGGATATGTTCCTGTTCAATAATTATCAGCACAAGGGACAGAATTTTCCTCCCGTGAGTACTGAATTCACCGAAGCGCTGGTCGCCAAAAAAAATCAGCATCCTGATATGGACATCTGGTTTATTACAGATGAAGTAAATACCAACTATAACTCAGCACCCAATCCGTTGCTGGAACAAATGAAACAAGCAGGCATTCATGTGGTCATCACGGATGTGGACCCTTTGCGTGATTCAACTCCGGTATACTCTGCGGTCTGGCGGACCATCTTCCAATGGTTCGGCCAATCCGGAGATGGCTGGATCAAAAACCTGATGGCCACGGATGGTCCGGATGTAACGGTCCGTTCCTATCTCAAGCTGCTCAATGTGAAAGCAAATCATCGCAAAGTTGTTGTTAGTGAGAAGACGGCGATTGTCTCTTCTGGCAATATTCATGATGCGAGTGCCTACCACTCGAACATTGCATTTGAAGTAACAGGTCCAATCATTGGCGATATTCTTCAGTCAGAGCAAGCTATTCTCGACATCTCAGGCGGAGGCCAGGTTCCTGCCTACACAGCTCCTTCCACGGATTCGAACACGGGAGATTTGCGAATACGCTATTTAACTGAAGGCAAAGTGAATGACGCTGCACTCCATGAGATCAATCAGGCTGGCAAAGGTGACACCTTATGGATGGGCATGTTCTATGTGGCCTCTCCTAAAGTATTGGAAGCCCTGCTGGAAGCCGCAAAACGAGGAACCGAGATCCGGCTTGTACTTGATCCAAATGAAAATGCCTTTGGTCAGGAAAAGATTGGTATTCCGAACCGTCCTGTCGCTGCTGAATTGCATGATAAATCCGACGGTAAAATTCAGATCCGCTGGTATAACACCACCAAGGAGCAATACCACACCAAGATGATCTATATTGCCAAAGCAACCGGTGATCATATTGTCCTCGGGGGTTCAACCAACTTCACACCTCGAAACCTGAATGACTACAATCTGGAGAATGATCTATGGGTTGCTGCTCCTCCAGACAATAAGTTCACGCTTGATATCGCGAATTATTTCGAGCGTATTTGGAATAATAATGATGCCGAATTCACGTTAGACCTGGATGAGTTCCAGGAGAAGACTACGTTTTTGAAAGGTATCCTATATAAGCTGCAACTGATTCTGGGTTTTACAACCTTTTGATCAAAAACCACATTCATACCTGTTATGTCCGTCTGTACTCTACTGTGCAGACGGACATTTTCATCTTGACAGGCGATGTGAAGTGTGAAAATATAATTACCTAACGACCGTTAGGAAGGTGATTGAATGACTGCACAATCCATTCGGGATGCAGCCCTGTTCCATTTTGCCAGAGATGGCTATGAGGGAGCTTCTCTGAGAGCTATTGCTGATGAAGTCGGGATTAAAAAACCGTCCATATATGCGCATTTTAGCTGCAAGGATGACTTGTTTTTACACACACTTGCCTTTGCTTTTCACGAGGTAAAACGGCACACACTGGAATATTTCCGCGATCATGCGGATTTGCCATTGGAGCAGAGGCTGAAAGGCTTGCTGATCTGGTTCGAACAAGAATACAACGCCCATGCTTCGGCTCGTTTGATGCTGCGTAATTGTTTTTACCCACCCCTTTCTCTGTATGGCGAAGTGATGGATCAGGTGTATCCGTTTATCGATGGCATGGAACGCGCACTGACTCGTCTGCTGCAAAGGGCAATGCGTAATGGAGATATACCGCCCCTTCCCGCTGAACAAGCCGCCATTGCATTTATGACGTTCCTCGACGGTATTACCGTGGAGATTATCTATGGAAGTTCCCGTCGGTACAAGAGACGGTTGGAAGCATCCTGGCCTGTCTTTTGGCATGGCATTCATCATTTGAACGAAGAGGCACAAAGCGTTGTGCCGGAAGGAGATTTAACAACATGAACCGCAACTGGTTATATGTATTTATCGGTGGAATTATTGAGATTGTCTGGGTAAGCGGGCTGAAACATGCCTCGAATGCCTGGGAGTGGACTTTGACGGGGATTGCCATCGTGATCAGTTTTGGACTGATCATTGCCGCTTCCAAAAGGCTGCCTGTGGGTACGGTGTATGCCGTCTTTACGGGAATTGGTACGGCGGGCACCGTCCTTACGGAGATGGTACTGTTCGGTGAGCCGTTCCGCTTGGCCAAAGTATTGCTCATCGGGCTGCTGCTCTGCGGCGTAATCGGACTGAAGCTGGTTACGGATCAGCAAGAAGCCAAAGGAGGTGCAGTATAATGGCTTGGATGGCAATTGTAGGTGCAGGGATATGTGAAATTTTCGGCGTAATCGGTATTAATGGTGCTTCCACCAAGAAAGGATGGCCATACATTGTACTTATGCTGGTGTCGTTTGTGTTCAGCTTCTCGTTGTTGTCCTACGCCATGACGTCCATTCCCATGGGCACAGCGTATGCCGTGTGGACGGGGATCGGGACGGTCGGCAGTACGTTAACAGGCATGTTCCTGTTCGGTGAACGGAAAGAAGCGAAGCGTATCCTGTTTATCGCGATGATTTTGGTTGCAGCCGTTGGTCTGAAACTGATCACATAACGGAACGAAATGAAGTTACACTTTATATCTCTGGTGATAGCATATGCTTCCGAAGAAGCTTTCTTACAGAAAGCTTTAAGGCGAACACTTCGTTTCTTCAAGTCGGTTCTGCAATCTCCGTTATCGTGTAATTCTTAGCTTCCATTATGATATCTATTAAATTCTGTAATATAAAAAAGACGACTTCGATCAGGAAGTCGTCTTTTTTGGGATATGATATAAATAGGGAACCTCTTTATACTCTGCCACGTAAGAAAGGATGTCGTAATCATGAGAAAATTTTTGGCACGCATGGGCTCTTATACAGGGTATACCCTTCTGATCGGCATGGCCATCTTCTATCTCATCGCTCTAGTCGCCATTATTATACTCGCCTTGTACGCCTTCACTGGAGGAGCCTAACTTAAACGTTCTTGATAGCAACACCCAATCGTACATACAGGCTACACTTTGTTACATGTTGTTCTTTTTCCCTTTGATCATCCTCTTTCCTCAATATTAGTTTTCCAATTTACTCCCATTTGAATTCCTTCAACCAGATCGTTTATACTTGGTTTGACCTTAAAGTCAATTCAAGAACTCACAAGTTCCCTGATGAGGTGAATGTATCGTTAATGAACCCTATACATGAAATGAATGAGAAGAAAAAACTCATCATTACTACAGCACTCAAGTTATTCTCATCCAAAGGCAGTGCTGCAACATCCATGCAAGAGATTGCCGAACTATGCGGGATGTCCAAAGGCAGCCTTTATATCATGTTCAAATCCAAAGAGGAATTAGAAGCCAGTACGCTGGAGTACTGCATGTACACGCTTATGGACGAGATGACACAGATTGAGCATGAAACCAGCCTCTCCTCGCGAGAACGCCTGCACAAGCAGATCGAAACACTGCTCATTCATGTAGCCGAATTCAAGGAATTTTTGCGGGTACAGATGCGCAGCATGATGATGGATGATGAGCAACATCGCAAGGAACAATGCAATCCGTTGCAAAGAGACTTGGAGATCCGTACCTTACATTGGTTTAAAGATAAGTTGGAAGAGCAGTATGGACGGGAGATTGAACCTTATACGATTGATCTTATTTTGTTGACACACGGACTGTTCCTCTCCTATGTCAAAATCTGGTTTACAGAGATGCCATCTCTCACTGTTAATAAAATGGCAACAAACTTGCTGCAAATGATGGACTATGCAGCACACGGATTCCTTAAGCAGCGACCTTTGCCTTTGATTCCTTTGGAGGACTGGCCTGCCTGGATTACCGAACCCCATCCGGATTCCACGGTGATGCGGCATCCTATTCATATTATCAAGCAAATGCAGGATATTGCTGCCTCCGAATTGCCTGCTGGGCAACCGAAGAATGATGTACTTGAAACCATTGCCATTCTCAGACAGGAGATGATGGAATTCACGCCGCGGCGTGCCATTATTCTGGGCATGATGCACAATCTGGAGAACGTAACTGCCATTCAACCTTTGCACTCCGAGCTTCAGCATATTCTGGATGCCATGTATAGCCGGTTCATCCAGGCTGACTCGTCACACACATAAACAGGAGAAACAGAGAGGAGAAGAAACCATCGTATGAAAGGTATTATTAATTTTTCACTGAACAACAAGTTTGCGATTTGGATTCTCACGATTATCATCTCTTTCGCAGGTTTGTACAGCGGATTGACGATGAAACAAGAGACAGTCCCGAACATCAACGTACCGTTTCTGAATGTCACTGCCATTGATCCGGGGGCTGCACCGGAGGGAATTGTTGAAGATGTCACGAAGCCGCTGGAAGTAAAACTACGTAATGTAGATGGCGTGAAGACAGTTACCTCCACTTCCATGGAAAATGCAGCATCTATTACACTCGAATTTGATTATGGAACAGATCTGACCAACGCAACGGCAACCGTTCGTGAGGCACTGAATGAAGTTCAATTGCCTGACAGCGTGCAGAAGCCGACCATTTCCAAGTTCAGCATTAACTCTTTCCCGGTTGTATCGCTGAGCCTGTCTGACAAGGACGGCGGTGACCTGGAACAATTGACACGACTGGTTGAATCAGATATTCAGCCTGCACTCGAAGATATTGACGGTGTAGCTCAGGTTCAGGTTTCCGGTCAATATGTGAAAGAAGTTCAATTGAAGTTTGACCAAGCTAAAATGGCCGAGCTGGGCCTAACTGAAGATACGGTAAACGGCATCGTTCAAGGTTCATCCATTCGTGTGCCCCTTGGACTGTTTGAACTGGATAAATCCCAGAAAGCCGTTGTCGTAGATGGCAACATCATCGACATCGATGATCTAAAAAACCTTGCCATTCCAGTCGTACCTGGCGGTGCTGGGGC
Organism: Paenibacillus sp. 2003; assembly: GCF_031455635.1. Lineage (NCBI taxonomy): Bacteria > Bacillati > Bacillota > Bacilli > Caryophanales > Paenibacillaceae > Paenibacillus > Paenibacillus sp. 2003. The sequence goes on along the minus strand of NZ_JAVDTB010000007.1, from coordinate 91,927 downwards.
TTCCACAGGCAATGGTGCAAGCGCAGCCCCACAAGGCACTGGAGCACCAACTGGTGAAGCTAGCCAAGGTACCGCTCCTGGCTCTGCACAAGGAACGGACCCGGCTGCAGGGCAAGCTGCTGGCGGTAATGCTAGTGTAGGTAGCCCATCAGGCGCTGCCAACGCGCCTGGCATTCCAACTGTAAAACTAAGTGAAATAGCCAAGATCGACGTCATCGGTCAAGCGGAATCCATTTCCCGGACAGACGGCAAGGAATCCATCGGTATTTCCGTTGTAAAATCCAATGACGCCAACACAGTTGATGTCGTGAATGCAGTCAAAGACAAAGCTGAAGAGTTGCAGAAGCAGTTCAAAAACGCTGATCTGACTGTACTGCTTGACCAAGGTAAACCGATCCAGGACTCGGTGAACACGATGCTGGGCAAAGCCATTTTTGGTGCTTTGTTTGCTATCCTGATCATCCTGCTTTTCCTGCGTAATATTCGTTCAACCATTATCTCCATAATCTCGATCCCGCTCTCCTTGCTCATGGCATTGACTGCGCTCAATATAATGGATATTACCTTGAACATGATGACACTGGGTGCCATGACGGTTGCCATCGGACGGGTTGTCGATGACTCCATCGTTGTTATCGAGAACATCTACCGCAGATTAACACTTAAAGGCGAGAAACTGAAAGGCCGTGAACTGGTTCGCGAAGCAACGCGCGAGATGTTTGTGCCAATCCTTTCTTCCACGATCGTAACGATTGCAGTATTCCTGCCACTGGCACTGGTAAGCGGTATGGTGGGCGAGCTGTTCCTGCCATTTGCATTGACCATGGTATTTGCCTTGCTGGCATCCCTGATCGTTGCCATTACCATCGTGCCGATGCTTGCACATTCCCTGTTCCGTAAAGGACTCAAGAACAAGCAGAATCACGAAGAAAAACCAGGCAAGATGGCGGAAGTTTACAAACGCCTGCTGAACTGGACACTATCACACAAACTCATCACGGTCAGTATTGCAGTGATCCTGCTGGTCGGCAGTTTGTTCCTGTACCCGTTCATCGGTGCAAGCTTCTTGCCGGAACAACAGGATAAATATGTGACCATTACGTACAGTCCACAAACAGGAGCTTTGCGTGAAGATGTAGAAAAAGAAGCACTTGTTGCCGAGAAGTGGTTGCTGAAACAACCGGGTCTGGAGAAAATGCAATATTCCATCGGCGGAAGCAATCCACTGAGCAGTATGGGTGGCGGTAGCTCCAACTCGGCTCTCTTCTATATTGAATATAACGAAGATACAAAAGACTTTACAAAAGTGAAGGAACAACTAGTAGAAGGTCTGAAAAAAGAAGTTACCGTAGGAACCTGGAATGAGCTCGACATGTCCGGCGGTCTGGGTGGTAGTGGCCTGAGCCTATCCATCTATGGCGATAATGTAGAGCAACTCAAACCTGTATCGGACGAAATTCTGAAACTGGTTGAAGCGGATACGGATAATTTTGAAAAAGCAGACACCACACTCGCTGATACCTACGGGCAGTATACGCTCGTGGCAGATCAGGAGAAATTGAGTTCCCTAGGCCTGACTGCAGGCCAACTGGCTATGACGTTGAGCCCGGTACGGGAACGTCCTGTGCTTACGGAAGTCGATATTGATAACAAAACGTACAAAGTATATGTAGAGACAGACAACAAATCATTCAGCAGCATTAAAGAGATTGAGGATGAAACCGTCACTTCACCGCTTGGCATCGAAGTACCGATTAAAGATGTTGCCAAAGTGGAAGAAGGCACATCCCCGAACTCCATCATGCAAATTGACGGTAAGGTGGTTGTACAAGTTACAGCCAACATCCTGGCTTCGGATGTAACGAAAGCTTCAAATAACTTACAGGCTGAGATCGACAAGTTGGATCTGCCTGATGGCGTTGAAGTGAAGTTCGGCGGTACAACCGAACAGATTAATGATACCTTTACTCAGCTTGGTCTCGCCATGCTGGCAGCCATCGCCATTGTATACTTCGTGCTTGTTGTAACATTCGGCGGCGGTTTGGCACCATTCGCCATCCTGTTCTCCCTGCCATTTACGGTGATTGGTATTATGGTAGGTCTGTTCATCGCTGGTGGTACACTTGACGTCTCCGCCATGATGGGTGGATTGATGCTCATCGGGATCGTGGTCACCAACGCCATCGTGTTGATTGACCGTGTTATTCACAAGGAAAAAGAGGGTATGCCTACCCGTGAAGCCTTGCTGGAAGCCGGTGCAACTCGTCTGCGTCCAATTCTGATGACCGCTCTCGCAACCATCGGTGCCCTGTTGCCACTGGTTACGGGTCTCGAAGAGAGTGCGGGTATCATCTCCAAAGGATTGGGAATTACCGTAATCGGCGGTCTGATCAGTTCCACGCTGCTCACGCTGGTTATCGTACCGATTGTGTATGAGTTCCTGATGAAATTCAAAAAGAAAAGAATCGAAGATTAAGAAGTAGAGAGTCGTTCTCATGTAACGGTTCGAGTCGAACTTAAATACAGACTATAATATTTAGCTTCTCGCCCCTTAGCGCATATTGGAATGGTTATAAATTCCGATATAAAGCTAAGGGGCTTTTTTATGTAAATTCACACGAGACATTGACTGACATAGAAATGCTTCATTTTAATCAACATCACAAAAAATACAGACCCATTTGTCATTTGAAACAAATGAACGTTAGATTTCAGCCCATCGGCTGTAAATAGAATTATAATATGGATTAATTATGTAAGTTGACGGATTCCAGACTCCAGATAGATCACATGTTATTGGGGAAGGACGGTGGTTGTGTGGGGGAGACAACGCTTCATATTCAAGTCAGAGACATGTTAAAACGTCCCGTGTTTCGCAAGGCGGAAGTTCTGGCAAGTGATCGTGCGCTGGAGCGGTATGTTCGCTGGGTTCATATCATGGAAGTCCCTGAGGTAGGGGACTTACTCAATGGCGGGGAATTGGTGCTGACGACAGGCATTGGCTGGCAGGAAGGTGAGCAGCAAGGCCTGTCTTTTTTGCGTCAGTTAATTGCACGTGGGGCTGCCGGACTCTGTATGGAACTGGGGGATCATACCAAGTCGCAGCTCAGTGCCATGAAGGAAATAGCAGTTGCCGCGGATTTCCCGCTGATCTGGTTCCACGAACAAGTCCGTTATATTGATATTACGCAAGACCTGCATTTCACTCTGATTCGTAGTCATCAGCGGATGATTGCGGAACTCGATAGTCTTACCACCTCCTTTAACCAACTTCTTCTGAATGGAGATGGCGTACAACCTCTGCTTCGATTATTGTCACGAACAACCGGATGTGCCGTCGCACTATATCCACTTGAAGGGGAAGCGAGTAGCGTTCCCTATTGCCCTCCAGAGCAGCTGGAGACTCGTCGGCAGGATTGGTTTTTGCAGCGGGGACATTTGGCGGGAGAGGATATTCCGAAATTAATGCAGCTGTCAGATAACACATTACATGTGTTCAGCATGTCTGTTCGGGCGTTGGACTACACCTTTGCCGATCTTGTACTCATGCACCAAAAACTGCCGGATCACGATTCAAGCATACCCATCAAACCTTCGGATGAATTCGTCATTCAGGCACTGGAACGTTGCGCGGCCGCAATTGCTCAGGACTGGATGCGAACCAAATACATGGAAGAGAAGCGCCGTTACAAAGAAGATATCTGGGTCATTGACTGGCTTAACGGACATCACTCCACGAAGGAAATCCATGAATATGTATCCACCGTTAATCCCCATCTCGCAATGAGCAAAGCTACTATTATTTTATTCGACAGCAACCCCGCATACACAGACAGCCTCAAACTTCAGAAATTATTGATCCAACGCAACATCGTCGCCCGTTCCGTGTTCGCTCGGGAGAACTTCACCCTCTACAGCACCGTTCTGAACCACCAAATCATTCTTATCATTCTGGACCCACTACCTGGATCTCAGCGCAAAAACAGTCTCTGGCGCTGCATCGAACAGCTGCAGCAGCACGAGCAGGAACAGACCCACTGCCTCTTCTCAGGCCTGATCGGTATCGGTCATAGCTGCACGGACCTCTCCCGTATCAAGGATAGTCTGGAATCCGCGAAGGAGACACTTCGAATTCAGAAGGACATCGGCGAGATGCAGCAGCCTTTTTACAGTAACCTTCATTGTTATCGCATCATTGCCAGCATGAAACAGAACGGTAATCTGGGTGAATTCATCGAAGAATATCTGGGACCTCTTATCCGTTACGATGCGGAGAAAGGAGGTCAGCTGCTTCGCACCCTCAAACAATACTTGGTCCTGTGCTGCTCCAAGCAAGAAACGGCCACCGCGCTATATATCGTTAGACAGACGCTATATCACCGTTTGGACAAAATCGAAGCCCTTTTGGGAGAAGACTATATCCTCCCCGAGAAAAGGGTCGCAATCGAACTTGCACTCTATGCCTATGAGTACGTACACGGCCCGATCGCATGAAGAGCTTCAGCATGCTCTACGCTCCCTGTTGCTCCTGAAGCTGACGAATCAGGATGTGACTGAACCACTTCCGTCCAGATGCCGTGCCCACGTATTGCTCTTGTTTCTCTTCGGGAAGATCCGGGTGCCCCCATATGACATGAGCACCCTCCAGATGTTCCCGTACCGCATAGATCCGATAACCCTGTGCAACCATTCGCTCTATGGCGATCCTCTCCGCTTCGAACACATCATGATCCGACATCAGATTCTCCCTCCATTCACTGCCGTCACTGGCTGTTTCATCGGTATGGGTGCGCCTGCATCATACTTGTTGCGCTTCACATATTGGCCCGCTCCTGCCATTCCGGCAAATTGCTGATCTCGAATGACATATTCCCCACGGCACAACACCGTCACCGGACAACCCTGTACCTGCATGCCTTCAAATGCACTGTAATCGACGTTCATATGATGCGTATCTGCCGAGATCACCCTGGTTACAGATGGGTCAAAAATAACGATATCCGCATCTGTCCCTACAGCCAGAGTCCCTTTCTGCGGAAACAATCCAAATAACTTGCTCGCTCTTGTCGAACATAGATCGACCCACTGATTGAGTGTAATCCGCTCCTTGACTACACCTTCCGAATACAGAATGCTGAGGCGATCTTCGATGACGGGCCCGCCGTTCGGAATTTTGCTAAAATCATCCTTGCCCAAGTCCTTCTGCCCTTTGAAATTAAACGAGCAATGATCGGAGCCAATCGTCTGTAGTTGACCACTTTTTAATGCATTCCACAGCACTTCCTGATGTGCTGCTTCCCGCAGCGGTGGTGACCAGACATACTTTGCACCCTCGAAGTCCGGCTGATCCATGATCGACTGATCCAACGTCAAATACTGAGGACAGGTCTCCCCCCAGATCCGATAGCCCATTTCACGCATACGCGCGATCTGCTCCACTGCTTCCGCACAGGTCACGTGCACCACATACAACTGTGAATCCGCAAGTGCAGCCAGACGGGCCGCCCGGCCTGTCGCTTCTCCCTCCAGCATGGATGGACGAGTCAGCGCATGATGAATCGGCTCCGTTCGCCCTTCGGCGAGCGCCTGTCGAACCAGCAGGTCAATGACATCCCCGTTCTCGGCATGAACCATGACGAGTGCGCCGTACTCTTTTGCCTTTTGCAACGTCTGGAAGAGAATCCCGTCATCCGCCTGAAACTGGTTTTTATACGCCATGAACACCTTGAAGGATGATACACCCTCTTCTTCAATGATCTGCGGTAACTCTTCCAGCACCTGATCATTCATCTCTCCAATCATTAGATGGAAACCGTAGTCGATGGAGGCTTTACCCTCGGCTTTGGCATGCCACTCCTGGAGGGATTCGATCAATGGACGGCCTTTTTGTGTCAGGCAGAAATCAATGATCGTCGTTGTACCACCAAAGGCTGCGGCTGTCGTTCCCGTCGCAAAATCATCCGCCGTTACCGTTCCACCGAAGGGCATATCCAGATGCGTATGCGGATCGATCCCGCCCGGAATGACGTAACAGCCCGCTGCATCCACAACCTCCGTTCGTTCGTCTGGCACCAGTCCGATGCCAATCTGTGTGATTTTACCCTTTTCGATCAAAATATCTGCTTCAAAGGTATCTGACGCCGTGACCAACACACCATTACGAATCAATTTGCGGGTACTCATGATATCGCCTCCTTGGTTGACTGATCTCTAACGGATTGCAGCATGGCAATCGCAGACTGACGTTCATTCCAGGTTACAGGTTCCTGCTCAGGTACAAGCTCAACCATCTCAATCGCCCCATCCACCGGGCAAACGATCGAACACAGATTACAGCCAACACAGTCCTCTTCCACCACTTCCAGATAGGAGCCGGACGGGTCGGTCAACATATCAATACACTGATGCGAGGTGTCCTCACAAGCAATATGGCATTTGTTGCAATTGATGCAGATATCGCGGTTGATGCGGGCGACCACTTTGTAGTTCAGATCAAGATTGCCCCAATCCGAGTAACGTGGAACCGTCTGACCGACCAACTCTGCGACACTGCTCAGACCCTTTTCATCCAGATAATCGTTCAGCCCATCAATCATGTCCTCCACAATACGGAATCCATGATGCATCGCTGCGGTACATACCTGAACCCCTGTAGCGCCCATGAGCAGAAACTCTGCAGTATCCCGCCAGTCCGAGATGCCACCAATACCCGAGATCGGCACACCCACCTCCGGATTACGTGCGCACTCGGCAACCATGTTCAGTGCAATTGGCTTCACGGCTGGGCCACAGTATCCGCCATGTGCTCCTTTGCCGCCCACATGGGGCACGGTATTCCACGAATCCAGATCCACACCTGCCAGGGAGTTAATGGTATTGATCAGAGAGATCGCATCCGCGCCGCCTCGTACAGCTGCCCGGGCGGTCGCCGTAATATCCGTGATATTCGGCGTGAGCTTTACGATAACGGGTGTGGTCGCCACTTCCTTCACCCACATCGTCTGTAGTTCAACCAAGTCAGGCTGCTGACCGGAGGCAGCTCCCATGCCACGCTCAGCCATGCCATGCGGGCAGCCAAAATTCAGCTCCAGACCGTCAACGCCAACGGCTTCCACCTTTTTGACAATCTCATGCCACTTCTCCCGTGTGGGTTCCACCATCAGTGAAGCGACAACCGCACGATCCGGGAAGCGCTTCTTGGTCTCGGCAATCTCCCGCAGATTCACTTCCAGCGGGCGATCGGATATCAATTCAATATTGTTAAACCCCGCCACCCGCTGTCCACCGAAATGAACCGCCGCAAAACGCGAGGATGTATTGATGATGGGCTCACCCAGTGTCTTCCACACCGCGCCGCCCCAGCCCGCTTCGAACGCACGCTGAACCTGATACCCCGTATTGGTCGGTGGTGCAGAAGCCAACCAGAATGGATTGGGTGATCGAATACCTGCCAGATTAATGGATAAGTCAGCCATAACGATCCCTCCTTGGTGTTGTTTGAACTTTTTAGTTACACTGGACACTCCGATGACAGAACAACCTTCCGATCGCTGTTATCCCCAGATTTTTTTAATTCCTTTTATAAAGGGAAAATCCGGGGATAAAGGCGAACACTCCGTTTCTTCTGGTTCTTTCTGTCCTCTCCGTTTCGTGTAAATGTTTAGTTCAATTTTTATCGTGGTACTGGATATTGGGTCGTGCTCAGGATTTCTGCGTAGTAATGGTGTTTCTGGATAGTACGCACCTAAATTCTAACGAACCGCACACCTCTTATTCGACTCATATGAGGTAAATGCAAAATCTAACGAATCGTAGAAAGCTTATATTACTGTAGTAGCTCATTTCGGCTTCATTTCAACAGGCGTTCGTCAACATAAGACGTGTGAGATTCGTTAGATTTTTCAATCCTCCATAATTGCCACAATAAGGTGTGTAGGGTTCGTTAGCGCGTTAGGGACACGAGGACTTGATGTACTGCTCACGCCGTCTCTTCCACCTGTCCAGCCAACGCCTTCATGACTGCGGCGGCGGCCAGCTTACCCTGCTGTGCAGCCGAGACAACCATCGCCTCACCCTGGCCCTGACCAAAAATGACATCTCCTGCCGCATAAATCTGAGGATGCGAGGTACGGTACGTATGCGGTTCGATCTCAACGACGCCCCAGTGGTGACGCAGTCCAAATGCTTCGATTAATGGTAATAAACGATGCTGTCCAATCGCCCGGATGACCGTATCACATTCGATCATGAACTCCGATTCTTCCACAGGTACAGGCAATGCACGCCCACCGCCAGGCGGGGTAATTAGCTCCATTTTCACGCATTCTACAGCCTGAACCCGACCGTTCTCGTCTCCAATAATACGCTGCGGCATCGTAAACCAGCGGAACTCCACACCCTCCTGCTTGGCAAACGTATATTCAAACGCATAAGCCGTCATCTGGCTTTCCCCGCGCCGATATAACATCTGCACCCGCTCCGCACCAAGACGTACCGAACAGGTCGCTGCATCTACCGCCGTGTTGCCCGCCCCAATAACGGCGACCTTCAGACCATTCAGCGCGGGTGGAACCCCCTGCTTTGTAGATTCCACCAGCTCAATGGCATCATAGACACCTTCCAGTGTCTCCCCTTCAATGCCCAGCATAGGTACTGAACCCATGCCACAGGCCAGAATGACTGCTTCATGTTGCTCCAGCAACTGCGAAGCAGGGATATCCACACCGATACGCACCCCATAACGGATCTGCACACCAAGTGCCTCAACCTGCTCCACTTCCCATAGCGCAACCGATTCGGGCAAACGGAAGGATACGATGCCGTACGTGTTCAGCCCCCCGCCTTTGGGTTTTGCTTCATAGATCGTCACCTCATAACCTGCACGCGCCAGTTCACGTGCCGCCGATAGTCCTGCTGGCCCTGCTCCCACAACAGCGACGGTTCTCCCATTGGCAGGTGCTGCCTGGAATAACGACTCATTCTTCGCCCGTGCCCAGTCGGTGGCATAACGCTGCAAGTCACCAATCCGAATCGGCTTCGACGATTCGTTCAGGACACATGCGCCTTCACACAGTTCCTCTGTGGGACAGACACGTGCGCAGCTGGCTCCAACCGGATTCGCATCCATGATGGTGCGGGCCGATCCTTTCAGGTGCCCTGTTGATATTTTGCTAATAAAAGAAGGGATATTAATGTCGGTCGGACAGGCCTTGATACAAGGTGCATCGTAACAGTACAGACAGCGGTTTGACTCCTCCATCGCTTCCTTACCTGTCATGGCGGGTTTCATCTCGGCAAAACGACTCTCCCACCCATAATCGGATAACGTTGTTCCTGAGCTGTTCATCAAGGTCATGCACCTCCTGGAGAATGATCTACGCTATCTAAAACAATCTTGCGTGCATTACACGTGCCACCCCGCTGACAGAATCACTTACCGATCACTCGTTGCTGCTTCCTACAGACTAACGAGATGTTCGTACGTTTCCGGTCTGCGATCCCGGTAGAACTGCCATACATTACGCACCTCACGAATCATCTCCGTATCCATCTCGCCAATAACGACCTCATCCTGATCCCGACTGCCGATCGCTACCATTCTGCCTCGCGGGTCGACCAAGTACGACTGTCCATAAAATTCACCCATATTCCATGGCGCTTCCACGCCAACCCGGTTGATGGCTGCAACATAATAGCCGTTAGCTACCGCGTGAGCAGGCTGTTCCAGTTTCCACAGATATTCCGATGTACCCGCAACCGTAGCAGACGGATTGAACACAATCTCTGCCCCTGCCAGCCCGAGCAATCGTGCACCTTCCGGAAAATGACGATCATAACAGATGTACACACCCACTCTGGCGTAGGCCGTATCAAATACTGGAAACCCAAGGTTGCCTGGTTTGAAATAATACTTTTCCCAGAACCCATTTGTACCCTCACCTGCTTCCACATGCGGGATATGATGTTTGCGATATTTGCCCAGATATGAACCATCTGCATCAATGACAGCTGCCGTATTGTAATACGAAGCAATGCCCTCCACCTCGTACACAGGTAAAATAATCACCACCGCAAGCTCCTTCGCCAGTTCCTGAAAACGTCTGGTCGTTGGCCCTTCCGGCACCGGTTCAGCGGATGCATACCATTTTGGATTCTGCTCTGTGCAAAAGTACGGTCCATAGAATACTTCCTGCAATCCGATGATCTTGGCCCCTCGTGCAGCAGCTTCACGGACCAGCGCAATGTGCTTCTGAACCGCAGCTTCTTTGTGCACCTCAACGGGAGCCGAACCTTCAATCTCATGAGAAGCCTGGATTAATCCGATGCTGATTTTGCTCATATCGTCACAACGCCTCCTCGGGTAAAATGGTTGGTTGTTTCATTCCACTGCACATCCTCCGAATGGTGCGATACAACACTTCCGTGCCAAGTCCAATATCCTCCGGGGAGGAATATTCGCTGGGATGATGACTGATGCCGTCCTTGCTGCGGACAAAAATCATGCCATAATCACACACAAGCGAAAGGGCCAACGCATCATGGAACGGACCACTCATCAGCTCTGGCAAAGTAATCCCGATCTCTTCCGCGGATGAACGAATAACCGACATGATTGGCTCTGCACAATACCGCGGCTCACTATTCGTATCCTCTGTCAGCGAATAAGTTAGACCATATCGGAAACTCACGTCATCCAAAATGTTCATCAATCGGGCTTCAAGCCGGTTCCTGCGTTCCATCTCCATGTCTCGTAAATCCACCGTGAAGCTGACTTCCTCCGGGATGATATTACGCGAGTCCGGAAACACCCTCAGACTACCCACCGTACCTACGGTTGGAGCTTCCGGGTCTTCTCTCACCATATCGTCAAAAGCGGAAATAACTCTGGCGCTGCCTGCCAAAGCATCATGCCGCATGCCCATCGGAACGGAGCCGGCATGACCCGCCATACCTTTCATCGTAACCGTAAGCCACAGCGGACCCGAGATGCCGGTCACCAGACCTATCGGAGCATTCAGCGATTCCAGCACTGGCCCCTGCTCAATGTGCAGCTCCAGATAACTGCCTATGGAACCTGGTGGGTAGATCGCTTCTGCAAAATCCGAAGGAGAACAGCCGAAGGCTTCCAACGCCTCCCGGCGAGACACTCCGTTTTTATCCTGCCGCTCCAGTTCGCCTTCTTCCAACTGACCGGTTATACCACGCGAGCCGAACAGGCCTTTGTTAAAACGGGAACCTTCTTCATCGCAAAAGGCAATCACCTCAATCGGCATACGGGGCTGAATGCCATTTTCGATCAGGCATTGCACGGCTTCGAGTGCACCGAGCACACCAATCGCTCCATCATATCGACCGCCGTAAGGCTGAGAGTCGATGTGGGAACCAATCATGAGAATCGGCAGCGCCTGATCCGCACCTTCCAGACGACCAATCAGATTGCCGAAGGGATCAAGTCGCGTCGTCAAACCGGCATTTTCCATCCAGAGACGAACCTGTATGATGCCATCCATATCCTCCGGGGTCAGGGCAAGTCGGCAGACACCCGTCTCCGCGATTCGGCCAATCTGTGACAACTGCTCAATTCGCTCATTCAGCCGAAGCTGATTAATGACTTTGCCTGTTGTGGTCTGCATCCTACCTCGCCTCCTTGTGTTATCCATCTATGGCAACTAACCTGCGTCCAGACTACGCAGCGCAACGAGCAAACTTCCAGCGATCAGATCCAGCTCTTCCTCGGTGGTAACAAACGGCGGAGAGATCGTCAAAATGTTTGCAAACCCCGGCACGGTATCGCCGTTCTTGCCAATCAGAATGCCATCCCTTTTACAACTGGCGAGTACCTTCATTACTTTGTCCGCCTCCGCAGGTGAACCGTCTGCTTCAATCAATTCAATGCCACAGGCGAATCCGAATGAACGGATATCCCCCACAATGGATAGCTCCAGCAGTGGCTCCAGCTTCTCACGAAGCAGGTATCCCAGTTCTTCCGCCCGGCTGACCAGATTCTCTCGTTCCAGAACCTCCAGATTCGCCAGTGCCACCCGGCAGGATACCGGATTCCCGCCAAAGGTATTTACATGGCGAAAATGGGCATCCGGTCCGGGTTCCCGGAACGTCTCATACAGATCGGCTCGCACCGCCGTTGCCGATAGCGGCGAATAGGCACTGGTCATGCCTTTTGCCATCGTCACAATATCTGGTTGTACACCATAGTTCTGATGACCAAACTTCTGCCCGGAGCGGCCAAAACCGCAGATTACCTCATCTACAATGAGCAGCACGCCATAACGCTGACAGATCTCTTGCACAGTGCGCATATAATCCGGTGGGGGTACAATCATGCCGCCCCCTGTGATTACCGGCTCCATAATTACTGCCGCAACCGTCTCTGGACCTTCCCAACGAATCACCTCTTCATAGATGGTTGCACATTCGAGTCCGCATCCATCCTTGTTTCGTCCAAACGGACATCGGTAACAATATGGTGGTGGAACATGAGAGAAACCTACGCCGAGCGGCTCGTATTTGATCTTGCGGGCGGCTTGCCCGGTGGCGCCCAGTGCGCCCATGGAGTTGCCGTGATACGCACGGTGACGGGAGATGAATTTGTGCCGAGTAGGCTCACCATTCTGATGGTGGTACTGACGGGCTATTTTGAAAGCCACCTCATTTGCATCTGAACCTGAGTTGGAGAAGAATATTCGATACTCCCCTTCCAGCCATTCATTCAGCTTCTCCGCCAGCAAAATCGCCGGTTCGTGACTCTGCGTCATCGGTACATAAGCGAGTGCTTTCATCTGTTCGTAGGCACTTCTCGCAATCTCCTCACGGCCATGCCCCACATTCACGCACCACAGTCCCGACATCGCATCCAGATAACGCGTACCATCCTGATCGGTGATCCAACTGCCCTCCCCACTTACCGCAATCATCGGATGATCGTTATGAGGAGAGATGTGATGCCATACGTATTTGCGATCCTTCTCCAGCCATTCTTCCTTCGTACCGCCAAGCGGCTGAGGTTGCTGATCCACAGAACTCATTCGTCATCCTCCTCCACACGCTTATTTCACCGCTTCTTCATAGATGCTTTTCTCCAGCGCTTCATCCAGGTTGGCGGCTTTTTTGATCAAGCCATAATTCAGTGCAATATCCGCAGTCCGGGTAAATGACTCATCCACAAAGCTGCCGACTTGCTGCTCCGTAAATCCTTCCGGCCGAATCAGCTTTGCAATCTCTTCCAGCATCGTGACCTGATGTTCACGAGTGGTGCTGCCCTCCGTCACATTACTCATCACGATATCCACCGTCTCATTCTGATTGTCGATCGCGTAATTCCAGCCTTTTAGAATGGCACGGGTCACTTTGACCGCAAGCTCACGGTTGTTGTCTACCCAATCTTTCTTGGCAATCAGCGTATCCTCCAGCATGCCAACACCGGCATCTTCAATGTTGAACACATCCAGATTGGATTCTTTCATTCCACTTTCCAGTACCACGTGATATTCGTTATAGATCGTCGCCGTAGCCACATCCACCTGATCATTGAAAAACTGATCCATTGTGAACCCCTGCTTCACCAGTTCAATGTCTTTCTTCGGGTCGAGTCCATTCTTCTCCATGAACGCGAGCACCTGAAACTGCTGACTGCCAAACCAGGTACTTACCTTCTTGCCTTTCATCTGAGCAGGATCGGTAATGCCCAAGGACTTCTTGGCAATTAAACGATAGCTACTCTTCTGTGAGATCTGGGCGAGTGAGACAAGCGGCAGACCGTTATCCCGGCTGACCAGCAGACTGTCTACTCCCGTGATCCCTACATCGGCCGCACCATTAACCACCTGTTGCTCAATCACGATATCCGGGCCACCCGGAATAATCTCGGCATCAATGCCTTCATCTGCAAAAAAACCTTTTTCCTTCGCTGCATAGATCCCGGCAAACTGCGCCTGCGGCACCCATTTCAGCTGAATTTTCACTTTGGTTAAGGGTTGATCTGCTTCTCCCGTCCCTCCTGAACTCGCAGCAACAGGTTCAGCCGCCGGCTCGGACTTCGTAGAACACGCGCCCAGCATCGTAACAACCAACAGGACCAATACCAGCAAACCCGGCTTCAACGTTTTGGACATGTACAGAACAACCCCCTGTTTATATACGATTTTTCTATCAGGTATTACGATCTATGGATGGTTGATACCCTGATGTACGTTATTGATCTGTGCGTGCACGATTCCACGGAATGAGTCGCTTTTCTGCCAGGACAACCGCTTCATACAACACAATACCGAGCGCGGCGGCGATGACAATGCAGGACCAGGCCAAGGGCATGTTCGCCAATCGAATCTGATCCGAGAGCAAGTATCCAAGCCCTTGGGAGGCGATGAAAAATTCACCCACAATGGCCCCGATAATACTGGTCGACATATTGATCTTCAGTCCGGCAAAGAGGGAAGGCATGGCGTGGGGCAGTCTCAGCTTCCAAAAAAACTGCATCCTGCTCGCAGCAAGGCCACTCAGCAGATCACTGTACTGCGGTTGAATGGAAGTCAGCCCTTTGAACAGGCTGACGGCCATAGCGGCCATTGTAATCACCGTGACGACTGCAATACGCGACCAGATCCCATCACCAAACCAATTATTCATAATCGGGGCAAGGGCCACAATCGGAACAGCGTTCAGTGCTGACAAAACCGTAACCGCGGCCCTGCCGCTTGTTGGAAAGAACGATGCACCCGCTGCCGCTAGAGCGCCCAACAATGATCCGAGCAAGAAACCTCCCAGCATTTCGGTTCCGCTGTACATCGCATATCGAAAGAGCATATTGGCATTTTCCTGAATGGATGCCGCAATCGCGGAAGGGACAGGTAGTTGGTAGCTTTCCAGCGAGAATATCCAATGAAATAACCTGAGCTGCCAGAGGGCGAGAAATAACACACCAGCACCCCAAGGAAGCATGCTCAGTACAATCGAGCGCCCGCGAACGCTAGTGCCCAATCTGGTCTTTCCGGCTTGTCCCTGTTGTCCATGAATTTCCGATCCGGGAGCAGATGTTATCTGTAAATCAGTGAGGGGCGTAGCCGCGCCAGTTACAGCAGCAATCGCCACACCTTCATCACGCTTCCGTTGCAAAACTCTACCTTCACTCATGTGGCATCACCTCCTTTGGTCCTGAATTCAGGCTGCCAGGGGGTTAGCCAACGTTCAGCCAGGCTGATGGCCAGATACGAGATCAGGCCAATGCCAATGCTAAGCATGATGGTGGCCCAGAACATGCCAACTTGGGCATGGCCGTAATATAACGAACTGACCATCAGGACGCCGAGTCCGTCGGGAGCCCCCATCAATTCCACAACGATGGAGGAGGTCACCGCGAGCGGAGCAGCTATTTTCATACCAGAAAATAGTCCCGGCAGTGCTGAGGGCAGCAGGCATTTGATATATCGTGCAGTCAGTGAAGCTCCACAGGAACGCATAAGTTCCAGGTGCTCTGGTGCTACACTTTTCAATCCTTTTAACGTATGGATGATGATCGGGAAGAAAGTGACATACGCCGCCATAACAATTCGGGCCCATTCCGCGTTGTGGATGATGCCGTACACGATTGGTGCGAGACCAATAACCGGAACCATCTGTGAGGAGACAACATATGGCGATAACGTGCGCTCCAGCCAGACAGCCGCGCTCATGAGCAGTGCCAAACCCAGACCCAGCAACGTTCCCCCTGCAAAACCAATGGCTGCATTGCCAAACGTGACAGCCCCCTGCTCTGCGAGCGTACCCGAATACCGAAACAAGGCTGCAAGGACTTCGTGCAGATAAGGAAGGCGAGAAGCCGCCTGCTGGGGTGACAAGAACAGTTGGAGTATCCAGGCGATTCCTTCCCACAGCACCAATATGGCCATAATCCAGATGACGACCCAGGATCGATATCCCGGTTTAAAGAACCTCAGAGACATGAGATTCATCACGCTCCTCGTAGAAGCAGTTGCGAATGGTCGTGATCATGTGGTAGAAGGCTTCCGTTTCTCTCAGTTCCCTATGACGTTTGGAAGGCAGATTGACGGAATGAATGGAATGTACTAGCCCCGGATGTGCCGAGAGCACGATGATCCGGTCGGACAGAAATACGGCTTCGGGGATGCTGTGTGTGACAAAGAGGAAGGTCTTGCCTGTTGAGCGCTTGATCTCAAGCAACTCCAATTGAAGTTTTTCTTTGGTGAATTCGTCCAAGGCCGAGAAGGGTTCATCCATGAGCAGCAATGGTGGATCAAGTGCAAGTGCACGTGCAATGGATACACGTTGCTGCATGCCTCCACTGAGCTGCCATGGATAATGGTCTGCGAAGCGGGTTAACCCTACCATTTCAAGCAGTTCACCGCTAATGCGGCGGCACTCCTTCCGGCGGGTACCGAGCAGCTCCAAGGGTAATTCCACATTGTGACGAACGGTGCGCCAATCGAACAGGGCTGGTGTCTGGAAAACGATGCCGAACTGTCGCTGTAGACGAGCACGCTCAGGTTCCTGATCTGCAATGCGTACGGTGCCTGAGGTGGGCTGAAGCAGATCACCTACCAGCCGGAGCAAGGTCGACTTGCCACAGCCGGAAGGGCCCAGCAGAGAGACAAACTCATTGGAATGGATCTGGAATGTAACATCCGACAAGGCAGTCACTTGTTGTGTACCCGTACCAAAAACAACGGACACATGATCTACATCAATATGGCAGGCTTCGGGGACTGTGGCTGAGGATATGGAGGACATGGGCATTCTCCTTTGTGGGAAGTTGTTTTCATTGCACACCAAGGCTGAATGGGAGGTTTATATACACAAACGTAACAGGTTTTGCTTGTTAGATAATACTATATCGCTTTGGGCGGGGATTACATTATACAGTGTGTTTTGAGTATGGGCCTGTTCATGTTACACAATGTAAAATGAGACGGATTCTCAGATACATACATGTGAGTTTTTTTCGTAGATAGCTAACATTCATTTCACCTAACAACAAGCGCACGATCATTTGTATTTATTGATTAAATATTCGGAAAATATGACATATCCCCTCGTATTCTTGTTCGTTTTCTTGTATAAAGATTGAATAGACAGGTTGGATTCCTTTGTCACATATCACTTTGAAAACCACATATATATAGGTCTATCCAAAGATCAGTAGAACGAAGCTTTCAAATCCAGAAATCGGGGTGGTCATGATGTTTGATTGGCTGGGATGGAGAAAAGGATTGCCGCTCTGGCGATCGTATCGGTTGAACGCACATATGAAGGAAGATGTAGAACAGATTTTTGAGGGGATTGCCGAAACGAGACGACAGCTTATGATGGACTGGGCAGATGAACAGTGGAATCACCTGGACCGTTTGCTCCAACAGATACAGTCGGTCCAATTACAGGATGTATTACAAGGTTCACAGCAACAAAGCAAACTAGATGCATGGTTTCAATCCAGTTATATTCGAGCTGTTGATAGTACGGAGCTATTCATGCTAAACGAACAGAACCAGGTCGTATTCTCTACATATAAGAAACATATTGGACAGATCTATGAGGATCACGAAGCTTTGATTGGACCAGGATTGAAGTACTCCAGAGCAGATCGACATGAAAAAAAATGCTTGTATGGTCCTTACTCTGATCCACTGACGTTGGATATTGGTCCACGCTCGTCCGCTTTTCACGATGATGTCACCTTGCTGTTTATCTCCCCAATCCTGCAGGAAGGTCGATATGTCGGTTCATTATGCAGCCGTGTTCCCGGGGATGTACTCGGTGACCTGATCCAACGAGAATCAGGTCATATCTATCCCGATTCTGGTGACAATTACCTCTTTATGGCTGAGTCGATATTACGGCCCCATCTGCAACCCGGCACCGCCTTATCCCGAAGCCGCTTCGAGGATCGTACTTTTACACATGGGGAAAATCTCAAAGATGGCGTCACCACCGAATGGGGTATCGTTTCCGTCAAGGAGCATACCGAACTGGAACTCATGTTCACTGATCCATCGACCGGAGAACTACACCCTGGAGTAGCAAACACCATTCAGAATGGTTCCAATCTGTTCGTAGCCTTCCCCGGCTACTCGGATTACCGCCATATTTCTGTGATCGGCAAAGGCATCACCTTCCAGCTGCCACACTGTCCTGATCGCTGGGGCATGATGTGTGAAGGGGATCTGGAGGAAGTGTATCGGATACGAAGCATCGGCTGGCGCCAGTTCAAGCAGCACAGTCCCTTCACGCTTTTGTCAGGCATTGCAGGAGCAGCTCTTGTCTATGCCTTCACTGGAAGTGGTTGGAGCGCCGCAGCAATAGCAGCTTTTAATGTGTTATTTGGATTCTTCACTGCATTACAGCTGCATCGTAGCCAATATCGGCGGGTTCATGAAGACTTGCGTCGCATCAGCCGATTTATTCGAATTAACGCGGAAGGCAGGGGTGATCTGACCCAGCGCCTGGACACGTCTGCTTTTGCCCAAGATGAATCAGGTGAACTGGCGAAGTGGATCAACAACATGATTGATTCTCTGGAAGGCATTATGCTGAAGGTACAACTTGCCACGGTAGACGTTATGGATAATCAGTATCAGATGCGAACTTCAACAGAGACAACCCAAGGTAAGACTGAGCGTGTGAACTACAAGCTTGGTTCGATGGTTCAGGCCATTCGCACCCAACTGGAAGATCTCGACCAGGCCAAGATTGCTGCCGATCACATGCGCATAACATTGCAACAACTGGAGACCTCTGCAACCGAACAGATCAGCGTGGCTCAGCAAGAAGTGGAACGAATCGGCGACAAAATGACCCAAATCTCAGGAGCGGTATCCGATACCAACCGTACCATCCTGTCCTTCATGGATACCATGAAAGAGATTTACCGTGCACTTGCTGTCATTGATGAAATTTCAGCTCAGACCAATCTGCTGGCTCTGAATGCTACCATTGAAGCTGCACGTGTGGGCGAACATGGCCAAGGTTTCTCGGTTGTGGCAGGGGAGATTCGCAAGCTGGCCGAGTTATCCCGCTCTTCTACTGAAAATATTCATCAGATTCTGGACCGAATCTCAACTGCAGCAGGAGCTGCGTCCCAATTAATCACAGAGGGTGATCAGGTACTGGCTGAAGGAACGACACTGGTTCAGGCCGCTTCGCAACTTCTGCAAAATGCTACCGCTGAAGAACCTGAGCGCACACAAGTCGTGGATCAAATGGTCATGCTGATGGAGAATATTGCTGCGATCAGCCATCAAAATCGGGCGACTTCTGCTGAGGTAGAAGCAGAGATGATGGAGCTGATCCGTGATATGTTGCAGGTTCAGCATTCTTCGCATAACGTGGAAGCCATTACGGTCTTTCTGCAACAACTCGTGGGACAATTCCATCTGAACCACCCCGCCAAAAATGCTATCATCTGACGTCATCGTTGACGCGGATTGGAGAAATAGCTAAAATTTGATGCAACTGTTCCTTTTGAAATTGTCGTATCATTTATAATAGAAGATTTCCAATCTGAACCGATGAAAGGGTGGTCTGCATGGAACTGCTTCAGGATTCATTTGGCCGGATACATGACTACATCCGTATTTCTGTTACGGACCGCTGTAATTTACGCTGTGTGTACTGCATGCCCGCAGAGGGTATGGAGTTTGCTCCACATGATGAGATTATGAGCTACGAAGAAATAGCACAGGTGCTGAGGGTACTTGCGCCGATGGGCATGCGCAAAGTCCGGCTCACTGGGGGTGAACCGTTGGTACGCAAGGATCTGCACAAGCTCGTCAGCATGATCTCGGCAATTGACGGGATTGATGATATTGCCCTGACTACCAACGCTCTTCTGCTGGACAAACAAGCTCAGGCGTTGAAAGATGCTGGGTTGAACCGGATTAACATCAGTCTGGATTCACTGCGCGCTGATCGCTTCTCCATGATTACCCGCGGCGGAGATGTGAACAAGGTACTGAAAGGCATTGAAGCTGCAACAGCCGCTGGCCTTGCTCCGATCAAGCTGAATGTTGTGCTGATGAAGGGTATCAACGATGATGAGATCAAGGATTTTATTGCAATGACGATGGATCAACCTCTTCATGTGCGTTTTATTGAATATATGCCGATTGGACACGCTTCGGATTCATGGCGCAAATCTTATTTGCCGCTGGAAGCCGTGACAGATGTATGTGCTGAAGCAGGCTGGACGGTAGAAAATACAACAGGCCCTGCGGGCAATGGCCCATCACGCAATATGAAAGTTGTGGGCTCCGAAGGCACATTCGGATTGATTCATCCCGTGAGCGATCATTTCTGTGACAATTGCAACCGACTTCGGCTGACCGCTGACGGACATATCAAAGCCTGCCTGTACTGGTCGGATGAGTATAATGTTCGCCGCTTCGTGGATGATCCGGATGCCATGGCGGCACTCTTCCTCAAAGCGCTGGGTACGAAACCGAAGAATCATGAGATGGCTCTGGCTTTGGAACAAAAAATGCAATCTCATACACCGACGGTACGCCGCATGTCCCAGATTGGCGGATAACAACAGTACGCATATAACACGACCGGGCATTCCTGCGTATGGATATATATCTGTACCGTCAGGATGACCTCTTCACACAACGGAAGTGGTAACGCTGGCGCGGTGACCCCTTACGTAAATCAGCTTTCATAACGTGAAGTGGAGCGTGTCATAAGGCGTAGGTGGATAGCCAAAGCAGACAAGAACATCATGTTCTTGTCTGCTTTTTCGTTATATTTTCATAAATTTCTGAAAATCATCAATTCTCTTGTTTCATTTGTTAAAAATTTAATTAATATACGTTATGCCCTTATCAGGCCTTCAAGATTAACCTCATTCTGACGATGTATACACTACATCTAGATGATACATATACATTATAGGAGCTGAACCTTATTGAACATCGTTGAAGCACTCGTTGCAGCAAGTCCATATTTTAAAATTATGCTGAAAGAACACGATATCATGATTGCTGTAACCGATACGGAGAAGTTCTGGTATTATGTTCCCAGCAACGAACTCGATCTGGGCATCAAGGCAGGAGACCCCGTTTCCCTCGATGACCCTACACTACGCCGGGCACTTATACATGGGGAAACTTCAGCGAACCGTATTGATGCAAAATTCTATGGCACATCAATCAACTCGGCAGCCACCCCACTTCGCGATGAGCAAGGAAATATCGTAGGCACACTTGCCATTGGTTTCTCTCTTCAGAATGAGGAAAAACTGGAGTATTTCACTGAATTGATCGGTGGTATCAGCAGAAAATTAACAGATATGGTGCAGACGGTAGCTGCCCAATCCGAGCAATTGACGGCATCTTCCACGCAGATTATGGATAATACCCGCATGGCTGTGCAGAACTCAGGCGAAGTGAACAAAGTCGCCGCATTCATCCGTGAAATCTCAGAACAGACCAATCTGTTAGGCCTGAATGCAGCCATCGAAGCGGCCCGAGCAGGTGAAGCAGGTGCAGGATTTAGCGTCGTTGCATCTGAAGTGCGTAAACTTTCTACAGGTACCAAAGAAGCTACGGTGAATATCGAACGTTCCTTGAAGGATGTTCAGCATTCCATTCAGCAGATGGAGCAGGAGATCACATCCATCTCACAGTCTAGCAACCAACAGGCGGTGCTGGTAACCGAGTTCAGCGAGGTCATTGATCAGTTGAACAGTGTAAGCCGTGATCTGAAAGTGTTTATTGAATCCATGCTGCTTAAGGCAGAATAGATCCGATTACGATGAACCTAACTCAAATGATTAACCATATATAAAAGACGCTACACCGAAGCGGTATCGAGCACTACAGTTTCATCTCAATAACCAGATCAGCAGGCATCTATTGATAACCAAATTCAGCACCCACATACAACTCCCCGCGCGATTAACGTCACGGGGAGTTTTCTAATTCCAGTCAAAATGAACCACATCACGGTCCTTCTATGCATAGATGAGCTTCCACAGCATCATAACCGCCAGCCCAACCATGACTACAGCGGACAACCGATTAAACACCAGACTGATGCGTCCAGTTCGATCCGTTCTGCCAATCACCCTGCCTGCGCCTGCAAGTCCCAAGAACCATATCCACGACACAACGGCGGCTGTCAGGGCAAAATAGATGCGCTCCACCCCTTCATACTGAAGTGAACTGGTGCCAATCACGGCAACCGTGTCCAGCAGAGCATGGGGATTGAGTAAAGATACTGATGCGGCGAACGCAATCTGTCGCCCTGCTGACATTACCGTCTGCGAACCTTCCACAGATTCGGACGACCTCCAGATACTCCAAGCCATATACAGCAAAAACAAACTTCCTGCGCCATACAACACATTCGCCAGTACTGGCCATTGCAGCAAAATGAGCGACACCCCTCCAACAGCTGCCCCGATCAACAACGTATCACTGACCCCTGCCGTTATTACAGCAGGCAGGGCATGTACATAACGCCTCTGGCTCATGCCTTGGTTAAAAATAAATACATTCTGCACACCCAGTGGCAAGATCAGGCCAAACGCCAGAACCACTGCATGAATAACAACCTCCATTGTTCTTCCCCCTTATCTCTGTCCTCCATATTAGGGCAGATGATAACTGACGTAACCAACCACTTGGATGGCATTAGACCCAACCAAATGATATAGTGTTCGTTACAAAGAAAAACGGAGGTGATTCTGCCAGTTATGGAACGTTCTGATTCTCGGCTAAACATGGGGTGGAAGCCGAACCCTTCTCTCGACTTGCCCTTGTATCGCCAGATTGAAGCCTATGTCCGGCAGAAAATCACAACGGGCGAATGGTCAGCAGGCTACCGTCTCCCCTCACAGCGAATATGGGTTGAGTCCATGGGGGTGAACCGCAGTACATTGGTCACTGCCCTTGATAATCTGGGCGCCGCTGGTCTGATTGAGGGCAGACATGGTGGGGGAACCTATATTTCCGGCTCCGGTTGGCATGGTATGGCTCATGGAGCCATGCCCAACTGGAACGAAGCCATCGAGGAGGGTTGGTATTATCCCAACCTGCCCGAGATCCAGCAGATTAATCAGGCTGAATTCCGGCCTGGCATCATACGTCTTGGTACAGGGGAGCTTGCCCCGGAACTAATGCCTCAGGATGCTTTTAACGACATTCTGTACTCCCTGTCCCAGCGTTCTCGTACACTCAACTACCTGGAACCTCAGGGAAGCCTGGAGCTTCGTGAGGCTTTATCCGCCCATTTGCAGACGACTGGCATTCAGGCCTCTCCAGATTCCATACTGATCGTATCCGGCTCACTTCAGGCGCTACACTTGATTTCGGTCGGACTGCTCCCTCGCGGCTCAGCAGTTCTGCTGGAAAAACCATCGTATCTGTATTCCATTCACGCCTTTCAATCGGCAGGGTTGAAAATGAGTGGTATCCCAATGGATGACGAAGGATTGCATATTGCACGTCTGGAGGACGCGGCGCAGCATGTCAAAGATCATGACCACATCTCGCTTCTCTATACGATCCCGAGCTTTCACAATCCCACTGGCTCTGTGATGAGTGATCACCGCCGGGAAGAACTGATGACCACCGCTCGAACACTAGGCATCTCCATACTGGAGGATGCCGCCTATAGTGATCTTTGGTTGGAAACTCCTCCTCCGCCATCGCTGAAGGCGCGTGACCAGGAAGGACGGGTGCTGCATATGGGCACCTTGTCGAAGGCAGTCAGTCCCGGCTTGCGCCTCGGATGGCTAGTCGGGCCAGAGCCGGTCATACGCCGACTCGCAGATATCAAGATGCAGACCGATTACGGTACCAGTTCACTCGCCCAAGAAGCTGCTGCTCTGTGGTTCGCCGAAGGACATCATGCAGGACATATGGAACGCCTTCGCCCTGAACTACGCAGACGCAGAGACTTCATGCTGGATCTGTTACGACATCACTTTCATGGCATTGCGGAATGGGAAATACCCACTGGTGGGTTTTACATCTGGCTGCAATTCACTGTCTCCCCTCTCTCTATTCGCCAATTGTTCCATACCTGTCTGGAGCAAAATGTACTTATCCACCCGGGCTATCTGTATGACAGGCTGGACGCGAGTCACATTCGGCTGTCTTACGCTTATGCTTCCCCCGATGAGATGGAACATGGGTTAAAATGCCTCGCAGAGGCCGTCCACAGACTTATAGACTCTGGCTCCTGACTTAGAAGAATGCTGTTTCCTGATTTCACAACCAATAAACAGCCTTGACCTAGAAGGACCATGTCCTTCAGATCAAGGCTATTTGCGTAAGTTTCCTAAGTGTGTTCGAATACCAAAAGCGCGTAGCTACCGGTGAAGTTACGGGATTCACTCGAATGTTTTACCCCTTTACAGCACCCTCAGCAATTCCCTCCATGATGAACTTCTGGAAGAACGCATAGATCAGGATAACCGGAATCGCAGTCAGTACCAGGGATGACAGAATTAACGGCCATTCCTTGTTGTATTCCCCAAACAGCATGTTTGTGGACAGAATAAGCGTATAACGATTCACATCGGTCAGCATAAGCAGTGGCAACAAGAAGTCATTCCAGATCCACAGGAAGTCCAGAATCGCGATGGTGACTGTGATCGGAAGCAAGAGTGGAAAGATAATCTGGAAGAACGTCTGGAACTCATTACATCCGTCAATCTGAGCCGACTCCTCCAATTCACGCGGAATGGACTTCACAAACCCGTGATAGAGGAAGATCGCCATGTTCACACCAAGCCCGATATAGATCAGGGCCAATCCGTACGTGCTTCCCTGTACGCCCATGCCTTTGGCTACCCGTGTCAGCGGAATCATGATCGAGTGGAACGGTACCAGCATGGAAGCAACAAACAGGAAGAAGATCAGGTTGCTCAAACGGCCTGAGGTACGTGACAACTTGTATCCCGCAAGTGAGGCACAGAAGACAATTCCCCCGATCCCCAGAAAGGATACAATGGCCGAGTTCATCGAACTGCCCAACAGATTGATTTTGTTAAACGCGTCCGAATAATTCTCCCAGTGAAGCGTTGTCGGCAGCGCGATAAAAGATTGGAACATCTCACCTTGCGTTTTGAAAGAGTTCACCACCGCCATGTAGATCGGCAGCATTGCGACGAGAGAGCCCAGAATCAGCAGCAGGCGAATCAGATAACTGTTCAGTCGTTGCATCCTCATGCTTCCACCTCTTTCTTCTTCATGACGGTGATCTGGATGAGTGTAAAGATGAGTACGATGATGAACAGCACAACCGATTTGGCACTTGCATAGCCGTATCTGAAGTTATTGGAGAACGCTTCTTCATAGATGTTCATTGTGATAACCTGCGTGGCCCGGCCCGGTCCACCACCCGTCAGTCCATACACCACTTCAAACACTTTGAATGCTCCGTTCAATGTCAGGAAGAAACAGATGGTCACGGCATGAGTAATCATCGGCAACACCACATTGCGCAGTACCTGGAATGCGTTGGCTCCATCAATAACAGCCGCTTCCTTGAGGCTTTTCGGCACACCCTGGAGAGCAGCCAGATAGATGATCATCATATACCCTACTCCGTTCCAGAGCGATACCATCAGAATGGAGTAAAATGAAAACTTCGGATCACCCAACCATTGCTGGTCGAGGAACGAAAAAGCCAGTTTCTCTGCGAGCTGTGGCAGCACCTGAGAGAAGATGAAGGTCCACATGAAAGCACTGATGATTGTACTGATCATGTTAGGCATGAAGAACAGCGTCCGGAAAAGCCCTTTGCTGCGCGTCCGTGACTCAATGAACACGGCGAGCAGCAAAGCAATTCCATTTTGCAGAATCAGCATAAATATTACATATTTCATCGTGAACCACAGGGAGTTCAGAAAGTCGGGATCTTCTTTGAACAATTCCACAAAGTTGCCCAGACCGATAAAGCTGTAATCCCGATTGAGTCCGTTCCAATCCGTCAGACTATAGAACAGGCCACTAAACGTGGGATACAGCAGGAAAATCGCATAGATGACAAAGGCAGGCGCAGTGAACGCGAGCAGTGACAGATACTTCTTGAACACATTCGTAGCCATAGGTTCTCCCCCTTTTCACTCGAAGCGGATGATTGTAAACGAGGGAACGAAGAACGTTCTGCCTGCCGTATCATCTGCTTGGAGACTGCGACGAAACAAAGTACCGCTAATTTGTTGATTAAACTCCCAAAACCATTGAGGTTCTGTCAACAAAAGAGGGTACTAAATTCCTCGCAGCTCCTTACTTGTTGACTTTGTTGTAGGATTTCCACGCCTTGTCGAGCGCATCGATAACCTGCTGTTGATTTAATTGCCCAGAGTAGTAGCCTTGCAACGCTTTGCCTGACTCGTCTTTCACTGCTTGAGGGAGGGATGGGTCCTCATAAGCTTTACCTTCACTCACATATTTCTGGGCATCGTCTACCCACGGGAAGCTCTTGAAGTCATGGATCTTGGCAATCGGATTAAATTTGAGCGCTTCGAAGAATGCACTTGAATCCTTGTCATCGAGAATGTAGTTCACGAAATCGAGTGCCACTTCTTTGTTTTTGCTAGATGACGATACTGCCAGCGAAGTGGAGGTGCTCAGATTGATTTTGGTATCATCCGGATTGTCATTGATCGGCATTGGTGCTACACCAAAGTTCAAGTCCGGGTTGGACTTCAGAATGGTTTCGGCAAACCATGGTCCCTGAATCCACATCGCGGCGCTTCCTGAAGCGAAGGCTGCTGAACCATCATCTCCGCCCACTTCCAGCGCTTTGTCCGTTCCATTGGCATTGACCAGATCGAAGATATCAAACAATGCTTTCATATCGGAGAAGGAGCCCTGATCCTGATTCATCTTCTCCACGAAGTCTTTGTGCTCAGACTGAGTTAATGCACCCACGGTAAGTGGCAGGAATAATTGCGGAATCCAGGCTTCTTTGTAGGACAGTTCAAACGGTGTAATGTTGGCTGCTTTGAGTTTCTCCACGACCGCTTTCATTTCCGTTAACGTCGTTGGCACTTCCAGCCCTTGCTCTTTGAAAATATCTTTATTGTACAGATAGCCCCATGATACTGTTTCCAATGGAACAGCTACGATTTTGCCCTCCGCATCCGTTATGGAAGGTTTAACCGAATCCAGCAGCTTATCGACAAAAGGTTGGCCCGACAGGTCTTCCAGATAACCAGCTTTGCTGAATGGTGGAATTTCATTGACTGCATGCAGGGCGAACACATCCGGTGCATCATTGGAGGCGAGTCGTGTCTTCAGTATCTGAGGGGCATTGTCCGCTGGCGGCATCTCCAGTTGCACGTTCACCTCAATGTTTTTCTCTGCTTTCTCCTTGGCTTTGAACTGTTCTATATATTTATCGTAATGTTCTTTCAGCCGAGGTTGTGCAACGAATACTTTGAGTGATACCGTGCTGCCTGATGCCAATTCCTCCTGCCCATTGTCCGTTCCTGCATTGGAACCGCAACCTGCGAGCAGAACACTGACCAGTACCGCACTTGCTACGCTTTTCCATACTTTCATCTCTTATGACCTCCCGGTGTGTGACTGGTTTGTCTTTCATAGGCTCATTATATATCAGAAAATGAAAGCGCTTCATTGGACAAAATTAGACTTCTGTATTGGATTATTTTAAACCTTAATCCAGCCCAAAGGACATTCTTGAACGGCTCATTCCGTGCCACTGCCTGAATTGCCTGGCATACGTGCTAGTCCCTTACGCATCTCCCCCGGTGATACTCCGAAATGTTTCTTGAAAACACGATAGAAGTAGGACACATCTTCATAACCCGCCATCTCGGCAACATGTTTGAACGGAATCTGTTCATCCATCACCCATTCCTTCGCTCGTGTCATGCGTAACTGGACGACATAATCGGTCACATTCACCTCATACTCTTTCTTGAATACCTTGCTGAGATATTCCTTGCTGACAAAAAAGATCTGGGCGAGCTGCTCCAGCGTAATCATCTCCATACAGTGCAGCTCCATATATTGCTTCACTTCCTCCAGGTTCAGCTTGTTCTTGAATTTACGCTGCGCAATCAGCTGCTCCAAAGCCTGGTAGTATGGAGTCGAAATCCATGCGATCGTGGATTCAATGGAAGCCAGTGCAGCCGCAGGAGGTAGCGCCGTTGCTTCGGGCCGCTCATACAAGCCATTGGAGACGCACAGTTCATCCAGCAAAGCCTGTAATTCATGAGCCACCCTTCCAAGCTGCCGAGGTTTGTTAATCTCGCATCGTTCCAGCTTCTGTTGCAATTGCTGGAACCACTCCCGCAGACTCTGAACGTTCAGGTCATTAAACCGCAAGCGAGCCTGCTGCTGAAACAGGGAGAACTCACCTGCGAACGAAGATGGGTACGATTCCCATGATTCAGGCGCAGATTCAACCTTTTCCAACTCCTTTGCACATTTAGCAAGTACACCATTCAGTTCATCCGGATTCACCGGTTTGAGCAGATAATCTGCAGCCCGATGGCGGATCGCATGTTTTGCATAATTGAAGTCGTCATATCCGCTCACCACGATCACCTTGATCTGTGGGTACTGTCCGCTCAGCGTCTGTAACAGTTCCACACCGTCTGTACCGGGCATGCGCATGTCCGTAATGATAATGTGAGGCTGATGCTGCTTGACCAGTTGTATGGCCTGCTCACCATCCTCTGCCTCACCTGCAACGATCATACCGAGTTCATTCCAATCTCCGAGGTTGCGTAAAATATCCCGGTTCCACGGTTCATCGTCCACCAGCAGCACTCTGTACAGTTCCTTGTTCACAAGGCTTCGCCTCCTGTATTGCAGGGGATTCGTACCGTAACGCTTGTCCCCTGTCCGTATTCACTTTCTATGCTCATCCCATATTCAGGTCCAAAATGCATTACCATTCGTGAGGCCGCATTGACCAGTCCAATACTTGTACCTGAATTCCACACCCGATCGGACTGCCAGGTCAGACGCTCCAGTCTGGACTGCATCTCCGTTAGTTTCTCAGCATCCATACCCACGCCGTTATCACAAATTCGAATGGTTACATCTGTAGGTTCACAGACGACCTCAATACCCAGCTTCCACTCGCCCTGTTTCTTCTCCAGACCATGCAAAAATGCATTCTCCACAATGGGTTGCAAAGACAACTTGGGGATATAACACGCCTGAAGTTCTCCGGTAATCTCCAGTGTATATTCAAGCCTGCCGGCAAAACGTTGCTTCTGAATCAGCATATAATGCTCCAACTGATCGAGTTCAGCCTGTAGAGGGACAAGTCCATCCGGCGCTCGCACAATATAACGAAACATCTCGCTCAAGGCTCGAATGACCTTGTAACTGTCTGCCGGTTTTTGCGAGTAGACCATGCCGCCAATCATCTGCAACGTATTTTGCAGGAAATGCGGATGGATCTGGGATTGCAGTGCTTTGAGCTCCGCCGTCTGTTTCTCCAGATTCATCAGGTAGTTGTCTCGAATGTGTTCCCGGATACGGCTTGACATGCCATGCAGATTTTTCTCCAACAGACCAATCTCATCAACTCGGCCGCTTCGTACCACTTCTCTGTCCTTAATCAATTGAATACCCTTCATGGAATTGGCCAGTCGGACGATGGGCTTTGATGTGCGCCAGGCCACGAGCGCAGCTATTCCCACAGAAATGACGGTTGCCAGGCCACCTACAACCAGTCCGTATTTCATCGTTTCCAAGGCACTCTCGTTAATCACATGGGCAGGTACAATCTTGATCACACGCAGTCCTGACGGTTCGATGGAATGATAGAATACGTATTCCTTGGCTGTACGAATGAAACCGGAACTTTCTTTGGTGCCTGCCAATCTCTCCAATGCTTCAGCGGACGGCTGGATGTCTTGATTCGGCTGATAGACCGGGCTGCCCGCACTGTCGGCGATGTATACTGCATAATCCCCCCTGCTATCCAACAGCTCCAAGGTCTGATTGAACTCAGCCCACTTGACCTCCAGACTGATGGCGCCGATCTGTGCCTGATCCTCGAAGCGATTCATGCTGCGGGTCATGTGAAACTTTTGCGAATCGCCCGGATCATTGATAATCGTAAAATCTTTATGTTGTGCAAAAAGCTCATGATACCCTTCCGGTATTTCCGATACCGCTTTGATGCGAGAATCCATGGAGTTGAAGGTGAACAGGGTGTCCAATTCCTTCAGATAGAGTTCAACGCCAAATACATAATTGCCGGCAGAATAGTATACACTGTTCAGCATATTGAACATGGCCTTCTGTTCATCGAACCGACTGGCTGCCGGCGCTTCCTGATTCAACGCCAGATATTGATGCAATTCGTCACTGATCTGAATGGAATAGATAATATTATTCATGCGCGCGAACTGTTCACCCAGATAGATGGAGGCCCAGTTCATATTGGCGCGGTTGGTCTCCATAATCTCCTCTTCCATGGAAGAGCGGGTATTCTCGGCAGCCATAGCGGTCATGGCAATGACGGGCAGAACAGCCAGCAGCGTCATGGTAAGAATCAATTTATTGCGAATGCTGCGTTTGAAAGGATCTATCAGCTTCCGATAACATTCGGTAAACACAGCGCATCCACTCCTGAGCTAAAATAGACAAACGCCCCAGCATGGAAGCTGAGGGCGCTTTGGTCTTTATATTCGTTTGGAAATGTTAAATTCAACTTATATACCTATATTTATTATTTCCTATTATTGTTCAATGATCCGTATGCCCCATGGCTCCAGTTCGATCTTCTCTCCTTCAGCAATCGGGGTTCCTGCCAGAAGTTCAGTCCCTTCTCCATAAGCATTCACGAAGGATGTTGCCTCATCCGCATAATTGAAATAGTAGCGAATCGTGTTCCCCTGATCGTTCACACCCGTCTTCACAATGATAGGAAAAGCCAGTTCCTGATCCGCTCCCCATACGCCCGCTTCCTTCATGACACGCTCCAACACCTTACGGATCACCGCAGAACTGGTATAACAGCCGACATAGGTTGCTTTGCCTTTTCCATAGGTGTTCTGGGTAATTGCCGCATATTCACCCCAATGTGGATGATCATACCAAGCGAGTACTTCAGCCGTTGTCGGTGTAATTAGTTCCATCCAGGTGTGGATCTGGTTCTGTTCTTCACCAACTCCAAATGGATCATCGCGCAGCGAAACATGTTTTGGCTCTACAAAAAGGTTATAGCTGATCCCACATGCCTCACTGATCAGGCCGGGCTGGCGGGTAGAGCGTACCTTGATATGCTCATTTGCAAATCCGCTTTTGAACGAGTAGACGATATGTCCGCCATCCTGTACGAATTGATTCAATTTTTCCAGCAATGCATCCGAAGCAGCATACAGAGCAGGTACAACGAGCACGTCATATTCCGCATAACTCTCAACCGATGGGTCGATGAGGTCACAGCCAATGTTCATTTTATATAATTCATCGTACATCCAGCGCACCACATCATTATAATTCTTGTCACTGGTGAAGTTAAAACCAAACCACTTGATTGATGTCAGGGCCTCATTGCTGAACAGCACAGCCACCCGATTTTTTTTCTTCAGATTAACGAGCTTTGGACTGAGACGGGCAAAATCCCTGCCAATGGTCTTGGCTTCGTTGTATACCGGATTCGGTTCAAAGTCATGACTGAGCAAACCTTTCCAGTACGTCTCAAACGAATTGTGTAACGAATGCCAGTGCCAGTAAGCGACCATGTTTGCTCCTGATGCCAGATGACTGAATGCCTGCAAACGCAGCTGTCCCGGATAGGGAACCCAATGCCAGAACGCCTGTGCTTCGGTCTCGAGTACCAGATAGTTCGATTGTTTGGTGGAACGTGCCACATCCCCGCCGAATGAAATCTCAATGCCGGTCAGATCATCCTGGGAAGGATGGTAGATGTCCACACTGGTGATGTCAAAAGGTTTCGATGCGGCAAAATGGTCCACATCCCCTTGAATGCCGTAGGAATACCCACGCCAATCGAAGTCAAAGTTCTGGGTAACAAACTGTCCTTCCTGTTTGTATTCATTCACGATCCCCACTTGCCAAGCCAAAAAGTTGGTTACCAGCTGCCGCTGGAACTTGGCAAATTCAGCACCAAGACTGCCGTTAATCGTTCCTACCACAGACGGGAAGTCTTCCCAGCTATTGATCCGATTACTCCAGTAGTCGAGGCCAAATTCCTTGTTAAGCTCATCCAGGGAGCTGAACTTGTTCCGCATATATTTGACGAATTGCAGTTGGACATTATCTCCGGCTGTATTGTAATGCTTCGTCTCGTTATCTGTCTGATAACCGATGACCGCCGGATGTGTGCTTACCCGAGAGATCAGCTTGCGGATGATCCGCTCGGCATAAAATAGATAGGTTGGATGGGTAATGTCCATGATCTGTCTTGCGCCATATTTGCCAGGTCCCTGTGAGGTAGTAGCCAGCACGTCCGGATGCTCCTTGACCATCCACGTTGGAACAGCATACGTTGGTGTTCCTACGATAACCTGAATCCCCGCCTCATGCATGGCATCCAGCACACGGTCTACGGAAGAGAAGTCAAATACGCCATTCTGTGGTTCATGAGTACTCCAGGTTGATTCTGCAATACGGACCACGTTGATCCCTGCATCCTTCATCATCTGAATGTCCTTGTCCAATCTTTCGTAAGGCATATATTCATCATAGTAAGCTACGCCATATAATAATTTCTTCATGATTTAATCTCCTTTTTAGGTGGAAAATATAATGATCTTGACGTGTGCAAGAGTTGACATATTCCAATCCATAATGGTAGCGTTTACATTATTACCGGTTGAAGAACTTGGGTTGTTCAGCAACCACTTGAAACGCTGATGTGTTCCATGGATTATCCATGCTTGCGTTAAACTGATTATAATGAAGTATACTACGGGTGCCGATTGTATAAGGCAAGTTGTTTTTACCCTTTTCCGAGGTGAATATGATGGATATCCGATCACAGCTCCGAGAAATGCCTCACCATACGCTGGCCCACTGGCTACCTATTATCGACTGTAACATCAAATTCTATGGTGCGCACAGCCAACAAGTACCCTATGGATGGGCGATGCCGGAGGAATCACATCCAGGCTTTGAGATTATGTTGATCATCGAAGGTACGCAGGAGAGTGTGATTCATGGTTATACCTATACCGTGGAGGAAGGTTCCATTCTTCTCATTCCTCCCGGGTTCAAACATACGAATCAATGTGTATCCACAGAAGGCATGACTTATTTTAGCGCTCACTTTAATGTGGATGATCCGGTCTTCACCCTGAAGCTGATGTCACAGCACAGCCGAATCTACGCAGCAGGTACGGCTGATAATAGGAAGATGCGCGTTGTGCTGGAAAGTTGGATGGGGATGATTAACGTATCTGAGGCCTATACGTCCACTGACAAAATGCTCATGCAGGCACGCATGTTTGAACTGTTCGCCCTGTTGTCCCAAGCCGCTGACAATGAACCGGAGTCCACCACTTCCGTTGCTGTTTCACATGCACCAGCTCCAACAGCCATGCATTATGCGGGAGCTATAGCGGAGGCAATCAAGCAGGCATTCCATGCCCAGCTTCGAACCAAGGAAAGCAGTGTATCCACGGTCAAAGTAGAGCAGATTATATCCTCGTTTGGCATCAGCCCGGGATATGGTCTACAGGTCTTTCGCAAGGTGTACGGGCGATCGCCCAGGGCTTACCTGTCCAGTTTGAAGTTGCAGGAGGCCAAAGTGCTGATCGAACAGCCAGAGCTGTCGCTCGGGGAAATTGCGTGGAAGCTCGGCTACACCCATCTGTCCCATTTCAGCAGACAATTCAAACGTTGGACAGGCCAAAGCCCGCTTCAATATCGCAATCATCATGCAGATGTATCAGGTGATCCTGTATCCTACAGATCGGAATCGAGTCCAGAATCTTGATTACGGATACGCTCGTACTCTTCCGGCGTGTTCATATTACTCATTTGCATTGCTACTTGATGAACGCCCACTCTCTCAAGCTCTTCCGTTTCGACATAGAGGCAACCGATCTCTTCAAGCCATCGCATAACTCGAAGATGATCCTGGTTCAGACGCTGCTCCAGATCAGGGAGCACTCGTTTGTGATAAGCCCCTGCAAGAGGGTGGACATGTCCATCCACGCGTGGAACGATAGCAGCATAAGAGTTATGTGATTCGACCAGTTTTTTTATTCCATTAAAGAAAGACGTTTGCAGGAGCGGCATATCGCAGGCGCATACCAGATTCCAGTCTGTATCGGAAGCTTCCAACGCCGCGTGAAGACCGGCGAGTGGCCCCTTCCCCGGATAGTGATCCTGAACGCAGTCGTAGCCCATTGCACCGTAGGTTGTCACATTGGGTCCGGCAGCCACGATGATACGGGATACTGCGGGTCTCATGGCCTTCGTGACATGTTGCAGTACAAGGGAACCGTTTAGTTCCAGCATGGCCTTGTTGGTCCCCATGCGGCTGGATAAACCTCCTGCCAATATGATGCCTGTCCATTCCCTCGTGTTCATGTTGTTATCCTCCTTCAAATCACGATATGTGTTTGACTGCATCAATTTCAAAACGTTCGCTATGCATTGAATCCCCTTTCAACAAATGATACATTGAACAATATGCATTTGAAAGGAATGGCTTAATTGGACAGACCTGCACCTTCAAGAGGCAATCCCTCATTGGTTTCTCTGAAACTATATAACTTTTTCATATATGGAGCCATCTCGATCTTCGCCGGATTCCTGCAGCTTTACCTGCAAGAGATTGGCATGACCAAACTGGAGATTGGCAGTCTCATGGCGATTGGACCCTTTGTATCCTTGTTTGCCAACCCGTTCTGGGGCTTCTGGAGCGATAAATCTCGCAACATTCGCATCATTCTGATGATTATGATGGGAGGCACATTTGTGCTCGCCCAGGGTGTGTTCTATGCGCCCACTTATACATGGATCTATGTAGCCATGATTTTCTTTTATTTTTTTCAAAGTCCATTATTTGCTCAAACCAATAGCCTGATTCTCGGATATATCGATGGTACAAACCAAAAATTTGGGTCATTCCGGCTCTGGGGTTCACTCGGTTGGGCGCTGACTGCTGTCGCTGCCGGACCGCTCATTGACCGTTTTGGCATCGGCAGTGTATCCATTATATTTGCATGCATGATTGCCACAGCCTTTGTATTATCCGTATTTCTACCCAGACAACCAATCGCTTCGGATACACCCGTGGTTACTTTTCGGCGGTTTGGCAAAGTCATGTTCAATCCGTATTTTATGGCATTTATCGGCCTGGGTGTACTCGTATCAGTGCCTAATGCGATGAACAGTACTTTTATGTCACTATATATTGTAGAAATGGGTGGCGACAAACAAATGGTTGGCTGGGCCATCTTCACCTCATCCATTCTCGAAGTTGGCGTATTCCTGCTGCTCGACCGCTTGCTCAAACGCAAAATGAGCATGCTCCTGGCATCTCTCATTCTGATCAGTGTGCTGTTTGCACTGCGCTGGCAGCTCATGGCACTGGCTAACAACCCGCTGGAGATTGTATTCATTCAGTTGATGCATTCCATTACGTTCGGTGGGTACTTCTATGTGGGTACGCAGCTGACCATGCTGTTTATCCCAAGACCTTATCGTTCTTCCGGTCAAGCGGTCTACACGATGGCCTGGGGCGGTCTCTCCGGCGTGATTGCCGGTCTGTTCGGCGGCTGGTTGTTCCAGAGCTTCGGTGCGGAAATCATGTATAGCATTGGTGTATTCTTCTCGCTCATTGGCGCTGTTGGATTTGGCATCATGTGGTTATCGAATCGACGTAACGGCTATCAGCCAGTTGTATTGACGGAGATGGGTAATATGGATGAGGACAGATAATCATTTGTTTGAAAAAGTTGAAAGTTTCCACTGGAGCACTACGATGACAGAACAATCTTTCGATCGCTGTTATCACCAGATTTTTTTGATTCCCTTTCCCAAGGGTAAAATCCGGTGATAAAGGCGAACGCTCCGCTTCTCTAGCTTTGTTCTGTCCTCTCCGTTGGGGTGTAAATAAAACGTTCAAACATTCAAACAAAAGATTAAGCATAGGTGGAGTAAAGAGAAAGGCGTCTCCAGGGGTTGTTGCCCTGGAGACGCCTTTTACATTTATAAATTTAAGTCTACAAGTTAGGCTTATATCTCTAACTTGTAGCATTGATCCTACGCCTTGACTTTACCTTACGCCTTCGGCAGTTGGAACGAGCTTTTCAGGGATACGACCCGGTTAAATACCGGACGTCCTGGCTCGGAATGTTTTGGATCTACACTGAAGTAACCATGACGGAAGAATTGGAATTTATCCTGAGCGTTCGCTTCCTTCATCTCTTGCTCCACATACCCATTAACAATCTCAAGGGAGTTCGGGTTCAGTTGATCCAGGAACGTTTTCTCCGGTTGCTCTTCCACAACCTCAGGTTCAGCCCCAGCTACTGCCACTTCCACCTCTGCTTCGGGTGCTTCATCCAGGATCAACGGCTCATATAGACGGAATTCAGCAGGTACCGCTTGAGTCGCTTCTACCCAGTGGATTGTTCCTTTGACTTTACGACCAGTGAAGCCACTGCCGCTCTTTGTCTCCACATCATAGGTACAATGAATCTCAGTCACATTGCCTTCTGCATCTTTGATCACATCGTTACATTTGATGAAGTATGCATGTTTCAGACGAACTTCGTTGCCAGGGAACAAACGGAAATATTTGTTCGGCGGATTCTCCATGAAATCGTCTTGTTCAATATAAATCTCACGGGAGAACGGAATTTGGCGATTACCCATTTCCGGGTTCTCCACATTGTTCTCTGCTTCAAGCCATTCCACTTGCCCTTCAGGGTAGTTGGTAATAACCACTTTGAGCGGGTGCAGGACAGCCATCGTGCGTGGAGCTTTCAGTTTCAAGTCTTCACGTACAAAGTGTTCCAGCGTTTGCAGGTCGATAACTCCATAGTTTTTGGAAATGCCTGTCTCATATACAAAATCACGAATAGCTTCCGGTGTATAACCCCGGCGGCGCAGACCCGAAATTGTTGGCATACGTGGATCATCCCATCCATCCACATGTCCTTCATCTACGAGCAGTTTCAGCTTCCGCTTGCTTGTTACCATCTGGGACAGATTCAGGCGACCAAATTCATATTGATGCGGTTGGTTCTCCATCTCACATTCCGCAATAACCCAATCGTAGAATGGACGTTGATCCTCAAACTCCAGGGAACAGAGAGAGTGCGTCACACCTTCAATTGCATCTTCAAGCGGGTGAGCAAAGGCGTACATCGGATAGATGCACCATTTGTCACCCGTGTTATGATGGTGTGCATGTGAAATCCGGTAAATAACCGGATCGCGCAGATTGATATTCGGTGCAGACATATCGATCTTGGCACGCAGCACTTTCTCTCCGTTCTTGAATTCACCTGCACGCATACGTGTGAACAGGTCGAGATTTTCTTCCACCGAACGATCACGGTACGGGCTGTTCTTACCCGGCTCCGTCAGCGTTCCGCGCATTTCACGGATTTCGTCGGCGCTTTGGTCGTCGATATAGGCTTTACCTTTTTTAATTAACAAGATCGCACGGTTGTACATCTCATCAAAATAATCCGAGGCAAAACGTTTCTCGTTCCACTCGTATCCGAGCCATTTCACGTCTTCCTGAATGGATTGAACGTACTCCACATCTTCCTTGACCGGATTCGTGTCATCAAAGCGCAGATTCGTTTTGCCGCCAAATTCGCCGCCCAGCGTAAAGTTAATCCAGATCGCCTTGGCATGGCCGATATGCAGATAACCGTTCGGTTCCGGAGGAAAACGGGTAATAACTTCCTGGACTTTCCCAGACCGGAGATCTTCGGTAATAATATTTTTGATAAAGTTAGGTGGGGTTGTACGATTGTCCACAGGTATCAAACCTTTCATGAATTGATTGGAACTTTCAGTAATTGCAACGCGTTTCATTTAAATATACCTTTAACGGGGGAGGAGTTCAATAAAGAAGGCACCAAAGTCAGGTACAGCCGTGCATAAATAGGCCCAAAACCATTTTGACGGGTTCGCTCGAATCATGTAGCATGATAGTAAAATCAAATTAAAGGGAGGGTTTCCCATTCCATTGAACTCGCTTAAACTGACCAAAGAACAGCAGGATGAAGCCATTCGCACCATCCAGTCGTATTTCGAAGAGGAACGTGGCGAAGAACTCGGCGATCTGGCCGCTTGGGGTGTCCTCGACCTGTTCATGACACAGCTGGCTCCCTACATATATAATCAGGCACTCCGTGACGCTCGCACAACGGTTAATCAACGCATGGCCTCAATGGAAGAAGACCTGTTTGCACTGGAGCAAAAGTTACCCAAGACTTCCCGTTAATCCACTACAAAATAAACCCATACTATACAAAGAAAGAAGGTTGCATTCATGTTTACCTATTCATTGGATGAATATACCGAACTTCGGCCACTGGCCATGGAACATACCAAACCGCTGTTTGAACTGACGGATCGCTCGCGGGATCAACTGAGACATTGGTTGCCGTGGGTGGATCATGTGACAGAAGTGGAACACACCTCAAACTTCATTACTAACGCATTAAAACAAGGTGCTGAAAATGGCGGCTTCACCGCAGGCGTGTGGTTAAAAGGCGATCTCGCAGGCGTCATCGGATTCCACGAAATTAACTGGACTAACCGCTCGGTAAGCATAGGATATTGGCTTGGCAAAGGTTTTGAGGGTCAGGGCTTGATGACAAGTGCTTGTCGCGTTCTGGTTGATTATGCACTAGTCACACTGGATCTAAATCGCGTCGAGATTCGCTCGGCAACAAACAACAAACGGAGTCGCGCCATCCCTGAAAGACTCGGATTTGTTCTCGAAGGTGTCATTCGTCAGGCAGAAAAGCTGCCTAAAGGTTACGTTAATCATGCAGTGTACGGCATGCTTCAGCATGAATGGGAACTCTTGCGCTAATTCGCCTACATAATGAATCGGAGTGATCTCTCCCAACATATCGGAATAAAATAAATACCCTCTATCTCCACGGAATGTGGTGACAGAGGGTATTTTATTGTATTCATGACTTTTATAGGGCTCGGACCATGCCACCATCCACGATCAATGAGGTTCCGGTAATATACGTATTGGCCCCGGATAACAGGAAGACCACCGCTTTGGCAAACTCCTCCGGTTGACCGTAACGTCCTAGTGGAATCTCTTTACGGAATTGGTCAGATACCTCTTCCTCACTAATTCCGTTCTGCTCTGCCCGTGCTGCATCCAGCTCACGAATGCGGTCTGTTGCAATACGCCCCGGCGCTACCGTGTTGATCAAAATTCCGTATGGAGCCAGCTCTTGAGACAAGGTCTTCGCCAATCCAAACACGCCGGTACGGAACGTATTGGACAACACCAGACCCGGAATGGGCTGTTTCACCGAAGTTGAAGCGATATTGACAATGTGTCCTCCGCGTTCTTTCATATAAGGAAGTGCACCACGAATCAGCCTTACATAGCTGAGCACATTTAATTCAAATGCCCGTTCCCAATCTTCATCCGTCAGTGATTCAAATGAACCCGATGGCGGGCCACCCGAATTGTTCACCAGAATATCAATCTGCCCAAACAGCTCCGCTGTCTTGTGAATCAGCGCCTCAATATCTTCCTTGCGTGTTACATCGGTTGCACAATACTCCACACGTCCGCCACCACCAAGCGCCAGAAGCTCCTGCTTCACTGCTGCGAGCTTTTCTTCGCTCCGGCTGGCGAGCATGACGTCAGCACCTTCTGCTGCCAATTGAGCGGCTACCGCTTTGCCCAGCCCTCGACTGGAAGCCAGCACCAGTGCTTTTTTACCTTGAAGTCCCATGTCCATCGTTGTTCCTCCTCCTCAGCTACGTTTCTATTTGGTCTGGATAAAATAACCCATAAGAATATCGTCCACATACTTGTCTCCGATATAAAACTCAGACACCAGCCTGCCTTCCGTCACAAATCCACACTGGGTATAAAACGTGATGGCTCCCGGATTGCTAGAAAGTACGCGCAGCCTGAGCTTGCGAACGCCTTGTTGGGCCGCATGCTGCTTGATGGCATCCATCAAAGCAGTAGCAATGCCACAACGTCGATCATGAGGATGAACCGCAATATGAATCTCGTAGACATGACGGTTGACCGGCATACCTGTGGCTGGCTGAAAGCCAACATAACCACATACCCGCTCTCCCTGCACTGCAATCAATTGACTGCCTGGCGGGCAATGCTGCAGATAGTGCTGTCTGGAACGCCAATGCATCGGTGCAGGAGAGG
The DNA here is from genome assembly GCF_031455635.1 of Paenibacillus sp. 2003. NCBI lineage: Bacteria > Bacillati > Bacillota > Bacilli > Caryophanales > Paenibacillaceae > Paenibacillus > Paenibacillus sp. 2003. Next base: position 51,577 of record NZ_JAVDTB010000007.1, on the reverse strand, counting down.
TGTGTTTGTCCCATACCAGGGCATCCAACTCCATTAGCTGGGCCGCATCTTTAATCTCGGATGGACGAATCGTAAATGTATGGCTGGTAAGCATAATGATTCAACCTTTCGTGCTATAGTCGACAACGCTGTACGTTACAACGTTGGGAGAGTTAAGAACGTTGAGAAACTTAGGAATAGGAAGACATTGTTCGTTTACTTCACTATTTAAGTTTTTTGTTCTATATATTGTAGCATAGCCTCAGCTTTGACTAAAATTCCGCTCGATATTGAACCTTTTAGCAAAATGAAATAATCACTTAACCTTGCCCTAACGTCATAGTTTATACTGGTTCGATAAGGAGGGGATGCATGATGAATATCAAAGAGGCAGCAAGCAGGCTTGGTATATCGGCGAGAGCCATTCGTTTTTATGAAGAAAAAGGGTTAATTCTACCCGCCAAACAGTCCAGTAACGGGTATCGTACATACACTGAGAATGATATCTGGCGGCTTCAGACCATTGCTGCGCTACGTGAGATTGGCATGTCGCTACAGGATATTACACATGCGCTCGGAGAGATTGATCAAGGAAACCAGCAGCGGCTGGAAGAATACCTTGAGCTGCAACAGGCCGTCATGTATGCCCAGTGGATTGAGTTGAAACGTATGATGGATACAACCCAGCGCATGATTGACCTGAATCGTCAGGACGGACCGCTGGATGTCAGCCATCTGCACGACCTTGCGGACAGTGCGCGGCGTCTGCGTGAAGCACGACAGAACTGGCATGATCGGTGGAATTATGACACCCAGGCAGCCATCCATGATCAGCGAGTGCAGGCAGAAGGCAGAGTCAGTACTGAACATCCCAATTCAGAGGGCAGGCATCATTCGGCCAATGCCTCGCCTATAAGCGCTGAGAATGAAGTTTCACATCCACACCAGGATACAGATCATTCCACGCCGAGCGACTCCAATGATACGGTACAGTCTTCCTTTTATCTGTATCACAACTATGACGAAGCGCTCGAACAGACAGCTCATTGGATCTCTCCCGCTCTTGGTGAGAAAGGACTCGATATTGGTACAGGCACAGGTAATCTGGCTGGGAAACTGCTACAACACGGCGCAGACATGACTGCAATCGACCAATCCCGGGAGATGCTGCGCAGATGCCGCACCAAATATCCCGAGATGCATGTGAAACTTGGTAATTTTCTGGCGCTGCCTTTTACCGATCATTCCTTCGACTTTGTTGTATCCAGCTTTGCTTTCCATCATCTGAGTCCAGACCAGCAACTACTGGCCTTACAGGAGATGCAGCGGGTATTAACCTCGCGCGGACGTATCGGTCTAACGGATCTGATGTTTGTTGATGCGACTCACCGTGATTCCTATATTCGGCAGGCAGAGACCACAGAACACGAGGAACAGCTGCGCGCCTTACGCGAGCGTCACTTCCCTCTGCTGGGTGAGCTATGCAGCTGGCTGGAGCAGCAGGGCTACGTAACCAAGCATGTGCGGCATAATGAGCTGTTGCATACGTTGCTGGCAGTTCCGCTGCGGTGAGCAATCATGAGCATATGCCAAAAAGGCCATCCCGCCTTGAATAAAGGAGGATGACCTTGGTGTACATCATGTTATGAAATTACATATAAATATCAACAACCGTACGCTCAGTTGCACTGCGTGCTTGTCTGAACTCATCAAGCGAGATGCTTACACCGCCCTGACGGTAACGGTTCGCTGTACGCTCGGTACGAATGTCCTTGCCATTCACGGCTACACGGCTCACAGCACCTTCGTTCAAGTGATAGATAAACGTCACCGGCTCACCCGCATACACAAATTCGAATTGCATGCCATTCAGCTCAGCTGGCAATACCGGGTCAATGACCAAATCGCCGCCCTCTTGACGAATGCCAAGCGCATTGGAGATCAGCTGGTTCATGTAGATTCCAGGGCCGCTGGAGTAGATTCTCCATCCGCCTTTCACTTGTACAGTCCCTTTACGAAGCTGGTCAAAATGCTCCTGAGCCTCGTAACGTGTATTAAACTTGCCGTCTGAACTACTGAAGTACGAGTTCGCTTGGCGAATCTCCGCGTTAGGTACAACCTCACCGATACCAACCGGGTTGATCATCGCGAGACCATTCCACACCTGATCTGTCTTACCCAGCTTCGCCATCGCTTCCACGTAACGGATATGGGCGTGTACATATTGCAAACCAATCTCACGTCCAAAGTTGGATGCTTGCTCTGCACGTTTGAAGTGTGTGCTTACACCGCCAGCATATTGAGCCGGACGATTCATCAGACGTACGCCATCCGGGCACAGGAACTGTTCACGGATCAATGCGTAATGTGATTCTGCTTGCTCCGCATTCAGCAATTCACCGATCATGCTGCGCGTCATTGGCAACAGGCGATATTGAATGCCTGTCTCTGTGTCCGTTGGATGAAGCATCAGCTTCGCTTGGTCGGCTTCTTCCATGTACACAAAGCCTGGAATCACATCTGTGCCCAGCATGTAACGGTTAAAGTCCTCACGAATGCCTTGAGCCAGCACGTCAAGCTCCTGTGCAAAGTCTGCATCCTTGAATTTCAGCGCTTGCGAGAGCACATTCACGGACTGATACGTCAATGCCACCGTCCAACTGCTCACCATGTATTGCTTCAGCTGTGCATTGGCTGGTTGGAGCGTATCATCCCAGTCGCCATCTCCGTAGGAAGACAGGAACGTATCGTGCAGGAAGTGCGAACGGATATATTCGATCTCTTTTTTCGCGTGATCCAGTACCGTTGCCGTCTCTTCCGTGAACCCAAAGCTATGCTTGACGGTATAAGGTACTTTCTCATCCAGAATCGCATAATCGCGAGTCGCTGTCAGGTAATCCGCCAGCACTTTCAGCGGCCATACGATGATGTCGCCATGACTTTCTTCCTGTTGAATTGCAAAGTATTTATCAAACATGAACCATTGCGGCCAGTTGCCATCATCTTCATATTGGTGGGTATAAACCATTTTGATGATATCGCGAACTTGCTCATATTTTTGCGTTGCCATAAAGTACTCCACCGGACCTTGGCACACATCCCGTGTACCCCAAGCCGCGCCGCCATACTGTTCCAAACCGTGAGGCACAGAGTAGTGAACCAGCATGTTGTGGGTGTACCACCAAGCCAGCGCATTTACTTTGAACAGATCCTCTGCACGCTGACCTTCTCCACGGGACAAACGGAACCCGTTCATCACACCTGCGAAGAACTCGCGGTATGCCTGCACTTCCTCTTCAAATGTCAGGCTTGAACCTGCTACCACTCCGCTGTCCGCTTGGCCTTCCAATACCCCTTGTACCTTCAGCGTCCATTCAGCACTTGCTTCCAGACTAAGCGTAACCAGTGATGCAGAACCACTGCGGATACCACTTGCCAGCAACGTTTCGTCCCCTACATTCACAGCTGCGCCGTCCACCGACATGCGGTATTGCAGATCTGGGTACGTTCCTGCACTAATCGCTTGTGGATCAGCCTTGAAGATCAAAGTATCGCCATCCTGCGTCATATGCAGCGGATACTCGTATTCATTGACATTCATCGTAATTTGGTTCGTTACCAGGTAACGGTATGCCGTACCACTTGTGGAGCGTACGTTCATGCTCACTTCGGTGGTGTGTGCCCCTGTATAGTTCGTCACGATGATCGTATCGGATGCCGTTTTGTAGATCCAGCGTGCATAGTTGAAGCCAATCTCGAACAGGGATGGCATTGTCAGCAGACGATATTGTCCGTCCATTTCCACATAGATGCGTTGTCCCGCCGTTTTCGGCACATTTAATGCATTGCGGGCATTACTGATCATTTTATTAAAATTGGTGTTCCCAATAACGAGCTGTGAGTTGAAAATACCGTACATATACGATGTCGTTGTAATAACCTGTGCCCCAAGTTGCACGTTGCCACCACTCATCAGAATGTGACCGTGTGGACGCTCCACAAGCAGTTCTTTTGCTTTCAGAACGATATGTTCATAGCTGCCTGTGAAGAAGGATAACAATTCCTCGCCACTGTGCTCTTCCTGATGACGATCAGGGAACAGATCATGAATCTCATCTTGTGTCAGATCAAGTGTAACCAGAGGTTCACCCAGGGAGGAGGACAGTTTCACCTGTTCCAACGTATCACCGTTTTCCACAGTCAGAGCCTGTACTTCATTCCAAGCTGCTGTAACTTCATCTCCGAATTCCAGGGCAGAGATTCCTTCGGCATGATTAGGCTTCGCCAGTCCGTAGAAGACCACCTGAGCCTCTCCGTTCAGATTCAGCAGTTCCGATTGCAATGCGGTATAGGCAAATTCATACTGATACGTCTCATTCGCCAGTGTTGGGCGATTCAAGCTCTCTGGTTGATTCGTTTCCTTGTACGACAGACCGAAGAATTGGAATCCATCTGTGGAATAACCGACTGCTTTGGTCAGGGATCCTTGCTGCATATACGGAAATGCACTGCCCTGAGGCTGGTTTTGACGGGAACAAACGACATAACCTTTCGCTTCATCTTCAAACACCGTATGGTCAATGTATTGTGACAGATAAGCTTCATTACTGCGTACCGCACCTGGATCAGCAAGACCTACATCCTGTCCGTACACCACGTCTACGTTAAGTTGTTGTCCTGTGAGCTTCACATCCCAGAACCAGACACCTTGCGTTGTAGCCGTAAATACGACCTGATAGCCAATGCCTTGTTCATTACCTTCAAGCTGGACTGTGCCCTCCCAGATCAACTGGTTGCTGGACTGTGCTTTGCTTGTAATCACCTTGCTGTTCGAACGTACACCGAGCAACGGGAACGAGCTGATTTTCTCTCCCTCATGCACACGCAGGTACAGGTTGTTCAAAGATCCATCAATCTGGTTGCTGAGCAACTGGTTCAACATCGTTGTACCGGATGTAGCTTGGTACAGGTCTCCACTGTTCAAAAAAGTAAAGGATAACTCTCCGGCACTTAACCGGATCGGTTCATTAATCATCGTTGTCATAAGGTTCACTCCTTGAATTAGTTAAAATCGAAACGTTTCGATGAATCTGAAAAAGAATAGGGGCCTCTTCAAACCGGCTTTTTACAGCCCGTCCGGACGATAACCCCATCATTAAACTTTTACTTCAGCATGCGGGCAGTTCTTTGTTGTTCAGATTCGGTCTAAACCGAACGTACAGAGCTGCGCTCGATCATATTAATCGTTAACGTATATGAAGAGTCAACCGCTTCGCCATTGAGCATCTGGAATAACAGATGTCCGGCGAGCGACCCGGCTTCATGCTTCGGCTGGCGTATCGTTGTCAGCGGTGGATGCACATATTCGGACAACTGAATATCGTCAAAACCGATCACGGAAATGTCATTCGGCACCGATACACCGCGCTCTTCCAATGCCTTCAGGCCGCCAATCGCCATCTCATCGTTACCGTAAAATACCGCTGAGGGAAGCTCGCCCTGCATGATCATCATCTTGGTTGCACTGTATCCGCCCTCACGCACAAAGTTACCGTTCAGTCGCCATTTGGACTTTTCTTCAAGTCCCGCTTCCCGCATCGCTCGCAGATACCCTTGGTAACGGAGCGCGTTGTCATACGAGTTGGATGGGCCACTGATATAAGCAATCTTCTGATGTCCTGCCTGAATCAGGTGGCGGGTTGCAAGGTAACCGCCCTGCTCTCCATCCACCAGCACGTTGACCAAATGGTCACTCGACAGCTGACGATCCATCACAATGATCGGAAACCGATGACCGGCAGATTCTACCAGAATATCATCATGAATGTTATGCGCCAGGATGATGGCTCCATCTACTCTTTTTTCACGCAAAAATCGTACTGCCGTTGAATCCCGTCCACCCATGGAGCTGCACGCAATCAGGTCATACCCATTCGCGAGGGCTACATCCTGTACACTACGGATCAACTCCGAGTAATATGGGCCCGACAGATCGGTCAGGATCAAAGCGATCGTGTTTGTCCGGCTCCGTTTCAGGTCCATGGCAAAGCCGTTCTTGCGGTAATTCAGTTCTCGTGCTGCCTCAAGCACTTTAGCCTTGGTCTTGGCACTAACCTTGCTATCCCCGCTCAGCGCATAGGAAGCAGTCGAGAGTGCTACACCTGCGAGCTTTGCCACATCCTTAATCGTTGCCATTCCACATTCGCTCCTTCTAAACTAGAACAAATTCTAAGGTTATCTACATTTTATACGGTACATGGTCTTAACAACCACTACATCCTATACAATCGTTCATTAATCATTTTACATAGCAATGGTATAGCTATCAATCGAAACGTTTCGAGGTATTCTCAAAAAAAATCCTTGTCTCCATCCTTAGGGTACCACTGTTAATGTTCCTCATTCCAATATATACAAATAATGATGGTTATGACGCGTCTTTCAATCTGGCGTCCTATGAACCGTTATTGCCTAACACAATGAAACGGGTAGCAAACGTCAGATTGAAACGTTTCGACATTTTCATTATAGTCGGTGTTGATAGCGATTTCAACCACTTTATCCATTTTCCACAGAAAAATATAAAATGCTCAATCTGTCCATCCACGTCACTCCGTTTATAGTATATACTGCATAATAGTTCAGATTCGAGAATTTCGCCAGTATACGAAGGGCATAAGAGGAATGATGCCCTTGCCTACCTATGTAAGGAGACGGTTATTTAATGCATACATCCAAACCAACTTATCCTAAAAAATCGCTGTCGCACCCAGTTCCCTTGCAGAAAGTTCAGTCCATCCCTGATGTCCTGTTCAAGCTGCGCCATCTGGTGCAGCTTCACGACCGCGAGGCATTCTCCCGCATAGATGAGATGTGGAGCACTCTTCATGTGCTATATGTCATTACTGCTGGCCAGGCCAGGCTGATCAGTGCAGAGGGTAAACTGACATTAAATGCAGGCTGTGCAGTCGTTCGACAAGCTGGAAGCCTGCTTCAGCACGAGAACAAGCGTGGCTCCCTGTCGCCAGTACAGGGCATTGCTATTGCTTTTGATTCCACTGAAAATGAACAGCTTTTCTGGCCTTTCGGGATACCAGCTCCCATTGCGAGTCGTACTCTCACCGATAGGGCAGTAGAGCTGGTTCAAGCAAGTTCGAAAGGCCATGATTCCAGTCCATTCAGGCCACATATGCTTTTCTATGACTTACTGGATATTTTGCGGGATCATGTGGCTCATTCTGCTCATGAAGATCACTCCTGGCTCGATGCCGTGCTCAGACATATCCATCAGATGTATACCCATCCGTTGACCCGCGAACAATTGGCACGAGATGCGAATGTAAGTCCCGAGCATTTCTCACGGGAGTTCAAGAAACATACAGGTCTTACGTTTGTTGAATATGTAACTCGTCTCAGAATTAGAATGGCTCAAGAACATCTGTTGTTCGCGAACCCTACGCTACAGGAGATTGCACAACTGACAGGCTACAGGGATACCTTTTATCTGAGCCGCAAATTCAAACAGATGGTTGGATCAGCACCAACACACTACCGGAAAATGCCCAAAAAGATTGTATCTTTGACTTACAATTATACGGCCTCACTTCTGGCACTGGGCCACACTCCCCACATGGGCGCCGTTGCCAGCTGGATGGAAGAAAAACTGGGGGAACATGGTCATAATGGTCATGAACAATTTGAGCAACATTCCGAATATGAGCTGGTTAAACATCCAGAGCTGATTGCGAATGCTCATCCTGATGTCATTATCGGTTATGCACCACATCCCGCTTCTGATGAACTACGTCTGATCGCACCGACCATTCTGATGCCCTTTGAGGAACTTGATTGGCAGGAGCAGCTTCTTCATCTCGGCCGAATTACTGGGCTTGAGTCCAATGCACAAGCGTTGTTAGATAAATATCATCAACTTGAGCAAGAGGCCAGTCATACATTAGATCAATGGATGGAAGGAACACGAGGGTCCGCAGTTTGCATGTTTATGATTGGAGAGGACGGCGCTTATATCTATGGTCATGGCTGGGGCAGAGCTTCTCACGTGCTGTATCAATCGCTCGGCTTCACTCCACCGTCACGGATGGAACAGGATGGACAGTTACTTACGGGGTACGTTCATGTTCCGTTGTCCGAGATTCACTTATATGCCGCAGATCACATGTTTGTTGCCTACCCTGAGAAACCTGCCGAACGAGAAATGCTGGATAACCTGCTGAATCAGGAATCTTGGGGCACTCTCTCCGCCGTTCGTGAAGGACGTGTATACGAGATTGATGCCGACATGTTCTATGGATTCGATCCCTTGTCTGTTATGGAGCAGTTGCAGCATATCATGCGTCACCTCACATCATAATTGTCCATGCAGTACTGATCATAGTTGTCCATGTACAAATATCACGTCTTCCCCTATGTTATAAATGAGAATAATAATCATTATTGATTAAACACAGGGGGAACAAGAATATGTTTGCTGCAAAAAAACGCTTTTCCGGCTTGCTGCTTATGCTCGCCATCATTATGATCCTGGCTGCTTGCAGCAGCGGAACAGGCTCGACTGCCACTGAACAGACATCGGCAGCGGGAACTGAAACGACAACAGGCTCTACCGAGACTAACACAGACACGTCGTCCGGTTCGGATAATTCAAATGCTACGCGAATCTACAAGTCATTAAGCGGGGATGTTGAAATTCCGGCTGAACCGAAACGGATCGTTACCGATATGTACGTAAGTGATCTGCTTGCACTGGGTGTGAAACCCGTTGGGGCTGTTCAATATTATTTGGAGAACCCGTTCTATGCCGAGCAGGTGGCGGGCATAGAGAGTATTGGTGATCGGGCGGCGGTATCCATGGAGAAGGTTGTTGCCTTGAACCCGGATCTGATCATTACCTACTCTGATCAAGCCGAAGAGATTGAAAGTTATCAAAAGATCGCACCTACCGTAGTGATTCCTTATGGTACATTCACCAATGTGCATGACGAAATCCGGGGATTCGGAGAACTGATGAACAAATCCGAAGCAGCCGAAGCTTGGCTGAAAACGTACGATGAACGGATTGAAGCTGCTCGTGCTAAGGTGAAAACCGTCATTAAACCGGAGGAAACCTTCTCCATCCTTGAAGTATCCGACAAAAGTTATTATGGATATGGAGACAATTTTGGTCGAGGCGGACAAGCGGTCTACAGTGCTTTGCAACTTGCCCCACTCGAAATCACCAAAAAAGAACTGATGGGTGATACCCAATGGAAAGAGATTTCGCGTGAAGTTGTTGGTGATTATGCAGGGGATCATATCTTCTTAACCGTTGGAGAGAACAATAAAAATTACCAAGGCGACTCCATCTGGCAATCCCTGCCGGCTGTGAAAAACAATCAGGTGTATGAGTTGCTGGAAGACCGTTACTGGTACTTCGACCCGATTGCGATTCAAGGTCAGGCTGAAGAATTCGCCGATATGATCGTAGAACGTGCAGAACAAAACCGTAAATAACACAAGGATGAATACAGGTGTCCGGATAGGCTAGGGCGCGTCTAAAAACTCCGAAGGAAGCAGATTTTGCCGAATTTTCGTTCCAAGCCAGGAAGTTTTCCGCGGGCGTGCCGGGGCACGTCAAGGGAAAGTGACGCAGCAGGGGGCGAAAAGGCGGTAAAAGATGCACTTCAGCGAGTTTTGAGACACGCCCTAATCAGCCTGCTCGGGCATTTGTGTCATATCGAGGAGGACTTACATATGCTTCGCCGTTTTATGTCTTATTATCGCCCTTACAAAAGGCTCTTTATATTGGACTTCTCCTGTGCCATCGCCGCCGCGCTGCTGGAGTTAGCCTTTCCACTCGCCGTTAACCGGGTGGTCGATCAACTGCTTCCGGCTGGCAATTGGTCCATGATCTTAGCAGCGTGTGTCGGGTTGCTCGGCATCTACCTGCTCAGTTCCTTTTTCCATTATGCAGTGACCTATTGGGGCCACAAGCTTGGCATTAACATCGAATCCGATATGCGGCGTGAACTGTTCCAGCGAGTACAGAAGCAGTCCTTCCGTTTCTTCGATAACAATAAGACCGGACATCTGGTCTCCCGCATGACCAACGATCTGATGGATATTGGTGAGATCGCACATCACGGACCCGAGGACTTATTTATCGCCTTTATGACACTGGCCGGAGCTTTCGGGATTATGCTGGGGATCAACTGGCAGCTCGCTGTGATGACGTTTATCATCGTTCCGCTGATGATCTACCTGTCACTGTATTTCAGTCGCAAAATGTCCAAGGCGTTTAAGCGCATGTTTGCGGATATCGCCGATTATAATGCACGGGTAGAGAACAATGTGAGCGGCATCCGTGTGGTACAAGCTTTTGCCAATGAAAAGCATGAAGTAGGACGTTTCGTTGAGAACAACGAACGTTTCAGACTCACCAAATTGATCACCTACCGCATTATGGCCTGGAACTCTTCACTCAGTTTTATCCTGATGAAATTTGTATCGCTGTTTGTACTGGTATGTGGAACCTGGTTTGTCATTCAAGGCAGTATGACATACGGAGAATTCATCGCTTTTGTGATGTTATCCAATGTATTCCTCGGACCGATTGAAAAGATTAACTCCGTCATCGAGACGTATCCCAAAGGCATCGCCGGATTCAGACGTTACCTGGAGTTGCTTGAAGCTGTGCCGGATGTAGAAGATACACCTCAGGCGAAACCGATTCCGAATGTCAAAGGCGATATTGCTTTCCATAACGTTACCTTTTCTTATGGAGAACACAAACCTACGCTGTCTCAGGTCAATCTGAATATTCAGGCAGGCCAGACGGTTGCTCTGGTTGGACCTTCGGGCGGAGGTAAAACGACGTTATGCAGTCTGATCCCACGCTTCTATGATGTCGATGCGGGACATATCTCCATCGATGGCATTCCGGTGAAGGACATGACACTGGAATCACTGCGCTCCCATATCGGGATTGTGCAGCAGGATATTTTCCTGTTTGATGGAACGATTCGAGAAAATATTGCATACGGCAAACTGAATGCTTCCGATGAAGAAATCTGGCAAGCCATTCGCCGGGCCCAACTGGAAGAGCTGGTACAGTCCCAGCCAGATGGACTCGATACCATGATCGGTGAACGTGGCGTGAAGTTGTCCGGCGGACAGAAGCAACGTTTGTCCATCGCAAGAATGATCCTGAAAAACCCGCCAATTCTCATTCTGGATGAAGCTACCTCCGCACTCGATACCGAGACGGAAGCTGCCATTCAACTGGCGTTGTCCGAGCTGGCCCAAGGACGTACGACATTGGTGATCGCCCATCGTCTGGCGACGATCAGACACGCCGATCGTATCGTAGTGGTGGAGAACGGCAGCGTAGCCGAACAAGGAAGTCATGAAGAACTACTCGCTCGTAAAGGCCCATACAGCCGACTGCATCAAGCCCAGTTTGGTTAAAGGTAGGCTTAAACGCTTTAAGTTCAATATATGAGTTGTACAAATAAGTCACTACAGCAGTAAAACAACCTTCCTTCTGTACAAGAGGGAAGGTTGTTCTGTCATCGAAGTGGCAAGTGTAAATGACATTTAGTTCAATTTATATCACTTACCACCCAAAATGGCATTCGCTCGCTCACGAAAATCCTTTGCCGCTTGCTCAGGCGTAATTTTGCCAAACAGCAGAAGATCATACAACTCTCGCAATACCGCAGTGACCTCGGGTGCACCTACAGGATCAGGCGGGTCCATCTGAGTGCTGTTATCCGCAACCCAATCAATATAGTCAAACACCTGCGCCAGCTCCGGTTCAACCACCAGCTTCATCCGCTCTTTGACACTGGATGAGACGGGCACACCCCGCTCCCCTTTGAGCAGCAGATTGGCATCCAAATCATTCACAAAAAAGCTGATGAACTTGGCCGCCTCCTCCTTATGTCTGGAATTGCCCGCCATGGAGAAAAACATGCCTGGCTTCAAAAACAATCCATCCTGGCTGTTTGGCCCAGGCATTGGGGAGATGGTTAAGGGTTTGCCATAACGCTGAGCGGTGCTGATAAATTGGTTGGAATACCCCCAGCTAAACAAAGCCTCTCCCAGATAAAACGGGTCGTTATCAGGCTGGCCAATGTCGGATGTCCAGATATCCGGTGCAAAAATAAGCTTTTTCTCCGCGAGCTGCTGCATCCTGCCAAAGTAATCAATAAACAATCCATCATCCTCATAACCCAACCTCTCGCCATCCTCGGCGTACAGCTTGGAACCGTATTGTCTCAAGTAATACGCGAAAAACTGTTCCGGCGTGAAATAGGTTCCCAGATAGATGCCTTTCCCGAGCAATTGCTCGCCCATCCGGTCAAAATCCGCCCATGTCCACGTATCCGTTGGCAATTCAATATCATTGGCCTTCAACACTTCCGGATCATAGATGCTGAGCATGGCGTTAACCCCCAAACTGAGACCATAGGTTTTTCCATTCAGGCTACCACTCTCCAGCTGATCCTTCTCAATATATGTCGTGTCGATTAGCCCACTCTGCATGTACGGTGTCATATCCTCCAACAGTTGCAACGAACTGTACTGGGACAGATAGGAGATGTCCATCTGGATAATGTCGGGCAACGCATTGCCTGCTGCATGTGGGGCAAGTTTTCTCCAGTATTCGTTGAAACTGCTATATTCGTATTCAATGTTTACATGTGGATTCAACTTCTCATACAGGTTGATAACAGCTATCGTTGCATTGTTGCGGAACTCCCCGCCCCACCATGCGATTCGCAGCGTTATCGGCTCTTCGTCCACAATCATGCCTGGCCTTTGATCCAACTGGTTCACGCAGCCAGGAAGAGTCAGCATAAGACAGATCATGCCTATGGTTCGCCATAATCTTCTCATAGCCTCTCCTCCTTACCTGGTGATGGGGGTGGCAGCAGCACCATTACTCTTGTTCCAAGCCCCGGCTTGCTCTCCAGCAAAACATCATATTCTTCTCCAAAAGCCAGACGTACCCGCTCCCTGATATTCAGCAGACCAATACCTGTTCCTCTGGTCTTCACTTCTCCGCGCATCACTTGTTCCACATATTCAGGTTCCATGCCGGGACCGTGATCCTCCACGATAAGGGCCAACTTGCCACCTGATATCTCGGCATACACTCGAATCAGACATGATCCAACCTGCGGTTCCAGACCATATTGAATGGCATTCTCCAGTAATGGCTGTAGGGTCAACTTGGGAATGGCACACCCCAGATAAGAAGCAGGCACATCCATACGGAAATCCAGCCGCTGCCGGAAACGGTAGGTTTGAATGGTGATATAATGATTGACGATCTCCAGCTCTTCGGCAATGGTAATGATATTTTGCTTGAAGCTGATGGAGGAACGCAGCAAATACCCAAGTGACAGCACCATACTGGAGATTTGCTCCTGTCTGTTCTTTTTGGCCAGCCAATGGATCGAATCCAATGCATTATACAAAAAGTGAGGATTGATCTGCGCCTGTAATGCCTTGAACTCTGTTTCCTTAATGACCAGTTGGCTTGCATAATTTTCTTTGATCAATGTATTAATATGTGTAATCATCAGTCGATACGTACGCTGTAATAACCCCAGTTCATCCATGTGCTGGTGGGTTGGAATGGACAGATTGGCGTCTATGTTCTCCAGATCCCCATACTGAACCTCCTTCATCTGACTGATAAGCTGCCTGATCGGCCTTGTCAGACTGCGTGCGAACACCATACCAAGCGCGAGAACAACCAGAATGGCGATAAGATAAACGACAATCAAACTATTTTTCAACCATATAATACGTTCAAAAATTTCATCATAAGAGGCCATATTATAATACACCCAGCCGGTGTATGCGGATTTCTTCTGGGAAAGAAATATCTCCCTCCCATCCAAATTTTTGATCTCATATCCCCCACTGCCTGGAAGTGGATTCAGCCCCGTGGACACCGCTTCTGGAAGCTGGCGATAAGGATAGACCACCTCACTGCCTGCTTTTAAAATAATGTCACTGTCCTGGCTATCGATGCCCGCATACTCCTCAACGAGTCGCTCGATATTAATACGCAGAAACAGTATGCCTACCGGTTCCAGGGTCATCGGTTCGTAGGCTCTCACCTGACGGACCATAACCAGCATCGGGTCATCGTCATCAGGGTATAACCAGCGTACTGCACCATTGGCCTGCTCCGCAGCCGCAATCATCCGATCATATTTTTCCTGGGATACGGTTAGTGTCTCGCCATATTTATTGACTCTTCCTCTGGAATCAATCAGATGAACGGATTGCACATAACGTGCAGCCCCACTAATATGCTCCCATAGCCGATCCGTGATCTTCTTTCGTTCAATAAAGCTTGAATATGCGCTATCGTCATCCAGCAACGACTTCAAAGCTCTTTGAATCTGAGTATCAGAGATCATGTTTAATGATAACGCTTCCAACTTCTGAAGTTCAACATCCACTGTAGACGAAGAAAGGTTCAGAAGTCGGGATGACTTATCAAACAGCTGTTTGTCATACACCGAGTACGTATAATACAAGGACCCAAACGCCAGGATGATGATAAACGCCATCATGAACATAATCATCAGAAACATTTTCATTTTGATGCTGAGTTTGCGGTAGGCTGTCATGACCAAAGCGCTCCTTTGAACCACGTGATACTACTAGGTATATCACATGCAGGAAGGTTTTCCCAAAGTTTTAGCGCTCGATTTCTCACGTATTATTTGGACTGATATCGGTCATAGGCCGCCTGATGAACCTCAATCGCCCGGTCAATGCCCATGCTCTTGATTGTTTCGGCCATCGTGTCAAATTCAGTGATCGGCTTCTGTCCGCTAATGATGGCAGTCATCGTTTCATTCAAATACGTATTCACCTGGCTCATGATGGACGTACTTGTGGTCACCTCATCTGTTGACAAACGAATTGGAGGAAGCGTTAAAGCTGAGCTTGCTTTCATCCATTCCGCATTCGCGGCACGTTGTCCGTCGTCAAATAGTAAGGCATCCAAATAACGACTATCCTGATTGATCGGACCGTCCATAATGGATAAGGCATAAGAAGCCAGTGCCTGATCATACGTCAGACCGTTCGGATTATTAATGATGGTATCTGTGAATTTGACACCTTCCCCATCACGAACATAGCTGTCATTTTCGAT
Organism: Paenibacillus sp. 2003; assembly: GCF_031455635.1. Classification (NCBI taxonomy): domain Bacteria; kingdom Bacillati; phylum Bacillota; class Bacilli; order Caryophanales; family Paenibacillaceae; genus Paenibacillus; species Paenibacillus sp. 2003. The sequence goes on along the minus strand of NZ_JAVDTB010000007.1, from coordinate 36,414 downwards.
ACCAAAGTTGAACAGATCACTACCCTCTTCGCTATAGTTGTAGTCCATCCACTGTACAATATATTTCAGTTTGTCTTCGTCCGCGGAAGCTGTAATGGCCTCACCATAAGTCAACACTTTAGCGTCCAGATTAAATGTCGCATACGAAGTTCCATCCGGAGATACAGGCCACGGTACACCAGTCACGTTAAAGTTCGGATCCGTATCTCTCATCAGATTAAAGTATTTCCCCATGCCGCTGAACACCCCACCCTGATATGCGCCTGCCAGATTGCTGGTGACCTTGTAATCGAAAGCTTTACCGTCATTGGTCATGATCTCGGGATCAATCAGCCCTTCCTTGTACCACTTGGCCATGGTCTCCAAGAAATCACGGTAGCCCGGCTGAATCGGTCCAAACTCCACCTTGTCTCCATTCATCTGGAAGCCACCAATTACACCAAAGGCCGCGGCAAAATCATGGAGCTTAGTCAGGTTACCCGGTCCCCAGTTTCCGGTGAATGGCAGCTCATCTGGCTTGCCGTTGCCGTTGGGGTCCTGTTCCTTGAATGCCTTAAGCACCGTATACCACTCATCAATGTTGGTAGGTACTTTGAGATTTAATTTATCAAGCCAGTCCTGGCGCATAATTAAACCGGAAGTAGCATTCAGCTTCAATGCATCCAGCTTGAGCAGCGGGAACATATAGATCGTGCCATCGTCGAGTGCAATCTGTTTCTTCACATCCGGATCGGATTCAATAATCCGCTTTAAGTTCGGTGCATAACTGTCGATCAGTTCGTTCAATCGAATGATTCGACCATCCTTGATCATTTTTTCCGGTCCGCCAACGGCATCCGCCCAGTTATAATAAATGACATCCGGTAGTTCTTTCGTGGAGATCAACAGATTGAACTGGTCACGTTGTTGTCCAAGCGGAGGATGTGTGAACTTCACTTTGATTCCCGTCAATTTCTCCTTTTCCTTGTAAGACGCCATATCGCCAAAATTGTTCAAGGAAGCTGTCAGTTTGGCATCATTGGCGCGCCAGTAGTCAATGGTAAATGGCTCACTTGTAATCGGTAGCGGAATCTCGGTTAATGCCTGCACCGCAGGTTCTGTTCCTTCTGCTGGCTCTGCGTTACCTGGTTCATTATCACCCGTACAGCCCGCCAGTAAAGACATGGTAAGTAGCGATGACAACAGGATGGACCCCATTCTTTTTTTCAAGTAATTCGCCTCCATAGGATACATTTTTTATTGTTTCACAGCACCGATTAGAGCGCCCTGAACAAAATAACGTTGGATGAACGGATATACCAGCATAATCGGCAGCGTGGAGATAATAATGGTCGCATATTTGATGTTCTCCCCAATGGCAAAGCCGGTATCAGCGCCAGCGCCCATGGCCTCCGTACTGCTGCTGATCAGAATATCACGCATAATAATCTGGATCGGATACAACTCCTGACTGCGCAGGTAAAGCATCGGTCCGACATAATCATTCCAATGGTCAACCGCATAATACAGCATCATGACCGCCAGGATTGGCTTTGACAAAGGCAGTACAATTCGAAACAGAATCAGAAAGTCATTGGCGCCATCAAGCTTCGCCGATTCGATCAGACTGATCGGAATGCCCTCAAAGTTTGTTTTCATAATGAGGAAATAGAACGTACTGATGGCACCCGGAATAATAAGCGCGAAACGGGTATCCACCATGCCCAGATTCTGAATCAGCAGAAAAGTCGGGATCATGCCCCCGCCAAAAAACATCGTGAACGTAATTAATTTCATCAACGTTTTTCTGCCCATCAGATCACTGCGTGATAACCCATAGGCTGCCAGCGAAGTCATGAGCAGATTGATGGCTGTACCCACCACAACATAGAACAAGGTGTTCATATATCCCGTATAGATGCGAGTATCCTGAAATACCGACTTGTACGCTCCCAGCTGGAAACCTTCAGGAATGAGCATCAATGACCGGGAACGTAACATCTGATCCGGATCGCTGATTGAAGAATTGAACACGTACAGCATCGGGTAAAAGCATAAAATCATGATCACCACGAGCAGCAGTGTATTGAATACATCAAAAAGTCGTTCCCCTATAGACTGTTTCATCGCTTCACCTTCCAATTACCAGAGACTGGTTGAGTTAAGCTTTCTGCTGATCGCATTTGCGATAATGAGCAGTGCGAAATTAATGACACCGTTAAATAGTCCGATGGCGGTTGAATACGTATAATTCCCTTCCAAAATACCGGATCGATAAACAAAGGTGGAGATGACATCCGATGTCTCATAGGTCGGTGCCGTTTGCATCAGCAATATTTTCTGAAAATCCGCGTTCATGACCGCCCCCATACGCAGAATTAACATGATCACAATCGTTGGCATAATGCCCGGCAGTGTAATATGTAATAGCTGTCTCCAGCGGCCTGCACCATCAATTTTGGAAGCCTCATACAACTGTGGATCAATCCCACTAAGTGCTGCCAAAAAGATAATCGAGGCCCAGCCTGCTCCCTGCCATATGTTGGACAGGATGTACATCGGACGGAACATATCTTTTTCCGCCAAAAACATAATCGGCTGCAGATCGAAAAAGTCACGAATGACGTTAAATAACCCACCGTCCAGAGATGAGAACGTTTTCAACATTCCAACCACGACGACAACCGAGATGAAATGCGGCATATAACTAATGGTCTGTACTGCGCCTCTGAACCACTTTTTCCGGACTTCATTCAGCAACAGTGCTAGTAGAATCGGAGCCGGGAAACCAAACACAATACTGTAAAAACTCAAAATCAGTGTGTTCTTAATCAGTCGCCAGAAATAATAACTTTCAAAAAACATGGTGAAGTTGTCAAATCCGACCCATTCGCCTGCCAAGATTCCTTTGATCGGGTTGTAGGATTCCTGAAATGCCATCAGTAGCCCGTACATTGGCCCATAGCTGAAAATCAGATAGTAGGCTACCACAGGAACGAGCATCAGATAGACGTATCTGTTGCGGACAAGTTCCTTTTTCACCGAACTCCATTTGCCAGCTGGCTTCAAACGCCCAGGTTCGATCCCCCGGCTTCGATTCAGCTCCATCCACTCAACCTCCACTCTCGGTATTGATTCACTAACATGACACTTCTAATGATAGAAGCGAGCGCCTTTTCTTCCCATGCTCATTTCCGATAAATGGATGTTCAAAACCGAGTTCCGTCCGACAAAAAAAGACCCTGCTGCCGATGAATGGCGTACAGGGCCCGATCACAGATTAGATGTAGATCGGATATAGATCGGATATAGATCGGATATAAAGATTAGCTATGTAAAAGCCAGAGCGACGCTGTCCTAGGGTACTTTTTTATACTCGGAAGGGGAGAATCCCGTGTATTTCTTGAACATTTTGCTGAAATATGGCCAGTTGGCACCAAACCCTGTCTGCTCGGCAAGCGAGGATACAGTGCAGTTCCCGTCCTGCTCCAGAAGCTCCAACGCTTTACGGATGCGGTAGCTTAACACATAGTTCGTAAATTTCTCACCGGTTTCTTTTTTGAACATTTTGCCGATGTAGTCTGGATTCATGTATATTTCCCCAGCAATGGACTGGAGTGTTAATGTCTCGTCCTTGTAGCGTTTCTCTACCAACTGTTTCACACTACCTACCATCTGCGATTGTCTGGAGCGGTGTTGTTCGTAGCGGCGCAGCGTGATTTCCTTGGCGACGGCAAGCAGAAACTGTTGAAAAGAATGCAGCGTGCTGGATTCAATCATGCCCGGCAACTGGTCCATATACCTTTTCATCTCGGCAGAGCCACTGAGTCGAATCATCTCCATAAACATCTGAATAAGATAGGACTTTGTTTGGGATATATCGTATCGCAAGCTGGCAAGCATCTGAAACATCCGGTTCAGCTCTGATCCGACTTCCTGCCAGTGCCCCGCCTTGATTGCAGTAACCATCCGCTCCGGATCGTATTCGAATTCAGGAAGGGTGCGCTCCCCGGGAGAGTAGACATCCCGCTCCATAATGAGACTGCCCTCACCGAGGTAAAAGCGGTAATTGAGATAGACCAGCGTCTGCATGTACAAATGGCGTGCCTGCGATAGATCTCCTGGCTCGCTCAGCGCAATCGTGAGATCGTCATGATAATATCGGGTAAATGTGGCGCGAATCTCATCGATATTATGGAACAACTGCGTTTCAGACAACTTGTCCTCCATAATTAGTAGCATATGCCTTCCAACCGTGGCACTTAAGATGGGATTGTGAAAAATATCCTCGGCAATGTTCTTAACCGCGAACAAGTGCAAATACTCATGATCCCCCTCGATCTCTACCAGCAGCAACCGCACACGTTGATCCTGAAACTGTACATCGAATAATTCCTCGAAATACTTCCATTCCTTGACCCCGTATGTTCTGTTCGTGACCAGCTCTTTCAGAAAATATTCCTTGGCATGCGGCAGTACACGCTCCAGATTATATTGGATCGTCTGTACAAAACGCTCCTGATCGGTCAACTCCCGCTTCTCACTGACCAATTCACTGATAGCCTGTACGAGATGCTCTTCACTGCAGGGCTTAAGCAAGTAGTGCTTCACCCCATACTGCATGGCGGTCTTCGCATATTCGAACTCCGTAAAACCCGTGAGCATGATAAACGAGATATGCTGATACTTCTCTGCCACAGCTTCAACCAGCTGTAACCCATCCATTCCCGGCATACGGATGTCCGAGATGATGATATCCGGGCGTTGCCGCTCAATTGAAGCAAGCGCTTCCAATCCATCTTGAGCAATGCCTATCAGTTCTGTTCCTAATCGGGACCAGTTCACCACACTGGAAATCCCGTCCGAGATCATAAATTCATCATCAACCAGCAAAACCTTGTACATCGTATGCATCCTCCTGCCTTTAACCAGATCCATTCTATTATATGGGCATTATGCACAAATAGAGGAGAGAACGTTGAATGACATGGAATTGCACCCTAACAAGTCTGATTTCTAAACATTTGTATCACGTGTGATTTTATTGGCTACAGAATCATGGTTTGTGCTGGTCCTTTGATCAAACCAAACAACCTTCACCCTGCCACAGGGTGAAGGTTTGCCGCTGCTATGCAAATGCGGGCTATTACGTGACCATACATGCCCGGATTGATTTATTTTTTTACTGCGTGAATGAAATGTATCGTTTCAAATGCCCTTAGATAATCGATTCGATTCTGGAAAAACTGTTCCTGAATCGCCTCCGGAGTCAGATGCTCATAGATAAGCAACCCCGCTTCATCAAGCAAAGCCTCCATCTCCGCATATGCGTACCCGGATTGCATCGGCTCACCACCCATTGCAGCCAATTTAACCATATTTTCAACCCGATTAAACATTCCTTTTTCCTCAAAAAGATGCTCATCTGCATAATCCAGAACTATAGAGCTTCCGGTTGGCAGGTTCGCAAACACATGACGAATCACGTTAAACAGATCATTTTTGGGCAAATAATACGAAACACCCAGGAGACTAGCCAACGTCTTCCGTTTCTTCAAACCTTCAAGAGTCAAGCTGTCATTCGAAAGCTCACGCGTAAAATCCATGGGTACAAAGTGGAGATTGTCCGGAATAGTTAGCTCGACCTGATTCAGCCGCTCCTTCTTGAATTGCTGTGTAGCCGGATAATCTACTTCAATGATATCCAGCGTGTCCTCCAATTCCGGATGCCTCATAGCAAACGTATCCATCCCGGCGCCAAGAATGACTACCTGCTTCAATCCCAACGCGACTTCATGCAAGAGTACATGCTCACAGTAAGCGGCCCGAGATAGAGTTATTGGAGATAACTGTACCTGGGTAATCCATTTTAGAATCTTTTCCGGGTCGTCCTTGAGCTGTTGAGCCATATCCGGGTTGAAAAAATGAATGCCTCTAACCATGTTATTGCTGATATCTGAAAACTCTTGAGGAGAGATTAGCAATCTCGCCATAAAATCATCAAAAATGAGGGGTGTGTCATGTTGGCTGTGATAGGCTCGGCCAAAAGTCGAAATCAATGATGTGATACTGGATTCATTTTGCTTCATACTTATTCCTCCCGTACAAACAAAAATAAGATTCCCCTGGCCAGGAGAATCTTATTATATACGGAATATTTTTATATGTAAATTATAGCATAAATATATTTTTTTGTCAACTATAATTTACGGATGAGCAGACAGATTACAGTGGATTTACCGTCCACTTCAACTCGTTCTTCCTTCCGCATCCTATCCAACACGATGAGATCTGTTAGGCGTCCATTCCATACTCCTTCACTTCACGATTACGGTTCAACACCGCATGCAGTACAAAACCAAGTACAGCAATAGCTGCTGTGCCTGTTGCCAGCCAAGCTACAGGAATAAGTCCTTGCTTGTCATACATAACCCCCATCGCGTAGGGTCCGATAACCCGTCCAACAGCACCAATTCCACCCGATATCCCGATGTAAAAAGGAGCTGCCCTGCCCGCATGCTCGGAGATAAATGCAGGCGTTGCAGGGGAGATCAACATCTCTCCAAACGTGGCAAGTACCATGGCGAGCACCATGCCCGGATAGCTGTACATGGTGATCATGACAATGTAGGCCATGCCATAGAATACCGCACTCGCTGTCATCTGGGCAGTGGAGGTACGGGCCATGGTCCGTTTTACCCAACTGGTGAAAGGTTGGCCCACAAAGATCAGCACCCCGTTCAGGGTCCAGAGCAGACCGTACATTCTTTTTTCCATACCCTCAGAAATGATATACGGGGACACACCTGTGTTCCAGATGGAGTTGCCGAATAACAGGAAGAGCACACCCAAGCTCATAAACAGATATAATCGGGTATTGCCCAGCAGTGCCCAGACGCCCGGACCATCGGGAACGGTTTTGCGTTTCGTCAGATGTACCTCCCCCTGATCCGGTTCAACGCGGGACAGATAATACCAGAAGAACATCGCAAATCCGGCTGAGGTTACCCCGTTCAACACAAAGCTGAGGTGATAGGAAAAGTCAGCCAGAAAACCACTCAGCGCCGTTCCAATCGCCACCCCGATATTGTTCGCTACATAGATGATATTGAATAATTCACCGCGTCGCTCCGCAAACCGGAAGCCAATAAAGGCTTGAATCGCTGGCAGCGACAATGAACTGAACAAGCCAATCCAGCCCATGGCAGATATAAATACGACCCAGTACGCGCTAATCCAGGGCAGCGCAAACAAACCTAACGCATTCAGCACCAGTGAGCCAATAATCAGCTTCTTCACACCCACCCGATGGTACAACGAACCTCCAAGCAATTGTCCAAAGATGCCACCCAGGGATTGAATCAGGATTACAAAACCCGCGTTAGCCATCGTCCGTCCTAGCTCATCAAACACATACATGGTGGTCAGCGGCCACATCAGTGCACTGCCTGTTGCGTTAACCAGACTTGCCAGCAAAAATATTCTCACTTCTTTTGGATAGTTATCAAGCCATCTCATCATCGTTAATTCATTCTCCTTAGTACCTCTGCACAAACAAATAGCCATAAAAAATAAACCTTTGCCCTGACGGCATAACCATAACCAGCCAGAGCGAAGGCCTTTGGAAGTGTTACATCTATTGCACTTTAATCCTGCTCAAATTCTAGCCTTTGTTCATCTTACCTCAAAAAAATCATGCTGCAAGCACACTCATTGACGCTTCACTTCAACAGTGGCCGAGAAGAAGGTGGCCCCGTTCCCCATGTCCGACAAGCGATTGGAAGTGAGTGAATTCGCTCGCTGCTTCTTGCCTTCACCATCCCACCATAAGCCTTGACTGATGACGGTTCCTGGCAACATGGCCTCACTCACCTTGGCGGTAAGTTCGATGCGCCCACGATCATTCCATACGACCAGCGCATCCCCATCCTCAACGTTTCTGCGGGTAGCGTCCTCAGGGTGTATCTGCAATAGAGGCATCTTTTCCAAACGCTGATGTTTGGCTGAATTGCCAAAGGTGGAGTTCAGGAAATTATGGTTTGGCGGCGACAGGAACATCAATGGATACGTATCGGCAGGTCCAGCCGGATTCTCCCCATCATATCCTTCAACCAGAGCACTATAGGTAGGGAGCGGCGGAAGCCCTCTCTGTTCCATTGTCTCCGAATACAATTCGATTTTGCCTGAAGGCGTGGGCAACTGATCCAGAAATACAGCATGTGTCGTCATATCCAGCTTCACGAATCGGTGTTCCTTCAGTCCCTCCAACGTGACTCCATTCATGTAGGGGTTGCCTGTGCCCTGAAGTGCGTCCTCAATCATCTGTTCCGGCGTTTCTCCGAAGATTGCAGGATCGTACCCCATAGCCTGCCCAAGCAGTGAGAACAGTTCCACATTGCTCTTGCTCTCCCCAATCGGTGCAATTACCGGCTCTTGCAGATGAACGTACTGATGCCAATAAGAGGTGTACAGGTCCGTCGCTTCAAATGAAGATGTGGCTGGCAATACGATATCTGCATATTTTGCCGTATCCGTGATGAACAGATCATGCACAACCGTGAATAAATCTTCCCGTGCAAAACCTCGCTCCACCCGCTCGGTATCCGGTGCCACCACCAGTGGATTGCTGCAGTAAACCATCATTGCCCGGATTGGCTGCTCTGCTTCCAGCAACGCTTCACCAATCCGGTTCATGTTCACCACTCGCGGCTCCGGATTCTGCCGCAGCTCCGGACGTTCGAGCGCGTCGCTATTCGTGCTCGCGTAGCTGTTGGTGCGAATGGCACCGCCGCCTTGCTTCAGCCATTGCCCTGTAATGGCAGGCAGACATGCAACGCTACGCACGTTCATGCCCCCATTATCATGGTGCTGAAGGCCGTTGCCGATGTGAATATGGGCTGCCTGTGCGTTACCGTATAGTTCGGCCAGCTGCACAATCGTCTCCTCCGGCACGCCCGTAATACGTGCAACGCGGTCAGGGGTGTAACTGCGGACATGATCACGCAGTGCCTCATGACCCACCGTATACTTTTGCATAAACGCTTCATCCGTTAGTCCCCGTTCGAACAACACATGCATCAAGCCCAACGCCAGTGCGCTATCCGTGCCCGGGTACAGCGGAATAAACCAGTCACCCCACTGTGCGGTACGATTGCGATGAACGTCGATTACGACGATCTTGGCGCCTTTCTTGCGGGCTTTCTCCGCCAGAACGACTTGGTGCATATTTGTACTGACGATATTGCCGCCCCACACCAGGATGAGATCCGCATGCTCCGTATCTTCCGGCACAGTTCCCCGGTTGGCGCCCATCGTATATTTCCAGCCGGTATTTCCAGCGGAGTTACAGATCGTCTGCTCCAGTACACTCGCACCAAGCGCATTGAAGAAACGCCGATCCATACCGTCTACGCCCAGAATGCCCATGTTACCGTAAAAGCTGTAGGGCAGGATGCTCTCCGGGCCGTAGGTTTCGGACAATGCAGTGAACTTGGTCGTAATCTCCCTAATCGCTTCATCCCAACTGATTCGTTCGAACTTGCCTTCACCTTTGGCTCCTACACGTTTCATCGGATATTGTAGACGCTCGGGATGGTACACCCGCTCGGTCATATTTCTGACTTTATTACAAATGGCACCCTTGGTGATCGGATGATCCGGATTGCCTGCCACCTTCACAATTTTTCCGTTCTCTTTATGTAATAACAGACCACAAGTGTCCGGACAGTCGAGCGGGCACACCGCCGCAAATACACCATTCTCCTGATCGATCATCGTAAGGCTCCCCTCTTTAAAAGCTATCCCTATATCATATCTTCTTCGAGGTTATCGCGTAAAGAGAACAGTATGTTTTTGCTTCATATTCACCGCTATAGCGCCTTCAAAATATTTTCAATAAAATGTTTTTGAGTTTGATTCAACTTCAGAAATCAGGGGTAAATTAAAAATAAGGCATTAGGCTAGTGTTTCCCCACTTCCTCCTCATGCCATATCATGGACCACTCCCGAAATTCGCCATGAACAGGTTTCGTTCCCCCGAACCTTGTCATGGCGAATTTATTTTGCGTTGAATTCCAACAAGGTCCCCATACATAAAAACGATCCCGCCCTGCTCTATCACAGCATATTCGCCATGAACCGAGCAAGACAGAATCGTATTTACTTCTACATGAATATTTCATTACACGTGTATGCATGCCTCGCTATGCCTGCTTGCTCCACATCGCTCTGGCCTCCGTCTCCACAGCTTCGATCAACGTTGCTGCCTCCGGTTTCACTTTCGGCTCAGCTTGGCGCAGGTACACCACCCAGTAGGCTGCAGCTACAAACAGAGCACCTCCAGTCAGATTGCCGAGCCACACTGGAATGAAATTTATCACATATTGGCCCCACGAATAATGCCCTTCGAAGATTGCCGCCGGGATGAGGAACATATTGGCCACAACGTGCTGGAATCCAATAGCTACAAATGCCATCGTTGGAAACCAAATGCCCAGTACCTTGCCACTCATCGTATCGGATGCATAAGATAACCACACGGCCAGTGCCACCAGCCAGTTACAGCCGATGCCAGAGATGAAAGCTTGCAGGAAGCCGTCATGCAGCTTATGCCCAGCCATATCCACCACTTTCGCCAGATATACACCCTCTCCGGTCAGACCAAGCACATGTCCAAAGGCGTACGCGACAAAGATTGCTCCAAGAAAATTACCTATCGTTACTAAGGATAGATTTTTAAACATACTACCCACGGATAATTTTCGTGCAATCGTTGCAAGTGGAACTGCCATCATGTTGCCCGTCAGCAGCTCGCCACCACCTATGAGTACCATGATTAGTCCCACCGGGAACACTGCTGCACCAATCAGATTAACCAGACTTCCCCACTCTGCCGGCGCGGATGCAATCACCCGGATATCCAGTAGAAAACCCAGCGCAATAAAAGCCCCTGCCATAAAACTAAGCACCAATACAGAAGACACCGGATATTGCGCCTTCTTCATACCTGTTTGCGCCGTATATTGTGCAACCTCAAGAGGTGTTTTTGCTGCCATGTTGATCCTCTCCTTCATTGTTCATGAACAAATTGATTCCTCATTTTTTGTTGATATGTTCATTGTATCGCGAAGGTTTCGAGAGGTTTGTTACTTTTATCACAAAGTTTGAAGGTTCCTACTTTACTCTGCTTTCAAAGCCTTTTGTGCTGACTACAGACGAATAAAAAATCACTCTTTTTTTTGGAAAATACTTGAATATTATATAGAAATCATATTAAATTATAATTTAATCAATAACTATGTATGTGAGGAGAGATATACTCCATTGAAAAAAATAACATCTATATCTACACTATGTATAGCCTTGACTGTGGGTATCATATCCTACGTTTTTTGGAATAGTCGAGAGGCCCATGTAACAACCAAAGACAACGAGAATAGGAGTCAACTCACTGAAACGGTATCTATAGGAGATCCTAATCACACAGTGACAACTCATGAACATGAATCCAAACCGCTATTTAAAACAGTATTAGCTGGAAACAATGTATCTACTAATTTTAATGTTGACGAAGATTATAAGCATGTGAAAATCTTTATTGAGAACTCTGGAAAAAAAAACGATAAAAGCGGTAATGGTGCACAATCGTTCTAGGGACGAATATTTCGTTGAAAAAGTAGCCCCTGGTGAGACTATTGAATGGACGAGTTTTACTGAATTTCCACAAGGTATTGAGGAAGGAATGTATTCCATCACCTATCGTGCTGACGGAGACAACTTTAGCGGAAAAGCTTGGGGAATATCTGCTGAAAATACCAACGAGCTATAAAATCTATAAGTTCAGACAATGAATAATAATCATTGAGCCTCATCCTAAATGTATTAGAAATATCAATTAAGTAAAAGGCTGGCGAGTGATCGCCAGCCTTTTCTCATTCTATTTTTTTTCATATCTCTCACAACGAATCACACTTGTTTACACCATTGCTGGTGCTTTTACTTCTATTGGAGGCAGTGCTTGCAGACCCGCCGTGTTCAGGAAGTTCCATGGTTTGTTGTAATGTGGCTGGAAGAAGAAGTCGATGAAGGCCAGCTCATCTACGGTCATGTTATTTTGGATGCAGACCGAGATCGTATTAATCGATTGGGTCAGATCAACCTGAGACATCACCTGTGCTCCTACGATCCGACGAGTAGCCTGCTCATATACTACTTTGAGCAACAGTTTCTCAGCCGTTGGCATGAACTCCGGACGGTAGCTGTCTTCCAGTACGACAGATTCAACAATCAGACCTTCATCAGCAGCAGACGTTTCCGTCATCCCGGTACCAGCGATATTTTGCTCATAAATTTTGATACCCGATGTTCCTTGCGTACCCATATACGGTGTCGTAGGACGAACCAGGTTACGGGCTACGAGTGTACCCATCCGCACGGCGTTGGTTGCCAGTGGAATGTAAGATGCTTTGCCTGTTGGGTTGTAATGAATAGCACAGCTGTCACCCGCAGCGAAGACGTCTTTTTGACTCGTTTGCATGTATTTATCTACGATGATTGCGCCGTTTGGCAACATATCCACTTGGCCTTTAAGCAGCTCTGTATTTGGACGGAAACCAATGCACAGAATAACCAGATCGGTTTCAAACTCTCCTTTGGACGTGATCACTTTAGTCACTTTGCCATTTTCACCAGTAAACTTCTGTACCGTTTGACCAAGAGCCAGCTTGATGCCGCGTCCAGTCAACGTATCTTCGATCGCATCCGTGAATTCAGGGTCCAGGTATTTGTTCAAAATCCGGTCCACACTGTCGATTAGAGTAACTTCCTTGCCATTCATTTGGAAAGCTTCCACCAGCTCTACACCGATATATCCTGCACCTACAACAGTAACGCGTTTCGCATCTTTAGCTTTTTCGATAATCGTGTTGGAATGATTGTAGTTTTTGCACAGCAGAATGTTGTCCATCTCAATGCCTTCAAGCTTTGGAACGACAGGCCATGACCCCGTTGTCACGATCAGTTTGTCAAACGTATCTTCAAATTCTTCCCCGGTTTTCAGGTTTTTAGCCTGAAGGGTATGACCCTTGGCATCGACTGCTGTAACTTCATGAAGCATCTTGGTCTCAACACCAAGCTCTGCCAGTTGATTAGGCGAAGAATAGAACAAACCGTCAGGGTCTTTCACAACCCCACCTACGTAGAGCGCAATGCCGCAAGATAGGAAGGAGATATTGTCATTGCGCTCATACACGGTGATGGTAGCATCCGGGTACAATTTGGCGGTATTTACGATGGCTGCGGTTCCTGCGTGTGTACATCCGATAACTGCGATTTTCATTAAAAGTTCCTCCTCGAAATATATAAATGAGTTTGAATATAACGTTATTGCGGTTGTGAAATATTTCACTTCTTATTCGAAACTGTGTATGTGATTTATTTCACTTTATACACTCATTATAATGTGATCTTTTTCACATTGCAATAGGTTGTGCAAAAAAAGTTTGTCGAAGGAGGTCATTTCCCAGTATTTGAGCCTTTCTTCCCTTCATTGTATTGATTTCATTGTCCCCGGATTTGGGTGGGTTTATGCTATGTAATGGCTTCCGTAATCCCTGTATCGGCGCATAAAGTTAGAGGTGTCTATGGAGCCAACTCCTACCTGTGAAGAGAATATAGCCACGTATTTAAAATAATCAAAGAAGCCTATCCTTGCAGATACAAGGAAAGGCTTCTCAAAAGTTCATGTATTAACCGAGCAATTTCTCGATATCTGCAATCATTGTCTCCGGAGATTCTTTCGGTTCAACACGACCTACCACTTCACCTTCACGGTTAACAAGGAACTTGGTGAAGTTCCATTGGATGTCGCTTGTTTCGCCTACGCCAGGTTGTTGCTCCTTCAGGTATTGGAACAGGGGATGAGTGTCCTCACCATTCACATCTACCTTGGCAAACACCGGGAAATTCACACCATAGTTAATCTGGCAAAATGATTCCGCTTCCTCACTTGTACCTGGCTCCTGCCCTCCAAACTGGTTACAAGGGAAACCCAGTACAACCAAGCCTTGATCGCGATAACGATCATAGAGTTTTTGCAATTCACCATATTGCGGGGTTAGTCCACACTTGCTGGCTGTATTGGCAATGACCAATACCTTACCTTGATACAGATCCAGTGAGACTTCCTGGTTCGCGGTAGTTACCGCTTGATATGAATATACGGACATGACTGATTCCTCCCATGATACGTGTTGGTTTGGGCTGTGCCGAGCAGATTAATATAACCAATGAACTTACAGCCTGTCTTATTATTATAAACCTGATCCGATGCGATTACCAAATTCCGGGTCTACCCATATTTCTATACTCCCATGAATGCGAAAGAGCCGCATGCGATAGCGCACAGCGGCTTCATTCGTTCTATTATGCAGGGCCAACATATGGCCGAATTCATTAACTTCCTATCGCTTGAACGCGCTGTTCTGTCCGTCCTCCAGCATGAACCATTGCACTGTTCATGACCTTCGTATCTGGCGTTTTCGATTGCTGGCGTTCGCCTGCAAGAGCGTAAGGCAAGCAGAGCGGTACACCGGAACGCGGATCAATCACGATATCTGCTTCAATGTTGAATACTTCACGAAGCACATCCGAGTTCATGACTTCCACAGGTGAACCATGAGCAATGGCTTTACCTTTTTTGATACCAATCATGTGATGTGCGTAGCGGGAAGCATGATTCAAGTCATGCACAACCATAACAATGGTACGGTTGGCTGTGGCATTCAGTTGCTCCAGTAATTGCAATACTTCGAGCTGGTGAGCCATATCCAGGAACGTAGTCGGCTCGTCCAGGAAAAGGATATCTGTTTCTTGTGCAAGTGCCATGGCAATCCAGGCACGTTGACGCTGTCCACCGGACAGTTGATCAATCGGACGATCATGGAATTCAGTCATGGCTGTCACTTCTATAGCCCATTCAATCATACGTTTGTCTTCCGCACGCATGGAGCCAAATCCTTTTTGATAAGGAAAGCGACCATACGATACCAGTTCAGTAACGGTAAGACCTTCAGGGGCTGTTGGATTCTGTGGCAAAATCGCAAGCTGCTTGGCAACTTCACGCGTGGACTGTTTATGGATGGACTTCCCGTCGAGCAATACATTACCTGCTTTTGGAGCCATAATACGTGCCATCGTTTTCAGGATGGTTGACTTCCCTGAACCATTGGCTCCAACAAGTGCTGTAATTTTTCCTTGGGGAATCTGAATATTCAGATCCTCTACAATTAGTCTTTCCTCATAAGCGATATCCAGCTTGGTCGTCTCCAGACGAAACATGCGATCATCCCTCTCTCATTTATCCCGGTTATGTAATCCGGCTATGACAACAAAAACGAAATTGTAATTCTGTGTATTTCCGACGCAAATATCTTCTACACTAAAGATACTGATAATCATTATCATTTGTCAACATAAAAAACCAAATTTTCTTCTCTTTTCGTGCTTTATTTGGTCTTTCTTTAGCAGAAATCCCGCTCTTTTCCCAAGTACACATGAGATCTTTTCTCATTCATTCCGCGCACTTTATCACTTCTGACTGTCTTTCAAACTCTTGAATCGCAAATTTTGTGTCTGAATTGTGAATGTGTGAGTTTTTTTCATGCAATGGCTGTATAAATTGAACTAAAGGATAGTTACACTAGCCACTCCGATGACAGAACAACCTTCTGATCGCTGTTATCCCCAGATTTTTTTATCCTTTTTTAGTTGGTAAATCCGGGGATAAAGGCGAACGTTTCACTTCTTCAGGGTATTTCTGCCCTCTCCGTTTTTGTGTAAATGTTAGTTCAATATATTCATCCGCCATATCAAATAAAAAAAGATGACCTTGAAATCTAAAGTTCAAGGTCATCTCACATACGCTCGTTTAATAAGGTATGAAGCCAGCATTTTTCCTTATTGGATCAAAAGACACTTAATGAATCTATGCAACACGCTCAAATAATATGATTTACAGCTTAATTAGGCTGTGGCATCAACTGGATTACGGTCATTCCGCCCTGAGTGCTCTGCACACTGACAATGCTCTCGGCATCCATATTCGCTGGAAGATCGATCTGCAATCCATACGGATAGAGACGATCTACCTCTCCAATAGACATCTGTGCAGGAGTGGTCGCATCCGCATCCTGTTCATTGGATACAGATGTGTCAGGCGATGTGGAACCAGTAGCTTGATCGGCATCCTTACCTTGATCCGTGTCTCCACTCGCAGCATTAGACGATGCATTCGTCCCTGTATCCGTAGTTGCATCAGTAGTAGAATCTGAAGTGGCATCACCCGATGTTGCTGAATCTGCCTGCTGATCGCCATCCTCCGTCTGCTCTGTGTTCCCCGAGTTTCCCGCTGATGAACCATCCGTGCTTCCTTCGGAAGTACTTCCTGAACCACCATCGGAGGTATCTTGGGTATCAGGCTCTTCATTCCGATTAAAGCTCTCCCACTTGTCTGTAGTATCCAACTCCTGAGTACTATCATCCTTCATCGTCAATTGAAGTTTGCCTTGCTCAAACTCAGTGCTTCCCATATCGTTCCTGAAACGGATCACCAGTTGAGCAGGTGATTGCGTACCCTCCTGTTCACTCGCAGGAATCATATAAGCAATCTGCTCCGCGAGCTGCACCTCAGGTTCAGCCGGTATGACAGGCTCCTGGGTAGATGGAGGGGATGCCGCTGGCGGCTCTACAGAATCTTTCATCCATGCATATGTACCGCCCGCAATACCAAGAACCAGGATCAAGAGGATTAATCCGAACAGATTTTTCCTTTTACCCGTTAGCATTCGCACCAGTGGAGAGGACAATTCCGTCTTCGCACGGTCATAGACCGGCTTCATTGTCTTGCTGGCTCTCACATAATACGGTTTGAAAGCTGACTTCGACTTAAAAGCTTCACGGTCATGGGCTTTGAAATACGCCACGATGGCATCCGCATATCCTTTATGCACATTGGAACCTCGGACAAACATTCGATGATCTCCGGACCATTCGAAGAATGGATACAGCCCTTCAGCACGACTTGCATTCGTGCGGATGAATTCAATCAGTCCAGGATAATCCAACCGATTGCTGCCGCTTCCTCCCCGATAAAAAGCCATCGGCAAAGCTTCATATGCCGCAATCCCCGGATGAGCCTGCAGCTCTCCGGCAAGCCAGCGACGCGTCCAGCGTTGAAGTTCATTGCGTTCTGCCAGGGAAAGTGCCTCCAATGCCTCTTCTTCATTCCCCTCGCCACTAAGCCACACTCTCGCAGCCAGCATCATGTTCGTTCGAGCAGATACATCAGAGCCCTGACGTGCCGCCCAATCCCGAACCTCATTGCCATGCTGCAAAATATCAATGCTTAATAGCTGTTCACGGTTAACCCGTTCCAGATCCAGATCCTGAATCATAAACAGGTTAATAACATAAGCGAGCTTGTCTGCAAGGCGGGTTAACTCCTCCTGATATGCCGAATCTTGACTGGCAGACGGGGATCCCCCTTTGCGATTAGGGCGGGCTGTAGCTTCAGATTGACCAATTCGTGCCGTAATGCCTGTATCATAGGTGACATCAGCTGATACCCGATCCAATATACTAACACGCTGGAGGGCTTCATTCGCAGACTGTACCGGATTAGGCGCAGAACATAACCGTTCACGCAGCTCATTGGCTGTCCGCTCCTGCAAGAAGCTGTAATGGATCGCAGATGGATGGGACGTAACCCATCTTCGGATCACTTCAACCACGTTCGCTGCCGATTCCGTGCGTTTTAGCTGATTGTCCAAATAAGGCTCGAACAACAGCTTGGTAAGCGATTCATTGGCCAGCACTTTATCAAAGAAGGCTTGATTCAGCTGCGGATCCCGATCCAGCACAGCATACAATTCCTGCACAGCACGCATACGCTTCTGGGCGCGGGCATTATTCACACCGTAGATGAAATAGTCCACAATCCGGGATTGCACCACGGGCGCGGCAACACTAAAATATTCTCCAATGCGAGCTGCGACGTCTTCTTCGGGTACGTTCTCACGCTTCACGCTGTCCAGTTCCCTGCTGAGCAAGGTCAGGAACAGTTCGTTCAGGCGGGAACGTTGCTGTAATCCACCATCCGGCTTCAAATAGGTCAGCAAGCCACTCAGGACATGACTTTTGTTATCCAAATACAGGTCTTCCATGCCTTGTTCAAGACCATAGAACACCGCAAGTTCGCCATATGCTTCAATGGAAAGTTCCCGCCCAGGTTCCATGCCTGACAACATTTCATCCGCAAACGTATAGAACGCATCCGCCGCACCAGGTTCCTGCAATAAAGCCCAGGCGAATTCCGCATAAGGTAACTTCGCTACAGATGCATCCGCATGTGTCACTCTGCCGGATACCAGATCAAAGGTGAAATCCTTCTCCGTATTCCGGTCTTTCGGACGTAACGTCCCCCGCTCTACAAACTGGACGTGAATGCCCTTCTTGGCCTGTGGCTCTTTGGCAAACGTCATGAATCCCAGTTGCCGCCGGAATGCGTATGGTAAAGCCGTGTACAGCAAACGTAGCAATCCTTTGGCCCCTGCGGTCACTTCCTCTGCGGGAAGGTCCAGCGCAATGTATACTTTTCTGCGTGTTGCTACAGACTGCATTACCGCATAGAGCAGGCGCTTGAACAGCACTTCGTTCATCTTCAAGGCGCTCAGCACTTGGATTGGTGATCCTACGCCAGCATCTGTCGCCCCACCCTGTCCACTCCTAGGTGATATAGGCAATTCAGCAAGTGCTGGCAGAACTGTACCTTGTTCGATGTCATAGGACGTGGCGAACACGGCATCCAGCCAGCCGCCTCGTTTCATCTGCTCTTCCGAGCGTTCGGGAGACAAGACGTAATTATGTGCAAAAAAGGCACTGCGCAACCCGGTGAAATCCGCAGACTGGTACACATTTTGCCCAAGAATCGTCTCTCCACTCTCCAGATGAAGCAGATGAATGGAAGCCGGAAACTTCGTCTCGTCCTTCTCGCTACGGCCTGTTAGCTCCGCTGGAGCGTCATAGACACAGTAGGGGTGAAGCACTTTTTTGATAAAAGAAGGGTCCAGTCCCGGCGATGCCGCAACCGTATCAAACCCCTCTGTTGTGCGAAACACCCCGCGCCGCTCTCGGGTATACAGCTGCTGTTCAATGGGCGGGGTTACGGAAGAACGCATCATCCCACTCTCCCCTCAATGTACTTAAGCTTGTACAATAGCCATAAGAAGGGTTCATCCACGCGAATCGGACTAACCACACCTTGCAATTTCATATCCACCGGATTGCTACCCAGCGCAGAGACTGCGAAATAGGCTGTATCCTTGAAGTACACATCCATCGTTCCCTTGAACGGACGATCCACCTTCTCGATAAAACGCCGGATCTCCCCGTCGATATTCTCGAACTCGGTTAAGTCGAACCAATCGCGGTGCACCATGTTGCGGAAGACATTGCTGTTGGATTTGATATAATCCCCCTCTTCATCCTTGAGGGAATGCAGCATGTCGCTTTTCGTGAGCACAACGGCCGTTGGAATATTCGTTTTGGCTTTGTCCTGATACGCGATAAAATCTCCAAACATCGTCAGCACCACGTCTCGCGGTTCATCGTATCGCGGTGTCCACTCTCCCGGCTCGTTGCCGAGGTTAATGCGGATTTTGTCCCGAATCGATCGAATTTGAAGCGGGTCCACCATAAACAGAATACCTGCCGAGTTCTTAATATGCTGCCCGTGAAGTCCGAGATAATCCTGCTCCACCATACCTTCACCCGCAACGTCAAAGAACACCAGTGTCAGCGGCGCTTTATCTTCGTCCTTGAACACAAACTGGAAGATAAACGGCTCCTGCAACTTTTCCTTCTGTGTGGAATCCAGCAGATCGCCCCGTTCAAACAACGGTTCTTCATAATCCGCACGGAACCGGCGGCTGATCTCCGCATTCAATGGCATGCAAGCGGCGTCAAAATGATCGGCCGTATAATGCTGCAATGTATGAATTAATGAAGTCATGTAGACGGATTTACCCACCTGGGATGCACCAATGATAGAAATGATGTTGCTCGGTGCTTTACCTGCCGTAACAGGTAGCTCGTTATGACATTGCGGACACAACCGGCGGCGTGTAACGACACCGTACCGATCGTTCAGACCCATCACGATGTTATCGGAATAAATACGATGTTCCTCCGGTACATCATGTGGGGCCAATACGGCCTCCATATCAAATACCGTATCAAGTCCGAACCTTTCGCGATACCGATTCAACTTCGCATCTTCCCCGAGTGCGTAGTCCTCATCATCATCGCGGTGATGGGCGGCGCGGAACACCACCTCTTCCGGTGAAAACTTGCTGAAACAATAAGGGCATACAATATCGTAAAACAGCGGACGTTCCTCCGGCTGTTGTCTCTTCAAAAACCGACTAAAAAAGCTCATAGCCACTCCCCTCCCCTGATCAGTCAGACTAGGTGATTTACACTTGCACTACGATGACAGAGTAACCTTCCAATCGCTAGTCCAACTATCTAGTCTGATATAAGCCGATAGGCGGCTCCATATTTCGGTCCGTCCGTGAAGAATAATCGCACATAATCATCCTTGGCGACTTCAACGGGCGGCATCTCATTTCTTCCGGGAGCAAAATCACTCACAAAAGGGTACACCGTGCCATCTTCCTTATTCAGCGGTACCCCGCCCTGCTTGCGAACATAACAAAGGGCTTCCTTCGGAACAGGCACTTCCGCTGTGACGGTGATCAATACACTTTTTCGCTTCTGAAAAAAACCGCTCTTGTAGCGAATGGAAAAGCGGATATCCGCCTTGCCTGCGCTTGCAATCACCATATTGTCTTCATCTCGTTGACGGATCAGCACAGGCCCGTCTTCCTGCATCTGACACACATACACCGTGTACTTGATGGCACCAAAACCTGTGATCCGATCCGTGTAACCATTGCTCGCCTTATATTCCTCTCTTGTGTACAGCTTCAGCTTGCCCTGTGCAGGCTCTTCCCCGGTACGATCATCGCTCATCA
The DNA here is from genome assembly GCF_031455635.1 of Paenibacillus sp. 2003. NCBI lineage: Bacteria > Bacillati > Bacillota > Bacilli > Caryophanales > Paenibacillaceae > Paenibacillus > Paenibacillus sp. 2003. The sequence goes on along the minus strand of NZ_JAVDTB010000007.1, from coordinate 15,346 downwards.
TATCCAGCTCCAGCCGTTCCACATACACAGCTTCTACCCGTTCCGGCCAGAGCCAGCGAAGTGTACAACGTCCTTCGTCCACCGCAAGTGTCAGTCTTCGAATCAAGGGTGTCGAAGGGTCTGCATCCGTAAACCGCATTTCCATTGACCTCCCGACGTTAGAATCCTTTGCTGCGTGTATCTCTTGGTCTCTGACCAAACCCTTCGGCAGAAGAAGTTCCGCCGCCAGCTTCACGACGACCCCGGCTCTTCCGCGGCGTGTTCTCCTTAATCGGAACAATCCAGGAGAAGAGGGTCAATACGCCTGACAAGATGAGCATCGCACCAAGTCGTACAAATGTATCACCCACGTTCGAGCCGTCGAGGCCCCATTCCAGCAGAAGCCCTGCCAGTAGACCCGACACCGCACCACCAATACCAAAGCTGAGCGCGAGATGACGGTTATCAAATACAAGTCCGAGTGACACACCCAATGCTACTCCAATCAGTAACACTGCTGCTACACGGAAAATCGCCAGATAAACGCTGTGCTCCATCATGCCTGTACGTTCCGTTACCAGTGTCCGTTCATCAATCGTATCGTAGATCTGCTGAAATGCCAGATTCAGACCACCGGAATCCGGTACATCATAGTACATGCCACCCGTTTGCTGAGCAATATTACGTAGCAGATCCGTACCGGATGGGTCCACCAGGCTTAGGCCGACTGTATTAATAGAAATCTGTTCATTGGTATATTGGGACAAAATATCGGCTGTATCCGCTTCACTGAAGCCATCGGATAACAAGATGACGACCGTACCACGTTTCGGGTCCTGTTTGCCCTGAATCTGTTCCATGCCTTCCCGCAGCACAGCATCAAAATTGGTGCCGCCCGAAGTCGTGACAATACCATCGATTTTGCCATAAACCTCATTCTTGGCCGCTTCACTATCGAGCGCAATAAACGGTTGCAATAACTGCGGCTGGTCATCAAACGTAATGACAGCCACCTGTTTGTCACTCTCCATTTGGCTAATCAGTGTCTTGGCGGCTTCAAAGCGTCCGTTATCCGGATCTGTCTCGCTCATGCTGCCCGAGTTGTCGATCATCAGTACGATGTCCTTGACTTGCTTCACACCGCCCGGATTGATCTGATACAACAATTGCAGGGCGAGTCCAACAACAAACAACAGAGCCAGCGTTGCCGGAACAAGCAATTTCCACGACAGTCCCAGATACCGGAGCTTCCATGAAGCACCATTCAGCTTGGGTGAGATCATCTCTGCGATCAAACAGAACAATCCAACGCTCAGCGCCAGTACGCCAAAGTATAATCCCATCAGCAACAGACGTGGCATCTCCCCAAGCCATTGACGCAGCATGATTTCTCCTGCCGCAAAGCCCACTGCCCCGCCAATCAGGCTGAACAGGACCAGGAGAAGATTGATTTTTCGCTGCATGTCTACATGCATCCTTTCCATACCAGCCGTAAACAGGCTGAGTTAATACAAGATTGGTGCTGGGTGCAGGACACCGCCAGATGTCTTAACGAATGGGTGACAACTTTTCCACCAGACCTGCGGGGTGAAGTTCATAACCATTCTCCGTGTACGAGTCATAATATACCTTGCCGTTCCGATACACCATAAGATCCTCCAGATGGAAACCTCCCATCAGATTCAGCTTCTCCACACCACTGCTGCGTTCTTCGTACACCACACCCAGCTTGTAGATGCGTGACGTCTCTTCGGCATGTGCCGCGTAGTCCATAAAAGCACTATGATGGTCACCAAAGAAATACTTCTCTTCATACCGATGTTCCTGCGTATAATCGAATACCCGTACCCGAACAACCGCCTGATCCTCCAGCGTGTGGTACAACCTGCGGAATAGGTCATCCCGGGTCAATACGTCTTTGTCTCCGTAAGCAATCGTAACGTTGGCCCGCTGCAACAGCTCTTCTTCAAATGGTAACCGCAACGGCTCGGCTGTAAGCAGCAACGAGTGACATACCTCCATCAGCCGTTTCAGCAGACGATCATCGCCTTCTGTGGCAAGCCGGTTCATGTCTCCCATGTAACGGTCCTCAAACCATACATCCCGTCCGCGCTTGGCTTCCAGGTCGATGATTAGCTCTTCCGTCACTTTGCCGTAGTACTCCATCACGTTCTGGCCGATGTATTCATCCGCAGCGGCGATACTTTGGGCAGCCGTTTCTCGCAGTGTACGTTCCAACACTTCAAGGGCTGCTGTGACGTGGCGACTATATCGGTGAAGTTCTTCCATCTCCGTTTCGTAGATGCGCAGCAGATGTAATTCATTTTCCAGTCGCAGCAAGTCTACCTTGGGTACATACACTCGTTCCAGCATACAGTCAATCAGATTGCGTACATTCTGCTTATCACGGAACAACGCACGTTTGAACGACTGATCTTCCACCCGCTCTTGCTGACGTTGCTCCAGCAGAGCACGTGCCGATTCAAGCTGCATCGATTTATCCCGAATCAGTCCGAGCAGCGCTTCACGTACACTGCCAGGCTCACTGTCACTCCAAGCCGCCCACTGGAAGTAACCAATCTCTGGATGCTCCGCGCGGGACTGTTCAGCCTGACGGCGCAGGGAACCACTAGAGCTACGCTCGCGCACACGTTCCTCCACAAGACGAACGACGTTATCGCGGAAGTACGCTTCGGCTCCTTGTCCAAACAACGCTCTCTCCGCTTCACGAAGTGAGAGCGGCTTCAGATCAGAGAAACTAACGTTATGCGTCATGATGCCACTCATGCCACTAACCAGATCTTCATCGGGCAGCAAGCCTTCGACTTTGCGTTCCACCGAGGCCGCATCGAGTCCGAAGAAAGCGAGTTTGTCCTTAATGCTCCATTCCGGCTCTTGCCGCATGCGTGCGATCAGATACCGATACATGTGATATAACACCGCCAGTGCAATCGGCTTGTTTGGCCGCCTGATCTCGGCAAAACCCGCACTTGCATAACCATGCTGATCAGAGGTGGTACGAATATTGTTTTTGAAGGATGTATTGTTGTACGTGTTCGCTCCCGTGCTTGAAACGGTACCCAAGCGATTCCCATCCTGCTTCCTGTTCTTCAACAGGCAGATCCGGCAGATAATCTCGGCATTTTCGATCCAGCCACCGGGAACGCCGGTTCCACGCTCATTTTTGTCGGACAACAGATATACCAGATCAAACAACGGTGACGCGGGATGTGTAACGGGAATGGAAATCCCATCCTCCGTCACCAACAGATTACCGCTGAACGTGTAGTCCAGCGACTGCATATAATCCAGTTCCCGCAGAAAAGCGAGGCCTGCTGCGCTGGCATAACCAAAGGAATCCACCTGTTCCATCTCGCTGACCAATACATGCAGATCCGTCTGCACGGACTTGAAGGCTTGGGACAAAATGGTCTCCGTCAGCTTGGTGAGCTCTGGCAACAATACATTCAGCGGATCATCCGCCCTGGTTACCACCGTAACGTAAATCCGATCAAATGACGAGTACAGCCGTCCATATTCGGCAATTCGGTTACTGACCCGACGAAGCGTACGATTCAGATCAAAGAGCGCCTGATCCGATTCGTGGAAACTGCGGTGTACATCCTTACGCCGTGTTTTGGATGGTCGCTCTGTCTGCCCAGCGGACAGAGGCAAGCGGTGAAGAGTCACCTGACCGTCATCGGACGAGCCACCAGTCCTCGTTTCAACCGGACCCGCTTCCTGATCTTCTGTCCCAATCTGAACGTAGACCACACCGTCTCCATTATCCCATTTCAGCCGATTGATCTCCTGCACAGCAGACACGGCAGGTGCAACCAGATCACCCACGAAAAGGAACAAAGCCGGGTAATGGATACTGCTGCGTCCATCACCCAGGCTGCCTTGACGCTCCTGCTCCATTGCATACTGTGCTGCATACTTCTCCAGATCACGCTTCAGGGTATTGTTCGAATTGAACTCCATCCCGGTCACCATCTTACTTCAGCCTTCTGCGAATGTCGTTCAGCTTGGACGACATCGTTCTGTAGAACTGATAGATATCTTCCCCGTTAGCCAGTTCTACCCGCTCGTATTCGAGACGATCACGTGATTCCATGAACAGCGCAGCCAGATCATCCAGCTTTGTCAGCAGTGGGGTGATATCTTCTGAAGCCGTCAGATCATTATCCCGACGGGAGGCTTTACGCAGCAGTGTACTGCGATCCTTCTCCGACAGGCCGCGGAAGTTCCCAAACACTTCATACTCGGCAAAGTTACGGCTCTTCATCAGGTTTGCGAACGGCTCCCATGCATCTTCTTCCGGGTCACGGTCATAGACGTAGAGCGCACCTTTTTTGACGATGGTGTCGGTATATAACGCTTCGATGAAGCGGTCATACCACTGCTCTTCATCCTGGTACTGGGCAAGAATGCCTTCGAGTTCGGCGACTTTGGCCGAGATGGCATTCATCTTTGCCAGTTCCTCACGTACACGTGCGATCAGCTGCGGGGAGCGTACCAGGTTTTCTTTGGCCATATCTTCATTAATACTTCCGAAAATATCCTTAACTCCTACACGTGGCAACCCTTCGGATTGCAGACGTTTCAGCTCAATCACCGCCCGCTTCACTTCGCCGAGGTTCGGCGTGGTGGACGTCAGACGCATGTCGTAGGCTCCCAGTTTGGCAGACAAATCAAACGCTTCTGTTGTCACAATCGCATACCGGTTACTTGTATTCTCATCAATGGATTTGGCTGTCACGATGTTGTATCCAAGCGCCTGCTCGAATTCGCTACGCACACGGGCGTTATACTGCTTCACGCGAGCGTTCTCGTACACATCTCCCCATGATTTCTCCGGAATCGGAGACGGCAGATAGGTCCAGTTGTTTTTCTCCGTTTGCACCAAGTGACGACCAATGCCTTCTTTGTCCAAAATGGTACGTTCATAACTTTCCTCATATACTTTGAGTGGTGTATACACAAAGAGTGGTACCCCGTTGCGGGTGTTCAGCCAGAAAATCCGGTTACGCACTTCACTTTCCTTGACGGTAAAATGAGACTTGCCTACCGCATTGTTCTGATAATTACGAATCCCTTTCAGAATGCCTGGCGCCTGTGCTGGTACCGAAACAAATCCCCATGAAGGGAAATGCAGACTGCCTGTACTGTTGCTCAGATTGAACACCGGAACGGCCTCGTCATCCAGCTTGCCAGCAATGAAACGTTCCACGAATTTTTCGACCGACTCATCCTGACCATATTTGATCACCAGGAAATCTTCCATGGAACGAGTAATCAGATCACCGAATTTCTCACTTAGGAAGTCGGAGATGGAGCTGACGATATCAATCTCGTTTTCCTTCACCCACTGGCTGGAGTTTTCCAGCAATTCACGGGAGAAGTCACGGATTAGATCATCTGTATCACGCTTATCCAACAGCCCGTCCACCACACTGACGATATCCGGTACACTTACGACGTTCCAGTAGTATGTTTTGTTGCCTTTGTGATCGGATTGTTCCTCGCCGCGTGTCAGCAGATCGCCGTTCTTCGCGAATATCGAGCTAAGGGCGTTCAGCGTCTCGGTAAATACGTTATAAATGCGGCTGTTCTCCTGGTTCAGCAACTCATACAGATCTTCATAGAACTCGATCATCTGATCGTTGCGTTCCACGTCGGCGTGCAGCCAGTACTCATGAATTTTTGCTTCAATATAAGCATTCTTTTTCTTCTCTTTGGAGACAAAAGCACTCTTCGCATCGCCCAATTTCTCTTCGGACTGCTCCTGAGCTGCTTCAATATCACGCGGAATGCGGAAGGCATTCTCACGCAGGGTTTCGATGTATGACTGAATCATCTTCAGTACACAGAATCCTTTTTCCGTATAAATCAGACGGGAGACATAGAACGGACCTTGTTCGGGATGCAAAAACATACGCCGGATCTGTTCGGTGAACTGACCGGCAATCTCACCCGGCAGCTGTTTCTTCGCCTTGATATATTCCTCGCGGGCACGCGCCAGGAAGTTCTGTTCCAGTTCGGTGTCCATATTCACAACCTGTGATTTCACCACGTTGCCATAGGATAGGCGTTCACTGTTCTGATAACCAGGTAGCGGCTCTGGCACGCGGGCTTCAAAGGACTTGACCACACTTTCGAGATCAATGCCCAGCTTGCGGGCAAACTTCTCGGTATCCTCCTGGTTTGGCGCTTTGGAGAACATGGTGTTCATTTTGTCGAACATACGATACGCCAGATAGGTGGTCATCTCTTCAATTGGTAGTACAGCCGAAGATGCACCAATGATGTTGTAATCATAGTTAGCCGGGTATACCTTGTTCATCTGTGCAATGTTGGTCCGGATGTTGCTGATATAGTCATGGATCGCAAACTCCTCACCCGACTGCTTCTCCTCACTTGCCATGAAGTTGGTAATGTTCTCGGCCGTGACGTTCATGCAGTAATCGTAGGCGTTCTCCAGCAATTTGCCCTCGGTATTCGTCGCAGAGATCAGATGACACAGGTTAAATGGTGGCAGTGGTGAGTTAACGGTTAAAATATTGCCGTACTTCTGTGTAAACCGCTCACCGCGGCTATCCACGTTCATCCAATAATCCAACTCTTTGAGCGCAGCATATCCGTTCTTGCGAATGTATTCGCGCGTGTGTTCGCTCAAGCTTTTGTTGGACAGGTTCACGTCTGGTGTGAACAGGTAGCCCAGCGTATTCACGCGGTCAATCCCGGCAGAGCCATGATCCCGTTCGATAATGCCGCGCACGATATAGGAAATATCGAGGAAACAGCCACTGCCTGTACCGCCGGACAGACCCGTCAGCAGGAACACCATCAGTTTTTTGTTGGTGCCTACAGATAAGGTTTTGATCTTTTTGTCGATGGCCTGTACGACCTGATTAATCTTCGTGAACAGGAGCAGACGTCCAGCCTGACGCACACCTGCGGCTCCGTTCATCCCGTCCGTAATGCTCAGTTCCGGAGATAGCCAGTCAGTAATGTACGGTTCCAGCACGCTGCGGTTCTGTAGAAGCCCGCCAATCTCGGCATTGGACAGCAGCACGAATTCATTGATCGGATCAAGTCCGATTCCTTTATACTTTTTGGCACGATCCTGTTCGTTTGTCTCAAAAGCCAGAAACTCCACATTGTCCGGCTTATCCATTTTTTTCTTGGATACCGGGTCCTGTGGCAGCTTGAAACGACGGTTGATCTGATATTTGAGACGCAACAGTGCGTCAATTCCCGTTCCCCCCAGACCAATAATCAGAATGGGGTTATCAATTGTATCAACTCTGATCTTCTCACTGACAATACCTCCGCCAAGTGATACATCCAGTTGCTGAATATGTTCTCTAACAATCGGTTTCATTCCATGTCCTCCTTTGATTAACCAAGTTGGAACTACAACTTAATTACACTTGCCACTCCGATGACAGAATAACCTTCCGATCGCTGTTATCCCCAGATTTTTTCAATTCACTTTTACAAAGTGAAAATCCGGGGATAGCGTATGCTTCCGATGTAGCTTTCTTTCAGAAAGCTTTTAGGCGAACGCTTCCGTTTCTTCACGTTATTTCTGTCCTCTGCGTTCTCGTGTAAACAGTTGGTCCCAAATTTTATTGGCATTCCTTTTAGACCAAATACTCGATCAAAATCGTTTTGTCCGCCTGTTGCAGCGGGATGCTCAGTCGGTCACCGTTCTTCAGTTCAACGCCTGAGCTTGCATCAACTGCACGACCGGATTTCTCCAGCGTACCGCCTGCGGTGTTACGGATGATAATTCGATCCCCATTGCTGGGCGTAAATACATAATTTTCGGTTTCCTTCAGCTCAGGATCCAGTTGCAACAACTGATGCAGATGGAATCTGCCTCGGAAGGATACCAGCTTTTTATATTGTGGATAGGACTTGTCGCCCGTGTTCTCATCACGAATCTCCACAACCATCTGACCTACAAATCCCCGGTTTTTGCGTTTCAGCCAACCCATCAGGAACCAGGCACCAACACCGACCACAATCAGAGCTATAACACCCAAGATGACAGGCAACCAAGGAAACGGCTTGTCCTGTTCACCGCCAGACGTTGTTGGTTGAGATGCACTTCCGGCTGCTCCGCTCGCGTTGATCGTGATTGGCTCACTTTCACGGTAGAAGCTGTCTTCTTCCGCACGGATGACTAATTCATAGTTATGATTGTCTGGTACTTCAAACGTTCCGGCAAAACCAGAACCTGTGTTTTCCAGCGGTTGTTCTTCACTTTTGCCTGTATCCACATCTTTCACAACCAGCGTGGCCTTCATATCTGTATACAGATCATTATCCTGAAGCGGCTGACCGCCATTCTCCAGTTTGGCTGCAAGATCAACCTTGTCTCCTTTGGTATAGGACTTGGTCTTAATTGGGTCCACAACGAGCTGAAGATCATAGTTGAACAACAGGTTGATATCGATGCTGTCTTTCGGAGCCCCTTTTACCCGAAGTTTCCAGTCTCCTTCTTGGGGTTTCAACAGCTTCACGAGTGAATAACTCTTCGACGTTGAGAGCTTGGCTGCATCCGAATTCAGGTCCACGGCTTGTCCGGAAGGGTCTGTCAATTGTACTTCCACCGGCTTCGAGGACATGATCGAAATGTTTGCTTCCAGCACACTGTCGTTTGGCACGTTCACGGTAACTTCCTGATAACTGCCGTTTCCCGTTACAGAGGGCAGTTTCACCACATTCAGTTTGGCATGATCGGCGAAGATCTCACTCAGGATCTGTGGCAGATCATCCGGTGTATCGGTAATGAATGACTTGCCTCCGGTCTGCTGGGCCAGATCTGCGAGTGCATCCTTGTTCAGCTTGCCATCCGCGTTCAGTCCAATCGTATACACCGGGATACCCTGATCCTGTGCTTCCTTCACGGATTTCGCCAGATCAGCGTCGGATTGTGCCTGTGTACGGCCTTTGGTTTTGTTAAAGTCATTGTTGCCATCCGCCAGCAACACGATCATTGGCGAGTGGGATGGGTCTGCACCATGATTCAGTATGTTCACGGCTTCGGCGACACCAACCGAGACATCGGTATATGGCCCCCGGCCGAGCTGATCAATAAAATCCTTCAGGCTGCTCTTGTCCGCATCGGACTGAATCTCCAGCATAGCCTTTTCCCGCTCCACCTGATCGGTATAAGCGACAATCCCTACCTTGTCCCCCTGGACTGGCAGCATATCAATAAACATTTTCATGGCTTCATTACTGATCTTGTCACGGTCACTTGTATTCATCGAGTTACTTACATCGGCTACAAGTACCGCATCAATTCCGCTTGTCTGTGCCTGAGCCGCTGCAGCTTGTGGCAGCAACGCTTGAGGTAACAGTAGCGTTAGAATTGCCAGCAGAACCATTGTTCCGCTGAGCCAGCGTATTTTGCTTGTCCGCAGCATTGGGTGTACTCCTTCACGTTTGAGATTAAAATGGGAATAGTTTATTATAGGCGTCAAGCCTTAAGGAAATCTTAACAGTCTACTAATAAATTCTGAAAAGCACCCCTATCTTGAGTTACAGTTTTGTAATGACTGACAAAAATCGACGATTTCATGCCTTGAACTGGCACAAAAGTACCAACTATGGAAATATGATATAGTTATTGCCAGCAAACTGCAATATAACAGCGCTTGTTTACCAAGCCATAGAAGGGAACGGATTATGGTTACATACGGATGCCTCGCCATATTGTTTCTTTTTGTCATCATAAAGGTAATTGCACTCCAGCTTCATCGGCGGAAACCAATCTCCCGCGAAGACACGGATCGTACCCTCTACACTATTCTGAATGGTGAGCGTGATTGAGCATGAGTACTAAACTAGTTGTATCCATACGACCATTTCAACGAACGACCTATGCCTATGAAAAGTTGCAAGTCTGCACCCGTTGTGGACAGTATACCTGCCTGTGGGAAGAGGAGTGCACGGCCTGTGGCCGGGGTACCCTGAATTCCGTTCAAGCGAAGGCAACTTCCCGTGTGAAACGTCGAATTGCACGCGACCTGTTCATTACCATATTGTTCGGTGCAGCTGCCACCTATTTTGGTGAGACCATAGATCAGACCATGGCGGCAGCCAGTGTTTCCCTGCTGCTTCTGGCCTTACTGATCTTCATGCAGAAACGTTCGTTCGAGGTAGAGCAGCAGCGCGAGTTGAAGCGCACGTTGCAACAGGATGAGGAACTCATCCGCCAGGGCATTAACCGCAACTGGGCTCTGGTCGCCGAAGCTCGAAAGCAGGATGAAGCACTTGCCTATGAGATGCTCCGCGAGATCGGCTCACTCGTCTACAATGACCGGATTCGACTGCAGCAGGTTGCGCTGTTACAATCCTTTGTCCTGCGCAGTGATATGGATCTGCAGCTCAAGCCCTTGCTGTTACGCAGCTTCGAGCGGCTGCTGGCTGAATATATCGGTGAGATTGCTCGGCTTAAGCCGGATTTGATCCGTGAAGATGCGATTCGTTATATCGCAACCTATGAAGTGAACATTTTACAGCTCCACAATGGAATTCAGATACTTACAGCCGTAGCTGCTGCTGCCGTCCGCAAGAGCAAATATATTGAGTTATTCCCTAGTCTTATTACCCGCTACGCCCGCTTTATGCCCAAAGATCGATTCATGAGACTTTATCACACGATTGAACGCTATCCGAGCAAGGCACGCGGAGGACTGGCAGAGTCGGTGGGCCGGGTGTATAACGAGAAATATCGGGATCAGTACGCAGATGTTCAGCTGTAGGCATGGTATGTTGAGAAAGAAAAACGTAGTTTAGTGCAAACTCACTCCCTGTATGTAGACGAATGCAATTTCATCCATCCCTGCATGCGCGTCAGCACCACAGATCGAAGGTTATGCTTCTAATGATATAAGAATTAATCCAAAAACACCCCATCCTTAGGTCTAGGATGAGGTGTTTTGAATTTTATGGCAGTCTGCCACGTGCTATACGCAGCACACGAAAAAAAGAATAACTAGATGGGGAATACCTAAATGGCATCTTCCATGGATCAAACAGGCGCGCAAACAGGCACTCGCAGATGACAAAAAGAATAAGCGGAAATGATCATCTGCCCTGTTGAAAAAGGGCCGCGACGTGGTTTCGTCGCGACCCTTGATCTGAGGGTTCGATACATCTGTACCCGAACCCTCTCATATGCGCCATGCCAAACGCTGTGGCATGGCATGGTTCCTGCGCAAGTGCGGCTATATTGCCGCTTGCGCCAAGGCTTTACCGTCCGCGACGTGAATCGCGACGGTCGCCCTTCGCCGGTCCGCGTCCTGCGGATTCCGGACGGCGAGAGCCTTCGCTGCTGCGCCCGGAGCTGCGCTTGTCGGCGCTACGGCCAGCCCAGCCGCTGCTACCTGTACTGCGTCCGCCTTGGCCCGTTGCACCGCGATTGCTGTCGCTGCTTCGTGCAGAACCACGACCTGCGCTGCGCTCGTCGCCACTGCGACCTGCACCGCGTCCACCTTGACCTGCTGCACCGCGACTGCTGTCGCTACTGCGGCCACCGCTACGACCACCACTGCGGCCACCTTCGCCGCCGCGGGAACCACGACCCCCACGTCCGCCATCTCTGCGATCGTTACGGCCTGCACCGCGACGGGCACTGCCTGTTCCGGAAGAGCGTCCGCCTGAACGTTCATCATCTCCCTGGCTGTTGATGGAACGTCTAGCTGCTCCAGTCGAAGCAATTGGACCTTCGCTCGTCCACTGGATACGGGACAGCTTCTGGTCGATACCCTGTTCAATACGTGCAAGCTCCGGTCTATCGTGCTCTGTTGCAAACGTTACAGCAAGACCTGTACCGCCTGCACGGCCCGTACGACCAATCCGGTGGATATAACTTTCCGCATCATGCGGCATATCGTAGTTAAATACATGCGTGACGCCTTCTACATCAAGTCCACGTGCAGCTACATCTGTAGCAACCAGCACTTGCAGTTTGGCATCACGGAACGCTTTCATCACGTTCTCACGCTTGGATTGGGACAGATCTCCATGAAGTTCATCACTTGCATAACCTGCTTCACGCAGATCTTGGTTTAGCTTGGATGCACGACGCTTGGTCCGGCAGAAAATGATCGCCAAGTATGGGCGATACGTATCAATCATGCCGCGAAGCGCTTCGAGCTTACCGCGATCCGTACATTCCAGCACCTGCTGGCGAATCTGTTTGATCGGGATAACAGATTGGGAAGATACCTTCACATCTTCCGGATCTTTCATGTAGGTCTTCGCCAGGTTGCGAATGCCCTTCGGCATTGTTGCTGAGAACAGCATGGTCTGACGTTTGTGTGGAAGCTCACTAAGAATCGTTTCCACATCGTCCAGGAAGCCCATGTGCAGCATTTGGTCGGCTTCATCCAGCACCAGTTTTTTCACATTATCAAGCTTCAACGTGCCACGACGCAGGTGATCCAGGAGACGCCCCGGTGTACCAATAACGATCTGAGTGCCGTTCTGCAATTTACGCAGTTGCTTGTCCACATCCTGCCCACCGTATACGGCAAGCACATGCAGTTTATCGTCGTTTGCCGTGAGCTTCTTTGCTTCTTCCGTAATTTGCAGCGCAAGCTCACGCGTAGGCGCAATAATCAGCGCTTGTGGCGAACGGTCGGATACGTTAATTTTCTGAATAATCGGCAGCAAAAATGCCAGCGTTTTCCCTGTGCCTGTCTGTGCCTCGGCGATAATATCGCGTCCACCCAACAGTACCGGAATCGAACGCTCCTGTACCGGAGTCGGCACGGCGATGCCCTGATGTTTCAGGATCTCGCACCATTCCGGGCGAATGCCCAGTTGTTCAAAGTTTGCCAATCGTTACACCTCTGTATATTCATTTAGATAAGTCCATTTCATAAAGACTTCAGTATCTGCAATCAAGACTAGCTTTCCTTATATCAATCATGATTATGAAATGAATTTTTAAAAAGCAATCCACTCGTTGCTCTTCTTCTCCATACCCTGTAGTTTACACGTTAGTCAAGCAAAACAAAAGGGGATACAGCGTTACCCCCTAACTTGTAGCACAAAATTCCAAGATCAGCGTGACTTGTATCGACCAAGTGACTTTAAGTCGGGTAGTAAGAGACTCTAGATCTGCCTTCAGGTTGCTGATCTGTGGATATGACCTAGCATGCCTCAGGCTCTAATAAAAAACAGCGACGCCCTCTCCCGATTTCCGGAAAAAGTGCGCCGCTGATTATAAATTATCTTTTTATGTTATCTATTCGTTGTTTACTTCGTTCCAACCAAGTTACGAACCGTGCCCGCCTGCTGTAGCAAATCCACTCCGTTCAAGAATACGAGAGCTTTCCTCGTTTAACCCGCGCAGGTGCACGGTTTTGCCCAGCTTCGCGTATTTGAACTTCACTTTGCCGATAGCCACAACCGCGGTATTATCCCAGATATGTGACCCTCCGAAATCAATCGTGATTTCCTTCGGATCGGCCTCTGCATCGAACTCATCCACAAAGCGGGACGAAGAACCAAAGAAGAATGGTCCGTGAACCCGATATACTTTCTGCCCTTGCTCTTGGCTCGCCTGTACGCGGATCTTGGTCTGTTTCCAGCCAAAATGCAGCACACTGAGCACAACGCCGACCATAACCCCGATCGACAGATCGTGGGTATAGACCACAATCGCCACCGTCACGATCATGACAAAGGCTTCCGCGCGCGGCACGCGAGTTATATTTTTGATAGAACTCCAGTCGAATGTCCCGATACACACCATAAACATTACACCGACGAGCGCCCCCATCGGTACCTGTTTCACCACACCGCTAAACAGCAGCAACAGGATCGCGAGAAACGCACCCGCAGTAAACGTAGACAATCTTCCACGTCCGCCAGACTTCACATTAATGACCGACTGCCCAATCATCGCACAGCCACCCATGCCGCCAAACAAACCGTTCACAAAATTCGCAATACCCTGACCACGCACTTCACGGTTCTTGCTGCTCTTGGTCTCGGTCATCTCATCCACGATGGTTGCGGTCAGCAGGGATTCCAACAAACCAACCAGTGCCATGGTGAATGAGTATGGCAGCAGAATCATCAGCGTGTCCCAAGTCCACGCAATATTCGGCAAATGGAACATCGGCAGAGTGCTCGTTATATTTCCCATATTGCCTACCGTTCTTACGTCCAGATGGAACACCACGGTAATAATCGTCATCACGATGATTGCAATCAGTGGAGCTGGAACGCCTTTGAAAAACCGTGGCAAAATATAAACGATCGCCAGCGTGCCCGCTACCATCGCATACATAATCCAGTTTGCTCCTGTGAAATGGGTTAACTGCGCCATAAAGATGAGTATGGCCAGCGCGTTCACAAATCCCGTCAGAACCGAATGAGGCACAAACGTAATAAACCGCCCAACCTTAAATATGCCCAGTAGAAACTGGATAATGCCCGTTAAAATCGTCGCTGCAAAAAGATATTCCACGCCATAATCCTTGACGAGTCCAACCATCAGTACCGCCATGGCACCTGTTGCCGCCGAGATCATGCCTGGTCTTCCACCAGCAATCGAGATCACAATCGCAATCGTAATCGAAGCGTATAATCCGACCATCGGATCAACACCTGCAATGATGGAGAAAGCAATGGCTTCCGGAATTAACGCCAGCGCTACCGTAATGCCTGCCAGCACGTCTCCGCGAATGTTGCCAAACCATTGTTGTTTTAAAGTATTCATATGTTCTTGCCGTTCCTCCTACGTGTATTCCTCATAATGGACAATCCTGCTGAAGAGTAACGGAAGCCGTTCACACTAACCAACTACCCAGGACAGCACAAAACAACGGATTCCTCTCCGCGTCATTCGCCTATGCTCATGCCTGACTTGCATCATTATTCACCATCCATATAGCCTTGACGGGTTAATATGCACTCATGTCTTTTCCGTTCCAGTGTGTACCGCTGGTGTTCCGTTACTGGCATCAGTTGTCTTACTCGTGCGACATCAGGAGCTGATCCTGACGCCCATAGGTTTTCCCCTCTCAGAAAAACCGGGTCCGTTAATGTACTGACCTATTATTATAGTCACAGGACCGGATATGTACTAATACAGTTAAGGCGAAAAAACAGAACCTTTTCTTCTATTATCTTAATCTTTCTATAATTTACTCACCAATTCTCTATTCACAAAAAATAACCCGCAAAGATCCTTTGAAGAAAGTCTCTTTACGGGTGTTCATGTGATACTATGCTAGAATCTTCCTGATTTGAATATCGAATAGAGCAGGAAAGCCACCATCAGAATCGCCACCAGAAAACCAATCTCAATGACCGGAATATCCCATAG
>NZ_JAVDTB010000006.1:0-298889 GCF_031455635.1 Paenibacillus sp. 2003 | reverse complement strand
CCACACGTACCCATCCCGAACACGACCGTTAAGCCCTCTAGCGCCGATGGTACTTGGACCGCAGGGTCCTGGGAGAGTAGGACGCCGCCAAGCGATTTCCCTTTGGGGTATTTTTTTTGCCCCCCTTGCCAAGGAATAAGGGATATATATTAGGGCCCTTAGCTCAGTTGGTTAGAGCGCACCTCTGATAAGGGTGAGGCCGGTGGTTCGAGTCCACCAGGGCCCATAGCAAGACCACAACAAGAAATACACAGTGTATGGGGCCATAGCTCAGCTGGGAGAGCGCCTGCCTTGCAAGCAGGAGGTCAGCGGTTCGATCCCGCTTGGCTCCACCATTCCCTGATAGCTCAGTTGGTAGAGCACTCGACTGTTAATCGAGTTGTCACAGGTTCGAGCCCTGTTCGGGGAGCCATATGGAGAGGTGTCCGAGCTGGCCGAAGGAGCACGATTGGAAATCGTGTAGGCGTCACAAGCGTCTCGAGGGTTCGAATCCCTCTCTCTCCGCCAGATAATTTTTTTAGCAAGGCCCGTTGGTCAAGGGGTTAAGACACCTCCCTTTCACGGAGGTAACAGGGGTTCGAATCCCCTACGGGTCATAATATGGAGGCTTAGCTCAGCTGGGAGAGCATCTGCCTTACAAGCAGAGGGTCGGGGGTTCGATCCCCTCAGCCTCCACCATAATACTTCTATAACGACGCGGGGTGGAGCAGCCCGGTAGCTCGTCGGGCTCATAACCCGAAGGCCGCAGGTTCAAATCCTGCCCCCGCAATTATACTTTCCTTGAGAAAGTGATCTGGAACCGTGGTGTAGTTGGCCTAACATGCCTGCCTGTCACGCAGGAGATCGCGGGTTCGAATCCCGTCGGTTCCGCCATTTTTAATTAAATTATACACCGTGCCGGTGTAGCTCAACTGGTAGAGCAACTGACTTGTAATCAGTAGGTTGGGGGTTCAAGTCCTCTCGCCGGCACCATTTTTAGTATTTACATCTGAATTTGTGATAGAATGTATATTATAGATGCAGTTGTTAATACTAAGATACTCTTAGTGGATGAATGGCTTACTCTATGGCGATCGTGGCGAAGTGGTTAACGCACCGGTTTGTGGATCCGGCATTCGGGGGTTCAATTCCCCTCGATCGCCCCATGATTTTTTAATGGGGATTAGCCAAGCGGTAAGGCAACGGACTTTGACTCCGTCATGCATAGGTTCAAATCCTATATCCCCAGCCATTTCATTACGAGTCATTAGCTCAGTTGGTAGAGCACCTGACTTTTAATCAGGGTGTCGAAGGTTCGAGCCCTTCATGACTCACCATTATATTTTGCGGTCGTGGCGGAATTGGCAGACGCGCACGGTTCAGGTCCGTGTGGGCTAACCCCCCGTGGAGGTTCGAGTCCTCTCGACCGCACCATATGTTTTGCGGAAGTGGCTCAGCGGTAGAGCATCGCCTTGCCAAGGCGAGGGTCGCGGGTTCGATTCCCGTCTTCCGCTCCAATATTTGCGCCCTTAGCTCAGCTGGATAGAGCGTTTGACTACGAATCAAAAGGCCGGGAGTTCGAATCTCTCAGGGCGCGCCATTATTTTCATAAGTATCGGGATGTAGCTCAGCTTGGTAGAGCACCTGGTTTGGGACCAGGGGGTCGCATGTTCAAATCGTGTCATCCCGATTTTTTTTATTTTGCGGGTGTAGTTCAATGGTAGAACTTTAGCCTTCCAAGCTAATAGCGTGGGTTCGATTCCCATCACCCGCTTCCGAGTAACATACAGAAGAGCCTTTGCTTATAGCAAGGGCTTTTTTTGTTTTCACCTATAAGAAGAGGTGATTTTCTGAAAATCAGAGTTTAATGTGAGTAGACAACTCGAGATGAACAGATGAAGTAGATAAGCAAAAATCTCAACTGTTGATAAACGTAGAATTTCTTAATTAACTGATTTTAATTCGTTCTCTACGCAAAAAAAGACAGGCTCCTCTCCTACGATGTACGCAGGAAGAGGGGCTTGTCTTTTTTATTAAAGCTTGCGATTAATATCTTTCCAGAATGGTCTGTGTTTTCAAGCCATCGGCAGGAATCAGCCAGTTGTTGTTCTCCAGCAATTGCAGCAGTTGGATACGGAGTCCGGATACGGCTACAGCATCATCGTTTTTGAAAGAGACCTCTACGACATTCTCAATACCTGTACCTGCTGCGTCACGGATTGGCCATACTTCGAGTGTAAGTTCTTGTCCATTCCATGTACCTTCATATCGTTGGAATGTGATCGGACCATATGCACGGGATTGAGTCAGTTGCTGCTTGCCCCAGTTGGAGGAAGTCCAGTTTTTCAATTTGCCCGGAAGCTTGTCCAGTAACATGTTCAAGGCTTCTTGCTCCGAAGGAAGCTGAACACCTGTTGCCTTGGTATCGACTTTTTTGGTGTTGGAGAAGCTCAAGGTTTGTTTGCCATATCCCCAATCGATTTCAGCCTCGTAATTATCATCCGATTGATCAAATCCCTCTTGGTTAGCCAGGGTCAGCGCACCATTGATGTCGCCATTGATTACAGGGTAGCGCTTTTTATAAGTCAATTCGTAGTTATTCTTGTCATCCTTTTTGCGAAAACGAACGTTCCATCCTTGTTGATCCAATCCGAGAGCATTGGTGTCAAAGTACTCTACGTTAATGTTTCTTGGCGTGGAACTCAGGCCGAGTGTCTGAATCACTTCACTGCGTGGTGTCCCATCTGTATTCAATACAAGTTCCGGCTTGGCCAGAAACTTTACTTCATAAGCAGGAACGGCATTGGCAGCAGCTGAAGCCTGGGGTGCTCCCAGAAATGTCATTCCACTTCCCAATGTTACGATGCTCAGCATCAATGAGGCGGTTACCTTTTTCCACTTTTTCAAAACCAATCACTCTCCTAATCTGGATTAACGTACAGATCCCACTTTATCGCCCGAGTATCTGAAAGCGATTAACGGGGAGCGCACATTGCGTTAACCCTGCATAGATTTGATGAATGGCAAACGATAGTTTATAGCGGATCAGGGCAATCAGCCATAGAAAGGGGGAAGCCTTGACTCACCTCTCGCAGCACTTCTTTGAAGCGGTTTACCTGAACTGAAGGGTGGCGGTCCTTGTTATGTACCGTATAGATATGGCGCGGCGCTTGCTCTCCGGGAATGGGAAGAACCTGAATGAGCCCCAGCTGTTCCTCCCACTGTACCGCCATCCGAGACATGAATGAGACATGCCCCCCGATTAACACGAGCTGTTTGATCGCTTCCAGGGAATCCATCTCCACGGTGCTCCGCAAACGAATGTCATGTTGCGCAAGCCATTGATTGGTTAACCGTCGAGTACTGGATTCATTGCCATGTAAGGCAAAAGGAATCTGCGCGATATGATCGGGTGTTAATGCATCCTTCTGGGCCAAACCATGCTGCGGAGAACAGATCAATACTAAGTCGTCTTTACACAGCGTCTCAGCTTGCAGGGCGGGTCCAACAAATGGCTCGGAAGAGATCACCCCCAGATCAATCTGATGCCGAATCAGCATCTCGCGAATAACAGGTGATGGTTTGACGGATAGGACGATACGTATGCCCGGGAATTCCTGCGAAAAGGTGTTGAGTATGGTGGGCAACAGATATGTAGCCGGTACATAGCTTGCCCCAATGTGCAGAGTGCCCCGATATAGACTGTCATATTCCTTTACTACCCGCCTTGCCTCTTGGGTCAGAGCATTGATTTTGACGGAATAGTGGAGCAGGGCTTGTCCTGCCTCGGTTAGAAAGGTCTTCCCGCTGCGCGATTCGAATAATCGTACGCCCATCTCTTCCTCCAACGACTTCATATGAAATGTAACTGTAGGTTGCTTGATCCCCAGTAACTCGGCCACGCTTGTCATGTGATGATGCTTGTCGATCAGCTCAACAATTTGCAATTTGATCAGATTCAATGTCCCAGCACTCCTCTCACTTCTACTTTATAAATCGAACTAAAGATTATTTACACAGACACTACGATGACAGAACAACCTTCAAATCGCTGTTATCCCCAAATTTTTTGATTCCCTTTCTCAAGGGAAAATCCGGTGATAGCGTATGCTTCCGATGTAGCTTTCTTTCAGAAAGCTTTTAGGCGAACGCTCCGCTTTTTCAGGTTTTTTCTGTCCTCTCCGTTATCGTGCAAATGATTAGTTCACCTACTATAGATTTAATCTATGAACATCAACAGAATTCATCTAAAAAGTTAATTCCAATTTTACATACAAGACATACAACTCGCGAAAGCGGACGTTAGACTGAAAACAGTGCAAGAGATCAAGTAACAGAAGACAGGCAGGGATGCTTATGAAATTAGAGATAACTGGAATTCAAAAATCATTTAATCAAACACCCGCACTGCTGCCGACAGATCTAACGCTTGAACATGGAAAGTTCACGACACTGCTCGGCCCGTCGGGCTGTGGCAAAACAACACTGCTCCGCATGTTGGCCGGGCTGGAACAGCCGGACGCGGGGGAGATTCGTGCAGATGGTCAGTGTATCTACTCTGCGGCGAAGCGGATTGATATACCGACACACAAGCGTAATCTGGGCATGGTGTTTCAGGATTTTGCATTATGGCCGCATATGACCGTATACGAAAATGTAGCGTTTGGCCTGAAGGCCGGAAAACAGAAATCCGATCTACGGCAAAAGGTGAACGAAGCACTTGGCATGGTCCGCCTGCAAGGCATGGAAGATCGATATCCTCATCAGCTGTCTGGTGGACAGCAGCAACGGGTTGCTTTTGCCAGAGCCGTAGCGGTCAGACCTGGTGTGATCCTGTTCGATGAGCCACTGAGCGCACTGGATGCTGTACTCCGGGAAGAGATGCGGATTGAGATGATGTCCTTGGTACGGGATATGGGGCTGACTGCGCTGTACGTCACACATGATCAGATTGAGGCGATGTCGATGTCGGATGAGATTGTGGTGATGCAGAAGGGACGGATATTGCAAAAGGGAAGCCCGGAAACGATCTACTCGGCGCCAAGTGATCCGTATGTCGCTTCATTTATCGGAAAGTCCAACTGGCTCACGCCTAATCAATCGATGGTGCGACCAGAGCATGTCACCTGGAACAAAACAGGTCATGATGATCTGTGTTATCCGGGGACGGTACTTAGTGTCAGCTATGTAGGTGAACGTTATGAAGTACGAGTGCAGATGGAAGGGCTGGGCGTATGGACAGCCTATATGAACCAAAGGGCGCGCGTCGGGGAGCGGGTGCAGCTCTATGTAACCCCTGAGCGGATATGCCGAATGGACGGTTATGACCACCCGAGTATGAAGCAGAACGAAGCGATCGCAGTGGCATATTAAATTGGTGAACAAGCACGCAGTTGTAAGCAGGAGTACACATTTTTTTATAAGAAACCAGGGGAGATGGACGAATATGTTGGGTATGAAAACACGGAAAAAGAGCGCAATGCTGTTATTAACAGCGGTAATGAGTATCAGTTTGTTCGGATGTAGCACAGGGAACTCGACCACAGGCAACGCGGCACAACCCGCCGGTGAAGGAAACACAGCAGCGGCGGCGGAAACAACGAAACCGGCTGGTGGCAAGCTTGTCTTGTACAGTGCTGGTCCACAGAAGCTGGCGGATAACATCGTGAGCGGATTTACGGACAAAACGGGAATTGAAGTCGAGATGTTCCAGGGAACGACAGGCAAAATTCTGGCTCGTATGGAAGCAGAGAAATCCAATCCGGTTGCAGACGTTGTAATCCTAGCCTCTTTACCTTCCGCACAGGCTCTGAAAGCCGATGGACTGACCATGCCATACCCTGAAGCAGCCAATGCAGACAAGCTGAACAAGGACTGGTCGGATGCAGAGGGCAACTATTTTAGCAGCAGTGCTTCCGCACTGGGGATTGTGTATAACACCAAACTGGTATCTACACCACCAACAAGTTGGGCAGAACTGGCTACGCCTGCGTGGAAAGATGCAGTGAACATTCCCGACCCTACATTATCAGGTTCAGCACTCGACTTCATCACAGGCTACCTAAGCGCGAACGGTGAAAAAGGTTGGGATCTGCTGAGTGCCTATAAAGCCAATGGTGTAGCGATGGCAGGTGCCAATCAGGAGGCACTTGATCCGGTCATTACGGGTGCCAAAAGCATCGTAGCAGCAGGTGTGGACTACATGGCGTATTCCTCCAAGGCAAAAGGCGAACCACTGGATATCGTATATCCTGAGGAAGGAACGGTAATAAGCCCAAGACCGGCAGCGATTCTGAAATCCAGTCCAAATGTAGAGAATGCTAAAGCGTTCATTGACTATCTATTGTCCGATGAAGCACAGAAGCTTGTTGCAGATGCTTATCTGATCCCAGGCCGCGAAGACATTGAAGCGACTAACCGTGCCAATGTGAAGGATATCCCACAACTTAAAGTGGATTGGAACTGGATGAGCGAACATGGCGAAGAGACAGCAGCACGTTTTTCCGAGACTTTTAAGTAAGAAGAACAAGTATAGAGACAATTAGGCAAAAGGAATACCTGCTGTCTGTGGAAAGTCATGTGAGGTGAACGTAGTGAAATCTGTTGGAACGGCCAATAACCGAATTTTTCGGAGAGTGGGCGTGATTCTGGCCCTCTTTCTGCTGACCATAAGTATTGGCGTGCCGCTCTTGCTGATCTTCTGGCAAAGTGTGTATCCGGATGGACAATGGGACTGGATGGCTCCGATTCGCACGATTACAGGTCATCATCTATCCGGTGTGTTGCTGAATTCCGTCTGGCTTGGCATCTGCGTTGTAGCGGTAACCACGCTGCTGGCGCTGCCGCTGGCTTGGATGATGGCGAAGACTCGGATGGGCGAGCATCGCTGGGTCGATGTAATTCTGATGATTCCGTTCATGACCCCGCCGTATATCGGATCGATGGGCTGGATTCTGTTTATGCAAAAAGGGGGATATCTCCAGCAGTGGGTGCCCTCATCTGCGGGCTGGAGTGAGCTGTTCTTCAGCTTCTGGGGCATGGTGCTCATCATGAGCTTACACCTGTTCCCATTCCTGTATCTGCTGCTTCGAGATGCATTGATCCGCATCGGTGGCAATCTGGAAGAAGCGGGAGCCGTGCACGGTGCACGTGCAGGATACCGTTTTAGACGTATTATTTTACCCCTGTTGTTGTCGTCTTACGGCATGGGGATCATGCTGGTCTTTGTCAAAACGATTGCGGAATTCGGAACACCGGCAACCTTCGGGCGCAAGATTGGCTATTATGTCATGACCTCCGAAATTCATAAGTACATCTCCAGTTGGCCGATTGATTTCGGCAAGGCGACTTCGCTGGCATCGGTGCTGTTGTCCGTCTGTCTGGTGATGTGGTATATGCAGTCTGCCATGAGCCGGAAGTTCACGTATCGTCTGGTTGGTGGCAAAGGGCAACGTTCGAAACGATATTCTCTTCGTGGCGGAGCAGGATGGTTGTGTGGGGCGTATCTTGCGATTCTGTTGATCCTGTCGGTAGGTATCCCGTATTTCTCCATCATTGCGGCTTCGACCATGAAGCTACGGGGATCAGGAATTGCTTTTGATAATCTGACCTTGGATCATTACAAGGAGCTGTTATCTTGGGGATCAGTGAGTATGAAGGCCATCGGGAACAGTCTGGGATTATCCCTCGCGGCTTCAACCGTTGCTGTTATTATCGGTACGGGGTTTGCGCTCGCGATCGGCAGATCATCTTCATTCATGCAGCGTGTGATTGACTTGTTCAGTCTGTTGCCTAATACGGTGCCGGGTATCGTGATGGTGGTAGGTCTGATTCTCTTCTGGAACTCACCCTGGATGCCAGTCACGTTGTATAACACCTACGGCATGGTTGTGCTCACGTACGTTGTTCTCTTCTTGCCTTACACCGTGCAGTATGTAAAATCGAGCTTTACCCAGATTGACGGAACATTGTTCCAGGCGGGTCAAGTGTTTGGCGGAAAGCCGCTGTATATTCTGCGGCGAATCCTGATCCCATTGATTCTGCCCGGCATGCTGGCGGGCTGGATGATGACCTTTACGATTGCTACCCGTGAGCTGGTAGGTTCGTTGTTGATTCTTCCACCGTCGATGCAGACGTCGGCTACGTATATTTTTGCGCAGTTTGAACAAGGTCAGGTATCCCTCGGAATGGCGATGGCCGTTGTAACTGTAGGTATGACAGTGCTGATGCTGCTTGGAATCGAACTGCTGAATTCAAAGAGAAAGTGGAATGCATCATGATCAAACTGAACGTATGGGGCGGTGCAGGGGAACATGGACGTTCTGCCTATCTCCTGAGCGGGAGCCGGTTTTGCCTTTTGCTGGATTGTGGTGTGAAAAAAGAAGGCGCAGGCCAGTATCCGCTGATTGACCCGGAGATTGTCCCGCAACTGGACGCGGTCCTCTTGTCCCACGCCCATGAGGATCATTCGGTCGCCATCCCACTGCTGTATAAGATGGGCTACCAGGGTGAAGTGTGGACGACAAGGGAGACGAGGGAGCAGCTGGGTACGTATTTTCGGGCATGGCGCAGCAACATGGAACGAGCAGGACATGTAATACCATATGACAAAGCTGACGAGCAGCGTATTCGATACAGGTTCCTGGAGAACGAAGCAGAGCGAGGCCATTGGTTTGAAATTATACCTGGGGTAGCGGCAGTCTGGGGGCGTAGCGGGCATCTCGCGGGTTCGGTCTGGTTTGGTCTGGAGATGGAGGGCAAGCGAGTTCTGTACTCCGGCGATTATACGTCCGAGTCCATGCTTCTACAGGATGACGATGTGGCCGACGGATTTCGGCGAGCAGACCTGAATCGCCATAGCCGCGTATGGGCTGTTCCTGTCCCAATTCAAAGCCTTCAGGATATGTCCAACTCCAACGCGCCCAATGCAAAAACGGATGTGAACAGCGAACAGGCCAGCGAGTTGGTAATGGGCCAAGCTATGGGACAAACGCTGGTTGATAAAGCAGTATATGCTCAGACCCTTGCTGCTACAGGATCTACCGGATCAGAGACAGCACTAAGCTCATCTGCAGTGATACACAGCAACATCCTTACTGAGCAAATGCACATGAGAGAAAGTATAGAAGCTATGGCATCCATGTCTAACTCATCCCAGGTTAAGCTTGATCTGGCGATCGTGGATGCTGCCTATGGTACGGACCAGGATACGCAGGCCGATAAACTGCAACAACTGGAGAGCGCGATCAGCAGTGCGATTACTCGAGGAGGCAAGGTGTTATTACCCATGCCTGCAGTGGGCCGTGGCCAGGAGATGATCCTGTGGGCACAGCAATGTTTTCAGAACATTCCTATTATAGTGGAACAGAAACTGGTGGATGGGATGACTCAGTTACATCGTGTTCCCTATTGGCTCAGGAAGGGAGAGCGGACTCGGGGAGGTTTGCCTGCGGACAGCATCGATCATTTTCTGAGCGGAGAAGGTTGGGCAAAGACATCTACTGAGGAAGAGCGTCTGCAGTTGCTGGAACAACATCATGCTTCCCTATGGTTTGTACCGGACGGCATGATGCAGTCCTCACTTGCACGTTGGTACTATGAGAGATGGGCATCTGATGAAAAAAATCTGATTCTGCTCACCGGGCATGTTGCTGCCGGAACTTTTGCCGATGAGTTATTGAAAAATCCAGAAGAGTATGGCGAATGTGAAGTTAGGAAATTGCGTTACAAAGTTCATCAGGGGTGGAGGGATGTGGAGCAGATGTTGGGCCGGATCTCGGCACGTCATACGGTCCTTGTGCATACTGACCTTGTGGAGACGGAACGGTTGAGACAAGGTTTGCTTGATGAAGGTTCATCTGAGGAAGCTGATATCTATGCGTTGTCTCCAGGAGATGAGTTATCCTTTTAAAAGGGGGTAAGAATGAACAGGTTTTCGCTGAGGGCGAGAGCCTGTTTTGGCGTACCGTTTTTGCCTTCAAATCGGAAAGAGTAGGAAAAGATACAAAGAGAGTTGTTAACCTTTATCTGATGTAATTTAATTTTACATAAAGTTTGACTTGTGAAATTTTATATCATATACTGGGTAAAATGTTGGCAGATGACGTGATCATCGGGTCTTGCAGGAGGTTGGAAGTGGATGGATACAGGCAGCTATCCGATGTGGGAGAAGTATCGTTTGAAGCAGGAGCATCTGGTCATCGGACTAATGTCAGGAACGTCAATTGATGGAACTGACGCGGCATTGGTGCGTATTCAAACCGATATGAGCGGGGCATTACAGCAGATCGAGCTGGTTGATTTCGTCTGTGTGCCGTATTCGAATGGATTGAGAGACGTACTGATCCGGTTATGTTCACCAGGAACAGCTCGTGTCGACGAGCTGACAGCCGCGCATTTTGGTGTATCGGAGTGGTATGCGCATAGCGTTACGGAACTGATGCAGTCTGCCGGTATCTCAACGCAGCAGGTGGATATGATTAGCATGCATGGTCAGACAGTATGGCATGCTCCTGTAGCATCTGCATTTCCAGGGCCAACGGGAGCAAGTATTGATGTGGTATCGACATTGCAGATCGGTGAATGTGCTGTCGTTCGAGAACGGACAGGACTGCCAGTGATTGGCAACCTGCGAGCAAGGGATATGGCGGCTGGTGGGGAAGGTGCCCCGCTTACGCCTTATGCGGATGCTCTGATGTTCCGCAACCCGACGGAAGGGCGGCTGGTGCAGAATATCGGCGGCATTGGCAATGTGACGGTGCTACCAGCCGAGTCATCTACCGAAGGTATTTCGGCTTTTGATACGGGACCGGGTAATATGGTGATGGATGCGATTGTGCGGCAGGCAACGGATGGGCGGCAGCATTATGATCCGAGTGGAAGCATTGCCGCACAGGGAAAGGTCGATCAGGGTCTGGTAGACCTGTGTTTGGAGGATGAATATTTCAAAAGACTTCCGCCGAAAAGTACCGGGCGAGAAGTATATGGAGCCACGTATGCAGTGAGACTGATGGAGATGGCCGCAGAGCGTTCCTTATCCCTTGAAGATACGCTGGCTACTGCCACCTGTCTGACCGCGGAGACCATCGTGCGTGCAGTGAAGGATTTTATCCTGCCCAAGGTGCAAATATCGGCCATGCTCGCGTGCGGTGGTGGCACTTCCAATGCCACGCTGATGGAGATGATCCGTCAGAGACTTCCGAAAGATATCCGTTTGGAACGAACAGCAGATTATGGTATACCCGATGATGCTCGGGAAGCCATTGGATTTGCTCTACTTGGCCATGAGGCACTCATGGGAAGAACCAATACACTTCCGGCAGTAACCGGCGCGAAACACGCCGTAATCTCGGGCAATCTCACACTCTAGTGAGGCCTGACTTTAATTGGAGTTCAGTTATGGAAGGGCGAGGAATTCGATTAGACGCGAGTGGAATTATAAGATAAAATGCTTGTACATGAATGCAGTACGGAAAGGAGGAGCAAATGGAAGGCATGAAAGGTGGACTTGTGCGTTTACGCGCATTAATGGATGACTTAACTCCGTCCGAACGGAAGATCGGAGCTTATATTCTCGATCACCCGCAAGAAACTGTTCAATCCTCGGTGGCCCAGTTGTCTGAACGGAGTGGAGGCAGTCCAGCTGCCATTATCCGTCTCTGCAAATCACTGGGTGTAACGGGTTTTCAGGAGCTGAAGCTGAAGATTGCCGGAGATTTGCAGACGAGTGAGCCATATCAATATACGGAGATTCGTCCCCAGGACTCCATGGAGAGCATTATTCAGCATGTGTCCGCAAATAATATTCAGTCGGTGAAGGATACGGTTCATATTCTGGACCCACGTCTGGTGGAAAAAGCCGTGGACGTGCTTCATCAGGCAAACCGGATCTTTTTCTATGGAGTAGGGGCCTCCAACCTGATTGCGCTGGATGCACATTACAAGTTCATGCGAATCAATCGCACAAGCTTTTCGTTCGCCGATCCGCATATGCAGATTTCGTCCGCAACGACGCTTCGTGAGGATGATGCGGTGGTATGTATCTCGTACTCAGGGGAGACTTCGAACGTAATCTCCTGTCTCAAGCATGCTCATGATGGTGGTGCAGCGACAATCAGCATTACCAAGTGGGGCAGCAATACACTCAGTAGTATGGCGGATGTGCCCCTGATGATTACTTCCACCGAAAGTGATATCCGAAGCGGAGCAACTTCGTCACGCATTGCACAGCTGAACGTGATCGACATTTTGTATCTGGCGATTGCCAGCCGCGACTACAACCAGTCGGTGGAGTATTTGGAGAAGAGCCGACAGGCTATTCTGGAGCACAAGTGAAGCAGAACCATATGAATCCCTTTCTGTTTATGCAGGAGGGGATTTTTTGACGGATGATATCCGCTTTTAGAATAAAAAAATAAAAAAAAGAGCCCAGACCAATGTCGGACTCCTCTCTTTCAAACTCTAATAATCCCCCTGTATGTCTCAGGAAGGCCCCGCAATGGCGCTGCGGACAAATCCATCAGCCAGATCAAGCTTGTGCTGGGCTTCTGTTGCGCCCACATCTGCCATCAGCATGACGATCGCCGTTTTGACATGCCCACCAGCCGCGATAAATACCTTCTCAATATCTGCTTCACTTGCGCCTGTTGCCAGCTGGATCATTCGTTTGGCGCGATGGACAAGCTTCTCGTTGGAAGGGTTCAGATCCACCATGAAATTGCGGTAAACCTTGCCCAGACGAATCATGGCGGTTGTGGTGAGCATGTTCAGTATCATCTTCTGAGCACTGCCTGCCTTCATCCGTGTTGACCCCATGACAACCTCCGGGCCGACGACAGCCTCAATGCTCACATCAGCCACCAGGGCCATCGGTGTGCCCGCATTATTACTCAGGCTAATCACCGTAGCGCCGATCTCCTTGGCGTGTCGCATCGCACCCAGCACATAAGGTGTTCGTCCGCTGGCTGCAATGCCAACCACGACATCGTTCTCGTCAAAGCCATGTTCATCAAGATCCGCAGCTCCCAATTCCTCACGATCTTCAGCACCTTCCACCGGGTCCTTCACTGCCCGGAACCCACCTGCAATAATACCCTGTACCATGGAGGGCGGGGTGCCGTAGGTAGGTGGACACTCCGAAGCATCCAGAATCCCCAATCTTCCACTGGTACCTGCACCCACATAGAACAGTCTGCCACCTGACTGAAAGCTGTCTATAATCCGGTCGGCAGCCTGTGCAATGACAGGAATGAGCGGTTGAATTAACTGTGCAATTCGTTGGTCTTCGCTATTAATCAGTTCCATAATTTCTGCCGAGGGAAGTTCATCTATATGATCTGTCAGTGGATTCGGTTGTTCGGTTATCAATGAGTTAAGCATGTGATTCATCCGTATGGCCTCCTTATCTCTTTCAAAATGATCCATTCTGGAAACAGCGCTGCCTTGCCAACTGTGCCGCACCGACCGCCGGAGACGGAGCATCCTCCCGGTATACAAATCTCAGCTCTCCGCCATATTCCGAAAGTCTCTGAATAAATGTATCTCGGAACAACGCAGAGTAACGAAACAGTGATCCGGACAGGACAACCTGTGCAGATGCGAATACATGATGGCGGGCAATCAGTGCCTTAGCCGTGTTGGCCAACTGCCCGGCTTCATCAATAATCAGCATCTGGGCAACCTCATCGCCTGATTCGGCTGCTTCTATCGTGAGACGGGCGATGGATGCCGTCTCGGTTTTGCCCCAATCAGCCTGGTACACCCGTACCTTTAGCTCCAGTAAATTCTGAAGATTCAGCTTCTGGATAAGAAGCGGGGTTAGCCGAGTCGGAGGAAGAATGCCGTCATGACTCTGCATGATGGCTTGAAGCGTCCGTTGCCCGATTCGATAGCCACTTCCTTCATCTCCAAGCAGATGCCCCCAACCTCCTGTGCGGTACTGTTTTCCTTCTGGCGTGAAGCCGTAGACGATGGAGCCTGTTCCAGAGATGCACAATACACCGTGAGTGTGGCCTAGGGAGGCCATCAGCGCAATTTCACCTTCCGATGCAACCCGGACTGAACAGGCTCCTGATCCTTCCGAATGTCGATTCTTCATATAGTCATGTACTGCATCAACAATCATTTGGCGTTCTTGAATCGTGTCTATACCTGACATACCTAGACATATACCTTCACATTTTGTCGAGAAATCATTTCTTAGGTTAAAGAGTTGATCGAGCACCCGATACAGTTCTGAAATCGCCTGTTCGGGAGCTACGCTGTGAGGATTGGTGGGTCCGCCACGGAATCTGGCGAGTACTTCGCCAGAATCAGAAATGATTGCTGCATCAGTATTGGTACCGCCTCCATCTATACCTGCATATACTCGCAAACTGGCTCACCTCGCTTGCTTGGGTTTTCTTTTTACATAGTATAGTAGCATGAAAATAAAAAGTAAAATTAAATTTTATAATAAAAAATAATGTTGAATTTTTATTTTACAACTCATATAATGAACTCAATCTACAATTTTGGAAGGAATTAATACTGTTAATGTCAACTAAGTTGACGTTAATATTGCATTTAAGAGATTTAGGCTGGCGTAACTGGCAGGCCCAATCGACAGGGGAGGTGCTTTTCCTTACTGCCGCATGTATCGGTGGATGGCGCTCGAAGGCTGAATGATCACAAAGGGGTAGCATGGTTAGGCAAATGAAAGAATCGGAAGACGACATGCGAAGGAGATGAAGGGATGAAAAAGAAGGGTCTGGTATGGACAATGTTGTTGATGATGGTCTGGGTTACTGCCTGTGGGAATAGCGGAGGGGCTACTTCGGATGACCCAAATGCTGACGATACGGTAACGGTATGGACCTATCCTGTACATGGCACATATGAAGATGAACTGAAGGATCTAATCTCTGATTTCAATAAAGAACACCCGAACATTACCGTGAAGACGGAAATGCTCTCCTGGGCGGAAGGCCCCAAAAAATTCGATGTCGCTCTGAATGCCGGGAACCCGCCGGATCTGTATTTCCACAGTGTAGATGGTACGTATGTGAATACGGGGCTGGGGCTCGAATTGGACAGTTACCTCTCACCTGAGATCAAGGATGACTACCTGCCAGGTACGCTTGAGTTAGGCCAGATTCAGGGGAAACAGTATGGACTGACTTTATATCAATTCCAATGGGCTTGGGGGGGGAACAAACGCATTCTGGAGGAAGCGGGCATTGACTGGAAATCCATTCAGCAGAATGGCTGGACCTGGTCCGAATTCAACGATGCCGCGGCCAAGTTGACCCAAACGCTTGATGGCGGGGCTAAGCAGTATGCGTTGGTTACGGATGGTACTTCGCTTGACTTCATTGAAATGTTATCCCGGAACAACGGCATAATCGATGTTCTTGATAAAGACGGCACGTTCCAATGGAATGATGGTCGCATTCTGGATACCCTCTCTTTTATCAAAAACCTGATGGATCAAGGGTATATGCCGAAGGAAACGGCGGCTCTCGCTCCAGCGAAACGCACGGATATGTTCTACGCAGGGGAAACGGCGATCATCTCCAAAGCGATTCCTTATTATGATGTGATGATTCAGAACCGCAACAAGGACATCGATGATGGCAAGGTGCAGGGGGAAAAGATTGATTTTGTCCTGTTGCCTGTACCGCATAATGATGATCAACCTGCGGCCACAACAATGGGTGGCGAAGGGTATGTAGCCTTCAAACAGAAGAAGGACAAAGGTGAACAGCATGCCAAAAATACGTTCCTGGTGATGGAGGCGCTTAGTGGTGCCAAAGCAGGGAACTCGGCCAATGAACTGGCGCTCCCATTCGTAAGACAATCCCAAGTGGAACTGTTTAAAGGAAAAGAGCTTGGTCAACCGGATAATCTGGCTGCTGCGAAAGTCATGGCTGAGAATATCGCTATGCCGGTAGTGCTTGAACTGGATATCGACAAAGCATCTCAGCAAAAACAATTTAAGGAACAGGTTGTGAAGCCAAACATCCAGGCGCTGTTCTCGGGTGAGAAAACACCGGAGCAGATCGCAGAAGACTTCAAGAGCAAAGGCCAGCAGATGTTTGGACAATAACTCGGACAATCAAACATAACGTAAACCACACTGATTAGGAGAGGAGGATTCGCCATGCAGACCGCCCTTGCGCCAAAACCGTCAGTGCCCCGGACTTCCCGGGTTGCCCGGTTTTGGCGGGACTACGGGTGGGCGTATTTGTTTATTTTGGCGCCTGTCCTGCTGTTTCTCATTTTCACACTGTATCCCGTACTAACAGCTCTCGTGATGAGCTTCCAGAAATACAACATTATGAATTCGACGTGGGTTGGATTGGACAACTACGAGCGACTGGTGAAGGATGAGACGTTCTGGAAGTCGATTAAAAATACACTCATCTTTACCGTAGGCACAGTCCCGGTCAATATTCTCATTACATTTGTACTGTCCTATTTCATCTATCAAATGAAAAGCAAATGGCAGACATTTTTCAAAGCTACCATGTATCTGCCTGCGGTAGCCTCCGGGGTGACCATCTCCATTGTATGGCTGGCGATCTTTGACCCGACGGATTCAGGACTGCTCAACCGTTTCCTCGGTCTGTTCGGCCTTGACCCGGTAATCTGGCTGGGCCAGTCGGGAACGGCACTCTTTTCCCTCATTCTGATGAACTGGCTTGGATCGCACGGAGCGGGCATTATTCTCTATCTGGCAGCCATGGGCGGTATTCCGAAATCGCTGTACGAAGCGGCGGATATTGATCATGCCAGCGGCTGGACCCAGTTCAGCAAGATTACATGGCCGCTGCTCAAACCAACGACGCTGTATCTGCTCGTTACAGGTGTGATTACATCCTTCCAGGTGTTTATCTCGGTATATTTGATGACACAAGGTGGACCAAACTTTGCGACAACTACAATCGCTTATCTGATCTACGAGACGGCATTCAAGTTCTATGAGTTCGGATTGGCTTCGGCTCAGTCGTTCGTACTGGCGATTATCATCATTGTCATCTCCGTCATACAGTTCAAATATTTCTCCAGCGATATTGAGTATTAGATGTAGTTCAAAAAGTCCGCTTTTGATTACGAAGGATGCCTAGCGGCATCATCAGCATCGAATATGGAATTTAGCCGAAATGTCCGTTGCTCACGTAGTTTTCCCTACGCTCCGCTACTCCATTTCTAGCCTCATCCCATCTTCTCGGTACTGAAAACCGACCTTTTTGAACACGTACGATTAGAGCATGTTGCATTAAGCATCCGGGGGTGAATGAAATCCATGAAATCAACACAGAAAAAGATACTGCTTGTTGTTGCATCCATTCTGCTGGTGGTCTGGGCGCTGGTGACGGTCATTCCGATGTATTGGATGCTCGTTGGTTCGGTGCAGGATAGTGCGATGTCGGCTTCGTTTAAACCACAGATGATTCCGGAGCAGTTGTCGTTATCACCATATGAGCGCTTTTTTGCCAAAACCGATGCCTGGCGCTGGTTATACAATTCGCTGCTCATCTCGATCATTCTGACAGTCACGAATGTATTCTTCGCCTCCCTGGCGGGATATGCGTTCGCCAAACTAAAGTTTCCGGGGAGTCAGGCGGTATTCTGGACTTTGCTTGGGACAATGATGATCCCGGCGCAGGTGACGCTGATTCCTTTGTACATTCTGATGGTCAACGTGTTTGACCTGGGAGATACGTATACGGCCATTATTCTGCCTGCTGCCGTTAGCGTAGGGAACATATTCTTGATGAAACAGTTCATGTCTACGCTGCCCACATCGCTGATTCATGCGGCACGTATCGATGCATGCAGCGAGTTCGGCATCTTCTGGAAAGTCATTCTGCCGATGGCAAAGCCGGGAATCGCGGTGCTGGCGATATTCACGTTTGTCGCTTCGTGGAACGAATTCTTCTGGCCATTCCTCATTACCAATTCCAACGAGATGCGTACCATTCAGGTGGGGCTGGCCTCGTTTGTATTTGCCGAATCAACGGACTTCGGCGCAATGATGGCAGGGGCAACAATAGGTGCGCTGCCCATGATCATTCTGTTTTTCTCACTGCAACGTTATTTCCTGCAGGGCATTACGATTGGTGCGGTAAAAGGTTAAGTTGAACTGTTAGTTCAGGACAAGCGACAACGTAAAGGGGGATCTACCTATGGCACGCGTGGAGTTTCGCCAAGTGCGCAAAGAATTCAAAGACGATCATAAAGGAACGTTCACGGCTGTGGCCGGCTCGGACTTTGTTATAGAAGATAAGGAATTCGTAGTGTTTGTGGGTCCTTCGGGCTGTGGCAAGACAACGTCATTGCGGATGATTGCCGGACTTGAAAAGCAAACGAGCGGTGATATTGTGATCGGTGACCGGCTTGTTAACGATCTGCATCCGAAGGATCGGGATATCGCGATGGTGTTTCAGGATTATGCACTCTATCCGCATATGACCATCCGTGAGAATCTTTCCTTTGGCCTGAAAAATCTGAAAAAGCCAAAGTCCTATATTGATGAACAGGTGCAGAATGCGGCCTCCATTCTGGGACTGGAAGCGATGCTGGAGCGCAAACCACGCGAGCTGTCTGGTGGTCAGCGTCAGCGTGTTGCGGTAGGACGGGCGATCGTCCGTGATCCGCAGGTGTTTTTATTCGACGAACCACTGTCCAATCTGGATGCCAAGTTGCGGGTACAGATGCGGGTGGAGTTGGGTGAGCTGCATAAACGTCTCGGTGCCACGATTGTGTACGTGACGCATGATCAGGTAGAAGCCATGACACTTGGGGAACGCATCGTGGTTATGAATCATGGAGACATTCAGCAGGTGGCTTCACCAAAGGAACTGTATGCGAGTCCGCGGAATATGTTTGTTGCCGGATTTATTGGTTCCCCGGCGATGAACTTCATTGATGCGCGGATTGAAGGTACACAGGTTGTCATCGAGGGAGCCTCATTCACCTTGCCAGCCGATGTACTTGCTCGTTTGCAGAGCCATCAAGGCAAGCCGGTGATTATGGGTCTGCGCCCAGAGCATATTTTTGGTGACGATGTCGCTCCGAATATCCCGACAGACCATATGCTGCAGGCGCGAGTTCAGGTTGTAGAACATCTGGGCTCCGAGAATCTGGTGTATTTCCATTCCGGTGCCCGTACCGTTACGGCTAAAGTTCACCCCGAAACACATGCTTATGTAGGTATGGACAAAAATTTTGTACTGGACTTGCGTAAGGCTCACTTTTTCGATCCAGAGACGGAGCTTGCGATTGGACGGGAATAAAAGACGAGGCCTGGCGAAAGAAGGAACGGTTAGAAAGGGGAGGGTGAAGATGCGTAAGCTGAGTGAAGTGTTGATCAAGTCAGGTGCAGAAATCTATCGGGATATTATTCCGGTAGCCTTGTACAGTGTCGTTAGCTCCATCGTATTGGTTCCCATTCTGATGTTTGCTCCGCTACCGATTGCGGTGCTGCTTCTGGCCTTGATATATATGCCCATCCTGTTCGGTGTTTGTTATGCCGTGCATCACAGATTGGAACGTAAGGAACGGCGCAATGGACTTAAGGATATCTGGGTCGGAACATTGAAGGGAATAATCCCGGGAGGTTCGGTGGGTGTGCTTTTCGCGGTGCTTGGCTTCATTCTATGGTCAACCTGGTGGTATTACGGTGGACAGGGTGGAATTACAGGTACAGCAGTGGGTGTATTCCAGACGTTCTTTGTTCTCATGGCGCTGATGTCACAGTTCTATACCTGGCAGCTTGTTTTACAAAAAAACATGGGCATCGTTCAGGCGATGGGGGAAAGTGTAAAGCTGTTCTTCCGTCACCCGGGGCACACGATGGGCGCTTGTTTTCAGGCCATGTGCCTGACGGCTCTGCTGATGCTGACTGTCGTTGGTTTCGGAGCTCTGTTTGGAGGTATGTTTGCCATCTATCAGCATAAGGTTGCTCTTAATGTGCTGGAGCCTGAAGAAGAGCCTGTCGTAACAGGCGGTAATGATCACCAGCATACAGGCTGGATCAGCCAGGGGAATGTGTGATGGGTCAGTTGAATGGGACCGAGCAGATCCCGGCTGTAAAAACGGGAGTTGACCTTCTGTCCAGAGGGTTATCGCATCCATGGATAACGGGTAATCGAATCGGTCTAATTACAAACCCGACTGGTATTACAGCGGATTTTGTGTCGACAATAGATGTGTGCGCCGGACTGGCTAATGCCAAGCTTACAGCGCTCTATGCCTGTGAGCACGGACTGTGTGGAGAGCTTCAGGCGGGTGTCAGATTCGGAGACATGCTTCATCCACGTCTGGACATACCGGTGTTCAGCCTGTATGGAGATTACAAGAAACCTACGCCTGCAATGCTGGCTGGAGTGGATACGGTGCTGTTCGACATTCAGGATGTGGGTATCCGCTATTACACGTATGCCTCAACCCTGTTCCATATGATGGATGTCTGTGCTGGAGCAGGCAAACGTATGCTGATTCTGGACCGTCCCAATCCGCTGGGTGGAAACGTTGTGGAAGGCGGTGTGCTGAACGCGGGATATGAATCACTCGTTGGCGCTTGGCGTGTACCTGTACGTACCGGATTGACGGTAGGTGAACTCGCCCTGATGGTCAACAGCGAGATGGATGTACCTTGCGAATTGGACGTGGTTGCCATGGAAGGATGGCAGCGTTCCATGAGGTTCACGGATTGTCAGCTTCCCTGGATGTTGCCCTCCCCCAATATGCCTACGCTGGATAGCGTGCAGGTATATGCGGGCACATGCCTGTTCGAAGGCACTAATGTATCGGAGGGCAGGGGCACGACCCGCCCATTCGAGTGGATTGGGGCACCCTGGGTTGAGGGTGAGCGTTTGGCGGAACGATTTCGGGAATACAAGCTGGAAGGTGTGCATGTGCATCCGGTGTACATGTCGCCAACATTCTCCAAACATGCAGGTGAGCTGTGTGGCGGCGTAAGGATCTTTGTAACGGACAGCAGGAAATTCCGGGCGGTAGAGACGGGGCTAGTGCTATTGCATGAACTGGTTTCACTCTATCCGGAGCAATTCTGCTGGCTGGAGCCACCAGAGCCGGGTTCGAGGTACTTTATCGACCTGCTGGCAGGGGGGAAGGCAGTTAGGGAAACCATTCATGACCGTACGGAATTCATTCGTTTAATGGATGCGTGGAATGTACAGGCAGCGGAATGGAAGGAGCAGCGAAAGCCGTTTTTGTTATATGAATGAACGGATGTTTGTTAGCGGAGGGAGGCATGAAATGAGTGGGCAAAAAAGAGTTATACCAGTCGAGGCTGAAACAGATGACTTTGCGTGAGAAAGTTGGGCAAATGCTGCTTTGTGGCTTTCATGGCACCGAAGCTGTTGGCGATGTGGAATCCTTTCTCCGAAAGTATCCAATCGGTGGCGTAATCTACTTTGCTCGCAACGTTGAGTCGCCAGAGCAGATAGAGCGGTTATCGTCAGGGTTACAGCAGATTGCCAAAAGCAGTGGTAATGTGCCGCTCTGGATCTCCATTGATCAGGAGGGCGGCATGGTTGCTCGAATCACCGAAGGGATCGCCTTGATGCCTGGACCAATGGCCATTGCCGCTGCCGGTTCCATTGACGATGCATATCAGGCGGCATATATCAGTGGGTTGGAGCTGAAGTCCATGGGCATTAACATGAACTTTGCTCCGGTATTGGATGTGAACAATAACGCCGCCAATCCGGTCATCGGTGTACGATCATTTGGCGAATCTCCACAATCGGTTGCAGAATATGGGGCCAGGACCATTGCGGGAATACAGGACGCTGGGATTGCAGCGACAGCCAAGCATTTCCCGGGGCATGGGGATACGGATACCGATTCCCATCTGGACCTCCCGATCATCACTCATGACCGTGAACGGGTAGAGCGCCTGGAGTTGATTCCATTCCGAGCCGCTATCGCCGAAGGTGTCGATGCCATGATGTCGGCGCATATCTATTTCCCTGCACTGGAACCAGAGCGTCTGCCCGTAACGCTATCGCATACTGTATTAAGCGGTCTGCTTCGCCAGGAACTGGGTTATGAGGGCATGATCGTGACAGATTGCATGGAGATGGATGCCATTGCTGTGAACTATGGCACTGTCGATGCAGCTGTGATGGCTGTAGAGGCCGGAGCGGATCTGGTGTTAATTAGCCATACGGCCAAGCTTCAGGCAGAAGCATTTGAAGCATTGTTAGCAGCTGTGAGGAGCGGGCGGATTAGCGAGAGACGTATTGATGAGTCGGTGAATCGCTTGCTGATGTACAAGGCGAAGCGTGGTTTACTGGAGAGTGGAATGGGCGGCGCAAGTGATGATGAAGTGAATATTGTAGTATCGAATGCATCATTGCCAAAGGCATCAAACACTCCTGCTCTGTCCAGTTGGTCGGAGCGCAACAGTTCTTTACACCAAGAGGTTGCCCGCCGTATTAGCGAGAATAGTATCACACTGGTGCGCGATCAGCTGAATATGCTGCCTTTGAAGCCGGAACGCACGCTGGTCATAACGGTTGCCACGTCCGTGACGACAATTGCCGACGAACAGCTGGCTCAGACGTTCACCTTGGGCTCAGCCTTATCCATTTATGGTCTGGATGTTGTCGATCTGACGGTCACGCCCGAGGAAGTCACCATTCGTTCCGCACGTCTGCTTCAGGCAGCGGAAGCAGATGACATTCGGCAGATTGTGGTGGGAACCTACAATGCGGGAAGTCCCTCCGGCGATCCACAGTGCAGGCTGATTGGTTGGATACAGCAATTGGGTAAACCACTGGCTGTTGTGGCATTGCGAAGCCCCTATGATCTGCTGGCGCTTCCGGATGCCCAGGTCTATGTAGCAGCTTACGAGAGCCGGCCACTTGCCATGGATAGCGTCGCTCAGGCGCTGATGGGGCGCATTCCTTTTGCGGGGAAACTTCCTGTAACATTAAAGCAGACAGATGATGAAAGAGCGGATGTCTCCTAGGCAGTGATAAGAATATGAGTACATCTGCCTTTTGCAGGATGGAGAAGAGATGGATTGTGGGTTGAGCGAAACGGAAATGTGAGTCGTTAAAATGAAAACATATATAGAGCAAAGAGACGATCCTTTAAAGGACCGTCTCTTTGTGCTGTATATAAGCGATTAATTATAGATTATTGCAATTGCAGTGCTGCTGCTGTTTTGGTTTCAACTTCATCCAAAAGTGAAGTCATGTCCATACCTGCGTGGTTGCCGAGCAGGATAATGGTGATATCATCGGACAGATTACGTGAAAAGGCTGTAGCAAACCCGCCACCACTACCGTTGTGGAAGACGGTACGGTTGGTGCCATTCTCTTTGAGAATCCAGGCGTAGCCATAGTTTTTATCGGAGTAAGGCTCATACATCTGTTCAATCGTATCCTGGCTTAGAATCTTGTCCGTATACAGCGCACGATCCCATTTCAGCATATCGTCCACCGTGGAATAGATGGTTCCTGACCCGGATTGAGATACATAGTAAGGCGCAGTTACCCATGCGTTATTTTGTTGAACAAAACCACTAATCGTGTGCACTTTACGGGAAGCCTCTCCCGAATTTTTCATGCCAAGTGGCTTCAGTATCGTCTGTTGTACGTAGTCGGCATAACTCATGCCGGATACCTGTTCAACGACGTATGCAAGCAAAACATACCCGCTGTTGCTGTATAGATAGGCAC
Source organism: Paenibacillus sp. 2003 (assembly GCF_031455635.1). Lineage (NCBI taxonomy): Bacteria > Bacillati > Bacillota > Bacilli > Caryophanales > Paenibacillaceae > Paenibacillus > Paenibacillus sp. 2003. The sequence continues at coordinate 275,211 of NZ_JAVDTB010000006.1, read as the reverse complement.
TCCCCGGTTCAAACTTCAACGTTTTGTGGCGAATCTCTTCTACAGTCTCTTCCATAGAAGTTCCTTCACCCCGACCAAATGCGGATGGCAGACCTGAAGTCTGGGATAACAGCATATGCAGCGTGATCTGATCTCCCTTCGGTATACCAGAAATATACTTGGAGATTGGATCTTGCACATTAATCTTACCATCCTCCACGAGACTCAGAATGGACGCGGCCGTAAAGGATTTGCTCAGCGATGCGATTCGGGTCTTCTGATCCGGGCGATTCAGCGTTTGTTCATCGGCAAGTCCGTAGCCTTGCTTTAGAAGCACTTCACCATCGCGGGCAATCAGAGCCATACCTGGATAGTTGATCTCGCGCAGATATGTATCCACGCTGGCAACCTTGCTATTCAGCAGGCTGACCTGATCAGTGACCATTTTTACACTCATCTGCCCCGTGGCTGTGCGTTGGACCTTGATGTCTGCCTTGATTGCATTAGCCATGGCCCGGATAGGTACCATCAACGTACCGTTAACGGTACGTGAATTCACACCTGTAGCCAGATCGACCTTGTTTACTTTAATGGAATTACTACCAGCCTGATGGATCAGCTTGTCTCTGCCAACGGTAATGATAGCCGTCTTGGTGCGATTATCCCATTTCAACGTGCCTTTAACCGATGTGACCACATCCCGTAGTGGAACAAACGTGGAGCCTTTGATTATAAGTGGTGCGTTCTTCCAGGATTGTTGCTCACCATTCACTTCAATGTGAACTGCTTGCGTCGCCTGCGCTGCGGATGCCGTAATACCAGCTTGTCCCAGAATCGGGCCTGCGCACAGGATGAGCGCTAACAGAATGCGGAACATGGATGAATATAATGTGGAAATACGTTGTCTTTCATTTGACTTGCGTAAGATTTGAATCCTCTCCTTCCAATCGTTTCATGAATAGCCAGCTTATGAGCATTGTAAACGATCTCGCGTAGAGGGTCAAAACGATTAAGCGGATATAATCCATATCATCTGATCAGATCATTTAAATTAAATTTGTACTAATTTAGTATCTATACATAATATTTTTACAGCGATTGTCCGATAAAAGGATGGGTGAAGATTATGATGGGGGATAGTTAAATGAAGAAAAGGATTCGAAACTGGTTTACTTTAACCGTAAAAAAACGCCTGATCGCTGCATTGCTCTTGTTCCTGATTGTACCGAGCATTACCGTGGGATGGTTGTCTTATCAAAAAGCTGCTGACCAGGTTAAGCAGGAAATTATTCGTTCCGCACAGGCCAAAACAGAAATGCTTAGTCTGCAGATAAATCAAATGCTGGATATGGAGAAGGATAATGCAGCGCAGATGGCTGCGGGTATTACTTCAAAGGATATTATTAATAAATCCCCTGCACTGCAAAGGCAGATGGATCGGATGTCTCAGAATCATAAGGAATTGGGTGTACTCACCGCAGGTGCGGACGATGGCAGTTGGATGAAATCCCCAGAGTCCGAGGAACAGAATTATGATCCTCGAGAACGTTCATGGTATAAGATGGGCATGTCTCAGGATGAACCTGTAATCTCAGACACGTTCCAGTCGGCTTCGACGGGTGAATGGGTTGTGACCGCGGCGGCCAAGCTGGCCGACGGCAAAGGGGTATTCGGGGCTAATGTCAGTCTCAATCATCTGAAAGAATCCGTAGATCAGATACGCATCGGTAAAGAAGGCAAACTGTACATGCTGGATAACGGTGGGAAGTTCCTGTTCCATTACAATATTGAATCCGGTACACAGTCGGATGAACCTTACATTAATGAGATGTATACGAAAGAAAGCGGAACCGTGAAGTATACATATGATGGTCGCGAAGTGGAAGCTGTGTATTTCACCAATCCGGTGACAGGCTGGAAAATTGTTGGCGAGATGGTTCCTTCGGAAGCAACTGAAGCCGTAATGCCTATTTTGATTCGTTCCATTACAATTGTGGCATCTGCATTGGTTATTGGGCTGATTCTGCTTGTTTTCATTATTCGCAGCATTCATCGGCCATTACTGCAATTAACACAGGCAGCATCGAAAGTAAGTGCCGGGGATCTCACCGTTCGGGTAGGTTTGCAGCGCCGGGATGAGTTCGGACTGCTTGGAGAAAGTTTCGACACGATGACGACTTCACTGCGTAATGTGCTTGGAGAGGTACATGATACGTCCAGCCAGCTGGCGGCATCTTCGGAAGAGCTGATGGCAAGTTCGGAGCAGACATCGAAAGCCACAGAACAGGTGGCTGAACTGATGCAGGATGCAGCTGCGGGAACGACTTTGCAGAACAATAGTCTTGCTGCTACAGGCCAACTCGTAGGCGAAATGTCCATTGGAGTCAAAGAAATCTCATCAAGTGCTGAAGACACCGCTCGTATCGCTCTGGATGCTTCCACCAAGTCGGAAGCGGGCATGGTGACAGTGGAAGAAGCAGTTACCCATATTCAGCAGGTGAATGACGAGAGCAAAGCCATGTCTGTGGTCATTGAGGATCTGCGCGCGAAAAATGAAGAGATTCTGGTGATTGTGGCCGAGATTACGGCCATTGCCAAGCAGACGAACATTCTCGCATTGAATGCATCCATTGAAGCTTCAAGAGCTGGCGAGCAAGGGCGCGGATTCGCGGTCGTAGCCAACGAAGTGAAGACACTGGCTCACAGTTCAGGTGCTTCAGCCGAGCGGATTAATGAGCTTATGCATGAGATGCAGGAGAAAACCAATGCGGTGCAATCCACTTTTGCCCGTACGGGAGAAGGTATGGTGAAGAGTTCGCAGATGGTTACAGAAGCGGGCGAAGCATTCCATAACATTCGCACTGCGGTACAGTTGGTGGCTGCACAAGCTGGAGAAGTATCCGCGGCTTCCCGTCAAATTGATGGTGGCATGAGTCATGTCAACAAGGCAGTAAGTGATACCATGGTTCTGTCGGACAGAATTGCCTCTGGAACGGAAGATGGATCAGCGGCGGCTCAAGAGCAGTTGGCTACAATGGAAGAGGTTGCAGCTTCTTCGGCAGCATTGTCACGTATGGCTGAAGATCTGCAAAGCATGATTGAACGTTTTAAGTTGTAACAGGGATTGAAATGAGACTGCAGGGTTGCGATCCTGCGGTCTTTTTTCTGTTGAGCAAAAGGGTATCCGTTATGTCTTTAAACACAGCATTCTTTTCCATTATATTGACATAAAATAAACAAAATTATATTATGTCTATAAATGAACAAACATAATTATAAAATATTTGATTATTATACGGTTGAAATGACCATAACAATGATAAAAAGGAGCTTTGTCATGAAATCATCGGAATCCTGGTTGCAAACCGCTTCATTGGAAGAGATCAAGCGTGGTTATATGGAGGAGGGTGCTGCCTATACATGCGTCTGCTGCGGATACAGGACGGAAGCGGGGATTATCTACCCTGAAGAAGGGGTGCTCTATGAGGCAGCCCGTTATATGCGTGTGCATATTGAAAAGGTACATGGGTCAGTATTTGAGTACTTGCTGGAGCTGGATAAAAGTGTAACCGGATTGTCTGATGTCCAGCGTGGCTTGCTGGCCCAGTTTCATGAAGGGAAGAAGGATGCTGAAGTACAGAAAGCTCTTGGTATTGGGAGTGCCTCCACAATCCGGAATCATCGGTTTGTATTGAAGGAGAAGGAACGGCAGGCCAAGATATTCCTGGCATTAATGGAACTTCTCAAAAGCAAGGATACCCAGGCTCCAGCCGAATGGGTGTCGCCGGTCACAATACATGGACATACGATCCATCGTAATTCATTTGATATTACAAAACATGATCGGGAAAAGGTGCTGAAAAAGTATTTTCCAGAGGGTACCGGCGGTCCGCTGACGACGTTTCATATGCAGCAAAAGCATAAATATATCGTGCTCACCGAAATTGCCAAACGATTCGAGACAGAGCGCCAATATTCCGAAAAACAGGTTAATGAGCTGCTGAAGGAAGTTAATGATGATTACGTGGAAATACGGAGGTATCTCATCGATTATGGTTTGCTGGAACGTGAGTCAGACGGCAGTCAGTATTGGGTGGGAAGCCGCGCAGATCAACAGAGCGCCGGAGATGGAAAACAGGAACGTAAAGAAAAGGGGGAGCAGGAGAAGATGAATCGTCGCAAAGAATTGCAGGAACAGGCCAAAGAAGTCAAAACGGAAGCAGGCGTCTACCAGATTCGAAATGAACGTAACGGCAAAGTTTATATCGACAGCACACTTAACCTGAAAACCATTAACGGACAACGGTTTATGTTACAGATGGGTAGCCATCTGAATCGAAGGTTGCAGGCTGAATGGAATGAATATGGAGAGAATGCGTTTGTGATCGAAGTGCTGGAGACATTGAAGCAAGATGACAATCCGTATTACGATCCCAAAGATGCACTCGCCAAATGTCTGAATCGCTGGTTTGAACAGTTAGAGCCCTACGGAGATCAAGGGTACCACGGAGATAAAAAGCAATCTGCTGAATAGGAGAGTCATTTCCTATCCAAAGTTCCTGACCTTTCATTACCCAAAAGCCCCTTTGCCAATATGATGGCAAAGGGGCTTTTGGTGTTACAGACTACTTATTAAATAAGTTGAACCAGTCTTTTGCACGATAACGATTACAGCTTGAATTGTTCCACCAGCTTCTGCAGCTTGTGAGCCAGATGGGCAAGGGAATCAGCAGAGGATGATATCTCCTGCATGGAAGCCACTTGCTCCTCCGTAGCTGCAGAGATGTTCTCCGTTCCATCTGCATTGGTTTCCGATATGGCGTGGATCTGATCAATGGACTGCACCACTTCGGCTGTACTTGCAGACATCTGCTGTGAGGCAGCTGCAATGTTCTCAAGCTGATGATTGACGACCCCAACAGCCTCACTAATCTGGGCAAAAGCTTCATCTGCAAACTGAACGGCACGAATGCCGTTGCTTACATCCTGTTGCCCGATCTGTACATTGTGATTGGCCAATGAAATCTCCTGTTGAATCGCTCCGACCATCTCTACAATCTTCTGGCCTGAAAGGCTGGATTGTTCCGCCAGCTTGCGGACTTCGCTGGCAACAACGGAGAAGCCACGTCCATGCTCACCTGCACGTGCTGCTTCAATAGAAGCATTGAGAGCAAGCAAATTGGTTTGTGCAGCGATATCTGTAATGACAGATACCATCTCACCAATGGATGTGGAATGCTGTCCAAGTCGTCCAGCAGTATCTGCCATACCTTGCACAAAGCGACTCACGGAACTCATCTCGGATACGGCCGTCTGCATGGTTGCATTCCCTTTATCCGCGAGCTCACTTGCTTGCATGGCAGCTTCGGATACTTGCTGTGTGCTATTCGTTACCTGTCCTACACCTCCAGCAAGCTCATTCATCTGTAGTGCCGTATGTTTCAGGCTGCTTGTTTGTTTCTCAAGTCCAGCTGCGGATTCTTCCGTGATCAAGGCGACTTGCTCTGTTGCTTTGGTTGTCTCCGATGAGTTGACTGCCAATTGTGTGGATGAGGCGGTTAACTCGTCAGCCGTGTGTCGTACGTCCTGAATAACGGTTCGCAAGGATTCACTCATTTTATTGAAGCTGGTGCTCAGCTTGCCGAATTCATCCTGTCCCAATACAGCAACCTCGATGGTCAGATTACCATTACTAATTTCGTCAGATGCCTTCACCAAGCGGTTCAGTGGTTTGGTGATGGATTGCACAATCCAGAAAATAATGATGGAGCTAACAGCAATTGCAATCGCTACAACAATAAGTGTGGTGTATAGGATTGGACGGACAGAAGCCGTCACTTCCCCACTGTCAATGACACCAACCACGGTCCAGCCCGTCGTTTCATTGGTGGAGAAAAAGGCGTGTTCCTGGTTTCCGTTTAGTGTATAGGTCAGACTTCCGTTTTTCTGTGCAAAAATATCTTTATAGGGTGCCATGGTTCCTTCGGTCCCCGGTTTTTCGGTAGGATGTACAATGATTTTATTGGCATTATCAATGATATAGACATAACCCTTCTCGCCAATCTTGGTGGAATTAACCGTCTTCGAGAGGGCTTCAAGCGACAGGCTGACAGAGACAACACCATGGCCATCCGCTGAGGTCTGAGCTACCGAAGCAACAACATTGCCGGTATTGCTTGATAAGTAGGGGGTGATTACGGTAGGGACATCTTTGTTTTGCGTAGCAGCCTGATACCACGGGCGTTCGCGCGGGTCATATCCTTCTTTGTTCACCGCAGTTACAGGGGAGTTAATATACACGCCCTGATCGGTACCGATGGAGGCAAGTTCCACGTCATCATGGGTTTCCTTATACGCGTCGAGCAAGGTACGGATGGTATCTGTCTCGTCACCCTGATTGGGTCCGACATTGCCTGCATCCAGCTGACTTGCCAGGAAATCAACATTTTTGCGTGTTGCACCAATGATCTGGTCAATGGTCTGGTTGAGCACAGTAACATTGCTAATTGCGTTTTCATACATTTTCTCTTCGACCTTGGCATCGGCTGTTTGAAACGAGATAATGCCCAGACTGATTGTGGGAATGAGTAGTACGATGGCAAATGACAAAATCAGTTTCTCTCTCATCTGCAGCGTTCTTTTGGCCCCTTGTTTACGAATCTTCTTCATACACATTCCCCCTCTGTGTCATCCAACCATTTCCTGGTGGATATATCCAATCTGGTAAAGTTTCCAACATTTCCAGAAGTTTCTGGTGCTATCGTATGACAAAATTCGAGTTTATTCAACATTATTTATGCGTTTTATGAAAATATTTTTCGGTTTTGTAGGTATTTAGAATTACATCTGTTCTATAAAAAGTAAACTGTCTCTCCCTTAGTGCACATCTTGTGGTATATTTCTGAATTAATGTGAAATGAATTTTGCAAATTGTGAAATCCACAAGGCACGTACCTGATCATGTTGAATACACAAATGAGTTGTTTTCATGAAGAATGGACCTGGATGGAGCTACATCCATATATATCGGTTTATGGAGACAGAAATTGGAGAGGGGTTGTACCGCAGTTGGACCAAAGTACACTACAGATATCTGGACAGGAGAACATGGAAGAGATCCAGGATCAGGCTACATTCATGCAGGGGGTCAAAGATTGTATCCCAACCCTGCTTGGTTATTTGAGTATAGGTTTTGCAGCGGGTGTCATTGAAATGACCGCAGGTCTGAGTCTGGCGGAAACGGCGCTGCTCAGCCTGATTTTATATGCAGGATCGGCCCAGTTCATTGCAGCGGGCATGCTCGCATCGAATGGGTCAGCAGTAGCTATCATGTTCACCATATTTTTTGTGAATCTTCGTCATTTGCTGCTCAGCGCAGCTGTTTCACCGTATTTTCGGCATCTGACCCCGCTTAAAAATATGTGGATCGGTTCATTGCTTACGGATGAGTCTTTCGGTGTGGCGATGACACGTGCGATTGGCAGGGAAAGGCTCAGTGAACGCTGGATGCACGGTCTGAATATTACCGCATATCTGAACTGGTTCGTGGCTAATATGGCGGGAGCGTACTTTGGACGCTGGATCACCAATCCGGAACGACTGGGCCTGGATTATGCCCTGCCAGCGATGTTTATTGGACTGGTTGTACTCCAGTTGGTGCATCGCAAAAACAAAAAAATACACATTAATGTGGCGATCATCGCTGTGGTCTGTGTAATCTTCGCCAGCATGGCTTCACTGGGCAGCATGAGTGTCATTGTGGCTGCGGTCATTGCGGCAACGATGGGAGTGTTCATGGAACGATGGAAGTAAGATGGGATGTATTCTGGATTATTATGGGGTCAGCGCTGTTAACATTTATCCCGCGTGTACTGCCACTGATGTTGTTCAGCAAGATACAGATTCCGGTGTGGTTGTTACGCTGGCTTGAGTATGTACCTGTAGCGGTCATGGCAGCACTGATTGGTCAGGAACTGTTCATGTCGGACAACCAGTTAGTGCCGATTACGCAAAATGCAGCTCTGTGGGCATCTCTGCCTACGATTGCAGTAGCGATCTGGACACGCAGTCTGCTGGGAACCGTATTGGTTGGTATTGTGGCTATGATGATTCTGCGATATTGGATCGGATAGTTGAACTAAAGAATATTTACACTAACCACTTCGATGACAGAACAACCTTCCGATCACTGTTATCCCCAGATTTTTTAATTCACTTTTATGAAGGTGAAAATCTTGGGATAGCGTATGCTTTCGATGCAGCTTTCTTTCAGAAAGCTTTCAGGCGAACGCTTCGCTTCTTCAGGGTCTTTCTGTCCTCTACGTTCTCATGTAAATGGCTGGTTCAACTTATATAAGTTGTATTATAACATCCGGTAATTCCTTCGCCTGATCGGTTAATACTGTTCTATAGAGGACAGATAGCCTATCTGAGCGAAGGGAGCTGGATTCATGAGTAAACTGAAGCGCAAGCTGTTAATTACGGGAGCTGCAGGAGTCATTGGTCGCAGTCTGCTGGAGGGGCTGAGAGCCAAGGGTGCGTATGACATCGTTGCGGCTGATCTGCGTGAAGACGAGGAAGCTGGCATTGTAGCCATGGATGTGACAGATGGGGAACGCCTGAAGGAACTGATGCAGGGGGTTCACACCGTTCTGCACATTGCATGGGCCAAGGATGAGGAAGATTTTCTGGGCAAAGTTCTGCCGATCAACGTAACCGGAGCCTACCATGTGTATGAAGCCGCACGGTTGAACGGTGTTCGGCGGGTGATCTTCGCAAGTTCCAACCATGCAACAGGCTTCTATCCTACTGGTGAAGATATTGAAGTGGATGACCCGTACCGACCGGACAGCTTCTATGGACTTAGCAAATGTTATATTGAACTGCTGGGACGTTATTACGTTGACAAATATGACCTGTCCTCATTCAACATTCGGATTGGAAACTTCTCAGGTGATACATACCCACACTCGGAGCGCTCGGCTCATATCTGGATATCACCAAGGGACATGGTCCAGCTCGCTGAGTGCTGTATTGAAGCCGATCCAGATATGAAGTATCTGAATCTGTACGGGACTTCTGCGAATACAGATAATTACTATGATATTGGCTATCTGGCGCAGAAGATTGGATACCGCCCACAGGATGATGCAGCCGAGTTGTGGGAAGAGGCAAAGCTTAGAGGCGTACCCGACAAACAGGATGAGACAGCCTATCAGGGCGGAGGCCATGTGGAGAAAGAACCGAAAGATTCATAAGATGGCGACACTCAGTGATGAAAACGCTATTTTCTATTGTGACCGAAAGGGATAAAATGGAGACTGAGGTGTTCAGTGTTTCCATTTTGCACAAGAGGAAGGAACGATTTCAATCATGAGTACAAGTCCATCCGTTATATTGTTTCAGGGAGACTCGATTACAGATGGGGGAAGATCACGCAATGATGATCCGAATCATTTTCTCGGACACGGATATGCGTATCTAATCTCCAGCAAACTGGGTATGGAACTGGCGGGCAAACATAAGACCTTCTATAACAGAGGTATCAGCGGGGATCGGGCATCCGATCTGTACGCACGCTGGAATGAGGATACCATTAGTCTAAAACCGGACCTGATTAGCATCCTGATTGGGGTTAATGATGCCTGGCGCACGATGAATGGTGAACCTAGTGGGGTAACGGATCGTTTCGGACGGGCGTATCGCCATTTGCTCGAAGAAACTCGGGAAGTGATGCCGGACACGGGGCTGATTTTGATGGAGCCGTTTATTCTGAGAACCGGAGCAACCGCGGAGAAATGGGAAGCCTGGGAAGAGTATATCGGTCAATATCAGAAACTGGCCCAAGGTCTTGCTGAGGAATTTGGAGCTGTGTGGGTGCCATTGCAGCAGACGTTTAATGACGCTCTGAAACAGGCGGATGCAGCGTACTGGTTATGGGATGGCGTACACCCAACCGCAGCAGGTCATGAGCTGATTGCACGCCAATGGTTGTCTGTTGTACAGAATTCATCGCTTGCGATTGTGTAATAACAACAGCGGACAGTTGCGATATGGGCAGCAGCACTTTAGGTATACAGGATTAGTTGAGGATATAAGATAGTTAAGAATATGAGATAGCTATAAAAAGCCTGTGGACAGGCAGAATGCAACGGAGAACCTGACGAAGGTTCTTCGTTTTTTTTGTGTTGGGAAGGAGAAGGACGTAACGTCGTGGAAAGGGTTGTAATGGATAATTTTTCAAAAGTGCTATCATATCCGGTAAAATGAAATCGATTACATTATAATATGGGTATGACAATCCATTAACGAAGAGTGGTGAATCCAGTGGAAGATTCCATTCACGAAGTCGAAAATGAAAATATAAACCAACGTGGAAACGAGAGCAGAAAATTGAGTTTCTTAAGTGCCGACAGACTCTTGGAGAAGTTATCCCGGCCTGAATTGGCTACGTTATACACAGACTTGAAGAATTACGCTGAACGTGCCTTGAAAGAACCCATGCCTTCCTTGTCGTTCCGTCTATATCGACAGTTCAGCGAGACGGGTGAGCGGAAAGCTTATGAGCAGGCTTATTTCGATCGAAGGGGCAGGTTGGCTGCTGTGGCGATGCTCGCATTGGATTCAGCTAGGCCGGATGCACTGCAAGCGCTGGAGGAAATGTTGTGGAACGTGTGTGGTGAGTATACGTGGTGCTTGCCCGCACATCTGGGTACGGGAGAGGTCGATCAGGTGAATGGAAACATTGATCTGTTCGCCGCAGAGACAGTACATATGCTGGCCGAGATGGTGACCATTCACGCCGATCGGCTGGATCGTCTTGTCATAGAGCGAATCAGGTCTGAGGCAGAACGGCGGATCTTCATCCCGCTTTACCGGGAGCAACGGAAGTTCCACTGGCAGACAGCGGATCACAACTGGTCGGCGGTCTGTGGTGGCTGCTGTGGCATGGCCGCATTGTTACTGCTCGAGGATGAGTCCACACTACAGGAATCGATCTCCCATACGGTCAGCTGTATGAACGCATTCTTGAGCGGTTATGGCGAGGATGGCGGCTGCGCCGAAGGTATTGGATATTGGGTATATGGCTTTGGTTATTTCACCTATTATGCCGAGATGCTTCGTGAGTACAGTAAGGGCGAACTGGATCTGCTGACAGGTTCCAAAATAGCAGCCATCGCAGCCTTCCCGCTGCGAGTTCATCTGTCAGGCGGAACATTCGTGAATTATTCGGACAGTGCCGAGCAGGAAGACATTCCTTCCGGACTACTCTCCCTGCTCGCGTCCCGGGTTGGGTTGCAGGTGGACCTGCCGCTTCATATTCCACTCCTTACAGATGATCCCTGTCATCGCTGGGCTCATCTGTTGCGGAACGTGATGTGGAGCGATCCGGCAGTATATGGTGGTGAAGGTGCCTCTGGGCAGTTTGAACGGGGATTTATTTTTCAAAATCTGGGCTGGATGATTGCAAAAGGCTCGCTCGATTCCCGGGATACAAAACATGCGAACGGCGCACCCACCCTTCATGTGGCTATTTCCGTTAAAGGTGGACATAACGATGAACCTCACAACCATAATGATCTGGGGCAGTTCATTATCCATTGCGGTGGTGAGAATATTCTGTGTGATCCAGGAGCAGGGTTGTACAGCCAAGTGTATTTTGCACCAGGCAGGGAGCAACTGTTCCACATCTCGTCATCCGGTCATAACGTTCCGCTCATTGAAGGCCAGGAGCAATGCTCCGGTCGGCAAGCACAGGCCCGTGTGTTAGAGGCAAAGCTGGCAGAGGGTAGCGGTGAGCTGAATACAACATTGGATCTGACATCCGCTTACTCTGGGGCAGCTTCACTGGCTCGTTATACGCGCCAATTTCATTGGAAGATGGCTTCTGAAGGTAGCGGGAATGGGGCGGAATTGCGTCTCATTGACCGTTTTCAATGGAAGAGCAGGATGGTGCTTTCGGCAGAACGATTCTCTTCGGTGGATGATTCAGATGCAGGATGTTCGAGCGTAGTGGAGCGCTGGATGAGCAGAGTACAACCTGAGGTGGTGAAGAGCGGTAACCTTCGCTGGCAAGGTGTGCATGGAACGGTCCATATGACGTATGATGCGAACCAGTGGCAGGTTTTTACGGAGGTTATGAAAACAGTTGATCATGACAATGTCCCAGTCACATTCTATCGGACGTCACTATCATGGACAGGTGTGATTGATGAGACGGATGTTCGGACAGAACGCCCTAATCCGCTTGAAACGGTATGTGAGGTACGCTTCATCATTGAACCGAAAATGGGAGAAACCGAGGTGAGCATGCGTGAGTAAATATACATCTGCGTCAACATATCCATGGAAAGATGAACTCGAACATTACCGTACATTGGCAGAACAAGCGGGCCCCCCTCCGGCAGACGGCTGGAATAGGGAGCGCAAGTTGGCACTTGTTGAGAGTGTTGTTCGCGCTTACACGCCATATCAGGACAACCATGGTGCAATTATTGATCCATTCTCAGGTGTGGAGAGATATTATTCTACACCAGCGTATGCCATGGCTGCGGCGGTTCTGGTTGATGCCGGGCGTACAGATTTGCTCCAATCCGCAGCAATAGCCCTGTCACAGAGCATTGATGCCGTGGTGAATCGTAGTGCACCAGACAATCACCCTGATTTTTTTCCGGTGCTCATGATGAGAGCTTATATGTTGTTGAAGTCACATCTGCCTGAACAAGCAAACATCTGGGCTGAGGCACTCAAGACGATCCATCCTGAACAAGATTATGTGTTCACGATGAGCAAGATGAATAATCCTAACCGCATGATTAACTGGAACGCCATTATGATCTCTGGCGAATATTTGCGGTGGCATGAACAGCTGGCGAGTGAGGATACAGCGTGGATGGATCGTTATCTGGAAGCCTATCATCTGCCCCGATTTACGGCTCTCGGGTTGTATCAGGATGGACCGCTGGACCGTCCGAATTGTCCATTTTCCTATGATATTGCCACCCGTTATCACCTTGGGGTGATGCTTGAGGCGGGTTACGAGGGAGCCACTGCCGATATGTTACGTGAACAGTTGCGCCATGGTGCCTTCAGCTCGTTACTGACGCTCTCGCCGCTAGGTGAGATTCCACCGCGTGGTCGCAGCTCCCAGCATCAGTGGAATGAAGCGGCGGCGGCTTATGTATGTTCTACACATGCAACGCAGGCTCTGGAGGAGGGAGATCCGGTGATGGCGGGCGCTTTTGCACGTGCAGCCAATCGGTGTTTTGCTGCTGTTGAGCGCTGGAAAATGGATGATGGACGCTTGAAAATTGTGCGCAATGAATATGCGCCAGAAGATCGGCACGGGTATGAAATCTATACCAACCACACCTGTTACAACCTGTGGACGGCAGCAGCACTGGCTCACGCTTGTCTCAGTGATCCGGGAGACGATGTGAGCGAAGTGTATCTTCCTTCCGAGGTGGGCAGCCGAGTGTTGCAGACCGATGGGTGGTTTGAAACTGTCATTGCTTCCATACCTGGTCAGCAACTGGTATTACACACGGCGATGAATGATCCGTATACGATCCCTGGTTTGGTACGGATTCAGCAGACAGGGTTACCTGGTCTGATTGGTCCGTCCGCTGCCAGCCATGTGCAGGCAGGATTCACGGAATTTGCCGAAGGGGTGGTCCGCCCGCTCAGCTATTGTCCTGCATGGAAGACACCAGATGGGATATGGCACAGTCTTGCAGAGGGGATTCCATCCGGTGGTGCATATGATCGTGACGTTGGATTGGACCCTGCACAGGGAGGAGGTTCCATTGTGTACGAGAAGGTGGGCCAGGATACGCCGAATCAAGTAGAGGGACATCTGGCGGAAAGAGCGGCGGAAGAGGGAGTAAACACCTCCGAGAATTCTTTTGCTGTGACATGGGTTGGTCCCTTGCCTGGCGTGGAAACATTGCGCACTCATTATGTGCAGCAGGCAGACTTGCTGACCATAACGTATGAATTCGAAGGTGAGATCACGGCGGCAGGTGCACTCATTCCGTTGATGTTCCATGATGGCCGTGAACAGGCGGTGATTACCCATACGGATCATAGTGTGCGAACGGCGTATCGGGGGGCCTATGTAGAATCTACAGCGCTGGATCAGGGAGCCATTATTCATCTGGAAGAGCAGGCTGTGGCTTCCCGTAATGGGTTGCTGAAGGAAGCGCGAATTGAAGTGAGCGGAGCCCGTAGTCTGACATTTTCGATCCGATTGGGCGAGTTTAACTGAAGTTGTTCAGGTTGAGGATGAGCTGGAGCATCAAGCATAGATGTCTGGTATTGAATCGAGGAGGGATATGTTCATGAACACATCAACGTCGGTAAAATGGCTCGAGGAAGCGTGGCAACAGGGGGCTTCCAAGACAATTCGAAATGCAAAGCGCATTAAGGATACATTTCCACACATTGCCCCACAAGGGATGTATGATCGGAATGATCCGGAATGGTGGACAGCAGGTTTCTGGCCTGGATTGTTATGGCTGGTCTATCGGGATGCGCCGGAAAGTGAAGCGGCGGCTTCGCTACATCGCATTGCCGAAAGCTGTGAGCGGCAACTGGAGGGTTGTCTACGTGATCCCGAATCGGTGGATCACGATCTGGGGTTCATCTGGCTGCTTAGTGGCGTAGCCAACTACCGCCAGACGGGCAGCATGGATGGACGGCGGCGTGGCATGCTTGCCGCCAACCTGCTCGCTGCCCGGTTCCACGTGCGCGGTGAGTTCATCCGCGCCTGGAACTTCAGCTCGTCAGCAATGGATACGCGCGGCGTAGCCATCATTGACAGCATGATGAACCTTCCGCTGCTCTACTGGGCATCCGAGCAGAGCGGCGACCCTCGCTTCCGCTGGCTGGCGGAAGCTCATGCGGACACCGTGGCGCGCGAATTCATCCGCGCTGACGGGTCCATCTGCCACGTGGTGGAGTTTGATCCACACACGGGGCAGAAGCTGCGAGAGCATGGCGGACAGGGCCATGCTCCAGGTTCCGCCTGGGCGCGGGGGACCGCCTGGGCGTTGCACGGGTTTGCGCTGTCTTTCCGGTATACGGGCGAAGCCCGATATCTGGAGACAGCGGAGCGTGCGGCCGATTTCTTCCTCGCCATGCTTGGCGAAGAGATCGTGCCGGTGTGGGATTTCCGCGCACCTGCGGAGCATCAGGTGGCGTGGGACTCGTCCGCTGCGGCGATTGCCGCGAGCGGGTTGCTTGAGCTGGCGAAGCTGTCGCCACGCGGGGAAACCTATGCCGCCGCGGGAGAACGTATCGTCCGCGGGTTGCATGAGCACTATAGCTCCGGCGACTCGGCAGCGGAAGAAGGTCTGATCATGCAGGGAACGGTGCATTACCCGGAAGGGCGAGGGTTGAATGTGCCGATTATATACGGCGATTATTTCTATATGGAAGCGCTGGCGAAGCTGCGTGGACATGAGGGGTTATTTTAAGTGTGAATTGCATAGTGGTGCTTGAAACAAATAGACGAATCAATTGTAATACAGCACTAAGTGTTAAGATAAGAAACTTCGTAGATTGGCATACTATAATAATTCAGTATTTAGTAATTAACGGATCCAATACAAATTCACGAGAAGTTTAAATTTGCTCAGAAACTCAAAAACCCAAGAGGTAGGAAAAAACATTAGGAAGTATAAAATATTTAACCAGTAGAATAAGTATTTATATAGTAGTTACAAAATACGAAATTAATAAAAAAATAATCCATCTAGTATAACAGTCAACATTAATTTGATGTCGACTGTACTAGTTGGACTAAGATTTTAATTTCTGTATATCTTTTTCAAACTCTTTAATTGGTTTATATACCCACTTATAATATAGACGGTTAAGGTGATTTAAACTAAGCGATTTATCGTTATGAATATTAAAAACCTCAATAAGGAGTCTCCTTTTTTCAACGTCAGAAAGCATGTCAGGCCTGTGGATGTATTCACTTTCTTTGATATTATATTTGATTTCATAGAAGGCCTTAACAAAGCTTTTTATTTCTGCACGATCAATATGCTTTAAAGAAAAGTCATTTAGAAGTTTGTTGATGAACCAATCAAGATGATACAGGAATTTAATATCATCCATTTGTGAGTAATAGAAGAGCCAGCCATATTTATGTTCCCTTGTCTCATCTCCATCAACTTTACTACTTATTGAACCAGTAATTTTATTATTCAGCCGAAAAATAAATTGTTTTGGGGAAATTTCTTTTGAATATTTATATTCTGTGAAGAGTCTAACAAGGGAGTTTTCGAATTTTTTTCGAGCAGCTTCTTTTACCTTCAATCCTATTTGTCCGTTACCTAATAACTCAATCGAATACCCTAGATAGTCAAATCCAACATCAATGTAGCCTTTCTTTGTTTTATCATTGTTTAATCTAAGATTTAGAATTGCTTCTATTTCATAGATGATTTGTCTTTCTAAGCTCTGTAATCTAGACTGTTGGCAAAATATTAAAATATCATCAACATATCTTAAATACATTATGTCACCTAGAGATTCAAACTTTTTATCTAATTCATTAATATAAATGTGCGACAATATATTTGAAATCGGCAATCCTTGCGGTACTCCTTCAGTTATAACTTCATGTGTGTTTGAAAAATTAGGTGTAGTTATAGCTTTGTGTATAAGTTCAAGTATTTCCTTTTTTCGAATTTTTAATTTTAATTTATCTAAAAGGATTCCATGTTTTAGAGTTCCAAAAAAATTAGATAAATCTATTTTTAGAAACGAGTCGTATTTTTGAAGGTTATCTTTTATATCCTGTAAATATTTTTGAGGCAGATGTTGGTGAACATCGAATGTTTTAGATAATATAAGATGTAAATTTTTTAGAACTATCTTATCTCTAATTGTAGGAATAGAAATAACCCTAGGTAAGGAATATTTAGATTTAATAATAAGTCTTTCTTTATAAGGGGTGAACTTATATGCACCAGCAATAACTTTATGGTTAATTATTTCAAAATGATCGTCTTTTTGTGAGACAAAACGATCATAATTGATCTTATCAATTCCGGCAGCAGTGTTGAACTTAATATAAGTTTCAAAAGTTTTTGATAATCCATTTATGGTGAATAATTTATTGTATTCTTTACTTGCAGACACTCATTCATCTCTCCTTATTTATAACGGAAATATAAAAAGATTAAAGCAAAAGGAACGGAAATTAAAATAACTTTAAAGAGAAAAGTAGTAGTATTATGAATTAAATATTTCCAGTAATTAGCCTTATCAATCTTTGAACTTATTTTCAATTGAACTTTGATATAATCTACTTCACTATGGTTGTCTGTTTTAGCTAGTATTTCATTGTATCGTCTCTCAAGGATCTGAAGGTTATTAATTACTTCGGAGTCTTCTTTATCTTCCCTCAATATATGTTTCAAATCAGTTTCTAGTTCTGTCAAGCTTAAATACGAGTCTTTATATTGCATAGCTTTTTCCTTGTATGCCATAGAAGTAAGAAACAATGTTGTTCCAAACAGTCCAACAGAGGCAATCACTGTCATTAATGCAATTATGTCAGAGTTCTTTTCTAATAAAGAGATTATTGAAAAAGCCAGAACTACAAAAGTGTAATAATTAACTAAAAATTGAGAAAATATATTATTTTTATTCATTCGTGCTTCTGCTTCCATACGGCTTTTTTTTGTCATCCATATCCTGTTATCGATAAAGTTCTTAATTTCATCTTGTAAGTTAGAGTTCATTTTAGCCTCTTATTGAATGTATTTGTAGGAGAGTCCCAAGTAAGTTCAAGTTATTATTCCAGAGGAATCAATGTTATACCAATTGATTAGAATACACTTATTATTTCGTGAAAGAATAAGTGTCGAATAGAAGACTCTCCTACATTAACAAATTCTCATAACATCATATATTTGTCAATCTAATGTGTGGTTAGTAACGTAAAATATCATTATTGAGAAAGTTTTAATTTTTTTGACTTTACTTTCAATTGACTAAAATGAATCTTGATCTGGACATATATATTTCTAATTAATATATTTGTGGCTTAAGTAAATCTATTGATTAAGCCATATCTGGTTTTTTGTATGGTTTGATAATTAATCAATTGACTTAGGCGTACGTCTCAGGATGACAAAGTCGGCAGAAGATTGATCTGGATAGCGCTGCGGAATAATCTCATGAACTTTGAAATCAGGGTAGTCGAAGAGATATTCGAACAGATTACGGTCCTGGATTGTATCAATCCCCGGGTTGCCGTTTTCTTTCAAACGGGTGTAAAGCACCACCCATGCTGTTGAGGAGTGCAGAATATCATAGAGGGTATTACGAAAATCTGTTTCATCCGTGATGTGATATAACACATCCAGACAGACCGTCAGATCGGCTTGCAGGAAACCTCGGTTAATCCATAGTCCTGGTGTATACAGCATGAAACTCTTGGAAGAATCCTTGGCAAATTGGGAAGCACAACGCTTTATTGAAGATGCCGCTACATCCACGCCCAGGTAGTCCTCATAATTCATGTATTGCAACTGGTTGCCATCCCCACATCCAAACTCAATGACACGATGAATCCCTTCACGTTGAATCAGTCCGTTCACGACCTCGGCCTTGAATTCAGCCAAAACCCCGTATGAACCCCTCCCGGAAGTTTCACCCGAACGATATGTTTCCTCCCAATACCCGATGTAATCAAAAGGCTGACGCATTATGTTTCCTCCAATCCTGTTAAAAGAAGTTCAAGACAGTCAATATACATAGGTATGCGCAATATTCGCAGGTATGATCGGTTGAAACAGGAATAGAAGATAAATTAATTTCCATAGAATTCCCTGAAAATTTCCTGAAAGTCTAAACATCTGGAAAGGACTTGCCGACATAAAACATAAGGAAAAAAATGATGATAATCGGGGGGAAATGATGTTAAAGCCAAGATTGACCAAGTACATGGTGATGATGCTGGTGTTGATGCTGAGTATTTCCAACGTAGGCTTGGCCGCTGCGGCAGACAAAGAACTGTCCAAAATTGTGGTTTCCAAGAATGAGATGTCGCTCGAAGTTGGTGATTCTGGGTCTGTTACGGTGACAGGGGTATATTCAGATAATACCTCGGCTAATGTAACGATTAGTACAACCTGGAGTAGCGAAGATACTTCGATAGCAACTGTATATAATGGTGCAATCACGGCCAAAAAGGAAGGTAAAGCGACGATTACCGCAGCTTACCAGGGTCAGAGTCAGACCGTTCAAGTGAAAGTGACAAAGAAGGTCAAAGCCCTTTCGAAAAACGTGCAAAGTCTGGATTTGCGCACGGGAGATACAAAAGAAATTATTTTGACAGCAACCTATAGTGACAATGAAACAAATAATGCAGCAGCAAGTACGGCAGAATGGTCTACCAGTGATGAGAAGGTTGCTACCGTTGTGAATGGTAAAGTAACTGGACAAAGCGCGGGTACGGCAGTTATTACTGCGAAAGTTGGCAGCCAGAGCGTGACAGTGGATGTTAACGTTGAAGTGGTTAAACGTGTAGATGTAGATAAACAACAGGTTAACCTGTTGTTGAACAAAAGTGAAAGTGTGAAAGTGACGGCTACGTATCCAGATGGCACAACCAAAGATGTAACCGATCTGGCGGAGTGGACATCCAGCAACGAGAAAGTTGCAGACGTTCTTAAAGGCGAAATTACAGGATACTCGGCAGGTTCTGCCAAGATCACAGCCAAATACGGTACGAAATCCGTATCCGTTGACGTGGATGTAGATCTGACCAGCAAGCTGAGTGTGGAGAAACAAAGTATTTTCTTCCGTTTGAGCGAGACAACCAAAACGGCTAATGTCGTTGTAACGGCTTCTTATCCAAACAGCAGCGATGTGAATGTAACGGATCAAGCGACTTGGACATCGAGCAACGAGAAGGTTGCTACGGTATTCAAGGGACAAGTTACAGCCATTAGCGCAGGTTCAACAACAATCAAAGCAACCTATAGTGGAAAAACTGTAGAAATTGCTGTAGATGTAGATACGGCAAGATATTTGGATATCAAAGATGTAAATGACAAACTCGCCATGAGTGTTACGGGAGATAACAAGTCCAAGACATTGGTAGCCAATGCCGAATATATTGATGCCAGTACAGAAAATGTAACTTCCAAAGCAACATGGACTTCAAGCAATCCAGATGTCGTATATGTATCAAACGGCGATCTGATTGCATACAAATCCGGTACGGCTACGATCACTGTAGCTTATGGCGGTAAAACAGCTAAGTTTACAGTGAATGTAGACGTAGCAGACAAGTATGAGATGGACAAGAAAAAAGCATCGGTAGCCGTGGGTGGAACGACTTCTGCCAAAGTACTGGCGTTGTATGGTGAAACATCCAAAGATGTATCTGAAGATGCAACTTGGAGCAGCAGCAGCGACAAAATCGCTGAGGTAGATAGCAAAGGGGTTATCACAGGTGTTGCTACAGGTAAAGTAACCATTACCGCGAAGATTGAAGGCAAAACACTGACTCTGCCTGTTGAAGTAGGTATGGCTAGTGGACTGGAAGCAGATGTGAACTTCGTTGTTCTGTCTGCCAAAGAAACTCAGACGATCCTTCTAACAGGTACGGATGAGGACGGCAACACGTTGGATGTTACATCCGAAGCAACCTGGAAATCCAGCAATGCACGTGTAGCGGATGTGAAAAAAGGCGTGATCACAGGTAACAGCAGTGGTAAAGCCAACATCACAGCAGAATATGGCTCCAAAAAAGTGACGATCCAAGTTGAAGTGGATGTCATCACACGTATTGAAGCTTCCGAGCCGGTCCTTTCCCTGAAATCAGGCGATACAGCTGATCTGACGGTAACTGCCTTCTTGAGCGACGGTAGCGAGCGTGATGTTACGGACAAAGCTGAATGGAAAACGAACAGCTACAAAGTAGCTCAAGTGACCAAAGGTAAAGTCAAAGCTACAGGTTCAGGTAAAGCCAAAATCACAGCCAAATACGGTAGCAAGTCTGTAACGATTGCTCTAGATGTGGATACACTGAAATATTTGCAGACGGATAAAGTGACGTTGACCATGAAACCTGGTGATAAGGTAACTGTGGCGGCTACTGCAACGTATGCTGATGGCAGTGAAGCTAATGTATCCAAACCGGCTCTCTGGAAATCTTCCCGTATTGCAACAGCATCGGTGAAAGATGGAATCATTCAGGCGAACGGCAAAGGTAAAGCAACAATTACGGTGACATTTGCAGGTGTGAAAACCAAAGTAACGGTAGTGGTTGAAGCGAAGTAATTGCTTTTCCAAATGTGAGCGTGAAACGCGCAAATAAAAAACGGTGATGCCAGCTAATAGCTGGTATCACCGTTTTTTGGTCTATAAACTAGAGCATGTCTTCAAGCGCTAACGAATCTGAAACGTCATATTCAGGGATCGTTCCCTGTAGGTTCTATAACTACATCGTGTGAGACAGTACCAGCGCACCATAGGCAAAAGCGATCACGATCAGAATGGCTGGGTGCAGCTTGGTCTTGGTCATGACCCAGAGGGAGATGCCTGCAATGATCAACGTCTGCCAGATGCCGATGGAATCGGTGGATAGCTGCCCGAATTCCCATGTGAGCAGAATCATGAGTACAGCGATAACAGGCTGCACGAGTAGGGTCATGCCTTTGACTTTCGGTGACGTGCGATGTTTGTTCAACAGACGAAGTAATATAATTAGTGCGGTTGCGGAAGGGACGATTGTAGCAAAACTTGCAATAAATGCCCCGAACCAGCCTGCCACGTGATACCCGACAAATGCAGCAATTTTGGTTGCAATCGGCCCGGGAAGGGCGTTACCAATCGCCAGTACATCCCCGAATTGCTCTGTGGACATCCATTGGTAATGGTTCACAATCTCTTCCTGCATGAGCGGAATCGAAGCCGGACCGCCCCCATATCCCAAGATGTTTGCTACGAAAAATCCCCAAAATAATTCCCACCAGGTCTGGAGCATCCTTAGGACACCCCCTTATCGGAATTGCCTTTGGACTTGAAGCGCTGAACCAGATCCAGATGGAAGACACCATATCCAAGGAAAACCGCGATCACAATCCCTGGATGGATATTCAGTAGTTGTAACGATACAAAGGCAATCAACCCGAATAGGGCGGCAAAAACTTTACCGAGTCCTCTCCAGGCTTTCATGGCAAATTCATAAGCCATCATGCCCAGCATGACAAAAATGACCGGCCGCACGGCGGCTACCATGCCGGCTACCACTTTCGACTCGCGCAGCGCGTACATGGAACCGAGCAGAGCAATAATGGCAATACTTGTCGGCAAAATATGAGCGAGTACGGACACTATCGCGCCCAGCACACCTTTGGTTTTATAACCAAGATATGCGGCCATCTTGGTCGCGATGGGACCCGGCAGGGCATTGGCGATAGCCAAAATCTCGCCGAACTCCTCATCACTGACCCATTTGTAACGCGTAACGGCTTCGTAACGGATTAACGGAATAACCGAAGGGCCACCGCCATATCCGAGAATTCCGGTCCGTACCATTCCGATGACGAGACCGTTGTAATCTTTCCAACCCATGCTGATTTCCTCCTAGAGTCTCATGCCCATCCGGCTTTTATAACGTTTCAACAATAGCTGTGATTCCACTTTGACGATACCCGGCATCTTATAGAGCTTCTCCAGCAAGAACTGCTCCATCTCTTCCATATCCGCAAAAATACCGTGCATGTGCAGGGTACTCGGGCCTGTCATATGATAAAGGCTGGTGACGGCTGGCTCTTCATCCAGTTTCTCCGCGACTTCATCCAGGAAGGGCGGTTCAACATCGACATTGAAAAAGGCCGAGACCTGAAGCCCAACTTTGCCAGGGTTGATTACAACGGTGAAGCGTTCGATGATTCCTTTTTCGGATAACGCATTAATGCGCGCCTGAACGGCTACACGCGACAACCCGATCTGTGTGCCCAGGTCCGTATAGGATATCCGGCTGTTGTGGTGAAGCGCGGCGATGATTTTGCGATCCATCTCGTCCAGATTGTACATTTGTGGAATTTCCCCCCCTTTGGAGGAGCGTTTCTCTGACATGTTGACCATCCTTTTCTTTCGCTATATGAAATGAACAATGAAATTTTACTGAACATACAATGTGTATGCGGCATTCATAGTTTAATGACGAATCGTAACTGGAGTCAATCTATTTATCATGATTATTGAATTTAACTGATTTTGAGCCTTCATTTTGTCATTTCGACCAATCGGAAATAAAAAGACCACTCGCACAGTCCAATAGCGAGCAGCCGTTAAATAATAGATAAGCTGGAGTGAAGCGCAAAGTGTGATACGAAGCATGTCCGGTTATGCTTGGGCTGTCTTGGGCAATAAAAGGGTAACGGTGGTCCCTTCCCCAGGCTCGGAAGACACTCTTAACGTTCCTCCTGCACCACGGGCACGCTCTTCCATACTGAACAATCCAACGCCATTCCCAGCAGTTGCTTCGCTGAATCCGGCACCCTGGTCTTCAATAATAACCATCGTCATGTCCTCAGCGTCTTCTATAGTAACACGTGCCTCGGCAACATCGGCATACTTCGCGACATTGGTTAAGGCTTCCTGAATAATCCGGTAGATGGCGATCTCCCGGTTCATCTCCAGACGTTTGCGCAAATTACATTCCAGATCAACTTCGATCCCGTAGTGACGGGTGTAATTCTCGATATACGTACGAATCGCCGGAACAACACCCAGGTCATCCAGAACGGATGGTCTCAGCTCCCATGCCATACCGCGTACATCTTCCATAATACCCGTGACCTGCTTACGCAGTGCTTCAACTCCGGCGTGAGGCTGTTCTGCCAGCAGTCGGTCCATTTGAATCACCAGAGAGAAGAGACTCTGTCCAATCCCGTCATGCAGTTCACGCGAGATCCGGCGTCTTTCCTCTTCCTGAATGTTCATGACCTGGGACATCATCTTCTGCAATTCACCTTCGACGGATTTCAGCTTGGTGACCTCGCTACGTACAGCCAGGTATTGATATGGCTCCCCGTCGTTATCGAGGAAAGGCACGATGGTAGTGTTGACCCAATAATGACTGCCATCTCTGGCACGATTGCGAATTTCCCCGTTCCAGACTTTACCTGAGGATATCGTCTCCCACAGGTTTTTCATAAAGCTTTTGCCATGGTATCCGGAATTAATGATTCGATGATCCTTACCGATCAATTCCTCGCGCTCATACTGCGAAATTTCACAGAATTTATCATTCACATACTGGATTTTCCCCTTGCGGTCTGTCAGGGCTACAATGGAGGATTCATCCAGGGCAAATTTCAGATCACTCAGTTGATGTAGGGAACCCTTCAACCTGCTGCGAAATTCATTATCCGTAATGTGATTATCGATTTCGTTCAGCAGGAGGCGTACGGGCTGGTCTGCGAGTCCACTTAGTCTGTTCTTGCGTGCACTACTCAAAGTTCAGCAACCCCTTTTTCATGGCGAATTTCACCAGTTCCGGTCGTGTACGCAGGCCAAGTTTCTCCATCAGATTGCTTTTGTGGGATTCGACCGTTTTGACACTGATGATCAGATGTTCGGCGATTTCCTTGTTGGCGTATCCTTTGGCAATCCAGGACAAAATCTCTTTCTCCCGCTCGGATAACGTGTCATACGGTCCGGCGTTTTCCTGTTTGGCTTTGTCCAGGTATTCACTCATCAGCCGCTTGGTCGCACTTGGGTACAGATAGGCGCTACCCTCTGCTACGGAACGAATTGCGGCAAGCAATTCTTCATGCGGCGCACTTTTGAGAATATATCCGGATGCTCCCGCGTGGATGGCGCGGAACAGATATTCTTCATCGTCATGCATGGTCAGTATCAAAATGGAGACATCCGGCATCAATTTCTTCAATTCAGCGGTAGCGGTCAGACCGTCTTTGCCTGGTGGCATGCTGAAATCCATCAAGACTACGTCTGGTTTCAACTCTTGAGCCTTGGCAATGGCTTCATCGCCATCTGCGGCATCTCCAACGATATGTATATCATTCTTTCCTTCAAGTAAGGCGATCAGCCCGGAACGCACGACAACATGGTCGTCTACAACTAATAGTTGAATCACATGATTTCCCCCTGTCCGCTTCCTTAGTTCTATCTATATCATAACAAAAAAAGAAGCCATTCAGAGCTTTAATCTCCGAATAGCTTCTCTCACACTCTAGTTCAAACTTTAACCAAACACCTTCGGATGAAGATGTAGAGCAACTTGCTCCGTCTGCCGGATCATGTCCGGTGAGAAGGTGCAAGGCAATCTGCTGCCAACGAGCAGCACGGCGCCAGGCACGCTTCCTTCCTGGAACACAGGTACCGCTATGGCACTTACCAGCCGCTCAGCAAGCATTAACGGGCAACGACCGGGTGTATGCTCCCCGGTGGATTGGGCATCAGATCGAGCTGTGCGTCCAGTCCGAAGGGCTGTGCCCACCAGATCTTGTCCGGGGCGCATTTCCATGCGTTTCACCCGTTCATTACTAGCCCCAGAGGTGTACTTCCAGCGTAGCATCGTCCCATTCAGACAGGCTAGTCCACAGAAGTCGCTGGATGTGTTCAGGCGCAGGCCGTCGATCATCTCCTGAATGCCAGATGGCAGTTCATCATGCATGAGAGGACACTTCCTTTTTCGAAATTATAACGTACGTGACGTAATTATTATCATTAACCTTTTAGGATCATCTTAAAGTAAGGGTATTACAATGTTAGTTCTATTGTAGACCCTTTCTCGTACGTTGTAATTCAGGGAAAACCCCTATTTCCGTTCTATAATTTACTGAACATGGGCAGTGGAGGGCTCCTGATTCAGGTGCACCAAGGGATTGAAGAAATGCGAAGGATGAGGCATATCGGTGAAATGTGACTTTTCTCACAGCAAATTCAGGGAGTTTCTCGATAAGGATCAGGTAATCCCCCGATAACCCTCGCGCTACTTTCGCGGTATGATGGATACATAAGGAATCACCGAGGGGGACGAAGGTTATGGGTACAGTATTTGTAGAAAGAACAACCCAAAGAACAGAGCAGAAACAAACGGAGGCGGGCAAAATGACACGGGAAACAGGCGGAATCCTTTCGTTCGTTACACCTGAGCAATGGGACCTGATTGAAGCAAAAATGCAGCCCAAACGGGTGAAGTCGGGGTATAGTCTCTTTCTCGAAGGCGATGAAGCCGGATATCTGTACTACATTCGTTCGGGACGAGTGAAAATGACCAAGTCGACGGAGGATGGCAAGGAAATTATTTTATCCATTCAGCAAAGCGGCGATCTCATCGGTGAATTCGGCGGCATCGGCGGATTGAATCATAGCTACAGTGCAGAGATGGCGGAAAAAGGGGAACTGGCCATTATCTCGCTTAGCGATCTGGAAAGTATACTCAGCAAACATGGTGATCTGGCCTTGAAATTCTTGCAATGGATGGCGCTGTCGCAGCGGATCACCCAGTCGAGATTCCGTGATCTGCTGCTCTATGGCAAGGCGGGTGCGCTCGCTTCGACACTGATCCGTGCCAGCAATTCGTATGGCAGGGTTACACCGGATGGCATCGTGCTGGACATGAAGCTGAACCATACCGATCTTGCTGAGATGATTGGAGCTACCCGGGAGAGCGTAACGCGGATGCTGGGGGCATGGAAGGAACAAGGTACGCTGGATATGATGGACGGCAAACTGATGATTCGGGATCTGGCGGCCCTGCGCTGTATGTGTGGATGTCCGACATTCCCGAGCTGTCCGGTAGAGCTGTGCCGACTGTAACATAGCTTGTTCCGGGTGTTACGAGTTGAGGGAAGAACAACGGTTGCATTCCCGAGGAACAAATTCGATTTGGATTTCAAATGAGCTTCAAGGCTTCACCTCCATTGGCGATTGGGGTCGTTACGGAGTAAAAGAAAAGCTGGCGTCCCATATATGGGAGTCAGCTTTTTGTGTTTCTTTGAAATTGTTCATGTGCATATTCACTGGAGAGAATCGAATAGATCACAGAGTCATGAAAGGAACCTTTGTAGAACCAGTGCTCGCGTAATAGCCCTTCTCGCTGCATGCCGATCTTCTTCATGACGTTCTCGGAAGCCTTGTTGTTCGGGCGGCATTTCGCGTAGATGCGGTGTACACCAAGTGTATTGAAGCCAAAGCCTAGTAGAGCACAGGTTGCTTCGGCGGCATAACCTTTTCCTTGATAGGCGGGATTAAGGACGTAACCGATCTCTGCATTGGTTTTCTCCATCACGTGAATACCTACTCCGCCAAGGAGAGTTCCATCACTTTTCAAACATATCGCCAGTTCATAGCCTTCTCGTGGTTTTGTCTGCTGCATGTCCAACACAAATTCCACGTACTCTCGCGTATCTTCTTCCGTATTCGGCCCCCACGCTGTATGCTGTGTAACTTCCGGCATGGATGTGTAAGCATGAATCCTCTCCCAATCGGCCTCCCGAATCTCCCGGATGATCAATCTGTCAGTCTCCAGTTGCATCGTTGTTCACTCCTATATCAATTGAACTAAAGAATATTACACTTGCCACTCCGATGACAGAACAACCTTCCGATCGCTGTTACCCCCAGATTTTTTTGATTCCCTTTTTCAAAGGGGAAAATCCGGGGATAAAGGCGAACGCTTCGCTTCTTCAGGTTATTTCTGTCCTCTCCGTTTCTCGTGTAAATGTTTAGATCAATTATATTGTAAAATAAAAATAGCCCAATAACCGATTCATGTAAAGAATGGGTTATTGAGCTATGTAAGTATGTGGAATGCTATTGTGGTTGTTTACATTGAACTGCGGGATAAGTATACGCCAGCTTACGAATGATTTCCTTTTGCCATCTCGTATCACCCAGATTGGTTGCCAGGTTCAGAAGATCCAAATAATCGTCAAGCTGCAGGTCAGCCTTTTGCAGAGTTGTATTCATTCGATGTTCGTTCCCCTTTATCTATAAAATCGTAAAATCATATGCAGTAGAAAGTTACAAAGAGACAAGTTCAATAATGATAATCATTATCACGTTTATATATTCATTATGCAATGAACGCTGGCAAAATGCAATCCCAAGTCTGCATCGAATTTAACTTTTTTCTGAAAATAGGCTCATCCACAGCACATAGGGAATGTATACACCGAGATATGCGGACGGATACAAGAACCAGCCATTCAACAGGAAATGGTGAATCTCGGTAGTGAATGTGGTCATATGAGCATTCGTCGCATACACATCACCAGCGATAACAGTTGCCGCACTGTAGAAACAGAGTAGCGCAAGAATATGGAATACTCGGGTGACCATCCGGGAACGAAGAGCAACATAAACCATAATTAGCGGAACAATTAACAAGAGCAACAAAAATACCAACTTCATCATCGTTGTACTCCTTCGGTAAATGGAATTCTAATGATCATCAGTATGGGCCAATAGACTCAACTTCTAAACTTTTTCATAAACTTTACAAAAAGAAAGAGGAATTCAGCATATGAACAATTAAATTAAAGGAGGATAACCCAATATCAGGTAATTTGGAGGAGGAGAAAGGGAATATGAAAAAGGCGTTATGGCAGCACTGGATCGGAGCATTCCTGGTCTTTATCATGATGGCAACCGCACTGCTGGGGCCGGGTTCGCAAAGTCCGGTACAAGCTGCAGCACCACTTACGGTATCTCAGGCCATCGCTGCCCAGAGCGGTGGAGGAACAGCAACGGTTGAAGGAATCATTGTTGGACATGCCACCGGGTCACTTACCGCGAAGTTTACATCTCCGTATGCCAATGATTTTAATGTTCTGATTGCAGATTCAGCGTCAGAGCGAACCAACGCCAGATTATTGGATGTACAGATTCCCTCATCTTTCCGTTCGCAATATGGATTGGCGTCCAACCCCAGTCTTGTAGGCAAAAAGATCATCGTAACCGGAACCCTTGGTGCCTACAACAGCTATGCAGGAGTCAAAAACCCAACGTCCATCACACTTTCCTCCGGAACAACCAATCCTGATCCAGAACCGAACCCAGGCACAACATTACCGGATGGTACCGGCAAAAAAGTATTGTTTGATAATACCCACGCCCAGACAGCAGGCGCTGCCGACTGGATTATTGACGGGGCATTTTCGGATTTTGCCAACGGTTTGCGAAACGCAGGCTTTGCCGTGGATCAGCTGGAACGCAGCATCCCGTATACATTCGGTGAGCAAGCCATCACCTATAATAAATTGAAAGATTACGACGTCTTTGTCATTGGCGAAGCCAACGTGCCGTTCAAAGCGACTGAACAGGCTGCGCTGGTGCAGTACGTGCAGAACGGAGGGAGCATTTTCTTCATCTCCGACCACTATAATGCAGACCGCAACAAAAACCGCTGGGATTCTTCCGAAGTATTCAACGGTTATCGTCGCGGTGCCTTCCTGAACCCGGCCAAAGGCATGTCTTCGGCTGAAGCCGAATCACCAGCGATGCAGAGTGTGACGAGTTCAGACTGGCTCGCGACGAACTTTGGTGTCCGTTTCCGTTACAATGCTCTTGGAGATGTAAATGCATCGGATATCGTTGCACCTGCACAATCCTTCGGCATTACGGCTGGTGTTAATTCTGTAGCCATGCATGCGGGATCGACGGTTGCAATTATAGACCCTAACAAGGCCAAAGGTTTGGTGTATGTACCAAGTGGTGTGTCCAAGTGGGGCAACGCTGTTGATCAGGGCGTATATAATGGTGGTGGACGAGCCGAAGGGGCCTATGCCGCCATTGCCAAGATTGGTGCGGGCAAAGCCGCATTTATCGGCGACTCTTCACCTGTGGAAGACGCTACTCCGAAATATTTGCGTGAAGAGACCGGTGCGACCAAGAAGACCTATGATGGATTCAAAGAAGTGGATGATGCAACGTTCCTTGTCAATACTGTGAAATGGCTCGCGGTCAAAGAGAGTTATACCAGTCTGGCACAAGTGCCAGGACTGACATTGGATACGGCAACAAGCCTGCTTCCTATCGAAGCTCCGGCTGCATCAACCGAGCCGCAACTTGAGCCATGGGCTGCACCTGCGGCAGGGTACAAATGGTATGACCCGACTACATTTAAGACAGGTTCATACGGAAAAGCGCAATAAGTGAAATAGACAGGACATCAAATAATGCGAGTAGGGTCTGACCGTGGAGTTTTGCGGACAGGCTCTTTTTTGCTTGTTATATCAGTTACAATGAAGCCCATGATTAGCTCCTACAGCCCTGCCATTGCATAAATAACTGCTCCGGAGGGGAAGGTATGGGTACTAATGATGCGGCGTGAAGCCCAACCCAACCAGAGGAGGCGGCGAATGATGACTCGGCAAGCAGACTGTGACAGTTCCTCGATGAGGCAGAAGCTTAAGGCAGACCTCCATCTTGTAGCAGAACGTATGAATCTGACGTTATCCCGATTTGACAATGACAGTGCCTGTCTGCTGGGGCAATTTGCAGAGATTCGAGCGGAGATCAAGCAGATCGAGGTGCTCGCCTCTTCGTTTTATCTGGATTGTTATCTGTCACCCTTTACCGAGAAGTTTGCCGAATTAACATCGAGCGTACAGCATCTATCTGACCGGAGATATGGGGCGTTGATTGTGATTGAACGGGAGATTCCGTTGGAGTCGATCATCCACTCAGGGGTGGCAGTGGATGCAAGAGTCACCCATGCGCTGCTTGAATCGCTGTTCATTCCCGGTGCGCCATTACATGACGGGGCTGTGTTGATTCGTGGCAATCAAATTGTATCCGCTGGTAATGTGCTGCCGTTGTCGCAAGCGGAAGTGCATGAACGAAAAATAGGCACTCGTCATCGGGCAGCACTGGGACTCAGTGAATTGACGGATGCGGTTGTACTGGTTGTCTCCGAGGAGACAGGACAGGCTTCATTTGCTGTAGATGGCGATTTACATCCAATCAATGTGGTTGAGACGCTCCCTTAAATGTGAACGATCAAGTGGCCTACTCGGGGCAAATAGGTTGATGCAGTTGAGGGAATTGTACCTTTCTCCTTAAGGGAGAGAGGTTTTTCTATTGATAGACGAGAAAATTATAATCTGAAATTCCGACAGCTTTGCCCCCGCCATACGAGAAACATCGACCGATGCTTCTCTAACATTGCGATGTGATTTTGCACAAACTGGGTATTCATGGGTACAATAGAGGATGGTCAATGAATAGAGAACAATGCGATTGGATCGCAAAAATGGTTGGAGGAGACGGTTAGCACATGAGTTGGTTTGAAGCAATGGAGCATCACGATTATGAGGAACTGGTTCTGTGCCAGGATCGAAATTCAGGGTTAAAAGCAATTATCGCCATACACGACACAACACTCGGCCCTGCGCTGGGAGGCACACGGATGTGGACTTATGCTTCAGAAGAAGCAGCCATTGAAGATGCCCTGCGCCTTGCCCGTGGTATGACATATAAGAATGCGGTATCCGGACTGAATCTGGGCGGCGGCAAAACCGTTATTATCGGAGATCCAAGGCGCGACAAAAACGAAGCAATGTTTCGAGCGTTTGGACGATATATTCAAGGGTTGAACGGACGTTATATCACGGCCGAAGATGTGGGAACAACGGAAGAGGACATGAACCTGATTTATCAGGAAACAGATTATGTGACAGGCATCTCGGCGAGTTATGGTTCATCCGGTAACCCATCACCTGCAACGGCTTGGGGTGTATATCGGGGGATCAAGGCAGCAGCCAAAGAAGCATTTGGTACCGATCTGCTGGAAGGCAAAACAATAGCGGTCCAAGGTGTCGGCAATGTCGCGATGCATCTGTGCAAATATCTGTATGAGGAAGGTGCACATCTGATCGTTACGGATATCCATAAGGACTCGGTGAAACAGGCTGTGGATCGGTTCGGCGCAACAGCTGTTGATCCCGCAGACATCACGAGTGTGGATTGCGATATATATGCACCATGTGCACTGGGCGGCACGATTAATGACGATACGCTCAAAACGCTCAAGGCGAAAGTTGTAGCAGGCTGTGCCAACAATCAGCTGCTGGAGACCCGTCATGGGGATCAGTTATATGATATGGGCATCGTTTACGCGCCTGACTATGTTATCAATGCAGGTGGTGTAATTAACATTGCGGATGAGCTGAACGGTTACAACGCGGATCGGGCGTGGAGCAAGATCGGAGAGATCTATTCCAATCTGGAGAAAATATTCGAAAGCTCACGTACCGAGGGCATCGCTACCTATGTTGCCGCAGATCGTCTGGCTGAGCGACGGATCGGACAGATGAAGAATACGCGCAGTACATTCTTGCAGAATGGCCACCACGCGTTGAGTTCCCGGAGATTGCGCAAGTAAACAGTATTGAATCATTACCAAATCTGTAAACGGTCTGTTAGATAACGGCAACGTCCATTCCTAAAATGGATAGTGTCGATCTAACAGGCCAATTTTTATGTTGTTATCCAAAATAAAAAAAAGAAAAACAGTGGCAATATCTCCCTAATTGATCAACTCCACTATGCATTTTTCCGATAATGTATGTACATCGTTCAGATGCAGATGGTTCAGGGAAGTGGGGAGAAGTGAAAATGGGGAAAAGACAAGGGGTAGCACACAGGCTTAAAAATGTGTCGCTTAAAATCAAGCTGCCTTTCATGATCAGTGTATTGGTTGTTTTGGTTCTGCTTGGTGCAACGACCACAAGTTATATGATTTCATCTGATGTTGTGGTCAGAAAAAGCAAAGATGAGATTAATGTGATGGCTGACCGCCTTGGGGAAGGGCTTTGGACAGCGATGCAGCTTCAGCAACAGATGAGTCATGCGATATCCGTACATAACACGTTCAAAGAACTCTTGCAGTTGCGTGATACGAACGAAATGACAGATGAAACCTTTTTTACAGATGAGAATCCATACTTCAATAGAGCGAATACGATTCTCACCGACAGTATATCCAACACGGTAGGCACCAAGCCGGACCTGTTCGTGTTTGACAAGGAAGGAACCATGGTGGCGGGAACCATGCCGGATGTCATTGGGCAGTCACGGGGAGATCGGGAATATTTTAAGGAGTCCATACAGGGG
Source organism: Paenibacillus sp. 2003 (assembly GCF_031455635.1). Classification (NCBI taxonomy): domain Bacteria; kingdom Bacillati; phylum Bacillota; class Bacilli; order Caryophanales; family Paenibacillaceae; genus Paenibacillus; species Paenibacillus sp. 2003. Next base: position 242,100 of record NZ_JAVDTB010000006.1, on the reverse strand, counting down.
AAATCCTTCATCAGTGACGCGGTCGTCTCTAAGACTAGCAAGAAGCTCATTATTGTATTCTCGGAGCCCATCACCGATGAACAGGGGAATATACTGGGTGTGTTCGCCATGTCGGTAGACAGCAGCTTCTTCCTGGGACAACTGGGGGGCATTAAAATTAATGGCCAAGGCAGAGTTGAAGTGCTGAGTCGGAGTGGCATCATCATGTTCGACTCACTGGACCCTGCGGTTGTGGGACAAACACTTGCAGAAGACAAGGAAGCCATGGAACTTATGGAGGCCAGAGCCACCGATAAAATGAAAATCACTTCGATGGATCGAGATGATATCTACTACCGTGTTAATCAGATTCCTGACGCAGATCTCTCCGTGGTCATTATTGACGATTATGATGATATCAAACGTCCATTAGAGGATATGCAACGCCAGATGGTTATCGTGACATTGATCGGAATTGCTCTGGCTATTGGCGTAGGATTATTGATCTCTCGTAGTATTACGAGACCTATCGTTCGTCTGATCGGGCTGTTCCAACAGCTTGCTCAAGGGAATCTGACCGTCAAGGCCAATGGTAGATATAACAGTGAATTCAAGGATCTGGCGGAAAGCTTCAATGGCATGGTGGAGCAGAACAGAAACCTGATCACCGATATGAATAGTTCGATCCATGTTCTTCAAGCCAGCACGCAGGAGCTGGAGGAAACGTCCAGGCAGACGGCAAGATCCATTGATGAGACATCGGCGACGTCCATGGGCATTGCGAAGGCGATGGAGGCCCAATCGGAAGATACCGAGCAGATTGCAGGCAAATTCAACAGCTTTGGTGATAAAGTGGCTGCCATGAACAGCAGTGCGCAGGATGTGAAGGCGAGAGCAGATGAGATCGAATCTGTATTCCATAACGGGAATGAAGTCGTCAATGAATTGATGCGTATTAATGAGGTGAACGAACGGGAAGTAGAGAAAATCTCGGAGATTACGGTCAAACTTCAAACGAGTTCGGGAAGTATTAGTCAGATCACGGAAGCGATCAGCCAGATTGCGAAGCAGACCAATCTGCTTGCATTGAATGCTTCAATTGAAGCATCACGGGCCGGGGAGCATGGCAGAGGATTTGCGGTTGTGGCAGAGGAGATTCGCAATCTGGCAGAGCAGAGTTCCCGCCAGTCCAAGGAAATCTCCAGCATTATCGAGCAGAATCTGGCCGATGTCGCCGAGAACAACCAAAGTGTTGCCGAAATTCACACCATCTCGTCCAGACAGGATGAGCTTGTCTTGCAGACTCGTCAGGCATTTGATGTAATTTTGGAGAAGGTAACGGTCATTAATCAACAGATCGCTACGATGGCAGGACAGATGCAGGAGATGTTACAGAACAAGGATGATGTACTGGAGTCTGCCCATAGTTTGTCAGCTTCAGGAGAGCAGGTATCCGCTTCGGTTGAAGAGGTAACAGCAACCATGATGGAGCAATCTTCAACGGTACAGCAGTTGGCCAACATGGTCGATACGATCGATCAATTGACGCAAAAACTGGCTGAATCGGCTGCGCGATTCAAGGTGGAGTAAGGTTAGTTGAATAGGTTTAGAGGGAAGGAAGGCAAAAGGCACTCTGTATGAGTGCCTTTTGCTTTGTTTTTTAGGGTCTCGATCAATGTGCTCTAGTCCATTTAGTGATCAAGAAGATCAGCGGTTGAAAGAGGGGTACTAAGTTACCTTTATCAAAATGTAATGCACTTCTGATTCAGCAGCTTCATGAATTGATCCAGCGCACTGCTGACATACCGATCCTCACCGCGGACAAAGGTTGTCGTGGTATGAGTATAGCGATCAGCCAGATCAAATACGGAGAAATTATCCGGTTTCTTGTGAATAACGTTGCACGGCATAATGGTAAAAGCAATGCCTGACTCCACACAGCTGAGCAGGTTTTCCATCGTACTCACTTCGATGATATTACGTGCGGACAACCCTTCTTCCTGCAAAAATTCTTCGGTCATTTCACGATACGGGCAGCCCTCCGGGAAAACAACCCATGATACTTGGCACAGGCTTGCGGGTGGTGTATCCATCCGCTTGGAGATGATATGAACCGTGTCCTGCATCTCATATTCCACCTTCAAACCTTCCTTCACACAAGCCCCGCTGATAAAAGCACCATCAATCTCATAGTCCTGTATTTTCTTGCGCAGTACTCTGGGTGAAGTGGCGTTAACGAGTGAGATGGACACCTTCGGGTAGGTTATCTGATATTCATTCAGAATCTCCATAAAACGACTGGATGCCGCAGTTTCTACAATGCCGATTTTTAGCGTGCCGGAAGGCTCACCGGGATCGGTCATATCCTGCTTCAGATCATGCAAAAGGTTGTGAATCTGTGTGGCGTACTCAACAAACTGTTCTCCTTTGGAGGTCAGTACAACACCTTTGGGAAATCGGTTGAACAACTGGATTTGATATTCCTGCTCCAGTTTTTTGATGCGTGTAGTGACATTGGATTGCGCGTAATTCAGTTCTTTGGCGGCCTGTGAGATTTTGCCTGAACGCGCCACCGCGAGAACAATATCGATATCAGAAAGTTCCATGCTGTATCCTCCTGAACGTGGATTAACTTCAATTACTTCCGCAGATGGTGATGTTAGGTATCTCTCTGAGAGATACAACTATATATTTCAATCATTTTACGATATATAAGAGCCGCCGTACAATATCCTTAATGACAAAGAGAGTAGGGATATGACATGGATAACATAAATACACGTTCAACATTATTAAGCCCGGTGACAATTCATCAGTGGCAATTAAGGAACCGCATTGTGATGGCTCCGCTGACCCGAGGATTTGCTGATGATCAGAATGGGACCGTAACGGATGAGATGGTCGCTTATTATGAGCAGCGTGCGCGAGATGGCGTCGGACTGATCATTACCGAGGGCATTATTCCGAATTTGGCAGGCAAAGGCACTTATGGCATCCCCGGCTTATATACAGATGAACAGACGACTTCTTGGAAAAGGGTAACGGATGCTGTTCACAGACATGGCGGAACCATTATTGCTCAACTGTGGCATGTCGGCAGGTTGTCCCATTCCGATCTGATCGGAACCGTTCCACTGGCACCTTCCAGCCTTGCGGCAGAGGGAAGAGTGCATAAGCTGCACAAGCCGTATCAGATTCCCCAAGCGATGAGTGCACAGGATATAGCGGATACGATTCAGCATTTTCAGACGGCCGCCCGCAATGCAGTTTTGGCAGGGTTCGATGGGATCGAGCTGCATGCTGCACATGGGTATCTGATCGACCAGTTTATAAATGAGAAGACCAACCACAGAACAGATGAATACGGAGGCGACACTGCGGGTAGATTGCGGTTCCTGCGGGATATAATTGTGGCTGTGAAAAAAGAGATCCCTGTGGATCGCATATCGGTACGATTCTCCGAGAAAAAGGATGATGATGCATCCTATGCTTGGGCGGACAAAGCTGGAATGATTGATGCATATCTGAACTTGTTCCGCGAGACGGGAATTACGATCTTGCATCCCTCAACAGACCATTATGCGAAAGCATGGGAAGGGGAGCAGTCCTTTCACGAGCGGATTCGTAGTCGGTGGGATGGAATCATCATTGGTGTGGGGGATTTGGATGTTCAGACCGCAGAGCACGCGATTGGTAAGGGAAGCATAGATCTGGCTGCGTTCGGCAGACCGTTTATCGCCAATCCCGATCTGGTACAGAGATTGCATACGGGTCAGCAATTGATTGAGTATGATGCGAATGCACATTTGCCTGTTTTGGTGTGAACATAAAGAAACAAAGGGCAGAAGCCGATCCTGAGGATCGCTCTGCCCTTTGTTTACTTATGAAAAGGAATGTATTCAAAGTCATGTATTTTCCGTACTGAACAGTTCTGGGTATTCTATCTTGCTTGCTATAGCCACTTGCGGACGATGTAGACTCGAAGTTTAGATGCTCTTTGAGAATTCAAGTGGCTCTGTTTCGCTTTTCTTGGTTGAGCTTTTTTCGATATACCAGAGAATGATCATACACAACGCATAGAACAGACTGAAAGCCAGAATAATGATCCATACACTTTCCATGTCCATGCTTTTGATGAAAATGCCTGTCAAATATGGACTAAGTGTGTAACCCAGGCAACCTACGAATAACAGCAAGCCATTAAACCGCCCCTGATGTGTATCGGGTACACGCGAAGCAATATACAGATTGATATTGGTCTGCACGAGAATCTCTCCAATGGTCCACAGCACCGTGGATAAGGCGACGATGGAAAAATGGGGGAAGTAACCGAGCAGGTTCAAGGCTCCAAATCCGATTCCATAGAAGAGTGCGCCTGTGGCTATGGAGTTTAGGGCCGTTAATTTGCGTGTAGCGGACAGGATCACGGTGGTAAGAATAATGACGCTAATGGCATTGATGGTCATGACAGAGCCGTAATAGGCTGCCCCATTCTCGCCAAATGAGTGATTCATCTGGAGTGGGAGGCTAAATGAATATTGCATATAGATAAAATAGTTAAGAAATGACACAACGATGAAGAAGGCAACGAGTGGGTTTTTCAGCAGTAGTCTGAATAACGGTGAAGGCGGTTGGCTCAATCGTTGTTGTTCTTGTTGTTGTCCAGCATGTTCGCTGCTTGTTGATGCCAATTCCTTGCGTGTGCCGATCTTAACCTGGTTGATGATGATAAAGGTAGATATCAGAAACACGGTACCGATACTTATAAAGACAATGTTGACGTGATCCTTGATAAAAAAACCGGCGACCAGTGGTCCGATGGCTATACCCAGATTGGCCCCCAGATACATGAGGGAAAAGGCCGACTTTCGCTCTTTCTCCTCCGTACACAGTTGAATAATCAGTGCATTATAAGCAGGCCGGGTAATACTGATGAAAAACATGACTGCAATCAGAAGATAACCAACGGTAATGGTGCCTGACCAAAAAGAGCAGCTTATAATCATGATGGCAGACAACAGTTGCCCGACGACAATAATTGTTTTTTTGCCCATAAGATCGCTTAAATAACCGCCGAGAAGTACACCGGGTCCGCTAATCAGGGCTGCCATGGACACAAAGATCCCTGCACTGACCACATTCATGCCCATTTGCAACGTAAGCACCAAGGTAATCAGGGAGAATACAAAATCTCCCGTGCTGTTAATCGTTCTGGCTAAACAGAGATAATAGATATCGCGGCTCAGACCCGCGTAGGTTTTGAATAACGACAATAATTCCAGCCCTCCCCAAGATAAGCGTCACTCCAGACCAAAAACGGTAAGGATCATCCGTACATCTTATACGGTTTCAGCAACCGTCACTTCAATCTTGAAACGATCGTACATATCCAGCAGGGTTTGACGCAATTCCTCGAACGAATCACCCTCCACGATAGCATAGCCTGATCGGGTCATGGTATCGTTTACGTCCCCGGCGCGCTGTCCCACTCGATAGGATACATTGAACTCAACGATGCCAGGGATATCCGCATAATCCTCTATCCCGGATATGTGTTGAATTACCCCTGCGCGTGAAGGGAAGCAGATCATGCCTGTGAATTTATGGCTCGTCTCCTGTTGCTTAAATTCATATATTCCAACTTCCAGATCAGTGACGGCTTCGAAGAAATCAACGCCATGGGTGTTCTTGATACAAGGAGGCATAACATGCGATCCCCCGATTCTTGCACCAATTTCTCCAAACACCACTTCTCCTTCCGGAGTCAGAAAAAGTTCGGCATGTGTTACGGACTGATTGATACCCAAGGCTGCAATGACCCGTTCATTGAGCTCTTTGATGTGATGGATAAAATCAGCTTCCGTGCCTTCAGGGAACGTAATACTGGCCGGAGGTTTCTGCTTCGTCGCAATATCCAGGCAGTTATACAGGTATTGGGAAACGGATGCAAATACAACCTTGCCCTTAGACACAATGGAATCACAATGAAACTCCGTACCGTGGATGAATTCCTCCAGCAAATCCCTTTGCTGTGCTTGTCTTGTATGGTGTAGATAATGTACCAGTTCATCCATGCTGGACAATTTGAACGTATTGATACTTCCATATCCGCTTAGTGGCTTCACAATAATTGGGAAGCCGTGTTCAGCAGTGAAACGAATATAGTCCTGTTCATGTAGGGCAATTGCAATTTTGGATGTCCGAATTCCACGCTGCTGCAGCATTTGTTTCATGATCCATTTGTTGCGAACAGCCTCAGCCTGATTGCGCTGCATACCGGGGATCCCGAACTCGGAACGGAGTTGACCACCGATCTCAATCGCATTCTCACCCGGCGTTAACAAAGCTGAGATGGAGTGGGATTCTCGGATCTGCATCATATGCTCCCGGATGGCATCTACGGACTCCAGATGATCGACATATCTAATTTCATCAAAGAAATCCCTGAGCACCTCATCATGATGCAAATTATGCCGTTCAATAATCAGAATTTTCTTGTGATCCGCCAATTTCTGCAAAGGTTTAACGAAGTTTAATCCAGTAGGTAGCCTGAAATCAGATATGTATACAATCGTTTTCATACGCTCTTGTAAATCCCCCTTCAGCAAAATGCTAAAAATAGTAAAAATTCATTTCATAACATTATAACTCAATATTTTCCATTTTCAATACACTTTTTGGCGGGAAATATGAACGGAAATACATATTTGTGTTACGTTAAAGTGTTAATTGACAATAGGAATTTTTTTGGTATACAATCTTTAGCGGATTAGAAATAAAAAGGAGGAAATAGAAATAAATGGAGATCGTTAAAGAGAAATATGCCATACTGGGAACGCTGGGAGACGATGAAGGATTCTTGACTTGCAGCATGCATATCGCGAAGAAGTTAGGCAACTCGGAACGAATCAAGCCATACCCCGAATTTGAAGCGGCTGCGGAAGACTTGAGATCAGGGATTATTTCCTGCCTGCTGGTCCCCGGGGCGTATCCCAAGCTCAACAGCTTCATCATGGATTCTGAACTAGCAGTGTCTGAGAGCTTTGTGGAGAAAATTCCTGCGCTGGTTCTATCCGGCTTCCATGCGGTATGTCCCGATCAAATCGATATTATCTATCATCATCCAGCAACCACATACTTGTTATCTGAACTTGATACAACCTATAGAGAGAACAGCACCGTATCGTCCAACCCTGAAGCTTGCAGGAAGGTCATGCACAACACGGAGAAGTCCATTGCACTCACGAATCAGCTATGCGCTGATCATTACGGGCTTGTGACCTACAAAGTACTGCGCGAGGGAATCAATATGCCATGGGTATGTTTTACACAAAATACACAGAGGGTGAATACAGTCATATGAAAAGAATTGCTATTATACTGGATAAAAATTTGGAACCTGGCGCCGCAGCCAATGTGGCTGCCCTGTTAATGGGACAAGCAGCCCTGAATGAGCCGGGGTTATATTCTGATCAACCTGTGCTGGATCATAGCGGCGTTCAGCATGCGGGCATCCGATATAGCACTGTCATTCTGAAGGCCGGGGAGAATCAACTGATCAATCTGGCCAAACTCTGCTCAGATGACAGCGGGGGACTGAGCCATGTTGTTTTTTCACAGACAGGCCAGTCGCTCAACAATGCCTTTGAACAATATGCAGTTGAGATTGCTTCGATGGAATTGGAAGCTACCAAAGTGGTAGGTGTCATTGTATGGGGCGAGGATGATCAAGTTAGGGCAGCGACCAAAAAATTCAGTGTCATGAAATAAGGGAAAAGGGCAGAGCGGATCTTTAGAGATCACTCTGCCCTTCTTTACATATGAAAGAATCGTTATAGAGGTTGTTCCAAAAGTCCGTTTTTGATTACGAAGGATGCCTGAAGGTATCGCACTTATAGATGCTTGCTGACGACTACAGCTTTCTTTTCCGTAAAGTAATACACCAAAGCGAGCAGCGGCATGATCAGGCCAATCAGCGTTGTGAGACTCCAGCCTCCGTTAGCATAAGACCAGCTTCCAAGAGATGAACCAATCGCACCGCCGACAAAAAAGATCGACATGAATATGCCATTCACACGTCCTCTCGCTTCACTTCCTAACGAATAGATGATGCGTTGACCCAGCACCAGATTTCCCGAGACAGCCATATCCAGTGTGATCGCCACGATCACAAGCAGGATCAATGCAAATGTGGAGTGGCTCTGGAACACATAAGCAAGACCAAACGAAGCAGCAGCGATCACCATGGCAGCACCTGTCAGAATACGTGTAAGTCCGCGATCAGCCAGTCTCCCGGCAATGGGAGCAGCAATAGCACCTCCGACACCAGCCAGTGCAAACCAGGCAATGCCTTGCTGTGACATGCCAAAATCGTTAGCCAGTCTGAGCGGAACCGTAGTCCAGAACAAGCTGAAAGCACCAAAGAGACTGGCCTGATAGAACGCCCGGCGGCGCAGCAGCGGCATCGTTCTGAACAGTGTGCCCAAGGACACGATTAATTGCCCGTATTTCAAGGTGGGTTCAGGCTGGCGAGCAGGAAGAGCACGTGATAGGAGCAGCATGAGAAGTGTTATGACAATGGCGGAGAATACAAAGACCGTCTGCCATCCGAAGAGGCTGGTGATAAAGCTTGCGACAGGACGAGCCAGCATGATGCCCAGCAGCAGACCACTCATTACATTGCCAACAACCCGTCCGCGCTGTTCCTCGGAAGTAAGATATGTCGCATAGGGCACTAGAATTTGAGCGACAACAGAACCTATACCAATGAACAGAGAGGCAGTCAGAAATACAACAGCAGTGGGCGAGAAAGCCGCAGCAATCAGGGCAACAACCAGTACGATGAGGAAAAGCACAACCAGGCGTCGATTCTCGGTAATGTCACTGAGCGGCACGATAAACAGCAAACCAATGACATAACCAATCTGAGTCAACGTTACGATCAATCCGGCAGCGGCAGAAGACAGACCCGTTGTCATGCTGATCGGACCGATAACGGTCTGAGCATAATACAGGTTTGCCACGATCAATCCACAAGCGGATGCCAGAAAAAAAATAATCCAGGTGGGTACAGGTGCCTTCTTCACTTGTTGTCTCATATCCATGATAATCATCCTCCACAATTCTAAATTTGTATTCGCAATAAACAGTTAATATTAAAATCGTTAATTACTAAACGTTGTGTTCACTAATTACAAATATATAATAAACTAAACGTACAGTATTGTAAATAGGCACTGCATATTTTAATGAGAATATTAATGAGAATGAAAAGGTGAGCAGAAGATGGAATTGTGTGTACTCATGGCAGTTTAGTATAATGAACGTATCGTTTTTATGAATATTACTGATGATTAAATATATTTTATACATCCAGGAGGGCTTAAGATGACTGCCAAAAGAGGACGTCCACGTAACATGGAAACCCAGAATGCCATTCTTACAGCATCGTATGAGTTGTTGTTGGAGCATGGATTCGGGGCAGTTACGATCGAGAAGATTGCTGAATGTGCACAGGTGAGCAAAGCCACTATCTACAAATGGTGGCCGAATAAAGGCGCTGTCATCATGGACGGATATATGTCTGCTGCAACGGCAAGATTGCCAGTGCCGGATACAGGCTCGGTATTGGAGGATATACGCATACATGCGAGTAATCTGGTTCGTTTTTTGACCAGTCGGGAAGGAAAAGTGATTACACAGATCATCGGAGAAGGGCAGTCGGATGAAGGGCTTGCCGAAGAATACCGTACAAGATACATCCAACCACGTCGACGTGAAGCACGGGGAATTCTGGAGAAGGGTGTGGAGCGCGGCGAATTAAAGAGTGGGGTGGACATTGGACTGTATATTGATCTGATCTATGGGCCGGTGTTCTATCGTATGTTAGTGACGGGGGAAGCGATGGATGATGCGTTTGTAGATGTGATGCTCCGTTCATTGTTGGAAGGCATTGAGTCCAAGTAGATATAGGGATAGTCGCGAAACAAGTGGGAGGAAGAGGGAAGAGGGCGATTCGTAGGAATCACCCTGGAAGGAGCGCGTGTATATTGTACGAGGTAGATTGTTAGACCTGGAATATAGGTGAGATGGCTGTGGGCCATGAATCTGTAACATTAGAGGAAAGGAAGGATGAGTGCTGGGTTAACACCGGGGGTTCATTCCATACCGAACTGGGCAGTTCGCGGCGTAATACAGGGGCAACTTCCTTGGCAAAACGCTCCACTTGCTCCAACTGCTCGCTATGCGTCAGTCCATCTACGCTGATACTCAGCACCTGATGCCCGTAAGCTGCATGATAGTTCAGAATTTTCTCAACGACCTGCTCCGGACTGCCGATTAACGCAGGACCTCGTGCAATGTTATCCTCCAGATCGGTGAAGGGCGACTGGTTATGCTGTGCGGCGGCAGTGGCATGGAACGCTTCATAATATGGCTTATAACGACGAATGGCTTCTTCGCCCGTATCCGTAAGATAGAGACTGCCGGCACCAGAGCCAATCACGGCTTGTTGCGGATCATGACCATAATAATCGAGGCGCTCCCGATAATGATCAATTAATGCTTTATATTTGGCCTGAGGATGAAAAGAATTCGACGTGAAGAGCGGCTCACCATATTTGGCAGCGAGTTCGGTCGAGACCGTGCTCGACGCGCTACCATGCCAGATCGGGATGGATTGTTGAAGCGGCCTGGGCCACGTGGTCACTCCCTCAAGCGGAGGGCGATACGTTCCCTGCCAGGTTACATTCTCTTCAGACCACAGCCGTCTTAACAAATGATAGCGTTCATCGAGTGAATCCCATTGTTCCTCTTCGCTTATGCCAAACAGCGGATAGTGCCGAGGGTCATTGCCTTTCCCGATGATCATTTCCAGCCGTCCGCCCGATAATTGATCCAGCGTGGCATAATCCTCGGCAACCCGGACTGGATCAAGTATACTAAGAACAGTGACGGTGGTTAGTAACCGAATGCGTGTGGTTGCTGCGGCTATTGCGGTTAATACGACAGGTGGCGAGGAAGATAGAAAAGGCGCACCGTGTCGTTCACCGATCCCATAGGCATCGAAACCCAGTCGTTCAGCCAGCTTCGCTTGCTCTAATATATTGTGGAATTTCTGCTGAGTCGTCAGAGCTTCCCCGGTTACGGCATTAGGCAGATTCATCATGAGACTAAACAAGGCAAATTTCATCTGACCTTCTCCTCGAACTGAATTGATAGCATCTGTGTCGTATAATCCTATTGAAATAGTAGGATATGTAAGTTGGATTAAATGTATCACGTTCTCACGGATTCTTCTAATGGATTTTTTCTATAAGCAAATATTCATTTCATGCTTCGTTGCATAAATGTGAAGGGAATTGCCACGATTTTTATTGACCGCTGTAAAATTTAGGATTAAAATTGTGCTTATCATATAAATTCAAAATTATGGATTTTCATTGTGGAGGTGGGATACATGGAACCTACAACTACGATACGCTCATATATTGAGGACTACATCAGGAAACAGGGGTACACCCTGCAGTATTTTGCCGATATATCGGGAGTTAACGCTGGAACGCTTAGTGCAATTATTAAGGGGACTCGGCCCATCGCTATGGCGCAACTGGATCTGATTACCCAAGGCATGAAGCTGGAAGAGGGGTATTTCTACGAGATTTATGGGGCTGAATGTTTCGTGGAATCGGCACCTCATTGGAGGAGACTGGAACCATTCCTGCAGCGCTGTGCTGAATTGGACAAGCTGGAATGTATTCATAAGGTTATCCAGGAAGTGACGGATGATCGCTCGTATATCTCGGAGTTGTTTGAGATGGCGGAAGGCATGCTTGAGCGTGGACAGACGAAGGCTGCACGGATGTTGTACGAATGTGTGGCGGAGTGTGAGAAATATCAACACTCGGAACGTCTGGCTCTTTGCCAGTATCGTATCTTCACGTTATCTCTCGGTCAGGACCAGCATGAGAATCTTCGTGCAGCCGTACATTTTGAACCATATATTAATCGGCTGGATGAGGAACGGCAACTGGATGCGATAAAAGACCTGGCGAATACGTATGCTTCACTTCGATATTGGGATAAGTCATCTTCCCTTGCTGATGATCTGGGACGGAAAGCTGAAATTATCCAATCGTACACTAAGAAAAAAGTGAATAAAGAAGATAGGGTCACAGCCTACCCGTTATTCGTATACCAGGCATATTCAAACTTGCTTAAGGCTAATGCATGCGAAAGAATGGGGAAATACGAAGAGGCTTTAAGATACACTACACAGTATAAAAGTATAGTTAATATAATAGATCCAGATGACGAAGAACTTTTGTTTATTAACAAGTTCAAAGGTTGGGGAGAAGTAAACACATATCTATATTACTTATTCATGGGCGACAATAGTATGTTGTCAACGTACGTTCAATATATAGAAAATAATCAATCAGAGTTATTGCCAGCGTTGGTGAATATTATGGAGGCGGCTAACAAAAATAACATGAACGTGGATGATATCCTTCACAAATTTGAACCTCAAATTAGTTCTGAGGAAAGCCTTATTCATGGTTATAGCAGGCAGATTAAACAAGATTTATTTACTACCCTTTTGCTAGAAGTATCAATCTACTACCTTACTCGGGGCAGATATGAAAAAGGTTTGAAGAGACTTATGGAGTGTTTCTCATCTGCAGTAAGAACTAATAATCAGATGGATACTATTCATTGCATGACACTATTCGAGGAATACAGGAATTTGGCCAGTAAAGAAATTTATAATCAATATAAACTATTAGTAGCGGAGGTGCGTAGTTATTATGAAAAAGCAGAAAATACTTTATATAATCTTGCTTAGTATGATTGTTGTTAATGTTGTACAATTGAGCTCGTCTTATGACACCACTGTTATTTATTCTTTGTTGTCCTCACATGGGTTAGGAGACATATAATTCTAGGTTTCTTATACATTTACGTATGTAATAATCATATAATAGGTTGCTTAGTATAAATGATATTGATATTTTGCATTTCATGAGAGGTTTATTTCCGAATACGGAAGTAAGCTTTTTTTGTATTTTCATAGATTGACCAATGTAAAATACAGGATTAAAATAACATTTATTATATGTTATTGAATTATAAGTGATTTGGGTGATGGAGGTGTGATAGTGGAATTGGTACCTAAAATAAGAGTACATATTGAGAAATATATGAGAGAGCAGAATCTCAAGTTGCAGCATTTTTCCGATATTACTGGAATTAATGTTGGAACTTTAAGTGCCATTCTTAAAGGCAACAGGCCAATGTCTATGAACCAACTGAATCAGATTACTTCTGTTATGGGATTAGAGAAAGGGTATTTTTATGAGAGTTATGGGGTTGAATCCTTCATAGAATCTTCGCCCCACTGGAGACGTTTGGAGCCATATCTATATGAGTGTGCTGAGCTTGGTAAGCTGGATTGTATACAACAAGTCATCACTCATGTAACGGACGATCGATCATATATAGAAGAATTATTTGATGTAGCTGAAAGCTTTTTTGCTAGAGGATTAAAAGAAGTAGCTCTTATTTTGTATGAATGTGTGGCAGACAGTGAAAAATATCAACACTCCGAGCGGTTGGCCTTATGCCAGTACCGTATTTTTCTGCTTCATAAAACACTGAATAAATTCAATAACTTAAATGCCGCAGTAAAGTTTGAACCTTTTATCGAAAAATTGAATGAGGAAGTACAACTGGATGCGATTAAAGATTTAGCTAATTTGTATGGCGCGATAAATCTATGGGATAAGGTTTTTGAACTGGCTAATGAATTGATTCTAAGAACTGAATTCCAAGTTCAACTTCAATCTATGAGACGGAACAGAAAACCAAGAATAGCCTCTTATCCTCTATTTACTTATAAAGCTTATGCTAATCTGCTCATGGCAAATGTATCTGAAGAACGTAAGCAATATATGAAAGCTTTGGAGTACACAGATGTTTATGAGAATATTATGGATGAGATTAAAAATCCAACAGAGGAAGAGCAAGAATTGATAGATCGATTCAAGGGCTGGGCTGAGGGCAATCGATATTTGTACAAAATACTATCAGGTGACTTCGAAGGCTTAAACGGTTATTTGAATTACCTAGATGTTAATCATGCCGAAATTTTAACAGCACTCGCCTATATTATACAGGCGGCAAATCAGTACTCTTTTAATATTGACCATGCATTAAATAGATTCCAAAATCACATTGATCAAATTAAAGCGGCAAGACATGTAAAAGGAATATATAACGAACAGGCATCAAATTTTAGATATATACGCTTATTCTACGAACTAGCAAAATACAGATTGAAACAGAACCAAATGGAACAGGGAATAGAACATCTAATTACTAGCTTGGAACGTTCATCTTCATGTAATGAAGATCTGATGTGTATCAAATGCATTGATTTGTACGGAAAATACAGAAATTCCGCTAGTAAGACCCAGGAAGAGCAGTATACAAAACTAATAGAAAAGTTAAGTGTACCAACTTTTCGATAGTAAAACATCTGGGGAAGGACGATGAAGACAATGTCCAATATACGTTCCTATATTGAAAGTCACTTGAAGAATAAGGGATATAAACTACAGCAATTTTCAGAAATCGCTGACATTAATGTGGGCACATTAAGTGCTATCATCAAGGGAACCAGACTTATTTCAATGAACCAACTAGACCAAATCACATCAGCAATGGAGTTAGAACAGGGGTACTTTTATGATATGTATGGTGTGGAGTGTTTTATTGAATCTGCACCCCATTGGAGACGCTTAGAACCGTTTATATATCGTTGTGCTGAGATTGGTAAGCTGGATATTATTCAACAAGTCATTACTCATGTGACAGATGATCAATCCTATATTGATGAGTTATTTGATGTGGCTGAGAGTCTCTTTAATAAAAGCATAAATGAAGCGGCACTCATTTTATATGAATGTGTAGCCGACAGTGAGAAGTATCAACACTCGGAGCGGTTGGCTCTTTGCCAGTACCGCATTTTCTTGCTTCAGAAAACACTGAGTAAATATGATAATCTCAATGCAGCAGTAAAGTTCGAATCGTATATTGATAAATTAAATGAAGAAGTGCAATTGGATGCAATTAAAGATTTGGCAAACGTATATAATACGATACATTTGTGGGACAAGGTCGATGCATGGGCACGGGAACTGGAACGGAAAGCAGAATTCCAATTGAAAATTCAATCTCGTAGGCGAAAAAGTAAAAGAAGGCTAACAGCCTATCCTCTTTTTACATATGTAGCCTATGCAAACTTATTAATATCAAGCGTTTATGATGCTCGTAAGGAATATGAAAATGTCCTAAAGTATATAGAAAAATACTTGGAAATAGTTGAGGTTGAGAATCCTACACAAGAGGATCAACAAATAATAGATTTGTTCCAAATATGGGGAGAAGGAAATCAATATGCTTCCCAATTAATGCTTGGTCAAGAAAATGTAATCAATTCTTATTTGGATTATATCGAAAACAACCCGTCAGAAATATTAGCTGGATTCATTAATATTTTGCAAGCAGCTAACCAGTATTCTTTTAACATTGACTATGCTTTAGACAGATTTAAAGATCAGATCAATTTGTTTAATACTGACATGTATATTAAAGGTAGTTATAACGATCAAATGTTAAACCACGCGTATCAAGATTTTTACTATGAATTGGGATATTATCAAATAAAACAGCGTAATTACTTACTTGGGATTGATGCCTTACTCATGTGTTTAGAACTCTCTTCTTCAAGTAAAGATGACCTGATGTGTATTAAATGTTTAGATTTGTACGGGGAGTATAGGAGCGAAGCCAATGAAAAACAGATCAGAAAGTACAAAAAAGTAATAGAAAAGTTAAGTTTACCGACTTTTTGATAATGAAATATCTGGGAAGGGACGATGAAGAAAATGTCCAATATACGTTCCTATATTGAAAATCACTTGAAGAATAAGGGCTATAAACTACAACAATTTTCAGAAATTGTTGACATTAATGTAGGCACATTAAGCGCTATCATCAAAGGAACAAGGCATATTTCAATGAACCAACTAGACCAGATTACCTCTGCAATGGGTTTGGAACAGGGGTACTTTTATGATATGTATGGTGTGGAATGTTTTATTGAGTCAGCACCCCATTGGAGACGATTAGAACCGTTTATATACCGTTGTGCTGAGCTCGGTAAGCTGGATATTATTCAACAAGTCATTACTCATGTGACAGATGATCATTCATATATAGATGAGTTGTTTGAAGTAGCCGAAGATTTGTATAACAAAGGAATGAAGCAAGCAGCACTTATCTTGTATGAATGTGTGTCTGAATGCGAAAAATATCAGCACTCTGAACGCTTGGCTATGTGCCAGTATCGTATATTTCTGATAAGTATGGGTTCTGACCAAAAAGAAAACAGAGTAATTATTTCAAAGTTTGAACCTTTTATAGAGCGATTAGATCAGGACTATCAATTGGATGCAATTAAGGATTTGGCGAATGCTTACTGGGGGTTGCATGAGTGGAATAAAATGAAGGATTTATCGCAAGAACTTGAGAGACGAGCTAACCTGGCTATGAAACAAACTAAAAAGCGTGTATCTAAATCTCAATATCCTTTCTTCGTATACAAAGCCTATGCCAACTTACTTTTTTCTAACTATTGTGATTATGCTAAAAATTACAAAGAAGCCTTAAAGTACACTGATATATATGAGAAAATCATTGAGAATGAAGCGAAAGTTGCAGATTATGAAGTTCTTCATAAATTTAGAGAATGGGCGAAATTCAACAAATGTTTGTATAAAGTCATGATGGGAAGAAAAGAGGTCATCCCTGAATACATCACTTACATTGAACATAGTGAAGAGGAAATTCTTCCTGCAATGGTCAAAATTCTTCAATCAGCAAATAGATATCAATATGATATAGATGACGTGTTGATGAGATTTAAAGCTCGGATCGATGCTAAATTCAATGACGTACGTTCACAAGGAAGATATACTGTACAGAGTTGGTATTATCGAAGAGTGGTGCTATTCTACGAATTGGCCTATTACTACTTTAACAAGAAGAGGTTTGAACTCGGAGCTACTTCTCTGTTAATAAGTTTAGAGATAAGTATTTTTGTCAAAGATGACGTTCTGATCTCAAAATGTGTAAATCTCTATGGGCAGTTTAAGGAGCATTTAACTAATCAAGATCATGATAATTATAAAATACTAATAGATAATATTTATATAGAAGCGAGTTTATAGTTTAGCCTACTGCAATCAGTAGGCTATTTTTTATTTTCACTTCCTTGAAAAGATAGAACGCAATGCCTTTTTCTAAAGAATTCTTTTTACAATATTATGCAAAACATAATATGTTCTTAAGAGAACTTTTCATCATGACCAAAACTAAACAACATACTTATTCTAAATGTTTTCTAGAATGTCCTAGAGGGGTACATGCCATGAGAGAACTAAGTATCTTAAAAGACCGGATCGAGCAAGGTCGGCAAGAGTTGAGTCGCTTGGTAGATCAATATGGAATCCCGAATGTGAAAGTGCTTGAGCAGTCTATGGCGTTGGACGAGCTAATTAATGAATATAATCGATTTACTCTAGGAGTGAATATGAGGAAATGAATGATATGATATTTAAGTTTTTACTAAATAATTACACATGCTAATTTGTATAATTATTCAAATAATTTAAATATAATATTCTTTTGCAAAATATTATATTTTAAAAAAGGGATCAAAATACTAGTTCAATTTTTGAAAAGGTTAAATGTATTTTTATCTATATTAAACAAGGAGGTGAGCATATGGGAGCAAGTAAACCTGGTAAAGGCAGTACAAAATATCCCGAGCTGACTAGCGGGGATTTCGGTGTTGGAGCAATCAGATTTCAAAATCCCCCAAATACAGGCGGGGGAACAGGGAACACCGGTAGCTGTGGTGTTAATGTAAGTTGTGTACTTTGCTGTTGTTGTGGCAAAGGTGGTGGAGCGGATAATGTACAAAAACAAATTGAACTATAGGACTTTTTTTGATTCCCAATAATTATATTGATTCGAGTGCGGCAATATGCGTATTTAGGATATTAGCCGCACTTGAAGTTTAAAGCGGAGGTGTCATATCATTTTGATTACAGAAGAGTACACTACGTACACATTGAATAACTTTGTTATCTATGAAATAAACTCAAATGAACTAGTTTTAATGCATAACTATGGGATAGTGAAAATAAAAGAAGCAAGATTAATAGAAGAAATAAAGAAATGGGATAACAATAATATTAAATCAGTCCATGAGAAAGAACTTATGGATGTTTTTCAAGAAGACTATTCAAATGCTATATCCTTTTTAGAGAATAATTACATCTTCATTACTAAAGAAGAGGTGAACTTCTCAATAGAAAAATGCGTTTTCTTAAGTAATAATGATGAAATACTTAAAGTGTCCCGAGAGTTTCTTTTTGAGAACCAAAATATGAAAAATTCAATTATAAATCTTAATGAAGAATCAAATAGCACACTACTATCAGAGAAGAATAGTAATACTTTATATGTAGTGTTTATGAATCCTTACAGTAAAGAAATAGCCAGTAAGATTACTTCACTTGTAAGAAGGAGTGAGAACTCAATTTTATTGATGAGCTACACATACAACAACAACTTTTATATTGATTCTCTTTATAGCCCTCAAGCATCTAATCCATGTCATTTTTGCCACATAGGTCACATTGAATCACAATTGCGTGTAGATTCTACTGGGAATATCTCTTATCAGCAAATTATCGATTCGATTTATAAAGATGAACCCAAATTCAAGGTTCATACTCCTCTAAACAAAAATAATATTTTGAATATACTCTCGTTATTAAGTAATAAAATAAGTAAATATTTCACCTTAGAAAATGGTAGAATAATCCATAATGAAGAGTTACATGAATGTTCCGTATTTGATCTTCAAACGAATAATTACTATACAGATTATTCATTACATTGGGAGCTATGTGACTGCTATGAAAAATAAGTATGTTGGAAGTCTAGAACATAACACAGTGGAAAGGTCATTCACTGATTACATTTACGCTTCTTATATACCAAAGAAAGTTGAGAACTATATTCTTAAATTTCATCAAAGCAGTACTTTGCTAAAGTTGCCTGATTCCAAGCACCAATCCATCGATGATAACGTAATTCCATGGCTTGAATATGCGCAGTACACAGATATCACTCCTGATTATTACGAACAGAAAATTAATCTTAATACAAGCACAGAAGTGAATGTAATCGGAAGTTACAGATCATTTAACAAAGAGAGACTGTTCAATTTTGCAGAGTTATCCCAATTATTAAATGATGCTTTTATAAGAGATAAACAAACGGGGTCTAAAAAATATGGTTCTGCTGGTGCTCTCTATCCCATAGTTCCGTTGGTACTCGTGTTCCAAGATCATGATACTTTGACAAGAGGAGTTTACGTATATGATGGGATAGAACAATCATTGTTAAAAATAACGTCTTGGGCCAAAGACGAAGCACTTCATATTAAGAAGTATGTCTGTCATGATGCAATAGATCTACCGGAAATTTGTATCGCATATGCAGCAGACTTACGCAGATCAATAATCAAATATCATATCAGAGGGTACAGACATGCTCTAATAGAGGTAGGAGCCATGAGCCAAGTGTTTAAAAATTCTCTCCATAAAATGAGTAAAGGTGTCGGAGAGGTAAGTTGGTCTGGATTCAATGATAACGAACTGACTAAGCGATGTGGTCTTAATGTGAGATTGTGTCCAATAGTAATGCTTCAATGGTTTGGATACACGGATTCAACAGGAAAATGAGGTCGATATCATGTTGTATTTATCAAATCCTCTTCACTTTAATATACCGGAGCAAAAATTTATTACTGACGACACATACACATCCTTCTCAAGAATTGGGAACTTTCTTAAAAATGGTTATATAGGGCCGGATAGTTCCACTGCAATAGATTTTAATAAGCAACAGTCTCTAATCAAAGCTTTTTCAGAAATGATCGAGAGAAGGGCAATATCTGCCGGGGGCATCCCTTTTGATGAGAAGAGTGTATATGCTATTAATATGGTTAATTCAAGTAGTGTACTTATTGATAAGAAATACTCAACGTATTCATTATCAGAAGAATTTCCAATTGATACTACCGGAACCTCTAGTCATATTTCGTCACAAAAAGCAATTGTTAGTTCTCTCCGAGAAATTATTGAAAAAAATGCCTTGTATCTATTTTGGTATGGTAAACAAGGCTCTAAAATTAAACTAGATGTATCTCTGATAAACAAACATAAAATTTTATCTGGATTAATGTATCAAAAAAATAAAGAAGTTCTTTTTTTTATCAATGAATATTTCTATCCCTTAAAGGTAGTATTTTGTTTTATTCTTCACAAAAATTTCGTGTGCTCTTCTGGGGTGGGTAGCTCTTTTTCCATTGAAGAGGCTATCCTTAAATCCACACAAGAAGCCGTTTTATTACAGTGGAAAGAAGAAAGTAATGAACTCGTTGCTATGTCACGCCAAGTGTTCAAGAAAAAATATGAAAATCAATCTGGGATTATTGATTACTTATCTGTAGGGTACGGAAGTATCTCAACTAGTGATTATGAAAAAACGATGAAAGAATTAACAATCTCCAATTTGTTAAATATACTTCCTCCTTGGGTGGCTGAAGTATATATGATTCCGCTAAAACAAACGGTAACTACAAAAATTAAATGTATAAAAATATACTCTCCTTATCTTTTTAATCATATTCCTTTAAAAGAGTACATTAACCTAAGAAACCCTATGAATGTAAATACGATAAATCTTAACGAGCAAAGCATGTTGAAAATACCTAACTGTATTGTAGTGTGATAGAGAGGAGGGAATACGCTTTGATAAATAATCCAGTTAACGGCACACCTTTTATGATTGAAAGGTTTCATATCAAACAAAATTCATTTCTTCTTGACTATTTTCAGAGTGATGTTATTACGTATTCTGAGAATGGTCCGCCTGCAAGCGCAATTGATTTTGATAAAAGAAAATCAATTAAAGCAGCAATAGGAGAGCATATAGAGAGGGTATCAGTTTTTAACAATTATCATAGATTCAGGGATCAATTAGTAGAGGGAGTCAACATGCTGAATGGTACAATAGAACAATTTCCTCTACATCGTATTTTGTTGAACTGGAATGATCCTATACTTAACAAATTAAATCTAGATAATATATATAGCGATACCTGCGGAATGGCCTCTCATGTTAGTTCCCATCAGTCGATAAATTCTGCATTTTTAGAA
The DNA here is from genome assembly GCF_031455635.1 of Paenibacillus sp. 2003. Classification (NCBI taxonomy): domain Bacteria; kingdom Bacillati; phylum Bacillota; class Bacilli; order Caryophanales; family Paenibacillaceae; genus Paenibacillus; species Paenibacillus sp. 2003. The sequence continues at coordinate 220,762 of NZ_JAVDTB010000006.1, read as the reverse complement.
TTCTTTGAAAGGCAAAGTTTGCTCTTCAGTTGGTTCACTAAATCTCCTGCTAAAAAGATTCATATTGAAGATATAAAATTTATAGATCTTCAATCCATTATCCAGATGTCTCGGATACATGTAGATGAGATTTTTATGTACGATATATCGTTGTGTGATGAGGTCAAGGTAGTAATTACAATTGCCTTTGGAGAAAAAACTAAAGGTGTTGGGATAAGTGCTGATTGGGACTACCAAGGTGCAATAACAGGCAGTCTAAAAGAGTTATTCCAATATATAACTGTGGAGCAGCCTATAAAAAAATCAAATTATCAAAGTGCGGAAAACTCAGTTGATCCATTACTTTACTCTCATTATTTTATGGAGAGACTTGGTGTAGATGAATTAAAAAGCGAGTTCCAATACCTAGAGAAATCAGACAAAGTGTGTGGTGAACTAATAGATGGAGACAAAACTGATCCTAATGAATTTTATAATACAGTTAAGAAAATCTCTTTAAAATTGGCAATGGATTTTAATCTTTGTTATATACCAGCTCTCGATAGAGAATTAAATACAAAAATTGTTAAAATCATAACAAATAAGGGCTTCCATCATATGTATGCTGCAAAAATAGACCCAACTCAAGTCGAAATCTTGAAGCCTTATAAGAATCGATTACACAATATTGGGAAAATGCTCCCGTTTGGATAAATTGGAGGTTGTATTTTGAAAATAACTCGTGAATACTTCCGGCTGTTTACTAAAATGATGTTAAGCAACAAAGTAGCATTCATATGGTATCTGTTATTTCCTCTCATTGCGTTTTTTATTTTTAACTACCAGTGGTTTACTCAGGGGCCTGAGATCAATGAGTTCTACATCCAAACGAGTGTATTTGTTTCATATATTATCTTTGTGATGTCCATCGATGTGACGACCAATCTGATCTCTTTAAGAGAGAGCGGTTTTTTCAAGATGTTCAAATTTATCTCGGGTAGTAAGTATCCCATTATTTGGGGGAAGGCTCTGAACCAGATTGGTTTTCTGTTCTTGACCATTCTTCTGTTCTCGCTAGTATCGGGAGTGATATTCCTGGATAGTTTTGGACAGGTTGCTTTGTTTCTCGCCGTGTCTTTAACAAGCTGTATAGTGGGGTCTGTAATGGTCATTTTATTAACTCTTATCCTCATGCTTCTTCCAGTAAGGCAGGAGTCGCTGAATGCGGTGGTCAGTATGAGTTTACTGGTCATGTTTTTTCTATCTGCGAAAGGACTGGCGTATTCAACAGAGTATGGTCTACTTCTGGTGTTTATCAATCCTATGGAGTACGTCAGGAATCTAACTTTTTTATTAGCAGAATGGTTTATGGATAGCCCTTTCCCACATTTGAGTCTGATCAATATGAGCCTCATCACGCTTTGTTATGTTAGCTGCGGACTTATCGCACTCAAGTTTGTGAAAGTCATATCCAGAACACATCGGACATAGCAGGAGGATCTATGATTAAAATTGAAGATTTGAGCTTTTCTTATCCCAAAGCCTCTCGTCAAAATCTGGATCATTTACATGTGGAGTTTCCCCAACAAACCGTGAATATGATCATTGGTAAAAATGGTTCCGGCAAAACGACTTTATTTGATCTGATCGCAAATGTGATTAAACGTCCACCAGAAATACAAGGTATTCCTGATGAGAAGGAGATCATCTACCAGCTCCAGGGTTTGTTATTTCCTCTAACTTTGAAGGCCAAAGATCTCTTTCGCTTTTTCCTGTATTCCGATCACTCAAACTGCATTGAAGTGAACAACGAACCTTATGTAGATGAAGATATGAGTCCAGCAGAGGTTGAATTGGTACAACGGGTATGGCATATGGAGTTTGGGCAATTATCTGTTGGGGAGAGGCGTTATCTGTGTATTCTGGCAATCACATTAATGAGGAGGAAATTATACATCTTTGACGAGCCATTAGCGGGTATCGATCCGGAAATGCGTTATCATATTTTGAAAAGGATCGAAAAGCTGGCACTCCATAATGAGTGCACTGTACTGGTCTCGAACCATCACTTGCAGGATATTGCAAATATCCAGTGTGTTCTGCATTTTATTCATCAAGGTAAAATAACCTTTAGCGGATCATATGAGACGTTTATTAAAATGGGAGATGGAGTGAATCCGGACTTGGCGTTTCTAAAGCAGGTGAAGTGAGGAGAGGTGTTTCTCCATTTTCAAAAACACAGTTACTCATGTTTAATTTGAACCGAGAGCGGAGAGGGAAAAGCTATTTTTATTTTCACATCCTAGAAAAGGCAGATTGCAATGCTTTATCTAAAGAACTATTTTTACAATATTATGCAAAGCACAATATGTTATAAAAAGCACTTGTAGTCATTAGCAAAACATATAGCTTACTCATATTATTGGTACTTATGAGTATAAAGAACCAACGGGGGTATACATTTACTGGCAAGATACTACTGGTTGGTAACTAGACAGAATTTAACAATTTTGGTAATATAGTAGCGCATACAACAGCAATATTATATTATCAAAGGAGAATTTAAATTTGAAAAGTAAAATGATTTCCTTAGTAGCCCTTATCTGTTCATTTGTATTATTTGTTATTGGATTTCAGTTTATTGCTCAAAGTACTAATTGGGGTATGAACAAAGCTATGTTGGTTCTTGCAGAATACCAAAATGTAAAGTCTGATACCTCTGATATCTTTGGTAGTTTCATAAACTCAGAGATTTGGTCGTATAAAATTGAAGGAATGTTATTGATATTTTTAGGGATGTTAATGTTGTATTTAGCAAATTCATTACGAAGTAAATAATGAAAAGTATTCGGGTCCCGAATACTTTTTTTCTTATTTACAATTTAATCTTTAGTTCAACATATAAGTATGAAAAAGGCTGAATTTCTTTGAAAACTTATGTAAATAAACATTTTATTCTGCAAAGGAATATAATATGAATTTTTTGGCAATGTATCCTAAAATGTTATACAAAGAGGGGGTGCATGCTGTGAGTGAACCGAAGCAGATCAAAGATAAAATCGAACGAAATAGGCATGAGTTAAGTCGTTTGGCGGAGAATCATGGCATGCAGGACAACCAAGTCCTCCGACAGTCCATGGTACTGGACGAGCTTATTAATGAATATAATCGATTCAAATATAAAAGCCATCTCAGGAACAGACAACCGATTGCATAATGCAGTCGGTTTTTTGGTCTAATTAGTGTTCTATAGAAATACCTTAGTCGACTGTAGCGATACAGTCGGCTTTTTTGCGTTCACCCTAAAACCAATGCGGATAACTTGAAATTCCGTACCAATTCCAGGGTTGGCAGGATAGCGAATGATCATTAAAACTGGATATGATGACCCCAGTTATATCCAGATTGATCTGTGAAGGGGGCTCATACAATGATCGGGAGAGGGAGGGATAAACGGAAATGATGGACAAGGTACGCATTTTTTTCGGAAAAAACGTAAACCTGCGCACCAAGTTGCTCCTGTTGTTCCTAGCGCTGACGTTGCTGCCGCTAAGTTTGCAGGGAGTGATGAACTACAAGCATTTCTCGCAGACGATGGATCGCAAGACCGAGCAGTTTACCATTGATATGGTTCGCCAGATTAACGCTAATCTGAATCGGCTGCTGAAGGACTTTGAGCGGTTGTCGCTCTTGCCGCTTTACGATCAGATGGTGCTTGGCATTCTGGGCAAATACAACGCTTCAATGGGGTCGGGAACATGGGCGAGGTCTGAGGATTATCTGAAAATGAAGCTTTACACATCGGGTCAAGCTTATGACCGGCCCGAGATTCGGGGGATTCACCTGATCAGCAACAGCGGCATTTTGTTCTCCAATCTCGATTCCCTGGCGGTCAAGCCGGTATGGGACAGCAGGCAGGATGATTGGTTTGCAGAGCTTGAAGGCTCGGAAGGGACATGGCGCCTGCTTCCTCCGCATCAACCCAGCTATTACACGGGTGGTCAGCAAGAATCGTATATATCGGTGGGCAGAGTGCTTCGAGATCCGGGTACGCTCCAGCGAATGGGTTACATTCTGATTGACATCCGTCTGGAGGCCTTTGGCCAACTGTTATCCAATCTGAATTATGAGCAAGATGCAAGTCTGATGATTGTAGACAGCCAGCAGCGTCTGCTGTTCGAACGGACCTCAACCGGAGGAATGTCTGCGTACGACCAGTTGTTATTGCATGGACAGCTTCAAAGCTATGCAGGAAACCAAAAAGTTGTTCTGGATGGGCAGCCCTATCTCTATGTACAACACCATTCCAGCTATTCCGGGCTTTCGGTGATCAGTCTTACACCTATTGTTGTGATTCAAAAGGAGTCGGGTGAGATGCTCACCTTTACAATATGGTTCGCAGTGTTATGTATGGCGGGTATAGCGATTCTGGCGGTTCTGTTATCCTATCGTATCACCCGGCCGCTGATTCGACTGAAGCACCACATGATTCGGGTGGAGCAGGGAGATTTCAGCCAGCGGGTAGCACACTTCAGCAATGATGAATTCGGACAGATGAGCCGGGGCTTTAACCGAATGATGGAAGAGATTCATCGACTGTTCAATGAGGTGTTTCTGCTGGGCATTCAAGAGCGGGAGGCAGAGTTGTCGGCGTTGCAAAGCCAGATGAATCCTCACTTTATATACAACACACTGGAGTCCATTAACATGATGGCCATTCGCCAGAAGCATGCTGAGGTATCGGACATGGTGACGGCGCTTGGCAAGCTGCTGCGCTATACGATTGATAAGGTGGACCGGATGGTTCCACTTGGAGAAGAACTTGCTTTTGTGCAATCCTATGTACGCATTCAGCAGGTACGTTACAACGGTAAGTTGGAGGTTAACTATGACATCGAAGAAGAGATAACGGAATGTGTGATTCCGAAGCTGATACTGCAACCGCTGGTGGAAAATGCAGTCTACCATGGCATTGAAGGGCAGGAAAATGGAGGAATAATCTGGGTATCTGCCTTGAAATTCGACCATGAACTGCTGATTAGTGTACGAGACAACGGTAAGGGCATGGCTCAGGCAAAGATTGACGAGTTAAATGAGTCCATATCAAAACAGCCTTCCAATGAGGCATTACGTTGCCATGCCGGGGACAGTCTGGGGCTTCACAATATCGCTCAGAGGCTTCGCCTCATGTATGGAGAAGGCGGCAGCCTAAGCATTGATGGAAGTCCCGGGCAGGGCCTGGTGGTCACGATATCCATTCAACTTCTACCGAAAGGGGATTGAAGCGAATGTATAAAGTATTGCTTGTAGAGGATGAGACGGTCATCCGTCAGGGACTGAGGGAGCTGATCGTACAAGTGTCTTCTCAGTTTCAGGTAACGGGCGAAGCGTCGAGCGGTACCGAGGCGCTGGATTTTCTGAGATGTGAGGTGCCGGACGTGTTAATCACGGATATCCGCATGCGTGAAATGGACGGTTTAACTTTGGTAAGCAAAGCAAGAGACATGTACCCTGAATTGCTCATGCTCATCATTAGTGGCTACGGCGAGTTTGAATATGCACGCAGAGCGATGGAGTTCGGGGTGTTGAACTACCTGTTGAAGCCAATCGATCGTTATGAACTGGCATTATGCATACAAAAGATTCAATTGCTGCTGGATCGCAGATACGGTATTTCAACCCTTTCTATCCCTGAGCCATCTGGCAAAGCAGAACACGCTGGTGGAGATACGCGGAAGATTATCCGAGATGTGAAGGAGCACATCAAGCAACATCCCGATGGAGATCTGCGACTTCAGACGATAGCAGATCTTGTTAACTTGAACCCTACTTATTTGAGCCAGTTGTTCAAGAATGAAATAGGCATCAATTATTCCGAATACATCACTGAGGCACGTATGGAGCGGGCCAAGTGGTTACTGATCAACACGGGTCTCAAAATCTATGATGTGGCACGGTTATCCGGGCATCAGAGCCCCAAACACTTCATGCTGGTGTTCAAGCAGCAGGTGGGATGGACCGCAGGAGAATATCGAGACCGATTCAGTATCTCTTGAAAAACCATACCATTTCTGTAGTTGACGTGATTTAAGGGGGAACAATGCTTTCGTTATACTTTGGTTGCACATGTATACCACGACGTCCATAAGGGGGATTTACATGAAAAAAGCAGGACTGATACTGGTGTTTGTACTCATGATGATGGCTTCAATCGCGTGCACAAGCTCCAATTCCGGCAGTGAACCTGGCAGTGCAGGCGGAGAGAATGGAGAGGTTGAGCTGAAGTTCATGATGTGGGGCAATCAGGCGCATATGGATGTATACAACAAGTTGATCGATGACTTCACAAAGGAAAATCCAGGCATCAAAGTCACGATGGAATCCGTACCTTTCGCAGAATACCAGCAAAAAATTTCGGTGCTTGCCGCCGGAGGCTCTCTTCCCGATCTCGCCTGGGTATCGGAGCGAATGGTGCCACAATTCAAGTCCAACCACATTCTGGCCGATGTATCCGAGTTCAAGGATGATGCACAGTTTAAGCTGGATGATTATATTCCAAGTACATTGGATTTGTTCCGTGATGGCGATCAATTGCTAGGGCTACCTTTCTCTACACCTCCGGTGGTCATGTTTTACAATAAAGCGCTGTTCGATCAAGCCGGTCTGACTGATCCAAACACACTTGCCGCCCAAGGGCAATGGACATGGGAACAGTTCGAAGAGTCCGCCAAAGCCATTACCAGCAAGGATGCGACCAACCGAGTCTATGGTGCCAACTTTTTTCGCGACTGGAAGACCTGGGCGGTGCTCTCCTCCTATTCCTGGTCCAATGGAAGCGGTCCGTTTGATGAGGGCATGACAACGTTCACCTGGAACGATGCCTATGGCGTACAGACCTTTGAACTACTGGAACGCATGATGTTCACCGATGAATCACACCCGAAGGCGGGCGAACAGGTCAGCTTCGATGCAGGTAATGTGGGCATGTTCTTCGATAATTACAGCTATGTTTCCAAAGCAAGAGAGATTACGGATTTTGAATGGAGCATCGCTCCTATGCCTTCCGGTTCACAAGGAAGTGTACCGATGCTGGGGCAGGCCGGATATGCCATGTTTAACGATAGCAAACATCCAGAGGAAACGAAGAAGCTGTTGAAGTATTTTGCGAGTGAGCAGGGGATTCAGGCGACAGCCACCTATTTTGTGCCTCCTCGTACTTCTGTTCTGAACTCGGATGCATTCATTCTTCAGCCGAATAACCCGAGCAAAGAGCATATTGTGCAGGCCGTCATTGATGAAATGCCCAAAGCGCGCTTAATTCCCGGTCATATCCGTTGGCAGGATATCGACAATGCGGTATTGCAGGGATTCGATCGACTGTTTGCAAAGACAGCGACAGCTGAGGATAACCTGAAACAAATGCAGGAAGAGATCCAAAGCATGCTGCAACCCTAAGTAAGTCGATTGAAACCGGAGGTGAGAATAATGGGCAAATTCAAAGAATTACTTGAGCGGAAACCGCTGTCCCTGGTGGTCAGTCTGCCTGAGAATGAACTTGCTTTGGCTCGGGCAGCCATGGAAGAGGGCGCTGATGCACTCAAGGTGCATTATAATGTCGGTCATCGCGCCAGCGGGAATCATTTTGGTCCATTGGACAGGTATGCCGAGGTATTTCGGGCGATTCGCAGTGAATTTGGTGGTCCGCTTGGGGTCGTACCTTCCGGCAGTATAGATGGAGCACGAAGGGAGGATGTGGAGCGTCTTGCTGGACTGGGTTTTGATTTCTATTCCATCTATGCACATCACTTGCCATCCTTCATGCTGAGTGACTTGGGGCTGGACCCAACGTTTGCGATCAATGAAGAATATGATACTTCACTCGTAACATCGGCAGCTCACTTCGGCTTCACCGCTTTGGAGGCATCCATTGTACCTGGAAAAGAATATGGTACACCGCTCAGCTTCGCGGATGTGCTTAAGTATCGCCGTCTGGTCTTGCAAGCCCAGGTACCGGTATTAGTTCCTTCCCAGCGAAGGCTGGTGCCGGAGGATATTCAGGTGTTATGTCATACCGGGGTCAAAGCGATTATGCTTGGAGCAGTTGTGACAGGCAACACGGAGGAACAGCTGCGAAGGGCTGTGAACGGGTTCCGCAATGCGGTGGACAGTCTGAACCGTCCAGACTATATAAGTTGAACTAAAGGATATTTACACTTGTACTCCGATGCCAGAACAACCTTCCGATCGCTGTTATCCCCAGATTTTTTGAATCCCTTATATAAAGGGGGAAATCCGGGGATAAGCATATGCTTCCGATGCAGCTTTCTTCCAGAAAGCTTTTAGGCGACCACTTCGCTTCTTCAGGTTTTTCTGTCCTCTACGTTCTTGTGTAAATGTATAGTTCACCTTATATAGAATCGTCACAGAGTCCAGCTTCAGGGGAAATTTGATCATAAAGGGGAGGGGGTTAACTGTGACCCATTCACGCAAGCGAAAAAGAGGGGGGCCGCTCGCCAGAGAAGCCCAGATCACGGGGTGGCTGTTTGTATCGCCGATGGTGCTTGGGTTTACCCTGCTGCTGTTATTTCCCATGGGTCTTGCGTTATACATGAGCCTGACCGATTGGCCGCTGCTGGGGGATCATCATTTTATTGGATTGGATAATTACCGGAATATTATGACAGACGCCATGTTCTGGAAAGTGCTTGCCAATACGGTCTATTTCACAGCGGGGCTGGTGCCGCTTAACATTGTGCTTGCTCTGCTGCTCGCGTTGTTATTGTCCAGAAATCTGAGGGGCATCGGAATTTTCCGGACGGCCATCTTTGTTCCGGTCATGACCTCGTTGATCGTATGGGCCATCGTGTGGAAGCTGATGTATGCGACAGAGTCGGGATTGATTAATCAGCTTCTGTTGATGGCGGGCACCAAGGGTCCGGCCTGGCTTTACAATCAGGATTTGGCAATGCCAGCGGTTATCGTGACAAGTGTGCTGAAAAATGTCGGTCTGAATATGGTGCTGTTCATTGCAGCGATTCAGCAGGTACCGCGTTCACTGTACGAAGCGGCAACATTAGACGGGGCGGGCAAGAGGGGAACCTTTTTTCACGTCACGCTGCCCATGATCACGCCAACAGTGTTTTTGACAGTAGTCATGACCGTGATTGGTTCACTCAAAGTATTCGGGCAGATCTATGTGATGACACAGGGCGGGCCGAGCAACAGCACAAAGGTATTGGTTTATTATATCTGGGAAAAAGCATTCAAATTATTTCAGTTTGGCTACGCTTCTGCTCTCGCATATGTGCTGTTCTTCATCGTGCTAATTCTGACGCTGCTGCAATGGCAGCTCCGAAAGAGGTGGGTATTCAATGAAGGCGATGCCTAGTCCTTCGGGGCGGAAGATAGGAAGTACCCTGGGGACGTATTTGTTGCTGACTCTGATTTCGCTCATTATGATTGTGCCATTTATCTGGATGATATCGACATCATTCAAGGAACCCCAGAGCATATTCACCTATCCACCGCAGTGGATACCGGAACCATTCCGATTTCAGAACTACATCGATGTCTTTCGATTGATTCCGTTTCACCGTTTTTATTGGAACAGTATCTACATTTCTGCGTTGGTTGTGCTGGGAACAGTATTCTTTGCCTCTCTCGCCGGTTATGCATTTGCCAAAATTCCGTTTAAGGGACGTAATGTGGTATTTCTCATCCTGCTAAGTGCGATGATGATTCCCCATGAGGTGACAGCGATTCCGATGTTTCTATTCATGCGGCAGCTGGGGTGGATTGATACCCATTTTCCTTTAATTTTGCTGCCGATCTTTGGCGCGGGTGGTGTATTTGGCATCTTTGTGATGCGGCAGTTCTTCATTACGGTGCCAACTGAGCTGGAGGAAGCGGCGATGATGGACGGCTGCAACCGATTCCGAATATATGCGCGAATTATGCTGCCTATTGCCAAGCCGGGTATGGCTACGCTGACGATCTTCACGTTTGTGACGATCTGGAATGAGTTCTTCGATCCGTTGATTTTCATTAACTCGCGTGATCTAATGACGCTGCCGCTTGGATTATCTCTCTTTACAGATGAGGTGGGCACAGCCTGGCAATATCTGATGAGCGCCACCGTTATGGCGACCTTACCACTGTTAATTGTCTTTTTCCTGGCACAACGGCGCTTCATTGAGGGGGTTGCCATGACGGGACTGAAAGAGTAAGCCATGAAATACGTGCAAAGGCGAGCAATACGTGCAATAGAACGGAAGGAGGGACAACATTTGCGTGAACGGATGAGCATGGAAAAGGAAGAGGCAGATGTCGTTATTGTGGGCGGAGGTCCAGCTGGTATAGCGGCAGCCATTGCGGCTGGACGACAGGGTGTCCGCACAGTGCTGGTGGAGAGATACGGATTCGTGGGCGGGATGTCCACTGCCGCTATGGTCTATCCCTGGATGACTTTCCATACGGAACATGGTGAGCAGGTCATTAAAGGTATTGCGCAGGAGATTGTGGATCGTTTGCAGATGCGTGGCGGCTCCCCGGGGCATTTGCGTGATACGGTTGGATTTGTGCACAGTGTCACACCGTACCATCCAGCCATCTTTCAGGTGGTTGCGGCACAGATGTTGCAGGAGGCTGGTGTCCGGCTGTTATTGCACAGCTTCGTGGATGAAGTGGTCGTTGGGGATGATCGGGTGGAAGCGGTGCGAGTGACAAACAAGTCTGGACGAAAGGAGTTTCAGGCGAACGTATTCGTGGATGCAAGCGGTGATGCGGATTTGGCTTATCTTGCAGGGGCTTCGGTGGCGAAGGGGAGAGATGGCGATAACCAGTCTCAGCCGATGACCATGAAATTTCGCATGCGTGGTGTGGATCTTGGACGAGTGAAGCAATACATGCAGGAGCATCCGGAGGATTTCTATGTGAAAACGCCTTTTGCAGAGCTGGACAGTATTCCGTTAACCGGGGTGAGCGGCTTCTATTCCCAATGGAAAAAAGCGGGTGTGCCGATTAATCGCGACCAAGTGCTGTTTTTTACCGGACCGGCTGACGATGAAGTGCTGATTAATTGTACCCGGGTGCAGGGACTCGATGCGACGGATGCCGAGGATCTGACCTCTGCTGAACAGGAAGGGCGGAAGCAGGTGCTGATGATTGCTGAGTTTTTGCAGCGTGATGTGCCTGGATTCGAACGGGCTTCCATCTCAGCGGTAGCACCTCAGATTGGTATCCGTGAATCCAGACGAATTATCGGTCATTATGCGTTGACCCAGGCGGATGTGGTCGCAGGACGGAAGTTCGAGGATGTGATTGCCAGAAGCGGTTATCCGATTGATATTCATGACCCTTCGGGTCAAGGTGTTGTGGCTGCCTTTATAAAAGGGGACGGGGCGTATGATATTCCGTATCGATGTCTGGTCTCTCGCAATATCCGCAATCTGCTGGCGGCAGGACGCTGCATCTCCACCACACATGAGGCGCATGCAACGACAAGGTTGACTCCAAGCTGTATGGCTACCGGGGAGGCCGCGGGAACGGCGGCTGCACTAACAGTGAAGATGAAGCTGGACCCAGTGGAGCTGCCGATCGAGCTGTTACAGGCGGAATTACGTCGCAACGGGGCGGCGATCTAGCGGATGAGCTCATTGTGGACGGATTGGGCGAATCATTAATAGTGGGAGTGGGTGTTTATTTAATTCGCGGTGGCGTAAGTTTTAACGAACCTGAGACGTCTAATTTCGGGATATAAGCTGAAACGAAAAATGTAACGAATCTCAGTGAAGCTATTCTGCTCAAAACTCTGAAATAGGGAGTAAAAGTGGGGTGAATCGGAAGAATAGAGCGTCTACGATTCGTTAGATTAGAAACTATCCCAAAAACAGCTGAATAAGCTTCCCCCAGTTCGTTAGAAATTGGTGGGAAGCTCGTGAATTGATGAGCATAATTTTAGCCCCAAAGACTCCAAATCCACTACATAGGTGGGTTTAGAGTCTTTGGGGCGCTTTCATTCTTTTCATCTATTAGGTTCTTTCCTTCATGCCTAATCATATCTAATCAATCACGAGGACTCGGTTCCTTCATGCTCCTTCATGTTTCGTATTATTTTCATGCCTTATTCTCCGCGCTTCATTCATTCAGTCATTCAATTCATGCGTGCCTCAAGTCGCCTTGCGACAATGGACAGCGTGTAGTTGATGACAAAATACAATACCGCAGCGAGCAGCAGGGCAGGGATAATATAATCGAAACTTTGGCCGCCAAGGATCTGCACGTTGTGCATCAGCTCCGGCAGAGAGATGATGATCGCCAATGAAGTATCCTTCAGGAGTGAGATGAATTGGCTGACCATCGGCGGAGACATGCGGCGTAGCGCCTGTGGCATGATGATGCCACCGAGAGTCTGCATGTAGCTCAGGCCCGAGGAGCGGGCAGCTTCCACCTGACCGCGCTCAACGGACTTCAGACCGCTACGGACGATCTCGGCGATCATCGCGCCTTCAAACAGACTCAGTCCAACAACTGTGGACCAGAAGACGGACATTTTAATCCCGAGCTGCGGAAGTACCATGTGGATGAAGAAAATGATGAGCAGCAACGGCAGATTCCGGATCGTATCCACGATTACCGCTACGATCTGTGACAGAACAGGGATACGGGTAAACCGGATCGTACCTAGCACAGTGCCAAGCACAAAGCTGAATATAATGGATAGCCCTGCCACTTGCAGGGTAATCAGGAATCCTTGAAGCAGGAAACGAAGGTTGGGCCACGCATAGGCCCCGCTAAAGTCCATATTTTATTAGCCTCCTTCTGTATGCAGGAATGGAATATCGAAGATCAATAGATGGGGCATGGACTGTGTACAAATCAACTCAAGCACCGTAGCAGTGAATTACAATATGCACTGTGACATGATCACCAATGCCAGCAAAACACAGACGATCCAGTACTCATTTAAACGACATGGACAAGCCAATATATCTCCCTAAAAATCTACGCCAGGTACAAGTCGATCTGTTACATGGTGACCTGATCTGCCGGTTTGTTTTTCTTCGGTTTGCCCTTGGTGCTGCGCGCCTCTGCATCGCTCTGTCCAAACCTGCGCTCCATATAATGCACCAGGAAGCTAAGTGGTAGTGTCATTACCAGATAGAACAACGCAACAATGGTGTACACACTTAGCGGCTGGAACGTATCCGAGTTAACGAGGTCTGCAAAATACATGAGATCCATACCGGCGACGACGGCCAGAATGGATGAGTTTTTAACCAGGTTGATGAACTGGTTGCCGATGGACGGCAAGACAATCTTGATGGCCTGGGGCAGAATGATCAGGTTCATGGCCTGTACATAGGACAAGCCGGAAGACCTTGCTGCTTCCAGTTGTCCACGCGGCACAGTCTGAATGCCCGCTCGGATCGCTTCGGCAATGAAAGCGGCCGTATAGATGGTTAGGCCCAGAGTGCCGGAGACAAATCCATCCAGCGAAATGCCGAGTGCAGGCAGTCCAAGATAGAAGAAAAATACAACCAACAGCAATGGGATGTTTCGGATAAATTCCACAAAAGCCGTGCCAATCCAGTTCAGCGGTTTCACAGGGGATATCCGAAAGATAGCCAGGATCGCGCCAAGGATAAAGCTGCCAATGAGAGCCATAATGCTCACTTGAATGGTATTCAGGAATCCTTCCAGAAAACGATCCGAGTGTCGCATCAGTACGCTGAAATCCAATGTGCCCATATAGGCGAAGCCTCCGTTCTCCAGATGTAGAAACGGCGATTACGTCTGCTCATGCATCGCATCCAGCAGACGAATTCGCCGCTTGCTCATCATTAATCGGGGTTACTCGGGCTTGGAGCCCAGCCATTTCTCATGTAATGTGTCATATTCCCCGCTGTCTTTCATGCTTTTGATCAGCTTGTTGACTTCTTCCACGAAGGCAGTGTCGCCTTTGCGGATGGCCATACCATAAGGTTCACTTGTGAAATTGCCACCAACCAAATGGAAACTGTTATCCGTCTGTTGCATGCCGATGAGGATGATGTTATCTGTGGTCAGCGCTTCGCCTTTACCTGCTTTGAGAGCAGTGAATGCATCCTGATAGTTATCGAATTCAAGCACCTCAGCATCCGGGGCTTTCTCTCGAATATTCTGAGCCGATGTGGAGCCTTTCACCGCGAGCACTTTCACTCCGCTGAGGCTTTCCAGGCCGGTAATCGCACTGTCGTTTTTCACCAGCAGGGATTGGCCTGCTTCAAAATAAACATCACTGAAATCCACCTGTTCTTTACGCTCATCCGTAATTGTCATTGTGGCGATGATGATATCGATGTCTCCATTTTGCAGCATGGGAATGCGCGTCTTGGAAGTGACCTCTTTCAGCTCGACCTTTGTCTCATCTCCAAGGATCTGTTTGGCGAGTGCCTTGGCGATATCAATATCAAATCCTTCAACGTTGCCACTTGCAGGATCTTTCAAGCCAAACAGCTTCGTATCGTATTTCACACCGGCAATGAGCTTGCCACGTTCCTTAATTCGCTCAATCGTGCCTTTCGCCTCGGCGTCACCACCACCACCGCTCGCTGAAGGTGTATCTGTACCTGTACTACAACCTGACAATACAAGGGAGAGAATGAGGACAAGCATAAATGATGGCCATTTCAATAATTTCTTCATGAATAAAGACCCCTTTCAAAATGGAATATTGGATTATTCTCAATGATGAATCAGACGGCTCAGGAATTGCTGTGCTCGTTCTTCTCTGGGGTTGTCAAAAAATTCAGCAGCGTTGGCCTCTTCTACAATTCGGCCTTCGTCCATGAAGATGACCCGGTCCGCAACTTCGCGGGCGAATCCCATCTCATGGGTAACGACGACCATAGTCATGCCATTATGGGCAAGGGAACGCATAACATCGAGGACTTCCCCGATCATCTCGGGATCGAGAGCAGAGGTAGGTTCGTCAAAAAGCATGATTTTGGGCTCCATGGCGAGTCCTCTGGCGATGGCTACCCGTTGTTGCTGCCCACCGGACAACTGGGAGGGATAACTGTCTGCTTTGTCGGCAATGCCCACCCGGGTCAGATACTTCATAGCTGTTGCGGCTGCCTGTTCTTTGGGTTGTTTGCGCACCTTCATGGGTGCAAGGGTAATGTTATCGATGACTTTTTTGTGAGGATAAAGATTGAAGTGTTGAAATACCATGCCGATGTCACGGCGGAAGAGGTTAATGTCCACCTTTTTCTGATGTAGAGGAATCCCACTGACGACAAGTTCACCTTCGGTAATGGTCTCCAGGCGGTTAATACAGCGGAGTAACGTGCTTTTGCCGGAGCCGGAAGGTCCGATAATGACGACGACTTCTCCTTCTTCAATGTGAAGATGGATATCCTTGAGGACATGAAAATGACCGAAATGCTTCTGGACACCCCTAAATTCAATCAAGAGTACACCCCATCCTTTCTGCAACGTCTGTGTGTAAAAGGGAGAATAAGGAATAAATTGAAACTAGTTATTTAATCATACATAGTCATCCTGCTTATGGCAATTGGTTTGTGATAAAACATGACATAAGTAATAGGTTTCCTAGGGCTATAGCCAGAAAATGTGTTATATATCTGTCATGTTATTAAATACCTTGTGACGAATCCTGACAGAAAAATGAATCTATTCTCCTAGTTGTTTTCCAACCTTTGGAATAGTTGTATAGAGTATACTGAAAGTGATGTTTGATTTATGACTCTGATTAACAAAACAAATAGCATCAAGTTCCACGTGTACATGGCAAGAAAGCTCAACCCTACACGTCATGCCATTGATATGATGGAGTGAGAGAGCGTCTGTTTGAACGTAAGTAAGGAAAGTAAAAGCGATGTATTGATCCCATAACAATTCTATTACATGTAGAGAGGATGATTCTGCACGATGAATACATATCACTCCCCAATGTCGACAGGAGCAGGTGCCCAGTCCGATGTTCGAGCTTATGAAGCCAATTTGCCTGTCATTCCTTCTCAAGATTTTCAGCTTACAGACTATGGAGCTGTTGGAGACGGCGTAACAGATAATACGGAGATGTTCCGACTTGCCATCGCTTCATGTGCTGAAGCAGGAGGTGGAAGAATCGTAATTCCTGCCGGGGTATGGCTCACAGGTCCGATTGTAATGCGCAGCCGTATCGAACTACATGTGGAAGCAGGGGCACTGGTTACATTTAGCCGAGATTTTGATCAATACCCATTAATTGCATCAAGCTTCGAAGGCTGGCAGGTGGTACGCTGCCAATCCCCGATCGATGGAGATCAACTGGAGGATATTGCGATTACTGGTGAGGGGATATGGGATGGGGGCGGGGAGGCATGGCGTCCGGTAAAACGCTCCAAAATGACCACTTCACAATGGAACCAATTGGTCGCTTCTGGTGGTGTTGTAGAGCAATCCGGCGGAGATGAAGAAATCTGGTGGCCTACCACAGCTGCACTTGAAGGCGGCACCATTGCGAATCGATTGCATCAGGAGCAGGTACGTGATGTCGCTGCCTATGAAAAAGTCAGAGACTTTTTGCGTCCCAACATGGTCAGTTTACGGAGATGCAAACGGGTATTGCTGGACGGTCCAACGTTCCAGAACTCGCCTGCATGGAATCTGCACCCCTGGGCATCTGAGCATGTCACCATTCGTAACGTGAGTGTGCGGAATCCGTGGTTTTCTCAGAATGGAGATGGGCTGGACGTTGAATCCTGTCGTCATGTGGTGGTGGAGAAGAGTGTATTCGATGTCGGTGATGATGCGATCTGTCTGAAATCAGGCAAGGATGCCGAAGGCCGTGAACTGGGTCTTCCATCGGAGTACATCACCATTCGGGATTGCACGGTGTATCACGGTCATGGCGGGTTTGTAATTGGCAGTGAAATGTCCGGTGGTGTGCGGCATGTGCGTGTGTCGGATTGTACGTTTATCGGCACGGACATTGGACTTCGCTTCAAAAGCGCACGTGGGCGCGGCGGAGTGGTTGAGGACATTCAGATTGAGCGCATATATATGAAAGATATCATTATGGAAGCGATCTCGTTTTCCTTTTTCTATGCAAATCAGGAAGGGTCTGCTCGGGGCAGTGACCTGTCTCAGGAGATTAGCGAGGAGACGCCGGTGTTCCGGGATATTCGCATATCGGATGTGATCTGTGCCGGTGCCGACACTGCGTTGCTTGTGAGTGGATTGCCGGAACTGCCTTTGGATGGGGTGATCATCCAGCGTTACAACGTGCAAGCTCGCAGTGGTATCCAATGTGCTCATGCAAAACATCTGCATATCGCTGAATTGCAGGCGCAGATTACCGAAGGTCCGCTGGTTCATTTGCACCAGTGCAAAGGGGCGGAGTTAGAGAGCATTCAGGGCAAGGGTGCGGATGGCCGACTTCTGATGGTGACCGGACACGAGTCCGCAGGCATTGTATGTCGTGAAGGTGATGCTGACACAGACGGTCGTCAGATCTCTGTGGGTCCCGAGGTGCGAAGTGGTGTGATCATTCGGAGGTAAAAGGTATTTAGTAGGGTTTATACAAGTTGGTCCAATTCAACCGTAGTGGCGTAGCCATAGATCCAGTAATTGTGATGCCTTTTGATATAAAGAATACGTAATCTCTGGAGCAAGGCTACCCACTCGGCTTTTATATGAAGTTATCTGATGATCTACCGGTGTTCCTTGCGATAGCGCAGCGGTGTTGTACCGGTGACCTGTTTGAATGTTTTGTTAAAATGAGCAGTATGCTCAAATCCTACCTTCTCTGCGATCATCTGGACACGCTCTTGTGTGGACAGCAATCTTCGTTGTGCTTCCCGGACACGAACAACCCGTAAATATTCACTAAATCGAAACCCGGTAAATCGGCTGAACATTCGGCTCAGATAGGATGGACTGATATAAAAACGATTTGCTGCACCCTCCAGCGTAAGTGGTTGGGTGTAGTTGCTGTTCACATATGTAACGATTTCACTGATTTTGTCCTGCATCGGATGTAAAGGACCAGGGCATGACTGCCGGATGTCCTCCTCTACCCGATGAATACGGATCAAAAGTTGGGCAAGCAGGCTTCTTACGGCGATCTCATAGTGAGGGCGTCGCTCTTTGCATTCTTGCAGCATCTGCCACAATATACGCTCCATCTCGGGCTGTTCCGCTTCAGGCAGGCGAAGGAGCCTTGAACAATTAAAAGGCAGCAGACCGCATATGCCAAGTTCCATCCCCGTTGCAAAAGCAGGCGAAAAACCGATTAAAATCCGTTCGAAGCCAGGAATACTTCCTTTGGAGGTGGTATGTACATCGTGAGGATTAATCAGAATAAAATCACCCTTGCGGGCCGACAGAATCTGACCATTCATGGAATAAACGCGTTCACCTTCAAGCAGGTAATACAGTTCGTAGAATGGATGAGCGTGAGGCTTTGGCATACCGTTCCCATCATGTCTGCGCATATGTTCAATGGTAAATGAATGTTCACCGATTCGATATTTGGGTCCAATCCGATCTTCTATGAGACTCATGGCACAGCTCCTCTCTGCTTCACGGATTAACAACGATATCCATATCATAACGGAAAATCCATCTTTTTGTAAACGCTATCATTGGAAATGAAATATTTCTTTAATATATCGTTAAATACCGAAAGAACGAATCTGGCATGGCCCATGTGAGCTGTCAAGGTGACAAAACTTGAATGATGTTTTAGAGTAGGGGGAGAGAGGCCAAACTCTGGTTAAGGAGTGTCTCCAATATGATTTGGAAGGAAGGAAACAGGTTATGACGACACATGAATTATCGCCATTGGTTGCTGCACTCAATATGCAGCCTCACGTTGAAGGCGGTTGGTATAAGGAAGAATGGAAGGCATCTTATCAGATTCCACAGTCCGTTCTGCCGGATACATACTCCGGCCCACGATTCTCGGCAAGTTCCACGTATTTCCTTCTACACGCACATGAAATCTCCGAGTGGCATACGGTTCTGTCCGATGAACTTTGGCTGTGGCACAGCGGCAGTCCAGTTGAACTGAAGCTGGGTGGCAATGGGGAGAACCCGGAGAACGAGGAAGTTCTTGTTCTGGGGATGGATATTGCTGCGGGGCAATCACCACAGGTGCTCGTTCCTGCCGGCGTATGGCAGACAGCGCGTCCGCTGGGCGATGAGCCTGTACTGGTCACTTGCGTAGTTGCGCCAGGTTTCCACTTTGATGATTTCAAGCTTGTATCCAAAGGTTAAGTATAACTTTTATCACAAAATCCCGATCCAGGTGCAGACGCATCCGAATCGGGATTCTTTTCTTTTGGCAATGACTAATCCATTGGATTTTCGTTACTCATCCAGCTGTCCATATAAAACTCCTCATGATAATCCGGTTGCCCGGCGAGTTCTTTGAGCTTCTGTTCAGCTTCTTCAGCGGTAGGATATTCTCCAATAACTGCTGTAAACTGACCAGTGGACGTTTTGAGGAAGGAGATGTCCTCATCCGGATAGGATTCTTTAATTATACCCATCGATTCTCCAAAAGGCATTGATTCTGTGCGGAGAGAGTATACCTTCCGAGGTGTGACCGGTTTGCCGTCGGAAGTCAGTTTCACTTCCAGGTATCCAGGGTTCTTGAATTCCGTTACGGCATACTGTACCCCTTCTTTTAAAACAACTACAAATCCGACGGAAGAGTCGTCTAAAATCATGGAACCATATACATCTTTCACTAAAGGCTGAGTCATGAAGTCGGCTTTGACTTTCTCTATATCCATGTAACGTGCACCGCTAAACGTGAAGAGGATACGATTCGGTGCTTCTTTGTGCACCACATTATAATGGGGTGCATCATTAGTCTGATCTTGCTCGTCGGTGCTAAAATTAATTTTAAGCGTATTTTCAGTTGCTTCTGAACCTACGGTTACCCCATCCGTAATCTTGCCGCCATCGCCGAATTGAAGGACCTGAACAATCGTTCCGACCACAGGTATTTTGACCATGGCGTTTGCGACAGTAGGAATGTTAATAATGAGCAGCAAAGCGGCACATGCTGCCAAACTGGAAGCGTAGCGAATGATACGGGATGAGCTTTTGCGAGCGGCAGCCTTTTGCTGGGCACGACGAATAACATCTGGAAGTTGAGCTGGAATTTCAATGTTTTCATAACGTTCTTTACTAGTCATAGATCTCCAACCTCTCCTTCGATTAAATCCATTTTTAATTTGTTGATAATCCGATAGAATTTTGACTTCACGGTATTCTCTGACAGGGAGAGCACTTCAGCGATCTCTCGAAAACGCATATTACCAAAAAACTTTAATATAATGTAGGCTCTATCTTCGGGTACGAGTCGATCCAGTGCATCATACAGATCCATTTTCTCTTCCACGGATGCCCCTCGCTCTGGAGCCACAAACTCCTGCGCATGATCCTCCATATAGGTCAATCGCTGGTTGCGTCGAATATGATCTATCGCTGTGTTAATCACAATTCGTGACATCCAGGAATCAAAATAAGTCATGGAGTCCATCTTTCCATAAGCGATGAACCCTTTATAGACCGCTTCGGATACGATATCCAGCGCTTCTTGTTCATTTTTAACATAGCAGTATGCCAGTCGATATAATTTATTTTGAATCTCTGTTATTTTTTCGCTGAACTGTTCTTCTTTTGTCTTTCTATGGTTCAGTCTAATCACTCCTGATCCCCCCATGATAAACCTAAATATTCAAGTCACCGCTCGTTCCAGGCCTGGATTCTATATAAGTGCTTGAGTTCGCTTTACACTCGTTAGACTGATGAGGAGATCAAATAGTTCTAAACTGTCAAAAAACTTTTTTTGGGCACAGATTCGGTACTGAATAGCTGTCCTCGCCTCCATTCTTAACTACGAATAGATTGCCTATAACATCACATGACAAAACACCCGCTCTTCTAAGATCGAAGGCGGGTGTAATCGAATTATGATGTTTATATTAAAAATTAAAGTTGTCGGGATCGGAACCAAAGCGTTTGTTCTCGTTCAGTCCGTTAATCTGCTCTACTTCTTCCGGAGTTAACTCAAAATCGTAGAGATCGGCGTTCTCGCGAATACGCTCAGGCGTGACGGATTTGGGTATAGTCACGATGCCGTTCTGCAGATCCCAGCGCAGAATGACTTGTGCGGGGGATTTGCTGTATTTGGCGGCGATGTCCTGAAGTAACGGATGATCCATCAGATGACCTTGTCCGAGCGGAGACCAGGCTTCGATCTGAATCTGATGTTTGTTGCAATACTCACGAAGCTCCGATTGAATCAAAAGTGGGTGAAGCTCCACCTGATTAACCGCTGGTTTGACCGTGGCATCGATCATCAAGTCTTCCAGATGGTGAATCTGGAAGTTGCTCACACCGATCGCTCGGATGCGTCCTTCTTTATGGAGTTTCTCCAGTGCTCTCCATGTATCTTTGTACTTGCCCTTAACCGGCCAGTGGATGAGATAGAGATCCAGATACTCCAGCTCGAGTCGTTCCATGCTGGCTTCGAAGGCAGCTAGCGTGGATTCATATCCCTGATCACTATTCCATACTTTAGTGGTAATGAACAGATCCTCACGAGCTACTCCAGATTCACGAATACCCTGAGCGACACCTGCTTCGTTGTTATACGCTTTGGCTGTGTCGATGCTACGATAACCAGCTTGAATGGCTGTTTTGACAGCATGAACGACTTCGTCTCCGTCTTTAACTTTGAATACCCCAAAACCTAGCCATGGCATTTTGACTCCGTTATAGAGCGTGGTTGTGTCCTGCACGTGTTTCATGGTCCGAAATTCCTCCTCTGATTGATTCATTGTTCCACTATGTAATTACCCTGCTGTTCAGCAGCCAATCGATATCGAAGGGCCGTTATGATTGATTATACTAAATTATTCCTGGTATAGGAAAAGGGAGCGGTGCGTTTACGACGTAAACACCGCTATTATCCTTTTTCTTCAACCAGAGGTTTGGTTTTGACGCTTGTGGGTGATAAGATGAAGTATACGAAATATGGAAGTCAAGACTTTGTAATTGGAGAGTTTACATAAGAACAGACGAAGTACGGAATCGGGTACAGACCAGACCGTACGACTAACGATAAAGGAGCAAGAATACAATGGCTAAACCTAAACAAACCAAAAAAGCAGCAGCCTGGTCTCTCGTGGTAATGGGAGCAGGTTTTGCTGCATCCTTGCCGTTCCAGGGCGTTCCCGTGGGCAAGTTGCTGGTAGGATCATTTGAAGCGGGACTCGTGGGTGGACTTGCGGACTGGTTCGCCGTTACCGCATTATTCCGGCACCCGCTCGGCATTCCCATTCCACACACGGCATTGCTGCCGAAAAATCGGGATAAAATGACGGAAGGTCTGGTCTCCGCAGTAGAGAATAACCTGCTCAATAAAGACAGCATTACCGAGAAAATTGCAGATTTCAAAGCAGCAGAGACGGTACTCGATACGTTGACACGTGAGCTTCACAATGACGGAATCAAGACCATGATTGATACGCTCTGCAAACGAATTCTGGCTGGTCTGCCGTTAGAGCAGATTGCTCCACTCGTAGCGGCTGAGATCAAGTCGCAGGCGGGCGCTTTTGATCTGGGTCCGATTCTGGAGCGGGCTGCCCATCAGATGACAGAGCGGGGTTACGATGCCAAAGCGCTGGACTATGGACTGAAGCAAGCTGAGGAATGGCTGGTTAAACCCGAGACGATCATGTTTTTGGGTGAAAGCGGGATGAAAGCGATCAGCGGCATTCAAATGAACGGATTGATGCAGTTTGCGATGAATGCGTTCCTTGGTTATATGAACGAGGAGCGTCTGGGTGGCATTTTACAAGGATATCTCTTCGATCGGGTAGAGGATATGAAACGTGAAGGCAGCGCTCTAAGGTATAAGGTGCTTGATATGGTACGTACCCAGACGGTGCGTCTGGCAATGAGCAAGGCTATGCAAGATGGAATCAACAGCTGGAAGAACAACATGCTGGAGGGCTGGAACGCAGAGGAAACGGTGCTGAACAAACTCACCGAACTGAGAGACAAGGCGCTCGCCGCGATGGAAGATGGACAGTATGTAGATACGTATGCACTGCCAGCCATTGAGCGGGTATTGGTTGATCTGCGGGCAGATGACGAGTTGATGACAGGCATGAATGCCAAGATCGTAAATGGCGTCACAACACTGCTGGAGAAAAACCATTCCAAAATCGGTAAACTGGTACGCGAAAATGTGGACAAAATGGACAATGCCACTTTGGTTTCGATGATTGAGGATAAGGTTGGACAGGATCTGCAATGGATTCGGATCAACGGAGCCGTTACCGGATTTGTTATCGGGATTGCGCTGACTGCGCTGCAGATGGCATTGGCATAACAGTAAATCATGCAAAAGGAGGGCCGCTCTTTCGAGGAGTAGGCTCTTTTTGTCGTGGATGGGAAAATTATCATGTGCTTGATGCAAGAATTAGGAAAGTGGGTAATGTACACCAAAGTGTCCTATTTGAATCATATAGGAAGAAAGTTACATGAAAACGATCCTGTTAGCCGATATGGCTCATGTTGATTTTGTACTATGATGCAGGTAACAGATGAATAGGGTGTACTTCACATATAGTGAATGCCTCGATTCTACCAAGAGGGGGGATCCGTATTAAACGTGCAGGATGGTTGAAGGGTTTATTCACACTAATGATGGTGTTTACTATATTTCTGGGAGGTTGTCAGAACATGAATGCAAGTGAGAAGGAAGCTTTGTACCAAGAAGCTGAAGCAACCGTAATACAGCACTTCAAGCAGAAGTTTGAACTGGATGTTGTGATTACAAGCAAAGAGTTGTTACCGGAAATGGCAGTGTCCCAGATTGGGCTGAAAGGGCATGTGAAAGATCATGAAGATCAGAGCTTTGGCATTTCGTACGACTACAAAAAGAAGGTAACCAAGAACCTGGTCATTAGCCCTGAGATTGAGGAAGTGATGATGGCCAAGGGACATAATCCATACGACAAATAAAGGGAGGTGTAGTTATTGAGTAACGGGTCCAATATTGATGATGAAACGTATAAAACGATGTCTGATCTAGCCTACCAGGATCAAAAGGCTGGAGACAAATTAACGGAACTTCCCGGATGGGAGGTCCTTGAGGGGACGGAAAGCAATAAATTTTCCGGTTTTGATGCTGTAACATTTTATAATCCCGAGACCAAGGAAGCTGTCATTGCTTATCGTGGTACAGAAGGAAGTGCGTCCTTGGATCGCTCTGTACCTGACTTTGTCATGGATGGCCGCATTGGGGGCGGAGAGTTGATTCGTAAGGGCCAGCAGGAGGCCGGGAATTTTGTCAATAATCTTACGCCGGATTGGCTCGACAAAGGGGTCGAAGGTGTCAAGGACTTCACGGGTATATCCAAAGTGGAGGATTGGGCTGGTGACAGGGTAAGAGACGTGGAGAACTGGACGGGTGATCGCGTAAAGGATATTGAAAAAACCGTTTCCCCTACAGGTTGGGCCAATCAGATGTATCAATCTGAAGACTACGCAAATCACATGCAGAACAAGCATAAGGATCTGAATTTCTCGATGACTGGACATTCCTTGGGCGGGGGAAATGCACAATATGCGTCTGCTTATACAGGAATTCCAGCCGTGACGTTTAGTGCACCATCTGTAATGGGTAATTTGACGCCAGAAATGCGGCGCCGGGCTGAAGCGGGTGCATTTGACGGGCAGGTTGTGAACTATGCGAATCCCAGTGATCTGGTAGCCAGCGGAACGCTGGGAGGATATGACCGGCATGTGGGATCGACCTTCTACATTAATTCCAATTATGAGGATGCAAATGATGGAGTGGGCATTATCGATAAAGCCAAGAACTCATTTGGCGGGGAAAACTATCACAGTTTGGATCAATATGATTTCAAAAACGGTTACATATCCAATGACCTGTACGATCCGATTACTGGAGAGAGAATCCGCTATTCACCGCGCCTTATGGATCACATGGGACCGTTCAGCAAGAACTTCGGTCCGTTACGTTCCAAGTCTGGCGGCGGAGGAGGTATGGCTTCGGCTGCTGCGGCTTCAGGTCTGATTCAGGTAACGCCGGAAGAACTGAAAAGTGTCGCTTCGCGGTGGAAGCAAAATGCACAACAATGCAATGCCGAGCTAAACCAGGTACGAAGCCGCATGGCTCAATACCTGCATACAAGCCGCAGTCGCAGGCTGGAGCCGATTGTCACCCAACTGGACGCGTCGATTCAAGAACTTAGCACATGGCATATGAAACATACCAGCCAGTTCCTGAACTTTATTGATGAGAAAGCAGATGCCTTCCGGCAGGCGGACGAGAGTCCGGTTCATTTTAATTAGGAACCAGGTTGGTTAATGTCGATATCACGTACATGGGGGGAGGGGAACGCAAGTGGGTGGACAATTGCTGGTGGAATTGAATGATCTTCGAATTGCCGAAAAAGAACTTACACAGCTGCTTGCCCGTCTGCAAGCCGATGAACAGGAAGCGAGGGCGTTATATAGTCGCCTGAACGATTGGAAGGGGCAGTCTGCCGATCATACAAGGCAGCAGATTGAAGAGTTTTTTGCGGGCCTGTCCAGACGTATTCAATCCATCGAACAGCAGAAGAAAAGCTTGCTGCAATACATTGAGATCATGATCCAGACGGATCAGGAACGCTAAAGAGTGGTAAGTCTGATGCCATATTGCGGATGGTAATCAGCGTTAAGATGAGTATGACCGTGGAGAAATGCGCGCGATTGTATGTAATTGTGAGTATAAATAGCATGATTGAGAGTTAAACCACGGAGTAAAAAGTATGAATACCAGAAAAAAAGCCTATGGCTTATCGGGTTTGAACCCTTATGCCATAGGCTTTTTTGTTATCTGAATTTTTCTCAGGTTTTCGTAAATCTGTAAGTTGGTTTTTAACGTTTTTTGCGACGTGTAGCCAAAGCGATCCCCAAGAAGGACAGGATCAGGGCCAGAATGGATACGATCAATGTTGCTTGTTGAAGCTTCAGCGTACCCGGATCTGTATCTGTGTTGTTTGGCTCACCTGTAACGGTGTCATTGAGTGCATCGCCCAGCGTGGTGTCATCGTTTGCTTTGCTATCGTCGGTAGCTGCATTATCCCCAGTGGCTGCTTCTGTACCTGCACTATCATGTCCATCGTTGGCATGACCTCCACCTGCCGCAGCATTACCAGCAGCAGCCGGATCTTCGCTAATCGTTGTGATACTGTGCGGGTTGGCGTCACTTGGTTGGCCTGTCCATTCTACGATGCTACCATCACTGTAGTATTGGAAGGCATCCCAAGCTACTTCAGCTTCCGCCTTAGGGTTCTGTGCAACGAAGTTGAATTGCTGGAATTGTCCTGCCAGAATTCCCTCATTATCGCCGTCAATTTCCCAAGTAATCGATGTTACTTCATTGGAGTCGTTCTTCTCTGTAGTGATTTTCCAGCCTGCCAGTGGTTGATATTGCTTGAATGCAACACCTTCCGGAACTTTCATCGTGATTTTGGTTGTAGGCAGTTCTTTCTCGGATGGAATCTTAATCGTGTACGTCTGCCATGCGCTTGTCTGTGCAACGGATGGGCTAACGGTAACGTGAGCGCTCGCGAATCCGGCGAATAACATGAATGCTGCGGTACCTGTTGCGATAGTGGATGTTAGTTTGGAAATCCATGATGTTTTCTTCAAAATAAATAACCCCTCTCAGTTCTTATCATATATGATGCGGCCCATTTTCTTAAATGAGTGTCTACGTTCTGCAAAGGCCGTTTCGGTTACGAATTGTTCTTTCGATCACCGTTATTCCCGGATTTTATTGATTCAACTATATAAATTGAACTAAAGATGGTTTACACATGCACTCCGATGACAGAATAACCTTCCAATCGCTGTTATCCCCAGATTTTTTGATTCCCTTTTCTCAAAGGGGAAAATCTGGTGATAAAGGCGAACGCTTCGCTTTTTCAGGTTTTTTCTGCCCTCTCCGTTTCAGTGTAAATAATAGTTCAATTTATATAGTAATAAGTTGAAATCCGGGAATAAAGGCGAGTGCTTCGCTTCTCCAGAATCAATTTCGTATCCTTCATTACATTTGCAGTTCGTAGAAACACTAATTTTAAATTGGGTCTCTTTTCAATATAAACGTTGTGTAACTATGGCTTGGCGGTGTCGATCTCAAATTCGGCATCCAATGCATCCAACGTTTTGGTCAGAAGATGTACCTTGATATTCCAACGGCCAGGCATGGAGATATAATCTTCAGCCTTATACACACCGGTGTCATTTTTCGGAATGGTAATCTCATAGATCCCCATATCCATGTCCAGATGTGTGAGTGACAGTGTGATCTGTTCCAGATCGTTAACGATACTGCCATCTGCACGTTTCACATCGACTTCAAATTGGTTCTCTCCCGTCACATTGGGACTCACCTGAAGTGTGATCGACGAGCCGTCTTCTGTAGTCTTTGTCTCCTGATACGGACCGACCGCAGCCGGTTGTCCTGGAGACAGGTGTGTTAGTACGGCAGCAAGGGCGAGAATCACAGCACCAGTAGCAAGCTCGGCTTTCAGGCTACCGGATAATCTGCTTCCTGTTGCTGCTCTTGCTAATCTGGCATGACGCCATGCAAAGAGAACCATCACAATCAGCAGGACGATCTTGCCGATCAGGACAAGGCCATAGGCTGTAGTGAACAAGGAGGTCAGCACGGGTGCAGGCAGAATAATCAGACTGCTGTATATCCCTGTAGCAACCAGAGCGGCTACGGCGCCAATCCCCCAGGCGGTAAACCTGCGAATAGCAACCCAGTAAACTTCTCCTCGTACCTTCGAAGGCAGCTTATCTGCCAGTGGGGGCAGACATATCGCCATGGCGGTTAATGCACCAATCCAGAAAGCGGCACCGATCAGATGCACAAAGTCCATGGCAATCGCGAGAGCACGTTGATCGGCAGCAGCCGGATGTCCCGTCATGGCATGAGTGAACAGCCATCCAAGCACGAGCACGAGTGACCCGTAAGAAGACCAAATGCGAGCACGGATGGATCGATCGCGATCATATCCGGAGAGAATCGTGACGGCCAGTAGCATTACAATGAGTATCTGTAACATCCAGATCTGGCCAAAGGATGTCAGCTTAAGCGCACTTCCGATCAGTGCCCAGCTTAGCTCACCCAGAGCCACACCAGATTCATATAACGTATTCAGTGGTAGGCTGACCAGAGCGGCAAAGGAAGCAGCAGCATAGCTGATCCATAACAATCTGTAGCTGCCCGGAACGTCCATAGGTTCTCTTGTCATGGATGTCGGTGCGATTCGCAGTAGCAAGAATGCAAGTGTCCCAAGAATGACAGACAATCCGAGATACTGAATCCAGTCTGTCAGGGATACGATCCATTTCAGCGGCCCGCCTGTTGAACCCGAACCGGATGTTAGATCACTTAGCCCAGCAGGCGATCCGGAAGGTTCTCCGATATGGAAAACATATGCGCCTTGAATCGGGTGTCCATCGGCAGACACAGCTTTCCAGTTGACGGCATAAGTCCCGTTCCCGAGTCCAGCCTGCAGGCCAGTCTCCAGAATATGAGGGCGATCTACATCAATCTTTACATTTCCATCGTCTGCCTGATTGCCGTCAGGGCCGGTAATTTTGATATCATAAAAGGCCGTCTGCAGGGATTCGTTGAACTCCAGCGTCAGCCGTTCCGGAGCAGCTACGAGGATCTCATTTTCTCCTGGCGAAGCCTTAACAATATAAGCATGGGCAGATGCCCACTGTGGCATAACTAGGCAACATACGAGCAACAGACAGGTGACCAATGCCCAGTGCCGTTTGCCCCATTTCAGGGTAAAGCGTGTAAAAATCAAAAAATCATCACCCTCAGGTTATAGATTTGTAGTCATTCATGGTCCTTTAAACACAATCTAACCCATTATAACTTTGTCCAAAATGACTGCGTATGACTACATTGGGCTATAAAAAAACGATTTGGTCTACATAATTGTGACAAAAGCATGAATGCTATGTCATTTCTCACCTATGTCGGACGCATCATTGACTTCGAATTAACAATGTTTATTTGCGAAGTTTACGTCCTGCAAGCCCACTCTCTAGTGCGTAGCGGGTGAGTTGTACCCGGTTTTCAAGCTGGAGCTTCTGCAAAATGTTTTTGAGATGATTCTTCACCGTCTGGTCTGAAATACCGAGTTGATCTGCGATCTCCCGATTGGTATATCCCGCGGATACCCATTGCAGAATCTCAAGCTCCCGCGCCGTTAGCGGGTTATCTTGCACATCTTCACTGCGTGGTGCGGGAAACTCCTGCAAAATTCGGTAGGCCAGTTCCTTACTGAGCGGTGCGTCGTCACTGACGATGGCGCGCAGGTATTCAAGCCAGGTGGAAGGCGTTAGATTTTTGAGCAAATAGCCTTGAGCGCCTTGTTTCAATGCTTCGAACAGAAACGTCACATCATCCGATACCGTGACCATAACAACAATAACATAAGGGAATTGCAGCTTGATCTGACGGGTGGCTTCCAGCCCATCCATGCCCGGCATCTGCACGTCCATCAAGATTAGGTCGGGCATCCATTGTCCGGTGAGCTCCAGCGCTTCCTGTCCATTCGAAGCTGTACCAATCACTTCAAACAGGCTGTCCTCGGATAAAATGCTACAGATCGCTTCACGCGCATGCGCATGATCATCAACAACCAATACACGTACATGTTCCATATTAAGTATGCTCCTTTCCTATCGTCATTCGTGTATGCCCTGGTCTTGAATCGAGGGTAAAAGACCAACCCATCTCGGCAGCACGCTCCTTCGTAATTCGCAGTCCGTACCGATCCTTCAGATGAAGAGGATCTCCACTTAGTCCATTCCCATTATCCTGAATATAAATGAACCAGGCAATTGGGTTACCTTCCGCATGAACCTGAACGCGGGTAGCCTGCGCATGTTTGCGTACATTAAGTAAACCCTCCCGGATACAGGCGAGCAGCTCCACTTGCTCCTTGGCAGAGAACGTTACACCCCTGAGGTCCCAATGAATCTGTGCACCAGGTACCGTTTCCTTGACGAGCACTTCGACCTGCGCATGCAGTGAAATAATTTCTGATGTTACCGTAGAGGAAGGAACAAAACGCAACTGGGCAATAGCTTGCCTTACATATGTATTGACTTCGTGCACGGTTTTTTGAATCTCCTGGATCTCATGCTCATGTCCGCTCCCTGCCAGACTACGGCCTGCTTTATCGGTCTTGACTGACAGCAGGAAAAGAGACTGAGATATGCCGTCATGAAGTTCTCTTGCCAATTGGTCACGAGCTTCCAGAGCTGCTTTCGCTGCGCGTTCCTGCTCCAGAGCAGCCCTGGCACCTTCGAGCATGTGGAACAATCGGCTGAGCAGTGTCACGCTGACGAGGTAAACGATGAGGGGTGTTAACCAGTTTCCTGCATCCATCGAAAGGTATGGCATCAGAAACTGATGGCGAATGTATTCCCAGATGCCAACCGTGAATGTGGGGATCAGCAGAATCATCCATTTAATTTGTTTATAGGACATGAATGCAGAACTCCTTTGATCTAGGATTAGCTTAATTAGGTACTTTATTTATACAGGGATGGGACCATTATAACGCAAGCTTGTCCAAGACCCTAGTCTGTGTCTTTGGAGAAAGCTGGGGAGGATCAGGGAGTATTTAGAAGGATATCTAAGAACGACAAGGGGTGAAATGTTGTCACGCTAGGTGAGGGTTGGTGTGAACAGCTGAGGAAGGCTGAGTCCGTTTTCCCTATCGGAGAAGGTCCTCTATACTTATATAGAACGTGAATTCATTACAAAACATGTTAAGGAGTGAAGCAACAACATGAGTCAAGAAGTATTGGAACGTCGCAGTGAATTGCTCAAAAAGAACATTCACCAGATGCTTGTTCAAGACAATCAGCACGGTATCAGTCGCCAAGACAACATGTTTTTGCAGCAGATGATCAAAGAGCTGCATCAGACCTCACATGAACTGAATACCAAATCTTAATGTAGAATCTGCACGAGAATGAAGATGTCTGGTGTACGATTCATTCCATGAAAATGAAAATGGCGCTATCTCCGATCAGACCGGGGATAGCGCTTTGATTTTTTTTTAGAGCCTATAAAAAAGCCTCATTTATCTTACAGCAACTGTTGCAGAGCGGTTCTTTTCTCAATATATCGAATGAATAACTCGGCAAGCTCCGGATCGAACTGTGAACCCGAACATGCGCGCAGCTCCCTAATGGCTTCCTCCACGTTCTTGGTCTCCTGATACGGCCGCTCTGTCGTCATGGCATCAAAGGAGTCAATCACGGTCAGCATCCGGCACAGCCGGGGAATCTCGTTACCCTTCAGGCCGTAAGGATAGCCCTTGCCATCATAGCGCTCGTGGTGAAGTTCAATATACGGAATCAGATCGGCGAAGCGATCGTTCGTGATGACCATTTTTTTGCCCCAGGTGACATGTCCCTTGATCGTTTCCCATTCTTCTGCGGTGAGCTTGTCCTTTTTGTTCAGAATGGACCAAGGAATCTCCAGTTTGCCGATGTCATGAATCAGTGCTCCCAGCACGAAACGACGTTTTTCCGCATTGTCCAGTGCGAGCAATTCACTGATATCCAGTGCATATTTGTAGACCCGTTTGGAATGTTTAAACGTATCCATATCCTTGTATCTGAACAGATTGAGCTGCTGCTCGATGTCACGAACGTCCTGTACCAGATCAATCTCGTGTTCCATGCCATCATTGCTGCCGTGGCGGTGCACGTTGTTCTTGCCCTGTTTCTTCGCATAATACAGTGCTTTATCCGCCTGATCCACGAGCTGGGATTTGTTATACATATCCACCTGATAGGGCGCGACGCCAGCAGAGAAGGAGAGACAACCGTGTGGAAACACTTCAACACCTTCAAACGGCGTGTCGTTCAGTTGTTTACGCAGCTTGTTCATAAACCTGTAGGATTCGTCCAGTTCCATGCCTGGCATGAGCAAAGTAAACTCTTCCCCTCCATAACGAAAGGCGGTAACAGGTGTGCCTTCCGTCTTTCGCATCAGAAAATCTCCCAGCAGGGCCAGCAGACTGTCGCCTTGTAGGTGGCCAAACCGATCGTTATACTTTTTGAAATCATCGATATCAATAAGTCCCAGACAAAGCGGTGTTCCCTGCGTACGAGCGGTAGTCAGTTCATTTTCCAACATACTTTCAAAATAACTATGGTTGAACAGACCTGTGCGTTGATCCGTGTTAGCTTTCTCCTCAATGCTCTGATACATGACAAACAACTGCTTGAATGCATGGGAGAGCAGAATACTGAGACTCAGATATAACAACAAACCGAGTACGCCATTATGCACAACCAGAATCGTCAATACAAGCGCCAGAATCAGCGTACATAAATAAACCAGCAGGGATTCGGTAACGAATGCCCGCTTCATCTGCTGTAATGCATCCTTCGTTGAGAAATGAAAGAATAAGCCAAGTGTGATCGTGTTGATGATGAAGTAGGCTGCGAGCGCTGCAAAATACGGAATCAGGTTATAGCCGTCCAGAGTTCCCGATTGCCCACCAGTCCACTCAAACACAGCAGCTGCTCCTGTAATCATGAGACTGTAGATGCTGAAATTGACAATGTGTTTCCACCAGGTAAGCTTGCGCTCTTTGATTAACAGGATGATGGAGACAGGAAGCAGTATAGATAAACTGAAAGCTCCGCCAAACATGAATATACAGGCAAGGTATACCGATGAATCCATGGATTGCTGATTGCCTTTGGGTGGAATCTGGAACGTGAAATAATCCAAAATTAACGCCGCACCCAGCATGGTGTAGACCATAACCCAATCCGCCGTGGTTAGATGAAGATAAGACCACTTGTTCATGTACAGAAAAACACCGATCCCGGTACAACTAAGCAAAATAACATACAGACTGCTTCGATCTGCCTTATGGATAAGGTTACGAATAAAGTTCATAAAAAATCTCCTGCTTGGGTTTAGTCTACTCTTGATGTGTATATAATTGGCGTTCTTGTATAGGGATATATTATATAGATGTTTAACATACCAATTTGCCTGGCAAAAATCCAGAAAGAAAAAACAGGCCGCTGGCAGCCTGTTTGTCTTGTTTGGCGGTATGGATACTAGCCGCCCAGCTTGTATCCCGAAGTTAACGCTACAACGACAGAAGCCACGATGATTGCGTTGATGACAATGCGGGAATATTTCACACCTTCAAATTTTTTCATGGAGAAGACCTCCCTTCCTTGGAGTCTACCTGTTTTCTTCAAGCCTGATGAGTTTTAGCAGGTTGCACAGCCTTTTTGTCCCGATTCACCATCATGTATTGGATAAAAAGGAATATGCCAACGTTCATGACCACATCACCGATGCTGATAACTTGAGTCCGTGGATAAGGGCTGGAGAGTGGGATGATATCACCGAGAAAAGGCAGATTTGTAGATGCATCCATCATAAAATGCTTTGATACGGCGCCGCCTTCCCTGAGCATGTCTACATAATAGGGTCCCAGTACAGCGGAAGCTTCCACAGAAACAGGCATGCGCCCACCGTTTACTGCCATCACGGCAAAATTGAGAAATACCCCAACCCAGATGAGCATGAAACCGGTATGGTGTCTGTTGAGCCACAGGAAAGCGAGCCCTGTAATGTAGACGGCAGCAAAGAGATATCCATTAATGGATGCCACCCATTCGAATCGTTCCTGGAGATAGAAAATAAAGAACTGGATCAGCAACAATACAGGGAAAATCCAGCCGCTTCGCAGCTTGAGTGCTGCAAACTGGTTGAGCCCATGCCGCAACCCGCCCCGAAAAAATCCAACGATCAAGCCTAGTAGAATACCGTCATATACCATGGAGTAACTCCTGTTCGTGCGGAGATATGCAATATGATTGCGTGTTTGTGTACATAAAGGATTCGACCTTATATTGGTAATTCCTGCATGAGAAAAATGATTTTGTAGAAGAAATTTGCAAAATGCTGAACAAAAAACCGCCTTTACGAATCTAGGGGTCGAAACCCCTGTGAAATTCGGTAAAGGACGGCTGCTTATGGTGCCAAAATACGAGTTTTAATTTGGTTAGAGACGGAATTTATTTTATTCAGATCCACCGTTCAGATAGTTGAAGAAAGGCTGGTCCACCCAGAAGTCATACGTCGTAATGTCCGCATCAGGTGCCAGCTTCAGGAAACCTTCACGAATGGATTTGGCATTCTCTTTCAGAGAGAAGGACTGAGCATAGTAATTGCCAAGCGCGATCTTATTATTGGAAATGACAGGGTAGTTCGCCAATGTGGTTGGTGAATAATACAACGGTTGCCACCAGGAACTGAGAATCAATGGAGATGTACTGTCACTGTTCTTTTTAGCATATTTCAGCACAATGTCGTTGAAGCGAACTTTGTCTGCCACATTGTTGAACTCGAACTGAATATCATATTCCTTCGCAGAAGCGATATAGTTGCCGTTCTCGATCTGTGTCACTTTATAATCAGGTGTTTCCTTCGGCTCGCCCCATTCCTTCAAATAAATGAAGGCAGATGTCTTCGGCTGGAATTGTACATCAGCATCAATACCTTCGCTACGCAACAAACCAACCAACTGTACAGCATGTTGAATATTATCGTGGCCGTAGGTAAGTGTCAGTTCATCGATAAAGTTGGAATCAAAGCGGCTATCCTTCAGATTGTAACCTGTTACGAGATCATCTCGCAGCGCCTGATCCACAATCTTTCTCAGCTCAGGTGATTCGATCAGATCCGCTGTGCGATATGCAGCATACAATTTGGAATAGATGTCCGCATCGCCGGAACGCCCAATCTCATGTTTGTATTTCCCTTGACTGACCAGTACGCGTCCAAGCAATGTATTAGCGAAATCTTTACTTGCTACGCCACCCTTAAGGAGAGCGGGGTACAGGCTTTCGGGAATCAGGCCTGTATCGATCGCCGCAGCCAGTTCCTGTGCGGCTTGTCCCTGAACACGGTTCGGGTTAATGCCAACTTTGGCAAGCGCTTTGGCTGTTTTCTCTGCAGGATATGTATAAGCCAGTTCCTTGAATCCGGCTGCTTTCACCGCGATGAAGACCGCCGCATAAGTGCTCAGTTGATCCTTGGCGCGTACTTCTGTACCCGTAAGAACCCCATTATTGTATAAGGATACGGCAGCATCATATGAAGAATCACCAGAAGACAGATCGGTAAAGACAGGAGCTTTGGCTTCACTGTCACTTGCTTGAGTTGCTTCCGTGATAGCTGCAATGGCTTGAATGAAATCACCTTTGGTCATCTGTTGCGGCAATTGAATGTTGTATTTCGCTTGCAAGAATTGAGCAAAATCCGCTGCGCTTTCCGTATAAGCGACGGGAGCCTGAGCTACCGGTCCTTTGACACTTTGTGAAGTGGTTGGTTTAGCCGGAGTTGCAGATGCTGCAGAAGCCGAAGAGGGCAGGCTTAGACTGCCGAGTGTTACCGGAGCGGCGAGTAGGGCCGCCAACGTGATCTGGGTGATTTTTTTCAAATGAATAGCCTCCTTAAAATGGGTTGGAAAATAATCAGCTTTGGGTTATAATTCTGACAATTCCTATCAGAATAGAATAATTGGACTGACTTTAGCACGGAGACGCGCTGGATGTCAACGAAAAAAAGCTTGATACAGAACGGTTTCCAAAGCTTGGTAGAAAGCGAATTGTAAATTATATTCTATTTGAGTGTATACGCTCAAAGATTTATTGACAAGGATCGACAGTATCCGCTAGGATAAGAAAAAAGAATGTTGAAAAGGGGTATTTTCAAAATGAAAAGAGGTTTATCGTTCGTCTTATCGATCATCATGTTGGCTATTTTGTTGGCAGCTTGTGGGAATTCGGCTTCCAAAGACGAACAATCCGCCCAAGGCAGTGATTCGGAGAAATCTCTTCGGATGGCCCTCGTACTTCCCGAAAAAATAGGGGTTAACCCTTTCTTTGTACAGATGGATGAAGGTTTCAAAAAAGCAGGCGAAGAATTCAAAGTAGATACCAAGACGATTGAATCGACAGACCCGGCAGCATTTGAACAAAATCTGCGTGCTGCGGTTGCCGAGAATTATGATCTGATTATTACAGCAACTTTCCAGGCAGAAGATGCATTGAAGAAAGTCGCAGCAGAGAATCCGGACAAGTCCTTTGCAATTGTAGATACAACCGTTGATCTTCCTAACGTTCGTAGCGTTGGTTTCCGTGAATATGAAGGGGCGTACCTGCTCGGTGCAGCTGCTGGATTGTCCACCAAAACAGACAAAGTCGGCATGATCGCAGCAATGGATGTACCATTGATCAAGAAATATACAGAAGGTTTCAAAGCGGGATTGGATTCCGTCAATCCGGATGCAGAATTCCTCGTGAACTATGTAGGTGGATTTAATGACCCGGCTAAAGCAAAAGAATTGGCGCTGGTACAATTCGGCAAAGGCGCTGACTTCATCGCTGGCGCATCCGCTGTAGGCGATCTCGGCGTGTTCGAAGCAGCGAAAGAAAAAGGCTTCTATACTTCAGGTCAGGATACGGACCGTACCGTTGAAGACCCGGAACATATCGTATTGTCTCAATTGAAATCAACGGATACCGTTGCTTATGAGACTGTGAAAGATTTTGTAGAAGGCAATTTCAAAGCAGGTGCAGTGAACTATGGCTTGAAAGAAGACGGTGTGGGCCTGACTTACGTTACACGTGATAGCGAATCCCCGCTGAATGCTTTTGTTGGACAAGAAGTGATCGACAAAGTGAAAGCAATCAAGGATGATATCGTATCCGGTAAAATCGTAGTCAAAGATCCATTGCAACAATAGTTTTGAATGTTCTTTTCAATGAATGAGTGATGGAAATGATCAGCCGGCTGCCCGATCAGGCAGCCGGTTTTGCTGCTATTAAATGACCAGTATATGTTCAACTTATCGTTTACACGATAACGAAGAGGACAGAAATAACCTGAAGAAGCAAAGCGTTCGCCTTTATCTCCGGATTTTCCCCTTTATATAAAGGGAATCGAAAAATCTGGGGATAACAGCGATCGGAAGGTTGCTCTGTCATCGTAGTGGCGAGTGTAACCTTTTAAGTTGAACTGAGAGGAGCGAACGCGAGATATGCTGTTGGAGATGGAGCAGATTACGAAGAAATACGGCGGCTTCACCGCTAACCGTGACATCCGTTTTAATTTGCGTGAGGGAGAGATTCATGCCCTTGTCGGTGAGAACGGGGCCGGTAAAACAACCTTGATGCGTATGCTGTACGGTATGGAACAGCCCACGTCAGGCACAATCAAAGTCCGTGGACATGAGGTGAGCTTTGCCACGCCGTCCCAGGCGATGGCAAGTGGCATCGGCATGGTGCACCAGCATTTCATGCTGTTCCCTTCCTTTACGGTGGCGGAGAACATCGTGATTGGACGCGAACCGGCTAAGGCAGGCGCATTTGACCGCAAAAAAGCAGCGGCCCAAGTGAACGAGCTTGGCAGACAATATGGCATGCCGGTTGACCCGTGGAAAAAAGTGTCCGAGTGCCCGCTTGGCATGCAGCAGCGTGTTGAAATTCTTAAGGTGCTGCATCAGGGCGCAGACATCATTATATTGGATGAACCTTCGGCGGTACTGACTCCGCTTGAAGTGAAAGAACTGCTGGCGAACATGAAATCGCTCGCCAAACTGGGCAAAACCTTTGTACTGATCACGCACAAGCTGCAAGAAGTCATGGATGTAGCCGACCGGATCACGGTACTTCGGGATGGTCAGGTGACAGGCACGTTGGAAGCGAAGGATACACATGTGGAGGAATTGTCTCGTCTGATGGTTGGTCGTGAACTTGTGCGTATGGACAAGCAGCCATCGGTTCCGGCTGAAGCTGTGCTTCAGGTGGAAGGGGTTAATCTGTCCGGAGCGAAGGATCGTTCGGCGCTCAAGGAGATTCATATGGAGGTTCGTAAAGGTGAGGTCGTTGGCATAGCGGGTATCTCAGGTAACGGCCAGTCAGAATTGATTCAAGTGATTGCGGGACTGCGTAAGGCGGACAGTGGTCGTGTCTTGCTCTCCGGGCAGGATACAACGAACTGGCCTGTACGGCGCATAAGGGAGCATGGACTTGCTCATATTCCGGAAGATCGTTACATGTGGGGAGCGGCCAAAGATGCGAGCGTTCGCGAGAACGGGCTGATGGGACATCACCATCGCTTGCAGTCGCGTGGCATTATCAAAGCCAAAGCAGCAAGAACAATGGTAGAAAGCTGGATCAAACAGTTCAGCATCAAGACGGGTTCTGCGGAGACCAAGGCACAGTTTCTGTCCGGAGGTAATTTGCAGAAGCTGATTGCCGCTCGTGAATTTGCACAGGATACACCGTTTCTGATTGCAGCCGAACCAACACGTGGTGTGGATATCGGAGCGATGGAGACGATTCATGCCGAATTGCTACGCAAACGAAGTGAAGGTGCGGGTATTCTGCTCATTTCATCGGAGTTGTCGGAAATATTGCAATTATCGGATCGCATTATTGTCATGTATGAAGGCGAAATTGCCGGGGAACTGAGAGCAGAGGAAGCAACTGAGGAACAGATCAGTTTGTTAATGGCAGGAGGGAAAGAGCGGATATGAATCGGGTAAAAGAAACACTTCGCGGACTCGTACAGCCGCTGCTTGCCGTATTCATCGGTCTGATTGCAGGGGCTGTGGCGATTCTGATTGTTGGCGGTAATGTGGTGGATACGTATGCGGAGATGTGGAAAGGGGCCTTCGGCAACTTCTACTTCTTCACCAATACACTGGCTCGTTCCACACCGATCATCTTGGCGGGACTTGGCGTAGCCTTGGCATTCCGTGCCGGATTTTTCAATATGGGAGCCGAAGGTCAGATGATTCTTGGCGGGCTCAGTGCCGCGCTCACGGCGCTCTATCTGCCAGGACCAGGCTGGTTTGTGTGTATTGCTGCGATTGTGGCAGGTATTGTTGCCGGGGGAATCTGGTCTCTGTTTGCAGGTTGGCTGGATGCTCGTTTCGGCATGAACTTATTGATTACAACCTTATTACTTAACTATATTGCCATTTATTTTGGTGGATACATGGTCTCCTATCCATTCAAGGATCGGACTGGATCTGCAGCGATGGCTCAGACACCCATGATTGATCAGAGTATCTGGTTGCCAAAGTTGTTCC
Organism: Paenibacillus sp. 2003; assembly: GCF_031455635.1. Taxonomy (NCBI): domain Bacteria; kingdom Bacillati; phylum Bacillota; class Bacilli; order Caryophanales; family Paenibacillaceae; genus Paenibacillus; species Paenibacillus sp. 2003. Next base: position 181,499 of record NZ_JAVDTB010000006.1, on the reverse strand, counting down.
AGGGCATGGGACTGCATGCTGGCTTCATCATTGCCATAGTCGCGGCTATTCTGATCTACTGGTTCACTCACAAAACGGTGACTGGTTACGAGATCCGCATGCTCGGCAGCAACCCGTCCTTTGCAACCTACGGTGGTGTTCGCCGCATTCGCATGATGATGCTGTCCATGGTCATCAGTGGTGGACTTGCTGGACTCGCGGGTGCGGGGGAAGTGCTCGGTACACAGTACCGTTTCCTTGATGGCTCGCTGTCATCCGCAAGTTATGCCTGGAGCGGCATTATGGCCACGCTGCTTGCCCGCTCGCATCCACTTGGTACAGCTGTAGCAGCTATTTTGCTGGCTGCGTTACAGACAGGTGCCATGGGGATGGAACGGAACACGGATGTGCCGCTGGAAGTCGGCAGTGTCATTCAGGCCGTATTGACGTTATTTGTATCAGCTCAGATCGGTTATTCATTCCTGAAGCGGAGAAAGGAGAAAAAGTCCAATGCAACAACTGTTTGATGCAGCCATGTTTGGCTCAACCTTGCGGATTATGACTCCAATCCTGCTTGCAGCGCTCGGTGGGGCTTTATGTTCCCGTGTCGGTCTGTTCAACGTGGGTCTCGAAGGACTGGTTTTGATTGGTGCGTTCTCCGCCATTGTCGGTAATTATCTGTTTGGCAATGTGCTGCTGGCTGTACTCTTTTCCATTATTATTGTCATGTTGTTCTCGGCGCTCTTTGCCTTTATAAGTATTAATCTCAAGGCCAACGCGATCGTGGTCGGGATCTCGCTGAATTTCCTGGCTGCGGGGGTGACGACCTTTGCACTGCGTGCGATTTTTGATGTAAAAGGTGCATACTACGACAAAGACATGGTTGGACTTCCCAAGTGGGATATTCCGCTGATTAACGACATCCCGTGGGTGGGCGATGTATTATCGGGACATAGTCCCTTGGTCTACCTCGGTATTGTGCTCGTGATTGGACTGCAATTCTATCTGTTCAAAAGTGTATCCGGCTTCCGCCTGCGCTCCGTCGGTGAGAACCCGATTGCAGCACAGAGCATCGGGATCAAGGTACGAGGCATCCAGTACGGTGCTGTTCTGATGTGCGGTGTGTTGTGTGCTCTGGCTGGCGCACAGTTGTCGCTCGGTCAGGTGACGATGTTTACCGAAGGTATGACCGCGGGTCGTGGCTTCATTGCACTCGTAGCAACGATGTTGGGGCAAGCGAATCCGCTTGGCGTGATGGGCTCAAGTGTACTGTTTGGCTTCATGGAAGCATTGAGTATTCGTCTGCAAGGCTTCTCCTTGCCAACCCATTTCACATTGATGTTGCCGTATATTGTGACGCTGGTCGCAATGTTCTTTTTCAAAGACCGTACCTATGCACAGGATGCACTGAAAGCGGGCGGAAGCTCGCGTTAATTCCTGAATGCCCATGCTAGAGGCAGAAGAAGAAGGAGGAATTCCACTTGCATAACAAGGCTGAACGTTTGAAAAAAGGAAAAACCCCGGCACCCAAAGCAGGCAATGATCATGGAGATCGCTTGCCGCCGGGACAGATGCTGACGGAGAAATTCCCGATTCTGCATGAAGGGGAAGTGCCGGAATATGACCTGTCCACCTGGGACTTGAAGGTATTCGGCGAAGTGGAAGAGGAGAAGGTGTTCTCCCTAGCTGAGTTGCAAGCGATGCCTCAGGTGAACACGGTGAGTGATATTCACTGTGTTACCCGTTGGTCCAAATTCGATACGCCGTGGGAAGGTATTCGCTTCTCCGATTTTGTGAAACTTCTGGGGGTTAAGCCGGAAGCAAAATACGTCATGATCCATGCAGATCATGATTATGAGACAAATGTACCGCTCGAAGAATTGATGCATGATGACGTACTGCTTGCATTCAAATATAACGGTGAGCCACTAACACCCAAGCATGGTTTTCCACTGCGTATGGTTGTGCCACAGCTTTATTTCTGGAAGAGTGCGAAGTGGATACGTGGGCTGGAGTTTATGACAGAAGACCGTAACGGATTCTGGGAAGTGAATGGTTTCCACCATTTTGCCGATCCGTTCAAGGAACAACGCTTCTCGGGTGAAGATCTGCCGATTCCGGAAGACGAGTGGACGAAGAAGGAGTTTGATTGATATGTTGATGCCTATTTTGCAGATTCATTCGGAAGACATGCCGGCATATGCCATCGTCTGTGGTGATCCGGCACGTGCAGAGAAGATTTCCCGTAAGCTGGAGCAGGCGAGAGAACTGGCGTTCAGTCGGGAGTATCGTACATTTGTTGGATTGTATGAAGGGGTACAGATCGCTGTGGTTAGCCATGGTGTAGGTTCACCTGGAGCAGCTGTGTGTTTCGAAGAATTGATTCGCGCGGGTGTAACGACACTGATTCGTGTAGGTACAGCGGGATCGTATACAGCTGATTATCCGGCAGGTAGTGTGATTGTGAGTACAGCCGCTGTTCGTACAGATGGATTGACTCGCCAACTGGTGCCGGATGGTTTCCCGGCGGTAGCGGACATTGGGGTGACGCAAGCGTTGATTGAAGCTGCTCGTGAGCAGGGGAACGCGGATGCTACAACCTTTGCAGGCAAAGTGGGCGTTGGTATCACCGTAACGCTGGATGCGTTCTTTGCAGGCGTGGAAGAGATTCCACACCGCAAGTACAAGCAGGCTGGAGCACTTGCGGCCGAGATGGAAATTGCGGCACTCTACATTGTCAGCACCTTACGTGGCGCTCGTGCCGGAGCCATTGTCGCAATTGATGGATTCGCGGACAGCGATCTGGCTGCCGAGTATGATCCGCATACAGATGCGGTTGGACAAGCGGTGGAGCGCGAGATTAATGCCGCTCTGCAAGCGCTAGTAGCGCTTGCTCGTCAGGATCAGACATAGGTTAGTTAAGGCAAGTATACATTTTTTCTTATTGTTTCAATCAAAACAGTAGATGATGTCCATTTGAGGTGGACAATATAAAAGGGGCGTCCCGTAAGGTCATAAATATGACCCAGGGGGCGTCCTTTACTTTTTGATTTTTCCGTTTTTGGTTAAGTGGAGCCTTTTAAATAAACTGAAAAAGAAGAGGGGATAAAGTTACAGTAGCGAATTGTATTTGCATGGTATGTCATTAAATTAGGAGAGTGATTATATATGGGCTGGAGTGAATTACGTGAAATTCCTAATGAATACAGCGATGAGGTACAGCGGATTGATGAGCAACTTTTGAAACTGGTCGCAGCCAGAAAGGACATAACCGGAGCTGTCCAATACCAACCCCCTCAAAATACCATCGATGAATGGGTGAGCTTACTGGATATGAAGGAGGAAGATATCCGATATGTTCTCCGTAGCGTGCAACCGATGCCTCAAAGACACTACTTTCCAAGTGAACCTCTTCAATTGACGAGTGTGGTGCCGATTATGAAGAAAATGATTAAAGATTCGTGTGAGTATATGATCACGCACTCGATGCAATATGAAGGCGAAAGCCTCGTATATGTGGAGATTCAATATAAAGGGAATGAAGCTGAGCGTATACAAATGGTTCCACACTTGGCTCTGGAAATATTCAGCGAACAGAGACATATCACCATGAGACATGGCAGTCGTGGAGGAGGTGGGGAGACGCAAATTAGTTTCCGAGTGGTTCCTGCCCTTCCTTCTTCTCTGGAAAACGTTCGATTCTCCTTGATTCCCTCAATACCCGAGATGGAATACAAAGTAGAGGAAATCATTTTGGATAAACAGGTTGATTTCGATTAACGGGGAACAGGATATATCATGAAAAATGACGTATGGAGAATGCGCATGTAATTAGGGCGCATATCTATACGTCATTATGTTTAACTGGGGAATAAGTGGATGGCCTGTCCTTCGCGAAGAATGATAATGCAGAAAGTGGGCAGGTTATATAAAGGAACATCAACATGAATACGAAAAAGGGAGGACTCTACGATGAAACAGAACAATCAACCTCAGGACGAGGCGGAAATTCGCAACAAGCTGGATGAAGACGGGGATTCCTTGATGGAGAAAAAGAAAATCTTGAGCGGAGTAGACATTGAGCCGCAGGCGGACGAATGGGCAGCGAAGCCATCACCTGTTGCTTTTAATGAAGGAAATGCTTCTTCGAAAAAATAAACAACATGAGCATCATATGGGCTTGATGGAATGAAGATAAATTTAGCGAAGCAGGTACCCTTATGGTATCTGCTTTTTGGTTGTATAATAATGTAAAATTCAGTGATGAAAGAGTGATGAGGATGAGTACGGGTAAGATTAAAATCAGAAAGGCAGAAATGAGGGACTACTCTGGCGTGTCATTGTTGATGGATGAGCTTCACCAGATGCATGTCGAGGCGCGGCCCGATCTATACAGAGTGTTAGAGACCAGAATGGAGGAAAAGGAGTTCACCGAACTGCTGGAAACGGACAAGCGTTACCTGTATGTTGCCGAATCTTTAGAAACGGGCTTGATTCTGGGTTACGGGAGTGCGCAGTTGAGTGCTATTCAAGATAACCCATTGATGGTGGATCGCAAGATGTTGTACATCCATGAACTTGTAGTGGATACCAAGCATCGGGGCCAAGGAACAGGCAAACAGTTACTACAAGCATTCATCGAGCTAGGGAGAGAGCTTCAGGCAGACAGCGTGGAATTATCCGTGTCGACTTTTAACTCTGGCGCACAGGCTTTCTATGAACAGATGGGTCTGGTCGTTCGCAGCAGCAGGATGGAATATACCTTGTAAGATGCACTGCTCTTTTTAATTAGGAAGGATTCATCCATTTTTATCAAAATATCAGAATACTCTTGAATACCCCCATGGGGTATGTTACTCTTAGAAAAGAACGAAAGAAAAGGGGTGTTCATGATGGATCATCAGAGCCATCCCGAGGAACCTTTGCAATCCTCCAAGTCAGATTCAACGGAAGCTTTGGCTACAGTTCAAGAAGTGGCATCCTGTCATGCCGAAGGCAGTGATGGGAAGCATGTGCGCAAGAGTCACCATTCGCAGGAGATGAAGAGTAACCTGGTTTCTCGTTTGAACCGTGTGGAAGGTCAGATTCGTGGGATCAAGGGATTGATCGAGAAGGATACGTACTGTGATGATGTGCTGACGCAGATTGCGGCGGCTCAGTCTGCTCTTAATTCGGTAGGCAAACTTTTGCTTGAAGGCCATATGAAGAGCTGTATCGTTGAGCGTATTCAGGCTGGTGAACATGAGGTTGTGGATGAACTGCTGGTTACGATGCGGAAGTTAATGAAGTAAGCTGAATCAATTCACCTATTTAATTTATCATTTAATATACCCCAAGGAGGAATTTACAATGTCTAATGTTACGTTGAACGTTACGGGAATGTCTTGCAATCACTGTGTGAAGTCGGTTGAAGAAGCTGTGAAGAATACCGGTGCGAGTGGTAAGGTTGATCTTGCAGCGGGTACAGTAGCGGTGGAATATGATGAGCAGACGGTGAACGTGGATCAGATCAAAGCTGCCATTGAAGATCAGGGATACGATGTAGTCTAAAGGGATCACAGGCTTAAACCGAACATGCTCATGGGCGAAAAAGAGGTCAAAGCACCTTTTTCCAAGAGTCAGGTTTAAGCCTAATTTTCTGTCTAATATATACCCCTAAGGGGTATGTTGAATGCGACATACAAAAATTGAATCGACATGAAAGGAGCTGACATGATGGATAACTCAACGAATAAACCAATGGATGGATCATCCGAACCCACCCCAATACCACCTATGGCAGAAACACCTGGGCTGAAGGCAACACTGCACATCACGGGAATGACCTGTGCTGCATGTTCGACGCGAGTGGAGAAGGGATTGTCCCGCATGGAAGGTGTGCATCAGGCCAATGTGAACCTTGCCATCGAACAGGCAACCGTATCTTATGATCCGAAGACAACCAACGTGAATGCGTTGCGGGATAAAGTAGAGGCGCTTGGCTATGGTACAGTATCAGAATCGGTTGATCTGAACATCACCGGTATGACGTGTGCTGCCTGTTCTGCGCGGATTGAAAAAGGTCTTTCCCGACTACCCGGGGTATCTCAGGCGAATGTAAATCTGGCGCTGGAGACAGGGCATATCGAATATGCCGCGGGCTCATTGAAACCTTCGGATATTACTGCCAAGATCAAGCAGATGGGCTATGGTGCTGAACTGCAATTGACGCAAGAAGAGACCACATCGGTTCGTGAACGTGAGCTGCAACGCAAAAAGTGGAAATGGATGATATCGGCTTTATTATCGATTCCTTTGCTGTGGGCAATGGTTGGGCATTTCTCGTTCACATCCGGAATCTATGTACCCGAGCTGTTCATGAACCCTTGGTTCCAACTGCTGCTGGCAACACCGGTACAGTTCGTGATTGGGTGGCAGTTCTATATAGGAGCGTACAAAGCACTTCGCAACCGCAGCGCGAATATGGATGTTCTTGTCGCACTGGGTACCAGCGCAGCGTTTTTCTACAGTCTGTATCTGACGTTATCCAGTGGGTACTTGCCTTTTGCGTCGGTGGATCATGGTGCAATGGGAACAGGCACAGCCGCCATGCCTTCGGTAGAACTCTATTATGAGACAAGTGCAATTCTGATTACGTTAATTCTACTGGGAAAATGGTTCGAGGCTGTGGCGAAAGGTCGCTCTTCACAGGCGATCAAAAGCTTGATTGAACTGGCTCCACGTGAAGCCCGTGTCATCCGGGATGGACAGGAAGTTATGGTTCCTGCTGCATATGTTGCGGTAGGAGAACTCATTCTGGTGAAGCCGGGTGACAGCATACCAGTAGATGGTATCGTTGAGGAGGGGCAATCCTCTGTAGATGAATCCATGTTAAGTGGAGAGAGCCTTCCCGTGGATAAAAAACCGGGAGATGCCGTTACAGGTGCTACGCTGAACAAAAACGGGGTATTACGACTGCGTGCGACCCGAGTTGGATCGGACACGGCTTTGTCCCAGATCATCAAAGTGGTGGAACAAGCTCAGGGCTCCAAAGCACCGATCCAGCGGATAGCAGATGTCATTTCAGGCATATTTGTTCCAATTGTTGTCGGCATAGCCGCGTTGACATTCTTGATCTGGTATCTGTTTGCAAGTCCGGGTGACTTCGCCGGTTCTCTTGAAAAAGCCATTGCTGTGCTCGTCATTGCCTGTCCATGTGCACTGGGGCTGGCAACGCCGACCTCTGTCATGGCTGGATCAGGACGTGCTGCTGAATACGGCATTCTGTTCAAGGGCGGCGAACATCTGGAGTCGGCACAACAGATTCAGACCGTGGTGCTGGACAAAACAGGTACAGTAACCCAAGGTAAACCGGTCCTTACCGTTGTTATCACGGCTCCGAATTGGACGGAATCCGATCTCCTTGAGCGAGTGGGAGCGGCTGAACAGAGTTCCGAGCATCCGCTGGCAGAGGCGATTGTTGCGGGTATCCGTGCAAAGGGCCTGGAGCTGGACCCAACAGAAAAGTTCGAGAACATACCGGGATACGGCGTGCGAGCTTCAGCAAAAGGGCAGGAAATTCTGGTCGGCACGCGTCGTTTGCTTGCAGATGCAAAGGTGAATGTCTCTGAGGAAACCCTTCAGCAGATGAACCATTTGGAGGAACAAGGGCGTACAGCGATGCTGGTAGCGGTGGATGGTCAGTGGGCAGGGATCGTGGCTGTGGCTGACACCATCAAGGATACCTCTCGCGAAGCCATTGGGCGTCTTCAGGCGATGGGGATTGATGTCATCATGATCACGGGAGACAATGAGCGAACAGCTCGCGCTGTAGCAGAACAGGCAGGGATCGGTAAAGTTCTGGCTGAGGTTCTGCCGGAGGGTAAAGCTGCGGAAGTGAAGAAACTTCAGGAGAGTGGTCTGAAAGTTGCGATGGTAGGTGACGGTATTAATGATGCTCCGGCACTTGCTACTGCTGATATTGGAATGGCCATCGGAACAGGAACGGATGTAGCGATGGAAGCGGCAGATATTACGTTGATGCGTGGTGATCTGAACAGCATTGCAGATGCGATTGAAATGAGCCGGCGCACGATGGGTAACATCAAACAAAACCTGTTCTGGGCACTCGGATACAACGTTATTGGTATTCCCATTGCGGCAGTTGGCTTCCTGGCTCCATGGCTGGCAGGGGCGGCGATGGCGTTCAGCTCCGTATCGGTTGTACTGAATTCCCTACGTCTGCAACGCATGAAGCTGAAGAGAAATGACTGACCGACCTTTGTTTGGAGATATATTCAACGCCTCATTGTCAATGAAGTGAGGATGAATAAATACGCGGTTCGCTGCGGCGGACCGGTTTTTTTGTTGAGAAAAATACAGTTGAGTCGCCAGAAAGTAAGCCTGAATCGTTGGTATAGATGTTCTTTTCTACGTAGAAAGGATAGCATAATACTCTTTTGTGAAAATGGATCAATTGTATTCATGAATAAAGCTTACGTTTTCTGAATTTTTCAAAAATGAGTTGACAATATGGACATATTCACATAAAATTTAAACGATCGTTTGATTCAAACAACTGTTTAAATCAAATTAGAACTATTTGAGTAATGGAGGACACCTTTTATGTTACAGGCTTTACGTACATTGTTTAAAAAACCGCCAGTGATTGTAGGGATCGTAACAGCACTTATGTTCCAAGTGATCTTTAGCGTGATCTGGATGACCGCATATTCTGGAGTAAATGACCGTACGAAAGAATTGACGGTTGCAATTGTGAATGAGGACGGCGAAATGTCCAAAGGAATTGCAGATTCGCTTGCTGGAACACTGCCTTTCCATACCGTATCCAATCTAAGTGCGGCTGAAGCGTTGGATCAGTTGAATCATCACCAAGTACACATGGTGCTGGATATCCCGGCTGGATTTAACGAATTGCTTCAGACGGCTGGCTCAACCGCCGAGATTAAATACACCATTAATGAAGCAAACCCGGTTACGATCAAAAGCATGATGCAAGGTGTATCACAAAGTGTGACAAACACGATTAACAAACAAGCTACAGCGCAAGGGGTACAAACGGTACTTACTGCTTCGGGCGCGCCTGCTGATCAGGCTGCTGAAGCTGCTGCGAACCTGGCTACCCGAGTGGAAGGAACGACAACGTCCATCAACCCGGTTAACGGGATGAATAATCAGATGGTGCCAATGATGATGGTACTGGCTTCCTATGTAGGTGCCATGATCATGGGGATGAACCTCCAGACAGCCATGGGTATGCTGTCATCTACCTATTCCCGATTGACTTTGTTTGGCGCGCGAGTAGTCATTAACGTGGTTTCTGCATTGGTCGTTTCCTTGCTGGGATCATCACTGATCGTTGCATTGGGAGGACAGATTGCACAAGGATTCGTTGCATTCTGGTTGTTCCAGGCGCTCTTCCTGTGCACGTTCATGTTCTTCTCCCAGTTCTTCCTGATCTGCTTCGGACCTGCAGGAAGTCTGTTCAACATCATCTCACTGTCCTTGCAACTGGTATCTTCCGGTGCCATGGTACCGCGTGAATTGCTGAACAGCTTCTATAGCGGCATTGGGCAGTACCTGCCTGCAACATACGCCGTTCAGGGTATTCTGAGCGTGCAGTTGGGAGGCCCAGGAGTTCAGTCTGCTGCGGGCTCTATCGTGATTGTACTGTTGGTTGCCGTTGCGTTGTCACTGGTCGTGACGTTATTGAAAAAACAACGCATGCCAGCTATGGCTCCAAGCCCTGCTCAAGCAAACAACTAAATACAGCAGATGTATACCATTGCATCATAGGATAGGACAAGCACCCCGATGATTTTCATCGGGGTGCTTGGTGTAATATAATAGACAGATGATTCGCTGGCTGCAGTCCTTGAGCTGGAGCGAATGAGATGAACGGACAAGAGGGAGCGGGACGGAATGACGGAACCGGAGTTGGATATCAAAACGAGGATATTGCTTGCAGCCAAGAAGCTTTTTGCACAGCAGGGGTATGACGGGACGAGTGTTCGTCAAATCTGTGATGAGGCGGGGGCAAACGTGTCACTGGTCTCATACCATTTTGGCGGCAAAGAAAAGGTGTTCGAGGCATTATTTGAACATTTCTTCCCCGATCATAAGATGAACTCGCTGGCGGAAGAGTCCATGTCCTCGCCTGTGGAAGGTATCCGCCGAATTATTGGTGAAGTTGTGAAGTTCACGATGACAGATCGGGAGATGAGCGATATTGTGCAGCTTGAAATTACACTGCGTACACATCGCACAGCTACCGTATTTCGTTTTCTGGACCCCGTCTGGACACGTGTGAGGGAACTGCTGCAAGAAGGAAAAGACCAGGGATTATTCCAAATCGAGTCCGTATCTTATGCAATGCTTCAGGTTATGGGTGTGGCTTTGGCGCACAAACGGGCCAAGAATTCGCGATTTGGCTTTGATTATCAAGATATGAATACAGACGAGCTCGCGGAGCAGACAATTGAGTTCGTACTTCGAGGATTGGGAGTGAACCGCCATGAATGAAACCATTGAGTTGATGATGAAGCACCGTTCTGTACGAAAATTTAAGCCAGACCCGGTAAGTGATGAGCAGCTTGCAGCCATTGTATCGGCAGGGCAGATGGCTTCCTCTTCAAGCAGTGTACAAGCTTATACCGTGATTGCTGTGACTGAATCGGAGCAAAAAGCCAAGCTGGCTGAACTGGCAGGCAATCAGGCCTACGTCAATGAATGTCCGGTGTTTCTCGTATGGTGTGCCGATCTGTACCGGCTGAGTGATGCTGCGAAACGTCATCTTCCTGAGAAGGAATCGTATGCCGATTCGACCGAGAATTTCATGGTAGCCACGATTGATGCCGCTTTGGCTTCCCAGAATGCCGCTCTTGCAGCCGAATCCCTTGGCTTCGGAATCGTATATATCGGTGGGCTTCGTACTCGGATTGAAGAAGTCGCTGAGCTGTTAGGATTACCTGAGGGCGTATATCCGGTGTACGGCATGTGTATTGGTGTTGCAGATCAGGAAACGGGAATTCGGCCACGCCTGCCATTGAAAGCCGTTCTGCATCATAATCGGTATAATGCCGAGCAGAGCCTCCAAGGTGTTGAGCAGTATGATGAGACTACAACCGCGTACATGAAAGAAAGGACCAATGGAGAACGAACGACCCCATGGTCCGAACTGATGGCGAAGCGTCTGACTGAGCCGACACGTTTGCAGGTGAGACCGTTCCTGGAAGGCAAAGGATTCTTGAAGCGTTAAGTTGAACGGAAGGTAGTTACACTTGCCATTCCGATGACAGAACAACCTTCCGATCGCTGTTATCCCCAGATTTATTGATCCAATTTTTGTAAAGGTGAAAATCTAGTGATAGCCGATGCTTCCGATGTAGCTTTCTTTCAGAAAGCTTTTAGGCGAACGCCCTGCTTCCTCAGGTTATTTCTGTCCTCTACATTCTTGTGTAAAAATTTTGTTCAACTGATATATACGGTAAATTAGAAGTCAGTCGGTGGCGAAGCCGACTGGCTTCTTTGTGCTGTGCTGGAGGGCAAGCGAGTGCGCTTTTGCGCTTGCTTCTACATAATGATTACTCAAGTTAAGCCATAGAAACGCTTTGTGTTCTGATAAAAGAGACGGGCGGCCCGCTCGGTTCCCATGCCAGTGATCTCACTCCATGCCTGGGTGACCTGTCTGGTCATAGCCGGGTGTGTCATTCGTCCCTGAAACGGTCCTTCGAAGGGCCAAGGTCCGTCGGTCTCGGCCATCACTTGTTCTGATGGATATTGCCGGGCGAGTTCACGAATCTCTTCTTCATACACAATATCCGGCGTGAAGGAAATGAAATAACCGTTGTCCGCCATACGCCTTACGGTTTGGCGAGAACCTTTGAACCAATGGAAATGAGCACGTCGGAACTGATATTGCTCCAGCAGATCACAGACAATATCCGCATCATCGTATACCGCATGAAGGACAAGTGGTTTGTTATGCTTTTTGGCAAGTTGGATGAAACGTTCAAGCAGCTTGATATACCCGCTCTGATCGAAGCGCTGTCCTGCCTGCTCCGCTTCCTGACGATTGTAATAGGGAAGGCCAACTTCTCCGATGGCTGTGGCTTGTCCCATATGCTTCTCGATCCATTGGAAGAACAGGTCCATCTCTGCAGCGGAAGGCAGTTCCTGTTCTGGATGGAAACCGAAGGCTGGATAGATGTTACGTGGATGTTGATCTGCAAGCTCCAGATTAGCCTGGGCAGAAGCGAGATTCATAGACACGGCAATGACTGCCTCGACTTGCTGAGACGGAAAAGATAGCAGCATCTCGCGTTGTTCTTCAGGGGTATACTGATCCAAGTGAATATGAGCATCAATGAATGGAGCGAAAGCTTGAGAATGCATGAGGGAAATCCTCCTTGTGTTCATATATAGTTTAGTTATGGTACGTCAGATTCCATGTGATGGATCACCATTAAAGGAAAATAATAACTTAAAAACCCGCGCTACTAGGATAGGCGGATTTTCTGCTGTTCTTCTCTCATCCACTGTGCAATCTGCCGTTTACGTTCAAGGAATGCCGATTCCTCCGTAATTTCTTCTCGTCTGGGGCGATCAAAAGGAACATGTACCTCATGCAACACCGTTGCAGGCCGGTTGGATAATACATAGACCCGATCAGCTAGCAGCAATGCTTCTTCGATATTATGGGTGATGAACAGCACCGAGCGGCGGTTCTGTTCCCAGATATCGAGCAGCCAGCGCTGCATGTCGCTACGTGTCAGTGCATCCAGCGCGCTGAAAGGTTCGTCCAGCAGCATGAGTTCCTGCGGACTGAGCAGGGCGCGCAAAAATGCAGCACGCTGCTGCATTCCGCCCGACAGCATATGAGGATAGGCTTGCTCGAACCCGGCAAGACCCACGCTGCTTAACCACTTACGAGCTTCTGCAAGTGCTTCGGTCCGAGGGGGAGCACTTGAAGCTACTTCTCCAGCAAGCAGTACATTGTCTTCAATGGTACGCCATGGGAAAAGGGCTGGCTGTTGTGGCATATAACTAATCTTGCCACGCTGTCCCGTCACATTCTGACCGTTCATAAGCACTTGGCCTTCCTGTGGCTTTAGCAGACCGCCGATGATATGGAACAGGGTGCTTTTGCCACAGCCAGAAGGTCCAACGATAGCAACAAACTCGCCTTGCTCCACAGTCAGGGACAGGCCGTTCAGAACCGGTAACCTGCTCCGCCGTTCACGGAATGATGCATGAACATTAACAACGTCCAGTGCAGGTGGAACCGGAGCAGGAGTCGTGTTGGCAGGTCGATCAGGCTTAACTGGGTGGAGTTTTTCACCGTGCTTTTGCTCCATTACACTTGCTCCTCGTCCAGGCTGGACTTGTTCGTCCTGTTGCCGATTCATATGGTCATCACTTCCTAATATACAGATTACATTACATGCTTTACTACCGCTTCTGTGGCCGCCAGCGCACGAGCAGCTTCTCCAGAAGGGCAATGAACAGGAAGAGCAGCAAGCTGAGCGCGACAATAATCATGATCGCCACGAATAGGCGGTCCGTACGATAAGCCGACTTTTGCAGCATCATATAATAACCAATACCCTTGTCTGCGCCAATCCATTCGGCGATGATGGCACCCATCACGCTATAGGTAGCAGCGATTTTGACACCGGAGAACACGGATGGCAGCGCATGGGGAAGCTCCAGCTTCCAGAAGATATGATGACGTTTCGCACCAGCCATGCGCATATAGTTCATCATCGCTGCATCTGTACGGGTCAAGCCGTCCATGGCTGCCACTGCAACGGGGAAGAAGCAGACGAGGATGATGGTAATCAGCTTGGGCAACAGCCCGAATCCGAACCAGATTAACAGGAGCGGCGCGAGCGCGATGGTTGGGATATTTTGACTAAGAATAAGTAAAGGGTACAGGGCCGACTTGAGAAAAGGAACCAAATGCAGCACCATTGCAATCAGTAATCCGACCGCTGTTCCAGCGGCGAATCCGATAAGCGTTAACTGAATGGTTGCGGAAGCGTGCATGCCAAGCCGTTCGGCCTGAGTTGCCGCTTCGCGGGCGATATCGGACGGTGCAGGCAGCATCCATTTCTCAATATGGAAGAGGGAGACGGCTCCCTGCCATATCGCTATAAAGAGAATAACCGCCACAATGGGCGGCCATACACTTTTGAAATAGGTATGCATTAGCGATACTTCTCCGTCAGGGTATCCATGCTTAAGCCATTAGGGCTATGGGCGATTTTGATCTGGGAGATGATGCTTGGACTGCCAGCCTCCACGAGTACCTCGTGCATTTTACGGACAACCTCCAGCAGTTCCTCCAGTTCCCCCTCCATCGTGGTGTCGAGCGGGTTCACCTGATATTTCAGGCCGGATTGCTGAATAACTTCAATGGCGCGATCTACGTAAGGATAAGAGTTCTCGCCATTTGGCGTTTTCGGAATAACTTGAATGCTAAGCAATGTGCTTGCCATGTGAGATCACGGCTCCTTTCGTGATATATAAAATGAACCAATGACTGTTACACTTGCCACTTCGATGACAGAATAACCTTCCAATCGCTGTTATCCCCAGATTTTTTTGATTCCCTTTCTCTAAGGGAAAATCCGGTGATAAAGGCGACCGCTTCGCTTTTTCACGTTATTTCTGTCCTCTCCGTCCTCGTGTAAATATTAAGTTCGTTTTATATGAGAAATTTTATTGGGGTAAAAACTCGTTTGTGTATGCCTTGCTCACATCGATCTGTTCATCCAGCAGTTTTTTGCTAAACATCCAGTCGGTGTAGTTCTGCCACACTTCCTGTTTTTGTTCTCCCCAGCGCGGGGCGTCATCCGTGTACTTTGGACTAAGCCATTTCTGGCTTGCCAGTACCAAGTCTTTATCCAGATCCGGGACGGCCTTGATCAGAATATTCGCTGCGTCTTCGGGATGATCAATTGCGTATTGATATCCTTCTGAAGTGGCTTTCAGGAATGCTTTCACCAACTCAGGGTCGTTCTGAATCGTCTGCTCGTTTGTCACGAGGACAGGCGTGTAGTAATCCAATGCATCTGAATAATCCTTCACATACAACATGTCGATGGGTTCCCCGCGCAGTTCGGCTTCAATACCCGTCCAGGCGTAGAAAATCCATGCAAAATCAATGTCCCGTTTTACTGCGGTGAAAAAGTCGGCGTCACCCATATTAATGTTTTTCACTTTCGATACATCGGCTCCGTCGCCTTCCATAATGGATTGCATCACGGCTTCTTCGACTGGGGAACCCCAACCGCCATAGGTTTTACCTTCAAAATCTTTCGGTGACTTGATATTCCGATCCGCCGGAGCAGCGAAACCAGATGTATTATGCTGAATAACTGCTGCGATGGAGACCAATGGAACACCCTGTGTGCGGGCTTGAGTTACACTCTCCTGATAACTTACACCAAAAGGCACTTCATTCGAGGCAACCATCGTATCTGCGCCGCCGGCACCTGGCTGAACAATCTCCACGTTCAAGCCTTCGGCCTTATAAAAACCTTGATCCACAGCCGCATACAGGCCGGTATGATTCGTATTTGGTGTCCAGTCGAGCACCACTTTAATATCTTTCAGGGCGGCAGTGTCACCTTTGTTGCTGCTTTCCGTATTTGTGTTGCCGTTCTGCCCAGCTGGGGCAGCTTCTTTGCCACCACATGCGGCTACAGTCACCATAAGCACGCATAAGAGCAACAATCCCATCGTTTTACGCCATTTCATCTGTGGTTCTCTCCTTCGGTATGTCCGGCCGATTGGCACGGGGTACTCCTTGGCTTCATATCCAATCATCTTGCATAAATCGACAGATTTATACCAGTTGAGATCTGGATAACGTCACTTTTTTTAGCTCTCTGGCTATATAAAAGAACATTAAAAAAGCGTCCCGTAATCCGGGACGCGTGCAGGCGTTAGAGAGGTGGCGTTCAGCATAGGGCTGTGCCATTTCGATATACTCCGATTCCTACGCTGGCATGATCCAGATCAGGTCTAAGGGTTAGTATCTTGGTGGGATACACTCTCAGCCGGCCAATTCCGACTCCCCTGGGAAACTATGAAGTTACGGGCATTACTAGGTGTAATTATAGGCCAGCGGGTGGAACGTGTCCAGTCAGGAACTGGATGGGGACACGTATGAACTTATCAAACAGGCCGTTATACATATGTATATCAGCCTGTTTAGATGTGTTATTTTCAATAATTATCGTGGCGAATCCTATAAGGAAATCTGGGTGAGTGTAAAAGCACCGGATAGTGGGTCATAGCCTAAGTGCTGAAGATCCGGAAGGCTCCCAACAAATACTTAGATCAAATCCGATGTTTGATATCTCGTCGCATAAGGGTTGCTTTCCCTATTTCAGTGATCAGCTTTTGCTCGTTTGACCTTGACCGGGGGCGCTTGATTCATTTAAACAACATAATTTAGATACAAAAGGAGATAGTACTGCTATACAAATAATTACTTTTTACATAAAAATGGGGGCGTACTGAATGATCCTTAAAATCATATTCGCAATTATTCTGTCCTATTGTATCTACGTTTTTTTCACAGCTTACCTTTTATTTTTGGTTCCGTCTCCATCTACTATTGAAAATACGGATATGCAAAAATCGATAACAGAAGGAAGCACAACAGATCGCGTATTGCTCTTGGAGGACGGCTTTCAATCCGGTCAGGTGAGAATCCAGACCATTCGAGAGGCGAAAACAAGCATCGACGTGGCTTATTACTCCATCCAAAAAGGAAAAACATCTCAACTCTTTTTTGCTGCTTTATTCGATGCAGCTGATCGGGGTGTTCATGTTCGAATCATTTTAGACGGGATTTTTCACAGCATGCGTGGAGAATTGCGTGATATTCCAGATGCCATTGCAGCTCACCCCAATGTGGAATTAAGATATTATGAACCACTCCACATATTTATGCCATGGACATGGCATAACCGTCTGCATGACAAGATCCTTCTTGTCGACAACACATATGGCATTATTGGCGGCCAAAATATTGGTGATAAATACATGGCATTGCAACCCCCAAAAGACTATGTATTCGATCGGGATGTCCTTGTTTACAATCCAAATCATAATACAAACAGCACGGTTGTTGAAATGAAAAAATATATAGATCGGTTATGGAGCCATCCATTCACCAAACCAGAAAAACATACAAAACGTCAGCATCATGCAAAGGGGTTAAAAGAGCTGTCTCAGCTGGCTCAGTTATATAAAAAAGCTCAGGCTCAGAGCGATCCTTTTGTTAAAGTGTTGCCGAAGGAATGGGCTCAAGAAACTCTTCATTCCGACCACGTCACTTTCATTCACAATCCAATCAAAAGGCTGTATAAAGAACCGATCATGTGGAGAGCATTTGTTCATTTCGCCAATCAAGCAAAGTCGAAAGTGTACCTTCAGACGCCATATGCCATTCCTACCAAGAAAATGATGAAAGCCGTGCATCTGTCGATGAATCCAGAAACAGAATGGGTCATGCTAACCAATTCAATCCAGCAGACCCCTAACCCTTTGGCTTTCGCGGGATACTTAAGCTCTAAGAAGCGGTTACTTGATACCAGTCTGGCCATTTATGAATACGAAGGCCCGTATTCCATACACGGCAAATCATTTGTCATGGATGATTACCTCAGCATGGTTGGTTCGTATAATCTTGATCCCAGATCTGCCTTTCTAAATACCGAATCTGCTGTGGTCATTTCCGGTTCTGCATTCGCCGACCAACTAACAGAGGCAATGGATATCAAACGTGCACATAGTACGCGTGTGAATAAAGGTGACTACCCAGCAGAATCTACGAATCAGAAAGGCTCTGTTTTCAAACGAATGGCAATCACAGCTTTATCCAAACTGTCTTTTCTCTGGAGATTTATGTTGTAGTAAAAGAACCCACAATCTTGGCATGGTTCTGATCATGTCCATGTATGGAATGATCTCGGCATATCTCGCTGATCAATTAAGTGGGTCATCCGTACTCCGTACGTATCTCCATACAATCGCTCGTAACTTCAGCCTGGCGCTTCCATATCAGTTAATCATTCTGGGTCCACTCGTGCGATATGTATTTGGTAAATTCATCAAGGATAACGGGCCTGTAATGCCTGTCGTTAACAAAAGTGTGTGATTCAGATGGCCATAAGTATTTCCTGGGCAATCTTGTGCAAAGGAATAGATCGTATTCTCATCTGTAATGAAAGGTGATCTGAGGCAAAGATAGGATACTTTTCACCATGATTACAGCGCTAACGAATCAAGAACACCTTATTAGGCCAGTTTTTAGTGAATAAAAAATCTAACGAATCTCAGCGGCGTTATTATGCAAAAAACCTCCAACGAGGCATTTAATTGAAGCTAATTATCTATAATAACGTCTCTAGAATTCGTTAGATTTCAAATATCCTGAAATGGAGATAAATAGCGTGTGCTAGGTTCGTTAGAACAGAGTAACGCTACAAAAAAATGTCCACCGTCAGGTCATGACAGTAGACATTTCAATCTCAATCTCAATAATAGGTATTTCTAATACTCAGGACTGGATCGACACAGAACTGTTAAGTCGCAGAATTGGCTATAGGTTTGTTCTGCCATTGATACGTGATTACACTAATGACAAACAGGCCAACCGCAAAGATGGCAAGCATCCATGCAGATTGATTAACCGCCAGATGATCAAGACTCCATCCCGTGGTCAAAGGAAGAATGGCACCGCCAACCCCACCTGAGGCAATCAAAATGCTAGGTGTGGATTCTTCTGTTCCGGGCAGCAGTTTACTCGCGAAGACAAGGGCAATGGAGAAAATGCCTGACATGGCCAGTCCAAGCAACAAGATGATGAGAAATGCAGACCAGATTTGGTCTGTAAATGGAAATACCATTAACAAGAGAACAGATGCGAGACAACTGTACAGGACATAGACGCGGTATTGGAATTTCTCTGCGATATACCCGGCGAAGAGTCGTCCCACGGACATGGCAATCCAGAAACAGGTGACACTAAGCGCTGCTCCGGCTTCCTTCATGTTCATTTTCTCAATTAGAATCGCTGGCATGAAGTTAGCAAGACTCATCTCTGTTCCAACATAGAGGAAGAAGAACAGGACGAATAATACCAAAAGAGTCCTGTTACGGCCCCGATAGGCTGGACCGGGTGTAGTGGCAGCTACGGGATGCATCTCACCTGATGTCCCGGCAGTATGGGCATGTACTAAACCGTTATTAGAACTACGTCGCTCCAGAACCTTATCGAGTTCACCAAATGATCCTTTTGCCCAGAAAACAAAGGTCAGCGCTGCACAGATCGCAACAACGAGAAAGGACAAACGCCAGTATCCAGCAGCAATCAGACCGCTAGCTATTAGCGGCATGACCATCGCTCCGATCCCAAATAACACTTCCAGTCGACTCATGGCAACGGCCGTATTGTCTTTGATTGCAGCGATGATAATGGTGCCAATAACAGCTTCAACCATTCCGAATCCGAAGCCGGCAGCGGGTGCAATGACGAACATCCAGCCCCATGGTGGCAACAGCATGTAAGATAATTCTGCAATACAGAGCAATGCTGTGGCGATTAACAGACCTCCCCGTTTACCAAAGCGTCGGTTCAGCCATGGAGATAACAATACACCGCCCAGGAATCCGGCAAATTGAGCAAAGATCAGCGTTCCGCCTTGGCTATAATCTTTGCCGTAATGTTCAAGTGCAACCGGTAGAATGGAACCGAGCACAACGTGGGCAAGTCCAATCAGGAAATAGGACAGACATCCGATCCAAAGTAATTTTTTCATAAAGAACTCCTTCTACTTATAAACATAAATTGAGGATCACAATAAAGCGCAATCTTGAAGACAACGTCTATCATAACAGGACATGTCAAGTTGTGCCATGAATTCCTGATCGATACAAAAGGTTGCAATTTGGTCCGGCGTTCGTATATACTGAGACACAACAATTACAGATCGGACCATGCCGTTGAAGAGCATCCAACTCGGAGGCGTTTTCGCCAGGGGAGCGATATTTCCCCAAGTTAACCGGAACCGCCCGTTATCGCGGACCAAGAGGCTGGAAGCAGGATATCCTGATTCAGCAAGTTGGGTGGCACCGCGAGCAGAGCGCTCCTCGTCCCAAGGGATGAGGGCGCTTTTTGTATTTTTACAGCCAAAGGAGACGGTGACCATGTTGGAAATGAAATGGATTCGGGCACATGCAGAAGAGGTTCAGGCCGCAGCAGACGGGAAAAAAATCAAGATCAACATTCGCGCATTGTTGGAGCGGGATGAGGAACGCAGGACACTTTTGCAGGAATTGGAAGAAGGTCGCAGATTGCGAAATACGTTATCTGCTGATATTGGCAGACTCATGCAAGCCGGGAATCGGGAAGAGGCCGAGGGTTTGCGGGTTCAGGTGAAACAGCTCAATGAACAGTTGGAATACGTGGAAGCGAAGCTTGCCCCTGTGCAGGAGGAAGTAACCAAGCTGCAATGGCTGGTACCCAATATCGTATCCCCAGATACCCCGAAAGGCACGTCGGATGCGGATAATGTGGAGCTGCGACGTGTGGGAGAGGTGCCAACGTTCGAGTATAACACCAAAGATCACGTGGAACTTGGGGAGTTGCATGATCTGATCGATATTCCTCGTGGAGTTAAGATTGGCGGTACGCGAAGCTATGTATTAAAAGGCGCTGGCCTGTTATTGCATCGGGCAGTACAGCAACTTGCGCTGGATCTGCTGCTGAAGCACGGGTTTACACCGATGGAGGTACCGCTGATGGTCAGGGAGGATGCCCTGGTAAACACCGGATTCTTCCCAACCGGTCGAGATCAGGTCTATGAACTCGAAGGGGAGAACAAGTGGCTGGTGGGAACTTCTGAAGTGCCGCTGGTCTCGTATTATGCGGATGAGATTGTCGATGTTCAAGAGCCTGTGAAGCTGGCCGCGGTATCGACGTGTTTCCGCAGTGAGGTTGGCTCCGGCGGACGGGATGTACGCGGATTGTATCGTGTGCACCAATTTGCCAAAGTTGAGCAGGTCATTCTCTGTGCTCCTGATGCGGAAGAATCGGAGCGTATGTTGCAAGAGATTACGGGACACGCTGAGGAATTGCTGCAAATACTGGAACTGCCGTATCGTGTTGTCGCCGTATGTACTGGGGATATGTCGCAGAAAACGTACAAACAGTATGACATCGAGACCTGGATGCCGAGCCGCGGTGCATATGGAGAAACCCATTCGTCGTCGAATCTGCATGATTTTCAGGCTCGCCGTTCGAATATTCGTTGCCTCGATGCCGAAGGCAAGTTGGCCTATTGTCACACGCTCAATAATACGGCGGTGGCATCACCGCGTATCCTGATTCCGTTGCTTGAGAATCATCAGCAGGAGGATGGAAGCATTCACATTCCGGCAGCCCTGCGGCCCTATATGGGCGGCGCGGAGAGCTTGATTTTGCCAGAGCAGGATGAAGTGAAGTAGAGAGGTTATATAACGCTTTAGGCAGTAGAAGAGGGGGATGTTCCATACGTCTTGTAAAATGACGGTGGACATCCCCTTTTAAATGATAACGCTATTTAATTAACCAATCCCCTAATACTTTGTGCCAAATTTACTAATCTGGTTAGTTCTCGGACCTAAGGTATAGCTTACTTTTTTGTTCACAAATTTCTTCGTTTATGTAAGTAAATAAAATTATTTCTTAAATGTCAACGCAGCTTCCATTCACGCTCGTTAATGATTTCAATTTGTCCAGATTCAAGGGCTTTTTTGAAACGATTGCGGGCTGCAGTATTACGCGACCTTCCCATATTATACAATGAAATTCATGAATTGTTCCAAGACTTCCACTTATGTTATTCAACTTTATGCAATTCGTATCCGATATAATATAATAGAAGTAAAATATTGGATTATGGGAGATGGAGATAGAAATGAGTAGAATCAAATTGGCGCTTCGAGGCACACTTGCTCTAATTATGGCATTAACCGTACTGGTCCCTTCGTTGGCCTTGGCGGCTACTGGTGACGTGAAATCGATTGAAATAACCAATAGCAGCCCGCAGAAGATGAGTGTTTCCGAAACAGCTGCGCTTCAGGTGATGGCAACTGTAGAAGGTTTTGATAACAAACAGGATGTTACCGAAGGTGTGACTTGGTCCACCAGTAATGCAGCGGTTGCGACGATGGTGAAAGGCAAAGTCAAGGCTGTGGCCGCAGGCGAAGCAACGATTTTTGCAGAGGTAGATGGGGCAAAAGCCCAGTTGGTTGTCCAAGTGCAGGAGAAGATCAAAAGCATCAAAGCTACACCGAAATCCTACAGTTTTGTTAAAGGCAGTGAAAGCACCCTTCCGAAAGTAAGCATCACCCGTGCGAATGGTAAGGAAGAGGATGTGACGTCTGAGATTGTGTGGTCCGTATCCACTTCTTCGGCTGTGCTGGAAAACGGTAAAATCAAAGGCGTTACACCCGGCAGAGTTTTGCTGCAAGGTAAGTACGGAACAACGATTGTAAAAGTTCCTGTTGCCGTGACGGATGAGATTACTAAAGTTGAGGTCACTCCTGCCACAATGCAGCTGAACATCAAGAAGTCCAAAGCGTTGAAGGTTATCGGCACCTACGCGAATGGCAAAACGATCAACCTATCGAAACAAATCGTATGGACTTCTTCCAATACAAATGTAGCTGTCGTGAAAAATGGAACCGTTAAGACGCTGACCGAGGGACAAGCAACCTTGACAGGAACTTATCAAAATCAGACAATAAAGGCAGAGGTTACCGTTGTACCTTTGCTCAAAAAGTTGATTACTGGTCAGAAAAAACTGGTTTTGTCCCCACAGGGAAGTACAACACTGAGTGTGATGGCCCAGTATGATACGGGCAAGACCACTGTCGTGACCAACAGTGCGGTGTGGAGCAGCACAAAGCCGGGCGTAGCGACAGTAACAAATGGCAAGATCGTGGCTGTAGGCAAAGGTAAAACGTCTATCACGGCCAAGTGGGGCAACAAAAAAGTGACGATCCCTGTTACGGTAAAATAAATCTTCATATAATGAAGCGCTTTGCATAAATCCAAACATAAATTCAGTACATCATCACGTTAAATAGCATTATATGATCAAGGGTATCAGACAATTAGGGGCGTAGACATACGCTCCTTTTTGGATATATAGAAATCAATATAAATTGAACTAAACATTTACACAAAACGTAGAGGACAGAAGGGACCTAAAGAAGCGGAGCGTTCGCCTTTATCCCCGGATTTCCCCTTTATAAAAGGAATCAAAAAAATCTGGGGATAACAGCGATCGGAAGGTTGTTCTGTCATCGGAGTGTGCAGTGTAAATATTCTTTAGTTCAATTTATATCGCGAGATCAAGGAGGGAGCATGTTAATGACAGATCCAATGCAACCAGAGAACTGGCCTGCCTGGGCGACAGAGGCGGTAGAGATTGCTCCAGCCAACCCCAACTGGGATGCGCAGGCTCAGGAAGAAATCCGGCAACTCAAACGTCTTCTACAGCAGTTTAATATCCATCAATTCGAACATATCGGAAGCACATCCATTCCCGGATTACCCGCCAAACCCATTATTGATCTGATGGCAGAGGTACAGTCATGGGAGGATATGAGGATATGGATCTGATTGCCGATCAGCTGAATCCGGTGGGCTGGAATTACGTTCCGCCTGAACTGGATGGACGGGAGTACAGACGATTCTGGGTCAGAGTTAAGGATGGCAAGAGAGCTGTGCACCTTCATCTAATGCGCCCGGGAGAAGAACGCTGGGATCGTCAAATTCGGTTTCGGGATGTGCTGAGAAAACGCCCAGATCTGGTGGAAGCTTACGCCGTCCTGAAGGCGAAGCTTGCTGATGAGAATAAAGAAGATAGGGAATCGTATACCGCTGCCAAAACGCAATTTATTTTACAAGTGCTTGATGAAGGCGTGTGATTGATTGAAAAGCGTACTTATCAGAGACAGGCTGATCTATTTCTTCGCAGTCATGATGACTATGGCGGCAGGACTCGCATCCAGACACTTTGGTGAACGATTGCCGGGTTGGGTGCATGAACATTTCGGGGATGCATGTTGGGCGGGCATGATTTATTTCGGAGTACGCATGGTGTGGCCTCATCGCAGCTTGGTGTGGGCGATGTGTTTGAGCTGTGTATTCAGCTGGATGATTGAGTTCTCGCAGTTGATTCAGACGCCTTGGCTGATTGAGATACGCTCAACCGTATGGGGTGCTCTTATTTTGGGACATGGTTTTCTGGTAATCGATCTGATTCGGTATACGGTCGGTATTCTGTGCATGGTTATGATAGATCGTTATTTCCTGAGAAATAAGATGGCTGGATCATGAACTCAAGTGAATCATGGAGGTGTGCTGAATGAATGTAGAAAAACTTTTTGCCGAATCACCGGAATTTGAAACACAGCGGTTAAAGCTGAGACGCCTTGCGATGGATGATCTCGATGAATATTATGCATTTGCCTCTGATCCGCGAGTGAGTCAGCAAAGCTTGTGGAACTGTCATGAGACGGTGGAGGATTCAATTCAATATATTCAGCGGGTACTGGATAATTATGAACGGAAAATGGTACATATCTGGGCTTTTGTCTTGAAGGAAACAGGAACCTTGATCGGGAGAGGGGGCATCTTTCATCTCAACGAACCCATGCAGAGTGCTGAACTAGGGTACGCGATAGCCAGCAGTCACTGGGGTAAGGGTCTTGCAGCAGAAGCGATGCAACCCATCGTGGATTATTGCTTTCGGGAATTGGACTGCAATCGGTTCGATGGGAAATGTAATGCAGGCAACATAGGCTCTGCACGCGTAATGGAGAAGCTGGGCATGTCGTACGAAGGTTTGTTACGCAAACAGTTGAAGATCAAAGGTGTATTTACGGATCAAAAATTGTACTCCCGTATCCGGGATGATCTATAATACTTCCAATGCCACATAGGGTGCATCGCAGAAATTGAAGGAGGCGGAACCATGATCTATAGTATTATTTCCCGTTCGTTGTGGGAGCAAGTGTCAAAAGGGAGTGAGTATGCACCAGATAGCCTGGAGACAGACGGATTCATTCATTGTTCCACCAAGGAACAGATCCCATGGGTAGCCGGGCAATATTATGCAGGCCGCACGGATCTGTTATTACTTAGTATTGATGAGAAGGCGTTGAAGCCGGAGCTGGTATATGAGGATCTCTACGAATTGAATGAACTATTTCCACATATCTATGGAGAACTCAATCTGGATGCGGTTCGCAAAGTCATTCCATTTGAACCGAATGCAGACGGCACATTCTCATTTCCTGAATAAATAACATGTGACTCTTCTGTTTGGACGTGATCAGGGGACAACATACTTTTCCGAAGGGTGGTTAACGGATGGATATGAATCAGGTTTTTCTGGAGACAGCGGAGAAGCAATTTCTGTATTACAAGCAGCTCGGGGAAAAAGCCATGGCACAACTGGAGTCCGAGCAATTGTTTCAATCCTGGAATGAAGACGCGAACAGCATTGCGGTTATCGTAAAACATCTATGGGGCAATATGCTGTCCCGTTGGACGGATGTACTGACAACAGATGGTGAGAAACCCTGGCGTGAACGAGATGCTGAATTCGTGAATGATATTACATCCCGGGAAGAGTTGCTCGCTAAATGGGAAGAAGGCTGGACATGCCTACTCGAAGCCATTCGTTCGTTTACCCCGGAACAATTGTCTCATATCATATACATTCGCAATGAAGGACACACCATCATGGAGGCAATTATTCGGCAATTGGCGCATTATCCGTACCATGTCGGGCAGATTGTATTTGCCGCGAAAATGCTTAAAGAAACAGCTTGGGACAGTCTCTCGATTCCGAGAAACGGGTCTGCTCAATATAATGGCGACAAATTTGCCAAGCCGAAGGCACGCAAACATTTTACAGAAGATGAACTTCATATAGAAAAAGGTGAGGAACAACAATGACTCAAATTGCATTGATTCGCCATGGAAGTACAGCGTGGAATAAGGAAAAACGTTCGCAGGGACAGACGGATAATCCGCTGGATCAGGAAGGAAGGGAACAGGCGGTTTTACTTGCTGCGCGACTAGCCGAAGAATCCTGGGATGCCATCTATGCAAGTGACTTGGAGCGCGCAAGTGAGACGGCTCGCATCATTGGTGATCGCTTGGGCATTCAGGAGGTTCATCTGGACCCTAGACTTCGCGAGATGGGCGGAGGACAGGTCGAAGGAACGACGGAAGAGGAACGTATAGCCAAGTGGGGAGCGGATTGGAGTACCCTGGATCTGGGACGGGAGCTTGCAGATGCAGGGACTGTTCGAGGCAGTGCGGTGCTTGAGGATATTGTACAGCAGCACCCTGATGGAAGAGTGATCGTTGTCAGTCACGGGGCCGTTCTGCGGAATACACTGAGAGGTCTGGTGCCTGAACTGGATATCAGCGTGAAACTGTCCAACACATCCATTACCCGGATCGCCAAGAATGAGAATGCGTGGCAATGCGAACTGTACAATTGCAGCGTGCATTTGGATTCGTCCAGGGAGTCTTAATAGATGGATGCTCTGACGTTAAAACAAAAATTACAGCATATTCAGTCGTCTAATCATTCCATTGATCACGAGGAACAGCCTTACGAATTGACACTGCATATGATGAAGCATATTGGTAGTACTGACCCTGTCCTGCGGGATGAATTGATCTATGTTACGTTTGCAACCTGGATTGGACAGGGTGTATTTTCGGAAGATCAGCTAAGGCATGTATTACAGTTGGCGCTGGACGATCAGCACCTGTTCTATGGGATCGGAGAGCAGGGAACGGATAGTGTGTTTACGCGGACGTTCTCCGTATTGTTACTGCCTCCAATTCTGAATGTGGATCGTCAGCGACCTTTCCTGGACAAAGAGGATATCGCAGGGATTCATCATCGGTTGACTACATATCTGAAACGTGAAAAAGATGTTCGCGGCTACGCCGATAATAAGGGCTGGGCGCATGCCCCTGCACACGCGGCGGATGCGGTTGAAGACTTGGCACAATCGCCTTATCTGGAGCGAACGGATCTGCTGGAACTTCTGCATGCACTCGCTGTAAAAATAACGGAATCAAGTGTGGTTTACATCCATGATGAAGATCAGCGAATAGCGCATGCCGTAATTACCATTCTGCGTCGCAATCTGCTGGAGCAAAAGGATATTACGTTGTGGATCGATTCTCTTCATCAAGGAGATCAGGCGGTGAACAGATCACTTCTGGAAACCAGTTATAGGAAACTGAATGTGCGTCTGTTTTTGCAGACACTGTATCTTGCGATACGTACAGAAGAAGATGAGCCGTTTCCGGCGGTTCGTTCACTGGTACTGCAGGCACTGGAGAGAGATAAATAACGATACGCTAAACGTCGTGGATAAAGGGGGAGATGGCGCATGACCGAATTGACGTATGCATGGACGGAGGAGATCTTATCTCCGCTGGGTGAGGCAGCCGTGATCATTGATTGCGGAGATCAATTGTCTGACGCTGTGCAGCGCAGAGTGATGTCTGTATGTGCTTTGCTGGAAAAAAGCACTCTGTCAGCCATGATCGAATGGGTGCCTTCATATACGTCCGTTACAGTATTTTATGATCCGTTCATCTCCCCGTACCCCGAGTTATGCCGTATTCTGCTTCAGCAGTTGAATCAAATGAAGGAATCCGTCCAAGACAAACCCAGAACGGTCACGATTCCCGTATGTTATGGTGGCGAGTGGGGGCCTGATCTGGACTACGTTGCCAGTGAACATGGACTGACCGCAGAGGACGTTATTGCGATTCATACATCCGGGGATTATCTCGTACATATGATAGGATTCGCACCGGGTTTTCCGTATCTCGGCGGGTTGTCTGAACAGATTGCTACGCCCAGACGTGCAACGCCAAGGCTTCGGGTTGAGGCTGGCACAGTAGGTATTGGTGGCAAACAGACGGGAATCTATCCATTGGACACACCCGGAGGATGGCAATGTATTGGACGAACGCCACTCCGGTTGTTTCGGCCGGAAGAGAGCGTACCGAGTTTGCTGGCAGCAGGTGATCGGGTTCGATTTGAACAGATTACGATGCAGGACTATCTGGCGTTGAAGCGGAAGGAGGGCGAACGATGAGTATCGAAGTGATTCGCCCTGGTCTGTTATCTACCGTTCAGGATGAAGGCAGAACCGGGTATCGTCGGTATGGTATTCATCCTGGCGGGGTCATGGACACCTTTGCAGCCAGAGCAGCCAATATGCTTGTGGGCAACTCCCGACATGCGGCAGTGCTGGAGATGACGATGACGGGGCCGGAGCTTCGATTTCAGGAGAGCCAGCTAGTCTCATTATGTGGAGCCGATCTGACGGCAACGGTGGATCATCTGCCTGTACCTTTGTGGCGTCCTGTGCTGGTGCGGGCTGGAAGTGTACTGAAGTTTGGTCAATGTCGTCATGGTTTGTGTGGATATCTGGCGATTGCGGGTGGAATAGCTGTGCCTGAAGTGATGGGCAGTCGAAGTACAGACCTCAAGACAGATCTTGGCGGTGTGGATGGGCGAGCCTTGCGCGTGGGGGATCTGTTATCCAATGGTGAACCTTCTGCCGAAGCGCGAGTATGGATGCAGCGTATGGAGCAGCAGGTAAAGGAGAGTGAGCAGGACCACCGAATGTTGGCGCCTGCGTGGCTTTTATCTGAACGTGAAAGACCTGACTATTATGGGCAACCTGTTATTCGTGTGATGGAGAGCAAAGATAGTTCGCTGTTCAGCCAAGAAAGTCTTGGACAATTCTATGCCGAAAAATACGTGATTTCTTCGCAATCCGATCGGATGGGCTATCGCTTACAGGGCTCCAGACTGGAGCTGGATCAGCCCCTGGATCGGTTGTCTGAAGCCGTTACCTATGGCACGGTGCAGGTGCCACCTGATGGTCAGCCCATCATCTTGATGGCGGACCATCAGACGATTGGAGGTTATCCTGTCATTGCACAGGTAGCTCGGGTGGATATGCCAATCCTGGCTCAGGCTAGGCCAGGAACTCGAATTTCTTTTAAGAAAATTACGCATGATCAAGCCGGACAGTTGTATATGGAACAGGAAATCAATATGCAGCTCATGGATAAGCTGATAAGCAGAAGAATGGCAGAAATGGGGGGCGCTAAATGAATACCTCGAAAACCTTGGATATCAATTGTGATCTGGGCGAAAGTTATGGTATATATCGCACGCTGTCGGACGAAGCCATTCTACCCTTGATTACATCAGCCAATATTGCCTGCGGATTTCATGCAGGGGACCCGGCTACAATGCGGCTGACGGTGGAGAGGGCATTGGAGCATCAGGTTGCAATTGGAGCCCACCCCGGGTTGCCGGATTTGCAAGGGTTTGGCAGAAGACGTATGGAGATTACGCCACGGGAAGCATATGACATGGTGGTGTATCAGATCGGTGCACTGGATGCATTTGTCCGGGTAAGTGGAGGGCGAATGCATCACGTCAAACCGCACGGTGCTTTATACAATATGGCCGCAGAAGATACGGAGCTTGCTGAAGCCATTGTGGAGGCGATCTATCAAGTACAACCTGATCTATATTTGTATGGTCTGGCGGGCAGTAAGCTGATTCACGCTGCGGATCGCATCGGTCTGCGCAGTGTGAGCGAGGTGTTTGCGGATCGAACCTATGGGACGTACGGACAGTTAACTCCTCGCAGTCAAGCTGGAGCCCTCATTGAAGAATCGGGACAAGCCATTGCTCAAGTGCTTCGGATGGTGAAAGACGGCGTGGTTGTATCCACGGATGATACGCTGGTTCCCATTAAGGCAGAGACGGTCTGTATCCACGGTGACGGAGTGAACGCTCTCGCATTTGCGCAAGAGATTCGTCACGTCTTGGAATCGGAAGGCATTAGGTTATCTGCGCATACCACGGGATGATACGCATGTTCAGCAGAACAACAGTAGTATCAGGTTGTTCGGATTGAACTTTGAAATTTTGGAATGACAAGGAGTGAATGAACAGAATGAAACCCATACGCAACTCGGCGAAAGCTGTCATTGTGCAGGATGGACGATTGCTGGTCATCCGGCTGGAAGACCAATATGGTACCGCTTATGTGTTCCCGGGTGGAGGACAGGAGAAAGGTGAAGAACTCAAGGATGCGGTCGCGCGCGAATGTCTGGAGGAAATTGGTCAGGCTGTGAACGTGGGAGAGCTGTTACATATCCGGGAGTATATCGGAAAAAATCATGAATTCGCCGATTGGGATGCAGACATCCACCAGGTTGAATTTTATTTTGCGTGCAGCCTGATAGATCCGGAGGCAACCGTTTATGAAGGCTCCAATCCAGACGACCACCAAGTCGCTGTGGAATGGATTGCACTTGAAGAGCTGTCCCAGATTCGTTTATATCCAAAAACCATTGGTGAGCTGCTGCTTAAATCGGATTCTTCATCAATCTATCTTGGAGATTTGAATTGAAATGATCCTAGGAACGATATGAGATAATCCCTTTATGTAAATATTTTTATAAAGAACTTTTCCAATTTTGTCACGTTGGCGTATCGGTTCATGGATTCACCATAGGTGAGGTGGGTACACTATAAGTACAGGCTTATTACACCTAACGTAAGTTGACTGTACTTATACACGGCGACGGAGCGGATAAAACCTAAAGAAACGAAACCTGCAAAGTTAAGTACAGGTTTCTGTTTGAACTTTAGCTTAACCACTCCTCAAATTGGGAGAACAGTAGACGTAGTGGAGGGGACGGAATCGATTCTGAGGAAGCGAAGTGTCTGCTTGTATCCTTGATTTTCACTTGCATATCCATTGAATTAAACATTTACACGATAACGGAGAGGACAGAAGAAACCTGAAAAAGCGAAGCGGTCGCCTTTATCACCGGATTTTTCCCTTGAGAAAAGGGAATCAAAAAAAATCTGGGGATAACAGCGATTGGAAGGTTATTCTGTCATCGTAGTGTCAGTGTAAATCGTCTTTAATCCAACGTATACGATGAAGAGATCAGGATCATCGTGAGATAACAGCGATCCAAAGAAAACGATCCGCACCCGCAACGGCCTACATAGTCCTTCCAATATCCCCCAAACCGAAAGGAGCACTTCCCATGAACCAGACTGAATTGGAACAAAACATTGTAAAAGCATTGGAAAACAACCCTTTTTGCAGCTTCTCCACTGTGGAGAATGGTAAACCAAAATCCCGCTATATGGCGCTTTTCAACGATGGACTGAACATTCATCTGGCAACGAACCGCCGTACACACAAAGTAGAGGAACTGGAGAATAATCCGAATGTTAGCCTGCTACTGGGTTATGAGGCTGGTGGTTCCAAGGAAGTAGTTGAGATCGAAGGGACCTGTGAAGTGACGAAGAACGAAGGCTTGCGTGAGCAAGTGTGGAACGACGAACTGAAGGCGTGGTTCGATGGACCTAATGATCCAAACTATGTCATTCTGGACATCACCCCGACTCGTATTGAATATACAGGGAAAGATCATGAACATCATGTGTGGGAACAATAATCCAAATATGAACATAACCTCTGCAAAGTAGCGTCCTTATGCGAAAATACCCGCAGAGTTTAATCCAACCGTGAAAGCCATGAAGGTTTCACGGTTTTTGTTATGGATGAATAACGCTTAATTGGTTATACATGTAAGACACATGTAATATACGTATTTTAGAGATAATAAGTACGATATACCTACTAAAATGTTGAAAAAATTGTCGAAATCACGCATGATAATGTAAACTTGCCTAGGTATGTGCGGTTAATGTAAAAAATAATGCTTTTCAATGGCTGAACATTGCGTTATGATTTGGAATGTAAACGACAAGCACAGACATAAATAGATGTTC
The DNA here is from genome assembly GCF_031455635.1 of Paenibacillus sp. 2003. Taxonomy (NCBI): domain Bacteria; kingdom Bacillati; phylum Bacillota; class Bacilli; order Caryophanales; family Paenibacillaceae; genus Paenibacillus; species Paenibacillus sp. 2003. The sequence goes on along the minus strand of NZ_JAVDTB010000006.1, from coordinate 149,556 downwards.
ATGTGAGATAAACTTACCTGAAATTCCGATGCATGTCATCAGAGCGTCAGTACGCACAACCCATGAAATCTATCTTTTTTCTGCGCTCTTCGTTTGCCCATTAATGCATGATTCAATGTACATAACCGGGAGGGGTTATTTTGAAAACGAGTAAAAAAGTATTATCAAGCCTGACTGCCGCTTTGGTTGCATTAAACGTGCTTGCGGTGTTTCCGGTACCTGTATCGGCTGCGGATGCTGCCAAAGTTAAACTGCGGATCATGGAGACAACAGATATTCATGACAATCTGATTAACTACGATTATTATTCCGACAAAGAGACAGACCAGTATGGACTCGCCAAAACAGCTACACTGATCAAAAAAGCGCGTGATGAAGCCAAGAACAGCTTACTTTTCGACAATGGTGATCTGATTCAGGGTAACCCGCTGGGAGACTATGTTGCAAAGATTGATCCACTGAAAAAGGGTGAGACTCACCCTGTATATAAAGCGATGAATCTGCTCGATTATGATGCAGGTAACATCGGTAACCATGAGTTCAACTATGGTCTGGACTTCCTGGACATGACGCTGGAGGGAGCAAACTTCCCTTACATTAATGCCAATGTTTATGTAGACGATGGTGATGATGATGAGACAAATGACAAGAATTACTTCACACCGTATGAGATTTTGGATAAAAAAGTAACGGATGAGACTGGCAAGGAACATACGATCAAAGTGGGTGTGATCGGATTTGTACCGCCTCAAATCATGCAGTGGGATAGCGCTAACCTTGAAGGTAAAGTAATCGCCAAGGATATTATTGCTACCGCGAAAAAATTCATTCCAAAAATGAAAGCCGAAGGTGCCGACATTGTTGTAGCCATCCCTCACTCCGGATTTGAGGATATTCCTCAAACGGATCTGATGGAGAACTCCGTACTGTACCTGAGCCAGGTAGAAGGCATTAATGCTATTCTGTTTGGACATGCTCACAAAGTATTCCCAAGTGCTGATTTTGCTGGAAAAAAAGGGGTAGACCTTGAGAAAGGTACAATTAATGGCGTTCCTGCTGTAGAGCCAGGGTTCTGGGGTGATCATCTTGGTATCATCGACCTGGATCTGGAGCTGGTTGATGGCAAATGGAAAGTGGTTGATTCCAAAACGGAAGCACGCCCAATCTATGACACAGCCAACAAAAAGCCATTGGTAGATGCGGATCAGGACATCATTGATGCGGTTCATGAAGAGCATGAAGGTACATTGGAGTATGTTCGTGGTCCGGTGGGCGAAACGACTGCACCTATCAACAGCTTCTTCGCTCTGGTGCAGGATGATCCATCCATCCAGATCGTAACGAATGCACAGAAATGGTATGTCGAAAAACATATGCAAGGTACGGAATATGAGAAAATCCCTGTATTGTCCGCAGGTGCACCATTCAAAGCCGGTGGACGTTCAGGCGCTTCGTATTACACGAATATTCCTAAAGGCACCATTGCGATCAAAAACGTTGCTGACCTGTACGTATATCCAAATACGGTACATGCTGTAATGGTTAACGGCGCAGAACTGAAAGAATGGCTGGAATGGTCTGCAGGCCAGTTCAACCAGATCGACCCGGCTAAAGGTGGACAACAACAACTGATCAACAACGACTTCCCAACGTACAACTTCGATGTTATCGATGGTGTAACGTATCAGATTGATGTGACCCAACCAGCCAAATACGATAGCAAAGCTACGATTGTTAATGCATCCGCAAGCCGGATCAAGGACCTGAGCTTTAACGGCAAACCGGTTGATCCAGCACAAAAATTCATTGTAGCGACAAATAACTACCGTGCTTCTTCATCCAAACTGGCTAACCCGGACGGCAAACGGATCGTTCTGGCTGCACCGGATGAGAACCGTCAAGTGATCATCGACTACATCCGTGAGAATAAAACGATTAATCCGGCAGCGGACGGCAACTGGTCTCTGGCACCAATCAAACCATCTGCTGGGTTAACCGCAGCAGCACTTAACGACCTTGAAGTGGTATTCGCATCTTCCCCGGATGCCAAAAATCTGGTAGAAGCGAACCCGGCGATGTCTTTCATTGGTACAAATGATGATGGTTTTGCTGAATACGGCATGAAATTGACTGGAGAAGCAACAACAACACCGAAACCAGGTACGGAGCCTGCTCCTACGCCTACAAAGCCAACTAAACCTACGGAGCCGACTACTCCAACCAAACCAACGACCAAGCCACAGCCTGAGAAACCAGCGGGCGGCAAAGTGGTATATGTGGTGAAAAAAGGGGATAACTTGTACCGTATCGGCTTAAAATATGGTGTGGACTGGCGCAAGCTTGCGACAGCTAACAAAATCTCAAATGTGCATAACCTGAAAGTTGGACAGAAGATCGTGATTCCCGCATCTTAAAGTTTAATAAGCTGAGGAGGAGACCGACAGTCATCAGACTGTCGGTCTTTTTTTCTGTAAATTTGAATATATTTGTTCCAAGAATCGTCATACAGGAAGTCATCAAAACAGTAGAGATTAATTTTAAGACCCATGATATAATATTTACAAACTTTGGGTATATACAAGTGAACATTAATGGACATGGAATCTAAATTGGCAAGGGGGGTCCTACATGAATTGCAGTGGCTGCAGTCCAATCTATCCTATAGAGGGCCAAGGTACCTTGTACTTGCGTCCCATTTCCCCCGCTTTGCTGGAAGCGCTACAAACGCCGGGAAGACTTATCGAGACGTCGGATGACATGATGTGGATGCATTTTTCGAATCTGGAGACGGTTCAGAGCTTAATAGAACAGATCGGCGAAATTGATCCGACATTACGTGATTCCCTAACTGTTCAGATTATGCCTATTTACGAACAGGCTAATGAAGAAAGCTGGATTAGTCTAACCATGCAGGAGTCCCGTTTCAAACATGCGGAGCTTGTTTCCATTATTCTGGAGCATCAATTCAGCAGTCATATGCAACCCATCGTTGATGCATCGGAGCAGATTATCGGATATGAGTTTTTGCTTCGTCCTGCTGAGAATGGAAAATCCTTCAGTTCCTATGAATTATTTGAAGTTGCGCGTGAGACCGGACTACATTCTTTTCTGGATCGATTGGCGCGTATTACTGCTATTGAGACCAGTGCCCTTTTTCTGCCGCATGGTGTCAAACGCTTCGTAAATTTCCTGCCTTCCTCCATATATAAACCCGAATATTGTCTGACACATACGTTTGAAGCGATTGAACGTCTTTCGCTTGACCCTAAAGATTTTGTGTTTGAAGTCGTGGAAACAGAGCAGATTCAGCATATGCCCATCTTGCAGCAAATATTTGAGGTATATCGTTCCCGTGGAATGTCGGTTGCACTGGATGATGTGGGTGCCGGATATTCGACAATAGAGTTGATGAATAGGTTAGAACCGGATTTTGTCAAAATAGATCGAAGTCTTATTGACCGATGTGATCAGGATTCGACCAAACAACAGCAAATTCTTCATATTGTTGAGATGTCGAGTCGATTTGGAGGGCAAGTCCTTGCCGAGGGGATCGAACGAATGGAAGAGTTTGAATTCTGTCGTTCCATAGGTATTGAGCTTGCCCAGGGCTACTATTTTGGTAAACCCTCGGCACAACCGCCAGGCGGTCCGTACTGCAATACTTCATCTAATTTATGTAATAATTAGTAACCTGTAGCTTGTACAAGTCGCTTCTGATCAGAGGTGGCTTGTTTGGCGTGCCTGCACATTTTTCTCTCAAATAAATACCCTCATTTAGCCGATATATAAGATAAGCCTTTTAGATTGATCCATACATACAAAGAAAGAGGGCATTTTTACATTTTGAGGGGGAGAAAGACATGAGTGAAACTCAGGATAATAAACCAATGAAAGCAGCGAAACCTGCCAAACCAAAACATAATCAAAATAAAAAGAAGAAAAAGAAAGGTTTCGTCTGGAATATAAGGAACAAACTATTGGTCTCCTTCCTGGCAGTTCTGCTCCTGCCAAGCTTGGCGATCGGCTTGATCACACTGACGATGGCTGAAGATGGCGTACAAGGACAATTAGTGGATAGTGCCATGCAAAGTGTGAGCACTGCCAATACCATTGTAGAAAGTCAAGTGAATAACAAGATTCATGACATTAACTATTTCGCGGATGCCCTTGATCCGAGCCTGATCAAAGGGGAGAACGATAGTACAGAGCTTCAGTTAAAGCTGGAGCAATATCTGGGCTTGCATCCCGATGCCATGAACATTTTTGTGGGAACAACGGATGGAGTCATGGTTCGAGGTAAAGCAACAGCAAGCAGTACGCGTGGAGATGCATATGATCCTAGGGAGCGGGAGTGGTACAAACTAGCGATGGAAAAGCCGGGTACAGCCGTCGTATCAGCTGTGTCTGTTAATACCGATGGCGTTGCCGTTGTATTTATCTCCAAAACATTAAAAGACCAATCCGGTGTTGTCGGTTTGTCTATGGATCTAACAGATCTGCAAGAGCAGGCATCCATTAAGGTGGGCAAAGAAGGTTACGTCATTATAATGGATGCAAACAAAAACTATGTCGTATCCCCTGTAGCAGATGCAGGTACGCCGGAAACGAGTGGCTTGCTGGATGAGATGTATGAAGGTCCAGAAGGTCAATTCGATTATGTGTTCAACGATCAGCCGAAGATGATGATTTTTTCAACAAATGAAGCAACAGGCTGGAAAATTGCCGGCGCGATGTCCAAGAGTGAAATAACCAATGCGAGTAAGGATATTCGCATGGCCACATTTATTGTTATTCTGGCGGCTACGTTCCTTACGCTCCTCTTTATTATCTGGTTTACACGCTCCATGCTGCGTCCAATTAAACGATTGCAGGAATCAGCCAGAGCTGTAAGTAAAGGTGACTTGACCGTGAAAATGGAAACAGGACGTAAAGATGAAGTCGGAGAACTGGCGAAGTATTTTGAACGTATGGTCGATAATCTGCGGATGATGATTCTTGGTGTACAAGAAACGACAGAGCAGGTGTCTGCTTCTTCTCAAGAGTTGTCTGCCAGTGCAGAACAAACCACCAAAGCGATTGAACATTCAACACAGGCCATTCAGGAACTGGCTGAAGGTGCAGAGCAGCAGGTAAACAGCGTGAAAGACGGATCGGGACAGATGAGCCGAATGGCAGAAGATGTTCGAATGATGTCGGAGCGTGTGCAATCGATTACGGCGAATATGCGGAATACGTCCGGAGCGGCTTCTTCTGGGAATGAGGCAGCAGGACAGGCTGTGGAGCAGATGAACAGTATCCAGGAAACGGTGGAGCAGCTGGGAACGGTGGTTCAATCTCTGAATGCCCGTTCCGTTGAGATTGGTAGCATGGTTGATGTCATTGCATCCATCTCCAAACAAACGAACTTGCTCGCATTAAATGCTTCTATTGAAGCGGCAAGAGCGGGGGATGCGGGTCGTGGGTTTGCAGTTGTAGCCGGTGAGGTACGCAAACTGGCAGAAGAATCCGGAAGTTCGGCAGCGCAGATTGGTGAGGTGGTTCATAATATCCGTCAGGACATGGATGCCGCTCTAATCGCCATGAATGCGGCTCAGACTCGGGTAGGAGAAGGAATTCAGGCTGTGAATACGTCAGGACAATCCTTTGCTCAGATTCGGGAGGCGGTGGAAGATGCTGTTCATACATTGGATGACTTGTCCGCAACAACGAAGCAACTGGAGAGTGGTGCATCCCACGTTGCCAAGGCGATGAGTGATATTTCGAATGTGACCCAGGAATCGGCTGCGAATACAGAATCCGTGTCTGCATCTTCGCAAGAACAACTGGCATCGGTAGAAGAGATCGCATCATCATCGGCACATTTGAATAGCATGGCGGAACAATTACAAGGATTGCTTGGCATGTTCAAGATGGTGGAGGATACACCGAAGGATAAGGGCAAAGAATAAAATCTAACATTGGAACGCCATAATTTACCACACTCTTTATAATAGAAGAAAATAAAGATAGACATTGCTCCTGTAGCCCTGTATAAATATATCGTCTGGTTATTCTGCGCGTATAGCGGTGTAATCTTACAAAACAAGATCGAATTAACGAAATAATATATGGATACAGGGTACAGCAGGAGGCTCTATGGTATACGTAGCAATACTGATTTTTGTAGTGACGATCACCTTGGTGATCTGGCAACCTCGTGGGTTGGGTATCGGTTGGACTGCCTCGGGCGGGGCATTGCTTGCCCTGCTATGTGGAGTTGTCAGCTTAAACGATGCCTCGGATGTGGCATCTATTGTATGGAATGCAACACTGGCCTTTGTTGGCATTATTATGATTTCTCTCATCCTCGACGAGACGGGTTTCTTCGAATGGGCTGCCCTTCATATGGCAAGGCTGGCTGGAGGAGACGGTCGCAGACTGTTCTTCTACTCCATTCTGCTGGGAGCCGCTGTGTCTGCTCTGTTCGCGAATGATGGTGCGGCGCTCATTCTGACGCCAATTGTGCTGGCGATGGTGCGTGCATTGAAGTTTGATGAGCGCATGGTGTTGGCTTTTGTGATGGCGAGTGGATTTATCGCCGATACCACGTCGTTACCGTTAGTCGTCAGCAATCTGGTTAACATTGTGTCAGCCGATTTCTTTGGTATTACATTTGTGGAGTATGCTGTACGCATGGTCGTGCCCAATCTGTTCTCAATCGTAGCGAGTACGGGGATGTTGTTTTTGTTCTATCGCAAAAGCATACCCCTTCGCTACGACATCTCCGCGGCACGTGACCCGAAGGAAGCGATACGTGATCCACGGATGTTCCGAATCGCCTGGTTCATGCTTGGGCTGTTATTGGTTGCCTATGTCTCCAGTGAGTTTCTGCCGATTCCCGTGTCGGTTATCGTTGGCTCCGTTGCGCTGCTGTTCGCTTTATTGGCACGCAAGAGCGAGGCTGTTGATCTGAAGCGGGTAATTAAGGAAGCGCCATGGTCGATTGTGGTGTTCTCGGTGGGCATGTACATCGTCGTATATGGACTGCGTAATGCAGGGTTAACGGATCATCTGAGTCGCTGGCTGGATGCCATAGCAGAGCATGGTCTGCTGGCTGCTTCGCTCGGGATGGGCATCATCGCTGCTGTATTATCATCGGTGATGAACAACCTGCCGACCGTGTTGATTAACCTGCTAGCCATTCAGGGCGCACATACCGAAGGTATTATTCAGGAAGCATTGATCTATGCCAATGTCATTGGTTCCGACCTGGGTCCCAAAATGACCCCGATTGGATCACTTGCCACATTGCTGTGGCTGCACGTGTTATCCCGCAAAGGTGTGAAGATTACATGGGGGTATTATTTCAAAGCAGGCATTATCCTGACCATTCCAACCTTGTTAATTACGCTAGCCGGGTTGGCGTTGTGGTTATGGATTCTGGGTTAGAAAAATTAGCTTGTATGTTAGAAGTATCTGATTCTTTCAATGTATTGTAAAAGACTGCTCTCTTCGCTGCCTCGCCGCTGGTGCTATGCACTGGCGGCGGGGCAGTTTCTTTGTTTTTCTTCTGTTTCTTCTATAGAAGAAATGAAAATTTTCTATCTCTATTAAGTACCTAAACCAATTACATAAGGCCAGCCTACTATAGGGCTGGCCATTTTTTACTACTTCTCAGGCTGAAGATTGAAATGCCTGAGATTCAACGAGCGCTGACACAGTGCAGGGAACTGAACGATTGTGTGTCGTTTTCACCTGTAAGAAAAGAATAACTTTTTCCTTGGTCTTAATGCGTAGATAAAACCACGATCGTAGTGAAGGGGACGGAATCGATTCTGAAGAAGCGAAGCGTTCGCCTTTGTCTCCTAATTACAACAATTAAAATTATTGATCAAAGAAATTTGGAGACAACAGCGATCAGAAGAACGATCCGTAACCGGAACGGCCACTTATGGTATTAGCTACTTCATATATCTATAAGTAAATTTTTTTCATGGAAATTTGGACACAATACGGATTTACATTGAATCCGTTCCCGAAGTGACCACTTCAGCGCAATTTCTCTCAGATAAATTTCAATATACAGCCGATATTTTTAACATTGCGTTTACAAAACACTGATTTTAAGATGACATACCGAAACTACAATGAGTAAAGAGTTGATGGTGAACAAACAAATTCACAAAACGCCATCACTACATTGGGGGAGGAAAACAAAACATGTTTAAAAAGTTGCCGTTTATTTTGATGACCTTAACGTTCGTACTGGTGCTCGCTGCATGCGGATCGAAAAATGACGCGGGTACAGAGGGTGCTGCAAGCAATGGATCAGGGGAAGCTGCTGCTGAGCTTAGCGGTAACATTCTGGCAGTCGGATCAACAGCATTGTTACCTCTGGTAGAACAAGCTGGACAGAAATTTATGGCAGTTGATGAATATAAGAACGTAACGGTTCAAGTTCAAGGTGGCGGTAGTGGTACTGGCTTGACGCAAGTATCTGACGGACAAGCTACAATCGGTAACTCTGATGTATTTGCAGAAGAGAAGCTGGAGGACGAAGCCAAAGTAAAAGAACTGGTTGACCATCAAGTAGCCGTAGTAGCTATGGCTCCAGTTAGCAACAAAGATGCAGGTGTAGAAGATTTGACTAAGCAACAACTGGTTGACATTTTCTCCGGTAAAGTGAAGAACTGGAAAGACGTTGGTGGCGCGGATAAAGCAATTGTTATTGTAAACCGTCCAAGTAGTTCCGGTACTCGTGCAACTTTCGAGAAGTATGCATTGGGTGCAAAAATGGATGATATCCAAGGTTCGATTCAAGAAGATTCTTCTGGTAACGTAAAAAAATTGGTAGCTGAAACGCCAGGTGCTATTGGTTACCTCGCCCTGTCTTACTTGGATGATAGCTTGCAAGTATTGAAGTACGAAGGTGTAGAAGCAACAGTTGAGAACGTGGAAGCAGGAACGTATCCAGTGTGGGCTTACGAGCACATGTACACAAAAGGTGAGCCGGATGCAGCAACAAAAGCTTTCCTGGACTACATCCTGAGTGACGAAATTCAACAAAACGACGTGACAGAACTTGGATACATTCCAATGTCAGGTATGAAAGTAAAACGCGATGCAGCAGGTAATGTGGTTCAATAATCTTTGAACTTGCGCATACAGCGAAAGAGGCGGACTTAGGTCCCGCCTCTTTACGCGGTTTGCTCTGAAATAATCCCATATTTTGCATTAATTCTACTATAGAAGGATGGTTGTTATGGAACAGACCGAAGGGGGAACGGTAATGAATAACAAGTTGAAACCGCGCCGGCCCTTAAAAGAGAAACATTATTGGGAAGAGTGGACGGGACGGATCTATACGTCGATTTGTGTCGTTTTCCTGATCGTTGTCATGTTTTCCATTGTTTATTTTGTAGCGTCCAAGGGACTGTCCACATTTTTCCAAAACGGAATAAGCATAAGCGAATTCCTTGGTGGAAAGACGTGGAATCCAACCGGAGAACCTGCATTCTACGGGGCATTACCGTTCATTACAGGTTCTTTCATTACAACCTTGCTTGCAGCATTGATCGCTAGTCCACTTGGCCTGTGTGCAGCACTCTTCATGACAGAGATTGTACCGGGTAAAGGGAAAAAAATATTGCAACCGGCCATTGAGCTCTTGTCTGGAATTCCGTCTGTTGTGTACGGATTTATCGGTCTGAGTGTCATCGTACCTTTGCTGCGCAGTATCTTTGGTGGAACAGGCGTCGGGATTGCAGCCGGATGTCTTGTTCTGGCGGTAATGATTCTTCCTACGGTAACAAGTATTATGGCAGATGCGTTGTCTGCTTTGCCAAAAGGATTGCGTGAATCCTCGTACGCACTGGGTGCCACTCGCTGGCAAACCATCTACCGTGTCATCATTCCTACGACTTTGCCAGCTTTGTTGACAGGTGTCGTTTTGGGTATGGCTCGTGCTTTTGGTGAGGCCCTTGCTGTGCAGATGGTTATCGGTAATGCACCGCATGTTCCAACATCCTTGCTCGAATCGGCTTCAACATTAACAAGTGTAATTACACTCAGCATGGGTAACACCACGATGGGTTCTGTTCATAACAATGCACTGTGGAGTATGGCGCTTGTCCTGCTGGTGATGACATTTGTCTTCGTCATTCTGGTTCGCCTGCTTGAAAGGAGGAACCGGGTATGAAAATGAAGGCAAAGACGGTAGATAAAATTGCAACATCCGTTATCGTTGTATTGGCCCTGTTCATTGTTATTATATTGCTCGGTCTGCTTGGCTTCATCATGTATAGAGGAATTGGACATATTAGCTGGAACTTCCTGACGAGTGCACCCCAGTTGCTTAAGGGTGGCGGCGGGATTGGTCCACAGCTCTTTAACTCCGTATTCTTGCTTGTCCTGACATTGATTGTGACCATCCCACTCGGATGGGGCGGTGGAATTTACATGGCTGAATACGCCAAACCAGGCAAGATCACCAGCTTCATTCGTCTGGTCGTTGAAGTGTTGTCATCATTCCCTTCCATCGTTATCGGTTTGTTTGGTCTCTTATTGCTTGTAAATCAATTTGGTCTTGGTTTCTCCCTGATCTCGGGTGCCTTGGCTCTGGCGATCTTTAACTTGCCACTGATGGTACGGACAACGGAGCAGGCCTTCCGGGCTGTTCCGAAGGAACAGAAGGAAGCGGGTCTTGCACTTGGACTGTCCAAGTGGAAGATTATCACTTCCATTCTGCTGCCTGTGGCATTGCCGAGTTTGATTACGGGTACGATTCTGGCATCGGGCCGGATCTTTGGTGAGGCGGCAGCGTTGATGTTCACCGCAGGTATGAGTAGTCCACCACTGGACTTTACAGATTGGAATCCGACGAGTCCAAGATCACCGCTTAATCCGTTCCGTCCGGCAGAGACACTTGCTGTCCATATCTGGAAAGTGAACAGTGAAGGCATTGGGCCAGATTCCAAAGAGGTGGCAGCAGGTGCATCAGCTGTGCTTGTCATTCTCGTGCTGGCGTTCAATCTAAGTGCGCGCTGGATCGGTCGGGTTGTATTCCGCCGCATGACAGCTTCGAAATAAGGAGGAACCAACATGGCCATACCTTTTGGTACGGAACAGTTAAGCATATATTATGGACATTTTCAGGCGGTCAAGCAGATCAGTCTTACATTTCCCGAAGCGAGCGTAACGGCGCTCATCGGGCCGTCTGGCTGCGGTAAATCCACGTTCCTCCGGTCGCTTAACCGAATGAACGACGAGATCGCCGGTTCCCGCACAGAGGGACATATCTGGATGGACGGTAACGATCTGAATGAGCCTGGAACCGATGTAATCAAGCTTCGCCAGAAGATTGGCATGGTGTGGCAGAAGCCAAATCCTTTTCATAAGTCCATCTACAACAATATCGCGTTTGGCCCCCGCTACCGTGGTACAAAGAGTAAGAAGGCACTGGATGAGATTGTGGAAAAAAGCTTGCGTCGTGCTGCGCTCTGGGACGAAGTGAAAGACAGGCTGAATGAATCAGCCCTGTCTCTCTCAGGTGGACAACAGCAGCGTTTATGTATCGCCCGCGCCCTGTCTGTTGATCCGCAGATTCTGCTGCTCGATGAGCCTGCATCTGCACTTGACCCGGTATCCACGGGTAAAGTTGAAGAATTGATTACCGAGCTCAAGAAGGAGCTGCGGATTGTTATTGTTACCCATAACATGCAGCAGGCGGCACGCATCTCGGATTATACAGCTTATTTCTATCTGGGAAGCATGATTGAGCACGGGGACACAGAGCATATTTTCACGAACCCGGACAATCGTCTGACGCAAGAATACATTATGGGTCGTTTCGGTTAATTGGATTATGGAGTGTCACATAGAGCAACAGACAGAGAGATTGAGAAATAAATAGAGACAAAAGAAAGCACAATGCCTGGACGGTTGTTCGGGGGTTGTGCTTTTTAAATTTCATTTCGGAAGAATTTGCTGTATGCAAAGCAATCATGCTACGATATTTAGTATTAAGAGAACGTTTACATTACTTTGAAGGAGATGTTGATAATCACTACGGATCAGATGTCTTACGACCATATGGCAGCTCAGATTATACAGAACTACACTATTGAGAAACCTGTCGTTTCATATATTCGTCATAATGAGAATCTGACGTATCATGTCGTTGATGAAGCAAGCGGGCAGAAGTATCTGCTACGTATCCATCAAGCCGCATATGCAAGTATGACAGGTATTCAGCATACGCCTCCTGCGCTGGAGGCAGAGATGAACCTGCTTCATGAGTTAAATGCAACGACAGCATTACGCGTACAGCATCCGGTACGCAATGTATCAGGAGATTGGGTCACGTTATGGACAAGTGAAGCAGGTAAAGAGATCTGCTGTACAGTTCTGGAGTGGATTGAGGGAAGGGACATCCAGCAGGGAGAACGCCTGACAACAGAACAGATCTATGATCTTGGGGCACAACTGCAGATGCTTCATCAATATGGGCGTGAGCAGAATCAGACAGATCAAACAAAGGTGCGGCCGGCATATGGCAACATTCATGAGAACTTGGTCATGCTAGGGCAGCTAGAGGAAGGCGTCCGACTGGGGATTTTTACAACGGAAGACTTCGATCTGCTTCGTGAGACGTTTGAGAACATTAATGAGCAGCTAGAAACATACCCGCAGCACGCAGGGACATGGGGGATCATTCATGGGGATATTACTCGCAACAATCTGCTGATAACGGATCAGGGGATGTCCTTGATTGATTTTTGCCTACACGGTTATGGTTATTATCTTTTCGATGCCGGAGGGGCAGCACTTATGTTCAATCGGGAGGAACGTGACATATTCTTATCAGGTTATACCAAACAGATCGCGCCACTGACGGATCGTGATATCCGATTAATGGAAGGATTCATGTTGATCTTTACACTGGGTTATTATGCCTTTCAGATGGCGAATGAGTCGAGACACGAATGGATGAAAGACCGCATGCCGAAGTTATGCAGCAAGTATTGCAGACCCTATGTACAGAACGAGAGTATCTTCTACGAACTGTGAATTAGGGTGTGCAGATCAGGAAGGGCTACGAACAGTGTGGTTCAAATATTATGGTTGCCTGAATACCCGAACAGTTTCGTGGACAATATCATAAATAGTAGTAAGCACATCTTTGATTGAAGGAAAATGAAATAATATGTTTAAAATATCCTTTTATCGTATTAATGTGATGAAAGCTGACAAAATATTCTGGTTTTCATCGGTTCAATAGGAAATCAAGGAAATACATCCAAAGAAATCGTTAAGTTTGTTGACACTGATCTTCCGGTCGATTAATCTTAATGAAGAAGAAATGAACGATTTCCATTACTGTTCTGACATACGCTCAGAATGGTTCCATACAGCGGATGATAACGAGCGGGAGAGACCTGAGTTAGCCGAGCAATGGCTAGTGTTCAGGCACCGAAGGAGCAAGCTGCTGCGCACCCGGCGCAGCGGTTAATCTCTCAGGTAAATGTACCATCGTTGGACGCAACTCTGGAGAGTGCGCGAACTGCGCCACCCAAGGGGTATATGATCAGTTAGTCCGGTGACTTGTCTGTAATCGCAGGCAATGCACCTTGTCGTGAGACACTGCTGATCGTGAAACTCTCAGGTATCGAGGACAGAGAGAGGGCCTGAGGCCTTCTTCTGTCCTTTTTTGATGTCATCATTCAGTAATAAAGGAACATTATGGCATGGGATCTGGATGGAAATGACGAACACAATTGGAGGGTTACAAGGTGCGATTTAAAGATGTTTTCTCAATTATTGGTCCGTCGATGACGGGGCCTTCAAGTTCACATACAGCTGGAGCAGCAAGGCTCGGAAGAATCGCTCGTCAGTGGCTAGGTTGTACGCCCGATCGTGCCCGGTTGACACTATACGGTTCATTTGCTGATACGTATCAGGGGCACGGAACAGATCTGGCACTGATCGGCGGTCTGCTGGATTATGTCACAGACGATCCGCGTATTCCGGATGCAGAGCAATACGCAGAGGAAGCGGGCATGGAAGTCGAGTTTTATACAAGCGGCCTGCCTGCTCCTCATCCCAATACGGTCAAAATTGAGTTGTGGCATGAAGGGCGTACCTGTTCCTTAATCGGTGCTTCTATTGGTGGTGGTAGTGTATCGGTGCATGCGATGAATGATTTTCGTGTCCAGATTAGTGGTGAGTTTCCGACACTTGTGCTGCGGCATGCGGACAAAGCGGGAGTGCTTGCCTCGGTAACGTCCACGATCAGTTCATCCGAGGTTAACATCGGGTATATGCAGGTGGATCGGAAAGCCCGTGATGGCGAAGCGCTTACTGCGATGGAGATGGACGGCGTGCCGAATCCTGATATGCTCAAGCGTCTGAAGGAGCTGGATCATGTACTGGACATTCGTGTCATCGATTTGAAGAGAGGAGTTGATTCGGATGCGATTTAAACATTTACACGAACTGAATACGATCTGTACAGCGGAATCCAAAACGATTGCTCAACTGATGATCGAGGAGCAGGTTCAGGAGACCAATACACCGGAAGCGGATGTTGTGAAGCAGATGTCTGAATATTATCAGGTGATGAAGGAAGCGGTACGTAAAGGGTTAACGGAAGATACCACTTCACGCAGTGGATTAACGGGTGGAGACGGTAAAAGAATGGCCGAGTACATTCGCAAGGGTGAAACTTGCTCAGGAGATGCTTCCGCACTTGCCATGGCGTATGCCCTGTGTGTATCTGAAGTAAATGCCTCCATGGGCCGGATTGTGGCAACACCAACAGCCGGTTCCTGCGGCATCATCCCCGGTGTTTTTATTAGCTCACAGGAGCGATTTGGCTGGACGGACGAACATTTGGTGAATGGGTTGTTCTGCGCGGGAGCGATCGGTTATGTTATTGCCAACAATTCATTTATCTCCGGTGCGGAAGGTGGCTGTCAGGCAGAAGTGGGTTCCGCGATCGGCATGGCTGCGGGTGCCATGGTTGAACTGCGTGGAGGTACACCGGAACAGGTCGTTCATGCCGTAGGCTTGGCGTTAAAAAATACACTGGGCCTTATCTGCGATCCGGTCGCAGGCCTCGTTGAGATTCCATGCATCGTCCGTAACGGACTGGGTGCAGTTACGGCGCTGGCTGCGGCTGATATGGCCCTGGCCGGAGTGCGTAGTGCTATTCCGTCAGATGAAGTCATCGACGTTATGCTGGAAGTAGGCAGTGCGATGCCGAGCCGTCACCGGGAGACAGCCCAAGGCGGGTTGGCTCAGACGCCAACTGGCCGTAAAATGATGCAGAAGCTGGCAAAACCGAAGGCCAAGCGTGCAGAGCCGGAGATGGAGTCGAAGACAGTGGATTCTGACACAACTACAAGTGGGGCGGACAATGCTCAAGTGGACACGGACCCTCAGGTTTAAGCTGAACTGGGACTACCGGGATATCATCAGTGACATTATTATGTATAATGGCGAATACAAAACAAGCGTCCGCGAACCCGAATCCGGGTTCTGCAGGACGCTTGTTTTATACTGTCAAATGAAGCGAAGCTGGGCTACTAATATGTGACTTCAGATGTATGTGTAATCTGATCTAGTCCTTGCTCACAGACGTACTCAGTACGGCATATCCATACGCGGGCAATTCAATGGCAAGCACGCCGTCATCCTTGGCGGTACGATGGTTTCCGCCGAATAACTCGGTCCATTCCTCGTCACCAGCCTCCAGCTCGACAATAGCCGTCTCTTCGGATCGATTGAACAGGACCAGAATGCGTTCCTCCTCATTTTGCCGCTCAAATACCAGTTGGCTGCCATCGGTACGAGCCTGCAGGAAACGAACGGTGCCTTCTGCACGCAGGGCAGGATGAGCATGACGCAGGGAGATCAGTTTTTGATAAAAGTCAAGCAACTCACGGTCCTGCTTCGCTTCATCCCATTCCATGCATTTACGGCATCCCGGATCATGTTCGCCGTCCATTCCAATCTCGTCTCCGTAATAGATGCACGGAGCGCCCATGTAACTGAACTGGAATAATGCAGCCAGCTTCATCTTGCGCTGGTCTCCTTCACACAGCGTGAGCAGTCGCGGGGTATCGTGACTGTCCAGCAAGTTAAACGCCACTTCGCTGGCCTGAAGCGGATAACGGGATAATTGCCGACCGATGGAGTTCGCGAACTGTTCGGCATGCATTGTATTTTTCACAAAGAAAGCATTCACGGCATCGGTAAACGGATAGTTCATGGACGCATCGAACTGGTCGCCTTGCAGCCAGGAGGAAGACTCGTTCCATACTTCGCCCAGAATGTAGGCATCCGGATTAGCGGCTTTGACTACACGGCGGAAATCACGCCAGAATGCATCATCCACTTCATCTGCCACATCCAGTCGCCATCCGTCTGCACCCACTTCCTTGATCCAGTACTCAGCAACCTCCAGCAGATAGGCTTTAACCTCGGCATTCTCCGTATTCAGCTTTGGCATGTGCGCTTCGAATCCGAAGGTCTCATAAGTAGGAATGCCATCCTTCACGTCCAGCGGGTATTCGTGTACATGGAACCAGTCCTTGTATTTGGATTGTTCTCCGTTCTTCTGCACATCTACAAACGGCGCAAATGTCTTCCCGGAATGGTTGAACACAGCATCCAGAAGTACACGAATTCCGCGTGCGTGGCACAGCTCGACCAGTCGTTTCACGGTATCTGCGTCACCAAAGTGCCGGTCTACCCGCAGGTAGTCTTCAGTATCGTATTTGTGATTGGTGGTGGCTTCAAAAATGGGTGTGAAGTAGATCGCATTAATGCCAAGATCGCTGATGTAATCCAGATGGTCGATCACGCCCTGAAGGTCACCGCCGAAGAAATTGAAAGGCGTCGGCTCACCGCCCCATGGCTCCACCTTTTCCGGACTAATATCCGGGTTGCCGTTGGCGAATCGTTCAGGGAAAATCTGATAGAACACCGCATCCTTAACCCATGCAGGGGGTGTGAATACAGCTCCGGCATGAATATAAGGGAACTGGAACATACGACCTGGATCGTCCGGTTCTTCTTCCTGGAAGTCTGTCTCGGTCATCCAGATCTGTTCGTCTCCGTTTTTGAGCAGAAAAGAGTACTTCAGTCGGTGGTAGGGAGGTTTTACCTCACCCTCGTAGTAATCGAACATGGAGTCAGAGGTGAACTTGGTTAAGGGAACCAGCGCTTTGGTTGCATCCCACGCATATTTATCCCCGGTCAGGGCATGTACCTCAGTCAGATCATTCTTTTTGGCACGCAAACGCAGATGGATTGTATCTTGGTCATAGGCATAGGCCCAGTTTCGTTTCGGTTGATGATAGATGGCTTCCAGCAGCATAATGAATTTCCTCCCGTCAGGTGTAGGTATAATATGTACTTGGTAGATTTGATTGATATAACATTCCCCACGTTAATGGATAAGCTATAATTAGAATGTGTGGTAACGTAAAGGAATTCAATATGGTTTCAACAAGATATGAATCCAGCTGTTATAGACAGCTTTTATCAGGATGATGCTCAGATATATCATTAACCCAATGGGGGCAGAAAGGAAACGAATATTCGAATGAAAACCAAACTGTTATATATTGAAGATGATACGGAAATTGCAACTTGGGTCAGAGCCGATCTGGAGGAGCGCGGTTATGAGGTGGTATGGCTCGGCAGTGGTGAAGGTGCAGCGGAGGCTGCTGTCGGTTGCTCACTCATTATTCTGGATGTCATGCTGCCCGGGTTGGATGGATTTACGGTGGGTCAGCGACTGAAAAAAGAGCATCCCGCCGTGCCCATTGTCATGCTCTCGGCCAGAACGTCCATTGACGACAAGTTGCATGGTCTCGATTTTGCCGATGACTATGTGACCAAACCATTTCACCCCGATGAACTGGCTGCCCGGATTGAGGTCCAACTGCGTAAAGCGGGAACTGCGGTCTCATCGGATACAGCTCTGAAGCTGGATCACCTCTCCATCTATGAGAAGGATAACCGCATCGTCAATGAGGAGACGGGGGATGAGATTGTTTTATCGGGAAAACAGTTCCACATCTTCGCTTACCTGCTACGACATATGGGCATGATTCGAACCAAAGAGCAGATCTATGAAGCCGTCTGGAACGAGCCCTATCTGGATGGAGACAAGACTCTGATGGTACATATTCGACATCTACGCGAGAAGCTGGAGCTTGACCCGGCCAATCCGGTAGTTATTCAGACAGTCCGCGGTGTGGGATATCGCGTGAAGAAGCCATGATCCGGCGGTTCCAAGAACGGAAGACCATGAAGGCAGAACGGAAGGGAGAACGAAGCATGGCTCAAAAGCAGTCCGGGCGGCGAAAGCTACGCTTTGGGCGGTCCTTGATGTCCAGATATATCATCCTGATTCTAGCGGCCGTATTATTCGTGCCTGTCGTTCTTCCGATCATATCCGTTATATATATTGTTGTAGTGAATAACACGGACACGAATATGAACCGCGCCGCGCCTTACGGTGATGTTACCCGGATCAGTAACCTCTGGTCACGTGAAGCGAAGAACCTGGATGGTGCTTCGGATGAAGAGATTAAGGCCCGGTTGGAGCAATTACATGGCTCGTATCCCAAATCTTCCATGTATCGTGTGAATGTGAGCGGTGAGACCCTCTTTATTCTTGGGGGTGAAGATGTAACGCTTCTGAAATCCACGTCGCCGGATGGCAGGACAGACACGACATTGAGATGGTCACTGGATTCCGGGCAAACGACAGAGACTCATATTCCAGCCTTATGGAATGTAAACAATACGGTGCAATTCATGAAAGAAGCTTCCTTTCGCGATCCACTGACCGTAGTTGCATATATTGGCGGAGATGAGCAGGACAATGGACAGGGATTCATGATCATTGAAGTGCCGCGGTCCCTTCTGCAAATGAATCAGAGTAACTGGCCGATGGAACTCTTGTATCTTGGTATCGTAATGACCCTCATCTTTCTGATCTTCATCATTATGTCGATTCTCTTCTTCGCACGCATTCGCAAACGACTTATACGTTTGCAGACGGCCATGATGACCACCGGCAAGGAAGGCCTCCCGCTTCCGGTAGATATCCGCCGGTCAGACGAGATTGGTCAACTGGAAGAATCCTTTAATCAGATGGTGCATCAACTGTCCGACAGCCGTCACCGTGAACGCGAGGAGGAACAATTGCGCAAGCGTCTCATTGCGGGGCTTTCCCACGATCTGCGTACCCCGCTAACGGTGATTCGTGGACATATGCATGCTTTGCACAAGGAAGAGCTGAGCGAGCAAGGTGACCGTTCATTACATCGCATGGAAGCAAAGATGGAGGACCTCGGCGGGCTCATTGACAACATGTTGTCCTATAATTTGCTCACGAGTGGGAAATATACACTGAAGCTGGAAGAGAAAGATATACTGCGGATCGTCAGGGAAACGGCTGCCGCCTGGTACCCGGTCTGGGAGAAAGAGCAATTTGATATTGATATTGACCTGCCAGAGGAACCGCTGATTTGGCATATGGATGAACAGGGCATGCGCCGTATTCTTGATAATTTGTTCCAAAACGTGATACGTCATGCCGCCAGCGGGAAATATATTGGTATATCAACTCAGGAGATTCAGGGTGAGACGGCCATCGTTATTCAGGATCGGGGTCCGGGAATGCAACCGAATTCCGACACAAAAGGCACAGGTCTAGGCTTATCCATTGTAGACCTGTTGATTCGTGAGATGGGTCTGCGCAAGCGGGTAGACAGTTCCGATACGGGTGTCCAGACATATATCTACAGTGGTAAGGGAAACAGGGAAACAACAAACCGCTGAAATAGCTTTTTTAAACTAAACTTAAACTAGAGACTACTTTGGCTTTAACCTTGGAAGGTTACGATAGTTCCGAGGTGATCATACAGTGAGTGAAAATATTATTCAAACGGCGAATTTATGGAAAACATACCGGGACCGTGCAGCGGTCCGTGAACTTGATCTGCATATTAAAAAGGGAGATATCTACGGCTTCCTCGGTCCCAACGGTGCCGGCAAAACAACAACGATTCGCATGCTTCTCGGCTTGATTAAACCAACCAAAGGCGTGATCCGTATCTTCGACAAGGATATCCGCAAGGATCGCATGGATATCTTGCGCCGTGTGGGTTCCTTGGTCGAATACCCGTCCTATTACGGACATCTGAACGCAGTAGAGAATCTGGAAACCTTGCGTCGCATCATCAATGTACCCAAATCAAGAATTGCTGAAGTGCTGTCCATTGTAGATCTGACCAAGGATGCCAAACGTTCGGTGAAGGGATACTCCCTTGGGATGAAGCAACGTCTGGGTATTGCCAGCGCTTTGTTGGGTGAACCGGAGTTGCTGATTCTGGACGAACCAACGAATGGACTCGATCCGGCTGGTATTCAGGAGATTCGGGAATTGATCAAACGCATGCCTCTGGAACATGGCATTACCGTTCTGGTTTCCAGCCACTTGCTGAGTGAAGTCGAACAGATGGCAAGTCGTGTTGGTATTATCCGTGAAGGCAAGATGGTGCTTCAGGATACCATCGCAAGTCTGCATAGTCAGACGGGCAGCTCGATCCGGTTAACAGTTTCTGAGCCGGAAGAGGCCATGAAACTGGCGAGAGAGCAGGGGCAATTTGGTCAGCGACAAGGTTCTGCTTTAACGTTTCCTTATATGGATAATCCTTCGGTTGCGCTGCTTGTGCGCCGATTGATTGAACAGGATCATGATGTGTATCGTGTTGAGGAACAGCGTCAGTCGCTGGAAGATCTGTTCATGCGGGTCATTGGTGAGGGGGCTTCCATATGACTGGGCGTGCATTATCGTCGGACTGGCTCAAGATTCGGGGGAAAGGGATCTGGTTTCTTGTCTTTCTGGCCCCTCTTGGATTGACAGCGATGCAGGCACTTAATTTTGGCTTAAGGCTGGACTATCTGAAAGAGCAGTATGCAGATAACCTGTGGGGCGGATTGCTCGGCAATGTGGTTGTCTTTGTGCCCTTGTCTCTGATGCTGGGAGCAACCATTCTCAGCTCCATGATCGCTAATGTTGAGCATGAACAGGGATCGTGGAAACAGTTGCTCGCGATGCCGATTCCCAGACCAGCTGTGTATTTAGCCAAGTTCCTGCTTGCATGTGTGTTGCTGGTGATCTCCTGCCTGCTGCTAACCGCAGGAATTGTGGGTCTGGGGCTGATACTCGGATTTCATGCCAGCGAAATACCTTGGACACATGCGATCAAGCTGGGGCTATTGCCTTTGGCTGGTGCACTTCCGGTGTTGTCACTGGAGTTGTGGCTCACGATGGTTAACAAGAATCAGGCGCTTCCCGTCACCCTGGGCATCGTTCTCGCGATAACGGGTATGTTCTCACTCAGTATCTCACCGATCTTTCCGCTCGCATGGGCACAGATGGCTTGGAATGGACCTAATCCATATCTGTATGCAGGCATGGGGGCAGGTCTGGGGCTCTTGATCCTGTTGTTGGGTATGGTGCATTTTAGCCGGAAGGATGTGGCCTGATATGAGCTTTGCGACAACGTATTTTCGAATTTTGTCTGCTGAGCGGTTGAAGATGGGCAAATCACCCGTATGGCTCCTGATTCTGTTAAGTCCACTTATTGCACTGCTCATCGGACTGTTGTCCACTCCATCGGGGAATTGGCAGGTACTGATGGGCACCATGGTCTTCTTACACGGATTACTCCTTTTGCCGATGCTGACTGGCGTGTTTACGTCCTTTGTCTGCCGTTTCGAACATGCGGGAGGAGGGTGGAAGCAGATGCTGGTTTTGCCGCTCACACGTTCAGGTGTATATGCTGGCAAACTGACGATTGTACTCATGCTTCTGGCGGGTACACAAGTGTTGTTGCTGATATCCATTTTGCTGGCAGGCATGATCCATGGCATTACGATGGAGATACCCTGGGGATTCCTGGTGGGCAAACTACTGCTTGGGTTGCTGGCCTGTGTACCCTTGGCTGCCCTGCAGATGTTCGTTTCATTGGTGTGGAGTAGCTTTGCCGCACCGCTCGCACTGAATTTTGCTCTGACTGTACCGAATATTCTCATCGTGAACTCGGCGACGTTTGGGCCGTATTATCCTTGGGCACAACCGATGATTCTGATGACACCAGTGGACGGCGGAGGTTTCGGAGCCTACAATGTTCCCCTTATGACGATGCTGGCGGTCGTCGGAGGCAGTGCTGTTATTTTCATAGGAATCGGCATGCTGTATTTTGCGAAGAAAGAAATCTGAATAATTAAATATATGCCTAGTTATCCTATGACCAAGATCCTCTTTTAAGCAAAACATGCAACGTTCTATTGTATGTGAGCTTGAGGGGATTTTTTTCTAATGTCTGACCCAACCATCATGAATGGTCAGTTCCCGAATGATTTTGGCCGGCGCTCCGGCTACAAGTGTATTCTCGGGTACATCTTTGGTCACCGTGCTTCCTGCTGCCACGACTGCATTTCTGCCAATAGTCACTCCCGGCAGAATGAGTGCGCCTGTACCAATCCAGGCATTATCCTGAATCACAATCCGCTTGGCAGTTTGGCTCCCGTCATCCAGCGAGTCAATTCGGTGGTAGGCACTGTCGAATAAGCTTGTTCGAGGACCAATCATGACGTTATTGCCGATGGTCACTTCAACGTTAGCGGCAATCCCGACTCCTGCATTAATCATGACGTCATCGCCAATCGTTAATCGCGCGCCTTTGACCACCGTTAACTGGGTTCCCCAAGGTTTGCCTATAATGTTAAGCCGCTTTCCCACCTGCAGGTCACCCAATCTATTCAGATAAACCTTACCCCTGATTCGTGGCAGCAGGCCCATAGAGGGCTGAATTTTACCAAAGATGGCCAAACCTCTTAGTTTGCCATAAATAATTTTAACTCTGTTGGGCAGCATGATTCATCCGTCCTCTCCGTAGTTGAAAATCGGTTTTTTAACGATTATAGCCTTTTTGATACAATTTGTATCGTTAATTTTACGTCGAGGCATCGTAAGAGCGGATGATCTCTCTTTCCTTGAGAAGCTTTTCTTCAGGGGGAGTTCGGGGTCATCCTCTCAGCTCGCTAACGAATCTGAGGAGTCTTAATCAAGGATTTGAAGTGATCGCAGCAATCTAAGGAACTTGAGACATGTTATATCCAATGAAACAAGCAGCGTTTATCTCAGGAGATTATGGGGATTAGCGTGTCTGATGTTCTTTAAAATTTAAAAAGGGCACATGTACGCCAAATAAGATGTCCTGAGCTCTTTAGAAAAGCCATTCGCCAGAATCAGCTGACTTGGAATTGAACTTCAAGGTTGTCAGAGGCTAACATTAATCCTTGTATAACTTGTCTTTCCTTGAAGACGCTCCTAAGTAATATCAAAATTCCAAGTATTACCTCACACATCATGTGAATTGAATCATAGATTGTAAGCAAAATGAGACGAGAATCTGGTAAAATAAAAAAAGCTGTTTCTAGGCAGGCTTACATGGTTATTCGAGGGTAGGCCCATTTTTGTAAGGGATAATTAATCCCTGCTGTTAGATGAAGATATTGGCTGAGAAAAGAGGGGTAAGCCTTGGATATTAATAAAATGGAAACCCTGAAGCGCATTATTTCTGAGGGAAGTTCTTACCAATCACTGTTTTTTAACCATCCGGATGCCATTTACGTAATGGACATCCATGGAAACTATATTGATGCTAATCCCTCGGTAGAGCGGATATCGGGGTATACACTGGATGACTTGATTCGTATGAATCAGGGTGAGATCTGTCCTCCGGACAGTGAAAATTCACGCAAACAATACATTAAAGAGGTACTGGCTGGACGTTCAGTCAGTAATCCCATTACTTTTTATCATAAAGATGGTTCCCTGAAACAGGCAGAGATCACGTATGTGCCTATAACGGAGGGAAAAGAAGTTGTAGGAATCTATGGCATTGCCAAAGATGTTACCGATATCCTGGAAGTGCAACGTGAGCTTAAGGAGGCACAGGAGAAATATCAGGTGCTGGCTGACCATGCACAAGATCTGATTACAACTTGTGCTACGGATGGCGAGTTATTATACGTTTCCCCTTCCGTGTACACCTTACTGGGTTATAAGTCGGAGGAAGTCATAGGAAAGTCCTTCAAGGATTATTGTTATCCGGGAGATTATCCGGACCCTATGGATCTTTCCAAGATCGGCAATGGCTGCAAGATGCGTGTGTTGCACAAAAAGGGACATTATATCTGGATGGAGACATTGGCGAAACCTGTGGCTGGAGAGCGTGGCAAGAGTGTCCAGATTGTAAGCATCAGCAGGGATATTACCCAGCATAAGGATGCGGACAGACGTCTTCGGGAAAGCCGTCAGCGATACAGATCGTTGTTCGAACATAACCCGGCAGCTGTGTATTCATTGAATCTGGAAGGTAAATACAGCGCAGTGAACAGCAAACTGGTGCAAATGCTGGATATTCCGCGCAATAAGCTTATTGGCCAATCTTTTTTATCCAATCTGGATAAATGCGAAGTACAATACGGCAAACATTATTTTGAAATGGTGAAGCAAGGCGAACCGCAATATTATGAGACCCGAATCGTCAATTCAAGAGGTCGGAAGATTGAAGTATCTGTTACGAATGTGCCCATTATTGTGGATAAGGAAATGGTAGGCGTCTATGGGATCGTGTCCGATATTACCGAGCGCAAGGAATATACGGAGCGAATTCAGGAGCTCAGCAAGCAACATGAGCTGATCCTCAACACGGTTACGGAAGGAATATATGGTTTGGATGCGGATGGAATCACCATGTTTATGAATCCTGCAGCAGCTTCGATGTTCGGTTATGAGGCGAAAGAATTCATTGGCAAAAACTCACATCCCATCATCCATCACACCCGTGCAGACGGAAGTCATTTGCCACAAGAAGAGTGTCCGATCCACATGACTGTGTTGGATGGACAGAGACGTTCAATCAAGGAAGATGTATTCTGGCGTAAAGATGGCAGCAGCTTTCTGGTGCAGTATCAGGTGACGCCGATTATTGAACAGGGACAGATTCAGGGCGCCGTGGTTGTGTTCAATGATGTGACTGGCGAACGTGAAATTGTACGTGCCAAAGAAACAGCTGAGCTGGCAGCTCAGGCCAAGTCAGAATTTCTGTCGATGGTTAGCCATGAGATCCGGACACCGATGAACGGGATCGTGGGGATGACAGAATTGTTGATCGGTACCGATTTATCGGAAGAACAGCGTGAATATGCCGAGATTATTCGAGACAGCGGCGATGCTCTGCTGAACATCCTTAATGATATTTTGGACTTCAGTAAGCTGGAATCCGGGAAAATGGCACTGGCTTATGAACCATTTGCATTACGAAAGATGCTGGAACAGGTTGCTGAACTGTTTAAACCGCGTGCAGATGAGAAACATCTGGAGATCAGATATCGTCTCAATCCAAGCATCCCTGAGTTCATGGTCGGTGACGCCATACGTATCCGGCAGATTCTGGTGAACTTGGTTGGCAATGCGCTCAAGTTCACAGATCAGGGAAGCATTGATGTTAATGTGGATATTATTAAGGGCAGAAAGCCTGAAGACAGCGTTCTTGATTTTGCGGTGCAAGATACGGGAATTGGCATCCCGGCTGACAAGCTGGATCAGTTGTTTCAGTCCTTCTCTCAACTACATCCGGTGATTAACCGGAAGTATGGTGGTACAGGGCTGGGACTGGTCATCTCCAAGCGACTCGTGGAGATCATGGGAGGCAGTATCAGTGTCGAGAGTATAGAAGGGGAAGGCTCAACCTTCCGGTTTGCTGTTCCTGCGGCGAGTGTAGATGCTTCATCAGAACAGACAGTAAGTCAGTTCCATCATGATCGCACACGTCAGAGTGACAAGGTCGCCATGCGTATTCTGGTGGCGGAGGATCATCCGGTAAACCGGAAGATTTTACGAGAATATCTGGAGAAGCTCGGATACCACGCAGATGTATGTACCAATGGTGTGGAGGCAATTGATGCCATCTCTCAGAATGCTTATGATATTGTCCTGATGGATATTCATATGCCTGTGATGGATGGACTAAAGGCGACAGACCTGTTACACCGCCTAATTCCACAGGATCGCATACCTCCAATCATCGCAGTTACAGGCAATGCCAAACGTGAAGACAAGGAAGCTTGTCTGGAGATTGGTATGCGTGATTTTATTAGCAAACCGGTTATGCTGAGTGAGTTGAAGCGGGTGTTACAGCAATGGGGACCAAGGGACGAACCTCAACTTGCACCGAATTGAACAACTACTCAGCTATGAAAGTAATAAACGCAAACATGCCAATAATCCTCCACTGCTGGAGTGTTATTGGCATGTTTGCGTTGGCAGGCTTTTGAAGTTGAGCCTAAGCATACAAAGTGGAGTTGTACACGAATGGCTTATACCAGTGTCAGACGATTGATGTTACCAGATAGGATTTCACAGGAATTGTTGAATTTCTCACGTTCCGCCGCATCCAGATTCAATTCGATAATCTCCTGAATACCATTGCCACCGATGATTGCAGGAACACCGACACAAACGTTGTGTTGGTCGTACTCTCCGTCCAGAATAGCCGATACGGCGATGATCTTGTGTTCGTCATTGAGGATGGAACGAGTGATGTGAGCGAGGGCGTTGCCAATCCCGAATTGGGTAGAGCCTTTGCGAGTGAAGATCTCCCATCCCGCATCTTTCGTTTTGCGTGCGATATCGTCCAGATCCAGATGTTTGAAGCGCTCCTTGTGCTGATCCATGATGTGCATAATCGGTTTGCCACCGATGGTCACATGGGACCAGGCTACGAACTGGGATTCTCCATGCTCCCCGAGAGCATAACCATGCACACTGCGTGGATCGATGGAGAAGACTTCAGACAGCAGCGTTTTGAGCCTTGAAGAGTCAATGGACGTCCCTGTGCCGATGACATGCTCACGCGGCAGGCCAGATAATTTCCATACCATATAAGTTACTATGTCAACCGGATTAGCAGCGACGACAAAAATTCCGTTAAATCCACTGTTCATGATCGGGACCACGATGTCTTTGGCAATCGATTCCGCTTCCTCCAGAATATCCAGCCGTGTCTGTCCTGGTTTGGGATTCGCCCCGGCAGTTAAGACGATAACATCCATATTGCCACAATCGGCGTACGTGCCTGCATATACCTTGGTGCGATTATGTGTGAAGTCCATACAATGGGAAAAATCCAATGCCTGAGCTACAGCACGGTCATACGTCCGGTCCACCATCATAATTTCCCTGCAAATTGATTGATTAATCATGGAATACGCACAACTCGAACCGACAAGACCCGCCCCGATCACCGCTACTTTGCCTGATTTGCCTAACACTGCCGTTCAGCCCCCATTTAGATTGATATTTATTCGTTACTAATGCGTCCTATGTTAAGTATAGTCCTTTATTTTATGCTGAAATGCACTTCTACGTTACATAAGATAACACATGGAAAAGCTGTGCAGCAATGATATCCGCTATCGCGGGAGCGTATTGGAGTAAATGAGTTAACAAAATTGACATGAATAATTCTTATTCATATGATTTGACGGCGTTTGCACCTGTGTCATTCGACATGACAGCATTCATGCTCATTGTCGGATTGGGGGTTATTTGTGCGGATCATATACCTGACAAAACTTCTTATTAATCCGCAGAAACAGAACAAAACCGCCAAAGGGATCTGCCGAGAAGCTGACGAATACATACGGACAAGCAAAAGATAAACATACTTGATCCATGAGACAGGTTGCCCCGATCCGATGACGGTTCCATAAAGGAACGCTGAAGCCATAATGTTTTTATCCAAGAATCAATTTCATAACTCACTAAAGGTTTATGAAATTGATTCCCAAAAGACTTCATTCCGGGAGGGAATTAATGATGATTGAAGAAGCAGGAGCAACGACGGAAACGGCCAAGAGCCTGGGCATAGGTGCCAGTACTCTTCGTAAATATGCGGCGGCACTGGAAGAACAGGGATACCGGTTCGAACGGTCCGCCAACAAATCGAGACTATTCAAGTCCGACGACATCGAGTGCATTGAACGTCTAATGACTGAACTCAGAGAGCATAATCTACCGCTGGCTGATGCTGTGGTGACTGTATTGGCTCCAGAAGTACCTGTAGCTGCAGTAGAAGTAGATGTACCGGTGATGGGGATTGAAGGTCTGTCAGAGACGGAATGTGCAGCAACATCAATGTCATCCGTATTCCCTGAAGAACCTGAAATAATGGGTAATCGGAGATCCTATGAAGGTCTGGGGCAACTGGTGAGTGAAGTGACTTATGGTGCTGTAGAACAACAGCAGGATGATCGGGTACAGCTGCTGCAACAGCGGGTCGATGAACTGGAGCTGACCCTTCAGCATCTGGCTGATACACATATGGCGCTTCAGGAACAGATGGAAAAACAGCGTCTATGGATGAACGAGAAACTGGAAGAGGAGCGGGATCGTGAACTCGTAACCAATCTGCGCAGTTTCCAGGGAAGAAAACGCAAACCAAAAGGAGTATCCCTGCGTATGTTGTTTGGGTTCCTGCCCAAGAAGCATAAGGAAGCTTGAGCAACAGGCATTTACCCATCGTGATTTTACAGTATCGGCCTGATATAATAAGCTCCATACAACATGAGGACTGGCAACGAACTGCTCAGTATAGATAAAGACTGAGTGGATCAGGAAGCTGGCGTGGGAGGGTCTGTGGAGCTGCGACGAAGTTGGCAAAGATTGCTCGGATTATGGACGGATCGTCCTCGCCGGGAAGGCACGACCATTGCTGAGCGTTATACAATACAGGAATTGCTGGGTATGGGGAGCTATGGGCTGACATACCTGTGTACAGATGATCAGAACGGCAGGGAAGTGGCGTTGAAGGAGTCCAAACCTAGCAAGGGCAGACTCTCTGCGCACCTGTTGGAGCGGGAGGCGGACGTGATGAGACGTCTGCATCATCCGGCAATCCCTGATCTATTGGATGTGTTCACATCCGGGAGACGAAGTTATATCGTTACCGAGTATATTCGTGGACAGACGCTGGAAGATTGCATATTTGAGCAAGGTCTTCAATATACGGAGCGGGAATGTCTGGAATTGGCAGGTCAACTGCTGGCTCCGGTGGCTCATGTACATGAGCAGGGATATATTCATGGAGATGTGCGGATTCCCAATGTTATTTTACGTGAAGGGACGGTGCATCTGATTGACTTTGGCCTGGCGAGACGCTTGGGGGAGCCGTTGTTGCCGGAGCTGAAGCGACGTATGCGTGAAGTCCCTGAGCCTGAAGATGAGCGGGCTACACCGGATCATGATCTGCAGGATATCGGCCACTTTCTTCTCTTTATGCTGTATTCGGCTTATGAGCCAGAGAAGGGCCGCGAACCCGCCAGCTGGCAGGAGGAACTTAAGCTTACGCCTGAATTGCACCAGATGCTGGAGCGACTCCTTGGACTCCGTCCAGGTTATGAAGGCGGAGCGACGGAGTTACAGGCAGAAATTGAGAATGTGTTGCTGAAATTACAATGAAATAAGCTCTATAGGCGGACCTATATTTGTTATCCGTGACCTCTTCGTACGATATTTATAGGGGTCTTTTTCCTCTTTGCTATAGAAACAATAAAGGGGTGTTCTGTTATCCGTAAGTACGGCTAATAGAGCACCCCTTTATTACATATTCATTTATTGAAGCGTCTAATAAGCTGGTGTAATCATTGCTCTTTAAAAGCAGTCATGCGAGCCGCTTAGCTGGAGCTGTATTTTCTGCTTTTGTAATACCCGGAGCCACTACGGCTGTCCCGGTATTTCACATCCGAAGAAGAATAGCGCTTGTAGGAACGCTTGCCTGAGGAACTGCTGTGACGTTTATAGGAGCGCCTGTCCGAGGAGCTGTAACGTTTGCGGTGAGATGAAGATTTGGAATCAATAAGTTTGCCGATAATCTTTTTGAACATGAGCTTTCACCCTTTCGACTTCAACTGTTTTAAGCATATACGTGGTCAGATATGGAGGGGTTTCGATTTTTTCATGGATAATTGTATTCATTGGACAGGAGCTTGGCGTATAATAGGATGTTGCTGATTGCACGGAATTTTTTATTTTGAGCGTTTAGCGTTACAATAGAGGACAGGATAAGATTTTAACGGACAGGAGTAGTTATTATGATTACATTAAAGACCAAAGAACAGATTGAATATATGAAAAAAGCCGGAGAAATTCTTGCCGCATGCCATAGAGAAATTGCAAAGATGATTCGTCCAGGCATTACGACACAGGAGATCGACCAGTTTGCAGAAGCTTTTATGAAGAAAAATGGCGCTACGCCGGAACAAAAGGGATATAACGGATACCAATATGCGACATGTGCGTCGGTTAATGATGTGATCTGTCACGGGTTTCCGGGAAAATATGCACTGAAAGACGGCGATATCGTTACAATCGACATGGTGGTTAATCTAAATGGCTGGCTGGCGGATTCGGCTTGGTCATATGCCGTAGGTGAAGTGACTCCGGAAGCACAACATCTGCTGGATGTAACCAAAAACTCTCTGTATAAAGGCATTGAACTTGCCGTGGTGGGCAACCGGATCGGAGATATCTCCAATGCGATTCAAGTGTATGCGGAAGGTGAAGGCCTATCGGTTGTGCGTGAGTTTATCGGACACGGCATTGGTGAGAAGATGCATGAGGAACCACAAGTCCCTCACTACGGTCCGCCTCATCGGGGTCCGCGTCTCAAGGAAGGCATGGTTATTACGATCGAACCAATGCTGAATATTGGTACGTTCCGAAGTAAGCTGGATTCAGATGGATGGACTGCTCGTACTATGGATGGAAGTCTGTCTGCCCAGTATGAACATACGATTGCGATTACGGCGGATGGTCCAGTGATTTTGACAGCACAATAATAGCCAAAAGCAGCTACAATGTGACGATATTTGCATATTTCAAGGCGGCCCACGTTTGTGAACCGCCTGTTTCGGTTTAAACTATTAAGAAGTGATAACACAGAGCCAGTGGTAAGTGATCTCAGCTGACAAGGGTTAACCTTGCGTCCACTTGGCAACAAGGAGGTAATTTTGGTGTCTTTAAATAAACAGATCGTACTTGCTTCTCGTCCCGAAGGTGCCCCTTCCAGAGAGAATTTCAACTTCATTGATGCACCTCTTCCTGAACCGGAAGCTGGGCAAGTCCTGGTACGTACATTATATTTGTCGGTTGATCCATACATGCGGGGCCGCATGAAAGATACAAAATCCTATGCTGCACCTTACGCGTTAAATGAAGTGATCAAGGGTGGAGCCATTGGACAGGTTGTAGAATCTTCGGAACCCAATCTGCGCAAAGGAGATCTCGTATCCGGTATGTGGGGCTGGCAGCAATATGCCGCAGTGAATACGGGGGATCTGTCGCTGATCGATACGGAAGAAGCACCAATCACCGCTTACCTGGGTGCGCTGGGCCTGACGGGTCTGACGGCTTATTTTGGTATGGAAGACATCGGCAAACCGAAAGACGGCGAAACCGTCGTTGTATCTGGAGCAGCCGGAGCGGTAGGCATGATTGCAGGTCAGATTGGTAAAATTGTGGGAGCACGCGTGGTTGGCATTGCAGGCTCTGATGAGAAATGCGCTTATTTGAAAGAAAAGCTGGGCTTCGACGTGGTGTTGAACTACAAGAAGGAGCAGGATATGTCAGCGGCCATTGAACGGGCTTGCCCGAATGGCGTAGATGTCTATTTTGACAATGTGGGCGGTGACATCTCGGATGCAGTCTTGCGCCACATCAATCGGAATGCACGTATTCCGTTATGCGGTCAGATCTCATCCTATAATCTGGAGAAACCGGATATCGGGATGCGACCACAGACGTTGCTGTTAACGAATACAGCATTAATGAAAGGTTTCCTGCTGGGTGACTATACGAAATCCTTCAAGGAAGGCCGCGCCAAGTTGGCGAAATGGATCAAGGAAGGTCATATCCAGTATGAAGAAAACATTGTGGAAGGGTTCGAACAGACGCCGGAAGCATTCATGGGTCTCTTCTCGGGAGATAATCTGGGCAAGCAACTGGTTAAGGTTGCAGATCCTGAATAGATATTGAATGGTTTACATGTACAATTAGGTTGGAAACGAAAAGACACGTTCTGCGCACCAATGGTGTAGCTGAACGTGTCTTTTTTATCTGTAAATCTGTGCGTGGTCTATGTAGGGTGACTAGTGTTCGGCGACCAGCACTTCTTTGTAGTGTTTGTACATATATACACGCCAGCGTACAATCATGCCAAAAGCCAGCAGGAAGAACAATCCGCCCGTTTGCGGAATACTTACATATCGCTGAATGACTTCATGCAGGATCAGGCGTACGGCCAGCAATCCAAGCAAGATAAAAGCAAAGCTGCGAGAACGTGTGGCAAAAATTTCTTCACCTACTCGTTCAAACCGTGTACTGCGAATGAGGGGATAGGAGAAGAGGAACCAGCCCACCAGGAACGCAATGAATGCCCAGAGTAGAGGAACATGTGTCTCCGGTACAACAAACATGAGAAACCCTGTGCTCATGCCGAGCGGAGGAATAAGGATTTTACGAATGGTCACCGGTCTGTGACTGGCTTTCATGCGGATGAAGATGGCAAGCAGTGCCATGACAAGCATGCCCACGGTTGCTCCGATTTGCAGGTAGTACGGACTGATTTGAGCCACGTAGAACTCCCTCTTTCTGGAATAATATGTTATCCGGTGATCCGGAACCCAGTACGAATTGCCGGAATTTTCAGTTCCTATTATATCACAAACGCAGAAAGCCGATAGAAAGCTTAGTGTATCATATACCCGATATGTATTCACAGGGTGTATTTGAAAATTTTGTATTATTGTGCCCGTTGTAAGGCCGTTTATTCGATTAAGGGGAAATCATGCAATGATTGGACAACAATGGATGTATATCAAGCTTATCGGCTCACATCATAGAGGGTGGCTTATGGGTAATACAGATTGGTTAGTACATGTGGTCAGCCTTGTGTGTGCAAGTGTACTAGCTTTTTTGCTGGTTATCTACGGTTACATCTTATGGATGAAATATAGCACTAGGCGCAGGGAAAAGGTTAAGACGGCACTGATGCATGAATTACTTGCAGAAGGTTCATTTCTACAGCGGTATCTGGGTCAAGGAGAAGTAAAAGTAGACCTACTGAATATGAGTGGAGATCAACAGAGCGTTTTGCAGCAGCTGTTATTGCAACGGCTTGCTCAAGGTCCGGTAGAGCACGAGAATCTGCGAATTCATCTGTTATCCTGGCAAGTCTTTGGAAGCTCATACCGATTGGTTTTGAAGACGGGAAAGTGGAGTGAACGGGTTAACACGTTGTTATATATTGAACAGTTTCATATGGTGGAGCTTCTGCCCAGGTTAGAGGATATGCTGCGGGTTACTTCCTGTACG
The DNA here is from genome assembly GCF_031455635.1 of Paenibacillus sp. 2003. NCBI lineage: Bacteria > Bacillati > Bacillota > Bacilli > Caryophanales > Paenibacillaceae > Paenibacillus > Paenibacillus sp. 2003. Next base: position 116,045 of record NZ_JAVDTB010000006.1, on the reverse strand, counting down.
CCGCTTGAACGCTTCATCATTTTACGCATATATGCCAGAACCGGTTATTTCAGAATCGTTAAGGAATTGTTGCGTGAGCAATATGTATGGTCCGATTCGCAGTATCTGCAGATTCTGCTGTTGCTTACCAATTCATCCTGGACTCGTCTGAAGGATCATTTCAAGGATGTACCTTATCAGGTCCAGTGTAATATCGTCCAAGCCATTCGTATTCGGGATGACCAGACGGAGGGTGCTGTTGTTCTACTGGAGAAGCTCATTCTTGGAGAGGATGCATTGCTGCGTACCCATGCGTATCAGGCATTGGCTCAAGTGGGCAGAGGTCACGAAGATATGCTGAAGGGGCTATTGCTGGTATGGAACGAATCTGGTGAGGAGAGGCAACGCTCTGAAAGACTAACAGTGACCCAGCTTATGGGTACTGTTCATGCGGATGCTTTTATTCCTAGACTGAAGGTAATGATGGGTGATCCTTCTTTTCAGATCCGACAGGAAGCGGCGAACTCTCTTGCCCGGTACGAGCAGGGACTTGAAGAACTCCGGGAAACGGCTGTAAACCATCCGGATAAATATGCAAGGCAGATAGCGGAGGAAACGCTGGAAAGGATGCAGTATGGACGAAAGATGGATTGAGATGTTGCGGAGTTTTGTTTTGGCATGTTACGAGGGGATATTTATCTATCTGGTGTTAGCGATTGTGATGTGCAGTGTTCTGGTAGTTGCTGCCGCTCGCACATTGATTCGCCAGAGGGATCTGGACCCGCTGCAATATCATGAGATGTTGGACGAAGAACTGGCTCCGGCGGTATCCCTGCTTGTCCCGATGCGTAATAGCGAGGATACGATCGTACAGCGAATTAACTGTCTATTGGATATTCAATATGCACGCTATGAAGTTATTATCATTAATGATGGATCAGAGGATGCAACAATGCCGCGGTTAATGGAAACCTATGATCTGATGCCCATTCGGAGTAAAGTTCATTATTCGGGACTCGGCCAGGAGACGGCTCGGATTAAATGTGTCTACCAATCCAGGTTGCATCATCGTCTGATTGTGATCGACAAGGAATATGGAGGACGAATGGACTCCCTGAATGCAGGCCTGAATATCTCGCAATATCCTTATATCGCCTCTGTTGGACCCTGGACAGTTCTGGAACCGGATGCATTGGTGAAGATTATGAAACCCGTTATGGATGCTCTCCCAGGAGAAGAGGTCGTTGCTTGTAGTGGACGATTAGATCTCATGGCCCCCAGAAATACGGATCATACAGATTTAACGGAAAACAGCACAAGACTTACGGACAGTACGTTGTATGTAATGCAGACCATTGAATACGTGCGTGCTTTTTTGATTGGTGGTGTGGGACTTGTTCGTTACAATATTAATGTGCTTTTATTTACAGCCCAAGTATTCGGTGTATTCAAAAAGAACCGGGTGTTGGAAGTTGGGGGTTACAAGCGCGACGACCAGGTCGCTCACATGGAACTGGTGATGCGGTTACAGAAACATATGAAGCAGATCAAGGAACGTGGCCGTATTATATATATTCCCGATCCGATCTGCAGGGTAGAAGTACCCGGTACATGGCGTCAGCTGTGCAGACAGCGTATCGGTTGGCACATGCAGCTTGCAAGCAGTCTATGGACTCAGCGGAGCATGATCTTCAATCCAGCCTATGGCTGGATGGGGATGGTATCCATCCCGTATTTTATTCTGATCGAATTGTTGGGGCCTGTGATGGAACTGGGAGCGATTTTGCTGTTCATTGCAGGCATAGGGCTACAGTTGGTGGATATCAACCTATGCATCATTCTCGTTCTGCTGCTGACGCTCTATGGTTCACTGTTGTCCGCAGGTATGGTAATGTTCGAAGTATGGTGTTCACGCAAAGCGTACACGTCCAGAGCAGTGACGCGTCTGTTATTGTATGCTTGTTCGGAGACGTTCTGGTTCAGACCGCTGAACAATATATTCCGTATGTTTGGCATTTTGCAGGCTATGGGATTGAGGAAGGAAAAGGAGAAGGAGATCAGGAATGGATTGGGGTAATCTATCGGCAATCCTGGTAATACCTTGGAACAGAGCAAGGAGGAAGACGCTTCATGAAAAAAAATTACAGGCCAGCCACGATGTGGACGCTGGCTTGTTTTACAGTGGTATCGGTGGTGCTGGTTGTCCCCTGGATTATGTGGCAATCCCAGGCCCCTATTCCACTGAACATCATGATTATTGACAAGAGCAGACCGGACTTGTCCTATCAGGGGCACAAGGGGTTGGTCTGGCTTTTGAATCAACAGAAGATTGTACAGCACACAGGGGAATACTACTCGTATGAAGAGGATTATTACGGCTATGATCTTCAGGACGGGCTTCCACGAATGAAACAACTGCTGCCTGATGAGGTGACAGACACGGATCTGATCTATCTGACGGCGAATCGCAGTAGTCTGTCTGCACAGAAGAGTGAAGGGAAACAAGGCGGAATCTATGAAGGACTAACGATATATGATGTGCAGAAGATCCGCGAGGCTGCGTATAAAGGGGTAACGATTGTCGCCGAATACAGTGCATTGGCAAATACGGCTTCGAAGATGACCAAGGAGCAGCTGTATCCCATCTTGGGAGTGAACAGCAGTGGATGGCAAGGGAAATCGGTATCTAATCTGCAAAGTATAGAAGAAGTCCCCCGGTGGGTTCGGGCGAATTATGAGCAGCGGGAGAAGAAGAAATGGTCATATTCCGGAGCGGGTATGCTGCTGATACATATGGATGGACAAGTCATGGTACTGGAGAAAGGTCCGGATGTGAAGACAGGAAATGTACAAGTTGCATTCACACAGGAGGGCAGGGATTGGAGCGGTATAACCCAGGATATACATTACAATGGCTGGTTCGATATCATTTTGCCGCAACAGCAGGATTCCATATTGGCCTGGTATAAGACGGATTTGACGAAGGCAGGCGAGCAGAAGCTGGTGGGTGCAGGAATTCCCGCGGAATTTGCTGCACTTGTCCGATATGACGACTATAATCGGTCCTATTACATGGCAGGGTCCTTCGGAGAGATGAAGCATTATTCTTTCTGGCGCCGAATCAAAGGATGGGAGGTCGTCCGGTCCAAGCTTACGCCCGATCAGAAAGATATTCCGGACATGTTCTACTGGAAGGTGTACGTGCCCGTGATGAAGCATATTTTGAATGAAGTGCAGGATGGACGGCAGCAATGGCCATAGATAGGCTATCGAGAACCTTTCGATGGAAAGAGGGAAGCCTAAAGTCCATTCCACCTTTCGAGAGGAACGGGAGATGTACATAATAGAGAAGTGCGTCGTTGTGAGCGGTAAAAGTGTGATTGAGAGACAGGGTACCCGCATAATCAATGCAATTTGGAGCATGATTGCTCCGTATTTAGACTCCATAACACAATGTGTGTCTCGACGTGTACCGATATTGAATCATGATCTGAAGCAACGTACGTAGCACATTCTAACGAACTCAGCGCATCATATTTGGCCTAATTTGGTACGTGTTGGTCCAATGTAACGAATCACCGTAAAAAGGACTGCAGATCCTCTGCAGTCCTTTTTCATGATGCAATGTGTGCCTTACTAGTCCTGGTGAAGATGTCGGAGTCCGTGCAGGAAGGCGGATACGGTCAGACGCAGACTTTCGTCCGGATCAAAGTTCATGCCGAAGCCGCCTTGTGCCTCAATGGAGGCAAATCCATGGCAGAGGCTCCGCAAACCACGAACAGCGTGCAAGGCTTCTGCTTCGGTTAGCGGATAGGGCTGCAAGCTGTGCAGCAGTAACTCCAGGGTGGCTGTGCTGGCCGCGGCGAGCTGTGGCTCCTCGCGATCCGGGGCATGAAATGAGGCTTCGTACAGCCCGGGGTGCTCGCGGACGAAGCCAATGTATGCCGCAGCGATGGCCTGGATGGCATCGTCGCCTGTGCGGTCAGCCGTAGCCGCGGTTAATGCGCGGCTAAGCTGTTGTATGGACATCAGCGCCATTTCCTGGCGAAGCCCGGGAAGTCCGCTGATGTGGTTGTAGAGCGACGGCGAGCGCACATCCAGGCGCTGTGCCAACGCGGCCAGTGTCAGCGCCTGAAAGCCGTCGCTGTCAGCAAGCTGGGCGGCGGCGCTGAGCAGAGCGCCGCGATCCAGCCCTTGCCGGGGGCTCATAGTTGCCCCCCGGCAAGGCAGAACCGCTGCTGAGCATCAACGGTTGCCGCGCGCATGGCGGCCGCGGGCTGGCGCAGCATCCGTCCGTGGCCTACAGCCAGCACGGACGGTTCCAGCTCCGCCAGGCGCTTCGCGCTGGCCAGAGCCGCTTCGCGGTTCCACGTCGCCAGCGCGGGGAACGGGAAGAGCGGGCGCACGCGGCCGGATACGGCAAGGCCGCCTTGCAGCTGGTACGCGTCGCCAGCGATGAGCACGCGGCTGCGCGTATCCATGAAGGACATATGCCCCGGCGTATGTCCTGGTGAGGCAATGGCGACCAGTGAACCAATCTGGTCACCGTCATCCAGCAAGTGGTTTGGCTGGGTGTGCACCGCTTTGGGCTTGGGCACGCCGCCGCGTACCGGGGTTTGAGGCTCACCGGGAAGAAGGGAAGTATCACCCGCCAATAGCCGGGCATCCCGTCTGGAGATGAAGACTTCGGCTTGGGGCAGTGCCTCTTTGAGACCATCCAATGCACCAATATGGTCGCTATGAGCGTGAGTCAGAATGATCTTGGTAATGGGCTTTCCAAGGGACTGGGCAGTTGCCAAAATCCCCTTAAGACTGAACGGTATTCCGGCATCAATCAGGGTTAATCCATCTTCCTCTTCAACCAGGTATACGTTCACAGGGAAGAGTCTTGGAAAAAACGTAACTTGAACGACATCAAATTCTCGGGTAATACGCATCGTGAAACCCTCCTTAAAACTAATGGTATTAGTATAATAACTAATGGTATTAGTTTTAGCAATACCTGTTATTCATTTTATTCAAATAAAAAAAATTTTAAATAATGATGCACTTTACAAAAAAAGCGTTTTCAAATTGAAGATTACCGATTATAATAATCACGTAAGCCCTTTCATATGTCTATCTTATTGGAGCCCTTCGCGTAGCGAAAGGCTCACTTTTTTTGTTCTTTTTGGATTAAATTGAAGAGGGAATGTTAATCCTGGCTTAATTGTGTTGATGAGCTGTAAGTATTGGTATAACAGGAAAAATCACGTTTGATCTCCATGCTGGGTGAAAGTTGACAAACATAACTGTTATTCATATAATGACAGTTATACTTACCTTGGGTTGGAGTTCATCGGTGTTGTAAGCCGGGAAGGAGTAAGTTATGAACAGCGAATTTACCATAGCGGTGCATTGTCTTGTTTTTCTGTCGATGAGAGATGAGTGTATGGCCAATAGTGAAGATTTGTCCCAGAGTGTGGGTACACACCCGGCCAGAGTCCGTAAGGTACTTAGTGTTCTGCGCAAGCATGGTTACCTGACGACCAAGGAAGGTGCTCATGGTGGGTACTTGCTTAGCCGTCCAAGTGAAGAGATCAAGCTGGGAGAATTGTACAGACTGGTAGCTGGTGGTTCACTCGGTCCCAACTGGTGCTCAGGGGAGTCCGGTTCATCGTGCGTGGTATCTTCCAATATGCAGGATGTGATGGGGAACATTTATAACGGAGGCGAAGAGGCGCTCAGCGCTTATTTTGATCGTATATCCATTCAGGATGTGAAAGAACGCATAGGTCATGGGGAAACGTTGAACTTATCGCTGAAGGGATTATCTGCAAAGGAGAAGTCCTGACGGAGTCCACAGCGAATGTTCCTCCATGAATATGGTCTTGGTTTAGTCAGGCACGGTGGACAAGTTATGGCATTGGCGTGTGCTCCGGTGAAAGATCCATTGATGTTCTCAGGCGATTCCGGGCATAACGTGAACACAGATGGGGAGAGACCGTCTGCGCTGATGTTATTTTCGGAAGGCAAATCCTTGATAGAGTATAATTCAAGATCACCTTGCGAAAGTAAAGAAGTATAAACAATTTAGATTCTGGGGAGTGGAACACATGTCAGGCATTGAAAAAAATGAAACACTTCGCGTTATTAGCGAACGCCATGCTGTCAAAAAGTACGAAAAAGGGTTTGAATTGCCTGAAGCTGATCTCAATGCGATTCTGACAGCAGCTGCGGAAGCACCATCTTCATGGAACCTGCAACACTGGAGATTCCTCGTGATTGAATCCGAAGCAGACAAAGCGAAATTGCTGCCAGTTGCTTATGGTCAAAGTCAGATCGTGGAAAGTTCAGTTACGATTGCTGTTCTTGGAGATTTGGAAGCAAACCGTAACACCGTAATCTACGATCAAGCTGTTGAAGCAGGCGCACTGACTGCTGAGGTTCGTGACGCATTGGTTGGACAGATCAACGGTGCTTACCAAAGTCCGCAAATCGCTCGCGATGAAGCGATCCGCAATGCATCTTTTGCTTCCCAAAATATTATGCTTGCTGCACGCTCCCTGGGTTACGATACATGTCCAATCGGTGGATATAATCCACAAAAACTGATCGAAACATTCAACATTCCTGCACGATTTGTGCCAACGTTGTTGATTACTGTAGGTAAAGCTGCACAGCCAGCTCGCCCTTCAGGACGTTTGCCGTTGTCTGAGGTTGTTGTTAAAGGTTCTTTCTAAGTTAGAAAGTTAAATCTGATGATTTTGCATCAGTGATATAAGTATAATTCAAACAGCCGAACTTTCCTGTTGAGGGAAGGTGCGGCTGTTTGGCATATTGAGGTTGTATGGAAAAGTCCACTAACGATGACTCCAATCGAGCGGATTCACCACTCAAGTGAGTTCTTACTTCCACCATGAAAAGATTACTTCTCAGGTGTCTCGGGGATTTGTGGTGCATGGAACGATTCCATGTACTCGATTGCGTTATACATCATCACTGCTGCTTCGGCACGAGTAATCGTTTGTTTGGGATTGAAGTTGCCGTCGGCATCCAGTTCATTGATTTTGAGAACGAGTGAACGCTGAATGGCACCTTGATACGCAGGGGTAAGTTCCTGTTCGTCGGTAATGTCCACAGGTTTGATATTAATCATCGGCAGACCGCCTTTGGCCTCAATGCCTTGCATCAGGAACAGTGTGAATTGTTCACGAGTAAGCGGTTTGGAGGGATCGATATCCTGTGACATCTGAATGCCATTATATTGTGCGCGGATAAATGCATCACTGTACCATACGCCATCTTTTACTTGAGAGAAGTGGTCACTTGGTAGCGGCTGTTTGATAAAACGAATCGTGTCCAGATTCAGATTTAGTCCGTCCGCAATCAGTTGAATGCCCTGAGCGGTATTTAACTCCAGTTCGGGTTTGAACAAGCTGTCGCTCACGCCTTTGATGAATCCATCCTTATGGAGAGATTCGATTTTGTCTGCTCCTGCGATACCTTGAATATCCGTGAATTGGGCCTGCGCAGCGTTGATCGGGCCTGCACTTAGAGACAGCGTGAGCAGAGCTCCTGCAGTTAATGTAGCAAGTATATTTTTTTTCATGATAGGTTCGCCTCACTTTTCCAGGGATGATCCCTTTATATAAAAGTTATTTGCTCCTATAGACGACCCTTCTGTTCAAAAGGTTGCTGCAATTTTCCAACTGAATTCATAATCATTTAGAAAGGGCTAAGTGAAGGCACTGCCTCTAACCTTTGGATTTATTTCGATAATCTGTGGGTGAACGTCCCATCATTTTGCTGAACAGACGGGAGAAGTAGTACGGGTCTTTGAATCCAAGCTCGGAACTGATCTGCTTCACGGTCCAATCGGTAAAATCGAGATAGCGGCAGGAATGCTGGATCTTGAGCCGCAGGAAATAATCGATAGGCGAATGCCCGGTCGCTTGCTTGAACAACTGTGAGTAATGAGGGACAGACAGCCGGGCATGTGCCGCCAGTTCCTTGAGGGTGATTCCGTTCTCCAGGTGCTCCAGCATATATTGAACGGATTGTTCAGCCGCACGTTTGCTGCTCACGATCCCACCATCTGTTCCTGTCGTCTCGGGTCCATAAGCGAGCATACCAAGCATATAACCGATAATCTGGGATGCATATGTCATTGTCTGCATGGAGTAACCCGTCTCAAGTGCGCCGTAACATTCATGAAAAAGCTCAAGCCATTTTTGAGCCTTTGCCGGTGGCATGGTAGTAATATGATGAGTTAACAAGGGTTCTATGTAGGATAAAGCGTGTTCCCCGCGCAGATGAATCCAGAAGATGCTCCATGGTTCAGCTGCGTTGGCACCATACACATGAGGGACATATGCAGGTAATATAACGAGGTTTCCCGGGCTGACATCATATGTCTTGCTGCCATCCATCGTATACCAGCCTGTGCCTTGGACACAGTACATCAGAATGTGTGATTCACAACCATCGGGACGATCACGGTAATGATGCTCCGCTTCGTGAAAGTAACCGATATCGGTAACATATAATCCGGACGTGACCGGATAAGCTGCGGTTTCTTGCAGCAGGGAGTCCGGAAGAACAATGAGTTTTTGCATACGAAATCCGTCAGATTTACGCTGTAGGGGTGGTCTGTTGTTAGGTCTCATACTTTGTATTATGGTGAGAGGCGATAAGGGAGTCAATGACAGATATGAGGGCGCACACCGGGGTTGTTATCGATTTAGAAAGCCACGTTACAGGAAGTGAAGCAGTTGCCCGTGAATTGGGTAAGTACATATCAGTGGGAAAAATCAGAACAGTGAATATACAGGATAAGGGAGAGATTAGATATGGAACCAGTCACAACTCAGGAAACACTTTTCTATACAGGTACGTATGCGTCAGCGGATGAACCAGGAATATACCTATGTGCGTTGAATGCGGATACAGGAGAGATGCGAATCGTCAATCACATGGATGGTGTGGATAATCCGTCTTATCTGGCGCTATGCCCGGATGGAAATTGTCTGTATGTGGCGAGTGAGACGGACGAGGGAGAGGTGTTGGTCTATCGGAGAGATGCGGCAACGAGTGAGCTGCACCTGATGGATCGAAAACAGACCAGAGGGGCTTCTCCATGTTATGTGTCTGTCTCCACAGATGGTCAGTGGGTGTTCTCATCCAACTATAGCAGCGGCAGTGTCAATGTATTCCCGGTTGGCGATCAGGGGACGCTTGGTGAGATGAGTGCATGGGTAGAGCACACGGGAAGTGGAATCAACGAAGAACGCCAGGAAGGGCCGCATGCACACTCCATTCAGCCAGATCCGTCCGGACAGTATGCTGTCGTATGTGACCTCGGTCTGGATCAGATCATTGTGTATCGGTTGGAAGAGGGACGTTTGGTTACCCATCGTGAGATGGATCAGCCACCAGGCGCAGGGCCAAGGCATCTTGTGTTTCATCCCAACTCAAAGTGGGCATATGTAATTAACGAATTGAACAACACGGTTACGGCATTCCTATACGATGAGCGCAGAGGTGAGTTCACTACAGTGCAGCACATTTCCACACTTCCAGAAGGGCATAAAGGAGAGGGTACGGCTGCAGACATCCGTGTATCTCCATGTGGACGTTTCCTGTATGCATCCAATCGGGGAGATGACAGCATCGTACTCTATCATATTGACCAGGAGAGCGGTGAGTTGGAAGCCGTAGAGTGGACGTCCACGATTGGGCAGACACCACGTAACTTTAATATTTTGCCGGGTGGAATTCTAGTCCTGGCGAATCAGGACAGTAATAACCTCGTAGGTTTTCAGATCAGCGAAGAAGACGGACGTCTGACGCATAATGGATTCAAGCTGGAACTGCCTCGTCCGGTATGTATTGCTCCTGTGGTATAAAAGTTGTAATACGGTGAAGTGAACGTGGAATATTACATCTAAAAAGTGGTCTATAAGCTGTGAAATCATGGAGAAACACATGGTTTTACAGCTTTTTTTAGTCTTTTATGCGATTAACTTGAAAATAGTGGCAATTATCACATTTTTTTATTGACCATTGTTCGAACGTTCATTATGATCAGAATATATAGTGATTAAACCTAAAATCTGGATGTTGCACGAAGGGTGGTGCTTTCCTTGGAACCTGCAAATTCAATTCGGGAGCAATTAACCCAGTTTATCGATAAGAACAGCATGACGCTCTCCCGATTCTCGGAAGTATCGGGCATTAATACAGGCACAATTAGTCGTATTTTACATGGGAATCGTCCCATATCTGTGAGTCAGTTGATTGCGATATCATCAGGAATGGGCGTGGCAGCGGATCATTTTTTTGCCGACTATGTGGAAGAATGTTTTGCTTATTCCGTATCCATGCGGCGGATCAGACCGTTTATTCTCCGAAGTGCGGAGTTGAATCGGCTGGACTGCATTGAACAGATTCTTTATCGGCTACTGGACGACCTGGATTATGCGACAGAACTATTTGAGATGGCTGAACAATTATTTGAACAAAATCAGCAGTCTGCGGCGGCACTGTTATATAAGAGTGTGAGTGAGGTTGAGAAATATCAGCATTCCGAACGGCTTGCGATGTGTCAGTATCGATTGTTTCTAATTGGACAAGGAGAGAACCTGGAGGAAAATCTAAGGACAGCTATCTTGTTCGAGCCTTATGTTGACCGGCTGGATGAGGGATACCAACTGGACGCGCTGAAACATTTAATTCATGTGTTTATGGCAGTTCATAAATGGGATAAAGTAGATGGTTTAGCGCAAGAGATGTTCAAATTAGCGAAGATTTTCTATGAGTCTAAACACCTTTCTAAACGAAGGGAGCACTACCATGAGAATCACACCGAACGCCCACTCTATACTTATATTTTATATGCTTGGTTGATTCGATCCACAGTTTATGAGGAGTATGGAGATTATAACAAAGCTTTGGAGTTTGTATCGTTGTATGCATACGGACAGGACTGGTTACAGGAACAGGATGAAGAATCAGAGCGCATACAGCAACAATTTGGGGAATGGGCAACAGCTAATACCTATCTCTACCGAATGTTATCCGGAGAAAGGGAGATTGTTCACGAATACGCCGACTACATCTCGAAGTATCCTGATGAGATTTTTTTAGCTTTACGTTACATGATACAGGCAGCCAATCGGTTTGACTGGAACATTGATGACATTTTGGATCGCTTCTCCGAACATACGCCTTTACGTACCTACAAGACTGAGTTTGGAGATTATAATAAACGTATTATTAATGAAAGTTATGCGCGGTTTTTAAGTGATCTAGGGATGTACCAACTTAAGAGAAATCGTAATGATGCAATGAATCTTATTCTTGAAGGATTGCAAATGTCAGTTAAAATAAATAGTGATCGAAATATTATTACATGTATGACATTATTTGAGCAGTACAGAGATCAAGCTGATTCAGAAGCAAAACAGAAGTTCAAATCTTTATCAAGTGAGGTGCAACGGCTCAATGCGAAAAAAAACGTCTTTGTTGCTAACCATTTTTAGTGTTACAGTTACAATCTGTCCAATCATTCATGCCTTAATGGGCCACGGAGCAGGCGGAGTGTAAATTTATGAATTCATTCAAAAAAGTACGAAGTCGAAGGAGAAATCCTTCGGCTTTTTTAAGTATGAACCATTCAATTACTAAATTAGACCTATAGATGGAATTATATGTTTAATTTAAAATAAATGTATTAAAGCGCTTACACAAAAGATGGCGCTACAAGGGCAGCGGGCTTACCACTACAATTGGGGAGGCAATTGTTTATGGGGAATCGATCATCATTATGGAAGCGTACATTACGTACAGCGGGAGTATCACTACTGAGTTCCGCATTACTGGTCACTTCGCTTGGCTTTGGCAACACGCAAGTAACACATGCAGCGGGAGCAAGGCAGATGGAATATCTGGATCGCGGTGTGGTGGCTGTGAAGACCGGGACAGGTGTGTTTGTCAGTTGGCGGCTTCTGGGAATGGAAGGATCGAATGTATCGTTTAACGTATATCGAGATGGAACCAAGGTGAACGCTACGCCCATAACAAACAGCACCAACCTTCAGGATGCAAGCGGGACAAGCAGTTCCAAATATACGGTTCGCGCTGTAGTCAGTGGAACGGAGCAGGCTGCTTCAGCGGCAGCAAGCGTATGGGGCAATAACTATCTATCTGTACCGCTCAGTGTACCCGCAGGTGGGACAACGCCCGATGGAGTAGCCTACACCTACAGTGCCAACGATGCCAGTGCAGGTGACCTGGATGGTGATGGTGAGTATGAATTGATTGTGAAGTGGGACCCTTCCAACTCCAAGGATAACTCTCAGAGTGGTTATACCGGGGAAGTGTTTATCGATGCCTACAAATTAAACGGAACACGCCTCTGGCGAATTAGTCTGGGCAAAAATATCCGTGCCGGCGCTCACTATACCCAATTCATGGTGTACGATCTCGACGGTGATGGCAAAGCCGAAGTTGCGATGAAAACAGCCGATGGCACCAAGGATGGCACTGGCGTGATCATCGGGGATGCAAGCAAGGATTACCGCAATTCCAGTGGTTATGTGTTGTCTGGCCCCGAATTCCTGACGGTCTTCAATGGGCAGACTGGCAAAGCGCTCTCCACGGTGAACTACGAGCCGGCGCGCGGCAATGTGTCCGACTGGGGAGATAACTACGGCAATCGGGTGGACCGATTCCTTGCCGCCATTGCTTATCTCGATGGCGAGCGGCCAAGTCTGGTCATGGCTCGCGGGTATTATACGCGCAGTGTGCTCGTGGCGTATAACTGGCGGAATGGACAGCTGACCAAACAGTGGACGTTTGATTCCAATACCTCGGGCAATTCGGGTTATGCCGGGCAGGGCAATCATAATCTGAGTGTGGCGGACGTAGACGGAGATGGGAAGGATGAGATCGTTTATGGTGCCATGGCGGTGGATGACAACGGCAAAGGATTGTACACGACAGGACTTCATCATGGTGATGCCATGCATCTGAGTGATCTGGACCCGGACCGCCCTGGACTTGAGGTATTTCAGGTTCATGAGACACCGTCCAATGCCGGAGTGGAATTTCGTGATGCAGGTACAGGCCAGCTAATTTGGGGAGTCAAAACAACGAAGGATATTGGACGTGGCATGGCGGCAGATATCGATCCTAGATATAAAGGCGCCGAAGTATGGGCAGACGGCAGTCTGTACACAGCCAAAGGGCAGAAACTCGGGACAACCCTGCCTTCCTCCACGAATTTTGGAATCTGGTGGGATGGTGATTTGCTCCGTGAACTGCTGGACAGCAACCGAATCGACAAGTGGAATTATGCCAATAGCACAACGGTGAACCTGCTCACCGCATCCGGCGTTTCTTCCAACAACGGCACCAAGTCTACGCCGAATCTGCAGGCTGATCTGTTCGGGGACTGGAGAGAGGAAGTCGTGTGGCGGACCAATGACAGCTCAGCACTGCGGATCTATACCACAACAGCAGTTACGGACAAACGCATCTATACGCTGATGCATGACCCGGTGTACCGTCTTGGTGTCGCTTGGCAAAATGTAGCCTACAATCAGCCGCCCCACACCGGATTTTATCTGGGCGAAGGCATGAACCCACCACCGGTACCGAATATCCGGTATGCGGGCAGATGAGGAATGGACAAGGTGTGGCTGTCCAATTCCGTACATGTTTATCGTAGCCAGCGAAGCATAGGATTCGCTGAAGGGAACAACGGACGCTGGTTCGTTGTTCCTCTTTTTTTGCCAATAGCCCAGAAATACGGTAAAAATCGGAAAAAACGTTTGACAGGTATATAGACTGCCTTTATTATACGTATATAACTTACTAAACAGGTAGGAATAATAAAAATGACAACCTGAACAGAATAACGTTCTCACCGTATAGACGGAGGAACACCACAGCGCATCCTTTCCAGATGGAGCATGCACGGCCTTAAGCCGGCATGACTTTATGGGGAGAAGTGCGCGGGGGTTCCTCCGTCTTCTTGTTTTTACGGGGCGTTCGATCCTGTTCAGCCGGCCTGAGGTAGTCATGAAGATTGATATCGGGGGAGTGTTATTCATGAAAAAGAGAATTCATAAGGGTATCTTGGTTGGTCTGGCACTTGTGTTAACAGGAGTTCTGGCAGCATGCGGATCAGATAGCGGCGGGTCCAATACGGCAGGAACATCAGGGGGAGCAGAAGGCGGCACAGAAGGGGCTAAGGCCATTGAACTGCTGAATGTTTCCTACGATCCAACGCGGGAACTCTACGAGCAATATAACGAAGCGTTTGCGGCGCATTGGTTGAAAGAGAAAGGCCAGGAAGTAACCATCAAGCAATCCCATGGGGGATCGGGCAAACAGAGTCGTTCTGTTATTGACGGACTGGATGCAGACGTGGTGACACTGGCATTGGGATACGATATTGATGCGATTGAAGATAAAGGCTTGATTAACGAAGGTTGGCAGGACAAATACGAGCATAACAGCGCTCCGTATACCTCTACGATTGTATTCCTTGTACGTAAAGGCAATCCAAAAGGCATCAAGGACTGGGATGATCTGATCAAAGGCGATACCCAAGTCATTACCCCGAATCCCAAAACGTCCGGCGGGGCGCGCTGGAACTATCTGGCGGCATGGGGATATGCCCTTAAGCATAATAACAATGATGAAGAGAAGGCGAAGGAATTTGTTGGCGAATTGTTCAAACATGCGCCTGTACTGGATTCGGGTGCTCGTGGGTCTACGACAACGTTTGTTGAACGTGGCATTGGTGATGTGTTGCTTGCCTGGGAAAATGAAGCTTTCCTATCGGTAAAGGAGTTGGGTCCGGACAAATTCGATATTGTCGTGCCATCGGTTAGTATCTTGGCCGAACCACCGGTTGCAATTGTGGACAAAAATGCAGACAAAAAAGGAAGCCGCGACGTGGCGGATGCCTATCTGAAATATTTGTACAGTGAAGAAGGACAGACGATTGCCGCTGAAAATTATTACCGCCCAACGCTGGACAGCGTGGAGGAAAAATTCAAGGATCAGTTCCCGGCGCTTGAACTGTTCACGTTGAAAGATGTATTCGGCACATGGCGGGATACTCAGGCCAAACATTTTAATGACGGTGGTATATTCGACCAGATCTATGTTCCAGGCAGCTAAGGTTGCTCTGTTTAATGAACACCCGATCAATCGCGCTGTGAGCGGCCAACCAGCCCTACCGGCTGAAGGCAGAGAGGATGAACGTGCATGAGCAAGGTGATGGTGGCGCGGAGACGCACATTGCCGGGATTCGGATTAACGATGGGTTACAGTGTGCTCTACCTGAGCCTGGTTGTACTTATTCCACTGGCAGCGCTGTTGTTTAACTCAACAGGGCTGACATGGGCAACCATGATTGAGGTTGCGACCAATCCCAGGGTGCTCGCTTCCTTCCAGGTCAGCTTTCTGACCGCAGGTGCAGCGGCGCTGATTGATCTCGTGCTGGGGTTACTCCTGGCATGGGTGCTTGTTCGGTATGAATTCCCGGGCAAAAGGCTGTTTGATGCGGTCATTGATCTGCCATTTGCCTTGCCGACAGCGGTAGCGGGGGTTGCCCTTACGGCGATCTATGCCGGCAATGGCTGGATTGGGCAGTTTGTAGAGCCTTTGGGCATCAAGCTCGCCTATTCACAGGCCGGGATTACACTGGCGCTGATGTTTATCGGAATTCCGTTCGTGGTTCGTACGGTGCAACCGGTGTTGGAGGAGCTGGAGGCAGAGGTGGAAGAAGCGGCTGCCACACTGGGAGCAGGAAGATGGCGGATATTCCGCACGATTCTGCTGCCGGATCTGATCCCCCCGTTGTTAACGGGATTTGCTCTGGCTTTTGCCCGGGGTATTGGCGAATATGGTTCGGTTGTATTTATCTCAGGTAATATGCCGATGAAAACGGAGATTGCCCCCTTGTTGATCATGGCCAAGCTGGAGCAGTTCGATTATGCAGGCGCTACAGCTGTAGCTTTGCTGTTGCTTCTCGTTTCTTTCATCCTGCTGTTGATCATTAATTCCTTGCAGCGTTGGAGCCGGAAGGCGGGAAGGGCATGACAATGAAGCATGGTGGAATAAGGATATTAAACGAAGTCACTCACCCAAACCAAAGGAGGTGCAGCATATGGCGGGTTCTGTCCCACTAAGCTCTGTTCCACCCGTACGAGCTGGCCGTGGAACAAACCGTGCAACAACGGAAGCTCCATGGGTCAAATGGTTGTTGATTGGACTGGCAAGCCTGGTACTCATATGGCTGCTTATTTTACCACTGGCCATTGTGCTCATGGAGGCGTTGAAGCAGGGCTGGGGTGTGTACATCGCGGCTCTTACCGAGCCGGATGCCATGTCTGCACTGAAACTCACGTTATTGGTTGCGGCGATTACAGTGCCGCTGAATACGATATTTGGTGTGGTCGCTGCATGGGTCATTACCAAGTTCCAGTTCAAGGGCAAGGGACTCATGATCACCCTGATTGATCTTCCCTTTTCCATCTCGCCTGTGGTGGGCGGGTTGATTTTTGTATTGGTCTTTGGTTCGAATGGGTGGTTTGGGCCGTGGCTGTCCGAACATGATATCAAAATCATTTTTGCGCTGCCAGGCATTGTGATTGCAACGCTGTTTATTACCTTCCCGTTTGTAGCGAGGGAGTTGATTCCACTAATGGAGGACCAGGGAACCCGGGAAGAGGAAGCAGCGGTTACGCTAGGTGCTTCCGGGTGGCGAATCTTCTGGAGTGTAACCTTGCCCAACATCAAATGGGGGCTGCTATACGGCATTATTCTGTGTAATGCCCGTGCCATGGGCGAGTTCGGAGCCGTATCTGTGGTGTCCGGGCATATCCGCGGGGAGACCAATACGTTACCACTTCATGTCGAGATTTTGTATAACGAATATCAATTCTCGGCTTCGTTTGCCGTAGCGTCACTGCTCCTGATTCTGGCTCTCGCCACGTTGTTGCTCAAGAGCTGGCTTGGTCACAAAGCTGTTTCAGAAAAGTGACTATGAGAAGAAGAAAATACAGATTGACAGCTACTGGAAGCCCTGCTAATGTATAAACCAAGTATATAGGTTGGATAAGAATGATTTATAAATCCGTTGGATGACAGCGTACTTAGGAATATGGCGGGCAGTAGCCCGAGAAGAGGAGGCGGCTCTATGGCTAAGCCGTTAAAAGTGGATGAGGTATGGTTGGACCGAATTGCCGGACAGCTGAATGACATGGAGTTTGGTTCTTTGCATATCGTAGTGCACGAAGGTCAGATTGTGCAGATGGAGCGGACCGAACGCAAGCGTTTTGAAAACACGCCCTCAGGCAGCGCCTCCAAATCCGGAAGCACGGCACGAAGCAGTTCAGCCCGTTCACTACGTGGATCAAATGCGAGTGCGAAGGGATAGAGAGTGACGTGGCATGAGGGAATCAAGGATGGGTGCATAGGAACACAAATGTATACTTTTCAGAAACTCATGGGAAATGCATGTTCCAGATCTTCCTACCTATTGTGCACGACTTGTCTCCATATGCTCCTTATACCAATGATTCGCTTCAAGCAGCACCTGTTGCCCACCTGCATCCATGAATTCTTCCACAAAGGTATCGAAATACCCCACAGGCTGATCGCCAGTGATGATGGAGATGTACGCTCTGTCTCTCATGCGAATCAATTCAGATGAATATTGAATCAGGGCAGGGGTTGCAACCTCCAGGCGATTATAGATACCATTCTCCGTCAACCCTGCAGATGCAGCCCACTGTTCACGTTTATCCGAGGGTGTACCTGGAACCGTCATGCCGATACTTGAGCCGATCATATTAATATAATTCTCCATTCTGTTGTATGGGTAAAGTAAATAAAACGAATTTGAATCTTCAGCGCTCCAATTCCAGTGTTTTCCTGGAAGGCCATACTCCATTTTGATCTGCTCCACCGGATCGGGGTTGGCACTTACATAATCGAGTATCTCCAAAATTTTCTCCAGTTTTCCTGGCTCCTTCGCAGCCTCAGCGCCTATAGCAATAAAATTCATCAGCAGATTATTCCCTTTTGAACCGCTATGTCCATCAGGACCAATAACAGGAGAACCAAATACAACCTCTGCAGTTGCATTCTTCTGTAGCAACTCATTAACATTGAACGAGGCTCCCACTGGAGTTTCTTGGCCATTTTCATTAAGGACACTGTAGTCTCCCTCTTGATTCCAATGATAGTAGTTGCCCATCGAGGTCATCCCAATTTTTCCATTAATAAAAGCATGGGACAGATGTTTATATCCACCTTTATTCTCACCGGTTATAAACTCGGGGTCGATAACCCCGTCCCGATACCACTTTTGCATATAAACCAATGCTTTTTTCATCTCCGGCTCCAAAGCACCGATCACAAGTTGGTTGTTTTTTTCATTAAAATACAGTTGCTCGGTGAAAACGGACTGTCCAAAAGCGCCAAACACGACATTTAAGCCCTCTCTGGATAGGCCATACGTATCTTGTTTACCATTTCCGTCCGGATCATCTTTGGCAAAAGCATACATGACCGTTTCAAATTCATCTAATGTCTTGGGCACCTCCAGACCGAGCTGCTTAAGCCAGTCCTCTCGGTATACAACAGGGGTTCGATAGATGTTGGTCTGATTAATGGCCGGAATTCCATATAAGGAGCCGTTTATTTTTCCATACTCTAGGTAACGTGAATCATAATCGCGAATTCGCTGCACGATATTTGGCGCATATTGTTCAAGGACTTCCGGGGAGATTTCCGCTAAGACCCCTTGCATTTGATACTTAAGCAGATCATGCGGTTGTCTGATCCGGAACAGATCAGGTATTTTCCCTTGAGCAAGCTCCAGATCCAGCAGTTCCTCGTACCGCCTGTTCTCAAGGTTCCACACCTCCAGATCGACATCAAACCGATCTTCAATATATGCAATCATCTCTGCGTCTTCAGGAACAGGGATATTCTGATGCATGGTCCAGGATATCGTATACTGCGGTGCTGTCTCCTTCTCAGCGCTTGCTAGATGGTCCTGCTGTTGCACTTGTGCTATTTCTCTCCCTAAAAAGGTACATCCACTTGTGAATATGAGAAGGAGGAACATTGCGGAATATAGACATAGCTTTCTTGACAGGTTGAGGTTCATAGCAGCTCCTTTACTAATTTTAAATTCCATATAGTGATCGGAAGGTTGTTCTGTCATGGGAGTGTCCGTGTAAATATGCTTAATTGAACCTATATAGATCCCTGTTCGATTAGACTGCGCATGA
Source organism: Paenibacillus sp. 2003 (assembly GCF_031455635.1). Classification (NCBI taxonomy): domain Bacteria; kingdom Bacillati; phylum Bacillota; class Bacilli; order Caryophanales; family Paenibacillaceae; genus Paenibacillus; species Paenibacillus sp. 2003. Next base: position 96,765 of record NZ_JAVDTB010000006.1, on the reverse strand, counting down.
AATTTTTCGGTGTACATCCATGAATCTCTTTGAACTTCTTAATGAAATAGGCAGGGGTACGGTAACCGACCGTACTTGCGATCTGCTCAACCGTAATTTCACGCTGTGTCATGAGTTCCCGTGCGCGTTCCATTCGCTGATTCGTAACATATTCGGAATAAACAATCCCGGTTTCTTCCTTGAAAAGTTTACTGAGATATTTAGGGCTGATGAATACTTGCTCTGAGACATGATCCAGCGTGAGATCGCCCGATAAGTGCTCGTGAATATAGGCTTTGACCGCCGAGATGGTATCCACACTTCGTACCTCACTTCGCTTCTCCATATGCATCACAAATTCGGTCACGAGATGAATCATCCATTCCGAATAGCGGTTGATATTGTAGAACAATGAAAATTGCTTGTACAGATTCAATGAACTCGCCTCGGCGGGTTGCAGGCGCACCTGATGAATACACTCAGCGTAAATAGATACCGTTTTTAATAATATGATCCGACTGTATTCGGCGGAATAGGGGCCTTCCTTTATTGTCGCGACCAATTCCTGAATGGCCTCAACTGTACCTTGCACATCCCGAGTCTGCAATTTCTTTTCAAAGTTTACGAGGTATGACTCCGGAATTTCCAAACTGCTGGCTTCCCTGTTCAGAAGATCAAGATTCTGAATGGCAGACTGCTCGGGAAAGAAGTAGCTGTATCGAATCAGGGTATTCGCCTGATGATAGCTTGTGTGAATCTTCGTAAAGTGTTCTACCCATCCGCCTAACGATAGTACAAATTCCAGACCAAATCTGCTGCTCGCCTCAGCGTGAATAAAGTCTACAATGTGATCAGAGAGAGGTTCTTCGGGTTGGTTGGTACAGATGATTACTGCTATTTTGTGATCCTGCAATTCCTCTGCCAGCAGTTGAGTTCCATCCATTTCTGCAATCTCCAGCTGCTGGATCATCGTATACAACGTATGCTGCAACTGTCGTGGCTGCAGATCCTTCCACTTCTCATTAACGGGGTCAATGACGATGCAGCAGAAGCGAGTGTAGGCCATCGAAATATGAATAGATTGCAGTTGCTCCGTAAGCTCCTCCGGTGTAAATCGATTATTTAACATATTAAGCATGATACTATGCTTAATCATCTTGTGATTGGCTTGGAGTGTTTCTTCAAGACTATCAACTTTATTGGACAGACTGTTAAACGTTGTATCGATGAACCGGTATTCATCCTGCTTTAAGCTGGCTGGGCTATCCATCCGGCTCTTGATGTTATTCATGATTCGTTTAAGAGGACTATAGTTGGCCCTGGTAAAGATGGACGACATCGCTATCCCAACCGCGACAGCCAACAAGCCGAGAAGAACCGAAATTTCTTTTAAGCTATCCAATTTATAATAGAAGCTTTCATTCGGTGTGGTTGTGTAGATTCTCCAAGCATTTCCTTTAAATTGATCTTGGGTAACGACATGAGAGTCATAGTTAAATACAGGTGTGAAGCTCTCATCTGAAGAATGAAAGGTGAGCAGCGACTGCGTCAGATTCTCCTCCGTGGAGCTGCCTATCAACGTTTTGTCCGCGGCAGATATGACGGTTCCGTCCTGATCGATGATTAATGTATTCGCATAGTCAGCAGGGAGCATATTTTTAATGATCTGACTGATCGCTGATTCTTTGATATCAATCGCAATCATGGCTTTGCTCTCTTGTCCAGACGATTGAAACGGGTAACTATGGACATAGGAAATTAGAGGACTCATGTTGCCCTGTTCTCGTGATTCGATATAAGCATCCTGAGGCACCATGCGAGTCTTCATCCATAAGGAGCTTTCTGGAGTCTCTTTCATCGCAGCAATCCAATCCGTCGTATGATCCATACTCGAAGGCGTGTCCTCATAGAGCAATAGCCCATATACAGATGAGACGATGAAGTGGTTCTTCGTATCGTACACATGAATAGCTTCAATGAGATCGGAATAATTTTGCACCATATTTTTGAGGGACTGTTCGATGTCCAGGATTTTGCTATGGTTTCCTTTTAAGCTATCTAAGTCGATACTTGCGGCGTTACCGAGTGCCAGGGACAGATAGACCTGATTCACCTTCTGGATCACAGAGCTCTCAATATAATTGACAGTGCTTTTCAGCGACAGCTGATTATTGATTCGAATTTCTTTGCTGTATTGATGGGAAAAGAAGAGGTATAGAATGGAGCCGAAAAGAAGCGCAATGACAAGAACGACAGCAAGGTAGGAAAGAACCATCTTGGATCTCACAGACTGAAATGGCTTATGCATTCTTTTTCCCCCTTCGTTTCTCGTGTCTAAACAACTTCATCATTATATAGCAGGCCGAGGACTAGAAATCATGTTGATCGAAATTTAACAAACTTCTTCTCCACATTTTACACTAATTTAATAAAGCGTTTACATAAAAGGATATTATAATTAACGAAAGTAGTATCTCCTCTGTTTTTTGAGGGCAGAAATCATCGGAACGTACGATTTTGATATAAAACGGAATTTGTTCTATAGATGCGAAACGCTCCCTAATGCTACAGTAACGGCAGATCAGACATCTGTATAGAGACTTTCTTACTTATTTGCAGATGCAGAAGCAAAAAAATAATTTACCATAATGGGAGCGTGTATTTGCAAGCCATGAGAAAACCACTTAAAAAGTCACTGGCATTACTTCTAATGTTGTCTATGGTAGGTCCGACATTTACAGAGAAGAGTTTTGCAGCCGATCAGAAGATTCAGTTCTCTGATATTAAGGGACACTGGGCGGAAGCAAATATTCAAGCATGGGGTGATGAAGGATTAATTCGAGGTTACCTGGATCGTTCATTCAAACCGAACACGTATATTACCAGAGCAGAATTTATGAATTTGGTAAACGGTGCTTTTGGATATTCCGGACAAGCTAAAATTACCTTTAACGATGTGTCTGAGAGTGCATGGTATTACGAAGCAATTTCTATTGCAAATGCAAATGGATATATAGATGGATACACCGATGGCACAATGAAGCCGCAAGATCCGATCACCCGTCAAGAAGCAGCTAAAGTGATTGCCGGTATTCTAAATTTGGAATTGAATGAAACAGCAGCAAATGTCTTTAGCGATTCATCGTCTATTGCAGCGTGGAGCAAGGGAGCTGTAGGTGGAGCGGCAGCAGCGAAAATTATCGCTGGTTATGCAGATGGAAGCTTCAAGCCGCTTAATTCCATTACTCGTGCCGAAGCCGTGTCAGCACTCGTTAAGGCGGTAGAAGCAGATGCGACTACGGCTGCCAAACCAGCTAAGCCAAAAGGAACGGCAGCCGTACTGAATGTTAATCCTCCAGCAGATGAAGCTCGGTTGTCCGCCGTGAAGGACGGGGCCAATGCTGGAGACGACACCTTGAAAAATATTGCGGAAACCAATCCGTTTATTGATATTTTGGACGGTTTTGATCAAGTATGGTCCATGAACCAAGCGGACTGGAGAGATGGAACGGCGGCAACCAAAATTGGAGCTGACGGAAAGAATGCAAAGTATGGAGATGGACCGTCCCCATATTATGACGGCTTTAAGAATGATCCAACCGTAGCCGTCGCTGATCAGAAAACATATGCAAATGAAGAGATCCGAAACAAAGCGACTTGGGAAGCCAATATCAGATATGTAGAAAAGGTCACGCAAAACCGCACGGGTGAAGAGGCTTTGGCAGCCTACTATGATGACCAAAGGGATAAGATTTACAGCGTGATGGAGGGCTTTGGTCCGTTGGCTAACACGTATGTAGATATCATCAAGCCAAAGACAAATGTTGAACGAACGGTGGACGAGATGAATGTGGTATTGACCGAAGAAACAGTGGAAGATGAAAGCCAAGGCATTGGAGATTGGGAAGCAAAGACGGAACTTTCAGACTTGGTCCATTTGGTTGATCTGGTTCGATTCAAAATTCCTGCCTCATCTAATCCCTCTAAATATTTCTACTCTTCCCCAAGACCGTGGAGAATGAATTCCAATGGAGAAGTGAAAGAAGTGGTTGACAGCAAAGGACTGCCTGTATGGGAAACCATGGGTGAAGGTGAGAAAAAAGAAGTACCTCTGGCTTCAGGCGGCACCAAATCAACCGGAGAAAAACATTACCAGCAATACGAAACCAACGTTAAGCTTATTCCTGCCTTAACTTATGTCAAACGAATCGCTGAGGATGGAAGAGGAAAAGATGGCGGATTTCCGAGCGGACATACAAGCGCAGCCTACTTATCCGTATTTCCTTTGGCATACGCTACGCCAGAACGATTCGCTGAATTGTTAACGAGAGCAGCTCAGCTGGGTGAGAATCGCATCGTAGCAGGGATGCACTCACCACTTGATGTTATAGGAGGAAGAATACAATCCACAGCCATGGCTGCATATGCACTTAATCAGGCTGATAACAGAGAAGTGTTAGAGAAAGGCTATGAGAATGTAGGAGAAGTATTTGGAGCTGCAGCCAAGGATAAAAATATGAGTCTGTATGAATATGCACACACCGTAACAGAGGATTACACGTTTAAGAGTGCTTACGATGAACACAAATGGGAAGATCATGATGCCAATAAAGCCTTCTATAGAGAAAAGATGACTTACGGTCTACCACAAACCGGAACCAAAGGTTTGGCTCCAGTTGTACCGCAAGGAGCAGAAGCCCTGTTAGAAACACGTCAACCGTATTTAACAGATGAGCAGCGCAGACAAGTATTGTACACAACATCCATTGACTCTGGGTATCCTGTACTGGATGAATCCAAGGGCTGGGGTAGAATTGATCTGGTCACGGCTGCGGATGGATACGGTGCATTCTTGAACAATGTAACCGTGGATATGGACGCTTCCAAAGGGCGCTTCAATGCACAAGACTGGTGGAGAAATGATATCACCGGTAGTGGAATGCTTACGAAAAAGGGAACAGGAACCCTTACATTGACAGGGAAAAATAGCTACACTGGCGGAACATTGCTGCAAGCAGGAACGCTGGTAGCCGAATCTGCAACTGCTTTTGGTACGGGTGATCTGTATGTAGAAAATGGAACAGTTGTCGTGGATGTCGACGGAGCACTCAACTTAAATAGAAACTTTACCATGGATAACGGTACGTTGGAATTGGTAGTGGCTGACAACAACAGTCAGTTGAATGTCGGCAGAAAGCTCTATATTGATGGAGGAAGCCTGAATCTGGACTTGTCCAATTATAAGATCGAAGGTTCCAAAGATATTACGTTAATCACGGCGAATGGAATTACAGGTGAATTCGACAGTGTAACGGCAGATGGTTATAACGTTACGGTCACATACGAAAAAGGTCGTATCATTGCACATGTTGTAGCCAAATAAGCGAAGTAATTATCCATGATATAAATTGAACTAAAAAATATTACACATGCCACTTCGATGACAGAATAAGCTTCCGATAATTCTTTGCAAGAAAAGATCATAAAAAAGGGCTGAAACTACAATGTAGTTTCAGCCCCTTTTTTACGTGGTAAGAGACATGCAGAATCTAGATGTTGAAAATTCACTCGAAGATGGTGATGGGCTGAATGCGTTAGTTATTCGTCGGTGTTGGTACCAGATGTACGACGTGTATTCTCTTCCAGCTCCGCAGAGACTTGCTTTGTTGGTTCCAAATCCGTATGCCCTGCATAAGGGCGATCACTGCGAGAGCGTGTTCCGGTCAGACTGAAGCCTGAAGTGAACAGGATTAATTGTAATCCCAGTGCGTAGGGCGCAGCAACAGGCCCAATCAGATGGAGCAAGGAGCAAAGCGCGATCAGCAAGGAGAGCAATTTGGTTACTGTACGTGGCCTATCCCGGCGTGGGCTGGCCCAGAGCAAATAGCCATATATTATGGTGATCATTAGGGAAATTGCGCGAATCCATGGCAAGATGTTGTCCCATGAGTCCACAGGGACGTCAAACATTTGCTGACGAAATACCAGATCTGTAACCAGAAACCCTGTGGCCGCCAGTGCGGCTGGTTCGGCTACGGGCCGAAGGATGGTCCAGACCGCTGTGCCCCAATGATCTGCATGAGTATCCCGGCTGAGTTCATCCGATAATACGGTGCATTCCCGTTCCAGTGCTCTGTGCATCAGTCCGATTCTGGCAGGATCATGATCCTTAGTACAGTCACGGATCTGGTCCTGTAGCTGAGGGGATAGGTAAGATGCGGCTTTGCAGGCTAACATTGCTGTGATCAGATCATTATGTTCGTGTTCCGATCGTTCATAATTCCGATTTTCCCGGATGGTAAGTTGTCCCAAGAGGGCTGTACTTATGTATAATGTATCTCGTATCCTTTGCATTCGCCTTTCGTGGCTGCGGCGAACTTCAGTGGCAGACCATATGTATATCCCCAGAAGCAAAGCCATGACTCCAAACAGCACAGCCACAGTGCCTGAGCGCGATGTTAGATCTTCAATCCAACGTTGAAACACACTTGTTCCTCCTTTGCACCAACTTCACGTATCATGAAACACGCTTCACGTAAGCTTTCTCTCACTATTACACAGGAAGTAGATGAATTCAAGCAGAAAGGGGCACAAATCATGGATCATGTGAGTATTGAACACACACCACCTGCAGCGGTGGAGTATCTTGCTTTACGGCAGATTTCGGGTCTTAGCCCGATGAGCAGAGAAGGGGCGGAGATTGGATTACCGAATAGCCTGTTTGCCGTATGTCTGCGTGAAGAGGATATGCTGATAGGCATGGGGCGAGTGATTGGAGATGGAGGTTGTTTCTTTCAGGTCGTCGATATTGCTGTACACCCGGATGTTCAGGGAATGGGGTATGGAAAACTGATCATGAGCGAGATTATGAATTATCTGCGTAAAGCAGTACCTGCCCGTGGTTTGGTCAGTCTGCTGGCGGATGTTCCGGCTGATCAACTTTATGCTCAATTTGGATTTGAATACACCAGCCCAAAATCGGAGGGTATGTGGTGGAGACAGGGAGACTAGTGAACTAGTTAAATAACCTATTCGGCGAACCTTTGGATAAATCCAAAGGTTTTTTGCTTTACAACCATTTATTTACAGGTATAATGTAAATTAAAACCAGTTTACGATTTACAAATTACGATATACGAGCGCGATCGTGAAGAATGGAGGAATTGAATATGTACAATGATCAGAAAGCTCAGTTTAACCAGATGGTGGAACGATCTGTGGAGCAGGCGAACAAAAACCTTTCAGGAGCCAAGGGAGTTGTTTCCGTCCGATTAAGTCAGGAAGAGATTGATATCATAGATCAGCTTGTATTTCTTGAATTAGCCAAAAACCGTTCTGATGCGACTGCAATGTTGATTAGGGAAGGCATACGAACCCATCAGACCTTATTGAACGAGATACGCGAGTATACGGCTGAACTGGAACGGGTAAAAGCCAAGATACAACAGACCATTCGAGATTCAGGTTTGGTTACGCGTCTGCATCGTATTAGTGATGATGAATCTGTTACGTACGAGGGAGAGGTGCGTGAAAAAGATGAAAAATGAAATTCGTGGCGACAGCTATCGGGCGGTTTTGCGCCTTCCTTCTTTTGTTGTGCTTCTTGTTGGTAGATTGATTTCTGGCGCAGGTCAGATTTTATTTTCTATGGCGACGATGTGGTATATCCTCCAATTAACGGAGTCGGCACTTGCTGCTGCGCTGATTCCGATGCTGCCGTACTTGATCTATGCATTTTTGGGCATTCCCTTGGCTACGATCAGTGATCGCCTGCCGAAAAAGCAGCTTTTGATCTGGACAGATATATTGCGTGCAGGCATAGCTTGCATATTGGCACTTTTGTTCATGACAGGAGCCATGCTTCCGTGGCATATTTACGCAGCCAATCTGCTCATTGCCATCCTTGGTTTTTTGTTCAATCCCGCAACCCAGACAGTCATCCCCGCTATTTTGCCAGAACCTACAAAACAATTAGCTCCAGCCAATGCACTACTGAACTCTTCCTCCAAAACGATTGAATTGCTTGGATACGCCTTGGGGGGAATATTGATCGCGCTCATCTCCGTTCAGTCCATCCTGTTCATCTATGCCGTTACATTTCTGCTATCCGCCATATCCATTTTCTTTATCCGCATCCCTGTAACCAAAGTCGTGAAACAAAAAGGAGTCTCCGGTTTTGTTAAAGATAGCATGCAGGGAATTACATTCCTGTTTTCCCGTAAAATTTTGGCGTGCTGCATTATCTTTGGAGCCATTATCAATTTTGCGGGGGCGCCACTGCACATTTTCACGCCGATTTTTGCCAATATGGTGCTGCAAGCCGGACCACAAGGCTACGGTCTGCTTCAGTCAGCCTTTGCCGCTGGCAGTATTGCAGGTTCTCTGCTCAGTGGTAAATATGCCAAACGACTCTCACTCGCTCACTGGTTTCTGATCAGTTATCTCATCTCAGGTACAAGTTTGCTGCTCATGCCGATGTTTCCTAACCTGTATATCGCGATTGCATGTTCATTTTTGTTGATGATGGGACTTGCTCTTGTGAATGTACCATTGGTTACTTCCATTCTTTTATCCACCCCGGAAGAAAAGAGAGGACGTGTCATGAACAGCATGGGTGTCTTGATGAGTGGCATTAGTAATCCGCTTGGTTTGTTACTGGGAGGGTGGTTCATTGAAACGTACAACCCTTCATGGGTGTACATGGGGATTGGTACATTTGTTATTTGTATGGGTATGGCAAGCCTGTTTGTCCGACCTTTCCGTGAAGAACGGAGCAAGCGTACCCGGCAACAAACGACCTCGATGTAGTCTGGATTCTGATGTCATATTGCGCCTCTTTTTAGTCCGAGGAAACAAGTAATTTGACATGATCAGGCGAAATAAATGGATTAAGTAAATAATTTATGTAAAATAATTCAATTAAAAAGAAGGAATATCAAATTTTATGTAGAATTTGGTTTATAAGAGGGGGAGACAAATGGGAGGTAATATATCATGGAAAACAAGGAAATTTTATCTGTACAGGATTTGATGGCACTAGAGGTTGAAGAGGATAACAACATGTTTGAGGAAACAAGCTTGTGTACAGTTTGCAGCTGGACTAGCTCACAAACAATCGTTGTTGAGAGCTAGGAACTTCTTTACACGCTCTATTCACTGAATCATTTGAAAGATAAGTCTTTGATTTTCGCGCATTACTAAAATAATTGTACCTCCCCCTCTTACTTTATTCAAAAAGGAGTGATTCTCATTGAAATTCGCAAGCGTAACGCCCAAGAAGGACGCCTTTGAGAACGCTTTGGAACATATAATTCGGGAACTTCCCCAATCCATCCAATGGTCGAATGACGGCCATTGGATTTGTTTTAGACCGGAAGAATTAAGGCTTCCCGCACAGGGCTGGAAAATTCATCTGTCTGTTATCCCTGTGGAAGGGGCTGAATTGCTGCGACGCACTGCACCTGTTCTCACAGAAAATGATGTGCAATGGAAAGTAGTGAGCAGCGGGCTGAAACTGATTGAAACATCTAACGGTTCCATACCTCTCCCTCAGACTGGGAAGTGTGTCACCATTTACGCACGAGACGAAGAGCAGTTCTTGAAATTACTTGAGCTCATGCATTCATGTACAAGCGATCTGAAAGGACCAGCTATTCCGACAGATCGGGCATACCTCGGTAGCCAGTGTGTATTTTATCGATATGGTGCATTCACTGATCGTTTCTACTATGACCGTTACTCGGGTGCAAAAGTGTATGCGATCCAGAATCCGGAAGGTAAGCTGGAGGAGGATCGAAGAACACCCGGCAGATATAAACCGGAGTGGGTGAATGAACCTGAGGAGTTACTGCGGATTCAAGCCACTGGGAAGGATCAGGCTGCTTCTCGTCACTCCGATTCCAATAACAATGAGTTTGGTATACGAAATATTCGTGTGAGACGTGTACTCAAGAAGTCCGGCAAGGGAGGAGTATTTCTCATCTCTGGCACATCGTACGAACAGGCTGTCATGAAAGAAGCGGTCCACCGCATGCGTGTAGACGGTAATGGGCGCTCTGCTCATGACTATCTGGATAATGAATATCACGTGCTTGATCTGATGAAAGATACGGGGGTTACCCCACGACCGCTTGATCTGTTCAGCACTGAAAATAACCGCTATCTGATCCTGGAGTATTTTGAAAGCATCAGCTTGCGTGAATATATCCATCGCAGACATGTAGCCGCAGATTACAACCGGGCGGATATGCATCGGATGGGTATACATATTCTCAATATGGTGCAGCAATGTCACGATAAAGGAATTGTGATCAATGATCTGACGCCCAACAATATTGTTGTGCTGACTGACGGAAGTGTACGCCTAATTGATCTTGAACTGGCTTATGTCAGAAGTGATGAGAGTAAGGCCGATCCATTGACCGGTCATACTCCGGGCTATGTGCCACGGGGACGTGAACACAGCAGGCGATCCAGTTATGCGGATGATCTGTATGCACTGGGAGGCGTCTTCTATTACATGGCTTCATCCATCGACCCCTATCTGAAATATCGGCAATCCCATCTGGAAGCTGCACAGGCTTATCTGGATCATCAGAGTAATACACAGCTTCGTGGCTTGGGAAGTCTGGGCATCGAGATCATGTCTGGCGGATATGTGGAGTTATCAGAAATTCGTGAAACACTGGTTGCATTGCTGGAGCAGCAAGAGGTCAATTCAGGAGGAAGCATGGATGTAATAGAGAAGGATGAATGCAATATGGAGCCAGAAGAAGTACTCCGTCAGGCAGAGCGTATGGTAAACACGCTGTACACTTCTCTTGATTTTAATAACCCCTTGCAACTGTTCCCGGAAAACAGCATGAGCAAGATGTTCCATCCGGCGAATTTCAACTTTGGCTGGACAGGGATGATCTTTGGTTTTAATCAGCTTGGACAGATTACACAAAACAGACAATACCATCAATATGCACGTGAAGTATTGGAATGGATTTTGACGAATCACCCTTACGTTCCAGATGAGACACCTGTAGCACTATACTTTGGATATGGCGCTGTTCCCTGGGCACTTGCAGAGACAGCTGAACGAATAAATGATCCATCGTTGCTTCGACGTGCTGAGGATCTGGCATTGGAAATCACCCGGCATGAGCCAGTGCAGACCAATATTAGTCATGGAGCGGCGGGGTTGGGATTGATGCTGCTTGAAATATACCGTATTGGCGGCCGCCCTGAACTACTGGTAAGAGCAGAGGAACTGGGAGTTTATATTTTGGAACAAGAAGAGCAGACAGATGAATCATTGAGTTTGTGGAAAGTGAAAGATAAATCGGACAAAAAAGGCCATTATTCCCTTGGATTCTCTCATGGCATCGCAGGCATCGGATATTATCTGCTTGCCTTGGCGGAGCGTACAGGAAAGGAAGTGTACTATTCTGCTGTGAAGCGAATTGTAGATACACTTGAACGTACGAGTCATGGAGGACAGAATGGCGTGAGCCTGTGGCCTGCATCCCCGGAAAAACCGGATACACTCTGGGTACATTGGTGTAATGGATCGGTGGGTATTGGTCGATTTTTGATGGCAGCGGCTGATATTTTACAAGATCCCCTCTGTACCAGACTTGGACTTCAAGCAGCGGATGCAGTGGCACAGGCAACGGTATTTGCTTCTTTTGGGCAGTGTCACGGAATTGCAGGCAATGGCGATTTTCTACTCTTGGCTAACCGCAAGTTCCCAGGCAGATATGAAACAAAACTAGCAGAGTATACACAGAGCTTGTATGTATTGCGAAGTGATCCACAGGAAGACATATGGATGTGGCCTCTGGAGGACATGGAGTCCTTCTCCCCGGATTATATGACCGGTTATATGGGGATCTATACGTTCCTGCTACGCCGTTTTTATCCGTCTGTTGCATCCGAACCGCTGGTTTATTCAGGTTTCGATTATAACAGGGAGGGGAAAGCGTATGATGCTAACATCCATATCTGATATCCTGCCACAATGCCAGCACGAATCGGGGAAGACGGGTGCTCGCTATTATGCAGTTGAACCTGGAAACGACGAAACCCTATCTTCGTTCATGATGATTGATCAGGGTGAGGGGCAGTATACATTGGATTTATGGAGTGAAGCACATTCCAATCTTTATTGGGAAGATCGAATGTCATCCATTTTGGATAAAATCACATGGTCCTCTCTATATGCAACTGCTCCTGCCTCATTTCCGTGGGAGAAGCTTGGATACCGGGCGGATATTCTTGCCCATCGGTATCGATTTTTCGGCAAGTTGAAGGACGTTCCCGTGCCGGCTATGCCTAATGAAGACGCAGTTTGGATGTCTGCGGAGGGGCAGGCGGATTCCCTTGCACACTTGCTCCAGGCCAGTGATCCTACCTGTCCAAGTTGGGAAGCTGCTCGTCAAGCTATCGGAGATATTTATCAGGGTGTATATGGCAAGTTGCTGAAAGGTTCCGGGCTTGTGGAACTGGGAGGAAGGAAGATCGGGGGCTGCCTGTTAAGCGATGAGTTTGGGAGTGTACTCCTTGCTCATATATTCACAATACCAGAAGCGAAACGTCAAGGTTGGGCCCGATGGCTTGCTGCATATGGTCTCCATCGGTGCAGTTCAGATCCGGATCAGTGGATTAAAGCTTCACTTGATGCAAACAACCGGGGCAGTTATCAATTGATGACGGCGCTGAATTTACAACAGGTGCCTGAGCTTATACACGTATGCCGAATCACGAAAGAGAGTGAACTTTCATGATGCCTGTCTCACTGGAAAGTACGGATTATCATGATCTGAGAAGTAAATGGTTTCGTGTGAGTCATGAACCTGGATTGTTTGTCGTTGAAGGGACATCAGATGCGGTGAAGCATGAAATTCACAAACTGAGAACGCATTGGCAGGATAAGGCTATACAAATTGCGGTTGGTGATCCGTATGCTACTCTCCCGCTGATCTATCAACTAAATCCATTTCAGCCAATAGATGATCTTGTGGCATGTAAAAATGCGTTATTGAGATTCCAAAGATCAGGGTGGACGCCTGGTAATCGAAAATGGGTTCTGGTTGAAGTATCTTCCTACCTTCACCCTGCAGATCTGGGAGCCATCCACTATATCCTGTATCGACAGAAATTAAGGGGAGTAAGTGTAGTGCTTTTTTTTCATCGATATCCAACCATGGCGAGTAATCCTGAGGACATCCCCAAACTTCCGGTATCTATTGTCAGGGATACGCCCGATCAGACCCGACGTTTGTTGGAAGAACAGCTACAAATGGTAAGCAAGGATAATGGAAAGGAAAAAGAGGCAGCGTTGGCGCTCTACAATAGGCTGGCCTGGGTTTTGTTGTCCAAATCGGCTGATCCGGCCCGCTACAGGTCCTGTTTTCATTTTTTCGACCATAATTCGTTATTTCAACGTTTGTCGGCGACACAGCAGGCAGTACTCTGGTTTGAGTTGGGTCAGCTGTTGACCAAAAACGGGAAGCAGTATACCGAAGCACGACACTGTTATTCGAAAGCTCGGGAAATCATTGTCCATGAAGAACTAACTGAAACGTATCGTACTGGGAAATGGGCTGCGCTTGATAATGGTGAAGCATTAATTGAGATGCAGGAGGGCAATGTAGAACGTGCAATTACGTTGGAGCAACAGGCGGGCCAGCGTATACGCCAGCTTCCTGATGGACCCGATCAGCGAGTTTTTCAGATTCAGACGTTACTAAACATTGCGGGCTTGCAGCTCCGAGCCGGTCACTATGCAGAGGCAGGTAAGACGTTGCTGGCTGCGGAGAAGTTATGTGTTGATGCGTACGCAGATTGGCTGGGGCATGTACTGCAATTAAAAATGGTATTACATCAACAGCTTGGTGAGCAGGAGCAGGAATATGAACTGTTGATTCAGTTGTTACGGATGAAGACAAACACGATCCATTCCAAACTGCTTGGTCGTGCGGTGGAAATCGCTGGTGCGCTGATTACTCAAGGGTTAGAGGAACGGGCATCCCGGGTGTACCGTCTATTGATGATGGGGCTGCCGGTTGCCAGTCTGCCACAGATCAGGTTGATTCGGGAAACATTAGGCAGACTGGGGACCGTTACGCCCCTAGATGCATACACGCAGGACCAGTATATTGATAAACTGGAATCGCGATTGGAGGGATGGGAGCAGTTAAAGTGCTGGAATGAAAGGAGGAAATCCGGTTGGGCTATCCATTCCTGACACGAATGAGTGTGAACAAGGAACGAACGAGTATGCTCTTGGGCTATGATGACAATACATGCGAATGGTGCAGTCTTGATGATACAGGCCGCATGGATAGCCGTCAGAGCCTTTCTGAACATGGGACAGGGTCAGATCAGCACACGCAGCATATTCAGTTTATGGGCAGGAACCGTGTTCTGGTGATTACACAGGAAAAGTCGGGGAAATGGCTTCATATATATGAGAATGAGAAGCAATTAATTCTGGTCCAGAGCCTATTAGTGAAGTTTCCATTTCCTGTGATGCAGGCCGCTTGGCAAGGGGAGCAATTAATTCTGCTATTTTCCATTAGACATCGTTCAGGAGCTGTCCGTATAGGTCTTTATGATCCAGAAAAGGATGAAGCGAGATGGGTTACTCCTGATCTGGATAATCCGCAATTTGTATTCTGGTCTGCGTCAACACGAGAGGTTGGTGTAAACGTTGGTGGATTGGGAAGAGTGTATTCATATTCCGAAGATATCCATCCATCATCCGAAATACCCTATACGGAGTATGCCTACCCTGTGATGGATAAGCAGGGGGATCTGATAGCCGTTTCTATTCCTGTGGAAGATGGCTTCCAGCCGGGATGGATTAGGCAGGGAGAAGATCGGGTGCATGAATGTTCAAGGGATAGACAACCCTTCTCTGAACTGATTAGAATGCAAATCGATCCACATCAACAGCTCGTCCTCTGTGAAGGGATAACCTCCGGCAGGTGGCAATATGTTCAATATACATTGGACAGAGAGAAGATGTTTGAGCTGTATGATTATCCGGGAATCTTGACACAGGCTGTCCTGAGCAAGGACAGACAGGGCTTGATCGGAAAATATGAATCTATCATACGTCCTCCGGTGCCGGGGATATACCGGTTTTCGGAGCAAACGCGTACGATTACCCGTTTCCCGGTTGAGCGAGATGAGAGAATTGGTAACCATCCTGAAGAGGAACCCGATGTAATCTATGGATGGGTTCGTTATGGGCATGACATGATTCCGTACATGGACATGCACCCAAAGGGCGCAGAACAGGTGGTCATCTATCTTCATGGTGGGCCTCATAATTGCCTGTTTGACAGCTTTAGTCCGGTCATCAGCGGATTATATCAAGCAGGAGTGCGGGTCATAGGGCTGAACTATCCCGGCAGTTCAGGGTTCGGCACGGATTACAGGATGCGCATTCAGAACGATTGGGGCGGCGTGGATGCAGATGTCATCCAGTTTATGCGGGAGCAGATGTTATCTTCCTATTCACACGTATCTCTCTATGGAGTGAGCTATGGGGCTTATCTTGCATTGCTGGTAGCAGGTAAAAGTCCGGCGTTATGGAGTACTGTGGTTGCCTGTGCACCGTTTACGGATCTGGAAGGACTGTACGCAGGCGGAGGAGCAAAGCTGAGATCATTCTTGGAAACTGAAATCGGTGAGCTTTTGCATGATCAATCTGCCCTGCGGGATCGAAGCCCAACAGCTTATGTATCCGGACTCAGTGAGGTGGATATTCAACTCATTCACGGTCAGGCTGATCAACTGTGTCCCGTAGAACAAACGGAGAGGTTATATCTGGACATCATGGAAAACAAGCAACTGTCTGGAGCTGTAGGCAGGATTGAGCTTCATATTGTACAGGATATGGCGCATGAGGCTTATTCGGAGCGAATCTGGGCGCAGAAGGCTGTTGACTTTCTAACATTCAGTAGAGTATCCACGTAAGATAAATACGTGATGTTGAAGCCGCAAATGCGGCTTTTTTGGCGATGTCTATGGTAATGATATGGAAAGGAAAAGCGGTTGGGGAAGTGTTGTTCGTGGTCTGGTGCATAGTTGGAGAGGTTAAGCGAATGAACATTAACGTTTACAAGATGTCACATCCGGTTTAAGATGGCGTGAGCCGTTTAAGGTATATAACAATAGGATTAAGTATTAAAATAACGGTAAGTTGATAAGATGATATCTACAGAAAAGAGGGAATTCATATGAAAGTAGCCATTTTTGGAGCAACCGGAGTGATTGGCAAGATGATACTGTGGGAGCTGATGGATCGTGGGCATGAAGTGACAGCGGTGGTACGTGACCCTTCGAAGATTGAGATGGTTCATGAGCGTTTGCGTGTAGAACAGGGAGATCTGCTTAACCCGGATCAGGTGGCTGATTTTGCAGCGGGTCAAGAAGTGGTTGTGAGTGCATATGGACCGAAGTTCGGTGGAGAAGAAGAGATGCTGGAAGTGACACGTTCGTTGATCGAGGGTGTGCGTCGGGCAAAAGCAGGACGTCTGGTTGTAGTTGGTGGAGCGGGAAGCTTGCTAACCGATTCCGGTGATATGCTGATGGATACGCCGGGATTCCCGGAAGAAGTCAAACCACTGGCGAAAGCACATGCAGATGCATATGAACTGATTGAAGCATCGGGCATTCACTGGACCTACATGAGCCCTGCTGCGACAATCACAACAGGACGTCGGACAGGCCAGTTCCGAGTTGGGATGAACCGTGTGATTACGGATGATATCGGGGAAAGCTCAATTTCTGTTGGTGATTTTGCAGCGGCTTTGGTGGACGAACTGGATGATCCGCAGTTTATTCAAGCGCGGTTTACGGTAGGTTATTAAGCGTAGACAGGCTTTGGAATGGATTTAATCTGAAGGTCTCGTACACGGGATCGATAGAGTTTTCGATGATGTATCGAGTGGATCGTGGTAACTGGATGAGGTAAGAGGAAAGATAGCGATACACATATAAGATGCAGAGTTTAGGTGCGAAGTTGTTGCTTTTAGGTATGAGATGAGCTTGTCACGGGGAGGGATGAACGTTGTTTATCGTAACCGCTGAACAGATGAGAGCTGTGGACGAGCATACCATTCATCAGCTCGGTATTCCGGCAGCAAGTCTAATGGAGAATGCAGGCCGCGCCATAGCCGAGGAAGTCATCAAGATGTGCCGGGAAGGGCAGGAAGCAGGCCGGCTTGTGGATTCAGGGCAGCTTGGTTATCACAGTAAGGCAGGTGCGAGGCGGGCACACACCGGGCCCGGCGATCGGCAGGGTTATGGTGGCGACATTCTCGCCGATCCGGCGCTGGTGATGGAGCGTCCGGGAGATCAGCAGTGGTACATGCTGATCGGCAAGGGCAATAATGGCGGCGATGGGCTGGTGGCCGCACGCCATTTGGTTGAAGCGGGGCTTGGCGTAACATTGGTCTACGCCGATGCCCCTGATGCACTGCGGGGCGAAGCCGCAGTGCAACGGGATGCCGCCGCGAAGCTTGGCATCCCTGCTCTTGTCCACGGGCGCGAAGCCGTGGACTTCAGCCGGTGCACAGGCATCGTGGATGCGTTGCTGGGCACCGGGTCGCGGGGGGCGCCGTGGGGAGCTTACGCGGCGCTGATTAAGGCGGCGAACGACAGCGGCAAGCCGGTCGTGTCCGCCGATGTGCCAAGCGGGCTGGACGCCGACACCGGAGAGGTGTACGAGCCCTGCATTCAAGCCCGGGTGACCGTATGTCTCGCGCTGCTTAAGCGCGGGCTGGTGCAGTACCCGGGCGCTTCTGCCGCGGGGCGCATTGTGGTGCGGGCCATCGGCATTCCCGCGCGGTTTGCGCCAGAGCATGGCCCCTCGGTCCGTCTGCTGACGGACGAGGTGCTGCGCAGTGCGCTGCGCGTGGATACAGGCCGCCTCCGGGCACCGGACGGCCACAAGGGCACCTACGGCCACGTATTGCTGGCCGCAGGAAGTCTGCCGATGAGCGGCGCTGGCCTGCTCTCGGCCAAGGCCGCGCTGCGCGCAGGCTGCGGGCTCGTCACATGGGCGCTGCCCGCGGCATTGCTGCCGCATGTCATCGGCACCGTGCCCGAGCTCATGCTCGCTGCCGCCGCCGATGGCGACAGCGGCGAATGGAACGCGGCTTCCGCGGGCGTCGTGCTGCGTCTCGCGGAAAGCCGCGACGTGCTCGCGACCGGCCCGGGCCTCGGCCGCTTCAAGGGCGACACAGACTGGCTGCGCCGTCTGTGGCAACAATCGGATCGTCCGCTCGTCATTGACGCGGACGCCCTCAACATGCTGGCAGACGCTGGCCCACATGGGCCTCGCGACTGGGGCCAGCGAAGTGCGGCCACAATCCTGACGCCGCACCCTGGCGAGATGGGCCGACTGCTGGGCATGTCGACCCAGGAAGTGCAGCGTGACCGCATTGGACACGCTGCAAAATACGCCCGCGAGCAGGGCGTGACCCTTGTGCTCAAAGGAGCACGAACGGTCATCGCAACGCCATCCGGCGAGGCGTACATCAACACCACCGGGCACGCCGGCATGGCGACTGGCGGTGCCGGAGACGTATTGACCGGCATCATCGCCGGTCTGCTTGCCCAAGGGCTCAGCGCGGAGCAAGCTGCCGCGTTCGGCGTATATCTCCACGGACAGGCCGCCGAACGAGCAGCATTGCTGCGCGGTGACCCGTCGTCCCTGCTGGCGGGAGACATCATCGACGCACTGTGAGGATGGGACAGGTATGGGACAAGCTCGCGGTTTTGGGTTACTGCCTATGACGATACATTTTCAAACTGCAAGTAATCCAACGAACCAGCGCACCAGCGCATCAAAAGTAGATGAGTGCACGTTGATCATTGTCCATTATTCAATGATCAGTACTCAATGCTCAATGCCCTAACGAACCTGATACACCCTATGCCACGGATTACATCGAGGAGCAAAAGTTAACGAATCTCACCCACGTTATTTCTGTGTATTTCAGAGAAAACACCTGAAAAACCGGACTAAATTAGGAAATAGAGTGCCTAAGATTCGTTAAATTTTATAATCTGCAATTAATGGCCCAATAAGGTCCACACGGTTCGTTAAACGTTTGGATCTGAATCGCTGATGCCTTGTTATCTATATAAGTTGAACTAAAGAATATTTACACTGGACACTCCGGTGACAGAACAACCTTCCGATCGCTGTTATCCCCAGTTTTTTATTCCTTTTATAAAGTGGGAAATCCGGGATAGCGTATGCTTCCGAAGCGGCTTTTTTTCAAAAAGCTTTTAGGTGATAGCGTATGCTTCCGAAGCGGCTTTTTTTCAAAAAGCTTTTAGGTGATAGCGTATGCTTCCGAACCAGCTTTCTTTCAAGAAGCTTTTAGGCGAAGCGTATGCTTCCGAACCAGCTTTCTTTCAGATAGCTTTTAGTTCCGCTTCTTCAGGTTCTTTCTGTCCTCTGTGTTTCGTGTAAATGTTTAGTTAGATGAAACAACGATTAGTTACTGAAAAGGGGAGCCCTGTCATGATTCATGACGGAGGCTCCCCTTTATTTATTTGTTTATTTGTTTGTATGTTCACGCTACCTGATCCTGGCTCGCCTATAACCTGCCCATAATCTGCATCTAACCTGCATCTAAACTAAATCTGAACTACGCCCAGCCCAAAATTTTCTGGCATCCTGCTTACAGCCGGAATCGCAGCAGTTCCTGATGCATCTCTGCACTGATATCACGTAATGACTTCACCTTGATACTTGCATCAGCGAAGGAACGTTGTTGTTCCGACGTGGAGGCGGTGATTTCTTCACTGCTGGCTGCCGACTGCTCGGTGATGGCACTGATATTTTCAATGGCTTGTTGCACCTGTGTACTGAGTTCATTGGAGTGTTGCATGTCCTCAGCAAGCTGGTGGATACCCGTACTAATGCGCTCCACACTTTCACGAATGGCAGAGAAGGATTCACGAGTCTGGCCAGTGGCTTGTTCCTGTTCGCCGAATAGCTGCATGCTCTGTGCTACAGAGTTCTTCACCTTGTCCATGGAGGTTGTGATCTCGCCCACAGCCGCATAGATATGTTTGACCGATTGCGCAGATTGTTCGGCGAGTTTGTTCACCTCGCCCGCAACAACAGCGAAGCCGCGTCCGGCTTCTCCAGCGCGAGCAGCCTCTATGGAGGCATTTAACGAGAGCATGGTCGTTTGTTTGGCAATCTCCGATACATACGCAGTCATCGTAGTGATTCGAACCGCGCTTTCTTCCAGTTCCCGCACCGTTTGTTCTACCTCTGACATCGCCATACGATTCACTTCGGCCAGCCGGAGTTGCTCCGCTACAGCCTTATTACCTTCCTCAACGGTAGTTAATACTTCACGACCATCGATCACCGATTGGGAGGTAGCCTCCAGATTACTATTGAAGGTAGACTGCATTTTGTCCACAACCATCACCGTTTCACTCAGATCCTCGGCAATCTTTTGACTACCAATCGAGAGTTCCTCCGTGGTGCGGGATACTTGCTGCACGATCGCTTGGGCTGTATCGTTGCCACGGTCAATATCTTGCGCCATCAGATCGACACGATGACCAGCTGCACCGATCGATTGAATAATGCCGCGAATATTATGGGTCATGATACCGAAGGAGCGACTCAGATCATCGAGTTCATCTTTGCCCCGAGCTTCCGGCAATTGTCCTGTCAGGTCACCGTCTGCAATTTGTCCCGCGGCGTTTTTGAGCGTACGAATACGCCGGGCGATCTGCCGTGAAGTATACATATTGAACAACATTACGGCGACGAGCAATATGATGGCTCCACCGAGAGCGACTTGCCACGTTTGCTGAATGTCATGTTCCAAATCGACGGTATGTTGATCATAACGATCCCGAGTCATCTCATCTAACGAATAGATATCATTCTGTATACCCCGAACCCGAGTGCTGTAACGTTTCGCTTCCGCACTGTTCATCGCGCTCATCGCTTCGGTGGCTCCCTGGTTTAGAGCTTGTAATTTGGTCTCGATGGACTGTATAAGTTGTAGCTGCTGATCCGTTTCCAGCAATCCGTCCGTAAGTTCTTGAATCATCGTTTGGCCTTCATCCAGCAAGCGGAGCACAGCGTCCTGATTCCCAGCTGTCATGGAGAACGAATAGACATCCAGCGCCTGCTGGGTCTGAATCTGATTGGCATTCAGTTCACTAACCTTGAGCATGGCTGGTACCAGATTTTGATTTTTGGCATTCATACCGAGTAATTGCATGATGATATAAGCAACCAGCGCAAGGCATAGGAGCAGCGAGATTAGAGCATTAAGTATCAGTTTTCCCTGTAGTTTCATGTGCGTACCTCCTTGTATCCGATGGGTTATTGATCAAGCGTAATTTTGATTTGACCGGAAGAGATCTTTGCCTTCAGATCTTCGAAGGTTTGCTGTTGTTCATCACTGAGCGTGATATTATGTAGTGCGGTCAGACCTACGGCGTTCTCCGCCAGCCCCTCCACGATTTCCTTTTGAGGGAAGGTATGATTGTTTTGAACAAACGTGTTAACGGCATTATAGATAGAGACATCCACATTTTTCAGCATGGACGTAAGAATGGCTTTCTCCGCCAAAAAGAATTGATCGGTATCTACACCGATGGCATATTTCCCTAATTTCTGAATCTCCGTCAGTGCGCCAACGCCTGTGAGACCGGCAGCAACGTAGATCACGTCAGCGCCCTTTTCCTGAATCATCTGTGCAGCCAGTTGTTCACCCAGATCGGCATCACCGAAGTCCCCTGCGTAGACAGCATCAACGGTTGCATCCGGCTTGACAGCCAGAACACCTTGTTTAAAACCCTGCTCGAAATTACGAAGGACCGGTATCTCTATTCCACCAAGGAAGCCAACATGATTTTCCGTTGAAGCCATAGCGGCAATAACACCTGCCAGATAACTTCCTTCTTCCGCCCGGAATGAAATGGAGGCGATGTTAGGCAGTTCGGACTGACTGTCAATCATGAGGAACTGTTGGTCAGGATATTTGGCTGCAACTTTCTCCATATCCGCTTGGACAGCATCACTCAGGCCGATAACCAGATCGAATTTGGCTTCCGCAAACTCTTCAAATGCAGCTTCGGCATTGTCGCCCGGTTCACGATAGTCAAAGACAATGCTTTTCTCATTTCTGGCCTGAACCAGTCCATCAAAAGCAGCATCATTAAAAGAACGGTCACCCAGACCCACTTCCGTAAGCACGATCCCAACCTTTGTTCTTGTGTCTGTTGCCGTTGTTGTATTATTGGCCGAACATGCCCCCAGGATCAGTACCGTCAGGATCATCATTAGGGTGAGACCTAGACCTGCGCGTCTGTTCTTGTTTGTTTTCATATGTGGTACCCTCATTTCTGTAGTCGCATTTTTCTGTTTTGCATGGTTCCTTAGCTCCAGGGAATGACGTGTAATGATGACACGTATGGTGAGGATTTCCCTTTATCTATATCGGTCAGAAAGACACTGTGATTTATGGTATGTAGTGAAAAGTTACGAAAAAATAAATACTTTTCATGAATTATACATTATTTTTACATTTCTCTGGTTGAAAGGGAGTATCAATAACTACAGTATGTTGTTTACTGACGTTAAAAGTCGGAAAAAGGCACAAGAGAGATGACATGAATCATCTCTCTTGTGCCAAAATCTCACCCTACACGAATGATAAGGTGATCATCCTATTATAAAAATTACGCGAGTTTTACCAAGCCGCAATCGAGCCATCCGCTCGGGTTTCCGTACCCCCGCATAATACGCCATTGTCCGGGTTGCGCCAGATGATCTGACCGCGTCCAAATTGGGATGGATCGAGTGCCACTTGAATATCATGTCCTTTGCGGGCGAGTGCCTGTGCAATGTGCTGCGGGAAACCCGGTTCCACGAGAATTGTTTTGCCCTTTGTCCACTGCCAGCGTGGAGAATCCAAGGCGGCCTGTGGGTTCAGGTGATAATCGATCGTATTCATGACCACCTGCACATGACCTTGCGGTTGCATGAAACCACCCATGACACCGAATGGCCCCACCGCTTCGCTGCCACGGGTGAGGAAGCCCGGAATGATCGTGTGATACGTTCGTTTGCCCGGCTCCAGGGCATTTGCATGATTCGGGTCCAGTGAGAAGTTGTGTCCACGATTCTGCAATGCAATGCCTGTCCCCGGAACAACGAGTCCGGACCCAAAGCCCATGTAGTTACTCTGGATAAAGGAAACCATATTGCCTTCACCATCGGCCGTAGCCAGATAGACTGTTCCGCTTGCACATGGATCACCTGCCTCAGGTGCTCGTGCGGTATCACCAATGAGTTTGCGCCGTTCTTTCGCGTAGGCCTCGGACAGCAGTTCCTCTACGGTCACACCCATTTTGCGTTCTTCAGTAATATATTTCTCCCCATCGGCAAACGCCAGCTTCATGGCTTCGAGCTGCTGATGATATGCCAGAACGGATTCTTTCTCGTCAAAATCATATCCCTTCAGCAGATTAAGCGCCGCGAGAGCAATCAGTCCTTGTCCATTCGGCGGGATCTCCCATACATCGTATCCGCGGTAGGAGACAGAGATGGGATCAACCCACTCGGGCTGGAATGCCGCCAGATCATCTTTGGTCAGATAACCACCATGCTCTGTCATAAAGGAATGAATGCGCTCTGCCAGTTCTCCTTCGTAAAAGTCTCGCGCTTCGCTCTCGCCAATCTGGCGTAAAGTCGCCGCATGATCCGGCGAGCGCCACATCTCTCCAACTGCGGGAACACGCCCGCCTGGAGCAAATGTCTCAAACCACGCACGCCCTGCCTCCGCATCACCCTGGCGTGCATAGATCTCGGCCGCCCTTGCCCAGTGGCGGGCCAGCCCAGGCGCAAGCGGGTAACCTTCCTCCGCGTAGCGGATGGCCGGTTCCAGCGCTTCCGCCAGCGTGAGCCGCCCGAAACGGCGGCTCAGCTCAGCCCAACCCGCCGGTGCGCCAGGCACCGTCACCGGAACAACCCCAAGCTTCGGCATCTCCGTGTAGCCTGCCGCTTGAAGCGCCTCAATGGATATGCCCTGAGGCGCAGGGCCGCTGGCATTCAGGCCATGCAGTTTGCCCTCGGTCCAGACGAGGGCAAAAGCATCGCCTCCAATGCCATTGGACGTTGGCTCCAGCACCGTGAGTGCTGCCGCAGTTGCAATGGCGGCATCGATGGCGTTGCCGCCTTTTTTCAATACATCCAGACCGGCTTGTGCAGCCAGTGGCTGTGACGTGGCGACCATGCCTTGTTTCGCATACACAGGTACGCGGTACGAGGGGTACGGTTGGTAGAGTGGATCGAAGTTCATCAGGTTGTTCAGCTCCTTGTCACAAGATGTCAGGTTCCGGTCTTCACCGGATCATACTCCTAACCCTCTTCGCAACCGGACAACCGATATCCTGCCACACCTGCCAAATCCAACCTGACACCAGCCTATGTCGTCACCATATCACCGCCATTGACATGAATGCATTCACCTGTGACGTAGGATGAATCACGGGAGGCGAGATAGACGTAAGCTGCCGCCAGTTCATATGGCTGACCAGCCCGACCCATAGGCGTCTCCGTTCCAAATACCTGTACATCCTCAGCGGAGAAACTGGCAGGGATGAGCGGTGTCCAGATAGGTCCCGGGGCGACGGAATTCACACGGATTCCCTGTGCAGCGAGCGATTGTGCGAGTACACGAGTCAGCGATACGACGGCTCCTTTGGTAGAAGAGTAGTCGATCAGTTGGGTATTGCCTTTATATGCTGTAATGGAAGCCGTATTGATAATGGAGGCACCTCTGCACAGATGCGGGAGAGCGGCCTGAATCAGAAAGAAATAGGCGAACACATTGGTCTGAAAGGTGTGATACAGTTGTTCTTCCGTAATATCAACGATGCTTGGCTGCACATACTGTACGCCGTGATTGTTGACCAGAATATCGATCTTCCCGTAGGTTTCCATGGTTGTGCGAATGACGGCTTCACAGTTTTTCTTTAAGCGGAGGTCAATCTCGATTAACAGACAGCGCTGCCCCAGTTCTTCGATCCGTTCACGAGTCCTTTCGGCATCTGTCCGTTCATATAGATAAGCAATGACGATATCCGCACCTTCCTTGGCAAAAGCGATGGCGGCCGCCCGGCCGATTCCACTGTCACCACCCGTAATAATGGCAACTTTACCTTGGAGTTTGCAGCTACCGATATAGGCAGGATCTTCACTGATCGGTTCAGGCACCATCAGAGTTTCCAGACCGGGTTGCTGGTCCTGATGCTGGGGTGGAAATGCCAGCTTTTGCTCCTTGCACACCGTTTTCTCACCATAAAAAGGATAAACAGGATTCATTCGCTTTACATCCTCCTCGAACGTTCATTGATACGGATAACCTATGCATTCGCCCAGAAGAATGTGCGAGAGGAGGAGGCGCAGCGGTTGTTTTTTGCGCAAAATATACCATAATAAGGATAGATCCTTAAATCGATGGAGGTGTCAGGAGCCACATGAATATTCAAGGAATTAATCATTTGTGCTTTTCCGTTTCCAATCTGGAGCGGTCCATTACCTTTTATGAGCAGGCTCTCGGTGCCCGAATTCAGGTGAAAGGACGCAAACTGGCTTATTTCGAGTTGGCCGGTCTGTGGATCGCCCTGAATCAGGAGGATGTTATTCGCAATTATACGGAACGAACCTATACTCATATTGCTTTTACTGTCAAAGAAGAAGAGTTCGACGAATCTGTGCAGCAACTTCGAGCAGCCGGAGCGGACATTCTTCCCGGAAGACCAAGAGATCCGCGGGATGCAGCTTCTGTATATTTCACCGATCCGGATGGACATCTGTTCGAACTGCATACAGGTACGATGAAGCAAAGGTTGGATTATTACCGTGAAGACAAAGCTCATATGACCTTTTATCCATGAGTCTGATGTGCAAATGGAGAAAATTCGAAAGTATTACTCACATATCTATTGTCTAAACAATGGCATTACCTATAATATGGACAAATGGTACCTTAATTTACCAATGTTAAATTGATTGGTTCAATTCCAAGGAGGTTTGTCATGATTCAGTTCCCCAAACCGGATGTTGAGCAATATTTCCAGACGTACCGTATTTCGCATTTTGCCGTATCGGCAGATGAGAAACGTTTGTTCATGGACAGCAATCTGAACGGTCAGCCGAATATTTGGGCAATGGATTTGCCTGGTGGATACCCGTATCCTTTAACGTACTTGAATCAGAGCAGTCAATTTATTAAAGCAGACCCACAAGGACGTCATCTTCTTACCGCGTTTGATCGGGATGGAGATGAGAACTATCATCTGTATGCACTTCCACCTGAGGGTGGTGTCCCACTGCCTGTGGTTCCGGCGGAACCAAATGATCGCTGTTATTACTCTGAGTTGTCCGAGGATGGACAACGTCTCTATTATGTTACCAGCGCGGGTAATCCAAATTATCTGAATTCACGCCGCATCGATTTGGAGACAGGGGAAGATGAACTGTTATACAGTGGAGAAGAGGTTACGAGCAGCCTGTTTGCAGTAAGTCCTGACGAGAAGAGTTATGTTATTTTAAAAATGTACTCCAATACGTATCAGACGGCGCATCTGTATCGTAACAATGAAGAAATGGTGATTCTGCCAGCTTCAGAACGTCATAGTCAGGTTTCCGATCTGATTTTTGCAGATGACAATCGTCTACTGTTCATTACCAATGATGACTCCGCATACGCCTATGTGGCTGAGTACCGTATCGATACCCGCAAATTCCGTTTATTGTGCAGAATCGAAGGGGAAGATGTGGAGTTCATCCGCTGGCATCAGGCTTCCGAGACCTTATATTTCTGGACACTTACAGGGCCGGAGAATCGTATGTACGTATTGGGCAAAAATGCCGATGAGCCTCGGCGCATAGAGATGCCGCTGGATACAATAGAACAGGTGAACGTGACGAAGGCTGGCAATGTGTATATCCTCGGACGTGGAGCGATCCAGCCGCATAACATTTATCGCAAAATGGCAGGTGCTGAGTCCTGGGAGCCGCTTACTGCCAATCGGGTAACCGGACTGGACCCAAGTGATCTCGTGTACCCTGAAGTTATTCGGTATAACTCCTACGACGGACTGGAGATCGAAGCTCTCTTGTTCAAAGCAAAGCCAGAGCAGGCCAATGGATACACTGTATTTTGGCCGCATGGCGGGCCGCAAGCATCCGAAGCGAAGTTTTTTCGACCGATGTTCCAGATGATGCTCGCTCAGGGCTATCATGTCTTTGCACCGAATTTCCGGGGCAGTACCGGATATGGTGCGGAGTTCGTCAAATTGGTTGAACGAGATTGGGGCGAAGGGCCAAGACTGGACTGTGTTGCCGGGATCAACTGGCTGTTTGATCAGGGAATTACCTCGCCAGAGCGGTTGTTTGTGGTAGGTGGAAGTTATGGGGGATACATGACCCTGTTATTGGCAGGCCGCCATCCGGAGCTGTTCCGGGCTGCGGTTGATATTTTTGGGCCAAGTAACCTGTTCACATTCCTGGAATCCGTACCGGAAGACTGGAAGCCGATGATGGACAACTGGCTGGGTGATCCGGTCCGTGACCGCGAACGCTTAACGAAGGATTCACCGATTACGTATCTCGATCAAATGGTTAACCCAATGCTGGTTATTCAGGGTGCTAATGATCCAAGGGTCGTGAAGGCCGAATCCGATCAGATCGTGGCTGCGCTCCAGTCCAAGGGACTTGAAGTGGAATACATCGTTCTGGATGATGAGGGTCATGGCTTCTCCAGAAAGACAAACGAGATTCTCGTGTACCGCCGGATGCTGGAGTTTTTGCAGAAACATCAGGAATCACCCGTCGCACAAGCTTAAGTTGAGAGATTCCATCATTGACTTAAATATATAGTGAAATGAGGAAAACCGCCAAAGATCAAGGATGATCTCTGGCGGTTTTATGCGTGCGCCCGCATGTTGGGCGGCATATATGGAACGATACATTCTACTAATCTAACAATGCGACAATCGAATCGATGGACTGCTGCGCCCACTGTGCAAAAGGCAGGTCGGCTGCCCACGTCACTTGTCCTGTCGCTTTGGCTTCCCCCCACCACAAGATACGTTGATAGAGCAGATGCATGCGGAGACGTGTGCGGAAGTGTTGGCATTTCTCCTCGTCTGCTGCACAGACCAGATCCCGGTAGCAGCGAAGGAACTGTGCGGCCAGTTCTGGTTGACCCTCACGAACATACCTGGTGGATATTTTGGTTAGGTCGGCCGTGCCGTCTCCGAAATAGGCGGTTGTAAAATCGAACAGACCACTAATCTGCCACCCTGGAGAACGGTCATTCGAATTTTGAATCAGAATATTCTCGACCTTGAAGTCTCCCATGACAAAACACGGAACAGCTTTGGACCGAAATGCCGGTTCAGCATTCTTGAATTGCTCGTCCACCCACTGAACATCTTCATCCGTAATCACCGAGTACTGTTCAGCATCATGTAACCAGTGACGAATGGTTCCGTATAACCAGTCCAGATAATCGCCTGCAAAGGAAACAATCTGCTGCGCTACAGGGTCATATTCCCCAGCATCAGGCACCTTCCAGCGGTGCAGTTCAGCCAAAGTATGGGCAAACATACAGGCAATCTCTTCCTGATCTTGTTGTGACAACGAAGCCTGGAATGCTGGATCATACAGGTGATTCCCGGGCAGGCGCGGCATTATGGCATAACTCCAGCCTAGCAGATGGGTATCTTCCTGTAATAAATATGGATCAGGGACAGGAATGGACGTATGTTTTGCCAGTTGTTCTACAAAGAACTTTTCTTCCTGTAACTGTCCTGCATATAAAGGATTGCCTTTCAGAATATACTCTCCACGGGAAGAGCGAATGAGCAGTGTCTGACCCATAACACCTTTGTCTGTTCGTCGATAATCTTCAAGGGTTCCCAGGTCAAGCTCATTCAGTGCATCCTGCAATGGAACTGCGGCCACTTCGCCAAGTTGATTGGAACCAAAATATATACGGGTTGTCATATGGCCGGACCCTCCTGGGTTTTAGTCCTCATTCTCTTCGTCAGACAGGTCATACGTATCCTCATCGACCAATCCACGGATGAAAGCTTCAAAATTTGGCGCAAGATATGTAATCTCATAATCATTTTCCTGATCTACATGAACTACACAGGGTTCACCTTCAGGGCCGCAGAAGCGATAATCCAGCATAACGACATCATGACCAGCGGATGGACAATCACAGATCACAATCCCCAGGTCGGGGTATCCCCAATCCTCGATCATGAACCGACTTCCCAGCTCACCAGCGAGTGCGTATATTTTATCGTGTCCAATTCCCATAATGCTTGAAATGGCAATGTGATCCTCAGCCCAGGAAGTCGCTTCTTTGGTTGGAAATACAGTGAGCGCAGGGATACCGCCGTTCTGCGTATTCATCAGATGAATATAGGAAGCGGGCAACTTGTAACCCAGTTCTTGCTCAATCGACACAATTTCTGCTTCGTCAAAGGGAGCCGATACATGGTTGTCCCGTGCATAATCACTCTGCTTCCAGAATGTCGCAGGATCATAAGTCCCTGAAGCAGCTCTTAGATGGTTCTGTGCCCCACTCTGCTCGAATGCGGCAAGCTCCTCTTCATGACGCCGGCGATCTCGACGCATCTTGTCCGCTTCGGGACGAATCTGACGAAGGAATTCCAAGGTAGATTCATCGTGCGGCATGAGTTCGTCCGCTCTCTCAAAAGCCAAAAGTGCTTGTTCATAGTTGGCGATATAACAGTAGGCGTACCCCAAGCGATATTGCCAGAGTGGATCGTTTACCCCTTGCTCCTTGACAGACAACAAATGTTGGATGGCTTCGCGATAGCGTGCGTCATTGTTATAGGCTCTTGCGAGTTGACCAATCAGATCATAATCCCGCTTTGAGACGGGGATTCGTTCAATACGTTCAATAATGAGACTGAATTGGTCCTGCTCATGCCACAAGTTGATTTGTTCCAGCAGTTCTTTTTCCATGATTAGGCCTCATTTCAGTAGGGGATGAGAATCTCTTCCAACTATTTTACAAGGTTCAGAGGTAAAAAAACACTCCCGCTTGCAGATAGCCATGAAGGCATTCTATCAAAGGGAGTGCTTTAATTTGTGTTTATTTATACCGGATATACTCAAATAGTAGATACTCGATCAGAAGATTTTACAAATCGTCAAATCCATTATCGTCGCCAACTTTACCGTAGTTACGGGATTTAGCTTCGAAGAAGTCTGTTTTGGTTGCATTCAATGCTTCATCGGAGAATGGTTTGATCCAAGGCATGCAGTTTACATCTACACCTTCATATGCTTTTTCCATACCCATCAGACGCAGACGTTTGTTGGCGATGTACTTGATATAATCTTCCAACTCGTTCAGGTCAATACCACGCACGTTACTGAGTGTGTAATGTGCCCAGTTGGTTTCAAGCTCAACAGCACGATGGATTGTTTTGTATACATAGTCCATGTTCTCAGGTGTGTTCAGTTCAGGGAAGTCTACCAGCAACTGTTTGTACACTTCAGCGAAGAAGTAACAGTGTTGGTTTTCATCCCGCTGGATATACGAGATCATCTGGCTGGTTGCCATCATTTTCTGGTCACGGGCCAGGTTGTAGAAGAAGGCAAACGTACTATAGAAGAAGATACCTTCGAGTACCAGATCGGCTACCATAGCCTGGAAGAACGTCTGTGGAGACGGCTCGTCCCGGAAGTTCTGATAGATATCAGCAATGAAACGGTTGCGGTCGAGCAGTACCGGATCATGTTTCCAGTATTCGAAAATTTCCTTTTGCTCCCGATCGGATACGATGGAAGACAGGACGTAGGAATACGATTGGTTATGAACAACTTCCTGTTGTCCGATAATGGCCGAGATCGCTTCGAGGGAAGAATCGGTAAAGTAACGTTTTACGTCACCCACAAACATCGTCTGCATGGAATCAAGTACCGCGAGCAGGGAGATGTTGATTTTAAATGTACGTTGCTCTTCCTCGTCCAGTTGAGCAAATTGGGAAGCATCTTTGGACATTGGAATTTCGTCTGCGATCCAGTGGTTGAGCAGCAGTACTTTGTACAATTTGTACATATGAGGCATGCGAATGTCATTCCAGTTCAGGATACCGGAGCATTCACCTTCAATAATACGGGTTGATTGGTTAGGGGCTTCGGTGTTGAAAATTTTCTGTACTTGCATAGTCCGTTCACTCCTTGAAATTTCATAATGTTCTGCCGACAGAACTTTGGGAAATCATCTATATCAACATCTTGCGATGCTGTGATCGTGTTTTAGGCAAAAAAGAACCAGGGCAACGCCATTTTGCAATCAAAACAGGATGCCCTGGTGGTCATCATGAATCTAGTTAATCTTCTCTATCATGGATAAAACTTAGCTTGCGCAAGAATCGCATTCTTCAATGGTTAATGCCCGGCTACGAACGTAATACGTCGATTTCATGCCGGCTCTCCAAGCGTGCAAGTGCAGTTCCAGGAATTCCGTTGCTTTGATATCCGGACGAACATACAGGTTGAAGCTCTGTCCTTGATCGACGTGGCGCTGACGGGCAGCAGCCATATTGATGGAAGCATGTTGATCGACCATGAATGCCGTTTTGTAATACCAGATCGTTTTTTCGGACAGATCAGGTGCCGGATTGGCAATCTTGTATGTTGTTTTCTCTTCATAAGACAACAGCTCATAGAGCGGGTCAATGCTGGCCGTAGAGCCGGCAATGATGGACGTGGAACCGTTTGGTGCAATGGCGAACATCCAGGCATTACGTACACCGTTTTGTCGTACTTCAGCTTGCAGTTCTTTCCACTGTTCGGTTGTTACGAACTCGCCTACGCGCTCACCTGACGTGTACTCGCGTTGGTCGAAGTAGTGACCACTTTCCCAATCGGAACCTTTGAATTTCGGATAATGTCCTTTTTCTTTGGACAGCTCCATGCTGGCTTTCACAAGCAGGTAGTTAATTTTTTCGTACAGATTATCGTTATACGTTACCGCTTCATCAGACTCCCAGCGAATGCCTTCGAGGGCAAGCAGATGGTGAAGTCCAAATGTTCCCAGACCGACTGCACGATATTGGCTGTTGGTGTATTGGGCTTGCAGCACTTCGATGTTGTTAATGTCGATAACATTGTCCAACATACGTACCTGAATCGGTACCAGACGCTCCAGTACATTGTGTGGCACGGCACGTGCCAAGTGAATAGAGTTCAGGTTGCAGACAACAAAGTCGCCAGGCACTTTGGAAATCACGATACGAGTTTGTCCATCCTTGGTTACGAGTTCTTCCTTTTCTACTACAGTGGCAGATTGGTTCTGCATGATCTCGGTACAAAGGTTGGAAGAGTAGACCATACCATGTGCACGGTTCGGGTTCGCACGGTTAACGGTATCCCGGTAGAACATGTAAGGTGTGCCTGTTTCGAGCTGGGACTTCATCACACGTTTCATAATATCAATCGCCTGAACGGTGATACGGGACAATAGCGGGTGGTTGACCGCTTCTTCGTATTTCTCACGGAACGCACCTGCACCAAAGGACTCATCATAGAAATCTTCCAGTCCGAGTGGACGACCGTTCTCGTCTTTCCAACCCATCACTTTCTTAGTTTCGTGCGGGCAGAACAAGCTCCATTCGCCACGGCTGGATACCCGCTCCATGAACAAGTCAGGCAGACAGATTCCGTGGAATACGTCATGAGCACGCATCCGCTCGTCACCGTTGTTCAGCTTCAGATCGAGGAACGCCAGAATGTCTTTGTGGAAGACATCCAGATATACGGCAATGGCACCTTTACGTGTACCAAGCTGGTCTACGCTGACCGCTGTATTGTTCAGTTGGCGAATCCAAGGGATTACACCGGAACTTGTGTTTTTGT
Source organism: Paenibacillus sp. 2003 (assembly GCF_031455635.1). Classification (NCBI taxonomy): domain Bacteria; kingdom Bacillati; phylum Bacillota; class Bacilli; order Caryophanales; family Paenibacillaceae; genus Paenibacillus; species Paenibacillus sp. 2003. Next base: position 63,809 of record NZ_JAVDTB010000006.1, on the reverse strand, counting down.
GTCCACGGATATCCGATCCGCGTGCTCTTACTTTACCGAGGTAAACGCCGATGCCACCGCCCATTTTGCTCAGACGTGCTACATCTGTATTGGAATCGAAGATACCTTCAAGTGAGTCGTCCACGGTATCAATGAAGCAGCTTGAGAGCTGTCCAGCTACTTTTTTACCGGCATTGGACATCGTAGGTGTAGCTGCTGTCATATACATGTTGCTCATCGCCCAGTAAGCTTCCTTAACGAGATCCATACGTTTCTCAGCAGGCTCCTGATGCATCAGGTACATCGCGATAACCATGTAACGCTCTTGAGGCAACTCCATTACTTTTCCGTCAAAATCGTGAGCGAGGTAACGTTCTGCCAGTGTGAGCAAGCCGATGTAATCGAAGAGCAGATCGTTGCGGTAGTCAATGCATTCAGCAAGTTCGTCGATCTGTTCTTTGGTGTAACATTCCAGCAATTCTTCACGGTAGATGCCTTTTTTCACGAGATCTACAAGAAGCGGGTGGAATGCGCCATAAGGCTCGTCCGGATAAGACTTGTATCTGCGGTTGGTAGCCGCTTTTTTGTACAGGGAAGTGAGCAGGGAGCGTGCCGCTGCAAATTTCCAGTTAGGCTCCTCTTTGGTTACCAGTTCCAGTGCGCTCATCATAAAAGCGTTGCTGATTTCGTCTCCGGTAACTTCATCACGGCGGAGCTTGCTGTTTACCCCGCGTACCAGACGTTCCTTGTCGAGCATGTCCAGTCCTTCCAGAATACGGTCGGCATATACCGAGATGCGCATATCATCAAAGGCAAGCTGGCGGTTGTTCGGCTTGGTCACAACTTGTGGCATGAATATTCCTCGCTTTCGCATGTTTAAGAGATAAATTGGAGAAATTCTTTATATAAAGAATTGAGTGTCTTCTTACGGTGAGAAAAAGAAATAGGTTACGTTTTGCGGACTGAAACGGCGGTGACAAGTTCATGTCTTAAATCGCTCAACTTGAGGTGCACAAAGCAGCACAATGCAGAACATGCTCATATAAAAAGCATTCTCCCGCCTCGCGGCTGAAAATGCCCATGGATGTTCTGGCTTCCTTACTGTCTTAGAGGTTCAGGATATCGACAGAAAAGAGTGCTTATGTAAGCTTTTGTCTATATGCAGATGTGCCTGTAGTTTGAGGATACCGGATGCAGTCCAAACAGCCCCGTTAACCTCCGTGTCAACTCTGTTTCGAGAAAGCGATTTACACCTACAGGGACGTGCCTTTGGAGGTGATTTCATCCTGTTTTTCGCGAGATTGCAGAAGGTGACTATTAGAAGCGGAGAAATCCAGTGTTACTACATTTTGTAGCTGTCAACATACTGTAACCCAACATATTGTGTTTGTAAAGTGGGCAGAACCAGTAAAACGTAATTCCGAGTATACCATTTAACCCGGGAATCCGCAAAGGAAAAGGACTGGAAGATTTGAAGATTTATCAAAAAAAATTTTTGAACAATTTGAATGACGTCTTCACGTCAGTTTGAATTGTAATGTATTCAACTGGTAGAATAAAAATAGTCAAAAATGGACTAAAATCAGCGGCAGCGGTTGTTCACGGGGCCCAGAGGAGGCGGAGCAAAATGGCAATAGCAGAAGTGACTGTAATTCCAATCGGAACGGGTACAACGAGTCTAAGCAGTTATGTGGCGGACATGCAAAAGGTATTGGAACATCAACGGGGCATTACATTTCAGTTAACTTCCATGAGCACCATTATTGAGGGACCGCTTAACGAGATCTTTACAGCAATTGCGGCTCTGCATGAAGCGCCGTTTTTGTCAGGAGCTCAGCGTGTTTCCACATCCGTCAAAATTGACGACCGTCGTGATAAACCGGATGCCTCAAGTATACAGAAGTTACAATCGGTTCAGGATAAACTGACGTCACTTCAGGCAAGGCCCAATTAATTCCTAATGTAAATACTCTACATCCCTAAATCGAATGTCAAAAAGACCAGTCTTTTAAAGAGCTGGCCTTTTTGTATACTCATTTAACATTTTCATTAATCTGCAACTACCAATGAGGCTCCAATCAAAGTGGCGTTGGTGTAACCACCGCCAACATTTTCAAAAGAGAAGTTGGTAATTGGAGCACCGATAACAGTGGCATAATCACCATCAAGCAAATCTCCGGTCGTTGCAGGGTATAACGCTATAATATCGTTTCCGTTCTCATCCATGACATGAACGACAGAGAAAGTTGCTCCGAGAGAGCTATCTTCTTCAACGGAAATGACTTCCCCGTTAACTTGTACGAAAGTATTGTAATAGTTGGCTACATTTTTATTCAGATGACGGGTCGTTACATTGGAGTCAACGAGCCCCTGTACCTTTTTGGTTAGTTCTGCCGTAATGGCCGGGAATACATCGTTATGTTTACCAAAGAAATCATAAGATGCCTGCTCCATAAAGGCTGTGTCTACTGTAATGTAGGGAGTTAACTCATTAAAGAAATCCGCAGCTGATGCTGTGGCAGATGTATTTCCAGTCGTTGCAGTTGTTGCTGCTTGCTCCAGAGGAGCAGTAATGCTCAGGGAATCAAGGATATCTTTGATCTCATCCTGATTATAAGTATCCTTGGCGTAGGTTAACGTCATGGTATAGAGCTCTGTATTGGTCGGAATCAGATATTGGACAAGGACAACATCTGTACCCGAGGTGTGTTTATAGGCTCCTTCCAAGACACCAGCGCTATATTCTTTATAAGGCTTGTTCGTGTAGCTGGTTTTTGTATAATCGGAAATGCCGATGCTTGAACCGTTTTGTGTGTAATAATCAACTATATTATTAGCGTATTCTTCAGGATTGATTGAACCGGTTGAGCTGGCCTCAATCGTCAGATTAATATTATCTGCAAATGTGGCTGATGAAGATTGGTCTGAAAAAGCAGCTTTAATGGATGGAACATTCATTTGACTTGTATCTACGCTTTTCCAGGATTCGGGATATGCAAAAGAAAATCCTTCTCCACTATATGTAGTGTATTTCGTAGCTTTTGCTTCTGTTGAGACAGTTTCAGTTGCCTTGGTTGGTTCCGAAATTTTGCTATCGGCTATTGTGTTTGTTTCTGAATTACCACAAGCACTAAGCAATGTGGCTAATGCCAAAATCGTAATAAGTTTCTTCATTATGTCTAATTTCTCCTAATGTGCTTCCCATCGGTTGGGATTTTTTCTAAGGTCATCATTTCGTTTGTAATCTAGTTTAGGTGGTGGGCATAGAAACTCCTTTCTACTTTATTAGTAAAATAATAACATAAATAAAGATTTCAGTATTCATAATTACTAAAAAGGTAATTTATCTGTATTTAACAAGTTAGAAGCTAATAATATACGGTATTGGTATCCATTTTGAACGATAGTACATACATTTGATGGATATAACCGTGAGATTTAAGTATGACTTATATGTATTTGAACATAACTTTCAGACTTAAGAACTAACCCTTTATGTAGGTGCAATTAACGAATAGTCATGTGGAAAAAAACAGCCCATTTTCGACCTGAGCCCGGTCCCATGTGTGATTGGTGCATATAGTGAACTGTACCTCAAATCAAAGGAGGGGTTTACATGAGTGGAGTAGTAGGTGGATACGGCGGCGCATGGACATCGACTGGCGCGATTTTGGTTCTCTTTATCTTGTTGGTCATCATCTCTAAAGCGTTCCTGATCTAATAAACCGTTTGGACCCTAATATAATTGGTAAAGGAGGGTTCTACATGGGCAACGTAGTTGAAGGCGCAGGATACGGCGGCTGGACATCGACTGGAGCAATCCTGGTTCTGTTCATTCTTCTCGTAATCATCACTAAATCTTTCTGGGTATAATATGACGAGCTCTGCCGGGCAACCGGTGGGGTTTTTTTTCTAGAGGACAAGCATGGTGGAGAGCCAGGAAGATAAGATAGCGTGTGGTTGAACGGAAGAATTGGTGGAATTCAAGTAATGGAATGACGGCGTATGTTTGGAAATGGGGAAGGTACCTAATGGCTAAACGCCCATTTTGTCAAAATGAGGGCGATAGCCCGGTCCAGAGGTAGGCTGAATACATAGCTTAGGGGTGTAGGCAAATGTTAAGGAGGAATGAACAATGAGCGAAGTAAAACCGAATTCACCGAACGGACAGGGACACGTATACGGACATATGGGAGGTTATGAGCATATGCAAGGATACCAATACACAGGTCATGAAATGCATGGGTATGGATATGGTTGTGGAACAATGCCAATGGGATATGGCTATGGATACGGACACCATGCCAATCAGGCTCCAATGATGCACGGTTATCAACAGGGTTGTGGAGTATCCTATGGTCATGGCGGCGGAAGCTGGGGTTCCATGGGTACGATCCTCGTACTGTTCATCTTGCTGGTCATCATCTCCAAAACGATGTTTATCTAAGTAATTGTGAGTGCAAGGAGACTTTGCTGATCGTGGATCGTTATGATAGGTGCTCTAAATAAACTCCGAGTTTGAGTTCCATGTTGGGGCAAAACGTACCTATGATTCAGAAAGGGACAGCGTAGGATTTCATCCTGCGGTGTCCTTTTTTTATTAGAAGTGAAGGAGCGTTGGCATTACTTTCTTTAACGAATTCCACAGACGCTATTCCATGCATTTTTGCCATTTCACAAGTTTAACGAATCGTAGACACCTTATTTCCTCAATCTGGGCATGTTTGGAGCCTATATTCATGAAGTGACATGGATTAACGTGGCTGAGATTCGTTAGATTTTACATAGCACAGAAATCCTCAATAAAAGGTGTGCAGGATTCGTTAGCGTCTGGTGAACGTAAACATTTACTTTAAAATCTGGGGTTATTTGCAGAATTGGAGAAGTAAGGGAGTAAGGAATTAAGTATCTAGGAGTGCAGTCAGTGGGAGAATGGAAAAGTTTTAAAAGCAGAGCCGAATATATCTGGCTAGTCTGATAAGTGAAAGGAAGACTTTTCTCAATGAAGGAACGGTGTCCGATAGTCTGTGGATGATGCTGAAATGTGTATGTAGACATGGATAAACACCCGGAACCCAATTCCGGGTGCTTTGTGTATGTTTTCAATCTTCTCAAGAATAAGTGATATCCAAAACAACAAAAGCCCTACCTCTCTTTTGTCCTTGCGGCTCCGATGACCGCGCCAGTGTGAATGGGAACATCTTGTGAAACTCTGTACTACCGGGTTATTGTGATTCAGGTTCTTCAATCTTCATAGGTTAGTTGTGCTTAAAAATTCGCTGCGGTCGCAGCATGAAGAAAATATTCCGGGGTTTAAAGAAGACAGAAATCATATGAGGTTGTTAATACAACTTTTATAGTATACCACAGGTTGTAATTTTCTGCAATAAAAAGGAAAGCGCGACCAGAGCAACATGTATTCGGACTATTTTTATGTTAAAAAGTGAAAGGTTAGTTTGAAAAGATACAGAAAATTTTTCAGACTATTTCTTCACAGGGGTAATCCTCTTCAAAAGATTCTGCGTAGGTTATAATAAGAGGGAAGAAACAGAAAGGGGCCCTCGCATGACTGAATCGATGGAGGACAGCAGGTTAATGCGGCAGATCGCGGAACGTGATGCCTCCGCACTGGAGCTTTTATATGACCGTTATGAGCGAGCGGTGTATTCTTTTGCATACCGGATCGTTGGTGATCCCATGACGGCAGAAGAGACCGTTCAGGAACTTTTTATGCGGGTCTGGAATAATGCTGAACGTTACGATGCCTCACAGGGGAAGCTGACCACATGGATGTTTGCGATTACGCGTAACATTGCAGTGGACATGCTGAGGCGGAAATCAAAAGGGGCAGCGACTACTTCAGTTGAACACGAGACACTGGCGGCCTATGCCGATGAAGATACAAACACGGAAGAAGAAGTGCAGCGTAAATGGGAAGGTACCCGGATTAAAGAGGCGTTGTCCCAATTGAACGGTGATCAGCAACAAGTTATAGAATCGATTTATTATGCGGGATTAACCCAGCAGGAAGTATCCAGCCGATTCGGGATTCCGCTGGGTACAGTAAAGAGCCGTGTCAGGCTTGCCATGCGACAGCTCCAAAAGTTGCTGGCCGATGCTGAATTGCATCCGGACGCGGGAAAGGAGGGCATACATCCATGATAGAACGACATGAGGAGTGGTCTGATCTGGCACCGATGTATGTGCTGGGCGGACTGGAAGCAGAGGAAGTGGCGGCGTTTGAAGCGCATATGGCAACTTGCGAACCTTGCCGCCAGGAGGTAAGGGAATTGCAGGAAGTGACTGGCTTCCTGCCACTTGCGGCGGAACCTGTAGCACCGCCGCCAGGCATGCGAGCACGTGTGCTGGGCAACGTGCTCGGATATGAGCAGGAGAGCGCCGAGGCGAAGCCAGCGGCTGCTCCTGCAGAGCCTGAAGCACCCGTGGTGCTTCAGGAGGATCTTGCGCCGCAGCACGAACGTGCGGCGCAGCCCGGGCCAGGCTTGCCGCCGGCAACGGCGGTGCCTGCGGCCCGGGTGGAAGAGGCTGCCCAGGCACAGCCATGGCAGCCACAAGCACGCGCGCGTGCGCGCAGCAGCAGCGCCTGGCGCATAGCCAGTGCTGGCCTTGCGGCCGCGGCACTGTTGCTGGGCGTGTACACGGCGCAGCTGCAGAGCAAGATCGACTCGCTGACGCAGCAAGCGGCGGGCTCGTCGGCTACGCAAGAGCAGCTGGTGCAGGCACAGGCGCAGAATGCGCAGCTGCAGGAGCAGCTGGCATCAACTCTGGAACCTGCACAGGGCATGCAGACTGGCGAGGCAGTGAAGCTGAATCCTGCAACGCAGGACATTGTAGCTCAGGGTCTCGCAACCATCGTTATTGACAGCAAAGGCACTCACCTGGTTGTGCAGGCTGAGAACCTGCCGAACCTGGAGGGCAACGAGGCCTTTCAGGTCTGGTTGATCAAAGGAGATACCCCTCAGAATGCGGGTACTTTCCTTAGTCGCGACGGAACGGGAGCGGTATACTACACATTGGATTCGGCCAACGACTATGATACGGTTGCCATCACGCTTGAACCGGATGCAATGGGAGATGAGCCGCGCGGTACGATGATTCTGGCTGCCAAGATTAAAGGATAAATATAGGACATATCACCAAAGGCTGCTCCGTCGTGGAGCAGCCTTTTTGTGTTCTCCAGTTCTGGTGCCCACCCATTGGATTTTATTAATTTTTTTAGTCGAAGCAACCGATAAACAAATAGAAGGCAATACCCTTAATCTCCCTGTGTCTCAAGGGAGAACTGGTTGCACATAGAGAGTGAGGGGTTCAGTTGGAAGCATACCGTTCATTTATCTTTCGCCTGATACGCAATTATCTGATCGGTTCACTGGCAGCTGTTTTTGTTGTCGGTACAGTAGTTATGGTATCTACTCTGCAAATACCCAATATTCAATTTGTTCGACTCATCTTCATTGTACTGATTTCACTCTTGTTCATGCTGGTTGCTGAATTAATTACGCTGTGGGTGCAGCTTGGCCCCATAAGACAATTTTTCACTTCCGAGCATCATGAGAGAGACGAATTAAACCACATGTATGAGAAAATTCACCGTTTCCCGGGACAGACCATATATCGGATCATGGGTCCGCACATGCTTGGCTTCTCACTTCCGGCAGCCGGATTAACAATATGGATGATATCCACAGGGTGGCTTGAATTCCCTTACTTGTATATTGTCGTGGCCGCTGCGTGTGCCTTTCTGATTGCCATCATGCATGCGCTGATTGAGTATTACCTAACGGTGCGGGCGATTAGACCCTTGTTACTTGAGATTCGACATCGAGGCAAAGTCCAATACGGGATGGAACCTTCACTGGGAGGGCGCATCCTGGTATCGATCCAGCGTAAATTTCAGCTAAGTACGGCACTGATTGGCTTATTTCCTCTTTTTCTATTTTTCCTGGCTACATATATCAGACTTCAGTATATGGACAGTGAATTTGCGAAAGAGTACATACTGTGGGGAATTCTCATCGTTGTTCTGGGCGCGGGGTTTGCGCTGGTGGGAAGCTGGCTGTTGATTCGTGATGTTCGTGATCCAGTTGCTGAACTGACACATGAGATGAACCGAATTCAGGGGGGAGATCTTGGCAGACGAGCTCCGGATCTATATGCGGATGAGTTTTCGGCACTGATCTCCGGCTTTAATATGATGATTAACCGGCTGGAGATGAGACAGGAACGCAATCGACAGTTATTACAAAGTTATTTTTCTACACTGGCTGCTGCTTTAGACGCCCGAGATAAGTACACGGCAGGACATTCCATGCGTGTGGCAGAGTATTCGCTGATGATTGGCAAGTTAAGCGGAATGAATGAGGAACAGGCGGATTTATTGTACAAATCAGCCCTGCTTCATGATATCGGGAAAATCGGCATACCTGATGAGGTACTGCTGAAGGATGGAAAACTAAGCGATGAAGAATTTGCGATTATTCGTACACATCCCGTGCAGGGAGAGAGTATTTTGTTGCAAATAGAGCCTATTGATGCCATGGCCGACTTTCTGCCAGGTGTACGATCTCACCATGAGAGATATGATGGCAAAGGATACCCGGATGGGATGGCTGGTGATGATATTCCCCTTTTTGGCCGCATCATTGCGGTAGCGGATGCCTTTGATGCCATGACGTCTGATCGACCATATCGGAATGGGATGAGTCACGAGAAAGCGCTAACGATTTTGGAAGAAGGAAAAGGGACCCAATGGGACCCCTATTTTGCAGGTTTGTTTATTGATGAATGGAGACGACAACAGCATCTTCAGAAACCATCGAAGTGAGGGATCAGTTGATCCCCTCTGTCCACTTCGATTCTTTTCTGCGTCTCCGGTGTAGAGCGAGGCCTGTTATGATGGTGAGAACGCATTCGCCGAGTATGACTGCACCCAAGGCGTCATAGATCACATGTTGTTTGATCATTAGCGTGGATACGATAATGGTTGCTGCCCCGGCGGCCACCAGAATCTTGACGGGTTTGCGGATGCTTGGAACCGAGAGAACGGCACGCATAACCAGATAAGAGTGAAGAGAATGAATACTTGGAAAACAATTATAAGGGCGATCCTGGCTATAGAGCCATCCGAGAACAGATGCTCCCAGGCCTGTACCCGTCAGTTCCGGGCGCGGTACCATGGTCTGAAAGTTGAAGTAGATCAGATAACATATCCAGACACAGATATTCATGGATAACAAGACACGGTAATACGTCAGGCGATCCTTGGCACACAGGTAAGCGAGCACACCGAATACAAACGGGTACCAGCCCAAATATGGAATGGACATGCCAGGCACGTAGGGAATGATCCGGTCGAGCGGCGAATCAAGTACTACGAACCCGCGTTCCGGACTGTTAAGAATATCATAGAACAGCCCCATGACGGCCAAAGACAGCATCAAACTCAATGACAGCCAATAGGATTTGCTTTTTAACAATTGCACAACATCTTTCTCCTTTCATTCATGCTCCCTAGGAGCATGAGCCCAGCAAATAACTAATTCAAATTTAAACAACAATATATTCTACTACGACCAGCGCACAAATTGAATCCTGATTTGTGTATTTTTGTGTATTTTTTTGACGAAGAAGGAATGCCGAAGTTTCAATGGGCATGATATGATAGAGACACATACGGACGAAGGCACTTTAGCCAGTAAAGTCGGTACAACAGGAGTGAGTGAATGCAATTTTCGAAAATGTTCGTATTGAATATGGGGATGCTTATTACCATTGCATATCTTGCTAGTGTGTTCTATAAATATGTCGTAATACGTACCTCTTCTCGAGTGAAGCAGATCAGTTCAGTGCTTGTCCTTATATTTGCAGGTTGGATCAGTACGGTTTTTGGGTTCCAACTCACCGATGAAGTGGTCTTTGATCTTCGTTATGTTACTTTAATTGTTGCCGTTCTAACGTATAGACAACCCTATAGCGTAATCATCGTGGGTATTGGAATTGGGCTGACGAGGCTGACTTTTGGCATCACGGATGCTACATTGGCGGCAGTACTTAACATGTCTATTTTGGGCGTCATATGTGCGGGTCTGAATATATGGATGAGACGCAGCAACTACAGGCTGATTATTAAAGGAATCCTTGTTACAGTTATCGTCAATGTGGTCAATAGTGTAAACATTGCTATCGTTGGTGTGATCCCGGCTACATACTTCTTTTCACATATTATGCCTTATACACTTCCTACAGGCATTTTGCTGAGCCTTATTTTTGCATTTATTTTACGTGATTTTCAGAATGAACAGAATCGAATTTTGCTGATCCAGAGTACAAACCGGCTATTGTCTGTGCAAAAGGAAGAGTTACAGAAAGCCCAGATTGTACTGGAGGATCGTGCGAAACAATTGATGATTGCCTCACAGTACAAATCGGAATTTCTCGCCAATATGTCCCATGAACTGCGTACACCACTGAACAGTGTCATTAACTTTGCCCAGATGATCAGCGAGAATGCCGACACGATGGATCAGGAGGATATTGTACGTTTTGCCAATATGATCGACCACTCCGGGCAGGAACTGCTCACGCTCATTAACGATATTCTGGATCTTTCCAAAGTAGAAGCGGGGCGGCTGGATATTGTACTGGAGGATATCAGTGTCGCACAACTTACAGAAGATGCCATGAGCCACTTTCAGCTCGTTGCCGAGAAAAAAGGAATTCAGTTGGTTCTGGACAAAAAACAGGGACTGCCCGAGACGCTATGGTCTGATCCCCAGCGGGTTCAACAGATTTTGCGGAATCTGATGTCCAATGCCATCAAATTCACTCACCGAGGGAAGGTCACGCTGACCGTAAGCACCAAGCAGATTAAGAATACAGGTATTCAGAATCGATGGCTTATTTTCTCCGTTCAGGACACAGGCATTGGCATTTCGGAGGACAAACATCATTCCATATTCGAAGCATTTCAGCAGGCTGACGGGTCGATTAGTCGAAAATTTGGCGGTACCGGACTTGGCCTGTCGATCAGTCGGGATTTAGCGAGATTACTGGGGGGATCGATTGAACTTGAGAGCACTGAAGGTAAAGGAAGCACCTTCCATCTCTATCTCCCGTTGGACCGTGAAAAAATCAGTTGACAACCTTCGCGCCGTGAGTAGAATTTGGGATGACAACTAGCATCGACCGGCTTTTGAGACCCGGTCTAAGGAGTGTATCCCCATACAGAAGACGGTCAACGTTAACCCTCCCCCGTTAGCAAGCAAACCACGGCGCAAGGGTTCGACACAACGCACGAATTTATCGATTGCAACATGGGAGGGTGTACCGGCAATTATTTTACAGACCTTGCTGGGAGGCCCGTTTTTAACCGGATTTCTGCTGTACCTTGGGGCCGGGTCGAGACATATCGGCTTTGTGCTCGCGATTACCACGTTCGTGAACATTGCCCAGATCGGAGCAGCTTACTGGATGCAGCGTATTCGCAGCCGTAAACGCATGCTGCTTCTATTCGTGGGCACACATCGTATCTTGTGGAGTGCAACGGGACTGATTCCGTTTATATTCCCCAAAGAGTGGTGGGTAAGTGTATATATTGGCGTGTATACGGTTGCCTTTATATCAAATACCATCGGCGGTATGATCTGGACTTCACTAATTGGCGATATCGTACCTGCCAAGGTGAGAGGGCGTTATTTTGGAATTCGAAATACGATTCTGAATGCTCTTGGAAGCGTATGCTTATTCGCAGGCGGTATTGTTTTGGACCGTTACCCCGGAGAAATGGGCTTTCTAATCCTGTTTATTCCGGTGTGGATCTGTGCCATTGCCAATACAGTCATCTATTTTTTCTATCCGGACGTTCCCTTTGAACGTTCTACCGAAAAGGCTTTCTGGCGCATGTTCATCAAGCCGTTCCAGGATCGTTCTTTCTTGAAAGCAACGCTGTTCCTGGCTGTCTGGTTATTGATCCAGACCTTGATTGTTCCGCTCTATTCCTATGTTATGTTGGATCTATTGAACATTAATTATCAGACTGTATCCCTGATCACGGTAGTCCAGACACTGGTTATGATGGCTGGTTTCTATGTCTGGGGCAATCTGAATGCCAGATTCAGCAACAAAACCCTCCTATTTTGGACATTGCCAGTCATTGCACTCTCCTGTTTGTCGTGGGGTTTAATGTCGTTCATGCCCGTATTGATCGCACTATTTCTATCTCATATCTTCCTTGGGATCGGTGTAGGTGGATTCAACCAGCTGGCATTTAACTTTACCATTGGAGACACACCCAAAAGTGAAAGACCGATGTTTGTCGCGGTGTATTCGGCTCTGACCGGAGTAACTTCGTTTCTTGGGCCGTTGTTGGGTGGCTGGTTGTATGAAAAAATGGAAACCTGGTCCGATGCGCTCGCCTGGATCTCAGCCTATGGATTTCAGGTGGGGGTTGGTGTCGTGATGCTGATTCTTACATTTACCCTTGGACGTCGTGTACTGTTAAAATAGAAAAGATATCGCATAACTTAATAAAACGATGGCGAAGTGGAGGGATGTAATTGAATCGTCTCGAACGGAAAGCCATGGTGATTGGAGCCACGGGGCTTGTAGGCGAATTACTGGTTCATCATCTGCTGGAGCACTCAGCATACAGCTTGGTTCGCGTTCTGGTTAGACGTCCGCTTGAGCTGCAACATCCCAAACTGGAACAACATGTGGTGGACTGGGAACAGCTGGCGAGAAACAACCACTTATTCGACGGAATCGATGACCTGTACTGTTGTTTGGGTACAACGATCAAAAAAGCAGGCAGTCAGGACAATTTCCGTCAGGTAGATTATCATTACCCGGTTCTTGCAGCTACTATTGCGAAGCAACATGGTGTATCACAGATGCTGGTGATCTCCTCCATGGGAGCGAGTGCAGGTTCCCGGGTCTTTTACAGTCGGACCAAAGGGGAAATGGAGGATGCATTGTCCGATATCGGTTTTCCGTCATTGCATATCTTCCGCCCTTCCTTAATTCTGGGAGATCGAAACGAGAAGCGGTTAGGTGAGCAGATGGCTGCCCATGCCATGAAGTTTCTGGATCGCTGGATGAAAGGCAGAGCGGACAAATACCGGGCGGTCCACGCCGCAACCATTGCACAGGCCATGACAAATATTGCGCTGGTGCAAGCCAAGGGAAACCATGTGTATTCGAATGAAGTCATTCATGTCCTTGGTGTGGACGGGGGCTAAGAAACCTTTGAACGAGCTGTTTACTTCATGTGGCTAGTGAGGAGCGTTTCTCGCTTGAGGCAGATCGTGTTATAATAGGCAACAAAAATGAGTTCGAACCCTGACTCCATGCGGCAGCAGGATAACGAACATGAAGGAGAACTCGTCCATGAAAAAACCAATCTCTACCGATCAGGCGCCAGGCGCCATTGGTCCATACAGTCAAGCCGTTGATGCAGGCGATTTCATCTACACTTCCGGACAGCTTGGCCTGAATCCTCAAACGGGAGAATTCGGTGCAGATGTACAAGAGCAGACACGTCTGTCTTTGAGCAATGTGAAGGCTATCCTTGAAGCAGCAGGTACAAGTATGGATAAAATCGTGAAAACGACGGTGTTCCTGAAAGACATGAACGACTTCGTTCCTGTGAATGAAGTGTATAGCACGTTCTTCCAACAGCCGTATCCTGCACGCAGTGCTGTGGAAGTTGCTCGTTTGCCAAAAGATGCACTGGTGGAGATTGAAGTTATTGCCCTGAAATAGGACAACCTTCATTCGCTGCGTTAAACATAAAAAGCCGATTTCAGGTCAAATGACCAGAATCGGCTTTTTGCTTTATGTTTTTGCGTTAGGATGGAAGTCGCTCAATCGCGATCCTGATTACGGGCGAAGAACAGCCAAATCGCGTAGATTGCCAGTACGATCGCAATGATGATTGCCGTATAATATACGGAAGTGACATCCTTTTGTTTAAGTGCAATGGCGATATAAGCCCATGTGAATACCAGTGGATATACACTGTCCCGATAACGGAAACTAACGAGTACAGCCAGCACCATACCCACAATCAGCATAATGATCGTCCAGGTCGGTTCGCTGAGACCAAAACCATCCCAGCCGATTTTATATAACAATACAGCTGTATTGACGATCGTTGCCACGCTAACCCATCCCAGATAGATGCTGAATGGCAGCTTCACAAGCCAGATCTCAGCAGTGGTCGGCACAGTAATGGTACGTGTTTTTACATACAGCATGATCAGGCACAACAGAAGCAGTACAATAATCAGTAAAGCGAGACCGGTCTGCAAGTTTTGAAAAGCAAAAATCCAGGCTACGTTAAAGGCACAGCTTGCCAGGAACCAATACCCGAGACGGGTGATGGAGTCCCTTTTCCACGAAGCAGGCACGAACTGATAGATCACAAAGCCTGCAAGCAGCAAGTAGATCAGACCCCATATAGCGAAGGCATAGCCAGAAGGTGTGAGTAGCACAGGATACATATCCGATACTTCTTTATTGGTCTTGCCTCCGATCGGCAGAGCGTTGGAGAGGTAGTTCACGATAATTACAGCGATAAAACCAATGGCGTTTAACCACTTGTACGGATTGTTACGTGACATTGTGTTTCCTCCTTGGTTTAACGAATGAATGAACCACGGGTCAGTCTACAATGAATATACCCAGTTCTTGCACATTCTAATAACAGCCGCAAAAAATTCACAAGTTGATCTTGCAGATTCTTGTGCTCTGCCGCTACGTTGGAACGGTACTCTGTCCCAATGTACGCGAAACGAAGCAGAAATATGTCCATGCCCATGATGTCCCACTAGAAGAGGAGGAAGAGAATGCTCACAAGAGAAACGATGGAGCAACAGCAAACCTGGTTCTATGTAGTTGCATTGTTTTTAGGAGCAGCGATAGGGCTGAGTAATCCGGTATGGGGAAATGCCTTACACTACACCGTGTCCCCGGTTCTTGCCGTTCTGTTATACAGCATGTTTGTACAGATTCCCTTTCTACAGTTAAAAGAATCTTGGTCCAACCTTCGATTTATAGGGGCGCTACTGGTGGCTAATTTTATCGTAGTACCTGTAGTTGTATGGTTGCTTACACTTGTCTTTCCGCAATCACCAGGCGTTCTGATCGGAGTCTATCTGGTACTGTTAACACCCTGTATTGATTACGTCATTGTGTTCACACAACTCGGCAGGGGCAATGAAAAACTGATGCTCGCCGCAACACCTCTTTTATTTGTTATACAAATGATCCTGTTACCGTTTTATTTATGGCTATTGATGGGTACCGAGGTGGCACAGATCATGCAGGTAGGGCCGTTTGTGGAGGCTTTTCTGTTCCTGATCGTTATTCCACTGTTGCTTGCTGTCGTTACACAGGTTCTCTCAAGAGGTAAAGTGAGCGGGGAGCGGGTCATGAATGCAACGGCATGGCTCCCGGTTCCGATGATGGCACTCGCGCTGATCGTGGTTGTCGCTTCCCAGATTAACAAAGTCTACAATGATATGGTGATCATCGTTAACGTGATCCCGATCTATGTTGCTTTTCTAATCATTATGCCTTGGATATCTCGGCTTATTGCTACTTGGTTTGGATTGAATCCTGGCGCAGGACGAGCGTTGATTTTCAGTTCAGCCACACGGAATTCGCTGGTCGTTCTGCCACTTGCGCTGGCACTCCCGCCAGAATGGGCAACCATAGCTGCGGCTGTTATTGTTACACAGACGATGGTGGAGCTTGCAGGGGAGCTAATCTACATTCGACTTGTACCTGCGGTAATTTTACGAGATCGGTGAGCGTTCTTACTTATCGGAAGATCATGTTCTACCTGGATATTATACTTGTACCGTTCGTCATCGTATCCTATCTGAGAAAGAAACGAGCCCAAAATTCGTCTTGATCTATGCTATTCTTTGTAAAATTAAAATTAAAAAGAGTACTCCCGATAGGCCATGCCGGGGAGTACTCTTTTTAATTCAAATAAATTCTGAACAGGTACTCTTTAAGTACCGGCCTCCAATAATGTTTTACGATATTCCGCTGGTGTGATGCCCTCCATTTTTTTGAACACTTTGCTGAAATACTTTTCGTCCTGGAATCCAACCATCTCCGAGATTTTGGCGACTCGCAGGGAAGGGTTTTGGAGTAACAGCTTGGCGTTGTTGATCCGCAGTTTGCCCAGATATTCCGACCAGTTCAGACCAAATTGCTGTTTGAATTTGCGTGAAATATACTCCCGGCTCAGATAGAAACGCGCGGCAATCTGCTGTAAGGATAGGTCCTCCTGATAATGGGCGTCCATATAACGTGCAATCTCACTCATGGGATCAGGATTGGCTTGGTGATGAGCGGTGAGCGCCTTTCCTGCGGCAAGCAGTCGTTGTTCCAATAATGAACGAAGCAGGGGGAAGGATAACAGTCCTTCAGCGTCCAAAGGTAACTCGGCAAAGGGAATAGACTGTTCCTCCGTCACTTCTTCCTCTTTGAATGACGAACCTGCCGTAACATCAAGCCAGCGGCTCAGCATCCATTCCAGCTCCTCGATCCATTGCTGGATCTGCTCAGCACTGACAACCTCGAGATCAGTAATCGGGTCAAGCCACTCGGCGACCGCAGCAGATACACTGGAAGCCCGGCAACTCATGGCTGCCATACGCAGGGGTTCTTCATGGGCGGTTAAACGCCTGATTTTATTCCCATTTGATGATTCCACTGAGGCATGGATTCGCTGTTTAATTTGCACAGCATTGCGTCGCCACAACCTTGAACTTGCTTCCAGATAGGCCGCTGAGATTCCGCCAGGGTAGGACTCACAGGTGGAGATGCCAAAATGAAGCCGGCGCTGAATCGTCTGCTCCAATCCATGATTGACCTTGTCCAGAATATGTTCCAATGAAGTGGATGGACCCCAATGCAGCAGAACAATCTCGTCCGGTTGATCCAACTGGCGAAACATTACGCCTTCGTCTGGTGTGGATAACATCTCGGCACAGATATTGAGTACCGAGAACACAAGCAGGTCGGGTTGACTACGGTATTTTGCCAGACAATCTGCATCCAGATGGGACAGGCTGGTGACAGCGACACTACAGACAGGGATTAGACAGGGGAGATTTAATTCATCCTGCAATCGCTGCATGTGTGATGGGCTGCTGCCTCTTCCGACGGCAAGTTCGGTGAGCAGACGATCCTGGTAGTGAGGGCGCATTCGATTAACAACAATGGATTGCCTAGTGGATTGTATCCGAATGGCGTCTTCCTCTTCCCAAGCTGTAACGGCCTTTAATAGAGATGCATTCAGCTCATCTGCTTCCACGGGTTTCAGGAGGTAGTCCATACCACCATGCCTAATTGCATGCCTCACGAGTTCAAAATCGTCATATCCGCTGATAACCAGCACTTTGCTGTGTGGGACATGAGCTGATATCCATTCAAGCAATGCCATACCGTCCTTGCCCGGCATACGCATGTCACTGAGTATGATTTGAGGTTGATGTGCCGTGATGGCGGCGATGGCTTCATCCCCGTCTGCTGCTTCAAGTAATGTATCAATGCCAAACTCTTCCCAATGACCAAGCAACCTTATGGCATCGCGGACATGTTTTTCATCATCTACAAGCAGTGCCTTCATGTTGTTCACTCTCCCGCGTATAGTATAACCGTAATCTTCACACCATTGGGTTCCCGATTGTTGATCTCAAGCCTGGCTGAGTGACCGGGATGTGAGTTCAATTGAAGTCGGCGTATTACATTTCGTAGACCGATGGATTCAGACTCGTCGGATTCTTGTGTGGATAACCCGGTTGTTGTATGACTTTGATGTAGCCATCCGCGGATCTCCAGTAATTTATCTTCAGGTATGGAGGGGCCGTTATTATTCAGTTCTATTTCAATCCAATGATCATTGATCCGGCGGCTGGATAGGGATATGTGACCTTTGCCAGGCTGAATATCCGCTCCATGTTTGAAATAGTTCTCAATTAAAGGTTGTAACGTCATTCTTGGCATTTCGACAGACAGGGTATCTTCGGCAAAATCCAAATCCACCTCAAGGCGGTCACCAAACCGCTCCTGCTGCAGTTCCAGATATAATCGGGCATGCTCCGCCTCTTCGCGTAAGGTCACGCAGGTCTGATCCCGCATGCTGTAGCGCAGCATTTTGGACAGGCTAGAGAGTAGTATATACGCCCGTTGTCCCTGCTGTTGAAGGGCAAGTGTACCGATCGATTGCAGTGTGTTATATAGAAAATGCGGATGAATCTGCGCTTGCAACGCTTTGAGCTGATTGGTCTTATTGGCGATCTCGAGTCGATATTCCCGCAAAATAAGATTATTTACCGTATCCATCATATCCCGGAAATGACGAGCGAGCACCCCGAATTCATCTCGGCTGGATAGATGGATATCCACATGCAGACGCCCGGCTTGAATTTGGTTCATATACCGCATGAGTTGCTTGAGCGGACCTGTGATTCGGATGGAGATAAACAAGGTTGCAATAATGACTAATACAAGTGCTGCAATGGCAATCATTGCGTTATTCCACGTGAGTGTGGTTGCTCTGGCATATAACGTCTCATTCGGGATCTGTTTGACGATGGTCCAGTCAGCGTACGTGCTGCCAAGTTGCTGATATACATACATGGAACGATCCTGTTCAAAATGCCCTGCGACATTCTGGGCTGTTCCTGCGCTAGATCGCGCGATATTCAGTTCACTAGCCGTTTCCTCTCGTAGTGCATCCGTATGATTGACCTCGGAACGACCTTGGTAGATGATCTGATTCTGACCATCCACAACATAGATCTGTTCCTTAGCCGGATCATACAGCCTGCCACAGATTGCTGCAATGGTATTCATATTCAGATCAATGGCGAGTACACCCAGACGCTCGGTGGACGGAATATCCTTGATCACCCGATGCAGGGTAATGACCGTTCTGGCAGGGTCATCGGGGGAGGCAGCCTTGAATCCGTACGTGTGACTCATATGGGCCGATTCCATCCAGATATCCGGGCTGTCACCGCCTGTTTTTCCATGAAGCGAGCCGGAATAGGCCTGTTTGCGTTCCTCCCGCTTCGGAAAGGGGTTCGTAATTAAGGTGGATTGATTGGCGGCAAAAGAGTGCAAATACAGCTGGAATACATCCGGCACAGCCGCGCGTATCGTCTGCAAAGTGGTGTACACCTCGGCAACCGCACGATAATCACCAGGAATTTTTGCCAAGTTACGCAGAAAGTTCGGGTCGTTATACACAGCGAGTGACGCTCTGGCCACGTTATCCACATAGTTGTTGAGATTGGTGGACGCTTGGTAGATCAGGCGTTTGTTCTCTTCAACAGCCTGTTCCCGCAGGGCTGTCTTGGTCTGGATAAACGTCATGCTGATCGATGCGAGCAGTGGAAGTGTGGTAGCAATGAGCATAAAGGCAATCAATTTGGTGCGTATACTGTAGTATTTGGACATCGGAACACCCCTTCTGGTTGCAGGTTAAGAGAGGACAATATTTTACCCCCAACTGTTCACACGGGTCGGTGTTTCCCTCGGCGATAATGGGGTTTAATAGAAAAAGAGACCAATTTCATCCATCTATAGAAGGGGAGAACGATATGAAGCATCGCAAATCTTCACAGCTGTTACAGCAGCTTGTGTTCGTGGGTCCCTCCATCGTGTTTTTTATTCTCATCATCGTGGTCCCTTTCCTGCTTGGCATGGTGTATTCCTTCACGGATTGGAACGGGGTATCCGAGAACATTAATTGGGTAGGGTTTGACAACTTCGTGCATGTTTTTGCGAATGATCCCAAGTTCCAAACGGCGTTTTGGTTTACGGTGCGCTTCACCGTGGTTGGTGTAGTATTGACCAATGTGATCGGCTTTTTCCTAGCGTATTTCCTGACCAAACCGCTTAAGACGAGAAACATTCTGCGTACGATCTTTTTTATGCCGAACGTGATCGGTGGGTTGTTGCTCGGCTTTATCTGGCAGTTCATATTTGTGAAAGGGTTTTCAGCAGTAGGCGATGTAACCGGCTGGTCCTTCTTCAACCTTCCTTGGTTGGGAGACGAACCAACCGCCTTCTGGGGAATCGTGATTGTGTTTGTATGGCAGACCGCAGGATATCTGATGGTCATCTACATCTCATCTCTGACAAATGTATCCCCTGATCTGCTGGAAGCTGCCGAGATTGATGGCGCAAGTCGCTGGCAGGTACTGCGGAGCATCATTCTTCCGCTCATTATGCCGGGTGTAACGATCTGTCTGTTCCTGGCGATCTCCTGGTCGTTCAAAATGTTCGATCTCAATCTGTCGCTAACCAAAGGTGGACCGTTCGGATCGACAGAGTCGGTTGCACTTAATATTTACAATGAAGCCTTTGTGAATAACAGATATGGCATCGGAACCGCCAAAGCACTCGTGTTCTTCGTAATCGTTGCCATCATCACCATGATTCAGGTACGTCTGACGAAGAGCAAGGAGGTAGAAGCCTAATGGAGACGACGAAAAATTACCGCTTCAGTACCATTGTAACCGAGATTGTCATGGTACTCCTTGGACTTTTATTTCTGGTTCCGTTTTACTTCCTGTTTGTGAATTCGGTCAAAACCTTCGGTGACCTGCTCACCAATTCGGCTGCATGGCCGGAAGTATTTCAGTGGGGCAACTATGCGAACGCCTGGGAGAAAATTAACTTCCCATCCGCGCTGATGAACTCGCTTATCGTTACCGTGGTCAGCAATCTGTTGCTTGTGCTGATCAGTTCCATGGCCGCGTACCGAATGGTTCGCAGCGATACCCGGTTCAACCGTATTTTGTTCGGCATGTTCATTGCCGCCATGGTGATTCCGTTCCAGTCTATCATGATTCCACTCGTTACTGTAACCAGTAATCTGGGATTGATCGACAGCCTTGGCGGCCTCATTATCTGTTATCTCGGTTTCGGGGCACCGATGTCTGTCTTCCTGTTCCACGGATTCGTAAAATCCGTCCCGCTGGAGATTGAGGAAGCGGCTCGTGTGGATGGAAGCTCTGCCTACGGGGTGTTCTTCCGGATCGTATTTCCACTCATGAAACCTATGTATGTAACCGTCATCATTCTGAACACACTCTGGATTTGGAATGATTATCTGCTTCCATCCCTGATCCTGCAAAGCTCCAACCTGCGTACGATCCCGATTGCGACCTTTGCACTCTTCGGACAATATACGAAGCAATGGGATCTGGCCTTGCCAGCACTTGTGCTCGGCATCATGCCGATCATTATCTTCTTCCTGCTGATGCAGAAGTATATCATTCAGGGGATTACGGCTGGATCAGTTAAAGGGTGAGTGCGAGGGAAGGGTCGCTGGCGGGATCAAGTTGCGCTTTCGGTCGCTGTTGCTCCTCGGTGGCCTGAATGGATTAGGGCAAGGAAGCCACCGAGTATCAAAGGCGAACGCTCCGCTCCTGCAACGCATTCTTGATCCCTTTGCTCCCACCTCGCACGGAGGTGTGCAAAGGGGAGTCATGCCCGCATAGCTTGGGCATGACTCCTGGCGAAAAGAGCAATAAAGAGAAATGACCAAGAAAGAAGCTTGTATAGCCAGAAATTTCTTCTGCAGAGTGAAGTGATGGTATGGGCCCTGTCCAAAGCGCTAACGAATCCATCGCATCTTAATAGGTGGATAATCAAGGAATACAAATTTTAACGAACCTCAGTAACGTTATTCGGGTGTAAAGCGGCGTCTGAGCCTTAAAATTCGACCAAATCGACGAAATAACGTGCGCTCGGTTCGTTAGAATGAAAACACGCTTCAAGGGAAGGTTATTCTGTCATCGGAGTGCCAGTGTAAATATTCATTAGTGGAACTGTTATACTGAAACTACTATAGGGAGAGTGTATGTATGAAAAGAATGACAAAGTTGACGTTGCTTATGCTGATTGCTTTTTCGGTAATGCTCGCGGGTTGTGGCAATGGAGATAAGAGTGGCAGTCCGGTCAACACGGATGCTCAAGGTGGTGGTGAGGCTGCTGCTGGAGATAAAACCATTAAAATATTCCAATTCAAAGTCGAAATTGCGGAAGCGCTCAATCGTCTCAAAGCGGAATATGAATCCTCCCATCCAGGCGTCAAACTTGACATTCAGACTGTAGGTGGCGGCAGTGACTACGGTGCTGCATTGAAAGCCAAGTTTGCCGCTGGCGAACAACCGGACATTTTCAACGTAGGTGGTTATCGCGAATTGGATACATGGCTTGAATATCTGGAAGATCTGTCTGGAGAATCATGGGCCAAGGATGCGCTCGAAGTAGCCAAAGAGCCAATGACCAAAGACGGCAAACTCTACGGACAGCCGCTCGCATTGGAGGGTTATGGTTTCATTTATAACAAAGACCTCTTCCAAAAAGCAGGTATTACCGAAATTCCAACGACACTGGAACAATTGGATCAAGCTGCACAGAAACTTCAGGCCGCAGGCATTATCCCATTCTCTAACGGGTATCAGGAGTGGTGGGTGCTGGGCAATCATAATGTAAACGTGGCATTTGCAAATCAGGCAGATCCGGTGAAATTCATCCAAGGACTCAACGAAAGTACGGAGAAAATTCCTGGCAACCAAGTGTTCGCCGACTGGATCAACTTGCTCGACTTAACGTTGAAATACAGCAACAAAAACCCTCTGACAACCGACTACAATACGCAAGTTACGTTGTTTGCGAGTGGAGAAGCAGCGATGATGCAACAAGGAAACTGGACTCAAGTACAGATCGATGGAATTGATCCGGATCTGAATCTGGGTATCCTGCCAATGCCAATTAATAATGAACCAAATGACAAATTGTTTGTCGGTGTGCCGAACTATTGGGTTGTGAACAAGAACTCTCAAGTGAAACCGGAAGCAAAAGAGTTTTTGGAATGGCTCGTAACTTCGGATATCGGGAAACAATACATGACAAAAGAATTCAAATTCATCCCGGCATTCAGTTCCATCACGGCATCCGAAGAGGATCTGGGTGACCTCGCCACAGAGATCATGAAGTATAGCCAGGAAAATAAAACACTCAGCTGGAACTTCAACCGTTTCCCTGAAGGGGTTCCACAAGAGTATGGCAGCACCATTCAGGCTTACGTTGCAGGCAAATCGGATAAAGCCGGATTGCTCGATGCATTGCAACAGAACTGGGATAGTCTGAAAAAATAATCCGGATCATGGACGGTATCCACAGGTTACCAAAAACTGTTCAGAAATTTTCGGATAGAAAAGTTAGTCTATCGAATATATAAGATAATTGAAACAGGCCAACCAGAAATTTTATTCTGGTTGGTCTGTTTTGGTTTTTCCGAGGAGCCAATAGCGCACTGAAAAGTTCAAAGTTAGTAATATCCCTGAAATGTGGATAACCCCAAAGCAGTTTAACGATCCCATGACGTATTTAACACAGAGTTTATACTATATGTGGACATCCTGTGTGTATAACCCTCTAAATGTGGACAAGTAAGGAGTAGATGGAGTGGGAGGTCCTCATTTGTTAACAGAAATACTTGTTTTCAACTAACTAGTACTGTATAGTTCTAAATATGACAAATCAAAAAATGAACACGGGACCCGCCAAATCCAAGAGTTCCAATCCGGTGAACCGGACCAAGGCAGTTGAAGTGGCGGCACAATTATTTCTGCGTCAGGGGTACAGCTACGTCAGCATGGATGAAGTCGTGCGAGTGAGTGGGGTATCCAAGTCGAATATTTATTATCATTTTAAAAACAAGGAGGAACTGCTCCAGGCCGTGGTACAATACTGGATTGCCCAGTATGAGTCGGAGCTGTATCTGCTGCTCAGTCAGCGTGAGCGAGGAGTGGAGGAGCGTATATACTCATTCATGGCATTACTGTCGGCAGGCATTGAGGGCCGAAATTACGAAGGGAGCTGTCCTTTTGTTACGTTATATATGCAGACGCCGGACAGTGCACCCCAAGTGAAGGAAAGCATATCCAGATTCTTTCGTGAGCTTAGACCTATGGTGGAGAAGTTGTTTCAGCAAGGTTTGGATCGCGGTGAATTTCGCAAAGAAATCGAACCGGGACCGGCTGCGTTGTTGTTTATTGCAGCACTGGAAGGTTCACTAATCCTAGCGGGAACTGCCCGCGATGTTGGGATTATAGAACAATCGGCACGTACGTTTTGTCAGATGCTTCGTTAATCGAAGCTCTTTTTTTGAATATAACTAGTACTATATAGTACTAAAGGGAGCCGTAATAGAATGATTGTACATACTAACCGTGTATCCAATGAGGAAAACGCAGCAGCACATTCAACAAACATGAATCAGGTAATGAGCAAGTCTGATATTGCAGACACGACCATTTTTATGACAGGAAGTACAGGTTTTATCGGCAAAGAAACGGTCAAACAACTCACGCAGGGAGACGTACAATTGCTCTTGTTGGTTCGTTCGGAACAGCGAGCCAGAACTGTGCTGAAGGCTTATGGAGTGAAGGATTTCGACCGGATTACCTTTATTACAGGTGATTTGTCCAAGTCGGGTCTTGGACTTACCGCGGCGGACCGGGAGCGTGCTCTTGAAGCAAATGTGATCATTCATGCGGGTGGAACGATGGACGTCACTTTGGAACGAAAAGTAGCTGAGCAGATATTCATGAACGGGGCCAGAGAACTGGCACAGCTAGCACAGGAAATCCACTGTACTCATGGATTGAGACACTTTATCCACGTTGTTGGTTATATGAGTCCTTATGGAGAGCGGAATGAACAGGGGGATTATCTAAAGGTTGAGCATGTGGATAACAATGAAAGTGCATATGAAGAGATGAAGTTTCATGCCGATCTGCATATTCGCGAGCATGCAGAACAGCATCACTATCCCTTATCCGTTGTAAATCCGAGTACAGTGGTTGGGCCACGTCCCACCGGTGAAACCGAGCAAACGGGTGGGATTGGACTGCTCATTCAGGCGATTCAGAAAGGACTTATGCCAGTAGTGCCGGGAGGTTCATCCTATTGGTTACCGCTTGTGGAGAATGACATTGTTGCACAGACGCTTGTTTTTCTATCCAGGGAAGCTGCTCCAGTCGGAGGAACTTATCCATTATTGGCGCGGAGGGAAGACAGTCCCAATATGAAGGAACTGCTGCAACTCTTGGCACAGCAATTGGACGTACCCAAGCCCAAAGGGGCTGTGCCACTACCATGGATTCAATGGATCATGAGATCAGGTGGTTCACGCATCAGTGGTGTTCCAGCGGAGTCGGTTGCTTTTATTACCAACAGGTCATTCCCGGTTGAAGAGACGGAGGCACTGTTCACACGTATGGGGCAAAACTGGCCGGACATCCGGGAACAGCTTCCGCTGGTTACAGCCGATCTGGACTATCGTCTGCGGTATACGCCGTTACCTGAGGGTTTTCCGACAGATTATACTCGGTCACGGAGCGGAAATATGGTTATGCTTGGTTGGGAGGGTGAGGGAGAGCCTTGGATTATTGTACATGGTTTGCTTCAATCTGCGGATGAGATGTTACCTTTGGGACAACAGCTTAGGGAACGGACCGGGAACCCGGTATGGTTAATCGATCTCGCTGGATTTGGACGGTCTCCTGTACATCAGGGAGATGAAGCGTTTGAAGGTCAGGTGGATGCACTGCTTACGGCTCTTGGTGAGTTTGAGGGTCCGGTGAAGCTGGTTGGTCATTCAATAGGGGCTGCTATTGCAGCTGCGGCACAGATGCGTAGCGGGCGGACAGACATTCGGTTAGGTTTGCTTCAGCCAGTTGCCAACAATTCGAATCCGAATGTGCTAAGAGGGATTTCCCGTTTGCCAAGAGGGGTGATGCGCTCCCTGCTGCGTGGCAGATCGGAGAAAAGTTGGATTCAAATGTTCAGTTCATTTAGCGGCGTAGGCGACAGCAGTGTTATGGCCGATACCATGGGCAAGAGAATACGCTCCAGTCTCCAGTCCCCTCGCATCGCAGGAGCGCATGCAGACTTGTTGCGCTGGATCCACTCGGGTCAGAGGAAAGGCGCCAGATCAACGTTGTGGGCGAAAATGGAAAGTCAGCATTATGCCAAGAATGTATTAGTTGTATGGGCCAATCAAGACCGGGAATATTACTTTCCCCAGGATATGAACTCACAGGTCAAACGGATAGATGTACCCTATGGACATTACTTTCCGACGTTTCAGTATAAGGAAACAGCTGCAATCCTCACTGAATGGGCAGATACCTTGAGGTGAGTTGAGGTTTGGATATGCAGGAATCCCGTACCAATTGTCGAAAGGGTCAAGTCGAGTTACGAAGAGGATTAACCAAAGATAGGAGAGATGAATGTATGAGTCAGCAACGTGTGGAAATCAGTAAAAATGTGCTAACCGAATGTCTCGGACTGCGCAGCGGAGAGAATCTGGTAGTTGTCGCAGACGATATGAAACGGGATTTGGCTGAATCCATCTATGAGGCAGGCAAAGCACTTGGTGCAGAGTCGGTCCTGTTAATCATGAAGGAACGCAGCAGATCTGGAGAGGAGCCGCCTGCGCCGATTGCAGAGGCCATGATTCGAGCAGATGTAGCCGTGTGTGTAACGCGATATTCATTAACACATACCCAGGCACGCAAAAAAGCCGCTGCCTCTGGTACCCGAGTGGCAACAATGCCCGGCATGACAGAGGATATGTTTGTGAACGGAGCCATTACAGCTGAATATTCGCAAGTAAAGGCGTTGACCGAGAAGGTAACGGCTCTATTAACCGCAGGTCGCCATGTGCGAATAGAGAAGCAGGGCCATAGTCTTTCCTTTTCCATTGAAGATCGTAACGGTGTACCAAGCACAGGTATGTATTTGAACCCTGGTGAATCGGGTAACTTGCCGTCAGGAGAAGCCTATATTGCTCCCGTCGAGGGCAAGGGCGAGGGCAGTATTATTGTAGATGGTTCCGTTGCTGGAATTGGGGCACTCCGTGAACCCATGCTATTGACCGTTAGTGAAGGACGGTTGGTGTCAGCTGAAGGACCAGATGGGGCTCAATTACTGGAAACGCTTGGTGAGGGCGATGGTCGTTTTCTCGGCGAATTCGGGATCGGTACCAATAACAAGGCACGAATCACGGGTGTGGTGCTGGAAGATGAGAAGGTGTACGGCACAATTCATGTGGCCTTTGGCAGCAATAACACATTTGGTGGAACGATTGCCGCGGGTGTTCATATTGATGCAGTTGTACAAAAGCCGGACGTGTACATCGATGACAAGCTGATCATGCGTCAGGGTGAATTGGTCGAATAACTACAGCGAAGGAAATTGGGCATGTCCACAACGTGTCCACAGTAATGGATAACTGAAGCGGAAATTCAGATTTTACGTCAGATTTACAAACAAATACACAACATGTCCACATTAAATTAATGAATATCCACATGAAACGCCAAAGATATCCACAGCATGTGTGCAATATGTGCACAACTTATCCACAAATCAGGTATAACTCGTGTTTTCATCCGATAAAACAGTCGTTTTGGAGTAATAAAACAAGTTATCCACAGGAATATCGCTTTTTTATTCCAAGTATTTGAAAACATAGAAACAGATCCATAATATATGGGGATAAAAAAGACCGAAAATCGGCATAAAGCTGATCTTTGGTCTTTTTTTGAATATCATTTTTCAATCCAATGTCAGGTTACTTACGCTCAATACTAAAACGACTGACTTCCACCACCCTCCACAATAGGGCAAATGAGCAGAGCGGAGACAGCAACCGTAATGCAACGTCTGTTGAAGTTGGCAAAATTGTTCTGAAGCCTAAACATTTGATCAAAAATAACCGATACACCAAAGTAACATCTAATGAGACGAAAGTAGTCTGATTATACGGAATGAGAGGGTATGGGGATAACTATGGACGAGGGAATGCAATATATTAATTTTTCGGTAGGAGACCAGATCTTTGCACTACGAATTGATGAAGTTCATGAGATCATCAGAATGGTGCAGGTGACAACGGTCCCGTTTGGAAGCCCGGAGATCAGAGGCTTTGCTTCGCTGTACGGTAAGGTCGTTTCGGTTGTGAGTCTTCGTGTATTGTTAGGCATGCCGGACCAGGAGGATACTTCTTCTACACGTATTATTGTGGTGCCTTACAAAGGTGGATTTGTACCGCTGATCGTAGATATGGTCGATTCTGTCGTAAGTTACGATCGTTTCGAGGAACCTGCTGAGGAACACCGCCGTTTCATGCTTGGCGTTTTTGACAAAATCGGGTTCTGTGAAGATCATCGTGCAGGCATTTTGAACCTGGATGTATTACTGGGCAGCTTGATCAGATCATAGTAGTATAACGATCCGTAATTCTTTCAATATTCAGTATTATCCTTCGGTTTACCCAAATGTTCCTCATCCGCTTTTCGGGAGAAGGGACATTTTTTTGTGCAACTAGGGCGTGTCTGAAAACTCCGAAGGAAGCAGATTTTGCCGAATTTTCGTTCCAAGCAAGAAAGTTTTCCGCAGGCGTGCCGGGGCACGTCAAGGGAAAGTGACGCAGCAGGGGGCGAAAAGGGGGTAAAAGATGCACTTCAGCGAGTTTGAGACAAGCCCTAACCCTCGAAATAACCACTTTTTATGGGCAAAGGTTTTTAAATCCGGTCATTTTCGTATATGATGGAGAGTAACAATGCGAAGGGATGACGGGAGACTTTAATGATGCAATCGCTGTATGGAGTATGGCTTGGTGACGTATTTTTTTGTTTTTCCGGTGAAACATCGGAACCGCGTGTGGATGCATGGAGCCACGTGGTAAGAAGGTTGAATTTTGGCGACGGGGGTCGTCTGTTTCAGCCTGCCGCTCTGCGTCTTGCGGAGCTGCGCTGGCCGAATCCGCTGAGGAACACGGCTGAAGCCAAGAACACGAAGCGGCGTCAGCTGCTGGGGCGCACATTGGAAGGATTGGCAGTCTCGCCTAAGGATGCCTTCAGGTTGCTGCTTCAATGGGATGACCGTTTGCTAAATGCAGCCGGAATTCAGGTTGGAGAAGAGATGCGTTACTGGATCAAAGCAGCGCAGTTCACACAGGAGCTGCTGTTGCGGGGAGCGATTGCTCCATCGGCTGAATTCGCAGCAAAGACCGGAGCACGGCGACGGACCGGGCAAGAGACATTAACAGGCGTATGGCGGCCACGCTTGCAGCAGGAGGAGGACATCGAACGCTTCCGCGATCTTGCTGAAGCGATGCCTCCGATTGGATTGGCTGCTCCTGGAGCTTATGCTTCATTGGAACCGGAAACGCGTGAAGAAGCAGGGGCTGCGGTATTATTTTCATTCATGAGTGGCATGATTCATGCTGTAGTGACAAGTGAACTGGAGGGTATGGACAGTGAACTGTCCCGTTACCGCACCCCATATCGACGCGGATCTTCGCCAGTAGCCGAACTCTGGTGGAACAGTCTGATCTCGATGTTCCGTCCTGTGACTGTGCAAGGGCCGACGGACGATATGACAGCGTTTATTCATACGCTGCAAGAAGTTGGTGGAACGTCAATGCCAATCGTGGGAGCAGAAGAGATGGCACCTGCTGAAGGCCAATTGAAGCTGGTGCTCCGCTTGGAGCCTCCACTGGGCGAACATGAAACGATCTGGGGAATCAGCTTTTGGGTGGACAGTGAGCAGGAACCAAGCCTGAGGTTGCCTGCACGGACTATCTGGGCACATCCAGAGCGAGATCTGGACCGAGGGAAGGTGTTGTATACCTCGGCGGCAGAGCAATTATTGATGGCACTCGGGCAAGCAGCAGAAATGGCACCTGAACTGGAGACGGCGCTGCTTACCGCTCGTCCGGAGGAAATTAAGCTGGAGCAGCAGGGTTTCTTTGAATTTCTCACGCATGCGGTTCCACGTTTGCAGAAGGCAGGGATAACCGTTCTCATGCCTTCAAGGTGGAGTCGTGCCGGGAAACGTCGTGCGGGACTACGTCTGCAGATGTTGAATCGGGGAACAGAGCGTTTGCCTGGAGCCACATCGGCACTGGGCATGGAACAATTGGTTGCTTTCAAAGCAGAGCCTATGCTGGATGGTAAACCGGTCACGGCGGAGGAACTGGCAGCACTGGCTGAATCCACAGTTCCGTATGTCATGTTCCGTGGTGAATGGATTGAAGTGGATACAAAAGAGATTCGCCAAGTCCTGCGTTATATGAAAAAAGAAGAAGAACAATATATGCCTCTCTCCGAATGGCTGCATCTGGCAGCGGATGAAGGGGAGGATTCCGCATGGAAGGGCCTCTCCGTCTTTGGTGCCGAATCTGATGGGATGCTTGCTTTCCTGCTCGATGGACAGGTGCTTCGCAGCATTGAGCCTCGTCAGGTTCCGGCAGAATTGCATGGTGAACTAAGACCTTACCAGGAACGAGGTTTCCAATGGTTATCCGCGATGCGTGATCTGGGCTTTGGCGTATGTCTAGCGGATGATATGGGACTTGGGAAGACCATTCAGGTCATTACCTGTCTGCTGGATCGCAAACACGAAGAACGCCAGGCGGCTGAAGGGGAAGCACGTGAGTATGAAATGCTGGATGGATCCGATGATTCTTTCCCGGCGGATCAGCATACGAATGGGCAGCCTGATCATTTGCCTGCACTTATTGTGTGTCCTACCTCGTTGCTTGGAAACTGGCAGCGTGAACTGAAGCGGTTTGCCCCGGATCTGTCGCTATATATTCATCATGGCGGACAACGGTTGCACGGGAATGAGTTTCAGGCTGAAGCACAGACGCACGACATTGTACTGACAACCTATCATTTGGCAGGCAGAGATGGCCCGGATCTGGCTTCATTGCACTGGTCCACCATTGTGCTGGATGAGGCACAATATATTAAGAACTACCGTACCAAGCAAGCGCAAAGTGTGATGCGTTTGTCTACACTTCATCGTATTGCGATGACGGGAACACCTGTAGAGAACCGACTGAGCGAACTTTGGTCGATTTTCCAGTTTCTCAATCCGGGGTATTTGGGAACAGCTTCATCGTTCCGCCAGCGGTATACGGGACTGGGGCCATCCGAAGAAAATGCAGCATCCTTGCGTGAGCTTCATCGACTGGTATCTCCATTCATGCTGCGCAGGCTGAAAAGTGATCCGGATATTCGCAAGGATCTGCCAGAGAAGCTTGAACTGAAATCCTATTGTTCTCTGACGCCAGAGCAGACGGTGTTGTACCAACGTGTGGTGGATGATCTGATGGGTGGTCTGGACGGCAGAAATGGCATTGCCCGGAAGGGGATTGTTCTGTCCTCCCTGACCAAGCTCAAGCAGATCTGTGATCATCCGGTGCTGGCGGACAGCAATCGGAAAGACCACGGCAAGGCTGAGGCATCCGGTAAGATGGAACGATTGCTTGAACTGCTGGACGCCATCCGTGATAACGGGGAATCTGCCCTGATCTTCACGCAGTATGTTGCCATGGGAGATTTGTTGGTGTCGAGGTTGAAACAGCGATATGAAGAAGAGCCTTATTTCCTGCACGGTGGTGTGTCGAAGGCGCAAAGGGATGAGATGGTGGAGACTTTCCAAAAAGGCGAGGGGCCGTCCATGTTTGTTCTATCTCTTCGTGCCGGAGGTGTGGGTCTGAATCTGACACGGGCGAGTCATGTCGTTCACTATGATCGGTGGTGGAATCCCGCGGTTGAGAATCAGGCGACGGACCGTGTATTCCGAATCGGACAGAATCGCAACGTGCAGGTGCATAAGTTGATCTGTCAGGGAACACTGGAGGAACGGATTGATGAGCTGATCGAAAGCAAGAAGGCTCTCTCCGAGCAGGTCGTTGGTTCGGGTGAGAACTGGCTGACTGAGATGTCGGATGATGAGCTGCGTGGTCTGATCTCTCTTCAGGGTGAGACTTGGCTGTGACCTTGAACATTCAGAGGAATATAGATGTTGAGAAAGGGGGATTATTGTGAGCGAAAAATGGAAGATCGAGCTGCATATGTCCCCCGGTGGATGGACAGCAGAAGTAAATACAGCGGCGGAAGCGGACCAGGAAGTTTCCGTTTCCGCTTCCGCTGCTGAGAGCACGACCGGATCAGCCGCAGGCATGTTCACGGTCACGGGAACGCCGGCGCGACTGAGCGAAGCCCAGCGCGAGGCTGTGCTGGCTCAGCTGCGCGAGCGCCCGCTGACGCTGTACGCCTTGCTGCGCGGCGGCCCGGCGTCCGAGGAGCTCGCGGGGCTGCTGCCGGCTGCGCAAGCGCACGAGGGCTCGCCAGGCGCAGCCACGGCCAGCGCGTCCGTGGCGTGCACCTGCGGTCGCCCAGGCTGCGCGCATGCCGCGGCCGCTGAGGGCGCCGTAGCCGCGCGCCTCGCGGCCGAGCCGCTGCTGCAGCTGGCGCATGCCGGCCTGCCGCGCGAAGCACTTCTCGCCGGCGTGCTGGGGGCATGGGCGGAGGAACTCGCCCATGATCCCAGCGGCCCCGGCCGCGCAGCGGAAACGGCTGGCCGCCCGCAAGTGCGGGGCGGCGAAGGCGGCGCGGCCGTCGGCGAGTGGATCGCCGAGGCCGCCGCGGACGGCGCCATGCACCAGCCGGGGCCGGGCTTTGGCGCCGTTGAGGTGCGCCTTACGCGGCCGGGCAAGCCGCCGGCCTTGCCTGAGCTGACGGCGCTGCTGCCGGGCGTGCCGGCCACCGCAGGGCTGGATTTGATCCGCGAGCGTGTAGCCGCGCGGATGTGGCAGGCTGTCCAGAAGAAGACGGACAGCCCGGCAACCAAATGATGCACCCATCAGAGCGGGGGAGATCTCAGATCACCCTGCTTGTTTTTTTTTGCAGCATGTTGCATTATTCGATTTAATTCATTTCCCAGTACAAGATGAATTTTGTCTTTATCCAACAATGCCATTAGTAAAGTGCATCTCGGTATAATCACTTGTTTGCGTATTGGATATATGAAGGCATATTCCCATTTCACTTTTATTGTGTACAGCACGGGGATGTTGCTCTAAAAGTCCAAAAAACGATCATACAGGCTGTACAGCCCGTATATGTTCATTCGGATCTCTTCTAAAAGACGTCTTTACCGGTGGAGCTTCGCTCCCAATTAAGGTATACTGTCGCAGGGAACACTGCACGCAGACAACTATATAACATTTATATTATTGCGATAGGAGTTTTTACATGAAATCAACTACAGGAAGACAGCGCCGCATCGTGGTTATGCTGTCCTCATTGATGATATGCGGGGCACTGCTTACCGCTTGCCAGAATGGCACAGAGGAGAGCCAGGATCCGAATGGAGCAGGTAACACACAACAAGAGTCAGACAGCACAACGGTTCATTTTACGGAGGATAAAGGAACGGATGGCGACAATGCTGGCGGGGATGACACATCATCTTCTGGCAACAGAGGTGAAGGCACGAATAGCGAGTCTGGGAATGCTTCAGCGGGCGAAGGGCAGGGCTCTTCGGACAATGGGAATGGTGCGACAGCGGAAGATCCATTGCTGGAGAAACGCAGTATCAGCGCACTGCAAACGACGATTGATGCACAATCCGTGGTGACCAATGCCGAGTCTATGACCGTCATTGTGAACAAGCAACGGAGTCTGCCTGACGGGTACGAGCCGAACGATCTGGTAGAGCCGAATGTACCGTTCTCCTTCGACGAACCACACGAGAAGCGGCATATGCGCAAGGAAGCAGCGGAGGCACTGGAGAAGTTGTTTGCAGGTGCAAAAGCGGATGGCATTGAGCTTCGTGCGGTGTCCGGTTATCGTTCATATCAGCGACAGGTATCCATCTATAACAATAATGTCAAAACCAAAGGTCAAGAATACACGGATCGCGTGAGCTCTGTTCCAGGCCGAAGCGAACATCAGACCGGTCTTGCCATTGATGTATCCAGCCCGAGTGTGGGCAATGTGTTGGAAGAGGTATTTGGCACATCGAAGGAAGGCCAGTGGTTGGCTGAACACGCTGCAGAATACGGATATGTCATCCGTTATCTGCAAGGTGAAGAAGATACCACAGGGTACGTCTATGAGCCTTGGCATATCCGGTACATCGGTACAGATTTGGCACCGGATGTGGCGAAGAGTGGGTTAACTCTGGAAGAATACTTCGATGAGGCTAATATCAAGTTGTAATTTAATGTTTCATCCTTAAAGAAAAAGAAAAGTACTAATTCTCATAAATCCCCGAATGAACCGTCCTTGATCTAACCAATGGGCAATCATTCAGGGGATTTTTTTTCTGTGCAATAATGTTAATGGAGTTAAGATAGAATTAAACTTCATTCCATTGTCTGAGATGATGGGGGACTGATATAATTCATGTTTAATCTGAAGAGACAAATACAACCAAAGCGAGGGACGAGAGAATGAGCAGACAGCAGGTTTTTACCGGCTCCCCATGGGAACCGTTGGTGGGATATTGCCGTGCTATCCGGGTAGGGAACCGAATTGAAGTGGCGGGTACAACCGCGATGCAAGATGGTGTAGTTGTTGGGGCAGGTGATCCGTATGCACAGACAAGGTTCGTTTTGCAGACGATCGAGAATGCACTGAAAGAACTGGGGGCTGACATGTCGCATGTGGTGAGAACCCGGATGTTTGTGACCGATATCTCCAGATGGGAGGAAGTTGGCAAGGCACACGGTGAATTTTTTGGACAGATCCAGCCTGTAGCCACCATGGTTGAAGTTAGCGCACTCATTGATCCCTTGTTGATGGTTGAGATTGAAGTGGAAGCGATCGTTGAAGATGAAACCCGAGCCGGTTGATTCTGACGGTGAGATTCCTTAGATTTCGGCGGGTGCCTCAAATCCTTGAATAAGACGCCCAAGATTCGTTAGCGTTAACACCGCTTGCTCTTACATTCAGTATGCAACGTATTTCGTATGCAGCGCACATCGCACGTGTCTGCTCCGGACAAGTTTCAGGTACGCTTCGCTTTGGAGCAAGTTTGAAGACACGATCTAAAAAACTAAAAACCAACAAACCCAAAAAAATAACCTTACCGTGCTTGTCAGAAGACAAGCGGATAAGGTTATTTTGAATTGACTTCGCCGCCTGGCCGCACGGCTGAGCTCTTGATGCGCCAAACTCATGACCCCGCGCGCCAGGAGCTACATGCGGATGGCTGGTCATTATGATGCTCCACACACTCATGACCCCGCGCTAAGCGATGCAAATGGTCGTCTGCAACAACATATAACATGTGTTTCAGCCAGTCGCATTTCTAATCGATTTATTTCGCTTCCGGTTGTGCTGCTGGTGTTTCAACAACCACTTTCCATGCCGTTCCGATTGGAGGCAAACTGCGAGTTAGCATAGGGCTGTAAAAACCGATCACTTTAGTTCCTTTAGTCAGTTCTTCGGCCTTTACTGTTTCGCCTTCGTGATTCACGAGCAGCGTATCTTTAGCGATATTCAGCACGACATGGTCAGGAGCGGTTTCAGTTAATCGTGTACCTGTGATCTCAATCTGTGAGATGCTGCCTTCAGCTGTTGTTACATTTTCAATTGTACCCGCTGTCCCCAGTACCTCTTTAGGTTGTGCCTCAGATGCTGTAGCCGCATCCAGTACAGTGACTGTATAGGTAGGCGTTTGTGGTGGCAGACTGCGGGTAGTGATCAGGGAATGCTCAGCTTCCACGTTCATGCCGATGGCCAGATCAGTCAGTGCAATCTCTTTTCCCTCAACGGAGATGAATTTTGTCTCATCGCTCAGATTGAGCACAATGCCATCCAACCCTGCACCGCCAATCTGGATGGACTTATATTTATCCTGGTTCGAAATTCTGGTAATGACACCACGTTCAGTAACCGTCTTCACGTCCTCTTCACTGGAGATCGTCACCTGATTTCCTGTTGTGTTCACTTGTCCATGCAGTGCTTTCTCAGCAAAAGAAACCGGTACGTACAATTTGCCGCCTGTGATTTCGGGCGCTGTACCCAGCGTGAGCAGCATTTTATTCACGGAATATTGATCCTTGCCTGTGATTACCTGTGTCCAGAGAGCACCTCGCGTCAGCTCTGCGGTTTTATTTTCTTTATGCCATTTCAGTTCAATACCCAGTGCTTCGGTAAGATCACGCAGTGGAATCATGGCTACTTTGCCATCCTTGTTCCAATAACCATCGGAGATGGATGCACCATTCACGGATACGTTTACTGCATCAGCTGCGTTACTATCTGCTGAAAAGGATGTTTGATGGACTGGTTGTGTGTTGTCCAGTGTTGCTGCATAAGCGGCTCCACCACCCAATGCCATGGATAGGGCCATCAGCGCACTTACTTTTTTCATGTTGTTATTCATCAATATTCATCCCTTCTAATCTTTGTAATGTCGCGGTAAAATCTTCCTTAGGGCCACGCTTCAAGTTAATAGACGGGACATATCGTCTCAGTGTTGCAGTTGGCACGCAATGAATCTAAGCGGTATGTTAGTTAAGATTTGAAATATCGCTTGTATTGCAGGTTATCCGCAGCAGGATCAGGTTAATTTCAGGTAGGTGGCCAAACCGTTGTCCTATTTCACATTCAAGTACGAGGAGGAACCGATTAGATGAGTGATATGTTAGTAGCGCTCTATCGTTTACCGGAGCAAGAGAGTGGACTGAGAGAACTGGAGGAATCTTCCATTGTGATTCGAAGAGCCATTGCCCCAGAGAAACAGCTTGTACTGGATTGGGTGAGGTCACATTTTAGCCAGGCTTGGGTGGATGAATGTGAGGTCGCTTTTGCACGTCAGCCCGTGTCCTGTTATATTGCCGTTGAGCATGGAAAAATGATCGGATTTGCCTGTTACGAAGCGACATGCAGGAACTTCTTTGGACCGACAGGCGTGAGCCAAGATGCACGGGGCAAAGGTGTAGGCACAGCCCTGTTACTGGCCTGTATGCATGCGATGAAGGCGGATGGGTACGGATATGCGATTATCGGATCAGCGGGACCTGTGGATTTCTATGCCCGGACGCTGGGTGCCGTGAAGATCGAAAATTCAACGCCGGGTATTTACGAAGGCATGCTGCGGGCAGACTAGACGATAATGATGTGTTGGAAGTTGTGTAAAAGGAAGGGAGGACGATGATGAGCACGAAACAAATGTTACACATCGGAATGATCGGTACAGGATCAATATCGGATCTTCATATGAGGTGTTACGCCAAAAATGAGGATGCCGTCATCTATGCCATCTGTGA
This sequence comes from Paenibacillus sp. 2003, assembly GCF_031455635.1. Lineage (NCBI taxonomy): Bacteria > Bacillati > Bacillota > Bacilli > Caryophanales > Paenibacillaceae > Paenibacillus > Paenibacillus sp. 2003. The sequence goes on along the minus strand of NZ_JAVDTB010000006.1, from coordinate 26,620 downwards.
TCTGAACGAAGAGCGGGCTAAGGCTGCGGCACAGAAGTACGATGCCCAATCGGTGTATACCGATTATCGGGAGATGCTGGAGGACCCGCATGTGGATGCTGTCAGCATCTGTACCTGGAACAATACACACGCCGAATTTGCCATTGCTGCACTGGAGGCAGGCAAGCATGTGTTGCTGGAGAAACCGGTGGCAACCAATGTGGAAGATGCACTGCGGATTGAAGAGGCGGTGAAGAAGAGCGGACGTACCTTTATCGTTGGATTTGTGCGTCGGTATGACAACAATATGCAGATGATGCGCAGATTCATTGATGCCGGGGAGTTTGGTGAACTGTATTATGCCAAAGCTTCCATTCTGCGCCGACACGGTAATCCAGGCGGCTGGTTCGCTGACAAAAGCCGGTCCGGCGGAGGTCCTCTGATTGATCTGGGCGTACATATTATCGACCAATGCTGGTATCTGATGGGCAGGCCGAAACCTGTTTCGGTCAGTGGTAATACGTATCGGAAGCTGGGCAATCGTGCCCATATCGAACATCTTTCTTTTTACAAAGCAGCCGACTACAGCGCAGCTGTGAATGACGTGGAAGATATGGCGAATGCACTCATTCGGTTTGAAAACGGGGCTTCGCTGGCGGTGGATGTGAGCTTTACCCTTCATGCACGCGGAGATGAGTCTTCTGTGAAATTATACGGCGAGCGTGGTGGGTTCGAACTGGAGCCGGAGACACTGATCGTCACGGAGAAAAATAATACCATCCTGAATATTGAACCCCAGACGGACAACACGGGTCTCCATATTCATAGTGCATTCCAGAACCAGATTGACCACTTTGTGGATTGTTGTCTGAACGGTACAGAGCCGATCAGCCCAATTGCAGATGGGGTGGCTTCCACACGCATGCTGTGCGGAATCTACGAATCGGCTGACAAAGGACAGGAGATTCGTCTGGATTGAGTTGATTTTACATGACAGTTGTCCTTCATATAACAAAAGCATGCGTCTTCCGCGTGATTTGCGGTTACGCATGCTTTTTGGCATCAGGTCATTTGTTCAGTGGTGAATTCTCGTATCCAGGGTCATCATAATCCGTATCCTGCAGCCTTGGAAGCACGTTCATGCTCTCAATTGCCTGCCGGGTATCCGGCGTGCCATGGTCATACAGAAAGGTATACAGCAAGGTCATGCCATCCGAAAATTGCTCTGTTGCCTCATCGTGGTCTGCTGATTTGTAGGGTACCGGCGCCCGTTGCAATGTATAGGCATCGTCATCCTCCAGCACCTTCATCAGGTCTTTTAATCGGCCCAACTGTTCGTCATCCACCAACACCTCAAAGGGTGTAGATTCGTTCTTGGTTTGCTCAATAAGATTATGAGTTACCGATACATACAGATGTTGTTTGCCGTCCTGCATAATCCAACCCCCATTCTGAAATGGAAAAAAGACGCTTCTACTGTTAATAAACAGCAAAAAGCGCCCTGAAACGAGCTATAACGGTATCCTGTTTCGTTTATTTCCCAAATCTCCCCGTTACGGGCACCTGGCGGGTACCGGCCTCCATCGATCCTGAACACAGGGGACAGGCGGGAGGGCCTGATGATACCTTCTTGGTTGCTTTTGAAGGCACTGCCGGCTTCTGTCTTAGCCACGCTTTACAGGTGGATGAACTGCACTTCCAGACCGCAACGGTCTCCGTACGCTCAGCATTACCTGAACCTGAAGTGTGCGAATGTGAACTTGAGGAATTCGCAGCTGTCGGACTCACACCCGTGGTGCTGAATGCCTTATGGTTGCGAATCTCCCCACTACCACGCCGTTCACCGAGGCGATCCTCATCACGTTCGTTGTGGACCTCAAAGTCTCGACGGTCACTGTGGCTGATGGCACGACGCTGTGCCACATCCCGACCTTCGGAACGGGCACCCGAGCCCGAGCGGGCATACTGTCCATTACCTTTACCATATGAAGTCTGACCGCTCGTCCGGCTCTCCTCACGAGGTTTACGTTTGTCCGGAACTTCCATGCCGAAGGCTTCAAGCAGGAAGCGGGACACATCCGCTGGTTTTCCGTGATGGCTCGCCGGTGAAGTGACATACAAGTACTGCTTGGCCCGTGTGATGGCAACGTAGGCGAGCCTGCGTTCTTCCTCCAGCGCCATGTCCAGTTCGGCGTCTGTCTGCTGCATAGCAAGCGCGGCTTTCTGATCCTCAGGGATATCCTGGCGCAGTGCTGTACTGTGAGGTACAATGCCTTCACTGGCTCCAATCCAGTACACACAAGGGAACTCCAGTCCTTTGGCCCGGTGGATCGTCATCAGCTGTACTGCGTCACTGTCCTGTGCGCGGCGCAGAGATTCCATCTCACGGTGTCTGCGGGAGAGTTCATCCGCGAATTGGATGAACTCTTCCACGGTTTCGAATTTTTTGACGGCAGCTTCAAATTCATCCAGGGTTTCCAGCATCGTTTCCTTATAATGGGTGAAGATGCTGGGATCACCACTTTCCATATACTTGTCGTAGAACTGCCTGCGCATCTCCTGAATGGCGATGATGGGTTTTAGTTTGTGCAGTGATTTGATCAGCTTGATGCGTTCTTTGACCTGTTCCTGCTGGAACGGTTTCAGCTTGTCCCATTTCACCAGATGAATGAGCGGATATTTCTTCGCCTGTTGTTGTTCACAGCGCTGAATCCACTCGAGCCCTGCATCCCGTGATACATAGAGCGGTCCCAGCGCACTTGGGAGAGCATCCATGGCACGTGGATCAAGAGACAGACGCAAATGATCCATCAGGGGTCTGATGAGAGACTGGTCATAGAACACCGGAGAAGCACCATGCTGTACAAAAGGTACATCTTTCAACACAAGCTGCTCAAATACAGCCCGGCTGCTGCTTGCTGTCCGGTGAAGAATCGCAATATCACGATAGGTGTGCTGCCCTTCTTCAACCTGTTGACACAGCTGGTTTACAACCCACGCCGCTTCTTCCTCTGCATTGGAAGGTGTAGCGAAGCGAGGCGCATCTCCACGGTTTCCGGCAGCACGCAGCCGTTTGTCACGTCTGCGTTTATTGCGGGCGACCAGTTCACTTCCGAGTCCCAGAATACGTGCATCACTACGATAATTGATATCCAGCGTCACAATGCGTGCACCGGGGTATACTTTATCGAATTCCAAAATCGATTCCTGGCGTGCGCCATTAAAGGTATAGATCGTCTGGTCATCGTCTCCCACAACCATCAGATTGCGGTGGGCGGAAGCCAGTTTTTGCACAATCTCATATTGCAGATGATTGGTATCCTGGAACTCATCCACCATAATGTACTGAAAACGCTTCTGAAGCGGCCCCAGGACAGCAGGGTCACGAAGCAGAGCGGCAGCGCGCAGTAAAATATCGTCAAAGTCCATTTTGCCCCGCTCCTGCTTCCAGGCTTCGTAACCAAGTAGAACACGCTTGGCATCGCGTTCTTCCTGCGATTTTTCAGGCAGATCAGTTGTTTCCGATCCTTGCATCTTCCATGCGGACAGCATGGCCAGCAGACTTTCAGGCTGGAAGGCTTCACTCATGCCATTTTGGCGAAGAAGCATCTTCAGCACCGTATGCTGAGCCCGCGACTCACCAAAGATCTCTTCCTGCACACCGTAATGACGCAGTAATGTCAGCGCAAAAGAGTGAAAGGTGCGAGCCTGTACGGCTCTCGCGGCTGCCGGGCGTATACCTGGCAATGCGGCGATCCGGTCTTTCATCTCGGTGGCGGCTTTGTTCGTGAACGTCACCAGCAGGATACTGCCTGCATGTACGCCACTGACCTCTATGAGGTAGCCGGCTCTTGCGGCCAGTACAGTTGTTTTGCCACAACCGGCTCCGGCGAGCGTCAGGATCGGTCCTCTGCCGTGACGGACTGCCGAGATTTGTGGTGCGTTTAACTTGATACCTGCCTCTTCCAGAGAGCGAAAATAAAAGGCATCCTGTTGCTCATTACCCACGAGTTGCCGACTGGTCTCCAGCGGAGCAGACGGGGACTGGGGCAGGGACGCCGCCGGGGTAACCCCGAGCGGACGGGGGTAGAACGTTGAGTTCGGACTTAACATGTTTCATCCACCTCTGTATGCATTCAGGGATAGGACTATCCCGGCTAAAAGTAAACCATTTGCCCTTTTCACAATCACATTGTAAATTGGTATGATAGAGTTAGTCGCCTAATCAGGCGGTTAAGTATGGTCAAAGCTTCATTATACCCGAACATATGGTCTTGACGAAAGCCCCCGATTTCATCCAGTATCGGTATAAAACGGGCACCTGCACGAGATTACGCAACTTTTTGGCATGATATCGTATAAGTTATATGCCTGAGCATTTTGCATGAAGGATGTAATATGCTAATTTACTACTAAATAGAAATGATAATATTGGTTTTGACGGGACAGAGGAGGAATGGTCATGAAACTGCTTCAGCGCATCAAAGACGGAGCGAACAAAGCAACAGAGCGTGCCCAACACGCCGTTGAGATTGGGAAATTGAACAACCAGATTGTGGGCTTGCAACAGGAACAGGAAGTCCATTTTACAGATATGGGTCGCATCTTCTATGAGGGTTATCGGGCACAGGATATGACGCGTGCGGAAAAAGAAATGGTGGATCTGTCGCAGCTCTGCGACGAATTGCAGGACGAGATTGATGGTCTGCGCAACAAGATTGCACAACTTAAGAACGAACGGTTGTGCGAGTGTGGACACGTCGCTTCCCTGGATGCCAACTTCTGCCCTAAATGCGGACGCAAGTTGGGTGAACTCAAGACAGCAGCGCCTAAAGTAGGAGCAGCAGGAGTCGCAGGAGCCACCACAGCCGCGAGACAGGAGGCAGCTGTAACTCAGACCCAAACTCCGGAGCCGGACTTCTACGATGCGCCACCAGAATTGGAACTGGAGGAAGATGAGCCGTATCACACAGTCATTCCGTCCATAGCCGATCTGGAGACAGAATCGGAATATAACAGTACGGAATTTACCCAGGAAGAAAAGGAAGCGTTCGATGCAGAGTGGGAACGCCGCAGAGATGAAGAGATGCAACGGGAACGCGAGCGTCAGCAGGAACTGGACGAACGCATCCGCTACTGGAAAGAAAATAACCCGATTGTGAACACGGTGGACGTACAGACCGAAGTGTCACGCGAAATGGTGAATTGTCAGATTTGTGCAGCCGAGCTGCCCAAAGGTTCGAAGTGGTGCCCGCGCTGTGGTGCTGAACAGATCTGATCTGATGCAGTAGAAGCACTGCCGCATCAGTGTGAGGCAGTGCGGGTTGCTGACAGCATGGGGGGACGGGAATATGGACCAACTGCTGCATCATTTGCGTCATCTCGGGTTTACCGAGATGGAATCTAAAATTATGGTGGAACTCGCCCGTCAGGGATCAGCCTCAGGATATGAGGTTGCGAAGCGGCTGGGCGTGTCCCGTTCCAATGTATATGCGACCCTGCAACGGCTGGAACAGCGTGGGTTCTTGCGGTGTAGTCCGGGGGAGCCGGCGAAGTATAGTGTGCTGAAGCCGGAGGAGATGACACGTATGATCTCCGATCAAATGCGTACCTCGCTGGATTATGTTCAGAGCAGCATGCCCAAGAGTGAACCGGAAAAGCCTGTCTTCTATAACGTCGAAGGGGACAAAAATGTGTTTGAGAATCTGAGCCGTGAATTGGCCGAGGCTCAGCATGAGATTGTTGTAGACGTCTGGCGTGAAGAGGCAGAGCTGCTGCGTAATGACTTACAGCAGGCTGAAGCTCGGGGTGTGCGGCTGTTATGGTCGTGTGATGGTGGTGAAGGCATGCTGGATCAGCCTGTCCCTTGGCCAGGTTTGCCTATGTATGGTACAGGTAATGGTCGGAAATTTTCCCTGGTGGTCGATCGCCGCTGGTGCATGCTGGGCATGCGCGGGGAATCATGCGCCACACAGGCAGTGGTGACGGAGCATCCGGTAATGACCGGACTGCTGCTGAATCATTTTGCTCAAGAGCTGGTGTTGTACGAACTGGAACAGGATATGGGTGAGGAACTGGAATCCCGCTACGGGCATCGGTACGAAGAACTCTCTGCGCGTTATTGGTCTTCTCCTTCAGGAGAGGGTGACCAGAGCTAGACAGATCGGCGACTAATTCACCTCTGATGGAGTGAACATGCCAGCACAAACGTACCTATCTTGATGAAACGGATACGTGTGTACATAAAGCAGGCGCTGCCCGAAGGCAGACGCCTGTTTGTGCTGGTTTGAGATATGACAGTGATGTTCGTCACAGCATCTGTTCCCAGTCAAGTCGATAGTAAAGGTATGAAGTTATGCTATTTTTGAGAAAATGAAGCTATGAACATTCGATTGAACTGGATCGGGTTGAACAGGATCCTACATGATCACTCTTTGGGCACGTGATATAGAGCTTCGAGCACATCCGTATAATAAGCTGTACCATGGGGTACAAATTCCGTTGCCCGAATCTCGCGAACGATACGTTCCGGTTCATCAGCTACATGATCACTAGACGGGTGAGTCTGAACTCCGGTAGCTTGAATGACGTCGATCTCATTACGAAACAAAGCGAGTAGATCATCCAGCGGCACTTCATACAGGCTATCCACCTCGCTGGGCTGCAGAACGTAGGCTTCGAGCGGCTGGTTCAGACATAATCCATAGACCGCGCTGAATTCCCGATCTATGAATGGGACACCACGCACCTCTCCTTGGAGCTGCTGTGTAGCCGTGAGTAGATAGGTTAGTGCCTCGAATGGAGTATTCACACCCAGTTCTTCCTCCAGCTCACGACTGGCGTCTTGCAGTTGTTCACCTGCGGTAAGATGGCCTGCTGCTGTAATGTCGTAACATCCGGGAAAGGTATCCTTAATATCACGCCGCCGCTGAAAAAGAACCCGTCGTTGCTCGCTTTTGTCACGCACAATCCAGCAGTGGAATGAACGGTGCCAATATCCTTTGGCATGGACCTCGCTGCGTAGTGAAGTGCCGATCCAATTTTGCTGATCGTCATAAATGTCGAAACGTTCTGGGGTCATGATACGTATCTCCTTATATAGCAGATTTTAAAGTTCAAAATTTCACAAAGTATGTTTTAAACGAAAGGGGAACGATCGTATGGAATGCATTGTACACTTTCAGGTGATTTATCCGCAACCTCAGGAACGTAAAAGTCTTAGAGGACTTATATTTGTAGGGCAAGGTCAGGAACCGGCTAACAGTCAGTTAAGCAGCATGTTTAAGGATATGGGATTTAATGTACGTTTGGAAGATGAAGCCCAGTTGTTATTCAAGCCAGTGGATGCTTCGGCAAACTTTGAATATATTCGCGTGACAGAGCTTGATACTGGGGAAGAAGTTTACAAGGAAGATAAAGATCTGAAGTCGATCCTGGAGCATTTGCTGCCGCGCCGTTTCTAGTTCATGAGCATGGCTGCAAATGACATTCATGGGGGAGCACGTGTAACACATGTATGTTAGGCACAAAAAAGGCCCCACCTTTACGGTGGAACCTTCAAACCTTTAAGCTACGCAACCATTGTTAATGAAGCCCATATGGCTTGCTTTTCATACATACACCCTAGCAAGTAAGAGGTTGTCCCCCGCATCAGGATTTATATCCGTAATTGAACTCGGTGCGTCTTTATACGTTCATTGTGATTATGCTAGAGCGCCGGTTCCTTCTGCTTCCAGTTCTGAAGTACAGTGCGAGCAGCGGGTAGCTGCGGCTGGAATTTCAGATAGGCAATACTTGCAAGCCTTGGTCGTTTTTTGCGGCTCGGGCTTTTTGTGTTCTTTGCTTTTGAGATAGTTGATACCCTTCACAAGCATGAAGATACAGAACGCAACGATAAGAAAATCAATCATGACGTTGATGAACTGACCATAAGCGATTACGGTAGCCCCAGCTTCGTTGGCTTGAGCGAGTGTGGTGATTTCCTGCCCGCTGGCGGTTTTCATATCCCAATCCAGATTGAAAATCTTCTGGCTGAAATCAACCCCTCCCAGCAGTTTTCCAACCGGGGGCATGATGATATCATTCACAAGAGATGTGACGATTTTACCAAAAGCAGCCCCAATAATAACACCGACCGCCAGATCGATGACGTTGCCGCGGACGGCAAATTCCTTGAATTCTTTAAGTACGCCTTTCATGTCTGCATATCTCCTTTGATCATTTCAATTCATAATGTAGGCCGCGTTTCCATCCATTCTCCGTTCGGATCCGCGCTTCCGTTCTCATATTGTACATAAAAAATTGATTCCTATCACCCCCTGTTTGCAAATTAAGACAAGTTTCCGCAACTTCCATGAAAATACTTCTTTATTTCACGCCGCCGATTCGGTATACTTCTAACATTGTCAGTTATGTTTAACCATGTACATTCAGGTTCGCGATCATACATTGTAACGAATCATGGAGCCAAAAAATTAAATATGCCGTTACTCGTATATGTGCAGGAATAGGCCTGCATGTCTCTACCCGATCACCGGAATGATCGGACTACGGGAAAGATGTTGCAATGTTTTGTATGGTTGGCATGAGATCATTCTCAGGCAGTTTGACTGAAGAACAGGTTCAAGTGGCTTTTATCTGTTTCCGATTACACTGTTTGAAGTTTCTCACAACAGGATTGAACTCCTGTCATTCTGTCCATCCAACACACTTGCAGCATCCATGCGGCTTGTCCATATACGTACAAGTCCGTCTTTCCCGTCTCCGGTTATTCCGCAGCGTGTGAAAAGGCGGGCTTTTTGCTTTTTTACCATGCGATTGGAAGAGCGTGTGAGCTTCTGCGGAGGGCATTCAGGGGGAAGAATTACAATGCAATTGTTAAAAGATAAGGTAAGACAGGAAGGTATCGTCCTGTCCGAACAAGTACTTAAAGTGGATTCATTCCTGAACCACCAGATGGACCCGGTTCTGATGAAGGAAGTGGGCAAGGAATTCATTCGCCGCTTTGAAGGAGAGAATATAACACGTGTGCTGACGATTGAGTCGTCAGGGATTGCACCAGGTATCATGACTGCGTTGGAGCTGAACGTGCCGCTGATCTTTGCACGGAAGCAGAAGTCGCTCACACTGACGGAAGACATTCTGGTGGAGAAGGTCTACTCCTTCACGAAGCAGGAGACGAATGAAATCACCGTTGCCAAGAAATTCATGAAGCCTGGTGATCGCGTGCTGATCATTGATGATTTTCTGGCGAATGGTGAAGCAGCATTTGGTCTGGCTCGTATTGTGGAGCAGGTTGGAGCAGAAGTGGTGGGTATCGGTATTGTTATTGAAAAAGCATTCCAGCCGGGAGGTCGCTTGCTGAAAGAAGCAGGATACCGTGTGGAATCGCTGGTTCGCATCGGGGCACTGTCGGATGGACAGGTTACATTTGCGGACGAGGAGGGCACGAATTAATATGGCACGCGAACGTATTTTTCAGCGTCATCGGCATCCAATCAAAACTTTCTCACTCGGACTACAGCACGTGCTTGCGATGTATGCAGGAGCCGTCGTTGTCCCATTGATCGTTAGTAACGCATTAGGTTTTACACAGGAACAGCTAACCTATCTTATTGCCATTGACCTGCTTGCATGTGGTGTGGCTACATTGCTTCAGGTATGGGGAAATAAATATTTCGGCGTAGGGCTGCCTGTTATGCTCGGTTGTGCATTCCAGGCCGTGTCTCCGATGATCCTAATCGGGATGAACAGTGGAGTATCTGCCATTTACGGAGCGATAATTGCCTCAGGGCTGTTCGTATTGATCTTCTCCGGAATCTTTGGGAAGCTTATTCGGCTCTTTCCGCCAGTGGTTACGGGTTCGGTGGTTACGATCATTGGTTTAACCTTGATTCCGGTTGCTTTCCACGATCTGGGCGGCGGTCAGGGGTCAGAAGATTTTGGCAGCGGAGTGAACTTGTTACTCGGTTTCGGCGTGCTGCTCTTTATCATTTTAATGACTCGATTCACAACAGGTTTTATCCGTTCCATCTCGGTACTGATTGGTCTGCTCGTAGGTACGGTGGCAGCAGGGTTCATGGGTGAGGTTAATTTTGCACCTATTCGCGATGCAAGTTGGTTCCATGTTGTTCAGCCGTTTTACTTCGGCAGACCGACGTTTGAGATTGTACCTATTCTGACGATGATTCTGGTGGCAATTGTCAGCGTGGCCGAGTCCACAGGTGTATTTATGGCTCTGGGCAAAATCCTGGACAAGGACCTGTCGTCCAAGGATCTGGCGCGCGGTTATCGCGCAGAGGGTCTAGCCATTATGTTAGGTGGTATTTTCAACTCGTTCCCGTATACAACGTATTCGCAAAATGTAGGACTGGTACAGATGACACGTGTGAAGACACGTGATGTCATTGTGGTGGCTGGTGGAATCCTGGTGGTCATTGGATTTGTACCAAAAATTGCAGCCCTCGCACAGCTCGTTCCAGGGGCAGTACTTGGCGGAGCCATGGTGGCCTTGTTCGGTATGGTGGTATCATCCGGTATCCGAATAATCGGTAGTCAGGTTGATCTGAATCGTCATGAAAATCTGTTTGTCATTGCTTGTTCAGTTGGCATGGGGCTGGGAGTTACCGTTGTGCCTGAGTTGTTTGCTGGTGCACCGGACTGGGCTCAGATTATGCTCGGTAACGGCATCATTGCAGGTAGCTTCACGGCGATCTTCATGAACCTGCTGTTCAACGGTCTGGGTACCAAGGAAACGGCTGCCAAGATGGCTGAACAACAGGCAGATGCCATCCTTGGAGAAACAGGCAAGTCGGCTTAATAGCCGAAACAAACCTATAATCCAGCATGATTGTTATGTTAACGGTTTGGAATTTAACCTTAACAAGATGAACATTTAAGCAGGTTGATCCATCGTGATATACAGCATGAATGGTTTATGACATACATCATTTATACTGTGAATGTTCAACCACATGAACAAGTCACCTTTACATGCGAAACAACGAATATATGTTGAGGCCGGATATATAATAAAAAGACGATCCACAACCCATTTTAAAGGGGATGGATCGTCTTTTTTTGGATCATGTCTTCCTAAAGTTACAGATGACGCATCTGTTTCTCTGCAAAATCGCCAACCCAAGGCAGCTTTAGCCATTTCCCCTGCAGGCTGGTGACCACCATAATGAGCCAGACCACCACACCGAGCAGGGATAACAGCGATGCCACCAGTGGCCCAAACAACGGAAGAAAAGCCGATAATACATGCCCAACCATAATGATGCCAAAGACGGTTACGGATTGCAGTGCATGAAATAACACAAACCGACTCCGTTTCTCCACCGCGAGAAAGACAATGCCACCTACAAAGGTAAATAGATAACACAGCATACCGGCAATATTTTCATCCAGACCGCTAGACGATTTCATGGGGGACATCCGGTCCAGCCTCCTTTAACCTTTTTTATTAGGCTATGAAGGAGGTGGACAGAACTGAACCGGTGAATTTATCTAGCTACAAAACAAACAATATTATCTTCCGCCCTCAATCTGTCTGCGAGGGTTTGTGATCTTGCCCATTTTATCTGTATCGTTTTCTTTGGGAACCAAACGTTCATCAGTACGTCCATCATGGTGATTATCAAAAGCATACTCCGTCAGCTTCCATTCTGACTTGCCGAGAACGGGATCTGCGGGGAAGTGTTGCCCGCGATGCAGATGTTCCTCACGTCCGGCTTCGTTAATATATACTCCGTCGACTTCCACCTTTTCATGTGAAAGGGGCAGCATATCCTGTTCTTTACGTTCCATGAAACGGCGCCTCCTTTTAGATACCATTAATTTAACTGTATGGGTTGTCCGTGATAATATCCCCCGAATAGTTCAGTGTTATGCTGGATATATTAATTCCGTATAGAATGGCGGCATTCCTACATATGATTCGGAATTAAACTTTTTGGGCATGAAAACCGTTATATTTATTAGAGGAAATCGTCAAGTCGTAAGATACTTCCGAATATGCTACAATAAGATTATGATTCATTCCGAATCATATCGGGTATTTATAGTGTCAGGTACTTGCTTTCTAGCGAGGTTCCCGACCTAAAGCTTGCTTTAAGCCGCGCACACAACTTCATGGATGGCATTTAAGACTTATTCGGCATTCTCTAAACGGAGCATTCACTTTCAACGTTTTGGGAGGGAATTACAATGGCAACGAAAGGTCACAATGAGGTCAAAGAAAGTTTGAGGGAAATGACTCGGATTTTCCGTCCTAAAGATCCAAAAAAATTCGTGAAGGAGTACGTGAGAAAATACCGGATTACGGGTGGATACGAGGAAGAATTGACTTCTGTGGTTGAGCATGAGCTTGTCAAGATGGATTCTTCCGTGTCCTGAAACAACACACAACTCTGATTATACTGTTCCGATAATGAATAGAACCGTCTCCCGGGCGATAAGCTCCGGCAGGCGGTTTTTTTTGCGTTCCTGCTGCATATATATGGGAGTACACCTACAGCGGGAAGGATGAATGCATGTGGACCCTATTTTGAAAACCAAAGAAGAGATTGGCTACATGCGGGAAGCTGGACGAATTTTGCAAAGTTGTCACCAGCATATTGAGCAGTGGATGATCCCCGGTATCACGACAGCAGCGATTAATGAGCGGGTGGAGGAGTTTCTGGCAGCACGAGGAGCCACACCGGAGCAAAAAGGGTATAAAGGATATCCGTACGCGACGTGTGCCTCTGTTAATGAAGTGGTCTGCCACGGATTTCCGGGGGAAGAGGAGCTGACGAGTGGGGATGTAGTAACCATCGATATGGTGGTGAACAAAGACGGCTGGCTTGCTGACTCGGCCTGGACATATGGAATTGGTGAAACAAGCAGATCCATTCGCAAGCTGATGAGACGCACGGAGAAGGCACTTGAGCGGGCGATTGCCCAGGCAGTTCCAGGAAATACACTCGGAGATATTGGAAGTGCCATTGAACGAACAGCCAGACTGTATCGGTACGGGATCGTGAAGCCTCTCATCGGTCATGGGATTGGTCAATATATTCATGAACCCCCAAATGTTCTGCCTTATGGCAAACGCAGAACGGGCACGATGCTCACAGAGGGCATGGTTATTACGATTGAACCAATCTTTACAAAGGGCAGTTCCGGGGCCGTTGTGTGGGATGAAGATGGATGGACGGTAAGGACGGTAGATGGCAGCTGGGGGGTCCAGTATGAGCATACGGTTGCGATTACTGGGAATGGCCCCTTGATTCTGACCGATGGCACGTGAGATGAAGTCAATGAAGAAGAGGACTTGAGTTGAACTTTCTCCCAAATGCTCCATGCTGTTTTGAGCTTGAAGATGGCGGTATGGAGCGATAGGCATGTCTTCTGAAGGGATATGGAAGAGGTTTTCCATAAATTCTGATCTTTCTTTTGCATAATAGCACATGTTTTCAATGTGAGAAAAATCACCAATAAATCGAGTTTTATCACCGAAATTTGGCAAAAATTTTCAAATGTAGAGTGTAATACTTTTAACTGAAATCGTTTGCAAATCAAGTTGTAGAGCGGTTTTTTACATAAAGTGAACAATTTGTGAACATGTGTCCAAAGATTGACAAAATCATACCCTCAACTTATATTTAATAAGTGATTGAAGCATATAGAATGAATTGGAAGAATGCGCAGACATGCCCTGAGCAGGAAATCACGGGAGTACTGGAAGCGTTATTTTTGTAAGCGTTCTGTATGATGAAGAGGATTATGCGTATCGTGCTGAAACGTACCTTTTGTTGCCTTTCTACCGAACGACAACGGTAATCTACGAAAACGTAAAAAAGTGGGGTAGATCAATGATGAAACAGTGGCAGGTTGCAAAGCGAATTCTCCCCTTGCTGGCGGTGTTCTCTTTGCTGCTATCCGCATGCGGGCGGGAAGACTTGTCGGTAATGAAACCTCAGGGTCCTGTAGCGCAAGGCCAATATGATCTGATGAAGTTATCCATCGCGATTATGATCGTGGTGCTCATCATTGTATTTGCCATAGCGGCCTATGTTCTGATCCGGTTTCGTAGACGAGCCGGGCAGACTGAGATGCCCGAACAGGTTGAAGGTAATTTCAAGCTGGAAGTAATATGGACAGCCATTCCGTTATTGCTGGTTATTGTTCTGGCAGTACCGACGGTCCAAACGATTTTTGCCCAAGGCGAAGATCTGTCCAATGACAAAAACGCACTTAAGGTCCAAGTCACCTCACATCAGTACTGGTGGGAATTCACTTATCCTCAATATGACGTAACCACCGCTCAAGATCTCATCATCCCGACCGGAACAAAAATCGCATTCGAATTAAAAACCGCTGACGTGCTTCACTCCTTCTGGGTGCCGTCACTTGCGGGCAAAATGGACACAAACCCGGATGGAACACTTAACAAGTTCAGTTTCTCTGCACCGAATGAAGGCGTTTACCGCGGTAAATGTGCCGAGTTATGTGGCCGATCGCATGCTTTCATGGAGTTTAAGGTAAAAGCAGTGAGTCAGGAATCATTTGACAGATGGGTGAACCAGATGAAAGCACCCGCAGTCCTTCCTGAAGACACTCAATTGGCCGAAAAGTTCAAAACAAACTGCCTTTCTTGCCACGCTGTTGGTGATCAAGGTGGACCGGTTGCACCTAACCTGACGGGAATCGGCGGCAAGGAATCTGTCGCAGGCATTTTGCTGAATTCTCGCGAGGGACAGGAAGAAGGTAGTCCGGTACTGGATAACATGAAAGAATGGCTCCATGATCCACAATCCGTGAAGCCGGGCAATACCATGCCGAATCCCAAGGATCTTGGGTTGACGGATGAAGAAATCGACGGAATTGCCGAATATCTGGCCAACTACAAATTGGACTATGAATAGAACAGCAAGGACGAAGAAGGGGGTACACAACCTTGGCTCATGCGCATAGCGTCAAGAGGTACAGGGGCTTGATGGATTGGATCACCACCGTCGATCACAAAAAAATCGCCATTCTTTATTTGGTTGCGGGTGGATTTTTCTTTGGAATCGGCGGCATTGAAGCCATTTTGATTCGGATTCAACTGATGAAGCCTATGAATGATTTTGTATCGGCACAGGTCTTCAACGAATTGATTACAATGCATGGAACAACGATGATTTTCCTTGGTGTCATGCCACTTATTTTTGCCATTATGAATGCTGTCGTGCCTTTGCAGATCGGGGCACGGGACGTTGCTTTCCCGTTTCTTAACGCACTTGGTTTCTGGACGTTCCTGTTTGGTGGATTGTTGCTGAACCTGAGCTGGGTTATGGGCGGAGCACCGGATGCAGGCTGGACCTCATATACGCCGCTTTCGGGCAGTGAGTACAGTGGAACGCATGGTGTGGATTTCTACACCATCGGCCTTCAGATCGCGGGTCTGGGAACGCTCATCGGGGGCATTAACTTTCTCGCAACGATTATTACAATGCGTGCTCCAGGCATGTCCTACATGCGGATGCCGATGTTTACATGGACGACATTTATTACATCTGCCATTATCCTTTTTGCTTTTCCTGCCATCACGGTGGGGCTTGTACTTTTGACGTTTGACCGTATACTGGGAGCAAATTTCTTCGATGTAGCAGGTGGCGGTAACCCGGTACTTTGGCAGCACATCTTCTGGATCTTCGGGCACCCGGAAGTATACATTCTGATTTTGCCGGCATTTGGTATTATCTCGGAGGTTATTCCGACCTTCTCGCGTAAACGGTTGTTCGGATACAGCTCCATGGTATTTGCCACCATCCTGATTGCCTTCCTGGGCTTCATGGTATGGGCGCATCACATGTTTACAACAGGTCTGGGTAATGTAGCCAACGCGCTTTTCTCCATCTCCACGATGTTGATTGCCGTACCTACCGGGATCAAAATCTTTAACTGGCTCTTTACGATGTGGGGTGGACAGATCCGCTTTACCGCCGCAAACCTGTTCGCAGTTGGATTTGTTCCAACCTTCGTTATGGGTGGTGTTACAGGCGTCATGCTGGCATCTGCTCCGGCAGACTTCCAGTTCCATGATACGTACTTTGTTGTAGCCCACTTCCACTACGTTATTGTAGGGGGGCTCGTACTTGGATTGTTCTCGGGACTGCATTACTGGTGGCCGAAGATGTTCGGACGTATTCTCAGCGAAACACTGGGCAAATGGACGTTCTGGACATTTATGATCGGTTTCCAATTAACGTTCTTTGTACAGCATTTCCTCGGTCTGATGGGGATGCAGCGCCGGATCGTTACATACTTGCCGAATCAGGACTTTGACCTGCTCAATCTGGTCAGCTCCGTCGGTGCGTTTCTAATGGGTGTTGGGGTTATCATGTTCCTCGTGAACATCGTAATCACAATGAGAAAACCGGCTGGCGCGCCAAACGATCCGTGGGAAGACGGCCGTACACTGGAATGGTCTATTCCATCTCCGCCGCCTGAATATAACTTCAAGCAGACGCCGCTGGTACGCGGAATTGATGCATATTGGAAGGAAAAAATGGCAGGACATACGGAGATGACACCGGCAGAACCTGTAGGTTCGATTCATATGCCTTCAGCAACGCCGTTGCCGTTTGTAATGTCAGTAGGTATCTTTATCGCCGGACTTGGCCTGATGTTCAGCAAGGATGAATTTGGTAATGCATTTATGAATGTCATTTTTAACAATTATATTGTAGTTATTATTGGTCTCGTAATCACATTTGGCGCAATGGCACTTCGTTCACTTTATGATGATCATGGCTGGCATATTGAACCGGAGGATCAGGATGAGAAGGGGGCTAGAACATGACAACCTCACATGCCGAACCGGTGAACGACAAATTGCCGCATGAACCGGAGAAAGCAACGCTGGAAGGCCGTAACAAGCTTATCGCCTTCTGGTTGTTCCTTGGCGGCGAGACGGTACTGTTCGGTACACTCTTTGCTACCTTCCTGGCTCTTCGTGGCCAAACCAATGATGGACCTACGGCGAATGAACTGTTCCACTTGCCACTTGTGGCCGCTGCAACGTTCATTCTCCTGGTCAGTAGTTTGACAAGTGTATTTGCGATTCAGGCCATGCATAAGGGCAAGCGAGATGCACTGGCGTTGTGGCTTGGCATCACGGTAGTACTGGGTATGGGATTTCTCGCCCTGGAAATTTACGAGTTTTACGAGTATGTGAAACATAAAGAGTTTGGCATGACCACGAGTGCATTCAGTTCAGCATTCTATACACTGGTCGGGTTCCACGGAGCTCACGTTGCTTTTGGTATTGTGTGGATCGGAATCATTATCGGTCAGCTGTTCAAAAAAGGATTGACGGTCGTAACCGCACCTAAAGTATACGTCTCCGCAATGTACTGGCACTTTATTGACGTGGTCTGGGTGTTCATCTTTACGGTCGTGTACCTGCTCGGAAAGGTGGGGTAGCACATGTCGGCACAGGATAAGACAGATCAACAGCCTGTGAAACACCGTCACCGGACGGAAGGGCCACAGAAACACGTCGTGGTGTTTATCTTCTCCATTATTCTCACGCTGATTGCGTTTGCGGCTGCTTCTGCCGGAGGGGTCAACACAACCTTTATCATTATTATTTTGCTCGTCATGGCTATTCTTCAAGTATTCGTTCAGTTGGGTTATTGGATGCACTTAAAGGACAAAGGGCACTTGATGCCGATTCTGTTCATGGCCTTTGGCTTTTTCGTAGCCTTTACGTGCATCATTATGGCACTCTATTGGGTCTGGTGGTAAAAGAGATGGCGGCGGCGCATTGCTGCCGTCTTTTCCCCTTTTTGGCGAATGAATCTTCACAAAGTAATGAAGGTAACAACCAAATCAGGTCACGGGGAGGTTTCCCGTATGCTCGGGTTGCAATATTTTAGCTTTAACGACTTATGGAGTCCGCTTATATTGGCTGTATTTCTGATCATTGCTGCGGCTTATCTGGTGCTTGTGGGACCGTTAAGCGAACAAATAAAGGATGCAGAACCTGCGAGTGCTGCACAGAAAATCATGTTTATTACAGGGCTGTTTGTCCTGTATCTGGCTCAAGCTGGACCATTTAATCTGCTTGGTCACGTGATGTTTAGTTTCCACATGGTGAGCATGGCGTTCTCCTATCTGGTAGCCCCGCCGCTGATGATGAAAGGCTTGCCGATCTGGGTATGGCGCAGAATCGTACGCTGGTTGCCTACACGACAGCTATCGTTCCTGGCTCATCCGATCGTTGCGGCAGTGCTCTTTAACGGGCTGTTCTCGCTGTATCACCTACCGATTGTACATGATTACGTCATGCTGAATTTTACCGTTCACCGGTTGTATTATATTGCATTGTTCATCACCTCGATGCTCATGTGGTGGACATTGCTGAATCCGTTGCCAGAAGGCAGACAAGCATCGGGGTTATCCAAGATCGGTTTTATTTTTCTGAATATGGTACTGCTTACGCCTGCGTGTGGATTGATTATTTTTGCGGCCGAGCCGTTGTATCAGACGTACAGCAACCCGGCCGTATGGGCTGAAGCAATGCGGTATTGTGTGTCTGGAGATTCTACGGCGTTACTTCGCTCATTCGGTGGGCCTGCGTTCTTCAACTTTCTGTCTTCCGCGAAGGAAGATCAGCAGGTCGGTGGCATTGTAATGAAGTTTATTCAGGAAGGAATCTTTGCCTCCATGCTGGCTTATGTCTTTTTCCAATGGTATCGGAAAGAGAAGCAGGAAGAAGATGATGACTCGTATCCTGCAGGGGGCGCAGGGGGGCCGCTCAATCCGGCTGCCAAATAATGAAGTAATGTTCTGACAAGAGGGGGAACACACGATGGATATGTATTTTTGGCTACCAACGATCAGTACTTCTTTCATTGTGATTAGTGCAGTACTGGTGGGGATTGGATGGGTACTGATTATTCGGGGTAAACGTGAGGCTCATCAGTCCGCCATGGTAGCAGGTGCGATTGCAGCTCTAATCTTCTTTGTGATCTATATGTCTCGTACAGTGTTCGTGGGCAATACAGCTTGGGGCGGGGACCCGGATCTGGAGATCTTTTATCGGATATTTCTGATCTTTCATATTATCCTCGCTACCGTGGCAGCGATATTCGGCATCTCCACACTGGTGCTGGGGTTCAAAAAGAAGTTTGGAACACATCGCCGCTGGGGCAAGTTCACGTCCATGATCTGGTTCGGATCAGCGCTAACAGGTGTTGTTGTGTATGTTCTTCTATATCTCTTATATCCTGGTGGTCATACACGTCCGGTATGGGAAGTTATCCTCGGCGTATAAAGTATAGATACAACCTCCTACTACTCGGGCGTGCGTCACTATAACCTTCTGAAAATATGAAAATGGACGAATCTAGTAGATGATTCGTCCACTCTTCCTCTCTCATTCATTCATAGAATGAGTTTGAGAGGGGGAAACAAAATGAAAAAAACAGTCAATGTCAGTCAAACGTATCCACGTCTTACCGTGTATTCAGAAGAGAACTACAGAGGGAGAAGCCGCATCTATCGTGGCAATACGGGGCTCCGCAACCTGGACAATATTTTGGATGGGGTGGAGAGCCTGCGCTTTTTCTCAACAAGTTCCAATGCAACACTGGTTGTGTTTACACGTCCTAACTTCCAAGGTGGATTCCGGGTCTTCCGTGGCAACACCAACTTGAGAGATTTGGATGATCTGATCCGTGGCAATGATGTGGAATCCCTGATCTCCACCAATCAACGGTTAACGCTGGCTCAGATTCGCGCAATCCGCAGGGATCGCAGTCTGCCTAGTGGTTACAACCTCGTTTAATCGTAAGACCTCTTCTGTAAACAGGTGCTAGAGAACGGCAAAGGGCTGTACCCGAATTGTGTTTACACAATAATGGGTACAGCCCTTCTTTTGTGATTGGGGAATGATGTTTAATCCCCGCCACCCCCACTGTCTCCGCCGCCACTATCCCCACTGCTGTCGTTGCTGCTACCACTATCGCTGTTGTGATGAGAATGTGTACCTGATGAAGAATCCGAATCATGATGTTTGTGATCCGGTGTGTGTCTGGAATGTCGATCGTAGGAGTCATCTCCCATAATGACCGGATATCCCGAAGCAGAGTCGGTATAACCGTTGTTACGGCGGATGCGGTGTCTGCCTTAATCCGATCTCTACCAGTCAATCCATAGCTGTAACCTTCCTTTCTTTGATTCATTACTATAATTTATTTTAACGTAAATTCGTACTGTGACCCATCCCGTCTTCCTGATTCAGGAAAATTAGGGGTTGACGGGATGGGAATTGGGTCTATATACTGTGTATATTGATATATACAGTAATCACAGTAAGCAACATGAGTGAATGACAGGTGAAAGGCAGGCATGCATATGAACGAATGGAAGCAGGCGTGGTGGTTGACCCGCAGCCAGATGAGTAAGGATAAGCTCCAATGGCTATGGTCTGCAATATTCATGATATACACTGGCGGCATGAGCGGTGTGATGTTAGTAGGACAACAACAGACAGATTTCATTAATCCAGTAGTGGATTCCTTCTTTTTGATTATGTTGCCATTTCAAGGATTTATGTTCTGCAGGCGCTCCTTCCGTTACATACATGAGGATTCTTATACGCAGATGCTGGCCTACTATCGTAGAATTCCCATCCCTGAACAAGTGGTGATGTGGTCCAGGCTACAGCAGTCTCTGATGGCGTTTACGTACAATGGAATCTTTTTCTACGGATCGTTATACGTGGTTAACCTTCATGCCGAAGGATTCCGATGGGATCAGTATCTGGCATTTAGCCTTACCTGTACAGGTTATGGCCTTTTGGTAACAGGATTTTATATTTACGGAGAGTTTCTGAACAGTGGCAAGAAATACTTGCTTCTCAGTACACTTTTTATACCAGTCGCCATTGGCATATCCATACTGATTCGAATGTCAGGCAGTTACGGATTGCGGATTGTAATGGATGGAAGTAAATCATGGGGGCTGCTTTCCCCGATCATGTGGATTTCTCTGGTGGCTGGCATAGCGGGATTATGGCTGTCTAGTCGTTTTACGCTGAAGAAGCTGGTTCATCGGGATTTGAATTAAAATGAGAATTGAGCTTATGTACGAATACAGGATGAAACCGGCACGGTCAGGTAACAGACTGGAGTGTACCGGAGGGCGAGGTGCAAGATGTGAAAATACCCATTCAAATTAATGAAAATAGCGCTGAACCTTTATACCACCAAATTGAAAATCAGTTAAGATCGTTGATAATTACGGGTCAGTTGGGGGAGGGAACACATTTGCCGTCCATTCGTGAGTTCGCCGGAGCACTGAATTGCAGTGTTATTACGGTTAGACGGGTCTATCAGGATCTGGAGAATGAAGGCTTGCTTCGTACGAAGCAGGGGACAGGTACATTTGTGGCCCAGGTAGAAGCCGGCGACAGAGAAAATTATAGATTAAAGGCTGCACAGGAAGCGATGCAGGCAGCGGTGCAGTCCGGGAAATCGGTAGGCTGTACGAAAGAAGAGATGGAGAGCCTGTTCCGGGAAGTCCTGAAGGCTATTTACGTAAAGTAAGGGAGTGATTCATACGTGGAACCCATAGCAATCCAGTTGAACGGCGTATCCAAAATGCGAAAACGCAGAGTTATTGGCCCAATTGATCTGACCATCCCCGAAGGGTATATAGTCGCTATTCTCGGTCACAACGGTTCAGGCAAAAGCACCCTTCTTAACATGTTACAGCAAGTGGTGCTGCCAGATGCTGGGCAGATTATATGGTTTGGTCAGGAACATGAGGGGCCACTTCCCATTGAACTGAGACAACAGATTGGTTTTGTAGCAGATAACGCTGGTTCAGAAGAGAACCGGATAACAGCACAGGAAGCAGCCCATTTCCGGGCGTACTGGTACCCACGTTGGGATATGAAGTTGTTCGACCAACTGATTCAGGATATGGAAGTACCTATTGATGTGAAGCTGAACAAGATGTCCAAGGGAGAAAGGCGAAAATTTGAGATTGCAGCTGCAATTGCAGCTCGCCCAAGACTATTGCTTTTGGATGAGCCTTCATCAGGACTGGACCCCTTTGCCTGGAAAGTGATGGTTGAGCAGTTCCGTACCTTCATGGCGGGGGGAGACACCACGATTCTGATTGCCACACATATTGCAGACGAAGTCAAAAGGCTTGCGGATTACATCGTATTGATGCACCGTGGTCAGTCACTGGGGATGGCCGAGAAAGATATGGTGCTCGATCAGTGGAAAGAAGTCTGGTATGAAGGAGATTTAAGGCCAGAAAGTATTCCTGGTGTTGTGGAATCTTCTTTGGAAGAGGGAGGTCTGGTTCGCGTAATTACAACCCGGGTCAGCGAGGCGCAGGAGAGGCTGGAGCTGTCCAATAACCGGGTATTGAAAATCCGTAACTTGGAATTGGATGAAGTGCTGGCATTCTGGATTGCCGGGTATGCACCCGTACAGTGGAAATAACCGAAGGGAGACGATAAATGATGAACCGATTGGAATTGGAGCAAGTCGTCAAGCAATATGCAGACAAAACAGCTGTTAATGGAGTCACGCTCAATGTAAAAGAGGGGGAGATTTACGGACTGCTCGGAGCCAATGGTGCAGGTAAAACGACAACAATGCGTATGGTGCTTGGACTGATTCACCCTGACGGAGGGAATATCCTGTACAACGGCAAGCCCTATAATACGGAGCTGCAACAGATTATGGGTTATCTTCCGGAAGAGCGCGGATTGTACCCGAAGGTGAAAGTCAGCGAACAGATTAATTACCTGGCACGACTTCGTGGCATGAATGGTAAGGACGCAGATCAGAGTCTCAAGTACTGGCTGAATCGGTTTGAGGTACCTGAGTATTACGATAAGAAGATCGAGGAGTTATCCAAAGGTAATCAGCAGAAAATGGGCTTTATCGCAGCCGTAGTGCATAGACCGCAGATTCTCATTCTGGATGAAGCGTTCAGTGGACTGGATCCTGTGAACGTGGAATTACTCAAGTCCACCGTCAAAGAATTGCGTGACGAAGGCACGGCCATTCTGTTCTCAACACACCGTATGGAGCACGTTGAAGAGTTGTGTCGTCAGATCACCATTCTGCATCGTTCCAACACGGTGGTTCAAGGAGAGATCAAGGAGATCAAGAGCCGATATCCGCGTGAACAGGTATTCCTGGGTACGATTGGTAGTGTGGAAGGACTCGAACAGTTGTCTGGTGTGAAGAAAGTCGAGCGGAATGAGCGTGGGTACCTGATACATATTAGTCAGGTGGAAGCGGCTCAAGAGATTCTGAGAACAGCCATGACTCAGACGACAGTGGAACACTTTGAACTGAAGGAACCAACGCTTAACCAAATCTTTATTCGTGAGGTAGGTGAGTCGAATGAATAAAATGGGAACGATTACGGGTTTTACATTCAAAAACAAAGTTAAAACGAAATCATTCATGGTAACGACCATTGTACTTGCACTTTTAATTTCAATCGGACTCAATGTTCCGTATTTCATTACCTTATTCAACGGGGGTCCCATTGGCGGAGCTTCCAGCAGCAATCCTGTAAATATCGGTCTTCTGAGTACAGGACAGCCTGAAGTTTCGGAGAAACTGGAGAGCTTCTCTGCGGCTCAAGGAGATCAGGCCTATCGATTCATTGCCAGTGGTGACAAAAATGAGGCTGCTCTTGCGGCGGATGTGGAAGCAGGACTTACCGATGGTTATCTGAAGTTTGAAGCTGTTTCCGGGCAAGAGTTCCCGCAGCCCATTCTATATTCAGCAGAAGACGTATCACCTCAGATCATTGCATCCATTGAAGCAGCGTTGCAGAGTGTGAAGCTGGATGTGGTTGTGAAGGATGTACTCACAGCGGAGCAGAAGGAACTGATTACAACACCTGTGAAGCTCACCGAGCAAAGTTTGAGTACGGATGAGAGCGGAGCAGGTACTGAGTCTGAAGGTGCAATGAGCCCGATTAACTATATTGTGGTGTACTTGCTGATCATCCTGCTGTTTACCTCGACGATGATGACAGGTAACATGATTGCCTCCGAGATCACAGCTGAGAAGAGCTCACGTATTATGGAGATTCTGATTACAAGTGTATCACCGCTCAGTCAGATGTTTGGTAAAATCATCGGGATCTTCATGGTAGGTATGCTGCAAATTGGAATCTTCGGAGCAGTGGTTGCCGGAAATATCTTACTACCGCATAACCGTGCAGTTTTAGGTGATTTCAATATGAATCTGAGTGATGTGAATATTGCGGTTATTGTGTATGGACTCATATTCTACATTCTGGGCTACTTCCTGTATGCCGTGTTGTTCGCTGCCATTGGATCAATGGTAAGCCGTACGGAAGAACTCGGTCAGGCTGTTCTGCCGATTACGATGTTGTCGCTCGTTTCCTTCTATATTGCGATCTTCAGTATTTCTACACCGAACATTCTGTTGTTGAAAATCGCAAGCTTCATTCCATTCACGTCGCCGACTGCGATTCTGGTTCGAATCGGCGCAGGAGTTGCGCCAACTTGGGAGATTCTAACGTCCTTAGCGATTCTCATTGTATCCATTATCGTTTTCGGATGGCTTGCAGCCAAAATCTATCGCACAGGTGTGTTGATGTACGGTAAACGCCCAACCTTTAAGGAATTGTTTAAAGCGATGAAGGCTTATAAGATCTAGGTTGAGTGTTTGAAGGGGAGGAGAGGATGAGGGATTGGATAAAGTGCTGCTCCGTTTTGGAGTGGCACCAATTCCCATCTTTAACCGTAGTATCTAAGTATGTCTATTCTATTAAAAATTGGATTGGCAACTATATTCAATAAAGGAGAATACATAATATGAAGAATTGGAAACGCACGCTATTATCTCTTACAATCTCGGTAGGTTTGCTCGCATCTGCGGTACCGGCAATGGCAGCTTCTCAGGGAACTTCCGTAAAGGTCAATGATCATGCGGTGAAATATGCTACAGGAGCGCCGATCCTGGAAAAAGGCACAACACTGGTTCCGCTGCGCACTACGCTGGATGCCATGGACGTGAAGCTAACAACTGCGACAGATGATACGATCACGGCTGTAGTAGATGGCAAAACGATTACACTCAAAAGCAAGCTTACACGGATCAACGGTGTAACGTATGCGCCAATCCGCATCGTTGGTGATGCAGCGGGTTATGAAGTACGCTGGGATGCTGCAACGCGCACAGTACTGTTGGTATCCAAGGGCGGAGCAAGCGAAACTGCTCAAACCGGTGGACGCGGCTTTATGTGGGAAGTTGAAAGCAATGGCAACACGGTCTATCTGGTAGGGTCCATGCATATTGCTGATGAGAGCTTCTATCCATTACGTCCGGAGTTTGAAGAAGCCTTTGCGGAAGCTGACTATCTCGGGGTGGAGATTGATATTAGCAAAGCCGCTGATGAAGAGCAGCAAAAGCTGGTTCTAAGTCTGGGTTCGTATCAAGATGGAACAACACTGAAAGATCACATTTCCAGTGAAACGTATACTAAGCTGGGTGATGTATTGAAGAAAAATGGTCTGGAGTCTAACGCTTTGGATGCATTTAAGCCTTGGGTAGTGGAAAGCACACTCACAAGTTTGAAGTCCACAACGGCTGGATACGAATCGTCAGCAGGAGTGGATCTGTATTTCATCCAGAAAGCGATCGAGCGCAAACTTCCAGTTATTGAGTTGGAGAGTTATCAATCTCAACTTGGCATGTTTAACGACTTCTCCAAAGAAACACAAGAGGAAACACTGAAAGCGACAATCGAAAACTTCGACGTGTTGGATAACAGTGTGAAAGAAATGGCTGAGATGTGGAAAACGGGTAATGACGAGCAACTACTTGAACTGACAAACAGCTTCTCCACTAATGAGGAATATAACAAAGCAATGCTGGTTGATCGTAACATTGGTATGGCGGACAAAATCGATGGTTACTTGAAAAACGGCAAAGGCGAGGAGTATTTCATTGTTGTTGGTGCGGCACACTACCTGGGTGATCACGGTATCGTGAAATTGCTTGAAGATAAAGGATATAAAGTAGAACGTAAGTAAATATAGATAGATTACTATAGAAGGTAACCCATTCGTCTCGAATAAGAGAGTTGAGAGGGTTACCTTCTTACTATATAGAAGAAAGACAGATTAGATAGTGAAGATCAAGTGCATGATAACACAATTGAACATATGATTACATTGTAGATTCAAGGTCCTTAATAGGGTTAGATTGTAGAATTAATATTTTTGGAAAATAACTCTTTACAAGTACGTGTGCTGCATGGTATATTCTATTTCCGGCCAAAAAACACGAGAAACACGGTGCGGCAAGCGAATGAAATAAGCTTCGAAAGAAACTTAAAAAAAGAGCTTGCAAAGTTGGTTCGGACATGATATTATATAAGAGTTGCTGAAGAGAATGACATTCAGTAACAAAACAAGTTTGATCTTTGAAAACTGAACAACGAGTGAGTAAACATTCTGCTTGCAGAATGAACGCAAAAGTTTGAGACAGGCCTTGGCTTGAATCGACTGGAGCACAAATGAGATTTTTAATCTCGTCAGATTCAAAATGAGCTTATCGCTCTTTTCAATACTTTATTGGAGAGT
>NZ_JAVDTB010000005.1:0-341649 GCF_031455635.1 Paenibacillus sp. 2003 | reverse complement strand
TATGGAGAGGTGTCCGAGCTGGCCGAAGGAGCACGATTGGAAATCGTGTAGGCGTCACAAGCGTCTCGAGGGTTCGAATCCCTCTCTCTCCGCCATAATAATAAGGCCCGTTGGTCAAGGGGTTAAGACACCTCCCTTTCACGGAGGTAACAGGGGTTCGAATCCCCTACGGGTCATATTAACTTCAAAAAAAGAAGTTGATTTTTACAACAAGATTATGATATGATCATAAATGTGTTGTTCGGAGGCTTAGCTCAGCTGGGAGAGCATCTGCCTTACAAGCAGAGGGTCGGGGGTTCGATCCCCTCAGCCTCCACCATATAAAATTTATAACGACGCGGGGTGGAGCAGCCCGGTAGCTCGTCGGGCTCATAACCCGAAGGCCGCAGGTTCAAATCCTGCCCCCGCAATTATACTTTCCTTTGAGAAAGTGATCTGGAACCGTGGTGTAGTTGGCCTAACATGCCTGCCTGTCACGCAGGAGATCGCGGGTTCGAATCCCGTCGGTTCCGCCATTTAATCTTTACATGAGGCAAACTGTTCACTACATCTGCTGTATGGCACTGATGCCCTATATAAAGTGTAAGGAATTAAGATTAGACTTTATTATGGCTCGGTAGCTCAGTCGGTAGAGCAGAGGACTGAAAATCCTCGTGTCGGCGGTTCGATTCCGTCCCGAGCCACCATTTTTAAAACAATTTAATATGCCGGTGTAGCTCAACTGGTAGAGCAACTGACTTGTAATCAGTAGGTTGGGGGTTCAAGTCCTCTCGCCGGCACCATGTAATCCTGGAGGATTAGCGAAGTGGCCAAACGCATCAGACTGTAAATCTGCTCCCGTACGGGTTCGGTGGTTCGAATCCATCATCCTCCACCAGTTTTTAGGGGCATAGTTTAAAGGTAGAACAACGGTCTCCAAAACCGTTGGTGTGGGTTCAATTCCTGCTGCCCCTGCCAATTAATTTTTAGAAATTAACCTTTTGTGGCGATCGTGGCGAAGTGGTTAACGCACCGGTTTGTGGATCCGGCATTCGGGGGTTCAATTCCCCTCGATCGCCCCTTTGTTTTTTCATTTTTTATTGGGGATTAGCCAAGCGGTAAGGCAACGGACTTTGACTCCGTCATGCATAGGTTCAAATCCTATATCCCCAGCCATTATGCGGACGTGGCTCAGCGGTAGAGCATCGCCTTGCCAAGGCGAGGGTCGCGGGTTCGATTCCCGTCGTCCGCTCCAAAATATGGCGCCATAGCCAAGTGGTAAGGCACAGCTCTGCAAAAGCTTTATCCCCAGTTCGAATCTGGGTGGCGCCTCCAGCATATGCCGGCGTGGCGGAATGGCAGACGCGCTCGACTCAAAATCGAGTGGGAAACCGTGGAGGTTCGAGTCCTCTCGCCGGTATATTGAATAGCCCTACATGTTGCTTATGCAATGTGTAGGGCTATTTTTATTTTATGTGAAACGATTTATGCGCAGTAAGAAAATGTAGAATAAGAAAAGATGGACGTTAATAAAGTTTGACGTATGATTATATTCAGTATATTGTAGATAAGTAAAGTCTTTAATATAGAGGAGTGAAGTAGAGTGACTAATGGAAAAAATGAATCGGATACCGGTTTGTTATTTGATCTTTCTGTATGGGATGAGGCATGGAAGAATCGTCCGAGAAGTTCAAAATATAAGAAACAAAGCGCCTTCTTTAATACAGAAGAAGCTTTTGAGCGGTGGGCAAGGGATTATCATGTACAGTCGTTCACTGAAGAAGGAAAGCAGCGTTCTGAGCGCATCATGGGCTGGATCGAGAACCAGGGTGTGGAGTTTGCAGGGTTATCTATTTTGGACATTGGAGCCGCCTCAGGCATATTTACCATTCCTTTTGCGGAAAAGGGGGCAAGTGTGACCGCAGTTGAGCCTTCTGAGTTGCTTGTCTCCCTTATGAAAGAGACGATACCTTCAGCTCTGGAATCCAAAATAGAAATCGTAAACGAACGATATGAAGAAATCTCCATTAAGGATAAGGGTTGGGAGAAGAAATATGACTTTGCATTTGCATCCATGTGTCCGGCAATGTCGGATTGGGAAACGATTGAGCAGGCGATCAATTGTGCCCGGAAGTATGTATATATAAGTACTATGGCGGGACAGAATGAACACACACTAATGGATGAACTTAAGGATGTACTGGGAGTAACTTCTTCATACAAGGCCGGTGATATGGGGTATATCCAACAGTTGCTGTATTTGAAGGGGTATTCTTATACGATGATTATTACGAGAGAAGTTAACTCATTTGAAGTACCGGTGGAAGAGATTATCGAGAAGCTGCCAGAATGGCTTAATACGTATGAGTTACCATCGGATGAAGATTCCCTCAGATTGGCTGAGAAGTACATTTGGGATACGTACAGGGATAGTACGGTGACCTTCTCACGTGGAGCAAGGTTTGGTAAAATTCTAATTCAACTTGAACAGCCAAATATGAAAACAGTTCGCACTAAGGATAAGCGATAAATCGCATAAGCTTGGCAAGTGTACTGATAATCAGGAATTGAGACGGACAATGTAGTCTAACGTCTAAGATGACACTAGGAAGCATCACAACACTGCGCAAAAAGATGAACGGTTGAAACATATGATGTTAAGATTGTAGAAGTAAAGTTTTAAGTGAAGGGAGCAGGTTATGTGCTCCCTCTTTTTTGAAGCCACTAATTCATCGATCCTTTGAACCAGACCCTCGTTTATTTAGAGATGTTCGAGACAACGAAACAAACACAGACCTAGTTTTCAGAGAATGATCTCTGAAGCATATTCCCTGATATTTCAAGTGGGAGAGCACTCGACGGTTAATCGAGTTGTCACAGGCTCCGAGCCCTGTTCGGGGAGCCATATGGAGAAGTGGACGAGCTGTCCGAAGGAGTACGACTTACAATCGTGCTCCTTTTCTAATTTCGGTTCGACACTTCTGCTTACGCTCCCGATACTGGCCGGGGGTAATTCCTTCCCATTTACGGAATGATCTGATAAAGTTTTGCGGATTGTTGTACCGAAGTCGTGCTGCGATATCTTTAACGGTTAGATCACTTTCGTCCAGCCATTTTTTAGCAATATTAAATCGGTACTTGGTCAGATATTCACTAAATGCACAGCCGGTCTCTTTGCGGAAAACACTACTTAAGTAGTTTGCATTGTAGTGAAGCTTCATGGCACATTCCTCAAGCGACAGATCCTTATCATAATCTTGATGAATCATGGCAATCATCTTCTCTGATATATGCTGATACTGGGCATACTGTCTTGCTTTAAAAACCTGGATGACGGGCAAGATGACTTGATGGTTAAACCAATCTTCAACTTCAGCAGCGTACTGCAAACCATGAAGTTCATGAAACATCGAGCCACGACCTTGGGAGATCTGTCCGAGTCGTATGCCGGATTCATGAGTCATTTGCAAAATATGCGTGAGTAGCCTCGTAAGAGCCACCTCATACTCCTCCGGTGTAACCTCCATACCAAAGATCACTTCAAGCAGTTGTTTCAGAAGAGCAGAGGCCTGGACTTCGTCCGCATTTTGAATAGCTTGGATCAATGAGTATTCCAATGATTCCGGGTAGGTCATGGGCCAAGTGGGAGCGTAATGATCTATGTTCTCATATTGAAAAATAATGCCTGTTCCCAGCTTCATCCGATGCCTCAATGCCTCCATGGCTTCTGTGTAAGCTTGAGGGATGTGATATAGAGAGCTGTGCGGCTGGCTGAATCCTATACTGACTTGAAGAGTTAGAATCTTATCCATCTGTTGTTGTAACTGGTCTGTTAATACATATAGCTGCTGTGAAAAAATAAAATGATCCTGTTCAACGGTGCCAATCACCGTGACTACCGTATGTTCCAGCACAATGGGAAGCAATTGTTGGTTATGCACAACCGTTTCCTCCAATATATTTTGAATAGCGAATAATAAGAGGTCACGATCACTAGCACTATATTTTGTATGATTAACGAGATCGGCCTGTAGTGTAATAACAGCAATTTGTTGCCATTCCCGAACCTGATGCGTGTAGCCATATTCATTCAGGGTGTCATAAAGAGTATGAACAGGGATCTTGCCCTGGAACAGATTCATCATAAAATGAGTGCGAATCTGCAACAGATGCATATTAAGTGTGTTCTCTAATTGCGAGCGAGAGGCAGATAGTTGTGAGACCCCTGCTCTGATCTGTTCGAACTCATCAGAAAATGGTGGTGATTGCTGAGCTACCGTGTTTCCTTCTTTGGACAGGTGGTTGTCACCAAGTTGGGTTAAAAGTTTACGAATCGGGATATGCATTCGATTGGAGCCGAGCCAAGCGAGTAATAATGAAAGTAAAAGTAAGAAGATACTGATATACAAGGTGTGTAATCCGATATCGATATATTCTTGTGTCAGAATATTGGTAGGTGAGATTAGAACATAAGTCCATCCTTTTAAGGTAGAAGGGCTATACGTCAGAGAATAATGTGTATCGGCGATCTTAACTTCCCGTTTTTCAAAGCCTGTTGAAAATGTAATG
Organism: Paenibacillus sp. 2003; assembly: GCF_031455635.1. Lineage (NCBI taxonomy): Bacteria > Bacillati > Bacillota > Bacilli > Caryophanales > Paenibacillaceae > Paenibacillus > Paenibacillus sp. 2003. Next base: position 337,101 of record NZ_JAVDTB010000005.1, on the reverse strand, counting down.
GGTGATAGTTTGGTTATGTTGGCTTCCGTATCCCGATCCTGTAATCCAATGGCAGACAACGGTTGTCCAATGTATACAGGATCGGGGTGGACCAAGATACGTTGTTCCCGATTCAAAATGATCAGTCCTGAGGCAGCATTGCCTAAGGAGGCTTCTCCTAGTGTATTTTGCAAAGAACATGCAGGGATTCCCGCAATCAGGGCAACATCGGAAGACGTATTCAGATTCGGAATAGACCTCGCAAGGGCAATATGATAAATACAGCCTGTACCGGGTGAACGCTCATCATTACTGAACACCGATGAAGGGGAGAGCTGCCATCCAGAGGTTAGCGTATCCGATATCAATTCCTTCATGGGAAGAGCCAGTGGAAAATCCGTATTACGATATAATCCGGCATGATCAATAAGCCAATTCTGTGATTGATTCACCAGGGTAATATCCAGCAAAGGTTCCCATGACCTCATATTCTTAAATTCACTCTGTAGCTTGTCGGCAAGCAAAGGCCCTTTCCCTTCTAGTGAAGAAGAAGCAGACAGAGAACGGAGGGTTACTGGAGAGCGAACGGCCTGATCAAGCATATAACTGACTGTAGCGAGTTTGTGTTCTACGTTGGATTGCATTTGTTCCAGCAACTGTCTGTTGGCCTGTGTACGATGCAGCTCAGTTTGGTTCGATGAATAGATAAATGCGGCAATTCCCGTTAACAAAATGGGCAGGGTGCTTAACAGGATTCCGAAGATGATCATTTTATGGAGATAGCTGATTGGTCGCACAGTTTCAGTTCCACCCCTGACATTAGAATAGTAACACTTTCTATTTTAGTAAACGCTTACATATAGAACAATCTAAATTTTGTTTATTTGGATAAAAAAGTAATTTTTTTTGAGAGGGTATAGGAGCAGAGATAAGGAATTGCTGATAGATGATCTTGCAGAAAAGGCTAGAGAAGCGGCTTGGACTGACTATCCAATACGGAATCATGAGAAACGAAATTGCAGTGTGAACGTAAATAGAGACATGGACATCATTCTCTCTACAGGTCGGTATCGGCTAAAGGGTAGCCTGAATACGGGTAAGAGAAGGTATCTGGAGTGATATTCAGCTTAGGTGGAACGTTGGTCTTATATAGGGACAGTCAAAGGTCCAACTAGATCCCCGACCTCAGTCTAGGATGAAAAACCGTCCACGGTCTGTTTTGAAAAGTCGCGGAATCCCCTAGAATAAGGACATAAGGTTAAACAAGAAACACGGAAACAAAAAAACAAGAAACAAACGAACAAATGACTCAACACATTAAAATGAACGAATGGAAAGGGCGGTGAACAACAATTATGAGATTGAATAAGGGAAATGGCTGGGCGATTGTATTGATTGCGCTGGGTGCACTACTCCTCTTCGGAAAGTTAACTCCACTTCTTGGACACTTAATGGGTTATCTGATTCCGGTCCTGATGATTGCACTGGGATACTACGGAGTTAAACGAGGGAATGTGATGCTTGGCTGGATTGTTCTCATCATCGGTATCATCTCACTGATGGGTAAACTGGCATGGTTGATCGGACCGATCATCGCGATCGGGTTAATCATCTTTGGTATCTCAATGCTAAGCAATAACCGCAGTCGTAGTGGTCGGTACTAAGCTTTCACGATTATGAAAAGGAGGGACAGAACATAATGAGTGTATTTCGTCGAATGCGGGATATTACCGTAGCCAATCTGAACGAACATTTGGAGCAAAGTCAGGACCCAGTCAAACTGATTGATCAGTTCCTGGTCTCGACCCGCCAAGACATCGGTGAAGCCGAGAAACTTCGTCATCAATATGCAAGCCATACCAGACAAATGAAACAACAAGCCGATCAGGCAGCAGGTATGGTGAACAAACGGGAAGAACAGGCTTCCATGGCTCTGAAAGCAGGGGAAGAACATCTCGCTAAGCTGGCCTTGCAGGAGAAAATCCTCCACGAGGAAAAAATGGAACAGTACAATGAATTGTATGCACAAAGTTATGCGGCATTACAGGAGCTGGATGAACAGATCGACCAGCTTAAGGTTGAGTATCAGAATGTATACAGCAAACGCCAATATTACTACGCTCGTATGCAGACGATTCAGTTACAGCAACGTATGAACCAGAGAGGCAATCACAACGGTCAGAATGTACCCCGTATGTTTAACCGACTGGATGATCAAGTCTCTGATCTCGAATATGAAGCACAGAGTCTCCGCGATATCCGGCGGATGAATCAAGATGGTTCAGGAGTGACTGGCAGCATGTCATCCTCTACGCTGGATAAGGAACTGGAACGCTTAAGACAGAAATTGAACAATGACAGAAAGGAGTAGTCACATGAGTAAATTATACCGCTCGGCGCGTAATCGAATGCTAACAGGTTTGATCGGCGGCATTTCTGAAAATCTCGGATTGAGTACCACGCTGCTACGTATCATTTTCTTCATCAGTATTTTCGCTACGGGAGGTACATCATTGTTGATCTACTTCATCGCTGCATTGGTGGTACCCAAGGAATCCAATCACGTTGATCCATATGCTTATGATTCCAACGTAAGAGGATACAAGTAAACGAAAGGAGCAAGCACATGAGCAAATTATACCGCTCAACGCGTGACCGGATGTTAACCGGCTTGTGCGGCGGAATTTCCGAAACCATCGGAATGGATTCCACCCTGCTGCGTATCATCTTTGTTATCAGTATCTTCGTAACTGGCGGCACGTCGTTGTTAATATACTTTATTGCAGCACTCGTGGTACCAAAAGAACCGTATCCGCCTTATGATCCATATGGCTACGGTCCGGGCCCAGGCCCTGGTCCTGGCAGAGGATACAACAACTATGATCATCAGCCACCAAGAGGTCCTTTTCAAAATAATCACAACCAACAAGGTCCTGGTAACTTCGGTCCCGGCCCTGGATTCAACGGCAGACCTCAATCTGGTCCCCGTTCTTATGACAACAACGCCTACGGAGCAGGTGCACCACAAGAAAGTGAGCTTGACTCCATGATGAAAGATATCGAGAAAAAAGCACTGAAAAAAGAAGTTGAAGAGCTTCGCCAAAAATTATCTCGTTACGAGAAGGGAGAAAAGTAAAATGGGAGTATTTAAACGGATTAAGGATATGACGAAAGCATCGGTAAATGATATGTTGGATAAAGTAGAGGACCCGATTGTAATGTTGAACCAGTACTTGCGTGATATGGAGGCTGAGATTCATGAGGCAGAGGTAACAGTTGCCAAACAAATGGCGAATGAACGTCGCATGAAACAACGTTTGGATGAAGCAGAGCGTACTTCGGTACAACGTGAGTCCCAAGCAGAAGCTGCTCTGGCCAACGGTCAGGAAGAAGTAGCACGCAAATTGCTGGAAGAGAAAATCTACTTTGATCAAAAAATTACGGAGTACAGCGAACTGCATGCACAGTCCGAAGCACAAGCAAAAGATCTGTTGCAACAGTTGCATGATATGAAAGATGAGTTCTACAAAATGCGTAACAAACGTAATGAACTTGTATCCCGTGCACAAATGGCAAAAGCTAAAAAACAAATGTCTTCCATCAACAGCTTGCATTCGATCGAAAGTGGCGGCGCATCCCTTGGATTCCACCGCATGGAAGAGAAAATCATGCAGCTGGAAGCTGAAGCTGACGTAGCTCGTGCACCTTATCGCAACACATCATCCACGTACACGAATCCTGTAGATGTGGAAAAACAATTCAAAGTGGATCAGCAATTACAAGCCCTCAAAAACAAAATGGGCAATGGTTCCAAGAATGAAGCGAACGGAACTTCAAAAGAATAACTGTTCGCTTAGTGGACAATATGATATTCTATAAATCGTGTATAATGTACGGTTGGTAGAACAAAAGTTAAGCCATACAGGACTTCAGTGCCTGATATGGCTTTTCCGTTGAATAAAGAGAGATTAACTTACAGAGGAGGTGCGGCGGGGATGAATCAAAAGAGTAAATGGCTTGCAGTTGTCATTATGATTATTGGCACAATGATGTTATTGAATGACAATATTAACTTCCTGACCGCTGCCGCACTGATTCTGTTAACGGTTGGAATGCTTCAAGTCCGAAATGGGGATACCCGCAAAGGTCATCGGTATCTTGGCATTGGTGCGGCACTGTTATTGCTGGATAATTTAATGATTGTATTTTTGATTGTACTTGCTTCTTTAGCTTACTTTTATTCGAAAAACAAAAAGATTCATCTGGACGAAGGCGTTATGAAGAAACAGAATTTCATGGCTCGTTACTACTGGGATCAATCATCCTGGACGTTACGTAGTATGAGTCTGTGGCATGCCATAGGTGAGGTTAACGCCGATCTATCTCTTTCGATTCCGGAGGAGAAACAAACGATTGTGCTGCTGCAAGGAGTTATGGGTAATGTTCGCCTTACGCTACCAGAAGATTATGGTGTGGAGATTGAAGCATCGGTTCTTTTTGGTCGGATTAATCTTCTTGGAGAACAAGATAACGGCATGATGAACAAATTAGTATGGAGAACGCCTGGATATGAATCCAGTGAACATAAAGCAAAATTTGTCATTTCTTATATTGTTGGCGACCTAAGCATCAGTAATCCGTAGTAAAATAGATGAAGAGAAGGAGGAGACCCCGATGAAGACAAAACGACATACCGACATGGTAACCCGAAGTATGGGTGAAGGGATCCTCCTGGTTTTCATTGTGCTCGCTGTTATTTTGTATGTATTGTTTACATATGGTTATCTTGCTCCGTTTGCAGGCTGGCGGCATCTGATTCAATCGGGTCTGGCTCTATTGCTACTTCTCATTGGGATTGGTGCGGTCTTTGGGTTCTATCAGAGTTACCGGGTTAAACGCCGGCTCGAACTGCTGCGGGAAACGCTTCTACTGTGGGAGAAGGGCTCTCTATCACGCACTGTACCTGATCTGGGCGATGATGATGTGGGTCGTCTAAGTGAGCAACTCGGACGAATCGGCAAAAAGTGGGAAGATCAGGTATCTTCGCTCCAGCGATTGTCTACTCATAATGCACAGCTTGCTGAACAATCCAGAATTACGGCTATTGTGGAAGAGCGGCAACGTTTGGCACGGGAACTGCATGATGCGGTATCGCAGCAATTGTTCGCGATATCCATGACAGCAACGGCCGTTGGACGGAAGATGGAGAAGGATTTTGAACGTGCTCAGCGGCAGGTGGCTTTGATTGAGGAAATGGCTTCGGTAGCTCAGTCCGAGATGCGTGCGTTACTGTTACATCTGCGGCCAGTTTATCTGGAGGGTAAACATCTCGAACAAGGTCTGCGTGATCTGGTGATGGAACTGAAAACAAAAGTACCTATGGACATTGTGCTCGAAATGGACGAAGACATTGATCTGATCAAAGGCATCGAGAATCATCTGTTTCGAATCGTTCAGGAGGCTATGTCCAATACGTTACGACATGCAAAAGCGGAAAAAATGGAGATACGGATCCAGCGCCGTACTGATGCGATCCGGGTATTGATTCGTGATGATGGGCAAGGCTTCGATCTGGATGAGAATAAACAGGCTTCCTACGGTCTGGCTAACATGCGTGAACGTGTTACGGAGATTGGTGGAGCCATACAATTTGTAACAGCGCCTGGTAAGGGAACGCGGATTGAGATTACGATACCTTTGATGAACGATGAAAGTGAGGAAGAACATGTCAATGGAACCGGAAGTCGAAACGGAGACGGAAACGTCGATCAAAGTATTGCTCGTGGATGATCATGAGATGGTACGTATTGGTCTTGCAGCGGTGCTGGATACCGAAGATGGAATTGAAGTTGTTGGTGAAGCAGGTAGTGGAGAGGAAGGCATTCGGCTTGCACAGGAGTATAAGCCTGATGTTGTTCTGATGGATCTGGTTATGGAAGGCATGGATGGCATTGAGGCTACTCGTCAGGTACTTAAAATGTATCCGGAGTGCAAAGTCATCGTATTGACCAGTTACCTGGATGATGAAAAAATGTATCCTGTCATTGAAGCAGGCGCATTCAGTTATCTTTTGAAAACATCAAGAGCCAATGAAGTGGCAGATGCGATTCGCGCAGCAGCTCGCGGGCAATCCGTTCTGGAGTCACAGGTGGCTTCGAAAATGATGAATCGATTCCGACAGCCACAGGCAGCAGCTCCTTTGCATGATGAATTGACGGACCGTGAAATGGATGTGCTCCGGTTGCTGGCTAAAGGCAAATCGAATCAGGACATCGCTGATGATCTGATCATCGGCATTAAGACAGTCAAGTTCCATGTCACCAATTTACTGGCCAAATTGGGCGTAGACGACCGTACACAGGCTGCGATCTATGCTTATAAAAACGGACTTGCAGAGTAAGAAGAATCATATGTACTATCATAATTAAGCCAAAGAACCGTGCAGTAATGTACGGAAGTAATAGATATGAGTTCAATTTAGATAGAAAAGTTTGAATGGAAAGCTCTGATCTGCCATGCAAGTGGCGGGTGGGGCTTTTTTTGCTGTGTTCAGAAGAAGTATGGCTAATGTGGGAATGGGGCATGCTGTTGATAGATTCATAGAATACAAGAATGAACGGGGGATTCAAATGTTAAATCGTTGGATGACAGCAGGTATATTAGCAATGGCTATCATTATTCTTATCGGTGTAACACAGGTATACGCAGAGAAGAGCGAACCCAAAGCAGCCCAACTGGAACAGTTAATCGATACGGCTGACAGCGTGATTGATAATGTGGATCGTCTAGTTATCAAATGGCAAGGAGAAGGCCGGGGAGATGCACAAGCGCAGGCCGTATTACTGGCTAGTCACTTGGGGCTGGAACAACCAGTACGGGCACGCCAGACGGGCCATGATGTGTATCGCAGTGAGATGGTTGTCAATGAGGCTGCTGGAGAAGCAGGTATGTTGGTCAATGTCGTTGAGACAGAAGACAACGGCTACTACGCCATCGTACAAATTTCAGGGGATGCACACACGGATCGGAAGGCAATAATGACAGTACATGAACAGGTGGATCAACTGCTTGTAGACTCAGGGATGAAGGCAAGCTGGAATATGTCTGTGCAAGGTACAGCAGTTACTGCTATTAAACGTGATGCGAGTCAGCAGTTGGCATTGATCGAGAAACACTTGTCTGGTAATGTGGATATCGCCTCCGTTGAACGTTATACAGATGCAGGCACTGCAAGTGTTTCTTATAAGGCGGCTGAGCTGCCCCTGTCGATCAAGAGTGGCTCGCATATGTTGAATATGCAACTCGCAGTTCACCAGGTTGGTGATGAGGTCGATAATCGAATTACAGTGGGATTTCCGGTGATTACGATTGAATATTAAGGAATGTATTTTTCATGAATTGGGACTAAATATTGAGAATCTTTATCAGAAAAATGAGTTTGAAATAGTGCATCCGTTCAGTTGATATGCTAAAATGGCATCACATCCAAGAAGGAACTTGCTGGTAATTGACAGTTGTATGTCGTGCATATATAACACCATTACATAGCTCGGGGAGAGCGTGAAGGTTATCTTCCCGGAAGAAAGAGGAGCCCATGGTTGAAAAACAATTGCAAGATGAAGTACAGACACCAGGTGCAGTATTTTTCATTTTTGGAGCAACGGGTGATTTGGCCCGCCGGAAGCTGTTTCCGGCTATCTACAGTCTTTACCGTGAAGGCAAGCTTGCCGAAGACTTTGCGGTTATTGGCGTAGCACGTCGTCCGAGGTCCCCAGAAGAATTCCGGGAAGACATCTATGAATCCATCAAAGAGTTCTGCCGTTATCCAGCGGGGGAACCTGATGAGTGGAACGCTTTTGTCGATCATTTTGAATACAAAGCACTGGATATCAATAATGTGGACGGATTCAAAGAGCTGCGTGTGCAGACGGAGCATCTGGAATCAAAGTTTAACACGCCGGGGAACCGGCTGTTCTATCTGGCACTGGCACCTGAGCTGTTTGGCAGTGTCTCGTACAGTTTGCGGGACGGCGGTATGCTGGAAAGTCAGGGTTGGAACCGTTTGGTGATCGAAAAACCATTTGGTTATGATCTGCAATCGGCCGAACATCTGAATGAGCAGATTCGTGAGGTATTCCGTGAAGAGGAAATCTATCGGATTGATCATTATCTGGGCAAGGAAATGGTGCAAAATATCGAAGTGATCCGCTTCGGAAATGCTTTTTTTGAACCGCTCTGGAATAACAAACATATTGCCAACGTTCAGATTACGCTGGGTGAGACCGTAGGCGTGGAAGAACGTGGCGGTTATTATGATCACTCTGGCGCACTGCGTGATATGGGGCAGAATCATATGCTTCAGATGTTAACGATGATTGCGATGGAACCGCCGAGTCGCCTATTCCCGGAAGACATTCGGGATGAGAAGGTAAAGGTATTGCGCTCATTGCGGGCCTTTACTTCGGATGAGGAAGTGAGCAACAACGTTGTACGGGGACAGTATTCCGAAGGGGAGTACCGTGGCAAGCAGCTTCCGGGCTATCGCCAGGAAGACAAGGTTGATCCGCAGTCGAATACGGAGACGTATTTTGCCGCACGTGTATTCGTGGATAATTTCCGCTGGGCGGGTGTTCCATTCTACATTCGGACAGGCAAGCGTCTTCCGGTGAAAACGACCGAGATCGTAGTTGAGTTCAAGTCGATGCCAAACAACGTGTACCTTGGGAAAAAGTATAAATTGGAACCAAATCTGCTGGTCATTCGGGTGAATCCGATGGAAGGCATATATATCAAAATTAATGCCAAGAAACCAGGATCGGATTCCGAGATTCAGCCGCTCGCGATGGATTTCTGTCAGAGCTGCATGATTGGAATCAACTCGCCTGAAGCGTATGAACGTCTGCTGCACGATGCAGCAGAGGGGGATTCTACATACTTTACCCGTTGGGATGAAGTGGCAACAGCCTGGTCTTTTGTGGATCGGATCGCAGCAGCCTGGGGACAGAATCAGGGAGAACTTCATACGTACCCTGCTGGAACATGGGGGCCAGAAGCGACAGATAAGCTGCTGGAGCAGGACGGATTCCACTGGTGGCCGGTGAATGGTCAGGACGAGGACAGCGTGATCTGGCAAGTGAATGGTTAGGGTAAGGGCATTAACAACAGCATTAACAACATACACAACATGACTGAGCCTGGGAAGTCGCAAATTTTGCGGTGTACCCAGGCTTTTTAGCGGGGAAAAGGTAGGTATCCATCATAAGGAAATAAGTAATTTAAATTAAGTTGTTGACAAAAAGTAAGTATGTAACTTATACTCAACACATGAGTTGAAGAGTTACGCAAATGACAAACTTCATTCGGGCAAACGTTTCGGATAAGTTATCATTCATGAGATAAAATGTAAACCAGTTGAAGGGGTTTGCGTCACAGAAATCATGAAAAAAATATGCATAATATCTTTAATCTGAGAATACTATTTTGTATATATTGAATGGAGGAAAAAGAAAATGATGTTGGATGTAGGGTTGTTGTTGATTCGTTTGGTGATTGGATTGTCGTTCATGGCGCACGGGGCTCAAAAGCTGTTTGGTTGGTTCGGAGGATACGGAATCAAGGGTACAGGCGGCTGGTTTGAGTCGATGGGCATGAAGCCAGGTGCATTGGTGGCTCTACTGGCTGGACTCGCGGAATTCGGTGGCGGATTGTTACTGGCTCTGGGTCTGCTTACACCGGTAGGTGGCATTCTGATTGCATTGACGATGGTCATTGCCATTGTGAAAGTCCATGGTGCAAACGGATACTGGTCCACACAGAACGGATTTGAATATAATCTCGCGATTCTGGTGATTGGTGTAGCGCTGGCACTGACGGGTGGCGGACAATACGCGCTGGATGCATTGATTTTCTAAATCCGATAAATAAAAATGAATGAGGAGTGCCTGGATGCCATGATTATGGCAGAAGGGTGCTTTTTTTTGCAAGTGAAAAGAGAAGAATCTGCGGTAGTAATCGGTTATTTTCGGTACAGATTATGGTACAATAGGAGAGTTGGGTTAAGAAGCAGTTCACGGTATGGATGAAAGCACAGATTTGAGGAGGATGAACTCCATTGTAAATGTGTAAAATTAATCTAGTGTGTAAATACCTAGTACGTAAAAACTCGTGTACAATCAACCGGCCTCGCCGGATTGCATAAAGATTGAATGATGGACCGGCCATGCCGGATTAACGTGAATGAACGGACGAAAGGGATTAAACCTATGAGCAAAGCTGCAAATGATATTCTTCAACAGGAAGTGGACAAACGCCGGACGTTTGCCATTATCTCTCACCCGGATGCGGGTAAAACTACATTAACCGAGAAACTGTTGCTGTTCGGGGGCGCAATTCGCCTTGCGGGAACGGTAAAAGCTCGGAAAGCCAGCAAACACGCAACAAGTGACTGGATGGAAATTGAGAAACAACGGGGGATCTCGGTTACCTCTTCCGTAATGCAATTTGATTACCTGAACCATCGCGTTAACATTCTGGATACACCGGGTCACCAGGATTTCAGTGAAGATACGTATCGTACACTGACGGCTGCCGACAGCGCGGTGATGTTGATTGACGTAGCGAAGGGTGTCGAGGCACAGACGATTAAGTTGTTCCAGGTTTGTGCGAAACGTGGTATTCCAATCTTTACGTTTATCAACAAACTCGACCGTGAGGGTAAAAGTCCATTTGACCTGATGGAAGAACTTGAAAATGTACTGGGTATTCGTTCCGTTCCAATGAACTGGCCTATTGGTACAGGTCGCGAACTATGCGGTGTATATGACCGGATGAAAAATCAGGTGGAGTTGTTCCAAGGGGACGATCACTCGATAATTAAAGTTCAGAAAGTAAACGGTTATACAGATCCAATTATCCGTGAGATGGCAGGAGAATATCTGCATGATCAGTTAATTCAGGATCTGGAGCTTTTGGACGTTGCGGGAGATCCGTTTGATATGGAGAAAGTTCAACGCGGCGAATTGACGCCTATTTTCTTCGGTAGTGCGATTAACAATTTTGGTGTGCAGACCTTCCTGGAGAACTTCCTGGAACTGGCACCGAAGCCTGAACCACGTCGCAGTACGGCAGGAGAAATCCAGCCAACGAATGAGAAATTCAGTGGGTATGTGTTCAAGATTCAAGCGAACATGAACCCGGCACACCGGGATCGTATTGCGTTCCTGCGTATTGTGTCAGGCAAATTCCAACGTGGAATGAGTGTGAAGCATACCCGTGTAGGTAAAGAGATCAAGTTGTCACAGCCACAGCAATTCCTGGCACAAGACCGGGATATTGTTGAAGAGGCATATGCCGGTGATATTATCGGTTTGTTCGATCCGGGAATCTTCCGGATTGGCGATTCACTGAGCCAAGGCAGCGAGGTTGTCTTTGAGGAGTTGCCAACGTTCTCGCCAGAGATTTTCGCCAAAGTTACCGTAAAAAATGCATTGAAACATAAACAGTACCAAAAAGGCATTGACCAGTTGACGGAGGAAGGAACCATTCAGGTGTTCCAGACGGCAAGTTTCGACGAGACGATTCTCGGCGTAATTGGTCAACTTCAATTCGAGGTATTTGAATACCGGATGAAAGGCGAGTATGGGGTAGACGTGCAATTGCAGCGCATGCCTTATCAGTTCGCTCGCTGGATTGTGGACGAGAATCTGGACCCAAGCAAATTCCGGATTAACTCTGCACTTGTAAAAGATAAAAAAGGGAATTATGTGGTGCTCTTCGAAAATGAGTACGCAATGAGAACGGCTATGGATAAAAATCCAACAGCTCAATTCCTGGAGACTGCGCCTTAAGTTAAGACAGAAGTATTTCGTGGGAATTGTTAAAAGGTTAGTTAAACGCGACAAGTTCATGTGATGAGATAGAGCTTGTTAAAAATAAGATCCCTCCGCCAATTGTGGCGGAGGGATCTATTGCTATACACCTTACCTGGAGGCGGGTATGATCCCGCCGAATAAGGGAAAGCTTTCTTTTGCAGACAGAACAAACGGTTTGATGGTTACCTTACCCTCCAATGCTTCGATTAGCGAAGCGGTTGAACGGGAATGGTGTGCAGATGCTCCTGCGCGATTTGAATGAGTTCTTCCTGCTTGGCAGGTTCTGTGTTCTTCCAGATCATCTCGAAAATGGCGCCAAGTCCAGGTAATGCAGCTTCCGGTCCATCTACTGAACCTTCAATCATCTCCCGGAGCTGATCATCACTCTTGTCATGAACTTTATGAACAATCGCTTCACGCAGGCTTAATGTAATGGGCATCGCAATTCCCTCCTCGTATATTCGGCTGCTCTAATACTGTTCCCTGGGAAGCGCGAGCGCATTCAAGTTTATCGGGCTTTGTGGTATACTACGAAGGATTATTTACGTTAGCATGGGTATCCCTAAAGATGCGTCATGCTGAAGTGCAGCGGGAGGTTAAGACCCTAATGGCCAAGAAACAATATGCCGTAATTGGCATGGGACGGTTCGGATCAAGTGTTGCCAATGCACTGAGCGGTATGGGATTCGACGTGCTGGCAATTGATGCGGACGAGCAGAGGACTCAGGAAATGTCCAATGTAGTGACCCATGCGGTATCGGCAGATTCAACAGATGAAGAAGCGCTGCGTGCGCTGGGCATACGGAATTTCGACGTTGTCGTTGTGGCGATTGGTGAAGATATACAGGCGAGCATTCTGACAACCCTGATATTGAAAGATATGGGTGTACCTGTGCTGATCGTAAAAGCTCAAAATGAGCTTCATGGTAAGGTGCTGCAAAAGATTGGTGCAGACAAAGTCATCTATCCTGAGCGGGATATGGGACTGCGCGTAGCCCATCATCTGACCTCGCCTAATATACTGGATTACATCGAGTTATCTGAGGATTACAGCATTTTGGAGATGAGAGCCTCCGAGCAAATGATCGGTAAAAACCTGATGGAATTAAACATCCGTGCACGTTTTGGTTGTAACGTGATGGCGATTCGCAGTGGGAATTCGATGAACATCTCGCCGTACGCGGAGGACCGGATCGAAGCTGGAGATGTGCTGATCATTGTGGGTCACAAGGATCATTTGACGAAAATGGAGCTTGCGTATCCGAAGTGATGGATGCAGATGGGAAGGATGGAAAGATGGATATTGTATCACCGCAAAATACACGTGTAAAAGAATGGGCACAGTTGCTGGAGAAAAAGCATCGTACCCGTCAACATAAATATATCATTGAGGGCATTCATCTGGTCCAGGAAGCATTGCGCGCTGGAGCGGATCTGGAGTGTATTGTGTACGACGGAGAGCAAGGCGTACCTAGCGAACTGGCCGGGCTTGAGAATCCGCTACAGCGTGTGGAGTGGGTTAGTGTATCTCCTGCGGTTATCGCCAAATGTACGGATACGATGACGCCACAGCCTGTATTCGCAATTGTGCGTAAAGGCAGTGAGCCACTGGAAAGCCTAATTACCGGAGCACGGGGGCTTGTTGTGGTGCTGGACGGAGTGCAAGACCCGGGTAATGTGGGGACAATCATCCGTAGTGCGGATGCCGCTGGGGCCGCTGGGGTTGTACTTGGCGCGGGCTGTGCTGATGTATATAACCCGAAGACGATTCGCTCGACGATGGGGTCATTGTTTCATCTGCCCATTGTGGAGGGCCAGTTGGAATCCTTGCTTCCCGAAGCGAAGGCTGCAGGCGTGAAGTTGGTTAGTACTTCTTTGCAGGCAGAGCATTCTTGTTATAGTTATGATTTTACGCAGTCAGTATGGCTTGTCATTGGTAACGAAGGCAAAGGCATCTCGGATGCTACGGCACGTTTGGTGGATGATGCGATTACGATCCCGATGCAGGGACAGGCAGAGTCGCTTAACGCGGCAATGGCGGCAACGATTCTGTTGTTTGAGGCCATGAGACAGCGGACATTTAACTAACTAAAAATTTTTGTCTAATTGTATTTTTAACTTCCCTAACTAAAATTAACTGTCCCCAACCCACCGAAGACTGGAACCTGGTTGCCGCTTTTCCCCAACCATTGTTCCAGTCTTTTTCTCTCCTCTGAAAGCATCACAGCAGGGATTTTTCGTTTGAATCCCGAATAGGTAATCAAGCAGAAACCCAGGCTACTCAAGGATTTTGGGGATTGAAAGCAGTTGATGCAAGCTTTTACTCAGGCATTTCCCAGGCTCTTCCCCAGGCGTTTTAAATGCCGATCCTTGCTTTTCTCAGTCACTTCTCTATCCCTTCAGGGACACGAATTATTAGTTGTTTTCGTTCACAATTGAACCAGTTTCCTTCCAGTTTTCAGGTGTATTTCTCAGCGTTTTTGGGACAGTTATTTTTATCTCAGAAATGGCGGTGAAGCCTGGTGGGGTAAGGGATTGGGGGATTTGGAGGTGGGGACAGTTATTTTTAGTTTTCTACAGGACATTTAACTAACTAATAATTCCTGTCCAATTTCAAATTAACTGACCCTAACTAAATTAACTGACCCTAACTAAAATTAACTTTCCCCCAACCACCAAAGGGCTGGAACCTGGTTGCCGCTTTTCCCAACCATTCTTCCAGTCTTTTTGTCTTTCTCTTTGAAGCACGACAGCAGGGATCTTCCATTCAAATCCCGAATAGGTGATATAGTTTTTATTTCTTAAGCTGATGGGCAGGTGTATAATTTGGAAATGAATAATGGAAAAGGAAACACTCACTTTAGGGAATTTATGACTTGGGCTGGGGAAAAGGGCTGGGACATAATGAGTAAATCCGGTTCGCAGTCACATTTAAACAGCGGCATTACTTCAAGATATAAAGGACTTCCAGATGAATATTTAAAATTCCTAAATGTAGTTGAAAAATGCGTTGCACCGGATGAGCAAACCTGGTTTATTTGTGAGGCTGAGTTCAACAATAGCACGGAGACCGCATTCCAATGGAATGAATTTGAAATGCTTAGTTTGGAGGCAGCAGAGGGTGATTCTATTTGGCAGTCGGAGATAACGGCTTGGTGGGATCATCACTTGCCGATTGTAATGTCTGTGGAAGATGGATATTCCTTCTATGCCATTGACTTAACAACCGACAATGGGGCTATTGTCCGTGGATGTGAGCCTGAATTTGAAGAGGTTGAAAAGGTATCCGATTCGTTTGGAGAATTTCTGGCATGGATGATGTCGAATTCAGATTAGCGTAGCTAGGAAAGGTTGATGTTTAGTGGTGGAAGGAAAATATGTGAAGTCATCACTTTCGTAAACGAGGCCGGGGTAAGGCGTGTTCGCCAGCGGCCTGACTATTCAATGAAAGAACTTATGAAACGATATAGGAATTCTTAACTTATGATATAAAAATGGTTTATATAGCGTGAT
Source organism: Paenibacillus sp. 2003 (assembly GCF_031455635.1). Taxonomy (NCBI): domain Bacteria; kingdom Bacillati; phylum Bacillota; class Bacilli; order Caryophanales; family Paenibacillaceae; genus Paenibacillus; species Paenibacillus sp. 2003. Next base: position 321,739 of record NZ_JAVDTB010000005.1, on the reverse strand, counting down.
TTTATTCTCATTTAAGTATGTTTCAAGCACATTTGCTACATATAAAATAATTCTTTACTGTTCGTTCTAGAAATGATATGCTAACAGCAAGTTAGCTCTAACTGTTTTTTTTGCATAATAAAGAACGATCGTTCTCAAAACTGAAATTACACTAATCTAAAGAATATGAGGGAGAGAATGAGATGAAATACACCGTAATTACGGGAGCAAGTTCAGGGATTGGATATGAAACGGCATTGGCATTTGCAGCACGGAGCAAACACTTGATTTTGGTAGCTAGAAGATTAGATAAGCTTGAAGAGCTTAAATCGACTATTCAGGGTATCGATCCTAAAGTAAATGTTATCGTTCACACAAGTGACCTGTCTGTTACCGCAGAGGCTTACGAACTGTATAACGATTTGAAAGAATATGAGATTGAGACTTGGATTAATAATGCCGGGCTTGGAGAAGGCTCGTTCATTGCTGATCAGAATTTGGATAAAGTGGAGACCATGCTGCGTGTAAACATTGAATCCTTAACCGTTCTTTCTACACTGTATGTGCGAGATTATGCGAATGTCGAAGGTACTCAATTGATTAACGTCTCATCCGCACTTGGATATGCCATTGCTGTAGGCAGTGTAGCTTATTCTGCATCGAAATACTACGTTAGTGCCTTCACAGAAGGTCTTGCAAAAGAACTGGAACTGAAGGGTGCAAAACTAAAAGCGAAGGTGCTTGCACCAGCGATCACGGAAACAGAATTTGTACAAAAATCAATAGATGCTGAAGGATTTGATTACAAAGCGAATATGTCCAAATATCATACTGCTAAAGAAATGGCAGGCTTCATGATCGATCTGTATGACCACAACGAAGTGGTTGTAGGGATTGTAGATCAGAACTATGATTTTCAGCTAACAGGTGCGATCTACCCGGTGATTTCAGAATTGAATTAATACAGATGAATCCATAGGATACATTTACAAAATCTCAAATAAGAAGAGGAGTACATTCAATTGGAAAAGATATGGAGTAAAACAAAGATTGGCAACATGGAATTGCCTCATCGACTAGCGATGGCACCTATGACACGCAGTCGAGCACAAGAAGATGGTACACCTGGAGAGTTGGCGGCACTTTATTATGCTCAGCGTGCAACGATGGGACTTCTGATTACGGAAGGAACACAACCTTCCGATGATGGACAGGGATACTTGTGGTCACCTGGCATCTACACCGATAAGCATATTGAAGGGTGGAAAAAGGTAACGGATGCGGTGCATGAAGCTGGCGGATATGTTTACATCCAATTAATGCATGCGGGTCGCATGTCACATCCGGACAATACCCCGCATCATCGCCAACCGGTTGCTCCATCTGCAATCGCACCGGGTGTAGAAATGTTTACGGCTACAGGGATGCAGGATATCCCCGTTCCCCGGGAATTGAGTCAGGAGGATATTCAAACGACCATTGCCGATTTCCGAAAAGCAGCTGCCGCAGCGATCGAAGCAGGGGCGGATGGCGTTGAGATTCATGGGGCCAACGGATACTTGATCAATCAATTCTTGGGAGAGAATTCAAATACACGGACAGATGAGTATGGCGGGTCTATTGAAAATCGTGCTCGCTTTGCGATTGAAGTAACGAAAGCCATCGTGGAGGAAATAGGTGCAGAACGGACAGGCTTCCGTATCTCACCAGGCACACCGCTGGGTGGAATTCAAGATGGCGAACAAGGCCCTGAACTCTATCGCTATCTTGTAGAAGAATTGGCTCAATTGGATTTGGCTTACCTTCATGTTATGCATCTTGGAGATGAGAACCTGTTGCAAGACATTCGTTCGATCTGGCAAAATCCACTGTTGGTCAATCGGGCTGGAAGAACGTTGGATGATCTCAGTGTCGATTTAGATCGTGGTCTCGCTGATGTGGTACCTGTAGGTGTATGGTCCTTAGCTAATCCAGATTTGGTGGAACGACTTCAACAAGGTGCGCCACTGAATGAAGCAGATCCGACAACCTTCTTTGGATTGGGAAGTAAGGGCTACACGGATTATCCTACGTTGGAAGAATTAAAGTCGCAAGAGGGGCAACACTAGCACCAACCATGGAGCATGGCGTACAACGGAACATGGCGCGCCATGTTCCTAGTCTATAAGCAAAGGAAGAGGATAAATGATGAAAGCAGCTCAAATACAGAAATACTCCAAAAAAATCCAAGTGGAACTTAATAATATTGAGATACCTCAGATCCAGAGCCGTGAGGTCCTTGTCAAAGTGAAAGCTGCGGGTGTAAATCCGCTGGATATCTTGAATATGAATGGCAGTGTTCGGTTGATTGCCGACTATAAGTTACCTTTAACTCTAGGGAATGAACTATCGGGTGTCATTGAAGCCGTTGGTGATGATGTTTTGAATTTTAAAGTGGGTGATAAGGTTTATACCAGGTTGCCACTGAATAAAATTGGTGCTTTTGCTGAATATGCAGCTGTACATGAGGATACCTTATCCATTATGCCTGAAAATCTATCTTTTATCGAAGCTGCGGCGGTCCCCCTTACTGCCCTGACCGCGTATCAAGCGTTGCATGATGTACTCCGAGCTGAACCGAATAAAAAGTTGTTTATTCCTGGCGGAACCGGTGGATTTGGTGCAATGGCCATCCCGATTGCCAAGTCCATGGGATTAACGGTTATCACTAGTGGCAGTGAAAGGGGCAGAGCACGTAGTTTATCCATTGGAGCAGATCAATTCATTGATTATAAGACCGAGCAGTATGCTGATATTCTGTCCGATATCGATTATGTCATTGATACCTTGGGTGCGGATGAGATCAAAGCTGAACTGAGCATTTTGAAACCACAGGGGAAATTAGTTTCTTTGAAGGCAGGACCCAATTATCGCTTTGCAGTGGACAGTCAATTCCCGATGTGGAAAAGAGCACTGTTTGGTCTCGTAGGTGCACGCTTGGATTCCATGGCACGTAAGACTCAAACTGAATACCGTTTTTTATTTGTACACTCCAGTGGGATTCAATTGCAAGAAATCACAGCTCTTGTAGAAAAAGAAGACATTAAACCTTCGATCGATTCTACGTATACGTTTGAGGACATTGAAAAGGCATTGATTAAAGTATCAACGGGTCACTCCCAGGGCAAAGTCATTCTTATCTTTTAAAGGTCCAACGAGAGCATGTTATTCAATGTTCGTTTTCTGAACAGGAGGGAAGGCAATGGCGAGAAGCAAAGAGTTCGAAGAGTCTGTTGTACTGGATAAAGCGATGAGACTTTTTTGGGAACAAGGCTATGAGAAGACGTCGATGACGGATCTGGTTAATCATATGGGAATTCATCGTAAAAGCTTGTATGACACATTTGGTGATAAACACACCTTATTTCTAAAGTCAGTAGATCTGTATGATCACAAAATCAGCTCCGCCCTTGCAGCAGGCGTAAAGCGTTCTCAAACGGCAACGGAAGCACTTCAGTTTATATTTCTTTCTTTAATTCATGGAGAAGAATCTCCAGCATCAGGCTGCTTCATTGTTAATTCGACGGTAGAATTGGCGGCACGCGATGAAGACATGAACAACCGATCAACGGAGATGTTTGCAAATACGGAGAAACTAATCAAGGACATTATGGTGTGGGGACAGCAGGAAGGTGAATTCACAACCGAGTACAACGCCGAAGTATTGGCGGAATATCTGCATAATGTAGGCGTTGGGTTAAGGGTGATGGCCAAGACTTCGATGACCAAGGAAAAACTTCTTCGTATAGCGACGCTATCTATGGATCTTATAATAAAGTAGTTTATTTTTTTTACTTTAAAAGAATGTTCGTTCTAATATGGGTGTTCCAGATGAAATATATTTATAGAAAAGAGAGGCAGGTAACGATATGAGAAAGACAGTTCTAATCACAGGGGTATCGGGTGGGATTGGTAAAGAGTTAGCAGATCGGTTTGCCAAAGGTGGACATCATATTGTGCTGGTAGCACGAAGCGAGGGTAAAATACAGGAACTAGCTCAGGAGTATCAGAAAAAGTGTGGCATTCAGGCGACGGTTATTGCCAAAGATGTAGCAGCACCTGGGGTACCACAGGAGATTTATAATGAGCTGAAGGAAAAGGGCATTGTTGTTGACTATCTTGTCAACAATGCAGGTTTCGGTCTGTTCGGGACGTTTATGGAAACGGATATGGAACAAGAAGTCAATATGATTGACGTGAATATCAAGGCTTTAACCGTCATGACAAAGCTATTCTTGCCGGATATGATACAACGTGGACACGGCGGTGTGATGAATGTGGCTTCGTTGGTAGGTTTTTTCCCTGGACCGATGATGTCGGTATATTATGCAACAAAGGCATATGTGCTATCGTTCACTGAGGCTTTGGAGAATGAAGTAAACGGTACTGGTGTTACGGTGACAGCACTGTGCCCAGGCCTGACATCCACCGGGTTTGTTGATCGCTCGGGCATGGGTGTCTCGAAGATGTTGCAGGGCCCGATCATGGAAGCCGGACAGGTGGCCGAAGAAGGGTATCGAGGCTTTTTGCGTGGCAAGACATTAATTATGCCTGGTGCTCGAAATCGATTCATCGCGTTTATGCCGCGGTTGTTGCCGCGTAAGATGATGACTCGCATGATTAGATCCTCACAGGACAAGACAGGACATTAAACATTTATAGAGGATAAATCATATCTTCCCCCATTCGCTCGTTTCACTGTCTCCTTCATCTTGTCTTTTACGACAAACATACACAAAAACAGGAGGAAAGCTGAAAGGCACAAATTGAATTTTCTCCATCTCAAATAACTCAGCTAATTGTTTCCTCATATGAAGTGAGTACTGGTACAAAACTAATGTGCCTCCAGGTCGGAGCGCTGTATGGATCTGTGACAGGATGTTTTGTCTCATTTCTCTGGAAAAATTAAAAAAGGGCAGTCCGCAAATGATACTATCCAACTGTTGCACATGTTCTTGATTGATTCTTTTCAACAGATAGGATGCATTCGAATGGAACATGAATTCAGGATATGTTCTCTTCAGATTACTTCTCATTTTTGGGTCTCTTTCAAATAAAAACACGGTTGCCGAGTTCGGTAAATGTGCTCTCATGAGACGTGTGACAGCACCTGTTCCTGGCCCCAGCTCAGCAATGGTTCTAACCTCATCCCATCGTACAGACTGGACGATTTTATGGGCTAGAAATTTGGAACTGGGCAGGACACTGCCTACTCGTTTGGGATTCCTCAGAAATCCTTGCAGGAAAAGAATGGGTTCGGGTGTTTTCATCGTGGTGTCCTCCATTATCAATGCTATTGATGTTTCACTGGATGTTGGAAGGCAAGCTTAGTTGGAATATAAATACGTTACGCGTATGTTCTAGTGTTAGAGTCCCCTGATGTAACTCCGCAATGTTTCTCGCAATAGAAAGACCCAGACCAGATCCTGATTGAATACCTTCGCTATTCCTCGAATAATCCACCTTATAAAAGCGATCAAACAGTCTGTTCTTTTGTTCTATCGTTAGGGGCATGCCTTTATTCTCTACTTCAATGGTAACGTGATTATGTCGCACACTCATTCGAACATGAATCGTACCCGGTTTAAAGGAATACTTCAGTGCATTCATGAGAAGATTGTCGATGGCTCGTGCAATCTTATCACTATCCAGGGAGACCATAATCGGAGCCTCACCGAGTTTTTTCTCAATACGAATCCCATGTTCCTGAGCTAAAGGTTCGAATTCAAACAACAATTGATCCAATAGCTGACATAGGTCAACCTTTTTCAAATCCAATTGGGTGTTCACTGCGTTAAGACGTGTATATTCAAATAAATCATCAAGTAACTTCTTCAAATGCGTTGCTTTGTTATAGGTATTTTGGATGAAACGGTCATACTCTGCTTTGTCTTGAAATGATTCTGATTTGAGAAGCTCAATATAGCCAATTATGCTGGTAAGCGGTGTACGTAGGTCATGTGAGATGCCAGTGATCATGTCCATCTTGGATTGCTCCAATTCACGTTCTTTAGCAATCTGTTGCTTTAACTGTTCTGTCATGTGATTGATGTTGGAAGCGACTCGCCCAAGTTCATCTTGTCGATTAACGGGCACCCTGTAATTCAGATTTCCTTCGGATATGAATTGAAGCCCTTTCTCTAATGTAATGAGATCTCTCACAATTTTTCGTGTGGAAAACAAAAAAATTAACGTGAAAATTACGATGAAGATTGGTGTTAAAACGTAAGGAAAAATGTAGAGAAGCGAAGGCCAATTAAATCTTTCACTAATTTTTGCGGCAGCTATGATCAACATATTATTTACACCCACAGAGCCAACAAACGAAATCAATAAACTGATCAACATTTGATATAGGATGTTAATCTGTATCTTTTTTTTAAAATGTGGTAATCGTTTAATCAATTTTATATCCCACTCCCCATACCGTTTTAATGTAATGAGGTTCGCGCGGATTTACTTCCAATTTCTCTCGCAGGTTACGAATATGAACCATCACCGTATTATCCGAATATCCGTAAGGTTCTTTCCATACGGTTTCGTAAATTTTCTCGGAGCTAAATACTTGTCCAGGATGGCTGGCAAGCAGCACCAGAATGGAAAACTCCAGTGGTGTAAGTGAAATGTCATTATCTTTGAGCTTCACAGAATGTTTACTCGTATCAATGACAAGGTCTTTAATCAGAATAAGTGAATCAAATTCAGCTTTGCCAATGAGTGTTTGACGTCGGAGCTGAGCCTTAACGCGAGCCAGTAATTCTAACGGATTAAAGGGTTTGACCATGTAATCGTCGGCCCCGGTAGTCAGGCCTGTAATTTTATCAATGTCTTCTTCCTTGGCGGATAACATAATAATGGGAGTGGTCGATACTTCTCTTATTTTGAAGCAGGCTTTGATGCCGTCCATAATAGGCATCATGACATCCAATATGACGAGTTGGACCGATGTTGTATTGATAATATTTAGCGCTTCTTCACCATTGGCTGCTTCAATGACCTGATATCCTTCGTTACGTAAATAGACATGAATGACATCACGGATATCGGGTTCATCATCAACAACGAGAACGGTACTCATGGTTCAACACTCCTTAAAAATTAGGATAACATCAGTGTAAACGATAGTCAGGAATGTTTAAATTGTTTCCTTTTTGCGACAGACATAAACGAACGCAGGTGGGATATTCAAAGGCACTAAATCTATTTTTTCGATGATAAAGTGTTCGGATAATAATTTTTTCATTTGAAGTGAATATTGAAAGGCGATGAATAATCCTCCCGGTTTGAGTGCCTTATGGATCTGGTCTACCAACGCATTTCTTAATTCAGGCTCAAAGTTGAAGAAGGGCAACCCGCTAAAAATGTAATCCAATTGCTGAACGCCCTCTTGATTCATAGATTCTACCAATCGAGCGGCGTCTGGATAACAAGAGAACTCCGGGTATGCCGTCTTAAGAGTATTCCTCATCGTTTCGTTCATCTCAAACAATAGGACTTTGGTGGAATCCTGTACTTGTTGATGAATATAGCGAGTGATAGGACCTGTACCCGATCCAAGCTCGGCGACTGCTTTTGCCTCTAGCCAAGAGGCTTGCTTCACCATTTTGCTGGCGAGAAACCGGGAACTGGGTATGATACTGCCGACATGTTTAGGACTTTGCAGAAAGCTTTTCAAAAATAAAACAGGTTCATTGGAATTCATAGGGGTTCCTCCATAATGTGATGTTATGTTATCCAAACCAGTTAGAAATGTAATAAATGAAGCGTCGATAGTATGGGGCCGCCGAAGTAAATTCCCGCTGTAAAATACGTTATGGTCCATAACAAAGCACTGGAATAGGAGATAATAGCAAATTTTCTATACTGGACGCCGCTCAGCCCAATGACCAAAGGGAGAACATACCGCACGATTGGAATGAACAAACCGATGCACATCGCCCAATTGCCACTCTTATTCAGGATGAGTTCAGCCTTGACGAAGTGTTTATGATGTTGAAATCTGTGTTTTATCTTGGTTCCAAATAACTTTCCTGCAAAATAGGCAAAGGTAATGGCCGTTAATAGTCCTGATAAAATACAGAAATATGTGATCCATGAATTGATAACTCCTGTGTGGCTCAAAGTGGCACCGCTGATAATCGTGATCTCATTCGGAATTGGGATGCCGAAAGGCCCTAATGAGAAGGCAAAATAAAAAATCAGATATCCATACTGATGTAGTAGCTCTAAGATCGTATTACTGATCATTGTTTTGCCTCCTCTCTTGTTGATATAGCAATCTTAATGAAAAAAACTAAGGAATTAATAAGCATAAATCTGAAGAAAATCTAAAGAATACATAAGCAAAGCCAAACACTTACGTTCAAGAGAAAAAAGCCTTGCCAACTTAATGGCAAGACTTGAACAGGTAGAACTATTCAGGAGCGGTGATCAAGTGATATGAATTTCTGAATATCAAATAAAGTTTGTCTCAAAAAGGAACGTATAAGCAAGCTCGAGTTGATTACCTATATCTTTATCTGCAAGGAAGAGGATGAGCATAAAAGAAGAGTCGAGGCGTCATAATGACGACTCAGCTCTTTTTTATGTCCCAGGGGATCAGACTTCTTTGAAATCAGTTTATTGTAGAAAGTAGAACCATCTGAATTTGGCACCGGCAACAAAAAACAAAACAATCCATCCCCATAGAAACAACAAACGTAAAGGTCGTGGAATCAGGAGATACTCTGAGTACAATTTGCTGAAAAATTTCATTATAGTAGTGACCACCCCTGCTAAGTTACTCCCTTATATTCGCTTTCAAAAGAAAAAGAGACGATAAGATAACCAAGATCCCAATAAGTTTATATACCGTGACGTAGGGCTCAAGGTTTGTTCTGGCGATTACAAATCCGACGATCGATATAGATAATAGTAAAAGACCAAAGGGGATCTTATAACTCAGATGCAGAACATCCAATTATATCAAAATTAGGTATATTATATCATGACAAACACCAGAGGACATTTTTGTATCAGATTCAGCCGTACCTACTCATTCAATAAATAAATCGAACGATATGATGCTGGCATGCCAATATATAGTGTAAGGAGGAGGGGGATGGATAATGAGTGAGCAAGATGAGTACATAGAACTTGTAACGTTAATACGTGCGGGGCAGGAAGAAGCATACGGAGAATTATATGAGAAAACAGTAACGGCAGTATATCGGACTGTACGATTTCTCATCAAGGACGAGTCTGACACGGAGGATGTCGTACAGGAAATTTACATTCAGGCGTATCGATCATTGGCGCGATATGATGCGGAGCGTGCGTTTCGTCCCTGGTTAATGGGTGTGACAATGCGACATGTCCAGAGTTATCGACGCAAAAGGTTGATGCAGTTTCGGTTCGGCAAGCGAATCGAAAAATCTGACGTGGGATTGGAATATGATTTTTCCACTGATTTGGTCAACAAATTGGCAAATCGTCCTCTGCTGGAACAGGTGCGTCGTTTGCCGTACAAGCTGCAGCAGGTGATCACACTTCATTATTTAAATGAATACACGCAAGAGGAGATTGCTGGCATATTGGAGATTCCACTTGGAACCGTGAAATCGCGCATACATGCGGCGCTGGCGAAGTTGAGACAAAAAGAGAAGTTGAATCCAAGGTTGCGGGGAAAGGTGGAGGATTTGCATGAAACTCGATGAACAGTTGCGGACAGCCTACCAGGAAGAGACTAAAGAATGGTCCGTTCCTGCGAGAATTAAACATAAAATGATGGATGGTATTCGAAGTGATTCTCACATTAGAAGAAATCGAAAAAAATGGCTGGTCACTGGGCTATTGGCTGTTGTACTCATTGTTCCCACCGGAGCTTACGCAGGGTACACCTATCTTGCAGACGGAATATATGGTTCACAGGAAAATATCACTGCTATGGGGGGAACAGCTGAGGATTACATGAGGTTGGAAGCAAAGCTGCAAACGGCGAAGGCCCATTTCAGCGAAGAAGAATTTGTTCAATATATGGACTTGCTGAAGCAAATGGGGCAAATGGCCGTGAAGCATGCCGATTCTCAAGGCAATATGCATCCAGAGCAGTGGAGTACAGTGGAACAGGAACGATATAACCTTCTTGTAACTGAGCTGGAACCGTTTTTCGATAAGCTGGAAGCTGTGAGTGTAGGGTCTTCCAAAAAATTGATGGACGAGCAGCAATTTTGGACAGAACAGTTGGAACGGGCAGAGGAGACATTTACCAAGGAACAATATCGTGAGTTTAAGTCTGTCTATGAACAAATGAAGAAGTATGAAGCGATGATACTGGACAAGGATGGAAGTATCCATGAGGAACGCTTGTCAGCGGAGCAAAAGGATGATTTGAGGCAGCTAGAGAGACGTCTAATTCCCTATTTGAAACGATTGGAGCTCAATGTGCGTTGAGTCGGGCGAACTGTGAAAAGAGGAGAAGAGGCGAAGGTGAATTCTTTCGCTTCTTTCTATATGTTGTGACCTGTTACTTCCTCCCCTGCACCTTCAGCCGATATTGATGCGGTGTGGACCCTGTGGCGTTACGGAATACTTTGCAAAAGTAAGAGGGGCTGGTCATACCAACACGATGACCGATTTCGGGAACGGTGAGCGAGGACCGAGTGAGCAGCACACAGGCATGACGAATGCGGGTAGCTTGAGCATAAGCAATGATGGTGGTGCCAGTCGCTTTTTTGAATACATGAGATAGATGATAGGGAGATAGATGAAGAGTATCTGCGATATGCTCCAAACGAAAAGGCTCTTGGTAATACTGCTCAATCCATTGCATGATGGCTTCGGCATGAGGGTGAAGAACGTTTGCACTGGACGAGAGTACATCTTCGGAGCGGCGTTGCTGCCCGTCTTGCCACAGGTAGCGAAGTTGTGCGAGCAGATCCAATAAAAAGAGCCGTGTATCCTCCTCTACTTCGTGGGGAAGAAGACCTGGATATATATCTACATATTGTTCCATTCGTTGAACGAGTGGGGATGTGGCAGCAAGTCGGATGGGTTGAATGGGGGATTGCTCTTCCAGCAGATCCTGTATAAAGTCATGAGTAACAATAAAATGGGGCCAATGTGCCTTCAGTAGATCAAGTTCAACCATGAGTACACTTCGAATGAAAGGCTCTTGTCTGGATACTTGAATCTGGATGTGGTGCAATTGAAAAGGTCGAAAAATCATGAGCATACCGGGTTCAAGGGAGAAAACCTGACCTTCGGTTATCAACTGCCCGTATCCTTCGTGGATATAGGTTATCTCCATCTGGGAATGAGCATGAAACACTTCGCGAAACGTAGTGTTGGATGTACGACGACAGGCCAGATTAAATTGTTCTCCCAGGATGATGGACATTATGAATGCCTCCCTTATCATGCGCAAGATAGTTATATTTTACCACAAGATGAACGCATAAAAGCGCTTTATTATTGTGTATTGTGAAGGAAACAAGGGGGAGATTGTAACGATGTTAAGAGTGGCGATTATCGGAGCAGGTGCAATTAGTGGAGCGCATATCTCAGCATACTTGGCATTCCCAGAGCGATGTCAGATTGTTGCTGTGGTCGATATGTACGTGGAAAAAGCACAGAAGCGAATTAACGAATATGGACTGGAAGGTGCACAAGCCTTTACGGATTACACAGAGCTGCTTGCCCAAAATATTGATCTGGTATCCATCTGTACGCCGCCCTATACGCATGCTCCAATTGCGTGTGATTTCATGCAAGCAGGTGCACATGTGTTGGTCGAAAAACCGATGGCTTCTTCCCTGGAGGAAGCGGATTTGATGTTGAGAGCAGCGCAAGCAAGTGGCAAGTTGCTATCCGTAGTAGCACAGAATCGGTTTACGACACCGATGATGAAGCTAAAAGGTGTGCTGGACAGTAAACGGATGGGACCGATTGTACATGTGCAGGTTGATTCGTTCTGGTGGCGGGGCCACAATTATTATGATCTGTGGTGGCGAGGGACATGGGAAAAAGAAGGCGGGGGTTGTACCCTTAATCATGCGGTGCATCATATTGATGCCATGCTCTGGATGATGGGACCTCCAGTGGAATTACAGGCGATGATGGCAAATACGGCACATGATAATGCCGAAGTTGAGGATCTATCCATGGCGATGCTTCGCTTTCAGGGAGGGGCGCTTGGCATGATTACCAGTTCCGTCGTACATCACGGAGAGGAGCAGCAGTTAATTTTTCAGGGCAAAGAAGCCCGGGTATCTGCACCTTGGAAAGTGGTTGCTTCTACCGCGAGGAATAACGGGTTTCCGGAACCGAATCGAGAGTTGGAACACCAGATTCAGAAGCTCGCTGATGAATTACCGGATGTTACTCATGTCGGTCACGCTGGGCAAGTTGAGAATGTGTTAAATGCTATTGAGACAGGATCTCCCCTTCTGGTGGATGGCCAAAGTGGTCGGAATACGCTTGAACTAATTGTAGGCATCTACAAATCTGCAAGCACGGGGAAAAAGGTTGTTTTTCCACTAGGGGCGGAAGATCCATTTTACACAAGAGAAGGAATTATGCAACATGCCGTACACTTTTATGAAAAAAAGACGACGGTGGACAAATTCGAGGATTCGAGTATTACGCTAGGTAGCAAGTTGGATTCGTAGTATTTTACGTGCAAAAGATGCCCCCTCACATCACAGTGAGATCGGCATCTTTTTTTGTACTAGGTTCATTTCACCTACATCACCATAAAAAATCAATACACTCGGTCTTTCCATCCATTTAACTCGCACTCGCTTCAAGATAATAATCTCCATAGTCATGGATTGGATCAATAAAAAGAGGGAGTAGATGAAACGCTTTCGCAGCTAGCGGATTCACGTCATCTGATACACTCGGAGAAGATGATGCAATGGATTGAAGAGCATTTCAAATATGAGATCAGTTTAGGAGCAGATGGTGCAGATGTTCATCTGTCTAGATCGTATACTTACCGCATTCTCATCAAGAGAAAGATAGCAACATAACGGACTACGTCACAGCTTGAAGGTTGCAGCAAGCCTATTTTCTCCTTGAGACAACAACACATTAAGTAGAATATATTGGCATACGCGCCGGTTTCCAAATGGATCGTATTTCAGCCAGTTATATCGCAAATCTGCCGGGACGACCCTGCTGCAGTATGACAACAATTTGAATGGAGCAATAAGCATTATTATGAATTATAAAAAATAGCGTTATTACGTTTCTATATACAATTAGTATTTACCGTTTGAAGTAAATAAATCCCGGATGCGGATTGCACTAGCCAGTTGCTAAATGCGATACTCCACCTCCGGGATGCACATCGGTAACCTTCAAGCTAAATAAATATTAAGGATTCCTCAAGCTGTTACAACCACTTATCAGCCCAACGTTCCACGGCGCTTAGCGCTCTCCCCAGTTCCGTTCCTTTTCGTGACAACATATATTCAGTTCGAACTGGACGTTCCGTGACTACATGGCGAACCACAAGTCCTTCTTCCTCCAATTCCTTCATTCGCTCATTTAACACACGTTTGCTCAAGTCAGGGATATAAGCGTGAATCTCACTGAAGCGTTTGGGTTCCTCCATCAAAGCATGGATAATGAGGGCTACCCATTTTCGGCCAATGATCTGATAAGATTGTTCCACTTTTGTGCATATTTGCTTGGCATTCTCATCATCGCTCATGATTGTACTCCTTTGATTTAGTATTGCCTGTAATACCATTAGTATACTTATTGTAACCTACTTGTCCACAGGCCATATGTGTAAAATGTCACATACCAATTGTTCTTAATGTTACCACATAAAGCGTTATCATCAAATAAAAACCCTATAAACACTGGAGTTCACAGGTTCGACACGATTATTGACGAATTGTGACGACAGGTGTAATATGGGTAACGTTAATTCAAATGGTTACAATTTATAACCTAAACACAGGTTGTGGAGAGAAGGAATGTTCCATGGTTGAATTCAGGCGTGTTATATAAACGGAGGCAAGGCGGGGAACACACCCACTTATTCCGTCTTTTGTCATGCTTGGATTTGAACATTTTGCAACATCATATACTATACTGCACAGATCACAGGAGGCACTCCAATGGATGCAATGACATTTGTCCTGTTCGGGGCAACAGGCGATTTAGCCAAACGCAAGATTTACCCTGCATTATATAACTTGTACATGGATCAGAAAATGCCGAAATCCTTCTCCGTTATCGGATTGGGACGACGTGAATTGTCGGATACGGACTTCCAGGCGAATGTTGAAAAGTCACTACATGAATTCTCCCGTCAGACCCCGGAAGAAGCATCTCAGGTTCGTGATTTCATTGGCGCTTTCCGTTATTGTTCTTTAAATAATACGAAACTTGAAGATTACACCAAACTGTTGGAGTTGGTTCAACAGCGTGAACAAGAGCTCAACATTCCCGAAAACCGCATGTTCTACATGTCGGTGGCACCAGAATTCTTTGAGCCAATCGCATTAAACATTCAAGAAAGTGGCCTGGGTAACACCAAAGGCTGGAAAAAACTGATTATCGAAAAACCATTCGGACACGACCTGCAATCGGCTCGTGATCTGAACGAAAAACTGAGCAATACCTTTGCGGAAGAAGAGATTTATCGCATTGACCATTTCCTCGGTAAACCGATGGTACAAAATATTGAGACGCTCACCTATGCAAATCCGGTGATTCAGGCGTTGTGGTCTAACCGTTATATTGCCAATGTACAGATTACGGCAAGTGAGACGGTAGGTGTTGAAGAACGTGCCGCGTATTACGACCAAAGTGGTGCCCTTCGTGACATGTTCCAAAACCATATGCTTCAGTTGCTGATGATGATTGGTTTGCATTTGCCTAAACGTTGCACACCCGAAGAAATTCAATTCAAAAAGCAAAAAATTGCTGAAGCACTTCGTCCGTTGACAAAAGGAAATATCGCTTCTGAAGTTGTTCGTGCGCAATATGCAGCAGGTGAATTGCAAGGTTCCTCGGTTGTTGGATATTTGGACGAGCCTGGCATTCCAGCCGGATCTCAGAACGAGACCTATGTTGCCGCAAGACTTTGGATCGATGATCCATTCTGGAGTGAGGTTCCATTTTATATCCGTACAGGTAAACGCCTGGCTGAGAAATCCACTCGAATCGTTGTTGAGTTCAAGGCTCCACTGAAGACCGGTCATGAATCCGAAAATACAACCGAACCTAACCTGCTGACGATTGAAATTGGTCCGGGAGAAAGCATCTCGCTTCAATTAAATGCGAAGAATCCATTGAACCATGGTGAAGTGGAACCAATGCACATGACCTTCAACTCAGGTAAACGTAACATCCCTGAAGCTTACGAGAATCTGATCTTTGATGCAATGCGTGGAGATTCCACCTTCTTTGCTCACTGGAACGAAGTGGAGCTGGCATGGCAATGGGTGCAACCGATTCAGGAAGCATTCGAAGCAGGCAGCGTGCCACTGGATACGTACAGTGCAGGTTCGCATGGACCAGAGTCAGCAGATCGCCTGACCTCAGCAGACGGCTACCGTTGGTGGTAAGCGAAACGAAAGAGTGAGCACAAGAGAACACAATAGTAAAACAACAGGACAATCCGTTCTGCTCACAAATAATCATTTTGCAAAAATCCAAACAACACTTTCCAAGTCAACAGGATATAGAACGAAATGTTTTATTCCCTGAGGGCTTTGTACTTGAAAGTGGGTTGGATCGATGGTGCAATTTGCTGATATAACACAGTATCTTTTACGAATTATACCGTTCCAATTTTGCATAAGTCCTTCCGGTTATGTGGCCGGAAGGCCGTGAAAATTTTTGAATATAGATTAGCGGACGCACTGAGTTTTTTGCCTAAGTAGCGACGTTGTAGGGGACGGAATCGATTCTGTAGAAGCAAAGCGTTCGCCTTTGTATCCAATTTCTTCAATTTAAAGGTTGATGAAAAGAAATTTGGATACAACAGCGATCGAAAGAACGAGCCGTAACCGGAACGGTTGCTGCGAAACGGGAATGTAGTCTGGTGCTCTGCAACAAAATGAAATTTAAACATTGTTCATAACAGGAGGATTTTAAAATGAAACTTGGACTAGTCGGATTAGGAAAAATGGGATTGAACCTGGGTAGAAACCTGATTGATCACAAACACGAAGTGGTTGCTTTTGACCTGAACGCTGAAGCAGTAAATGAAATGAAAGAATACGGCGCTGAAGGCGTGTCTTCTTACGCAGAGATGGTGGCTTCGCTCGAATCCCCACGTGTATTGTGGATCATGGTTCCCCACAACGTAGTAGACGCTGTATTGGCTGAAGTTAGCCCATTGTTGTCCAAAGGCGACATCATTATTGAAGCGGGTAACTCCCACTACAAAGAATCCATCCGCCGTTACGAAGAGATGAAAACTAAAGGCATTCACTACATGGATGCAGGTACGTCTGGCGGTATGGAAGGCGCTCGTAATGGAGCATGTTATATGATCGGTGGAGACCCGGAAGCTTGGGCAGTCGTTGAACCGGCATTCAAAGATACTTCCGTAGAGAATGGCTACCTGTATGCTGGTAAAGCGGGCAGCGGTCACTTCCTCAAAATGGTTCACAATGGTATCGAGTACGGTATGATGGCATCCATCGGTGAAGGTTTTGACGTATTGGAGAAAAGTGGATTTGATTTCGACTTCGAACAAGTGGCTCGCGTATGGAACAACGGTTCCGTTATCCGCTCTTGGTTGATGGAGCTGACAGAACGTGCCTTCTCCAAAGATGCAAACCTCGACGAAATTAAAGGCGTAATGCACTCTTCCGGTGAAGGACGCTGGACAGTAGAAACGGCATTTGATCTTCAAACCGCTACACCGGTTATCGCTTTGTCCTTGCTGATGCGTTACCGTTCCCTGGAGACAGACACATTTACAGGTAAAGTGGTAGCAGCATTGCGTAATGAATTTGGCGGTCACGCTGTAGAGAAAAATTAATTTTATATATAACTGTTAACATATGATGAGAATCGGGTAATGACTTATATCGTGTTTACGAATTCATCAAGTGGAGGTAACATATCATGAAATTTTTCTTGGATACAGGGAATGTGGAAGAAATCAAACGGATCGAACGTTTGGGTCTGGTGGATGGAGTCACGACTAACCCGTCTTTGATTGCCAAAGAAGGTCGCGTATTTAAAGAAGTCATTCAGGAGATCTGTGGCGTTGTTAAAGGCCCGGTCAGTGCTGAAGTCATCGGTCTCAAAGCCGAGGATATGTTGAAGGAAGCTTATGAAATTGCAGAATGGGCACCAAATGTAGTCATTAAATTGCCGATGACCGAAGATGGGCTGTACGCTTGTCATGAGTTGACGCAAAAAGGGATCAAAACCAATGTTACGCTGATTTTCTCCGCAGCACAGGGCCTGATGGCGGCGAAAGCCGGTGCAACCTACATCAGTCCATTCGTTGGTCGCTTGGATGATATTGCGGTGGATGGTATGAAATTGATTCGTGATCTGCGTCTTATTCTGGACATGTATGATCTGCCTTCCGAGATTATCGCAGCAAGCATTCGCAATATCAAACATGTAGAGGATGCAGCCCTTTCCGGTGCGCATATTGCCACCATTCCGGGTTCGCTTCTGCCGACACTTTGGAAACACCCACTGACGGACAGCGGGATTGAACGTTTCCTGAAAGACTGGGAATCTGTTCCAAAATAAAAGGATAGACATGCCTGAATCTTTGGGTGGTCTGAACATAAAGCCTTTCGTCTTGCAGAGTAATCTGCGGGCGAAAGGTTTTTTTTTTATCTCTGTTTATGTAGTTTCCGATTTCCGGTTAGTTTAGCCAATGAGGAGTGCTTGTCCCTTTAATATGTTGTTGTTACTTTCTATAGAGTGTCCACGTACTGTCCTTCTTTTTCGGGACAACGGTGCATAAGGTTAACATATAGCCTATAGCTCATCCCGTAGGGGAGGGACACTTCGATGATGAGAAGAAAATGGCGAAGCCGGAGACGCCGTAAGCCGCCAAGTGGCAAACGCAAAATGTGGTTGATCATTTTATTGGTCACCGCGTTTTGTTTGATGCAGGGCTTTGCTTATGTGGATAAAAAGATGAAGCCCCCCATCATGCACTTGGCCAAGATTAGAGTGAAGCAGATAGCGACTGAAGCGATCAACAAGGCGATTACAGCACAGGTTGCAGATGGCAAAACCAACGAAGGACTGATTGACTGGAAAACGGATACCGCCGGGAAAGTGTCCGGTTTCATGCTGAACTACAATGAGCATATGCGAATCACCGCAAGTACGATGAATATTGTGCAATCCACGCTGCAAAATGTACACATGTTAAAAGAAAAAATCCCGCTGGGGCAGGCACTTGGCAGTCCGGTGTTGGCTTCATTTGGCCCGAGTATACCGGTTCGTATTGAGCCACAAGGCGCTGTCAAAGTGGACCTGAATACCCGTCAGCAAAATGCGGGTATTAACATGATTTTGGTGGAAGTGTACATTCACATCATTGCTGAGGTCGCGGTCGTGGTACCCTTCGACATGGAGCCCGAAACGGTTGATACGGAGATCCCGATTTCCTACCTTCTGGTTGTCGGGGATGTGCCAATGTATTATTACGATAATCAGGGCAAGCCAGTAGGCAGTAACGGCAGCAATGCCCCGGCTATTGCGCTGCCATCAGGTCATACGGGTGTATCAAGCGGTAATGGAGTAACTACGCATCCCCCTAGCCAGAACCAGCAACAGACGCCGTCAGACCATTTGCAAGGGAATGAACTTGAAATTGAGCCGGATGATCTGCCTGATATGAATGGGGGATTGCAGCTCAATAAGGACGCGCACCCATGATACACACAAATTAGAATTGTAAAGCAAAGAAAGGGGCCTCTATTAAAGAGGTCCCTTTTTCGCTTTGCTGATCGTGCATATACTCGTCTCACTTGCTTTTCTTGCTCTTTTGTTTGCGTTCATCCTGTTCCCAATGTTTCAGCTGTGGATAAGGATCGAACGACCATTCGTGCAGTCCGCTGTCCCGGTAGATCCCATAGTGCAGATGTGGAGGGAATTTGCCCTGTGTCCCAGGTTTCCCGTAACCCGAACTGCCAACCCAACCTACGACCTGACCGGGGATCACAACTTCACCGATGCGTGCACTTTTGTCAAAACCCGAGAGGTGGGCGTAATAATGATAATGGTTGTTCAAATCCCGAATTCCGATACGCCAGCCGCCAAACGGATTCCAGCCTTTGATCTCCACGACCCCGTAACAGGTACTGCGCACAGGCAGGCCATGCGGAGCGAAGATATCCGTTCCCTCATGAATGCGATAACCGCCCCAGCTTCTTTTTGTCCCCCAGGTACTGCGATAGGAGTAGTTGGTTCCGAGTGGGACCGGAAAGGCATGTCCGAATAGATCCAGATTGTCAAAATGCTCATATAACTTCGCGAATTGCTGTATCCGTTGCACAGCACGGGAGTTGTGATAATATTCCCACAAGGCAATGTTGAAGTCCTCTTGCTTGTTCCCGTAACCTTGAATAACAGAAGCCATGCTGTACAGCACATCCTGATCATTGTTGGCATCCGCTATACCGTCTCCTGAACCATCACGTCCATATCCTTTGAAAAAAAGAATGGATTCCGGATGTTGATCCGTCTCATCGGGATTTAGCCATCCTCTCCAGGCCGGAGGGGTCATGAAGATACCCGTAAGCCGCTCCGGATGCTTGCGATCCTTTGGATGTGCACGAGTAATCGTTCGTTCATACTGATCAATTGCGGCTAGCCTGTACCAGGGAATCTGAGTCATCTGACCGATGGTCTCATATAAATGGCGACGTGCAGCGAAAATTTCTGCGGGTTTTAACTCGGTGGCCTGTGGTTTCGGACTGGCTCCGACAGGTTCACTGTAAACTTCAACAGGCAAGAATGGGAGAAGCAGAGTAACTGCAAGTAATGTTTTGATCCAAAAGCGGTACGTGTGCCTGAAGGTCAAGCGTTGTTGCACTGGGAAGCAGCCCCTTTCCATTAGAATGATACAAGGTACCCGATGAACCAAGCTAAAGGTTAGCGTTCTTCAAAAGTTCTCATTTTATCCATGTAAGCTCTTGGGGGGAATCCAATTATACAAATTGTCCATATCGAGCATGAATGCACAAGATGTGACAAATGGGGGTTTTTCCAGCGCTTTCATGGTATAATATGTTCCGAGCAACAGCCTAACTTCAGTAGAAAGAAGGTTTATGCATTGGCTAAACGTGTTAAAGAACCGAAGCCGGATTGGATTCGGATCAAATTGACAACCGGCGATAACTATCAGGAAATGAAAACGATGATGCGTTCCAAAACGCTGCATACGGTATGTGAGGAAGCGCGGTGTCCGAATATTTATGAATGCTGGGCCAATCGAACGGCCACTTTTATGATTTTGGGCGATATTTGCACAAGGGCATGCCGTTTTTGCGCGGTGAATACAGGCTTGCCAACGGAGCTTGATTTGCAGGAACCAGAACGTGTGGCGGAAGCAGCAGAGCAGATGAATCTGCAACACTGCGTAATTACAAGTGTAGCCCGTGACGATCTGAAAGACGGGGGAGCTACGATCTTTGCAGAGACGGTGAAGGCCGTACGGCGACGGTTGCCATTGTGCAGCGTTGAAGTACTCATTCCAGATTTTCTGGGCGATCGGGAATCTTTGCAGATTGTAATGGATGCCAAACCGGACATTCTGAATCACAATATTGAGACGGTTGAGCGGTTGTCAGACAAAGTGCGTGCCAAGGCGAAATATAAACGTTCACTGGAATTGCTTGCTCGTGCCAAAGAAATGCAACCTAACATCCCTACGAAATCAAGCATTATGCTTGGTGTAGGTGAGGAATATAATGAAATTTTATCAACAATGGATGATCTTCGTGCAGTGAACTGTGATATCATGACGATTGGTCAATATTTACAGCCATCGGAGAAACATCTGTATGTTGAAAAGTATTATCCGCCAGAGGAGTTCGCTGCATTGAAACAGGAAGGATTAAAACGAGGGTTCAGCCACGTCGAATCCGGCCCGATGGTACGCAGCTCCTACCATGCGCATGAACAGGTGAAATCGGCTACCAAACATGCTGAACAGGCGGCAACACACGCGTGATGGAGGATACCGGATTGGAAGAAGAAAAAAACACAGAACAGATTCAGGACCAACTTCAGGAACAGATCCAGGAGCCGGCTCAGGAATCGGTTGTTGAGTCAGTTGAAGAAAAGCCTAAAGAACCGGTCATTGTACAGATCGGCGGCAAAAATTATGAAATCGTCCAGAACCACAAAGAAGGCTGGAATCCAGAGGTTTTCCGTGATCGTTACAGTGAAGTGCTGGAGCGTTATGATTATATTATCGGAGACTGGGGTTATAGCCAGTTAAGGTTAAAAGGTTTTTACCGTGATAACCATCCAAAAGCGACGAAGGATTCCACGATCGCCAGTATGGTGGATTATATCAATGAATATTGTAACTTTGGCTGTGCGTACTTTGTGCTTCAGAAGAGCAAAGATCAACCTCAAGCCAAAGCAAAAAGCGGTTCCTGAGAAGGACCGCTTTTTTGGTGTGTTTATTTTAGTCAAGAAATGCCGTGCGAACCCGGTTCCAGAATGGATAAGGGCGGAAACGTGCGAAACTGACCTTGTGACTGGATACCTGACAACGGACGGAGATCAGATCCTCCACCATCACATTCACATGATCAATGGTCATCAGTAACCGCTGATCCTTGCGGGAGAAAATATCACAATGATGATGCTTGGGCAAAATAACCGGTGAACCAAGTGTCCGATAGACCCGGTTATTAATCGATGCAATCTCCGCAATCTGAATGGCCTCGATGGTTGGATGAACCATGGCACCGCCAAGGGCCTTGTTGTATGCCGTGCTGCCTGATGGCGTGGATACACAGATTCCATCCCCACGGAACATCTCAAATGTCACATCGTTAATATCGACCTGGGCCACGACAGTACCGTCTACACCTTTTAATGTAAATTCATTAAGGGCGATGTAAGAGGAATTCCCCGACTTTTTCCGAATCTCAAGCTCCAATAGCGGGTATTGTACAATGCGTGGTTTGAGACGCTCCGGATCTCCTTTGCCACTCATCAGCCTGACTAACTCGCGTAATTCTTCCTTCTTCCAATCGGCGTAAAAGCCGAGATGGCCTGTATGAACCCCAACAAAAGCAATATCCGGAATACGGTCGATGAAATTGTGAAATGCCTGCAGCATCGTACCATCGCCCCCGATGGAGATAACAATCTCCGGCGATTCTGCATCCAGCTTGAACCCTTCTTCCTTCGCCAGCGCATGAAACTGCTGACTAAGATCAATCGATAACTGGTCTCCGCGGTCTTGAACATAATATCTCAAGATGAAAGCTCCTTTGTGGTCATTATACTACCGATGATAATCAATTCCGCGGAAGAACACAACGTCTAGGCGCATATTCCGTTAAATATAGATGAATCGTTGACTTATTTTTTGGCATGTCGTCTAGGCTTGAGAATGGAACTTAATATCGCTAGAAATAACAACAACACGATGAGGCTTACAAAAACAATCATTCCTGACAAGAAAATCAGTCCCCAGTCCGGTGTATATGTTGATAACGATGGGATGAAACCGGGCTCCATGAGAACGGGTGAAGAGGAACGGCTCATCATGGGTGTCCATAACAGCAGGACCAGCACAGGTGCGATTAGGGCATGAATTGCTCTGGCAAATAGAAATGGACCGTATCTCATGGGTGTGTTGCTAAGAACACTCATAATCTGTGCATGGACGGATAATCCGCCCCAGGAGAGAACAAAGGCTGCTGCTGCTACTTTATAGACGAGTGGGATGGATGCCCCGGCACTCCCAGCCTCTTTGTTCCCCAGCGTTACTTCAAACAGCCCACCGACCAAGCTAGGAGATAAAGATGGAGGCAGTCCGCTATGTCGTAACAATTGCTCGGTTATCCCGTATAATCCGCCAAGCCAACCGGTCTGTACAAGCAGCTCCATCATGACCGAGAAGAATACAACCAGCCCTCCTACGATAATAATAAGGCGAAGGGATGAGGAGACTGCCTGGCGCAGCAGTTCACCAAATGCCCGTCCGTCAGCCTTTCTTGCTTCATGCATCGCATAGATGGCCCGGACCAGTCTGTTTTTAGGTATTTCCTCCGATGGAGATCCAGAAGAGATTTCTGGCTGTGAGCCTTTTGCTGTACCCCCGTGAAAACGCATGAGCATACCCACCAGAAAAGCTGCAGCGTAATGGCTCGCAACCAATACTGGAGCAATGGCGACATTATGGAAGAACCCAACCGATACGGCTCCAATCATGAAGATCGGATCGGATGATGTAGTGAAGGCAACGAGCCGTTCTCCTTCTTCCCGGGTAACCAGCTTTTGTTCCCATAACTGGGCGGTCAGTTTCGCCCCTGTAGGATAACCGGATGCACAGCTCACGGCAAATACAAAACCACCGCTTCCGGGAACACGAAACAATGGACGCATCAGTGGATTCAGCAATGTGCCTAGGAAATGAACAATGCCAAAGCCGAGCAGCAGCTCGGACAGCACCAAAAAAGGAAAAAGGGAGGGAAACAATACGTCCCACCAGATGGACAGTCCGCGTACACCTGCATGCCAGGTTTCCGCTGGATACAAGACCATTAATACACAAAGGATCAGGAGAGCGAGTGTGACCAGGACATGGGTGAGTCGTTGTGAAGCAGCCATGAATTCTTCTCCTTTATTTTGGAATGGTCGATGTGCGGAAGTCTGTGATGTTATTGCCATCAATATATGAAAAAAAGTGGACAAACAGTACAAAATTATACGTAGAAAGCGCTTGCAAAAGTGGCTGTGTTTTTGAGTGATGTGTGCTAAAATGAGAAAAACGCCTGAACGTCACCTAATTGTCTCCAAGGTGGAATTCAATTCGGATGGAGTGATGATCATGAGTCTTGTCACCGGAATCCTGGTCTGTGCTTTTGTATATGTGATACGTGCCTCGCTGGTACGCTCTGAGGAAGAGGACTGGCGGAGTTATTAATGGAATATCTAGTGCGCCAACCTATGCGGTTGGCGCTTTTTTTGTGTTGTGTTTTGAAGAAGTCCTATATATAGATGGCAGGTTACATGTCCTGATGATTTCATGTTATATAGGACTTTTTGGTTTTTTTTGATAGAATGAAGATAAAGGCTTTTGGGGCCTGGATATTGTTACTGTTTTCACAATGTTCATGGAACGTGTAATATATGGCAAAATTCGACATCAGAAAGGGGAATCAGATGAATGAATCCCAGTTTGAGTATTTATGACAATCTTGGTGGTGAGAAAGGTGTTCGCGCACTGGTCGAGGCTTTCTATCCGATCGTTCAGCAGAATGAGCAGCTGGCTCCGCTTTTCCCGGAAGATATTCAGCCGGTCATCGACAAGCAGTATATGTTTTTGTCTCAGTTTTTTGGAGGACCAGGGCTGTTTTCCGAGGCGTTTGGACATCCAATGATGCGTGCCCGTCATATGCATTTTGAAGTGACGGTTGAACGGGCTGAGGCTTGGCTTGCATGTATGGATCAAGCCTTAACACAGATTGGTGTGGAGGAGCCCTTGCATTCGTTTATCCTGCAGCGTTTATCCGGGCCTGCACATCACTTTGTGAATACACCGTAGTTCCGAATATGATTATAAGCGTACGGGAGAGGGATGGAAGAGATTGGAATTAGAGCCGCTGTATAAGGTGAAAGTGACCTGCCATTATTGCGAAACCGAGTATGAAACCTCACGGGTAAGACCGAGTTTGAAAAGGCCCTACCGGACGGATTCGGATTTTTGTGCGTACTACAAACTGGAGAATCCAGATTTTTATGTGGTTCGCATCTGTCCGCAGTGCGGGTTTGCCTCCACGGAGAACGCAACGGAGCATTTGAATGATGCTCAGCGCAAGGCTTTTAAGGAACAGATCGGTAACCGCTGGGTTAAACGTGATTATAGCGGAGCACGAACACTGGAACAGGCGCTGGCTACGTACAAACTTGCCTTGCTGTGCGCACAGGTTATCCAGGAGAAAGATCGTGTCGTCGCTGGTCTGTTGCATCACATAGCTTGGTTGTATCGTTATATGGAGGACCATGCACAGGAACATCGTTTTCTTGAATTTAGCCTTGAAGCCTATGTGAAGGTGTTCGAACGTGAAGGAACGGGTGGCAATGAAGCTAAACTGTTGTATTTGCTCGGGGAATTGAACCGCAGGGTAGGACGGTTTAATGAAGCAGTGCAATGGTTCAGCAAGGTCATTCATGACAAGCGGATCACAGATGCGGCCATGATTCGTGCTTCAAGGGAACAGTGGGCCGTGCTGCGTGAGCAGATGATTTCAAGTAAATTGGAACTCCCAGAAGAGATGCTGGAAACAGACAAAGAGGCTGCGAAGCGCAGCCCCCTCTAAGTTGATCTTACATTAGTTACGGACTGGACGGCTGGATAACAAATAGTCACTGTCGTTGTCGATCACGGTCATACTTGTATTACAACAGGGAAAGACCAGTAGTTTCTTTTTGCCTTCGCGAATGAGCACAAGCTCTTTTGGTTTGAGGGGGAGCAGCACGTTGCTTGCATGACAGTAGGGACATTGCTGTACATAGATGTCTCCCATCACAATATCGTAAGGCCAGCTGTTCTCAAACGGAATCATTCTTGTTCGCCTTCTGGTGCGGAAGGTTTGGAGGCTTCTTGTTTGGCGAGTTCCGCAATCTTCTGCATCAGGATATGTTGGGGCATGTGCATCAGGTGCTCCAAAGGTACACCTAAGGATTCTGCTAATTTGACGGCTGTATCAGCCGATACTTGTAAAGGTTTCATACGTTTACCTCCTGAAAGTTACTATAAATACATGTTCAAAAAGTCTGGTTTTCAGTACCGAGAAGATGGAATGAAGCTAGAAATGGAGTAGCGGAGCGTAGGCAAACTACGTGAGCAACTACATTGTTTCCAAAGGAAACAACCTTCGGAAGCATCCGCTTATTTCGGCTGAATTTCATATTCGATGCTGATGATGCCGGTAGGCATGATTCGTAATCAAAAGTGGACTTTTTGAACAACCTCTGTAGCTATTTCTCTAGTATAGAGATACAGCATACAGAAAACCAGTTTTTAATTCAATCCTAACCATCCAATTTATAGAGAGAGGTGCCTTATTAAATGAAAACGCCACTACACCCCGTATGGGATCTGGAGTCCATTTTTAGTGGAGGTTCTTCCTCCGAGACATTTGCTGCGTATCTGATTGAATTGGAAGAGGATGTACGTAAACTGCAACATCTGTTGAACGAAACACCTGCACCGACTTCATTAGAAGAGACGGCAGCATTTGATCCGATTTTGGAACTGCTGCAAAGCTGTTATGTTCGCATATCGGAAGGTTCTGCGTTTGTATCCTGTCTTTCATCACAAAACCAGAAGGACAAAAAGGCAACCCAGCTTCAAGGGGCCATCAGTTCTATTGCAGCGATGCTGAACGGCAGCAAATCAAAGTTCGATAATACACTCAGTCAGACATCGGATTCGGTGTGGGGCGCTTGGATTGCTCGGGAAGATATTCAGCCGCTGGCATTTGTATTAAACGAGAGTCGCACGCTGGCTCGTGAGAAGCTGTCGCCGGAACTTGAAGGTCTTGCACTGGATCTGGGTGTGGATGGTTACCATGGTTGGGGCAAATTCTATAACACGATTGTCAGCAAGGTGAACATTCCATTTGAGCAAGATGGGGAGACGGTGATGCTCTCCGCAGGACAGGCTGCCAACAAGCTGAGCGATAGTGATCGGAATGTACGCGAGACGGTATTCGCAAACTGGGAGCAGGCTTGGACCGATGTCGAAGATTTCTGTGCAGATACACTGAACCACCTCGCAGGATTCCGTCTGAAGTTATATGAGAAACGTGGCTGGGATGATATCCTCAAAGAACCGCTGGCCATCAACCGGATGTCACGTCAGACACTGGATACGATGTGGGATGTGATTAACGGTGCCAAACCTGCGCTTGTTCAATATCTGGAGCGCAAGGCAGAACTGCTGGGGGTAGACAAGCTCAGCTGGAGTGATGTAGATGCACCTGTAGGTAAATCGAGTGGCAAAATCACTTACGATGAGGCAGCCATCAATATTGTTGAACAGTTTGCCAAGTTCAGTCCTAAACTTTCCTCGTTTGCAGAGATGGCTTTTGAGAAACGCTGGATCGAAGCAGAAGACCGTCCTGGCAAACGTCCAGGCGGATTCTGTACGTCTTTGCCACTTAGCAAAGCAACCCGAATTTTCATGACCTTCTCCGGGACACCATCTAATGTGTCGACTCTTGCGCATGAACTTGGTCATGGATATCATCAACACATTATGGAAGAGTTGCCTGCATTGAATCAACGTTATGCGATGAATGTGGCTGAGACAGCGTCCACGTTTGCTGAACTGATTGTAGCAGATGCCCTGGTGCAGGCGGCAACAGATGAGCAAGAGAAGCTGGCTTTGCTGGAAGACAAGATACAGCGAAGTGTGGCTTTCTTTATGAACATCCATGCCCGGTTCCTGTTTGAGAATCGTTTCTATGAACAACGCAAAAAAGGGCTGGTCAACGCGGATGAATTATCCAAATTAATGGTGGAGGCGCAACAGGAAGCGTTCTGTGGTGCACTTGCATCAGATCATCCTCATTTCTGGGCATCCAAACTTCATTTCTATCTGACAGGTGTGCCATTCTATAATTTCCCATACACGTTCGGTTATATGTTCAGTGCGGGAATCTATGCAAGAGCGCAGCAGGAAGGTACAGCATTTGCAGATAAATATGATGATTTATTGCGTGATACAGGACGTATGACGGTCGAAGAACTCGCTCAGAAACATTTGGGTACCGATCTGACGCAACCGGATTTCTGGCAAAATGCTGCGGACTTGGTTATTGCCGATATTGAGCAGTTTCTGCAGATGACAGCAACCGAAAAATAGGTTGAATATAATAGGTTGAATATATATGAAAAAGGCTGCAATCCCCTGTTAACAGACACAGGATTGCAACCTTTTTTTGTTCGCGATCCTAATTTTTAAGGTTTAAATATTTTGTCGCAAATGAAAGAAAAAGCTCAGTTTAGGGGAGTGAAATGGCAATTAATTGTGCAAATCATAGTTAGAAATACCCAACTTTGCCGTTCTTTGTTGAATGAGCACATATGATGTCATATAATGAGTCGTAAGTCCTTGATTTATAGGACTATAAGCATATAAGGAGAGTGTTAATATGAAAATTGATGAGCTTTCATTAGCGAGGCAGTTGGATCTGGTGTTCAAAGAACTTGATAATGAGTTATCAGGGTTAGATTCAGGGGTAGTTTTTGTGCAAATACGAAACAACGTAATTGGGAAATTCGGTATTCGACATAATCCGATAGCTGGACGAGATGGGCAGATGGATGTGGAGGAAGGGGGGCTAAACGAAACCCAGAGAACATCTTTCCGGGCAATGGCACTGGAGACGTTGAAATTCAAACGCAATTGGACGCATGGCGAGATATCATACGACTTCACAGTAAGACAAGGTATGATTTTGGTAGATGCAACGATGGAATCCAATTACAATATGGCCAGCCTTATGATTCGTTATCCTAGAACCAATACATACAACAAGGATTCAGGTATGGAGTCGACCTCATAATTCATTGCACAAGAGAAAGCGGCACTTCCGAAGAAGGCCGCTTTTGTTTTTTTAACGCTACTTAAGCAATAATTACGAGCTTACGAACGACCCGATAATTGCTGCTCAGCGATTTGCACCAGACGTTTAGTGATGTATCCACCCAGAGAACCTGTCTCACGGGAAGTATAGTTACCGTAGTAACCATCTTGTGGAATAGTTACACCCAGCTCTTGAGCAGCTTCCATTTTCAATTGTTGCAATGCTGCTGTTGCTTGGGGAACGACCAGGTTGTTGGAGCGGCTACCGCTACCTTGGTTTTGACTTCCGTACATATGTGTCACCTCCTTATGGGTTGGTGATGTTAGTATGGTTAGAGAATAAGGAAATATACATGATATGGTGTAAGGGAAAATATGGATAAATATCAGTGCACAGGACACATAAAAAAGCCGACCCAATGCGGGTCGACAAGTTGTATATGGATATCAAAATATAGGGTGATATGCGTAAAAGCAAAATAGAGGATGATCAGCTCGTTTAGTCTGTAGGAGGTACAACCTCAATACGTGTAAATAACTCAACAGGCTGTTCCGGTTCCAAGCGAATCAACCCGGTTTGTTCATCCGATAAAGCCAAATTAGGTGCATCCGGGAGCCAAGTGTACGGTTCAATGCACAGAAACTGATCGGATTCACCTTTGGTAAAGAGAACCCAATGTTTGAAAAATGCTTCATCTGCTGAATATTTCAATGTATATCCATCTTGTCTGCGTAAGTAAGCCGTGGCTGGTTCACCTTCGGTAGCTTTCAACAAAGTATCCCAGTTACGTCCCTTCAAGTTGATGCCTTCGTTCAGAGCAGACCATTCACCTAGAGATTCTATTTCACCTGTAGGGAGTTGTTCTTCATTCTGTCCGTATAGTCCGGACACAGGCACTTGCAATGTCCAGTCGGCAGGTTTGCCGTCTAACAAAAACCATGTATGATATCCCATCCCGAATGGAGCAGGTGTTGAGCTCAGATTGGTGACTCGCAGACGCTGGCTAAATACAGCGTTTTGCAGACTGAACGTCATCTCAAGCTTCAGGGGAATCGGGAATTGAGCCATCCAGTGCTCTTCATTTTCAGTCAGTAATTCGGTCGTAATTGCACAGCCGTCTTCATCTTCCTCAATGTCACTGACACACCAGGATTGGGTACGGTGGAGACCGTGTATATGGTTGTCATTCGCCGTGTTCTGATCAAACTGGTAACGAACACCTTCATATTCGAATTGTCCCCGATGAATGCGTCCTGGTGGAATCAGAAGAGGAACGCCAAAATGGTACGGCTTCTGCAAATAAAAGGCAAGATCGTCTTCATCCGGACGACGGACGACATCTCTGTCCTGCACTAAATCGCGAATAGAAATAATATTATTTCCAAGACGCGGCAGCAGGGTGATTTCCAATTCACGGCTATGTAGGATATACGTGTCGTAACCATTCCATTGGCCTTTGGTCACTTGTTTCATATCGATGCTCCTTTTCCCACTTGAAATCTGTCTGCAAGCAGTTGTGATGAAGCTACTGCTGCAGGCGTGTCGTTGTGTACATGCCAGCTATTTCCTGCGCTATTTCGTGTGAAGAAGGCAACAGGATAAGCAATTCCATCATAACAGATTTTGATGTCTCGGGTAAAAAAGTTCAACTCATTTTGACATTCGCGCCTGTGCGCATTAAGATGGAACTCTGAAAGCATTTATTAGAATTGAATGACATGAAATCGATGACAGGGATAAGTAGGCCAAGAGAACTCTCTTCAGAAAGCCGGTGGTTGATGTAAACCGGTGTGAGCTTTTTACCGAATGGACCCTTGAGTGTGGATTTGAACAGGCGTAGCCAACGATAGGCTTGCCCCACTAGAGTCTGCCGTATAATCCACGTTACGGAACAATGAAGGCATTTCTTCAGCTTGACTTGAATTCAGGGTCAGGAGCAATGGAAGAAAAGCGAATAAGGGTGGCACCACGGTCTCACGTCCCTTGCGGATGTGGGGCCTTTTTGCGTTCGCAGAGAATGGCGGGAGCTTTTTATATACAATCAGGGAGGCGTTATGTGCAATGAAAACAGTACTTTCAGGTATTCAACCGAGCGGCAAGCTCACATTAGGTAATTATATTGGTGCAATCAAAAATTTTGTGAAACTTCAGCATGACTATCAGTGTCATTTCATGGTGGTTGATCTTCATGCCATCACCGTGGCTCAAGAGCCGGCAGCATTGCGTGAACAGTCGGAAGCGGTAGCTGCGCTGTTTATTGCAGCAGGCATTGATCCGTCGAAATCCAACGTATTTCTGCAATCCCATGTACCGCAGCACGCGGAACTGGGCTGGTTGATGACTACGCTGACCTCCATGGGTGAGCTTGAGCGTATGACTCAATTTAAGGATAAATCATCCGGTAAAGACTCCGTTGGTGCCGGACTGTTCGTTTATCCATCATTAATGGCGGCTGATATTTTGTTATACAATGCTGACCTTGTACCAGTAGGTGAGGACCAGAAGCAGCATTTGGAGCTGACACGTGATCTGGCAGGACGTTTTAACCACCGTTATGGGGAGTACTTCACCATTCCAGATCCGTATATCCCACAGGTAGGTGCACGGGTAATGTCACTTGATGATGCCTCTTCGAAAATGAGCAAAAGTAACCCTAACGCTGGCAGCTATATCGCTCTACTTGATCCGCCAGATGTTATTCGCAAAAAAATCAGCCGTGCTACAACGGATTCCGGGCGTGAAGTGGTATACGATCCGGCGAACAAACCGGAAGTTAGCAATCTGATGAGTATCTACGCGGAATGTGCCGGTATGACGCTTAAGGAAGTAGCTGAGCGTTATGAAGGCAAGATGTATGGTCCGTTCAAAAAGGAACTGGCTGAAGTGGTTGTATCTGTGATTGAACCGCTGCAACAACGGTATAATGAGATTCGTGAGTCTGGCGAATTGGCTGAAGTCTTGGATACGTCAGCCCGCCGTGCAGAAGAAGTTGCTGCTCAAACGTTGGATGCAGTGAAAGAACGTATGGGGTTTGTTCCTAGACGTAAACTGTAGTGGTGTACAAGATCATCATATTTCACGCATTGAATAGTTAACATGAATAAAGAGGAGCCCTATTGAAGGACTCCTCTTTATTTGTGCGTTCATTATTGAACTATCAAATGACCTGTTCAAGAAGTAGGCTCTGAAGCGGTCGAGCGAACTTCCTGACGTTCTTTTTTGGCGCGAATCACGAATCCCCAGCCAATGTTGGCAATGGACAGGACAAACATCAGTGCAGCAAACCAACCGGAGTAGGAGATCATAATTGCTGAAACCGTTAACAAAATAATCGAAGAGAATGCGAACCATAAGGATAAGCCTTTACTCATTGGGAAAAACCTCCATCTACAAATTTAGTAAAATTCCGTATAACCTGAAGCGTACGAGCCATAATAATCTTGCAAGCTTGCAATACATTACAGACACAGATTGAAAGGAGATTATAAATTATGGCTCAAGGATCTCGTTCTTCAAACAACTTGGTGGTACCTCAAGCGACTGCAGCACTGCAACAATTGAAAATGGAGGCTGCACAGGAACTGGGTGTAACTATCCCACAAGACGGTTACTATGGTAACTACACTTCCCGTGAAACAGGATCTCTGGGTGGATATATCACCAAACGTCTGGTACAAATCGCTGAGCAGTCTCTGGCTGGGTCTGGCAAATAATTTATCTTAACCAACAGCAACAAAACAGGATAAACAGAAAGCCCGGAGCGGAAACGCTCCGGGCTTTCTCGCGTATCAGTTCCTATGTCTGATTGTGCCTTGCCATGCTCACTTCGTCAAGGGCGTGCAGATAAAAGTTTTTTATCCATTTTCTCATCGCTTAACCAGCCTACATAAGTATCAATCGTCTCAAAATTCCGATCCATCACAATTACAGCGACAAATGGATATTGTTTTCGGTGTCGATAACGTACATCTGCCCAGCGGACCTTGTAACCGGCAGGCAGTTCTTCTACCTCTGCCACCGCATAGGAGGTGAAATAGAGGAATGCGCTGACTTCCGGTGATTTGCGTGAAGCAGCAACGGCGGCATGAGTAGAAGACGAGGCGTGCAGACTCCATACCAGATTAGAACCATCCATTTTACCGATCACATAACTGCCGTCCTCAACTCGTTTAACCACATGCCAGCGGTTCCAGGATATTGTTGGAATGACGATGTATCTTGCCTGCTCTGGGCTGTTGTCGAGACGTCTAACTTTTCTGACTGCTTGTGCACGAGCAATCGTTCGCCATATATAATATAAACCGGTCAAGCTATACAACGTAATGAAGATTGGTGCAGGGGCGAACAGATCAAAGGCCCATAACAGGATAGCCACGACGTGCGTGGTGAATAGAAACGGATCAAAAATATGAATGATATTCCAGGCGATCCAGCGTTCCGTAAAAGGCCGGGCGGCTTGGGTTCCATAGGTGTTGAACAGATCGGTGAATACGTGAAAGCCTACGGCCACAGCGGTCCAGGTGGCAACGTGTCCAATAGGGACACCAGGGAATATCAGTGCAATGACGCCGGTGATGAGCAAAACCCATAACAGGAGAAATGGCAGAGAGTGTGACAATCCCCGATGATTCCGAATGTAAAGCGAATTGCTTTTGAGACGTAACGCAGTATCGATGTCAGGGGCCTGGGAACCGGCGATCGTGCCAACCATTACCGCAGCTGCAAGCATGGGACTAGCCGCGACAACAGGGTCGACATAAGCCAGACCGGCTAAACCAATCCCCATGACAAAATGTGTAGAGGTATCCATAAACGTCTCCTTTGTGTGGTGTATCGTTCTAAGGCATATTACTTCTCTATCTAGGTGATACCCATATATAGTGTATAATATCCGTCTGTCAGGATGCAAAACATCCCTAATTTCAAAGTTATGACAATTTCCTGTGACATACCCAATAAATGTACGTAGTTTGTCAAACTATTTTGGCAGTTCCTATGATAAACTTTATATCGGATACAGTGAGAAAAAGCGCCAGAGAACGTACGATACTATTCGAATGATATACAACGCTAAAATAATTTATGGGCATTGTTCCTTTTAACCGTTACAATATTATAGAATCTCATAATAAGTAGGTTTCTTTGAATACATATGTCACAGTAGATGGATGAAGCGAAACAAACGTGATTTTGGGTTCACATATGTATGCGTATTCATAAGAGAAGATACAGAAGGGACGAGGAAGATGCTGAAAAAGTACAAATGGACATGGATGCTGCTCGGGCTCGCACTGATAATGGCTGTGTATCTGATGTGGGGCACCGTATTTGCCAGTAAGGAAAAATTACCCGAGATTCGTGAAATCCAATCCTTTTCCATGGAAAATGTAGATGGCAGTACGGTATCACTGGAGGATACTCAAGGGAAAGTCCGATTGTTCTACTTTTATTTCACCAGTTGTCCGGATGTCTGCCCGATTACGACGTTTACATTATCCCAGGTGCAGGATCTGTTGAAAGAGGACGACACCTTCGGTAAAGATGTCTCATTTGTCTCTATTTCATTCGACCCGAAAGTCGATACAAGAGAGAAGATTAAGACGTTTGCGGACCGCTTCCACGCGGATTATTCCGGATGGTACTTCTTGCGAGGGGATATGGACAAAACCAAACAGTTGGCCAGGGATTCATTCCAGATCCTGATCGAAGGAGAGAATAAGGACGATTTTGCCCATATGAACATGATCGGGTTGGTGGATGAGAACAACCAGCTGCGCAAGGTATATAACGCATTTAATACAGAGGATGTTGTGCCAGCTGTCATTGCCGAGGATATTCGTAATCTGATAAAGGAATAATCATCTGATCATCATACTGTAAAGGCTGCCTTCAGGTTGGATATCAACCTAAGGCAGCCTTTTGGCATTTCTTTTAAAAGGAAGGATGTTCAGGGTATTGGATGTATGTCTCTAACCCGGCTTTCTCCAGCTGGGCAATGATATACTCATCAGGTGTTCCTTCCACACCCGCATATCCTCGTCGTGTATACATCTGTACTGCATCCGGGAATGCATCCCGAAGCACACCTCTAATTTTTTTGCCGGAACTGTCATTATCCATAAATAAATAAACTTCATCATATCCGACTTGTTTGCGCAATGTCTCCAGCTTAAGTGAATTAAGCGTTCCAAACGTGCATAAAATGTTGATTTCGGGTCCAACCAGACGTTTCAGTTTGCTTCGATCATTCTTACCTTCCACAATGACATGAATAGGCATGATATTCACCTCTTGTTCGAGAGCTTATGTCGACATTCCCCGGGAAATGTTGCAGCGAAAATCGACTGATTATATAAAAAGGACTCCTTTCTTTACACTGTTCACCACGCGGACAGGAGCACGTCTGATTTCTAAATTCTTCTTCACATACATCAGGAATTATTTCTGATCAGTAGTGGTCGTTACGGTTACGGATCGTTCCTTCGATCGCTGTTGTCTCCAAATTTCTGATTGATTTTATTTTTTATAGGTTGAAATATGGAGACAAAGGCGAACGCTACCGCTTCTTCAAAATCGATTCCGTCCCCTTCACTACTTCCAATGATCGTCCATACCTAATGATGATATTTAAGAAAAAGTTGAAATCTTGAAGACAGCGCTTATGCCCCCTAGGTCGTTCCGTTCGTGTGTAAAACGTTAGTCCATTTTATATAGTTTAGCTGTAAATGGGGGAATGATGCAAAGCTAATGAAAATACTGGCCTAATTGCTGTCATAACGGTAGGGAAGAAGAGCTTGATACAGGCCTAATTTAATATACTTTTGGGATCGGTGAGGGATGCTTCGCGTCTGGATGTATAGTATGGAAGCAGCAGCATACCAATCATTAATAAAACAAAGGCGATGAAATATGGCGATAACCCGACACGGAGTTGTCCAGCCGTGATGGGGCCGATAAATGAACCGATGGAAGTTGCAATGGATTGCAGCGAGAAAATGCGGCCCAACCTGCTTCCTCCACTCAGACGAATAAATAGGGTAGCCATAGCTGGAAAGATAACGCCTTTGGACATCCCGAGTGCAAACAATACGGTGGACAACGGAACCTGCGGAATAGCTGCCATCACAAAAAAACACAAGGACATTAACAGCACGCCCGCAACCAGACGCAGCTTGGGGGAATACCGGTTGAGGAATAACATGCTGAGTGTGAAGAGTGCCCCAATACTGATTATAGAGAACAGCAGTCCGGTAGACATGATGGACGATTGTCCTCCTCCCCGCAGGGGTAATTCGAAGAAGAGAATCCCTTGAGCACAGGCAATCACCAGAGGCAAGGCAAAGTATCGCCAGGACACCGGCAGGAATGCACTTGTGGCATCTGCTGGTAAAACGTCAGGTTTGGCAGGTACCGTTACTTTCTCATGCTGCTTGATGATGCCGCGGGGCATGGTCATAAAAGCAATGACACCTGTGAGAATAAGCAGATAGCCCAATCCTGAGAATGTAGCAGAGAATCCCATGGAACCCACAATGATCGCACCGGCTGCTGGCGATACCACAGATGCGAGGGTATGTACTACCCCATGAC
Organism: Paenibacillus sp. 2003; assembly: GCF_031455635.1. NCBI lineage: Bacteria > Bacillati > Bacillota > Bacilli > Caryophanales > Paenibacillaceae > Paenibacillus > Paenibacillus sp. 2003. The sequence continues at coordinate 285,350 of NZ_JAVDTB010000005.1, read as the reverse complement.
CTGACATATACTTCCCCTGTTTCACCGGATCGCTGGATAACTGTGCAAGCAGGGCGAGACATGCAGGAGACAGGAAGGCCAGCACAAACCCGCTGATGGAACGCAGCGCCAGCAGTTGCCATGGTGTCTGGACATAGGCTTGCAGGAGCAGGATGAATCCTGCACCGAGCAGACTGAATACAATGTAGCGGCGACTGCCATGTTTATCGATTTGTGTTCCAGCAATCAGATTGCCAGGAAGATGCGTTAAGGAATAGATGCCCATCATCCAGCCAATGAAGGTAGGGGCGGCTCCCAGCGAGATGGCAAAAGGGGTCAGAATGGGATACTGGGCGTGCAGATCAAATACAGCAAGGAACAAAAACAGGTATAGCCAGATGGCCGTTTTCACATAAGCCCCTCCTTGTTAAGCGATGCTTGTTCAAACTACAGGCCTTGAACGTGTTCCCCGTTCGCCCGGCAGAACCTCATGGTACTACTTGTACGCCCGGCGGGACGAACTTAGACCGTTTATTTTTAAGGGAGAGGGCTTAGCTGACAGCAGCTTCGGAAATCATGTATAATATTCGGGAGTGTTACGAATGAATTCTAATACGGAAGGTGTAGTCATGAACATAGAAGTAATCAAAGAGTTTGTAATGCAGAACTGGCTGGTGATCGTGGTTGCATTGATCATATTGTTCTTTGTTCTGAATGTGGTCAAAACCGTATTGAAATGGGCGATTGCCATCATCATTATTGCGGCTCTACTGATATACAGCGGCATCTCCATTGATCAGATCAAACAGACAGTGACAGACGTACAATCCAGCACGATGGACACATTGAAGAAGGAAGCAACCAGCATGATGCTTAAAGAGGCTTCCAAAGCGAAATACGTCAAAGGACAGGATGGAGCGTTCACCATCACAAGTCCCAATGTGGAGATTAAGGGCAGAACTCAATCGGATAAAGTTGATGTGACCTTCCGCGGAATTTCACTTGGCGAATGGAAACTCGACAATGAAACTATACGTACGTTTGTCGAACAGGCACAGGAGAACAAAACAGCACCAGCATCGTAGTAAAGGGGGAATCGGTACGTGCTGCAGAATTGGCTGGACAGCCTGAAGGAATTGAATGGCATCACGATTATGCTGTTGCTGATTGTGGCTGCTTCATTATTGCAGGGTTGGTCCAGAGGGGCTTCGCGTTCAGCAGGCAGACTCTTTGGGTTCCTGATGGATGGCATTATGGCGGTCATTGGTATTCTGTTGTCGATCGGTTTAACATTGTGGCTTGCACCATATGTACAGCAGTGGCTGTCTGAGTATGCTTCTGCCATGCCTAATCGTGAGTTGAACCGGTGGGAACAGATGTATTATACGTTGGTTACGGCGATTGCAGATTTTCCGCTGATGCGGTTCGCTGTGTTATTTGTATTAAGCTATGGACTCATCCGACTGATTCTCGGGTTTCTCTCTTCATTTATTTTTAGCAGCAGGCAGGGGTCAGCCGAGGAAAGTGCGCCTAAAGGTATGTTTAGTCGGTTGACGGGTGCATTCATTGGCACGATCATAGGCTCCGTCCGCGGAATGATTGTCATTGCGGTTTTGTTCATGATTGTCAGTCTTTACCCCGGGAGCATGTTCAGCCGATATGTGGAAGCATCTCCGATCTATATGCAAGGGGCCAAATCGGTTATCGAACCGTTGTCTGGCACGTTTATCAAGGACAAGCTACCCGTATTTACGCAGGCTGTGCAGAAGGAACTGGGCGGCATCCTGCAACGCAAATATGAAGTCATTGACCATAATATTCCGACGGATATTGAATCAGCCGCGAGTGAGATTGTCAAAGGCCAATCGACAGATGAAGCCAAAGCAAGAGCGCTATACGACTGGGTAGGTTCACGTATTCAGTATGACTATGGTAAAGTGGATGACTATGAGCAAAAGGGCATATGGCATGAACAGAATCCACAGAATACATTTGATACACGCAAAGGCGTATGTATTGATTATGCCCGTCTTTACGCCGTAATGGCCCGTTCACAAGGACTTGAAGTCAAAGTTGTTACAGGGCTTGGTTATAACGGCCAGGGAGGGTACGGTCCACATGCGTGGAATGAGGTGTATTTGAGTGATTCCGAGAGCTGGGTTCCGCTTGACCCGACATGGGCGATCAGTGGAGACTGGTTTAATCCTCCGAATTTTGCCGACACCCATCTAAAGGATCAATCAGCTTAGCAATACAACGGACAAGGGTCCGGAATATGACGACGTTGCCAGGTTATCATGCCGCGAAGAATCAGTTTGAGCGGTATGCATCAAGTCATGAAAGAGGTAGGATGGATGAAAAAACATTCCAATGAGAAGGATGAACTTACGGACAAACGGCGCTTCAGTTACCGAATGAACGTATTTTTCTTCGCTTCCTTTGTTATTTTTAGCGTTATTATTGTACGCTTGGCCTTTTTGCAATTCGTGGAAGGGCCGGAGCTTAGTCAGGAAGAAGCCAGTAACATTACCAAGGATGTACCACTTCCTCCTGTGAGAGGCACGATCTATGATTCCACAGGTGAAGTGAAGCTGGCTTATTCCAAGCCCATTCAGTCGCTATACTTGACGCTGTATAAAAACTATGGGGATGTTGATGGGAAACCAAATCCTAACATAGGGGAAGTGCAGGATATTGCAACCCGGTTGCATGATGTATTTGAACAGTACAAGCTGAAGGATTCAGAGTCACTTACAGTGGAGAAAATTATTGAAGAGATGGATTTGAACTCCCGCAAAGCGAACGGTTTTATGCCGCGTCTGATCAAGAGTGATCTGTCCGAGGGAGAAGTCGCTTATTTCCTGCAACATAAGGATGAGTTCAAAGGTATTCAGATCGTCGAGGAGAGTGTACGATTCTACGATCCGGATACGGTAGCGGTTCAGACCATCGGTTATCTGAAGAAGTTCAGAAGTTCGAAGTCCTTGGACAAATACAAAGAGGTGGACGAGGCCAATAAAACGCAAACGGATCCGGGCCTGGTGTATACGGAGAATGAATTTGTAGGCTTTGATGGACTGGAACTGCAATATCAGGATGCTCTCCGCGGCAAAAGCGGATATACATCCGTTGATGTTGATTTGCGTAACTTGCCTGAAGGTGTGGCTGGTTCTACCCCGCCGAAGAAAGGTTACGACCTGATTTCCAGCATTAACAAGAACGTTCAGGTAAAAACGGAACAGGCCATTCTGGATCAGTTGAGTTGGCTTCATCGGAATCAGGTATCCGGTCGATTACATCCAAATGCCAAGACCGGATTTGCGGTTGCGATGGAAGTGGATACCGGGAAAATCGTATCTGCTGCCAGTATGCCTGATTATGATACCAACATCTGGAGAACAGGCAGTATCACAAATGATCAATATGATGATATCAAATATGTGTATCAAAATGGTACGATTCGTTCATTCCCTCCGGATGACTCTAAAAAGCGAGCTGAATCGATCGTGCTACTTGGCTCCACCATCAAACCGCTTAGTGTCTTGATCGGTTTGAAAGAAGGTTTCTTCACTACAAATACCGTATATTCGGATAGAGGTTCAACGACCTTTGGTGGGGACAACCGCAGAGTCCAGAATTCATCAGGGCATGTGTACGGTGCGATGCGCCCGCATGATGCGATTCGTCATTCCTCGAACGTATTCATGATTGATGAGATTGGCAAGAAGATGTACTCAAAATACGGTGCGACCGGAATTGACAAATGGGATGAATACATGAAGCAGTTCGGCCTTGGGGTATCTACAGGGGTTGATCTGCCGAATGAATTCCTGGGCATACGGGATTACATGAACGAAACGGAAAGCTCGCTGACACGTCTCGTGTATGGCTCCTTTGGACAGCAGGGGAAATATACAACCATGCAGTTAGCACAGTACACTACAATGCTGGCGAACAAAGGAAAGCGGATGGAGCCACAACTGGTTAGAGAGTTCCGGGATTCGGAAGGCAACGTGGTCGAGAAAGTAAAACCGAAGGTACTCAGCACGGTGGAGTTTAACGATGCCTACTGGAATGAAGTACAACGAGGCATGGCAACGGAGGTATCTGCATTTAGCGGATTCCCTTATGACTTTGCCAGAAAAACAGGAACATCGACACAGGTAGTAGGGGGCAAACTGGTGGATAATGGGGTGTTTATCGCCTATGCACCACGTAATAATCCAAAGCTTGCTGTCGCTGTGGTTATCCCCGAAGGGGGCTTTGGTTCGAGCAGTGCGGCTCCGGTTGCGCGTGCAATCTTCGATGCCTATGACGAGGAATTCGGTCTCGACGGTGTTCCGAAAAAGGACAAAAATAAAGATTCAGATTCGGAATCAGGCACACAGTGATGTGAGGCATTGGTTACAGAGGGGACCCTTCGTGGGTCCTCTTTTTTGTTTTACGTGGAGAATGATCGTAAGAGTGAACTAATTAGTTGCATTAATATGTAACCATATGAGCTGTATCACGTTTATATAAGGGAAGGGTAAACGCGATCTGGAGAACGGGACAACGTTGATATGTCAGTGTTTACATTGAAATCGGTAGATGGGGTAGTGCAACGTTTCTGTTTACGAAAATGTAACCAAAAATTGAAAGACGTGACAGCTAACCTTTGGTAGACTTGTATGAGAAAGGATTAAATTTTGGATTGAACACGTTCACAATACGGATTAAATATTTTATTTTTATAGAGGAACGGGAGAGGCTTAAAACATGTTTAACCGATTGAGGAAGAAACCCATGACTGAGGAAGATACACCCGTCAACAAGCCTTCCACCGCAAGGCTGAATCTGTTTTTTTTCGCGGCATTTGTCATATTCAGTATCCTTATTTTCAGGTTGGCCTTTGTGCAGTTTGTAGAAGGTCCTGAACTGACGTATATGGAAACGAGTCGTAATACCAAAGACATTCCACTCGCACCTGTTCGTGGTCCCATCTATGATGCTACGGGAGAAATTGCGCTTGCTTACTCGGAACCTGTACAGTCCCTGTATGTGCTGTTATATGAGGATTATCGGAACGATGAACGTAGACAGGAAGCAGTGGAACTGGCTCATGATCTGGCGGCTGTGTTTAAGCAGTTTAATCCAGGGGACAAAGAGCAACCGGATGCGGAAGAGATCATCAAACGACTGGATCTGGATTACCAGAAAACGTTTGGCTATGTACCGAGGCTGGTGAAGTCGGATCTCTCGACCAAAGAAATTGCCTTTTTCATGGAGAAAAAAGCGGATTACCCAGGCGTTATGGTGCTGGAAGAAAACATAAGAAAATATGACCCGGATGGCGTAGCGGTTCAGGTTGTGGGATACACAAGAGAGTTCAAACGGGCACCAGATTCCATTGCCAAATATAAGGCCATCCGCGAGGGGGCAAGTACCCAGCGTGATCCTGGTCTTGTGTACCATGAAGAAGAGAAGGTTGGGTTTGATGGGTTGGAGCTTCAATACCAGGAAGAACTCCGTGGACGAAGCGGATATCAGTCCATTGATATTGACGCACGTAATCTGCCAGATGGAACGATGTTACAAACACCACCGGAGAAAGGCTACAGTCTGGTTTCCACCATTAACAAGGAAATTCAGATGGCCACACAAGAGGCAATAACGGACGAATTGCGAAGACTCCCTAAGGCAATTACCGGATACGCAGTAGCCATGGAAGTGGATACGGGGAATGTGGTGGCTATGGCGAGTATGCCGGATTATGATCCGAACGATTGGGATTATGACAAAATCAAATATGTGTTCCGGAATGGAACCACCGAGTCGTTCCCACCGAATGATGACAAGCCTAGTCGGGCGGAATCCGTTGTACTTCTTGGATCGGTAATCAAACCGCTAAGTGTGCTTATTGGATTAAAAGAGGGATTATTTACAGCAGGAGAGACCTATCACGATCAGGGATATGCGGTTTTGGGGAAAGACGGACGACAAGTGAAGAACTCGCATTCTGCTTATAATGGTTCTATTACGGCGAGAAGAGCGATTGAGAAATCCTCCAATGCCTTCATGATTGATATGGTGGGTAAACGTTTGTTACGTAATTATGGCTCAGAGAAAGGCATCGATGTCTGGCACAAACACATGCAGGAATTTGGCTTGGGTGTGTCCACTGGTGTAGATCTGCCTAATGAATTTCTGGGTAGGCTAGAATATACTAATAAAGACGAATCGGCTCTAACACGTTTGGCATTTGCCTCGTTTGGACAGCAAGCCAAGTACACCACGATGCAACTCGCACAATATACCACCATGCTTGCCAATAAAGGCAAACGGATGGAACCACATCTGGTGAAGGAAATCCGTGACGCGGACGGCAATGTGGTGAAAGAGATCAAACCTAAAGTGCTCAATGAAGTTGATTTTGCCGATGCGCACTGGAATGAAGTGCACAAAGGAATGGTCACCAAAGTAAGTTCATTTGACGGTTTCCCTTACGATTATGCCCGGAAAACAGGAACATCAGAACAGGGGACCGGACCGAACAAAAAAGAGAATGGTGTATTTATTGCCTTTGCACCACGAGATAATCCGAAGCTTGCTGTCGCTGTTGTTGTACCGGAAGGTGGATTCGGGTCAGTCAGTGCTTCACCAATAGCACGGAAAATTTTCGATGCATATGATGAAGTGTATGGTCTCGATGGAACGCCGAAAGGTAAGAAAGACGAAGGGAAAGACAAAGAGTAATGCAAAAGAACGTCTCGGAAGTTAGCTCTTTTAACATCGTGACCGAAAGGTTTATGAAGTGAATTAAATATATTTGGACAGGCAGGGGAAATAATCCCTTGCCTTTTTTTTTGGCTTCGGATAAAATTTGCACAAGGGAAACATTATTAGTCTTGATTAAAAATTAATACCTTGTACAACAAAATTAGATGTAGACAAGTATTTTAGGAGAGGGAAAGGGGACGGTTGAATTGTTAATGGTGAAAATGAGGAGTATCCAGAGGGGGTTCATTACGCTAGCGGCTCTGGTTCTGGTTATTGTACTTACGGCATGTTCCAGTGGTGCAGAGACGAGCAGTGGTGGCAAGCTACAAGTAACCGCTACAACGGGAATGATCGCTGACGTAGCACGTGAGGTAGGCGGGGCATATGTTGATGTTACCGGGCTAATGGGCCCGGGAGTTGACCCCCATTTGTACAAGGCATCCCAAGGTGATATTCGCAAACTGGAACAAGCAAAAGTCATTTTCTATAATGGACTGCATCTCGAAGGCAAAATGACAGACATTTTGGAGAAAATGTCCTCAAGCAAGCTGGTTACTGCTGTTACAGAGACTATTCCAGTCGAGGAGTTGCACTCAGGCAAAGATACAGGCGGCACCGAATATGATCCACACGTCTGGTTTAACGTCAGCCACTGGATGCATGCGGCAGAAGCCGTACGCGATACTCTCGTGGAGGCGGACCCGGACCATGCGGAAGAATACAAGGCTCAGGCAGAGGCGTATCTGGCGAAGCTCGAAGCACTGGATGCCGAGGTCCGTGAGAAGATTCTGGAGATTCCGGAAGCAAGCCGGGTATTGGTTACGGCGCATGATGCATTTGGATATTTCGGTCAGGCTTATGGCATGAAAGTGATGGGGCTTCAGGGCATCAGTACAGCAGCCGAATACGGTGCAAAAGATGTTAGCGAACTGCGGGATTATCTCGTAGATAACCATATCAAAGCAGTATTTGTTGAATCGAGTGTGCCTGCAAAAGCGATGGAAGCCATCATTGCCGGAGCAGCTCAAAAAGGACATACGGTCAACATTGGTGGAGAACTGTTCTCGGATGCCATGGGAGCTGAGGGAACGGAAGAAGGCACATACATCGGTATGATTCGCCACAATGTTGAGACGATTGTAGAAGCTCTGAAATAATGAATCACATGAGAGAGGAGTTACAGGATTATGGAAGATACAACTTTATTGGAACAAACTCCTACGAAACTGAACAATAGTCACTTGCAGGGAACGCAGCCAACATCGGCTCCTCTTAGTGTGAGGGATCTGGCTGTTGCGTATCACAAAAAGCCGGTGCTTAGCAGCGTATCCTTCGATATTCCGGAAGGACAGCTCATTGGTATTCTTGGCCCAAATGGCGCAGGGAAATCAACACTGATCAAAGCTGTTCTGGGACTGGTACCGAAGATGCATGGAGAGGTACGGATCTTCGGACAATCGTACCGGGAACAACGTCGCCGCATCGGTTATGTACCACAACGGGAATCGGTGGACTGGGATTTTCCAACGCATGCGCTTGATGTGGTGATGATGGGACGGTATGGTCATCTGGGATGGTTCCGTCGTCCGGGGAAAAAGGAGCGGGACCTGGCGGCACACTGCCTGGAGCAAGTCGGCATGGGCGATTACATGTACCGCCAGATCAGTCAGCTGTCCGGTGGACAGCAGCAACGTGTCTTTCTGGCACGGGCACTCGTGCAAGACGCAGATCTGTATTTCATGGATGAGCCATTTGCAGGTGTCGATGCCACCACAGAGAAAGCGATCATTTCGCTTTTGGAACAGTTGAAGAAACAAGGCAAGACGGTACTGGTTGTTCACCATGATCTGGCGACAGTCGAGGAATACTTCGACCATGTGCTGCTGCTCAATGGACGACTGGTGGCAGGTGGACCAACAAGTGAAGTATTTGTACCGGATACACTGCAAGAGACGTACGGAGGCCGGATTGCGATGATCGGAAGCCGGACGGAGAAAGGCCAGGTGTAGTGCATGTGGAACTGGATCGTTGCCATTTTGTCTGACCCCAATACACGTTGGATATTGCTCGGCTGTCTGTTGTTAGGATTCAGTAGTGGAATTATTGGCTCCTTCACCTTTCTTCGTAAACAGAGCCTGATGGGGGACACCCTTGCTCATGCTGCTCTGCCTGGGATCTGTATTGCATTTATGTTGACGGAAACGAAGTCGGTCGGATTATTCCTGTTCGGTGCTCTGGTGGCTGGCATTGTCGCTACCTTCGGAATCTCGTGGATTACACGCTACTCCCGAATCAAGCAGGATGCGGCGATGGGAATTGTGCTGACCGTATTTTTCGGGGTTGGTGTAGTGATGCTGACGCGCATCCAGCATGGGGCGAGCGGAAGTCAAAGCGGACTCGATAAATATTTGTTTGGGCAGGCGGCATCCATGGTCATGACGGATGTGTATGTTATGGGTGGCGTATGTCTTGTATTACTGATTGCCTGTCTTGCCTGGTTCAAGGAATTTAAATTGGTGAGTTTTGACCCGGGATTTGCACGTGGTATGGGTCTGCCAGTTGCCATGTTGGAGCAGCTCATCCTGCTCTTGACGGTAATCGCGGTGGTGGCCGGAATACAAGCCGTTGGTGTCGTGCTTGTTGCGGCTTTGCTGGTAACCCCAGCAGCAGCGGCACGTTGCTGGACCGACTCACTTGCACTGATGGTGGTATTGGCAGGCATATTTGGTGCACTGAGTGGTGCAACAGGCACGATCTTCAGTACGCTTGTACCTAATCTGCCGACAGGACCTGTAACCGTTCTTGCGGCTACAGTGTTGTTTGCCGGGTCAGCCTTGCTTGCTCCGCGTCGTGGATTATTAGCTCGACGGTTGCGTAGTATTCAGGCGAAGTCCGCATATATGCGTGAAGAGCGAGCTACACTTCACACTCTCGCTGCACAGCGAAATCAGCAGGAACGGAGGGAGGTGTAATGGCAACGTTTTGGATTATCTTGACGGCCGTATTGGTATCTTCCGCCTGCGCCATCCTCGGTTGTTTTCTGATTCTGCGGCGAATGGCTCTGGTCGGTGATGCGATCAGCCATGCGGTTCTCCCCGGTATTGCGATTGCTTTCCTGTGGAGCGGTTCCAGGGATTCATTGTGGATGCTACTTGGTGCAACGGTGTTTGGACTACTGACGGTGTTCTTCATACAGAGTTTGCAGGCGGGAGGACTCTCGTCTGATGCCTCAATCGGAATTGTGTTTACTGCACTCTTCGCAGTAGGTGTCATTCTGATTAGTCTGAACGCCCAGCATATTGATCTGGATCTGGACTGTGTCTTGTTTGGTGAGATCGCTTATGTACAGTGGGATACACTAACCCTTGGAGGTACGGATGTCGGTCCGAGGGCGGTCTGGATGCTGGGTATCACTTTGCTGGTCATCCTCGTCGTCATTGGGCTGTTCTACAAACAGTTCAAGCTATGTGCTTTTGATCCGGCGCTGGCTGCGGCCTGCGGCATTCCAGTAGTGCTGTTCCACTATCTGCTCATGGGACTCGTTTCGATGACGTCCGTAGCTTCATTTGAAAGTGTTGGTTCGATTCTCGTCGTGGGCATGCTGATTGTACCTGCGGCGACGGCTTATCTGCTCACAGATCGTCTGGGCAAAATGATTTTATATGCCGTCCTGATCGGAGCAGCATCCTCGGTTGGAGGTTACATCATGGCATACGCCCTGGATGCTTCCATTGCGGGCTGCATGGTAGCTGTTGCTGGAATTTTATTTGTTCTTGCACTGCTGCTGTCACCGAAACACGGCATCATATTCCGATACGCTCGTCGCAAATTCGCGGCACGTTAATTCATAGAGATTGTTAGCCGCCTGCTTTGCAGGCGGTTTTTTTGATTGGACTGTAAACGAAGAAAAATTCAATAGCAGCCCCTCCTGCTGGAGTGAGCTGCTATTGGGATGCCTAAAGTTTGAATGAGGTAGAAGAATATAACAATCCTTACGGTTTCAAAGGCAACCGATGAACCCCTTGGCTTCCTCCCGGTGCGGTTCCGAGATATAAATATTTCCCTTGGCTTACGGCCGTGGTGATGCCATACAATGTTCCTTCCGGATCATGCCAACTACTAATAAGCTCTCCTTCTGGTCCATATTCTGCAACAAGTCCGTGTTTCACCGGGGCACTGGCTCCATTTAACAAGGACTGTGGAACTTTGGACATCGTCGCTGCTAACCAAGGGTGACTATGCATGTAATCGGCAAAAGACAGACGGGTTGTGAATACCCCTACCCAGAAGTGTCCCTGTGCGTCACGGGTGATATTGTCCGGAAACCCAGCCAGATTCTCCGCAAAAATATCAGAGGTGCCTTGTTTGGGGCCTTTTAACCAGTACCGGGTCAACTGATAATGATACGATTCTGCGACTAGCACGAAGTCTTCTTCGGCAGACAGTACGACCCCATTGGCAAAATATAAATCCTTAAGCAGAACGGTCGTCTGCTTGGTCAGTGGATCATATTTCAACAATCGTCCATGCGGTTTATTCTCGGCAATTTCTTTGAACATGACTTTGCCATAGTTAGAGGTATCGGAGAAATAAATCGATCCGTCTTGCGCGATGTCCAGTTCGTTCGCCAGGTAGATCGGTCCCCCATCTACTTCAGTGGTTAGTACTTCGATGTTTCCGTTCGGGTCAATGGACAGGAGCCCTTTCTGAATATCCGCCACAATCAAATTTCCGGCAGCATCAAATTTCAGGCCGTTAGGTGTTCCGTGGGTATCGGCGAATACCTCTGCTGGCTGTGCCTTGTCCTCGGCGTCAAAGGTTACTCTGTAGATTTTGCCGTCGGAGTCACCCGCATACAGTCGCCCTTCTTTATCAAAAGTGATAAATTCCGGGAACTTCGCGCGGTCTGTAACCAATTCAGCGGAGCTAAGTTTGTTGTTCTCTTTCCAGGGACCCTCCTTCTCAAAAGAAGGAGCAGTAGGTGCAGACCAAACAGCGGGTTCTACCGGGGCGGGCATTAGCAGGAATACAATGATTCCCAGCACAATTACCCCTAGCAGGGTCAGGCTCCATCTACGAATTTGTTGACCAGTGGATCGTTTGCGTTGTTTTTGTTCTGTTGACATATTAATCCTCCTAATAATGTTTCTGTTGTCGTTTTTCATAGCGTGCAGTTAACTGCCACTACATGTTCCGGTGTGTCCTTCGTACCGACAGAGGCGTTATCCCCCTGTACTACTCACGTTGAGAGAGTTATCTCCGTCGAGCCTGGCACAGAAATAGAAATTGCATGCGACGGTTACGATTCTTCCACCCAAAGAGCATTAAATAATACGTTGTTTTTTTAAAGAAACAATGTTACCTTAACTCCAAAAAATAATGCAAATTTAAAAAAAATGAGCATGAGACCATTTTCGGTAACACTGTTTCTTATAAGAATCATAGTAACCAAAAAGAAACTATTGTGTCAAATTATTTTTTTATCAGGATGACTTCATTGACAACTTTTCTGCAAATGGTTAGAATGCCTGTTAGAAGTCGGAAACTTGATAACTAAATGAAGGTGATCCTTATCAGTGACGAAGACAAGCCCTCACCATCCAAGGGGCGGGCATTAAAAACATATCAGCAAGCTCGCCTGCAAAACACGGAAAATCTCCGTAAGCTTGTGGTTGATGCGGCAGCAGCCATTTTGCAGGAAGAAGGGCCGGAGGCTGTTACTGTACGCAGAGTATCGCAAAAGATGGGCTGCTCTACCAAGATCATTTACAGTTTGTTTGTTAATAAAGAGGGTCTGGCCCAGCAGTTGTATCTGGAGGGCTGCAAATTGCTCGCCAAGTGTTTGGAAGAAGTGCCGCCGTCCTCTGACTCCTTGCAGCATTTACTGGATTTGGGGGAAGCCTTCTGGCAGTTTGCGCAGAATTATACCAGCTACTACAAGCTGATGTTCGGAGGGGCTTTTGCCGAATTTAAGCCGGATGCAGAGAGTATGCAGGGAACGATGACTGCCATACACCGCTTGCTGATTCTAATTAGCACTGCCCAGAAGCAAGGACAGATTTCGGACCAGGAAGAGACCGAAACTCTTGTCAGTACTATATGGGCATCGCTGCACGGTGTAATCCACCTGCATATGGGCGGGTTCCTTGGTGATGTAAAGGCAGCCCATAACGTATATAAACAAACTATGAATTTGATGTCCCAATCCTTGTTTGCAGTATCCAAACCAGACAGAGGAGCGGACAGGGGATAATTGGATTTAATCTTGGCTACGGGTTAGGCTGGAAAACAGGCAAAGTGACAAAGGTTAAGCTAAAAGCGGTTCATCCTGTAGGAGGTGGATCGTTTTTTTATTTAGGAAATTATACATTACATAAAATGTAATAACTTCGAAGTGTAATCCTGAGCGGGTTATTTTGTTGCATACAGATGATCTGTGGTAAAATGTCGTTAGCTGTGACGTCCGGAGCGTCCGTTTTTACGGATGCCGGGCGATCTTGTTGTGAAAGAATGTTTAAAATAGATAAAGAGAACCTTTAAGTTGAACTGGAGATACATGGGGTACGGAGAGGGCAGAAAGGACCTAGAGAAACGAAGTGGTCACGTTTATAACCTGATTTTCTTCATTGTAGATCGAATCAAGAAAATCAGGGGATAACAGCGATCGAAAGGTTTTCTGCCCGCGTAATGCCCCTGATGGATATCCATGAGTTCAACTTGGAGAGAGAGACAACCTAGGAGGAACTACTGTATGAGTGAACTGAAATACAAATTGCTTGCATTGGATATGGATGGAACATTGCTTAACGATAATCATGAAATTACGCAGGAGACCGCCAAGTGGATTCAGATTGCCATTCGTCGGGGTGTGCATGTGTGCCTATCCACGGGAAGAGCCGTATTCCACGCGATGCCTTATGCGGTGCAGCTTGGGCTGGAGACACCGATGGTTACCGTTAACGGCAGTGAGGTATGGAAAGCCCCGCATGATCTGCATATGCGTCATCTGATGGACCCGGTATTGATTCGCAGAATGCAGGAGATCGGTGAGAAATACAACAGCTGGTACTGGGCATACTCCGTGGAAGAGCTGTTCAACCGTGATCGCTGGACGGACAATATTGAAGGTCTGGAATGGCTGAAATTCGGCTTTAATACCGAAGTGGATGAAGTTCGTCACCAGATCATGATGGAACTGCAACAAATGGGTGGTCTGCAAATGACCAACTCCTCACCCGTTAATATTGAGATCAACCCTGCTGGCGTATCCAAAGCTAGTGGTGTAGCGGAAGTCTGCAAGCTGCTGGGCATCGAGATGTCCGAAGTTGTTGCTGTCGGAGATAGTCTGAATGATCTGGCTGTCATTGAGGCCGTGGGTCTTGGTGTAGCGATGGGCAATGCGCAAGAGCAGGTGAAGGAAGCGGCTGATCTGATCGTAGCGAGTAACAATGAAGATGGCATCGTCGAAGTGATCCGTGAACATATTTTGAAGGGGGAGTAACCTTTGCTCGCAACCATTGCCTGGATTTTAATTGTGCTGCTGTTTGCAGTGGGGATGGCTGGAACTGTATATCCCATACTGCCTGGTGCTGTAGCGATTTTCTTCGCGTTTCTGGTCTACGGCTGGTTCTTTAGCTTTGATCCGTTTGGTGTGTGGTTCTGGATCATTCAGATTCTGATTGTTGTTGTGTTGTTTGTGGCTGATTATGTCGTTAGCGCATGGGGTGTGAAGAAGTTCGGTGGCTCCAAGTTATCGACCACGCTGAGTACCATTGGTGTTATCATTGGCCCATTTGTCATTCCGGCATTCGGACTGGTATTGGGACCATTTATCGGTGCTTTTATCGGGGAACTGATCGGAGGGTCTTCACCTTCCAAAGCCTCAAAAGTTGGATTTGGTTCGGTCGTGGGGTTATTTACGAGTACTGTGATGAAAATTATTTTGCAAATCGTCATGATTGTTCTCTTTATTATCTGGGTGGTAAGATTCGCCTAAACGTTCAGGATTAGCTTCAACGGGATGCACGTCCGGTGTGGAGGAAAGAAGGGGAATTGGTTTGTCTAAGAAAGAAACATTCATTAGGGGTACGCTCATTCTGGCGGCAGCTGCGCTGATCGCAAGAGTACTCGGATTGGTTCAACGGGTGCCGCTGGAGCATATCCTTGGAGATGTCGGTAACGCATCGTTTACGATCTCCAATACGGTATATTTAATGTTATTAACTGTAGCAACGGCGGGCATACCGAGTACACTTAGTAAAATGGTATCGGAACGCTATGCGCTCGGACGCGCGGGTGAAGCTCAACAGATCTACCGTGCAGCCCTGATCTTTGCGGCTGTTGCCGGGGTAGTCATGTCTGCTTTATTATGGTTCGCGGCACCTTATTATGCCACGTATGTCTCCAAAGTACCTGCATCGGTCAGCGCCATTCGCGCCTTGGCTCCAGCCTTGCTGCTTTTCCCGGCCATTGCGATGATGCGTGGATACTTCCAGGGACGCGGCAACATGACAGCGGGTGGTATTTCACAGATTGTTGAACAGTTCGCCCGTGTAGGTACAGCCATTATCGTGGCTTATGTCATGCTGCAATGGAATTATGATGACCAAACAATTGCTGCGGGTGCCTCATTTGGCGGGGTATTAGGAAGTGTGGGTGCATTTGGTGTCATGCTGTACTTCACCTTGAAGCTGCGTCGTAGCGACCGTGCGGCCCAATTGAATTACGAGCGTGCAGAGCAGTTACCGATGCGAGGTATCTACAGTGATATCTTCAAGCTGTCTATTCCTATTGTGTTGTCCTCACTTGCAGTTCCAGCCATTAACTTCATCGATTCATCCCTTGTGGTACCACTGCTTAGTGGCCAGATTGGACTCGAAGAAGCGACAGGTGTACTTGCGATCCTGGGTGCGAAAGCCCAAAGTATTGCGGGTATTCCTCCGATTCTGGCTATCGCTTTGAGTCAATCGTTGGTGCCTGTCATTTCAGCAGCATTTGCCCGCAAGGATGAAGCGCATCTGAAGAGTCAGGTTACACTTGCGTTGCGCATTTCGATTCTGACAGGTATGCCGATTGTCATTGCGCTTTGTGCGGCAGCATATTCGGTCAACGGATTGCTGTTTACCAATCTGGATGGAACGCCGATCATTGCCTTGTTAACATTCGGTACCATTTTCCAGATTACGATGATGACCACCAACTCCATTTTACTCGGGGTAGGGAAACCACGGATTACAATGATCAGTGTCGCAGCAGGTGTTGTGATCAAACTGATCGCAAGTCTGATTCTGGCGCCGATCTTTGGCATTTACGGCATTATCATTGCAACGGCCCTTTGTTTCCTGGTCATCACGTACCTGAATCTGCGGGTCCTTCGCAAAATCGTTGATTTCTCCATCATGGGAGATCGTTGGAAAGGGTTTATCATTACAGTGTTGCTTGCAGCAGGTGTAGGATTTGCAACGAACTGGATTGGGAATACGATCTTTGGACTGTTCCTGCCAGCGCGTGTATCCTTCTTGTTTACCTGCCTTGTGGTTGGTGTGCTTGTGGTGGTGGTGTATCTGGTTCTCATGGTTGTGCTGCGTGTACTGCGCAAGGACGAGCTGGGCAGTTACCCCCGTATTCTGCAAAAAATTCTTCGTCCACTTATGCGTCTTCAACGTGGAGCTGGGCAAAGAGGTTAAAAATACAAAGTGCATTATTCAAGCATTAATATTTTGTGAAAATAGGATATAAGCTCATGGATAAAAGCTCTGTCTGCTGTTAAGCGGACAGGGCTTTTTGTATAGTTAAAGCGAGCTGATTGAATGAGCTCGAGATTAGCCCCGTAAGCAAGGATTAGCGGTATATCGGGTATCCACATCATCCGTCTTTGACTGCTCTATATGATCTTTAGCATTAGTGTGTGATCGCTTTAGTATCATGAGCCAGTGCTGTTTTCAGCATGCCATACCGGTGTTCGTGACTCATCTCAAACAGCCATGGGCGGCGAGGTGCCGTCAGATAACCGAGACTATCCCGAGTCTGAAGCCAGTCCTGTCTGGTGATCGGTTCATAAGGCGTGTCTCCCCATACGGCGAGCAGTTCCGGACTATATAATCGCTGTCCTTCTGGAAGCCATTCCTCATCCAGTAACGCCTGAGCGTATAATGTATGTTCACCCGCCTCGTCTTCATGATTGGTAAACAGGCCAGGCCAATATTCAGCGCGTGAGCCACGATGGGGAACCAAACGTGCGAACTCCAACACTTGTGTGTGTACTTGCTCCACGCCAAACAACAGGGCGTATAGGCCTTTGCCAAACATAATTCGCTCATCCAACTTGCCAAAATGTTCAATGACGCGTCCTGCGAGTCCTGCTCCCCGTCCAAGAGGAAAGACGATATGATTCAGACCGGCCAGATTATGCAGATGGAATGCGGGTTTGGAAAGTACTTCTTTTTGAAAATAAGGGTGCTGCACCACCCGGCTCTCGATATAGTTCTGCTCATTAATAATTAATGCCACACTAAGCAGTGAACTGCACCGTTCCAGCCAAAAGCGTTCCCAAAACGGCGTCATAAACGCCGATACGTGAAAGTGCGATAAGAGATGGAAACAGCTTCGTCCGATCCGGCGACTGTTCATATACAGCAAAAGCTGGGGATATGCATCTTGGAAAATGAGTGCATTGCATCGCTCCAGCAGCCGATACATATGCTCGCGATCGCTTTGATTCTGTAGATTATGCATTAAGTCACTTTGAAGATCTGTCATGTGATATCCTCCGTTGCGAGAGACCATATGGGCCAGCAGTGCCCAATGCAGTTCGGGATATTGCTCATAACATTCCAGATAGGCTGCCGTGCGGGTGATATTACTCCGATTATGCTCCTGGGTCAGTGTCTTAATCTCTTCCAGAATGATGCAATCTTCTTCGCAGACGAGTGCGCTTTGAACCTGGTCCGTGCGTGCAAAAGATTTGCCGCTGGCAGGTAACAAACGCTCCACCTCAGACTGTAAGGCAGCTGCTGTATCGGTATCCCACTCGATGTCACGCAATGGGTGACGAAGCTGTGCTGAAGCTTGCCATGCCGCTTGTTTGCCACGCCAGATTTCACGGGCAGCACCCGGAATGGAACGGACAATCTGCAGAAGGGACCCGTGATGCTGTTCGCTGGAAGAATCGGTTCTGGTGGAAGTCATGATGTGACATCCTTTCATGATGTTCTGGGTTTAATTTCACAGACCATGTGGTTTATTCTAAGTATGCGCTGATTATTTGACTTCCACTCGCCAATTTGCTTCACTTAGGGTAAGACAAGGTACAGAAAGGGAGATGAACCGAATGGAACAGATTACTTCCAAACCGGCTTTTGATGTAGCTATCCAATCCCCACGTTTGACGATTGCCGTATTCAAGGCAGACTGGTGTGGCGACTGCAAATACATCGATCCGTTTATGCCTGAGGTTGAAGAGAAATATGCACGTGAACTGACTTTGATTGAGGTCGACGTGGATCAGGTTGGAACGGTTAGTGAAGAGCAGAATATTCTTGGCATTCCAAGCTTTGTGGCGTATTCAGATGGCCGCGAACTCGTACGGTATGTGAACAAGCTTCGCAAGTCAAGAGAAGAGATTGAGCAGTTCCTGGATCGCGCAGTTGAGGTGTACAACACGATCCATAAATGATGTTATACAAGTTCAAATGATGAATATTCACACAGACACTCCGATGACAGAATAACCTTTTGATCGCTGTTATCCCCAGATTTCTTTGATCCCTTTTATTAGGGGGAAATCCGGGGATAAAGGCGAACGCTTCGCTTCTTCAGGCTATTTCTGTCCTCTCCGTTATTGTGTAAATGTTTCATTGAACTTATATAAATGTATGACAGGTTCATGTTGTTAAAGGGTATACTAGATGAAACGCCATTTCTCTTGAAATAGGGAAATGGCGTTTGTGTGTTCAGGATTCTGTTTAAGACCCAATTCAACTGGCATATCCCTCAATTACATAACTCCAATGACCTGTGGGTCATTAATTCACCAGACGTTAACATTTTGTCACAAAGCGCGACGTCAATGAACATTTTATCCGGTATAATGAATTTAGTTGTGAAATAAGTGTCAAAGTACCGAAACAAGCGGAGAATATTCTTCGCCATCTTAAACCAACAGCGGGTGAGAAAAAATTGAAACACTTAACTTTGTTTAAATGGTTAACCGTATTAACCTGTCTTGTCATGTTTCTGGCCACTTTTGGTGGAGGCATCGTAACCAAAACGGAATCAGGCCTTGGCTGCGGAACAGAATGGCCTTTATGTAACGGAAAACTCGTTCCGGCACATACTGTGGCTTCACTTATTGAATATTCCCATCGTGCTGTAAGCGCACTGGCTGGATTGTTGTCCATTGCCTCGTTTGTTGCTTTTCTGCAGTTCGGCAAGTCACGCCGTGACCTGCAATTGTTTTCTTTCTTAACTCTGGTATTTGTTATCGTCCAGGGAATCATGGGGGCTTTTGCCGTTGTCTTCTCCCAATCTTCAGCAGTCATGGCACTGCATTTCGGCTTTGCACTGATTGCTTTTGCCAGTTCCCTAATGATGGCGCTGGGCATCAGGCAAGAGGCCAAAGATGGCGGATTGGAGCGACTGAATAAATACCCTCGAGTTAGTAAAAAATTCAGGAATCTGGTCTGGTTCTCCACCATTTACACATATCTCGTGGTATACACGGGTGCATTTGTGAGTCACACGGATTCTGCCGGCGGATGTTGGGGATTTCCGCTCTGTAACGGTCAGATTATTCCTGAGCTTTCGGGTGGGGTTGCAGTTGCCTTTGCTCACCGTGCAGCTGCTGCGTCGCTCGTGATTGTTATTGCGATCCTGGGTCACTTCGCTTACCGTAATAATCCGGACAACAAGGAAATGCGTACTCTGGGTGTGGTATCCGTTGTTCTTATTCTGATGCAAGTAGTCATTGGTATTTTCATGATGGTGACAATGAACCGTCCGGAAGTATACATGTTTGTAGCTCTAGCTCATATGCTGGATATCGCCATATTATTCGGAGTTTTAACGTATATGAGTTTCCTGGTGTACAAGCTGCATCGCCCGGTTAATCGGTTCTAAGATATAGATCCATTCTTTTTCCAAAGGTACTTGGGCTAAATATGAAAGTCCACCATCCAGTGATGTACATCATTGGATGGTGGACTTTGTTTGATGTCAGGGGGATCAGGGCAACCTATGGCAAGCAGCAATTACACGGAATGGATGATGTTTTACGTTTAATGTGATGAATTTTTGTTGATTTGGAAAAGAGGAGGTTAGATATGCTGCGAACGTTGTTGGGGGAAAAGCCACGTATAAACGAAGGTAAATTGAAGGCAGCGATGGACGCAATGGCGCATACGCTTGAGTTATTTCAACGACAAATGCATGTGGACCATGATCCCACGCATGACTATCGGAAACTGTATGTGTGGACTCAGGGACTCATCTCCTCACTGGATGAACTGGAGCAAAGCTGTTTCGCTGCTGCTCATTTTCGCAATAAGGTCGTTGCAGGCTCAACGGATGATATGACGGCGACTGAAAAAGCCGAGTATGCACGGTATGTGTATTTCTACAAAGATGGCTTTATCCGCTGCTTTGCCATCCTGGATAAAGTGGGCACGGTATTAAATGAAATATTCCAGTTGAATACTTCAAATACCAAAGCGCATTTTTCTTATTTTACAGTGTTAAGGCAGTTCGATTATGCGAGGGAGCACCATGATCTTGCGTTGCAATTAATACAGATCAAGGACTCTTATCGTGAGCCGATGAGCAAGCTGCGCAAACGACGTAATATGGAAATTCACTACATGAACTCAGAAATGCATGATGACCTGTGGCAGTTACACCAGACCTTGCAAGGTAAAGTGAAATTGGAGGATTTGAATCAGCATGTGCAGGAAATGCGTCAGGGCGTGGATATGGTCTGTGAAACGTTAACAGCCTCTTATCGTTATATCAACAGAATATGGAAAAGAAATAATTCCCTTTGACAAATCGGAATACTTGGAATATACTGAATTTCAATCGAATGTTACACGGATATAATTGATATTTCGGAAGTTACGTTCACATTATAAAGCATAAACTACATGAACTTATAAAATCCTACAACAACATATTTCTTATCGAGAGCGGCGGAGGGACAGGCCCGATGAAGCCCGGCAACCGATTTGTAACGACATGATACATGTATCATTCGTTATAGATGTTAGGTGCTAATTCCTACAAAATGGTGCAAGACACGATTTTGGCAGATGAGAAGGTATATTCTTTCACGTGAAGAGCCCTCTTTGTATCTGCAAAGGGCTCTTTTTTTGTACTTTAAGGGGAGTTTTCCTTTAGATCGGGTAAAGATACATGTAGGTGGTTGGAAAGGGGCAAGTGCGATTGATTGAATTAAAAGGTTTAACGAAAATGTACGGCAAAGGGGCAAAATCTACAACAGCTTTATCCGAGCTGAATTTGAGCATCCAAAAGGGCGAAATCTACGGCGTGATTGGCCATTCTGGAGCGGGCAAAAGTACATTGATTCGCTGCATTAATTTGCTGGAACGGCCTACGGAGGGTGAAGTATGGGTTGATGGGATCAACCTGACTGAACTGAGCAAAACCGAACTGCAGCAACAGAGACGCAAGATCGGGATGATTTTTCAACACTTTAATCTGTTATCTTCGGCAACGGTATATGATAATGTGGCTTTTCCACTAAAGCTTGTGAATACACCCAAGGATGCCATTGATCGGAAAGTGAAGGAAATGCTTAATCTCGTTGGTCTGGAGAACCATAGCAACAAATATCCAGCTCAATTATCAGGTGGACAGAAACAACGTGTGGGGATTGCGAGAGCACTTGCGAGTGATCCGAATGTACTTCTCTGCGATGAGGCTACTTCAGCACTTGATCCACAGACGACAAATTCAATCCTGAAGTTATTGCTCGACATTAACGAAAAGTACAACCTTACGATTGTGCTGATTACACATGAGATGCATGTCATCCAGAACATCTGTGATAAGGTGGCTGTCATTCATCAAGGTGGTATTGTGGAACAGGGACCTGTAACCGAGGTGTTCCTGAAGCCGCAGCATGCGATTACACGAGACTTCATGATGCGTGACCATGAAGCTGGACTGGCTCTGGAAGAGACCGCTCTGGCGAATGCAGGCATTGAATTGCAGGCAGGTGTTGCTTCGAAACTTGTGAAGATATCCTTTCTGGGGAACAAAACATATGAAGCGATTTTGTCCAGAACGGTTCGTAAGACGGGTGTGGATTTTGCCATCCTGCAAGGAACGATCTCTACGATCAAACAGGTTCCGTATGGACAACTGACCGTTCGGTTCGAAGGTGATTCCAATGCGATTGATCGGACGATATCCGAATTGACCGCTGAGGGACTTGATGTGGAGGTGCTTCGTTAGATGGATTTTTCAACAGTTCGTTGGGAAGAGGTTGGTAAAGCTTCCATAGAGACACTGCAGATTTTGGGTGTATCAGGCCTGTTCACCGTTATCTTGGGTTTACCGCTCGGAGTTCTGCTGTTCATGACAGCCCGATCTGCTTCAATGAAGTCACGGACAGTCTACACTATACTATCCCTGATTGTTAATATTTTGCGCTCGGTCCCATTTATCATATTGATTGTTGCTCTTATTCCATTCACTCGTATACTTGTCGGTACAGCTACGGGGGTTCTTGGCGTCATACCTCCTTTGGTTATTTCAGCAGCTCCTTATTTTGCTCGATTGGTGGAGACAACGTTGCGAGAAGTTGACCGGGGGGTAATTGAAGCAGCACAGTCGATGGGTGCATCGACCGGACAGATTGTAAGACGGGTGTTGTTGCCTGAGGCACTGCCTGGCCTGCTCGCTGGGATAACGATCACCATCGTTACGCTAGTCTCCTATACGGCGATGGCGGGCATGGTTGGTGGTGGAGGTCTGGGAACACTGGCTATTAACTACGGATATTTCCGTTATCAAAATGAAATCATGATTATATCCGTGGTGTCGATGATTATTCTCGTGCAAATTCTCCAGATGGCTGGAGATCGCTTGGTTACATTTTTCACCAGGAAATAACACATAGATAACATGATGGATATGCATTCATGCGGACGCCACATGAAAAAAATGATTAGAGAAGGGGTTTTACACATGAAAAAATGGTCTTTTGCTCTACTTAGTCTTATGTTAATTGCGGTTCTCGCAGCTTGCGGAAACAATAAGGACGCTGATAGCGGCGCAGATAATTCAGCAGGTGCACCACGTACGGTTGAATTGAAAGTTGGAGCTTCACCTACACCACATGCAGAGATTCTGGAAAGCATCAAGCCTGAACTGGAAGCACAAGGTATTCGTTTGCAAGTCGTTACGTTCAATGACTATGTACAACCCAACCAGCAACTTGCTGATAAAAAATTGGATGCAAACTTCTTCCAGCACCAACCTTATCTGGATACAGAGAATAAAGAACGTGGATTCAACCTCGTTTCTGTAACACCTGTTCATGTTGAACCTTTTGGTGGATACTCCAAAAAGATTAAGTCTTTGGATGAATTGGCTGACGGCGCAAAAGTAGCAATTCCAAATGACCCATCCAATGGTGGACGTGCTCTGTTGTTGCTCGCGAAGGAAAGTATCATTACGCTGAAAGACAACACAAATATTACATCTACGATTCAAGATATCACAGCCAATCCGAAGAACCTGGATATCATCGAGCTGGATGCAGCTATGATGCCTCGTCAATTGGATGAAGCGGATCTGGTATTCATCAACGCTAACTATGCGCTTGAAGCAAACCTGAATCCAGCGAATGATGCTTTGTTGATCGAAGATCTGCAAGGTAACCCATACGCGAACATCCTCGTTTCCCGTGAGGACAACAAGGATGCAGATGCAATTCAGAAACTGGCTGCTGCCTTGCACTCCGAAGAAGTGAAAGCATTCATCAAAGAACGTTATAAAGGTGCAGTTGAACCTGCAACTGAATAATTCACGATATGTATGATATGATGTGAAGCTATTAAGAATAAGCCGTATATCTCTTCTGAAGAGATATACGGCTTATTTTATGTTTCTTAATCTGAGCTGACGTGGGGATTAATAAGGGAAGGGTTAGGGCTTATCTTGTTTCTCCGCGTTGGATGGATGCCCAGATTGGCGGTAGTATGATAATTCATTCTGATCAGCATACTGCTGCTCATCTGCTTCTTGCAGGTACGTTCTCTCGGAGGGAGAGAGTGTTTCTTCTTCTCCATGTGAGCTTTTGATCTTGTATCTGATCCAACCGATTAACCCAAGGACGACAATCAGGATCAAGGCCCATCCTTTTTTGAGCAAAAGAAGAGCACTGAATTTCTGGGAAGCCGTATACCCGATCCCGCCCATCAGAAGACTGTTGAGCCCTATAGTGGATGTTTTGTCAGTCGAAGCATTGTACTCCTCGTAGGTATATCCTGCATTGATGCTAAGTCGATTAAGGACAGTTTCCTCGAATGCCTGGCGGCTCTGTTGAAAGTTAGCCGTATCTGTAACCAGAATGGCTGTGATGTACCCTTCGCGTGTCAGGAGTTTTACATTGTAATTGACCATGGCTTGCTGATCAGCATTCTTAAAACCAAGGGAGTAGACTAACTGATGTTTGGTACTGTCATATGCCGGTTCGATTTCCCACCCCGTTATGTACGTTCTGTATTCAGGATCAAGTTCTCTGTTATCTTCTTCTGTGCCTCGGATATAACTGCTTAACAGTTCTTCGGCACTCAAATTTTGATCGTCATCATGGATATGACCTGTTTTCACGTATTCAAACACAACATACCACGAGCCGAATTCACTATTGCTGGCTAGGCTTCCGATTTCATTCCCGTTAGGCTTCCCATCACTGTTAAGTATCGAGCGTTGGGTATTGGCCTTATCCAGATAGGAATGGCTTTCAGGGACTTCCAGGGTGGCCTTACCGTCCAGAGAGACAGATGCAGGTCCAGTAATCCAATCGTACTCATCAGGCGCTTGCTCGCTCTCACTTGCCGCTGATACCTGTAAGGCACTAGAAACTGTTAATAAACTCAACATTAAAAGCGTAAGAAATGATATCCATCTTTTGTTCTTCATATTCATGTAGAAGTCCTTTCGAGTTATATCCTCGACAGTACCATAGGTGTTTGATTTCAATCAAGATATATTTGGAATTTAAGGTGGATAATCCCTTGTGGATAAGCGAGTTGTAGGAGGACGATAAATCTTTTATACTGGATAGTGACTGCTCTTTGAAGAGGGGGATGAACGTGAAGGGAAAGGTTGCCCTCATAACGGGAAGTGCCAAAGGTCTTGGTAAAATGACGGCCCTCAGTCTGGCAGATCAGGGGTGTCATATTGCCCTCAACTATGTACACAGCAGAACAGAAGCTGAGGCTTTAAAGGCTCAGATTATAGCCAAGGGTGTGCGGTGCATTGCCATCCAGGCTGATATATCCAAGGTGGAAGATATCTCTTCATTGGTTGAGCAGGTGGAAGGCAACCTGGGCAGCATTGATATTTTGGTGAATAACGCAGGTCCATTTGTCCGTGAACGACGATTATTTGCGGATTATTCTGAAGCTGAGGTCCAGATGCTTGTGCAGGGAAATCTGTTGGGACCGATGTTACTGGATCAGCGTGTATTGCCAGAGATGAGACGCAAGCAATGGGGGCGCATTATCCATTTTGGCTTCAGTCATGCTGGAGAAGCGAGATCTTGGCCTCATCGCGCCGTATATGCAGCTGCCAAGGTGGGTCTGGTATCTTTTACAAAGACACTCGCGGTTGAAGAAGCCCCGTATGGAATTACGGTTAACATGGTATGTCCAGGTGACATTCGTGGTGCGAACAAAGAGAAAACGATTGATGAAATGGCAGGCATCACCGACGAGGAAACGCCAAGAGGGCGACCAGGCAGCGGTGAAGATATTGCACGAGTGATTACGTATCTGTGCCTTGATCATTCCGATTTTATAACAGGTAACATTATGGATGTATCTGGAGGACTTGATCCGATTCGTCCAACCATACAGCGCGAGGATACTTAAAAGGTGAATTGAAGGATTGTACGTGGAAACGGGTCAAAGGGACAGATGAAATGTACTCTCTGCATATGCACACAAAAAAAAGAGCCCTCCGCTTCATGCGAAGCGAAAGGCTCTTGAGGTTTATTTCGTGAAGGATTGATTAGAATACTTGTACGACTTCTTGTACACCCTCAACTTCTTCGAGAAGGGCACGTTCAATCCCGGCTTTTAAGGTAATGGTGGAGCTTGGGCAACTGCCGCAGGCACCGACCAGTTTCAGCTTAATGATGCCGTCCTCCACGTCGACCAGTTCCACGTCACCGCCATCGCGCTGCAGGAACGGACGAAGTTTATCAAGCACATCAGATACCTCATCATACATGGTGCTTTGTGCGTTTTCGCTCATATTGTTCAACTCCTTTCCTTCCTATATTATATTACAAATGGCCACAAATTAAAATGGTCAAACAAAGCAGGTGAACTTAAATGAGACCGATTATTGAATTTTGTGCCAATAATATGCATTTTGGCACAGATGAAGTCATGGATCAACTGGAAGAAAATCCAGACTATGACGTGATTGAATACGGCTGCCTAACCAACTGCGGCCAATGTTCTATGACTCCATTTGCACTGGTGAATGGCGAAGTTGTCATCACGGACAAAGTGGAAGATCTATATAACGCCATTTTGGCCAAAATTGCCGAAGCCGATGTCTGGGACGAGCTCGATCTCGACTAACCGAGATGGCGCTTGGACATCCAGAGCACACCACTTTTCAAAATACGAGGTACACGTCCCATCATGGACGTTTTGCCCATCAGCCCAAACCCAGACTTCTTGCCGAGTGCGCCGAGTGTGCCACGAAGCTTGAGTGGATGTGGATTGGGCTTTTCGCCTTTCCAGAGGGCATGCTGAATATGGGCGATCTGCTCACCCTGCACTTCCGCAGCTTGACCGCTAGGTGCATAAGGGACACTGGCACAGTCACCAACGACATACACATCGGTATATTCCGGGATTTGGTAGTATTCATTCAGGACGACACGTCCTTGAGGGTCTTTGGTTACGTCCAGATCCTGTACCACTTTTACGGGCTGAATGCCTGCAGTCCACACGACAGCATCGGTTAGGATCTGTTCATCCCGGTTATAGATGGCGTTCGGTTCAACACGTGAAATGGCGATATGCCCGCGTGTCTCTACCTGATGTTCGTTGAACCATTCATGCACATACACAGACAGACGTTGTGGGAAAGCGGATAATACACGTTCACCACGATCCAAAATGCTGATGTTTAGATCGGGTCTGCTCTCACGAAGTTCAGCTGCCATCTCGACACCACTTAATCCTCCGCCTACGATATGCACATTGCCATAGGCTTTGACTTCATTAAGGCGCAGGTAGGTCTCGCGTGTTTTGCTAAAGCTCTGAATGGTACAGCTGTAGTCTTCGGCGCCAGGCGTGTTGTGGAAACGGTCTGTACAACCAAGTCCGATGACAAGCTTGTCGTACACGAGCGGGTCTTGGCCTTCAAATTCAATCTGACGCTGTTCCAGGTCAATCGAAGTAACTTCTCCATAACGGTAAGTGACTTTATCGCTCACTGGAAATTGGATACGCAGGTCATAATCAGATACGGTTCCTGCTGCGAGTGCGTAATATTCTGTCTTTAATCCCTGAAAGGGGCTACGGTCCACCAAAATAATTTGTGTATCGGATGGAATTTTACCCTCCAGAAGTTCCTTGATGATTGTGAGGCCGCCATAGCCGCCTCCAAGAATGACGAAATTTTTCATGACTCGGCTTCCTTTCTGCATCAGTCCCACTGAAATGGGGCTGTAAACTGTGGAGCAGCTATGCAATAACATAGCTGCTCCTTTTGTTATGATTTGAATAATTAAAAAGTAGACGTTGAAAATTGAAGATATTATTCAGCAGTTTGCACCACTCGAATTCAAACGTCTCCCTATAATGAAAGCTTCGTTCTGGAGTGGTGCTGGTGCAATATTGGTTGTGGATGGAGTTATGTCCTATTCGTACACTTGAATTTCATTGTAGAACGTATCACGTTCTACCGGAATACGTCCTGCACCTTTAATGAGCCATATGAGCTCTTTACGTGTAAGGCCTTCAGGTGTGAGTGCACCTGCCGCATGACTAATCCGTTCGCGAACGATCGTGCCGTGTGCATCTGAAGCACCAAATCCAAGGGCAACTTGAGCTAGCTGTGGACCGATGTTAATGAAGTATGCTTTGATATGATCGATGTTATCCAGCATCAGACGGCTGATCGCAATTGTTTTGAGATCCTCATAAGCCGAGTTACGACGCA
Source organism: Paenibacillus sp. 2003 (assembly GCF_031455635.1). Taxonomy (NCBI): domain Bacteria; kingdom Bacillati; phylum Bacillota; class Bacilli; order Caryophanales; family Paenibacillaceae; genus Paenibacillus; species Paenibacillus sp. 2003. The sequence goes on along the minus strand of NZ_JAVDTB010000005.1, from coordinate 257,180 downwards.
TAATACTCGCGTTTTTACTTTTTGGCTGCATGGAAAGCGGGATAAAGACCATGAATCCGTTGGTCTCGTCTTGCAATTCACGGATCTGCACCATATGGTTGACGCGGTCCTCATAGGATTCGATCGATCCATACAACATCGTAGTATGTGTACGCATGCCGAGATTATGAGCTGTGCGGTGCACCTCAAGATAACGATCCACGTTGGCTTTGTCTACACGCATTTTTTTGCGATATTCATCCGAGAGAATCTCAGCGCCGCCACCAGTCAATGTTTTCAGACCTGCTTTTTGCAGCTCTTGCAGAACTTCTCTGATACTGAGTCCGCTAATCCGAGTGAAGAAATCAATCTCGGCTGCTGTATAAGCTTTCAGTGTAACATCCGGATATTTCTCGTTTAAAGCACGCAGGGAATCGACATAATACTGAAAAGGTACATGGTTGTTATGTCCGCCTACGATATGGAACTCACGTACGCCCGGATGAATATGCTGTTCCACATAATCGATCATTTCCTGACCGGATAATGTATAAGAACCTTCTTCACCCTGGTCTTTACGGAAATTACAAAAAGCGCAGCGGGCTTCGCATACGTTCGTAAAATAAAGACTCATGTTTTCGATGAAATATACTTTCTTGCCATTTTTCCGCAAGTTGGCCTCATTGGCCAGCTGGCCCAAAGTCAGCAGATCATCTGTTTCATACAGATATACGCCGTCTTCTACGCTCAGCCTTACGCCGTTCTGCACTTTCTCAACGATTTCAGCCATTCTTTTGTCTGTGAACGGTGTTACCAATGTAGACATACTGTTTCCTCCTGTTCTTAACCGGATTTGAGTTGTGTGTAGGATCTGTATACAGAACTACATAGCAAAGATGCGGTCATCTGCCGCTTCCTTATAAGGACTAACTCTTATTTACCCGGTGCAGCGTGTGCTGCATATGAAAGCTAAATTTTTTCAAAAAATGGAGTCTGTTGACTCATATATGCATTGGGGACTGCGTTGCAGTCTCGAAATGTGAAAAAAATTACAACTCCAATTATGACCATCGTCTGAATAAGTCATGACAAAATATCGACATTTCAGTGCGACCACCTATTCATTATAAACCTCGTATCGCGGGGGTTCAATACACTGGGAAGAAAAAGGAGTTCAGGGGGAACGCGGAAAGAGGCAAACATGACTTGAGACCCTTGACGGGGTGGAGTATAATTTAAAGAAGAGTTAATGAAAGGTTGTTCAAAAGTACGCTTTTGATTACGAAGGGTGCCTAGCGGCATCTCAGCGTCGAATATGGGATTCAGCCGAAATGTCCGTTGCTCACGTAGTTTTGCCTACGCTCCGCTACTCCATTTCTATCTTCATCCCATCTTCTTGGTACTGAAAAGCGCCCTTTTTGAACATGATTTTATATGAAAAAGGAGAGTGACCTGGCATGATTAACATCAGCGAAACGGCTGCTGACAGATTGAAAGAGATGCTTGCACAGCAAGAGACACCTGGTATGTTCCTGCGTCTTGGCGTAGCACCGGGCGGTTGCACCGGATTTTCGTACGCCATGGGCTTTGACGATAAAGAGTCCGATGAGGACCTGTATATGGATATTCAGAACATGAAGGTTGTAGTCGAGAAGGAAAACCTGAAATATCTGAATGGACTTGAAATTGATTTTGAAGAGTCCGGTATGACGGGTGGGTTCACCATCCATAATCCGAACGCAGTAGCCACTTGTGGTTGTGGATCTTCTTTCCGTACGAAGGAAGATGCGGGTGTTCCTGATAAGGATTGTTAAGAAACTGAGTTGTACAGCGGTTTCCCAATTCTGTTTTGAAATAAGCAGTTTGCAATTCCTTTAATAGATAGCCTCTGAATTGTATCCGTTTTGCACGGGCATGATATCAGGGGCTTTTTTGCGTGTACTGAAAGTATCATGGTTGACAAACTTAGTTGTAACAATTATAGTTACAATATAAAGTTCAAATATAAACAATATCGATAATTTAAAGGAGAGATCAAGATGAACATTGCAATCATTGGTGCAACAGGCAAAGCAGGAAGTGTAATTTTGAAAGAAGCAGCAGACAGAGGGCATAAAGTAACGGCAATCGTTCGTAATGCATCCAAATTGGAAGATAAAAGCTTGAATACGCTGGAGAAAGATGTATTCGATCTTACAGCTGAAGATGTTAAAGTGTTCGATGTGGTTGTAAATGCATTTGGTGCACCAGCGGGTAAAGAAAACCTGCATGTGGAAGTAGGACAAGCGTTGATCAACATCCTGAAAGATGCACCAAACACTCGTCTGATCGTTGTGGGTGGAGCAGGAAGCCTGTTCACTGACGAGTCCAAGACATTGCGTCTCTTTGAATCCCCAGGATTCCCTGATGCTTATAAAGCAACTGCAACGAACCAAGGCCAAAACTTGCAGGATCTGCAAGCATCTTCAGGTATTCAATGGACATTCCTGAGCCCGGCTGGATTCTTTAATCCAGAAGGTGTACGCACCGGCAAATATCAAGCAGGCAACGACGTTATTCTTGTGAATAGCGAAGGCAACAGCTACATCAGCTATGCAGACTATGCGATTGCTTTGGTTGATGAGATCGAGAATCCACAACACGAAAACGAGCGCTTTACCGTTGTTGGTGAAGTGAAGTAACACTTTTAAATTATAATATGGAACATACAAACGGACGCTGATCTCCAAAGATTGGTGTCCGTTTTTTTTATGTTATCGAAGAGGGATGTTCTGCAATAACGTTAGACAGGTTAGATGATTATCGTCCAATTTCCAACTAGTCCCATGAATATATGTTATATTATTCTAAAGATGGAAGAGAAATGTGAATATGCGAAAGCCATCTTCTCTTCATTGGAATTTCTGCGGGTTCAAAAGTATAAGGGAGTGAACAGTTGTGAAGATGTATTCTAATGGAGTTATACTATTGATCTTTGTGGTTTTTATGATGAATGAATCGAGTGGTTCAGGGTTATCCCAATATCCAAACGTTAAAAATGCGCTGAATCAAATTCACATCACTTCTCTTTATCCGAAAAATAAGAATGGACAGACATATGGTTCTGCCGCATATGCGACTTCTCCAGAAACGGAACCAGATTTAATCTTGGCTACTGGTGTGGATGGTACAGAAGGATATCTGCTGAAAAAAGACATGGATGGCGAGCAACCAAAAACACCTGAAGAAGCTATTGCGATACAGAACAGCAGATCACCAGACGGATGGGATATTCCACTGTATGACAAGGATGGTGAAACCGTAATTGGTGTATTTCATATTGGAGGAAAGTGAAAGTAACCAGATTAGGATCAAATGTGGTGCTACCATGAAACGTTAATGAAATGACCACCATTCGGGCAGTTGATCAAAAGGGTCGGCTACTTTTTTTATGTAATGGCAGAATAACGCAACCAGTTAATGAACGAATCGTCAAAATGATGAATATACTTCTGCACATTGGAGGGGACTTGATGTATTTTAAACCTATCCGTATTGTAATGGGGCTAGTTTTTTTTATCATTGCTGGGTGCAATAACGAGGTCACGATGTTGGGTACAGATGAACTCACGATCATAGGTGATCAAAAGACTGCTACAGAATATGTTAAGGAAAAAGGTTATAAAATTTCTTCGTACGATGGTCAAGTTCAGAAATACACTCTAAACAAAGACAAACTACTCTATGGGAAAACGGAAACGATACCATATAGACAGACATGGGGGGTTCAAAAAGTAGAACCCGAACAGTATTTTGGGATGGAAATATCGGTATATAGCTTTACAGTAACAAACCATCCTCTGGGAACGTTTGACGATAGTAAATCCAAAGTTTCAATATTACTTTGTGAAGGCAAAGTTATAGGGGGGACATCCTTCCCAAATGCAGCAATGGATGGGGCACCATATTCGTTGGATGGAAAAACATTGGAAGAAGTAACGGGAAAAAGTTTTCAAAAATGGAGTGAAGAATGGAAAAAGAAATACGAAACTTAATTGCGCACAAATAGTTGCGATACGAAAACCTAATGAAACTATACTTTTGTTGAGAGGAGGGATGAGATGGATTGGCTTATGAGGATGAATCGGGCATTGGATTATATTGAAATGAACTTAGTAGGCGAGATCGAATTGAAGGAAATTGCTCAATGTGCTTATTGTTCTTCACATCAGTTTCAGAGAATGTTCTCGTTCATTACCAATGTTTCACTTGCGGAATATATACGAAGAAGACGGCTGACTCTGGCTGCAATTGAATTGCAGAATAGTGATAGGAGAGTTGTTGATATTGCCATAAAGTATGGGTATGAATCACCGGTATCATTCGCAAGAGCTTTTCAATCGGTGCATGGTGTTAATCCAGCGATGGCTCGTGAAGAAGGGACTGCCCTCAGAGCCTATCCGCGGCTTTCCTTCCTTATTTCGATTAAAGGGGAAGAGCCTATGAACTATCGTATCGAAACAAAAGAATCCTTCGAAATATTTGGAATAGAGAAAGTGTTTCAATTAAACGGAGTAGAGACCCCCGCAGAATTATGGAAGCAAAGCCACGAAAATGGCGAGGTTGAAAGACTTGCTACAAATGCCGGTGATCTACCAAACTCTTTGAATTCGAATTATCATAAAGTACATGCTGTGTGTAGCTACAAAAAAACTGGGGAAGATACTTTCCCATACATGTTGGGTGTATTTAAAGGTGAAACAAGTAAACCCGATGGTTACACAAGTATAACGATACCAGCACACACGTAGGCGATCTTTTCCTCTGATCCCTTTACATGGGATAAATTCGATGAAACCATTGAAACCTTATATAGACGATTCTTTTCTGAATGGCTTCCTACTACAGGATATGAACAGGTCAACGGAATGGAATTTGAAATTACTGGAGTTAAAGGTGGACTGAATTTTGTTGAGCTATGGTTTGCTGTAAGAAAAATATCTTAGTTTTATTTCTTTTAGATTAGTCCTTGAATGATAACTTAATAAAGACAAATGGAGCAACCAACTGTGTCCGATTGGTTGCTTCTTTGTTCATTCACCTAACGGCAAGGGAAAATGCAACATTTTTCCTGTTAAACAGGTCAATAAAGATGTACGAAATAACGTTATGAGAAGAAGGTGGAAAAACTGAAGATTCGTATAATCACGTTAATATTTTTTATATCCACCGTTTTCTTTATCTCAAATGCACAAGATGTTAACGCTTTGTCATGTGCTGAATCGGGAGGTCCCCAAGAACAGTTAGAAATATATGATGGAGCTGTTTATGGTGAAGTAAAGCAAGTAAAGGTCGACTTGAAGCAAGAAGGGTTTACAGGGAGCAAAGAGAAAATTAGATATATTTTAGTGGAAGTTGAGAGGAGTTGGAACACTGAAGTTGACTCTCAACTAATTATCGCAACTAACTTCACATGGGGGTTTGATTTTAAGGAAGGTAACAAATACTTACTATACTTTAGCGAAGTGGATGGTGAATTAAGTAGTAGTCCGTGCAGTTTGACCATCGAAATGAATCATTTGAACCAGGCAACTCAACTATTTGGAGAAGGATATCCACCAAAACAACAAGTAAACTTAGAACACAAAATGTGGTTTATGTTTGAGCAAGATATTGATTTGTTTATCGTAGGTGTAGTAGTATTTGCGGCGATCTTTATCTTCTTCATGAGAGTAAGGAAGAAAAAGCGCAAAGTATAATTTGGTTGCGCTAAACGTGAAGCTTTTGCTAAAAGAAAAAGTCATTTGAACTAGGCATGGGTTCCTGTATGACCTATTACCCCCTTTACTTAAACGAGGATCGAGGCGTATAATCCGTTGAGACATTAGAGTAAGTAAGAGGGGAAAAAGTTATGAATAATGGATTAATCAACGCGATCATTGCGTATATCATGTGGGGGGTTCTCCCGCTGTATTGGAAATTGTTCGAAAATGTACCGGCAGGCGAGATTTTATCGCACCGGGTAGTCTGGTCATTTGTCTTTATGGGGATTTTCGTTGCCGTTCAACGTCGTTGGAGTGACATGAAGCGCATTCTGACCAGTCGTTCGACCCTGCTGTCCCTTACCGCGAGTGGGCTGCTAATTGCTATTAATTGGCTTATCTTCATCTGGGCAGTTAACAATGGTCATGTCGTTGAGACAAGTCTGGGCTATTATTTGAACCCGTTACTGAATGTGTTGCTGGCGGTTGTCTTCCTTCATGAAAAACCAAACCGTGGACAATGGCTCGCGATTGCCATCGCTGGTGTAGCGGTGCTTATCATCGCTATCGACTACGGACGTTTCCCATGGGTTGCGATCTCATTGGCCGTGTCATTTGGCTTGTACGGTCTGGCGAAGAAGAAGATTAAGCAAGACGCTTCTGTGGGCTTATTTTCAGAGACAGCTGTAGTTCTGCCCGTCGCACTCGGCTACTGGATCTACTTGGCTTTCGTTGGAAAAGCCACGGCATGGACGCTGCCTGCACCGATGTTCTTCGAACTGTTACTTTCCGGTGTGGTGACGGCGCTGCCGCTGCTGTTCTTTGCAAGGGCGGCTGCTCGAATGTCGTTGTCCACACTCGGCTTTGTACAGTATATTGGGCCGACAATCATGCTGATCCTGAGTGTGTTTGTGTTCAAGGAAACGGTCTCGCCAGTTCTGCTCGTTGGTTTCGCGCTGATCTGGACAGCGCTTATCGTATACGCTGCCGCATCAATGCGTGCTACGAGACTTGCTAAGGTAAGCTGAACAGATGTATCTGAATCGTTATAAATGCCCTGCCCGCCTATGAGGTGGACAGGGCATTTATACGTTTATGAAGAAAAGATAAGATAGCCCAGCAAAACTAAAAAGGCAGCTGATCAACGTTGTGGTAAAATACAGGAGTACTAATCAAAAATAGTAATAAGAAAATGAGGAGGCAACAGATATATGATGGTCAATGACCTGTACCGTAAACGTGGTTGGTTCTTTTTAAAGAATGATGTAGTTCAGACACTATTTCAGTTTTCTATTTCAGCGATAATTGGTGTTATATACGGGGTTATGCTCGTCAACGAGACGATAGGTGGGCTTATTAATAAATTGCTCCCGAGCACGGATGGTCCGGATCTTCATTTATATCTGCCCGTTGTGATAACGGTGTTCATCTACTCGTGTTTTATTCAGAAGAGACAACGGATTTTACTTGAAAAAATCTCATTTAGTTGTCTCCATATTTTTGTTGCCCTGCTAGGCTGTATTTCTTCAGTTGTTGTGTTATTGGTGATCTAAACCAAATCCTACGTATCTACACCTTCAGCCCCATCAACTGCATCAATGACACCGACAGCGAGTGTTGTTACCGCAGCAGCAGCTAAAAGATTCTTGGCACCAAGCTTGACTCTGTCCTTATCTTCCTCTTGCATGCCCACAACAACATCTTTACCGCTGTTATATACATACTTGGCTGATATCGCTACACCTTTTGCGGTATTGGTTACAGCACCTCCAATATCGGCAAGTCCCGCGTCTATGGCGGTATCATCTTTTCGAATTGCACCACTGGCAAGATCATATGTGCCACTAGCCAGTTGTCCAACGGTTTTGCCTGTATTAATCGTTGCTTTCTCTACGCCGTTTCCGATTTCTTTGATAAAGGGGCTTCCTGCGATCTCACCAACAACCCTCACGCTGCCGCCGAGTACTTTCCCGGTTACTTCCCCAGCTAACTGACCTAGCCCTTTTAAAAAACTCATCCTTATGCCTCCTCTCCTATAAAAAGTTGATCCTATGTGTTATCTCAATAAACTTATTATATTCATATGTAAGCCAAAAGAACATCAGTCTCCAGCCCGAGTGGTACACCCCTCCTCGATTGATCGCGACACGCTTTAGAAGTTCCACAAGGAGCAGCAACGTAGTGAAGGGGGCGGAATCGATTCTGAAGAAGCGAAGCGTACGCCTTTATCCCCGGATTTTCCTTATCAGGGGAATTCATAAAATCTGGGGATAACAGCGATCATAAGAACGATCCGCCACCGGAACGCCACCACGCGGCCCCCTCAACGCACTTCATCGCCAAAAGGCGCTCATCCCACCGGGAACAGCGCCTCAAGCCCTTGTTTTACCTTGCTACCTAATCCATTTGACTACACACGGTTTTAGAAGTGTCTCAAGGAGCAGCAACGTAGTGGAGGGGGCGGAATCGATTCTGAAGAAGCGGAGCGTGCGCCTTTATCCCCGGATTTTCCCCTTATCAGGGGAATTCATAAAAATCTGGGGATAATAGCGAACATAAGAACGATCCGACACCGGAACGCCACCACGCGGCCCCCTCAACGCACTTCATCGCCAAAAGGCGCTCATCCCACCGGGAACAGCGCCTCTAGGCCTTGTTTTACCTTACTACTTAATCCATTTGACTACACACGGTTTTAGAAGTGTCTCAAGGAGCAGCAACGTAGTGGAGGGGGCGGAATCGATTCTGAAGAAGCGGAGCGGTCGCCTTTATCCCCGGATTTTCCCCTTATCAGGGGAATTCATAAAAATCTGGGGATAACAGCGATCATAAGAACGATCCGCCACCGGAACGCCCACCACTGCTCCCATCCAAACTTCTAACCTCTCCGTGTTCTAGTCAATAAATCCTTCCATGACAGCCGTTGGCATCATATTAGACTGCCATGCGCCTTTGCCGTAGCCGCCGTTGTATCCTGGTGTAGCCTGAGGCTCCCAGTAGAATACACCTTTTCCTTTGCCATTTGGCAGATTGCGGATTTGGTTTTTCATCGCGGCAACAAAACTTTTACCAGCTGCAGCCTGGTTATTGTCCATGCCAATTTCGGAGATCATGATCTCTTTGCCATAACGGTTGATCATATCCTTGGCGTTGTTTACCGTATTTGTCACAGCGGTGTTCCAGCCGGAAGCTGAAGGATAGAGGGACATGGCGATCATGTCAAAGTTAGCTCCGTTATTGATCAGACCACCAATATTCCATACATAGAGGGCGTTATCATCTCCACCTGCCAGATGCACAATGGTTTTGGTACCGCTGCTCAGGGATTTCACGGCATTATGGCCCGTGTTCACCAGCCACGCATAGTTTTTCATGTTAGTGGATGCTTTGCCATCTTCCCATAACATGCCGTTGCTTGTTTCATTCCCGATCTGTACCCAGTCTGGGGTAACGCCTTTGCTTTGCATCGCCGTCATAACTTCACGAGTGTGGTTCCATACCGCATCCATGAGCTGTTGGAACGTATAATTTTTCCAGGCAGCTGGTTTGGTTTGTTGACCAGGGTCTGCCCAGGAATCGCTATAGTGCAGGGTAAGCATTACACTCATTCCGGCATTCTTGGCACGTTGTGCGAGTGCAGCCGCACGATCCTTATTCATGTAACCGTTCCCATAATCATTCGAAGGATTAACGAATACCCGAATGCGAACGGAGTTGATTTGATAGTCGTTTTTCAAAATATCAATAATGTCGCGCTGTACCCCGTTTTTATCTTTCCATTTGTAACCTTGGGCTTCCATTCCGGGAACCCAACTGATGTCAGCTCCTTTGGCGAAACTTGGTGCTGCGCTGGCATGCTGACCTGCGGGCAACATGATGGAGGTGAATAACAAAACAAAAGCCAACATGATGGATGTCTTGAAACCCCTTACATTTTTGAACATTACAAGATGCCTCCTCGGATTTAGGTTGAGTTGCATCCTAATTATAGCCATCTTGGTTTGCTCTACTAAAGGGTCTATTTCCAATATTTTGGGTGTTTTCTCAACCTCTCTACAGAAAATGAGAAAACAAAAAGCCGTCCGAAGACGGCTTTTCTACCCGTGGCGCTTTTTGAAACATTGATCCGTATCCCGCGCCTCCACCAGACTCTTTTAATTTGAGCTAGTGGATCGGGTAAGGGACACGTTCAACATGTGATTAGAAATGTTGACGCACCTCCTTTCCTTGTGGCAAGAGTATACAACACCTGGTTTCGGAAAGCTAGTCTTTTTTACGTTTTTACGCAAAATTATTTTTCAGTCTGGAACATCGTGATATCTCGTGCATAATGGCTCTTTGTTCCGTCATTGTTTCGGATGCGCACACTGTCTTCACTGATCCGCTCCACAATGCCACAACCGACCTCGCAATAGACGCCAGCCGGGTCTTCCTGCCATGCGCTTACCATACATTGGGATAGTGCAGCCGTGAAAAATTCTATATTTTTTTGTAACGTTCTAGGTTTGTTGGATTTCATTATATACTCCTTTAATCAAATATATTTGGAATGAGAACAAGCAACCGGACCAAATCACACTGTACTTCACTTTACTCTGTCTATTGACCTTTGTAAAGGGATGGAAAAAGTTGCGGCCATGAGGTATCATTTACATAAATTTTACGTAGCGTTTACACTGCGCTGACGCTTGATGTTGATTACGAATAGTACAATTATATGAGAACTTCTAACCAAGAATAGATATGCAACACATTCGGAGGCCATACATGCATAGAGACGTCAAAACAGGCAACTACGTTAATCGTGATTTGAGTTGGGTTGAATTTAATCGGCGCGTACTTCAGGAGGCCCAGGATCCAACAACGCCTCTGCTGGAACGCATGAGATTTCTCGGCATTGTCGCTAGTAATCTGGACGAGTTCGTCAGTGTAAGGGTGGCAGAGACAAAAGAGAAGATCAAGGCCGGATTCACGCAAAAAGATTTTACAGGATACACGCCTTCGGGATTGTACCGCAGATTGATCAAACGAACCGGGACCATGGTCGCCGAACAGTATAAAACGTATCGTGAACTCATTCGTCTACTAGCCAAAAAAGGCGTGAACATTCAGGAATATACAGATCTTAATGTGACACAGCAGCGCGCAATGGACCAATACTTTCATGAAATTATTTTTCCGGTACTCACACCGATGGCGATTGACCAGAGCCGTCCGTTCCCGCTGGTACACAACAAGTCTGTCTATCTGTCCGTGATGCTTCAGAAGGAAGGGGAGCAAGAGGGCGAGCCGTTTATGGCTATTGTTCAGGTGCCTTCCAATCTGCCGCGAGTAGTTCAAGCTCCCATTCGGGCGAATAGCAAAAAGAAAACATTCATACTGATTGAAGATCTTATCAAACATCATATCCATACGCTCTTCAGCGGATATATCTCGCTTGCTGCACAGGAATTCCGAGTGACCCGCAATGCGGATCTGTTTATTAATGAAGAAGAAGCGGAAGATCTGCTTGAGGCTATTGAAAAAGAATTGCGGCGCAGACGCCGCGGTGCTCCTGTACGACTGGAAGTCTGCAAGGATTTTCGTCCGGATGCCTTATTGGAATTGCAGGATGAATTTGATATTCAGGACCCGGTATATGAAATTGATGGACCACTCGATCTGAGTTTTCTGGCGGGATTCGTGGACAGTCTGGAAAGTTTCTCACATCTGAAATACAGTCCGGTGAAGCCAGTCTACCCACTTGAGTTTCTGCCAAGAGAAAGTCATTTTGAGCTGCTGCGCAAACGCGATGTGCTGGTGCATCATCCGTACGAATCGTTTGAACCAGTCACTGATTTTATATTGGAGGCTTCGGAAGATCCAAGAGTTCTGGCCATCAAGATGACATTATATCGGGTCAATGGCGATTCACGCCTTATTCCGGCACTTGCACTTGCCGCTGAGAGTGGTAAGCAGGTCACGGTGGTGGTTGAACTGAAAGCCCGGTTTGATGAAGAGCGCAACATTGCTTGGGCCCGTAAGCTGGAGAAAGCCGGATGTCACGTGGTATATGGACTGGTTGGACTCAAGACCCATGCCAAAATCATTCTTGTCGTACGCAGGGAACAGCAGGGTTTGAGACGTTATGTTCATGTAGGAACCGGTAACTATAATGAGAGTACAGCCAAAGTGTATACGGACGTGGGATTGTTCACCTCTAATCCGATTATTGGGGAAGATGCATCCGAATTGTTCAATGAGATTACCGGATACTCCGGTCCGAAGGCATTGCAGGCGTTCCGCGTAGCTCCGGATGGTATGAAGGATGAACTGTTTGCACTGATTCGTAGAGAAACGGAGCACGCGCTGAAAGGGAAACCTTCCAGAATCATTGCCAAGATCAACTCCTTATCCCATCAGGAAATGATTGATGAATTATACGAGGCTTCTCAAGCCGGCGTGCAGATCGATCTGATTGTGCGTGGTGTATGTTGTCTGCGTCCGGGAGTAGAGGGGCTCAGTGAAAATATTCGGGTCATTAGCATTGTGGATCGTTTTCTGGAGCATTCACGGTTGTTTTATTTTGAAAATAGCGGCAACCCGGATGTATTCATCTCCAGTGCAGACTGGATGACACGTAACCTGAATCGAAGAATTGAACTGATGTGTCCCGTATTTGATCCAGAGCTGAAGAAGATGCTGGTCGATATTCTTAATCTGTCCCTTATGGATAATGTCAAAGCCAGAGAGCTTATGCCTGGTGGCAATTATGTATTTGTAAAAAATGAAAAGCCCCCGCTGAGAAGTCAGACGGAGGCCATGGGTATTATCCCTTGGAAGCCTGCTGAATGGAGTGCGTTAACGTAACTCCCCAGGCTTCCTTCAGATCCTTGACGGCCTCTTCCAGGCCATCAAGTTCCAGTAACGGCTCAGCTGTACAGGTGAATTGCACCTGCAGCGAGTCGTTTTCTTTTGTTGCTTCAATCGCAGCGATGCTTTCGGATCGATTGATGGCTTCCGCTACGCGCAGCAGAGAGCCAATACGATGAGCATGGCGCTCATCCGAGTTTTTCAGAATGTCCCGGTGCTTATTCAGAAGCTGGGGCGTTCTTTTTTTGGGATGATAATCAGCTGCACTGGCACTTAGAATGGTCTCCCGATGAGAAAGTCCATAGATACTTGAATTCATGATCCAATAGGCCGAGTGCTGTGTATAACGGAAATAGTTAATCTGCTTACCTGCCATGTGCAGCATGGAAGATGCATACAGGATTCGGGCATCTGCTTGATCAGGAGGGGTACCTTGTAATGCCGTATATAGGGTAACCGTATCCTGATGAATCCGTTGCAGACGTTTCTCTGGAATAGGCGGACCAAAATGGATAAAGTTGCGGATACTGTCCTTCAGCGCGTCCGGAACGACCGGCTGACCTCCAGCCATGTAATCTCGCAATAACCCGTCTCGTAGACCCGCACCACTAACCACATAACGATCTCCCTGTATTAACTGGAAGACGGTTCGCAGGATCAGTACGCCGGGCACAATGATGTCTGCGCGATCTTTGGCGAGCCCAGGTACCTTTTTGCGCTGTGCCGAGGTGAGGTGAGGCAAGGAGCGAGCGATGTTCTCCATCGCTTCCTCACTGATCTCATAATGATGGGTGACAGGCAAAGAATACTGGGTACGCTTCTGTTCCACTTTGGCGAGTGTACGCATTGTGCCGCCAAGTCCGATGAGTGGCAGGCCGGGATGCTCACGAATCCAATCCTGTCCACGGAGAGCCTCAATGACTTCGTTGCATAATGCATTTGCATTCGCCTCGGTCCACTGATCTTCGCCCCCATAACGGGCATGTGAATTCACTGCACCAATAGGGAGGGAGATGCTATGTAACCTCTTCCGATCCCGAAAGACCGTGATCTCTGTGCTGCCGCCTCCAATATCTACGACGAAACCGTCTGCCAGATCAATGGACTGAGTGACACCAAGGAAACCGTAATAGGCCTCCCGATCTCCGGATACACATTCGATGGTAAGCCCCGTCTCTGTCTCCAGCCATTCGATAATCTGCAGGACATTGCTTGCATTACGAATGGCTGCGGTAGCTGCTGCACGGATCAGTTTGGTCTGATACGCTTCACAGGTCGCTTTGAATTGACGCAAGATGGTGATGGCTTTATCCAAAGAATGGCGAAGGATGGTACCATCTGGCTCAACAACGCTGCTCAGACGAGCGGCGTATTTGTCTTCATGAATGATGCGATAGGCTGCGTCCTGATCCAGTTCATATATAACTAGACGAATGGAGTTCGAGCCGATATCAATAATTCCTAAGGTTTCATTAGTACGTTTCATAAGCATCTCCTTCTACAGAGGTTCAACTACCCGAAGTGAAGAAGGGCAGCCATGGCTTCCGGTGAACCCGGCGGTGTGGCAGAGAAGGGCGTAGTTAGCATAACAACAATGATAAAGACGATGAAACAGGCAAATATAAGACAACTCACGGCAAAGCCGCGATTACGCTTTTGCATAAACAGTCGAATACCTGTGACAAAGAGAAGTACCGTAACAGCTACCAGAACGATCGACATTGCAAAATAGGCTACGCCATAAAGTGATTTGAAAAATGCTTCCATTTGTTCTGAACGCTCCTTAGATCCTCATATTTAAGCCCTTCCAAGCCATTCCTTAGTAGCATACGACAGATTGACTTGTTTGAAAAGGAAACCGGGCGCTTGTTCCCGTTTCCGCCATCACCCCTGGGACAGGTTACATGGAAAAGGGGCCTTTGCCGTGGACAGACATCCAAGAAAGCAAGGCTTCTGTTGAGTATGTATAAGGAAGGACTATTGTTTCAAGGAAGGAGATCAACCCATGTCGAGACAACTTGCAAGCAAATGGCGGAAGACAGCGGCTCTGATGAAATACCCGGTAGCGGCTGTCCATATCCCACAGACCAAGGCATTCAACTCGGGTAATCTGCTGCAAATGCTCAGTCGTTATGGAATGGTGTATGTCAAACCTATTGTAGGAGGCGGTGGTTACGGTGTCATTCGGGTATCGGCGAGCGGTGGGGCTTATCGATACACCCATATGAAAACGACCCGTTCTTTCGCCAGTTTCAGCCAGATGTATCGCTCTCTGGTGCGTGTAAAGGCTAGACGCAGGTACTTGATCCAGCAAGGCATTCATCTGGCAACGATTCAAGGGAGACCTGTTGATTACAGAGTCAAAGTTGTCAAAACCGAACGAGGCTGGGTATTCCGCTCTTTAGTAGGGCGACTCGCTCGTCCCGGACTCTGTGTGACAAATCTGAGCAAGGGTGGCACCATGTTATCAGGAAGGCGAGCTCTTGGTTTATCCCTGCCACATATATCCGGTCGGCACAAACGCCGGGAGATGCGTTCACTTACACTGACATGTACGTACATTATGGAAAGTCAGTTCCCTGGTGTAGGTCAGCTTGGATTTGATTATGGACTGGATTATTCAGGCAAGATTTGGATTTTGGAAGTGAATACCAGACCTCAATAGAAAATGAATGGGAAAACTCAAGAAAATTCAAGAAAAACCGATAATATATAGAAGAAAACGTTATGAAAACCGTTTGAAATTTTACATTACTGGGTAATTTACTCGCAACAAGTCTTGAAACTATGAATTTATTCCAAAAAAAATACGCTGATAAACGTTCTGACAGTAGTACAAACTTCCTGTGCATAAATATTGTCCACACTATACATGTTGATTACTCTATACTTTTTCCATTTATCAACAAACTATGCACAGGATTTCCACATATGATTGTGGATAACAAGAACGCTTGTTCTCTATATGAATCTCTGATATGATAGTTTTGAGGAAAAAAAAGGAAAGGTTGTGGCGGGAAATGGCTATGTTATCCGATGAGATGTTGTTGGATTCCTACCATAAAGCGATTGAGTTGAATCTCGAACGAGATTTCATCGCACTGCTGTTGGCAGAAATCCATAAGCGCAAACTGGGTACCGACGTATCTGCCATTCTTCACTAGAGATCCTCATTGCAGGCAATGTTACAGGTTTCCGGACAAGTCCCATAGTGAGACAGGCCATGGCGTGCTCGTCTGACAATGGTGACAGTACATCACATGATTGCAAACGTTTTCGACTTCGTCTGCCGTGTCAGAGGAAGGGTGGGATACGTAGGGGCTGTATGGTCCGGTGTAATCATCCAATTTGCCGCATTCTAACAGTCCCTGAAGGCAGTGGGGGCAAGCCTGCTCCGGTACAACCAGACCGTTACACAGCGGGCATATATAAGACAAGGGTATCCCTCCTGATATGGATTCACTCAGGAGTAAGATACCCTTTTTTGTATCAATATATGTTATTTCAGCAAAACTAGCGTTTCATGTTACTGCTGTGTCCTGGGGACAATTTGGCATCCGGATCGAAGTATACCTTTGCATTGTTGACGGCTGTTGGAGCTTCGCCGAATCCGACAGCGATCAGCTTCAGTTTACCTGGGTATGTTGTGATATCTCCGGCAGCGAAGATTCCTGGAATGGATGTTTCCATGCGGGAATCAACAACGATGGAGTTACTGTCAATTTCGATACCCCACTCGGCAATTGGTCCGAGAGAAGAGACAAATCCGAAGTTAACGATCACGTCATCTACTTCGATTTCCTGAGTTTCTTTGGTTTTCACATGGGAAAGGGTTACTTTGGTAATCGTGTCATCCCCATGAAGTTCCGTGATTTCAGTCGGTGTAACGACATTCACCTTGGAATTCATCAGGTTTTCGACACTGTGCTCATGTGCACGGAACTTGTCCCGGCGATGGATCAGCGTCACTTGCTCAGCGATAGGCTCCAGCATGAGTGCCCAGTCTACCGCGGAGTCACCGCCGCCACTGATCAATACTTTTTTGCCGGCGAAGGCATTTAGATCACTGATGAAGTAGTGCAGGTTGCTCTTCTCGAACTTGGCAGCACCTTCAAGCTCCAGACGACGTGGTTCGAATGCACCTACACCAGCTGTAATAATGACGGCTTTGGCATGATATTCATTCTCATCCGTCTTCACGACGAAATGTTGCTCATCCTTTTTCTCCACCGATACAACCTTTTCTTCAAGGCGGATGTTTGGGTTAAAATGACTCATTTGCTCAACCAGGTTATTCACCAGTTCTTGAGCCGTTACTTTCGGGAATCCGGCTACATCATAGATGTATTTCTCCGGATAAAGAGCGGCAAGTTGTCCGCCAAGCTGTGGCATACTTTCAACCAGTGTAACGGATGCCTGACGCATCCCACCATAAAACGCGGCGAACAGACCCGCAGGGCCTCCACCGATAATAAGTAAATCAGTCATATCATGACTGGAATTTTGTGCAGTCAAGAATCAACAACACCTTTCATATTTTAATAGGTAGTTAACAGAAAGAATGTGCAGGCTACGTATCGTAACCGGCATTGGTGCTGAACTGTCTTTCCTATTATAAACGGTGTATTCAGGGTTGCAAAGTTAGCGGCGTCACGAAACTGGGAACAATTGATGAAGATCAGATGAGAATAGGATGAAATTGGAAATGAAAGGTTATGAAAAATAACAAAAAAAACCTTGATCTTTACTAGAAATACAGATATCCTTGACCTGTACTATGTGTTTTTTTGTCTAATTTAGAGTCAATATGTAATATGAAGACAGATCCCGTGTTTTGTAGAATCTTGTGGTTAATTTCACAACTTGAAACGATAACTTGCGTGCAAACGTATCAATTTCATAAACCTTTAGTTGCTTCAATCAAGTCTAGATATAGATCAAAACGGTTCGATACGTCGATATCTAGTTTCATAAAATCCATTTTTAGTGAGTTATGAAATTGATGCAAACGTTTAAATAAATTCGCGAAGTTAACATTTGTTGTCATAATGGGCAAGACATCATCAATATTTGTAAGTATGTGCATTTTGCATCTCACCCAAGATCGGGCTGATGCAAGTGAAACCGGAAGGGGTATAGACATGAGCAGTATTCCCAAAATCGTCATCCTCGGCGCGGGCTATGGCGGGATTCTGACAGCCCAGCGGCTGCAGAAGGAATTGAACTATAACGAGGCCGACGTCACATTGGTGAACCGGCATGATTATCATTATATTACTACACATCTACATATGCCGGCAGCCGGCACGGATACCATTGAGCATGCAAGAGTCCCTATTTCCAAGCTGATTGATGAGTTCAAGATTGATCTGGTCAAGTCTTCCGTGAAGGAGATTCGTCTGCAGGATCGGAAGATTATTCTGGAGGACGGCACGTTATCCTATGATTATCTGATTATTGGACTAGGCGGTGAGCCTGAGACCTTCGGTATTCCGGGCATGCTGGATCACGCCATGACAATCCGCAGCATTAACTCGGTCAGACTGATTCGAGAACACATCGAATATCAATTTGCGATGTACAAAAACGATAACAAACGAAATCGTATTCGGTTTGTCGTAGGTGGAGCGGGTTTCAGTGGTGTTGAATTCGTAGCTGAACTTGCAGATCGTATTCCACAGCTGTGCAAGGAGTTCGACGTGAATCCGAAACATGTGCACATCTACAATGTAGAGGCAGCGCCTTCAGCTTTGCCTGGATTTGATCCGGAACTGGTAGAGCATGCGATGAATGTGCTCAAGAAGAAGGGCGTTACTTTCAAAATTGGTGTTCCGATCAAGCAATGTCTCCCGGACGGGGTTATTGTGGGTGAGGGTGAAAAGCTCGATGCGGCTACAGTCGTATGGACCGGCGGTATTCGCGGTAACTCACTGCTTGAACAGGCAGGCCTTGAAGTGATGCGGGGACGTGTGAAGGTAGATGAGTATCTGCGTGCGCCTGGACATGAGCATGTCTATGTCATCGGTGACAATTCACTGGTCTTCAACCAGGAAGGGCGTCCATATCCGCCAACAGCACAGATTGCGATGCAGCAGGGCGTGAACTGTGCCAAGAACGTCGTGGCATCCATTCGCAAAAAACAGCCACAACCTTTTGTATTTACGAGCAAGGGTACGGTTGCTTCATTGGGTAAAGGTGAAGCCATTGCTGTTGTAGGCGGCAAGAAATACAAGGGCTGGAAAGCGGCTCAGCTGAAGAAGCTGGTTGATCTGCGTTATCTGTTCATCATTGGTGGTATTCCGCTAGTCCTGAAGAAAGGGCGGTTTTTTGGATGAGACATTGCAGTGTTCAGGTCCGGGGACTATTAACACGTGAAGAGCTGGATCGATACAACGCCCTGATGCAGGTCGGTGGTTATCTGGAGGAACAGGATCAGTATGATCTGGCCTACATCGTACAGAAAGAAGTGGATATTCTCATTATGCCTGCGATTGAGCGGCTTAAAGAGAAAGGTCGTGACCGTGACCGGGCCACAGCCGAGTTCCTCGAATCGCTGAAAGCGGTAGATGAGGAGGATGAAGATTAAGACTTTATATAAGTTGGACTAAAGATGTTTACACATCCACTTCAATGACAGAATAACCTATGCTTCCGATGTAGCTTTCTTTCAGAAAGCTTGTAGCTTCGCTTTTTCAGGTTTTTTCTGTCCTTTCCGTTTTTGTATAAATAAATAGTTCAAACTATATAGATCTAAATCAAGCTTGAGGTAGTAGAATATTGATACACAATAAAGCACCGCTGACAATATCCTTTACAGGAGATGTCGCGGTGCTTTATTGTGCTTTGCATTATGTTTACAGCTTAAGCATGTCTTCCAACGTTTCTTCGTTCAAGAGGCTTCCCACATAGAACGAACCGAATTCGCCATAACGGGCACTCACTTCATCAAAACGCATCTCATAGACAAGTTTTTTGAACTGAAGTGCATCATCCGCAAATAGCGTAACGCCCCATTCCCAATCGTCGAAACCGACAGAGCCGGTAATGATCTGTTTCACTTTACCCGCATAGCTGCGACCAATCATGCCGTGACTGCGCATCATGGTGCGACGCTCGTCCATGGACAGCATGTACCAGTTGTCATTCAGCTCACGTTTTTTGTTCATCGGATAGAAGCAGATGTATTGTCGTTGTGGCAGAACGGGTTTCAGACGGGCGATAATCTCCGGATTCTGCATCGGGTCTTCGCCTTCTTTGCCAAGATAGTTGCTCAGTTCCACTACACTAACGTAGGAATACGATTTGGTTGTGTATTGAGCAAACATCGTTTTGTTAAACGCGTTCTCAACAGCCTTCAGATCTTCCAGCGTTTCACGCAGGTGCATCATGACGAGGTCTGCTTTTTGACCTACAACCGTATACACGACTGTACTTCCTTTGGAAGAATCCTCGACTTCTTTCCATTCTTTCCAGAATTCCTGAAGCTCGTCCAGTGCTACAGCGCGTTCTTCATCATCTGCTGCTTTCCAGGCGGCCCAGTTAATCGAGCGAAAATCATGCAGGGCATACCAGCCCTCCAGTGTTGATGCGGCTTCGTTCATTGGTTGTGTTCCTCCTGCAAGGTATATTTCCAAATCCCTATAAGAGGTTGTTCAAAAAGTCCGCACTGAAAACCGGTCTTTTTGAATACGCACTATAAGGGACGGGTGAGTGCTTTATCGTTTACATTGTATCCCAACATGAAGGAGAAGGGCAAATGAACAGTACATAAATATAGGGGAATTTGTCCAGAAAGTTCGTTGCTTCGCCACATTTTTTGCGGTACACTAACTACTATCCAGAAGTGAAACCCGAAAGTGTGAAAGAAGAGGTGAATGTCGCCCGATGCAATTTATACCTGTGTTGGTATTAATGGTATTATTTTTTGTTATGATGTTTGGTATCGGTTTCATTCTGAACATGCTGATGAAGACCACCTGGTTCCCTTCCTATCTGTTCATCATTGTAATTCTGCCTGTTGTTGTATACTCTCTATGGGATCATTCGTCGTCTCTGATGTCACATCTGGGTTCTTTCCAGCTTGTGGACTATATGACGGGCGTAGCGGGACTGGCTGGTGCGGTAATCAGTGGCTGGACGATCCAGAAGTTACGTTTGGGTGGGTACAGAATGTTTTAGATTGTTGGAACGAGGTAACACATGCCACTGTAATCGCGTAAAAGTCTTGTCTTTGTCGTAAACGCTTACGAATACAAAGGGAAGGCTTTTTTGCTGTTCATTTATATTAGAAGGTTTATTGTACACTTGTACTTCATATACATCTGGAGAACATTCTCTTTAGATATTCCCTTGTATTCTGCGGCTACAGCTTTTATAGTATTCTAGCGGCACTCGACATTTTTATTTTAGAAATTTGCTTAATTCGGCGAAAACGTGAATGATGTCGACCTAGGACGAAACGGAGCGAGAACAGGCCATCTTTTTACCTGTTTTTGAACATTTGAGGATCAGACATTTATGATAGAATAGATAAACATACTTTTGGGGAGAAGGAGATCAGGCTATGCGCATGAAGAATCTGCACCATTATACTGAACATCATCGCTACTGCGTATACAGGGAGTTTGGACTTAGCGCCCTGGATGACCGTATGCTTACAGGAGCATATCAGCCCATGGTAGGTGCTTTTGCGGTTGGCTTGTATCGGCTGTTGTTTCAGCATCTTCCCGGTGAACAGGTCGGTTATTCGCCGCTTGAACAGCAACGGAGGCTGTTCATGACACTTGGGCTAGAGCCAAGTGAGAAAGGGCGCAAATATTTGTTAGAGCAGACATCCAAGCTTGAGGCAGTGGGTCTACTTCAGACTTCACGGCTATATATACCGGAAAATGATGATTACATCTACGAATATGAGCTGCAACCGCCGCTCTCTCCGGCAGAGTTTTTCCGGACACAGCATTTGACACTGCTGCTTCGTGACAAGATTGGCAAATTCGCCGTCCTTTCCCTGCGTTCCGGGTTCTCGGCAGTGGAAAATGGGGACGCGCCTTATCCGGCAGCCAACAAAGAGAATATTTCCGTTCCCTTTTACGATATATTTGAATTGAATACCCATGTGATTGATTACGAGTTGGAG
Source organism: Paenibacillus sp. 2003 (assembly GCF_031455635.1). Classification (NCBI taxonomy): domain Bacteria; kingdom Bacillati; phylum Bacillota; class Bacilli; order Caryophanales; family Paenibacillaceae; genus Paenibacillus; species Paenibacillus sp. 2003. Next base: position 235,472 of record NZ_JAVDTB010000005.1, on the reverse strand, counting down.
CAGGCTTTGTCGGAAGTATCAACTACGGCTCAGCGGACAGGCACGAACGATGCAGCGGAAGAAAACAGTTTGAACTATGCCGACATTATTTTGCGTTTTCCGCGCGAGTCGGTCAATCGCCGTCATGTAGAACAGTTGCGTTTTGATCATGAACAACTGGGCATTGTGAATTATGTGGTGAACAAGTTCAACCTTAGTGTGCAGGATGTATGCCGTCTGCTGGATGAAGATGATATCTTCACTCCACAGGGCCAGCTGATTCTGGATGATCTTCAGCATAAAGCGAGCATGCAGTTCAGACAGACGAAGAAGCGCCATGAGCAACAGACTGTACAGGCAGCCAAGGTCGTGGCACTGAGGCAGCATATGGAGGAGCCAGAGCGGAAAGAAGACTCCGGTGAACCACCTGTTGAGCATGGGGTACAGATGGAATATTACGTCGAAGTACCTCCGCAATTCATGACGAAGTGTGATATTCATCAATACAATATGATGTTGCGTAACGAGCCGTATACCCGGCTGTTGCAGACGTTCTTCCCAGGTGCAGTACCGGACAATCTGATTGATATATTTGAGAAAATTGATCTGAGCTACAAGTTGCCTGGTGAAGTCATCAATGTATTGATTCATTATCTGATGGCATTACTTGTATCTGGCGGAGAGCAGCGGATTAACCGTAACTTCGTTGAGGCCATTGCCTCCAACATGTTGCTCAAACAGGTGAACTCATATGAGAAAGCTGTGCAATATATTCGTGATCAGGCCAAGGTCAAAGGTAAACAGGCTGCTGGTGCAGCTGGAACCCGTACCCGTACATACGGCAAAGGAACCAAAGCTAAGCCCGAAATTCCGATTGTACAAGACATAAGCAACGATGGGGATGCCGTATCTGAGGAAGAGTTCGAAGAGATGATGAGATTTGCCCAACAGATGCAGGCGAGTAAACAAAAAGGAACTTCATAACTCCCTGACCAAAAAGAAGTGCAAGTCCACTTTTACCAAAAAAATAAGAGCCATTCGCAAAGTATTGATGCGAATGGCTCTTATTTTTAAATCATGCTTTGTATGTTCCATCGGATGGACCTATTCACGGGTTAGTGGATGTTCTAATTCTGCATGACCCATTAAACTGTCAGTTGCATCTCCATCAACGAGCAAATCAATACTGGTTACTTCATCAAACTGAAAAAAGGTTCCTTTCAAAGCATCGATCGCTAAGAGTTCTCCGCCAGACCCTAATCTTGCTTCATCAGGAATATGAACATCTAGTGTTAATGTTCCTTGATCAAAAGTAGCAGAAAGTAGTTCAATATTACTCCACAATGGGATTAGTTCGGTTTGATCACTACTTTGAAGGGCCGCATAGGTCTTACTGTATTTTTCGGAGTCATCTTTGAATGTGATCTCCTTCTTATGTTGCTCTATTTGTAATAGTTGATCATCCGCGTAAAAAACCCCAATTTCCTGAGATTCTTCATTTTCTTCGCTCGGATTAACGGTTGGTGCTGGTGTCGTACTTGCCGGATCGGAACCCTGCACTGGACTAGAAGAAGTAGGTTTGCTGCCACACCCTACCGCTAGTATGCTTATTGCACATATTGCGATAGCCACATAGATTCTTTTTTTCATAGAAGCACATCCTCTTGAATTATTCACTGCCCTATAGCTTCAAATACTCTTTTATCCCATCCACAATGGCCTGTGCTGCTTTATTTTGATTGCTTTCTGACATCATGGCCTCCTCCTCCATCTGGTTGCTTAAGAATCCGATTTCTAGAAGAACCGCAGACATCGTGGTTTCTCGAATGACCTGGTAGTTTCCGTTCTTAACGCCACGATCTTTAAATCCCAAGGCATCGATCAGATTTTTATGAATGAGGGTCGCCAGTGCTTTACTACTCTCCCGTTGGTAATAATACGTTTCCGTTCCTGATATCTGAGGAGCAGCAGGGACGCTGTTACCGTGTATAGATACAAACACATCTGCGTTGAGATCGTTGGCAAGTTTGACACGTTCCGGTCGTGTAGGGTAGATGTCTGTTTCCCGAGTCATCATTAGTTCTATGTCAGGTTCCTTTTCCAAAAGAGCCTGCACTTTTAGCCCTAAAGCAAGGGCAAAATGTTTCTCAGGTTGCTTGGTGTAACTTATTGTACCTGGATCACTTCCTCCATGTCCCGGATCAATAACGACTATTTTTTTGCCGCTATTCACAGGAGTGGCAGGTGCAGGTTCATTTGCCATACTTAGATCAAGGATAAATTTGCCGGCGATTGTCTGTTGTGTGTAATTCACCGAACTTATATTGTTTAATTCGATTACAATTCGAACCTGAGGAGGATCATTTTTGAAAAGAGAATAACGTATCTCAGTAACACTTGGGAATTCGTTAACATCCAATCTTCCCATGGATCCTCCAGAGGGGACCTGTCCCATATTTCCGAAGTTGGTGGATGGGAAATCCAAGATAATCCGTTCGGGATTTTTTAGTGTAGATATGACTGGAGCAACTTCATGGTCTAATGAGACGACGAGTTGATTATTGGCATACGTTATATCATGAACCAGGTTAGTGCCTGCATCATTTCCATGAGAAGGTGAAGCTGGTTGTGATACATTATTGCTGGTTAGCGTAACAATCTTGTTTTTGTTATTCCAGCCCACTCTCAGACCCATCTCTTCACTAACAAAACGTAGGGGGACAACAACCGTATTCTTGATCATTTGTGGAGCGATATTAAGTTGGACGGTGTTGTTCTGGACTGTAGCTTGATCCTTTCCAACGGTCAAGGAAATTACATTGGAAGCTTGTTCGATATTTACATTTTGTGTCTTTTGGTCCCATTTCACCTTAAATTTTAAATTCTCAGCGACTACCCGAATAGGAATCATAATATTGTTTCTTACATTAACGACTTCAATATCATGGGGTAAAACTAGCTCCTGGCCATCTAAAATAATTTTAGTTTGATTCTTAGCTGCATGGGTGTGCAGGGGAATTAGCAAGAGTAGCAGCGTACTGAATAGTAACAGGATGATAGATTTCTTCATTTTACACCTCGGTTTTAATTTGCGTAGTACTAGACTCCTAACGGGGAAAAACCAATCACCTCCTGTTTCTTTTATGAAAACCAAAAAAATTACTATAAATTTCCGTTCACTAATATGAACGCTACAAACGACATAAAAGTCGTAAAGAAAATCGGTTTACTACAAAATATGGACAAGAGAACTGTTGTCAGTAGGTAGGGGATAAGGAAGGGGAGTTAAATAATGATGTTATTTATCTAATTTAAACCACTGCTGAGATTCTTTCCGAGTCATTTTTTTTACAGGTTTAACTTTTTTGCTTGTGGTATTGTATCTGAAAAGAATCCATTGATCTGAAGGATACTCGCTAATGTAATCCATATTTCTTCCGCTCTTATGCCACAAAATTAAACCGGTGCTAATATAGTTGGTTGCTCGAGGGAGATAAACAAATCGGTCTTTCTTCGTATCGTATATTGCTAAAATACTTTTCTCCGTATTTCCATAAGAAAATGCAATGATGTCTTCTTTTGGTGACCAATTATATGATGAAATGGTTTCGACATCGTGTTTACCTGTTTTTTCAAGACGTTCGTTTAAAATGATATACTTTCCTGTTTTACAGTTCACGAGAATAAGATTGCTACCGGCACTTTTTTCTGCTCGGATAGCAATCCATTCATTAGATGGAGATTCAGCAACACTTGTGATATCCACCAGATTCACTCCAAAGTCTTCCGTATGTAGGATGTGTTTGTCTTTACCATGAGCAACCGCGATAGTGTCAATGATGTTGTGCTCAAAGTCGGCAGCAGCATCTAGCTTTAAGGTGTTCGCGGTTACAGTGATGTTGTCACCTTTCCAGACAATTTTATCTGAGCCCATTGTTTTCCTGAACTTAGCTATACTCTGATACGTCGAAGAGTTGATAGAAGTTGATTCAGCATTAATGTGTGCTACTTTATCAGAAGTATGAAACGAAGTTGGTGCAGTGGATAACGTGCCTAAGCTACCTAAAACAATGATGCTTGATAATAAAGCATGGGTGTATTTCATGATTATCACTCCTTCAGTTGGGAGGCAGATACGTGATGTGATTCCCTCCAGATCGTTGTGACATTTCAGAGAACTAGTTTACTTATAGGTGTTGCAGAAAGCAGTGGCTTGTAGACTACTCCAATCTTTGCTTATCATTATTCATTTGTAAAGATATAAAATTAAAGAGATGATTTGAAGTGAGATGATTTCAAAAAGGCTGATTAGTCCTGTAAATAACAAGCCTAAAAGGACGAATACATATTTTTTTATTTTATGTGGCTTTCTGACTCTCTCTGGTGTCTAATTCATTGTAAATCAATGGCAAGGGATTCGTGGATATGAAGCCAAGGGGATGACGCAGGACTTTATTGAAGGTACGACAGAAGAAGCTATTCAAAATTTAGAGATCCCAACGTTCGAACAATTAGATAATGATACCTGGGATTTCGAAACGATGAAGGGTTTTCAGTTTTCGTTCCTATTCGTAGAGTTTGTTGTTCAACAATATGGAATAGACCAGTTAAACAAATTGATCCGTAACCCCCAAGGATTTTAATGGTATTTTTCAATCTTCTGAGAAGGAATTACATCAGAAGATGGTGGAATTTATAAGTAAGTAACCCATACAAAAGTGTATGTTGCCCGGGGGATGAACCGGGCTTTTTTAATTGACTAGATATGTTTCTAATGTTCAATACTCCAATTCATTAAGCTAACTAGCTTCAATCTTTAACTTTAGAAAACGGAGATTTGATTTTAAAGAATTCCTTATATGTCATTGGTTTTCGGCCAATCAGACGTTCAAGATCCCCAGACGTTTCCGAGAATTCTCCAGTGTTAATTCCTCGCACCCAACCTAATAAGAAATCAGTCATAAAAACAGGTAAGCCATTCGCCACCATAGTGTCTATATATTCTTTTTCGCTAATTGCCTCATAAGGGATATTGATCTCACTAATCTCCGAGAGGGCTGCAGCGATGTCTTTGAAAGAGCTTCCCTCGCTGCCACTTAGAGTATATGACTTATTTTCGTGTCCGTTTTGGGTGAGAACGGCTACGTTGGCTGCCGCCAAATCATCCAGAGATGCAGCCGCTACTTTACCGGAACCCTCTGGTACTCGCACGCCGAATTTAAGCGCATCTCCGAAATACGAATGCATGACTTCAAGATACGGTGGATTCCGTAGAATGGTATAATTTAATCCGGATGCTTTAAGTGTTTGTTCAGCGAATAAGTCTGAAATCGATACTTCGGGCAAAATAAGATTTGAATTTTTTCTGCGTATGATCGACGTGAAGATCACTTGTTTAACACCAGCCTGCTTTGCAGCTGCGATCACATTGAAATGTTGCGTATTGCGGTCGGTAAATGCTTGCGCGGAAATAAGCATCACTTTTTCAACACCACTAAAAGCTAGGAGAAGGGAGGTATAATCAAAATAGTCGCCCTGGCGAGCTTCCACGCCTTCTTTAACAAATCTTGCCACTTTACCAGATTCTGGATCACGGACTAATATCGCGACCTGATTTGACGGAACTTTTTTGAGAAGAAGTTCTAGCGTTCTGCTACCGAGATTACCCGTTGCTCCAGTAATAAGTATTTTCCCCATATTAACAACTCCTTTGAACGTCTATAAATACATGAAAATATTTGTTTCACATTCTCATCTTGAAAACTTACCGTCTTACATTCGTCAGTGTACTACCCCATTCACCGACTGGTTCAAGCCAGCTTACGATTCTATCATCAATTAGGTTGGTAAGCGCACCTTCATACTCAGCACGATAAGGTTTAGTAAGTTCATCTTGAATCCAACTTTCTCTTGTTCCATGCCAGATCTCATAGATCACCAGATCATTAGAATGATCAAGATCATCGGAGACGATCGCATTGATAAAAGTGGGTTCGCTTTTGAAATTGCTAATCATCGCGAATAGATTGTCACGAAAAGTTTCTTTCTTACCGGGCTTAATTTTGAAACGGATATTGAGAATGACTTGTTTGTTGGTTGTTGACATCATTCCACACTCCTTAATTCTTTTATTTTCTTTATATTACAAGGCTCATTATGTACCATGTATCACTTTTAAAATAGTACGTACTTTTTGGTTATATAGTAACCAAAAAGTGATAATTGTGATGAATCAGATCATAAATTGATTTTGAAATTACTCTATTCTACATTTAATCTCTGATATTCATCCTTGCTCAACGTCTTCTCTGCATAGATCTGACCCCAATCACAAAGAGTTCGTAAAGCGGGTTCAAGTGACATACCCATTTCTGATATTGAATATTCCACTTTTGGTGGTACCTGATTGTACATTTTTCTTATAATTAAATTATTGCTCTCCAACTCCCGCAACGACTGGACTAGCATTTTCTGAGAAATTGTTGGTATGAGCCTTTTTAATTCACCAGTCCGTTTAGGACCTTTTATTAAGTAATACAGAATAAGAGGTCTCCACTTTCCGCCAATGACATCTAAGGTAATTTCAAGATCGCAATAAAAAGTTTTCATTTAAGAAACACCATCCCTCATTTAATTCCCATTATTATAGTACATGTGTTATGAAGGCATCAAAATGCCTAAATAAGCTAGCAAGTAGGTTAATGGCAAGGATCGTCTGTTGGCAGAACTGTAATATCAGAAGAATTTATGATTTTAATAGGGGATAATGATTACTTATTATTCCAGATATATGCTACTCTCTTTTTATTCCATAGTTTTCTTAACGGAAAAAGTGGAAATTAAAATGTTGGGGGTAATTGCTTGCTTCTATCCGAACGATTGCCAATTGCAGCAAGTCTGTATCCTGAGGAACCTGCGTTAATGCGACATGGCCAAACGATGAGTTATGGGGAGCTTTACGGTCTAGTTGAAAGACTGAGTCATGCTCTATATGTTGAAGGTCTCCGAGCAGGCGATCGGTTTGCCCTTTTAGGTGATCCAGATCCCCAGCTCGTTGTTGCGTTTTATGCAGCAGTTGGGATCGGAGCTATACCAATCGTGCCGTCACCTTTACTAACAGTGCCTGAACTCGCTGCCATATTACAGGATGCAGAACCGCATATGGTTATTCATGATGACCAACATGCTAACGCAGCTATCGCCACGGTAAAGCTTTTTGGGTATTGTCCAAAACTATTCACGATAGACGAAGAAGGGCCGAATGCCATATCGCTCGTAACTCTTTTACAGCATGAACCTGCGTTCTCTCCAAAAGACCATCTCAAACCAAGTGTAGACGATACGGCAGTCCTGATTTATACGGGTGGGACAACCGGTCGACCCAAAGGGGTCATGCATTCGCATCGTGGTATGGCTGCTTGGAATCAACTTACACCTTCTGCAGGCTTTGGTCATGATCTCAGTCGTCGTGTGTTAGTGCTTAACCTATCCCATCTGGTGGGTCAGTTCCAATTGTGGGCGACTATGGCTGCCGGAGGCTGTCTTGTATTTCTGGATAAATATCCGGCGGATGTACACCGCATAATGGAAGCTGTTGAACGTGATCAGATTACACAACTCAGCACCGTAGGCCAACTGCTTCGTGATCTTACCCGCGAGGCATCCGTAGGAGGTAGAAACTTGAAGAGTCTATCGCTTATTGGCTGCGGAGGGTCCATTATTTCCCCGGATACACTACAGGAGGTCGTATCGCAATTTCCTGAAGCTATCATTGTGAACAACTACTCTCAAGCGGAATGTGGAATGTCCATAAGCCGCCTTTTTCCTGCTCAGCATATGGGGAATTCTCATCGTCTTCGATCCGTAGGTCGTCCAGCCGACTTGGCTGTTCAGGGTGAGCAGGCCTTCGAAGTTCGGATATTAAATACGGACGGAAGTGAGACAGTTACGGGCGAGGCTGGAGAAATCGTTGTTCGAGGTGCACAGACCATGCTGGGGTATTGGCGCCAGTTGGAGGCTACTGCCGAGACCATGCCCGATGGCTGGATTCGAACTGGGGATATCGGTTGTCTGGATGTCGAAGGTTATCTTTATGTGTTTGATCGCTTGAAGGATATGGTCATTGTGGGCGGTTCCAATGTATTTTGTGCCCAAGTGGAGCATGTCATTATGACTCATGAGGCAGTAAGCGAGGCGGCCGTAATCGGAGTTCCTCTTCCTGACGAAGGAGAGGAACTCGTTGCTTTCATAGTATTACGGGACGGTGACAGTTTGGATCTGACACAGGTGCGGGCGTTTTGTGAGCCACACCTAGCTCCGTACAAATGGCCGACTCAACTGTTCATTGTGGATACTTTGCCGAGAACAGCCGTGGATAAAATAGACAAAAAGCAGTTACGGAAGCATCTATCCTCAATGTTATCCAACGGGATGTAATCGAAGAAATGCTCATTGCTTTTAACTGATTAACTGAGTTGACCAGGTTTGGACGTTCCTATAGGAACAAACAGCCCTTCAACTTCCTTTTGGAAGTGAAGGGCTGTACGTATCTTAACTAGCATACAGGCGTGAACGAAAATTATAATTACCTCAAAATCGTAGTGGCCTGATTGCCCGCATAATCCTCAATGACCAGCTTCAAAGAGCTGTTGCTGGACGCTGGTGTGAAGGTCAGTTCACTCAGCTTTGTTCTTCCCCGAATGATATACGGGAATTTCTGCAAAACGTAAGTGACGCCGAACTCGCGTGCTACCCCATTTTCATATACATAGATCTTGTACCAATCCTCCAGATCCGGCAGGGCAAGCGTATATTTCCCATCTTTTACCGTGACCTTATCCTTGGCGTATGGTGTAATCTGAAGATCTGCGAGTTGTCCGGTATGGGTAACCGGATTCTGCCCGCCAATGGCGATGTTCAGCACGTAATGTTCACCACTGGTCGGAAGTTCCGTCAGAGCGGCGGATGATTTTCCTTTTTTGACCTGAAGCGACTTGGTGAAGGGTTCTTTCGTATATTCGGTTTCTAGGGTGAGCTGAATGGACTCGTTGCCTTTTCCTTTGTCTTTATTTTTATCCTTGTCTTTATCCTTACCCGTATTTTTATCTTTGTCTTTGCCCGAATCTTTTGCCTTTTTCGGGTTTTTCCAGCTTACAATAGCATCGCCATTCTTTTTGAATTTCACATCGATATTCTGAACGGATGCATTCAGATCATAAGGCAAGACGGTTGCTTCACTTTCGGTACCATCTGCACCAACAGCACGAATGGACAGTTCACCAGAAGGCTGTTTTAGCGATTTGATATAAAAAGTGGAATCATACACGCCGCCAACATAGGCGCCATTTTCATATAAATTGTATTGCTTGACCTCTGAATATTCTTTCATGTCCCAGGCGACAACCAGTTCGTCGGTGTTGGTCAGTGTTTTGACAAGATGGAACCCGGTCGGTGCATCCGGTACAGCCGCTGAACCGTCGGAAATGCGGATCTCGCCAATATTCATCTGGTAATTCTCAATCGCTTTGCCATTCGGGTCAAAGGACAATCCCATAGCGGCAATGGTTTTGCCTTGATAGGCGCTCAAATCCAGCGAAGTTGTCTTCCAACCTGTAGTATGCTGGCCTGACTGAGGCACTTCCACATTGACCACGTTGGATGGATCGTCTTCGAAGATTAACCCAACATGCAGGGAAGAAGCATCGCTAGTGGACGGTTTGTTATACGTCAGCTCCAGTTTGGATTGTACGTTGACGGACAGGTCGGTCTTGTACAGGCGAAGGAAGTTCTCCGCGTTCAATGTACCGTTCACCACGAGAGAGCTACCGCCATTGAACGCACCAATGGAGTCATAGTTGTACCTTGCCCCTTTCTCATAAGATGGACCGTAGTCAAAATCAACACTGAGCTTGTCACCTTTACTATCCATCCACCATTGCCAGGTGACAGGGATATCCTGAATGTTGATATTTGACCATTCTTTATCGTTCGAGACAGCGCCGTCTTCATAATATTTCAGACCGTGACCCGTATTGAAGCTGGTCGCAAAATTAGAGCCGTTGATAACGGAGCGTTCGGTCAGATAAGCGGCGATTCCATCCCAGTTTGCACCGGAAGCATACACATCCGACAGATCGGCAGACGCATTACGACGTGCATCTGTCGGGTCTTGATTCGGCCCTGACCACCACGCACGATCGCGTACAAAGGTCATCCACTGGTACTCATCCTCAGCTCGGTGATTGGTACTGCCATCGCCCATCTCTTCATCCAGGGCGTTGTGGGTGAAGTCGGCACCCAGTGTCGCGATGCTGTTCATCGGTTGACCGTTCTCATCCAGGTTATGGCGCAGGTCATAGGATTGCTTCCAGCGGCCGAATTTGTCATGTCCACCTTCGACACCAGCAAATACGGTTTCCAGTGGATCAAGTCCCAGACTAAGGGCATGATCACGGGAATCGCGGAGCATCTTGTGGTTCCACACATAGTTCAGGAAGATGGAATCCGAGACTCTGCCGAGAACGGAATCTTGTACAAAGGGGCTGTTAAGCCCATTGAATTGGTTCTGGTATTGAATTTTGCCTGTTGTATTGATGGTGGAATCATACCACTGAACGTACAGGCCTTTATCTCTTAGATATTTCATGAATTTCTTGTAGGAAGCGATATCCTCAGGGGCTACACCCCGGGCAACCTCTTCCTGATTGAAGAAATATCCATCGTAGTTGTAGTATTCTGCCATCTCGGCCAGTTTCTCGGCCACAGGGAAATTACCGTTTTCATCCTGGATCAGCATTTGTTTATAGGTTTGTGGCCCACGGTCATTGTCCGAGAAAAAGATGTTGGCAATCGACTTGACGCCATTTTTGTGGGCTGCATTGGTGTAGGCCGGATTCGGAATGTTCAAAATACCAAACTCGAAATATTTCTCCGTCCATTCCTTACTTGGGTCATACAGCTCCTCCGGTACTCCGGCAGAAGCCATGCCATGCCAATAGCTGTAGTAGTCTGTATATTGCCAATAATTGAAGAGGTACTGGCTGAATTCATTGGTGTAAGGTGTGCTATCGAAGAATGCATTGCCGTAATCGCCGCTCATCGTGAATAGCTGGGTATCTGGACTAAGCTCAGGATAAGCCTGTGTGGCAGCGAACGCTTCATTACGGGTCTGCAAGGGAACATGGGCACGAAGCAGATCACCATGGATATCACTTTCGGGTGTCCAGTTCAGAATCTGGGCCGAGGTGTACCCGTGTTGATAGGGCTGATTCACCCCTTTGGCACTTTCACCGGTGTAAGGGAGCGTATCTCCGGCATAAACGGATGATGCAACAACTTGTCCAAGCAGAGCCGTGGTCAGGACCATGGCAGTGACCTTGGGAATGAGGCCTTTTGGTTTGAGTTTGCGTGTCATGCTGTTCCTCCTTCAAGTGGAATGAATGTAAGGTATTCTTTTACACAAAGCTAAACTTATGGTTAACGATAGTGGATGAAAGCGTTTTTAAATAGGGTGAAATTAAAGAAACACAGATATAAACTAAAGAAAAGTTGCAGGTGACAAGTTAATGTCAGAAGCCTAATGATATAATTCTATATAAGTTGAACTAATTTTTTACACGATAACGAAGAGGACAGAAAAAAACTGAAAAAGCGAAGCGTTCGCATTTATCACCGGATTTTCCCCTTAGAAAAAGGGAATTGAAAAATCTGGGGATAACAGCAATTGGAAGGTTATTCTGTCATCGTAGTGTCAGTGTAAATAATCTTTAGTTCAACTTATATAGTCAGGAAAACAGCATCGGAGGGAACATGCGACTTGAAAATTGTTAGCGTTTACAATAATTTCTTCAAAAATAATATGTTTATGAAAATGCTCCTGATCTTCTCGATGATATCGATTGTTACGATCATTACGCTGTCTTATATCATCTTCCTGTCGGTGTCCGACTCCACGATTCGCCGGGAACTGGCGATCCAGAAAGCGGCGATGGAACATGTGGATCGGTACATTCATCAGCAGTATGAGTCGGTACAGAATATGGTGAGGGATATGCATCAGAATGAGGCACTCTCGGCCAACATTACTTACCTGATGAATCATTCGTACGCTGAATATGTTCAGCACATGACGAATGGATATTACGCCAATCAGGATGACTATTCGGCCGATGTGTTGAAACATTTTCAGAACATCATGGATCGCAATTCGCAGATTAACCAACTCATGTTGTATAGCGCCGAGCAGCAGGATCTGTCTACGTTTAATCAACACAAGCAGTTCCGCAAGCTGGACGCCAATGTGGCTCATTCCTATATTCCGGACGTGATGGCGATGGAAACTCCCAATATCAGTGCACCCAACTACTGGATTCGCAAAGAGATTAATCAATGGGACCCTGCGCTCTACTCCATCCGCGTACCGATTAACAATACACAGACTCTTCGGAATCTGGGCCAATTTCTTGTCTTCTTTGACTCGGAGGGAATCGGTAATGCGCTGGACAACTACGAGAGTAATCTCAAGGGAGAAATCGTGGTGTTATCGGCGAAAGGGACAGTGTTATTTGACTCCAACAATCATTATTACGGGAAGAAGTATCCCTACGTGAATGTGGCCGATTCGCTGTTTGATCAGACGGATATGGATTCGATGAAAAAGGAGCAGAACATGTATGTGAACAAGTTTGTCTCCGCCGATCAGGGTTATGTGGTCATTGGCACCGTTCCGGTAGAAGAGATGGCTGAAACCTATGCGGGCATTCGCAATACCATCATCTCGATCAGTATCGTGTGTATTCTGTTTGCCGTGCTGGTTCCGGCGTTTTTCATTATTAACTTTGCCAAACGAACCCGTCGAATTATTCGTTTCACCCAAAAAGTGAAATATGGCAATTTGACGGCTCGCATCGACGATCCACGTGATGATGAACTGGGGCAGATCTCACATAGCTTCAACGACATGCTCGACGAGCTGAATCTGTATATTGAACGAGTCTACAAAGCCGAGATCAAACAGAAGGAGACCGAGCTGGTCGCATTACAGGCGCGCATCAACCCTCATTTTCTCTACAATACGCTTGAAGTGATTCGGATGAGGGCGATATCCCAAGGGGCGAGAGATGTCGGCGAGATGATCTATAGCCTATCCGTATTGTTCAAGAGCCTGGTACAGCAGAAGAAGAATTATACGCTGAAGGATGAGATGGAAGCTTGCCGCTTGTATCTGGAGTTATTCCGAATCCGCTACAAGGATATTTTCATATATACGATCCAGATCGATGCTGCTTATTATCAACACCCTGTGGTGAAACTTTCGCTGCAACCCATTATTGAGAATTATGTCGTGCACGGCATTCAGACGGAACGTTCGGATAACCGATTATCGATTATTGTGGAAGAGACGGATAATGTGGTGCAGGTGGAAGTCAAAGATAATGGCAAAGGTATTGATCCTGCACGCCTGACGGAAATCCTTGAAGAACTGGAACGTCCTGAAGAGTCTGGTCAGATGTTCGGGCTGCGCAGTGTCCATAGTCGATTGCGCTTCCTGTATGGGCCAGAGTTCGGTATCACCATAGAGAGTACCCTCGGAGAAGGAACACGGATCAGGGTGCGTTATCCACATACAGAAGGGACAGGTGTGTAATATGTACAAGGTGTTTATTGTGGACGATGAGCCATTCATCATTGAAGGGTTATACGATATTGTGGATTGGTCTTCATTTGGAATGGAAATTGTGAGCCATGCAGGTAATGGGCAAGCAGCGTTACAAGCGCTCTCTTCTCAGCCTGTGGACATTCTGATTACGGATATATCCATGCCACTCATGAATGGTCTCGATCTGATTCGGGAAGCAAGGCGAGTGCAACCTGAGCTTAAGGTCATTATCCTCAGTGGTTTCAATGAGTTCGAATATCTGAAGGAAGGCATGCAGCTGGGGATCGAAAATTATCTGCTTAAACCGATTAATGTGGAGGAACTGGAATCCACGCTGAGCAACACAGCATCCAAGCTGGATCATACAGTATCACCTCAAGCCGATGATGCGTATGGCATTCAGATTCTGAAAGATAACATTCTTCATCGATGGCTTACGGGACAGATTGCAGCTACCGAATTTGAAGAACGTGCCCAGTTTATGAACCTTTCTTTGGATGCACCGGACGTTGCTGTCGCTATATTGCGTGACAAAGACAAAGGGCAAACATTCGGCATGTTTGAACGTGTGGAGGAGATGCTGAAGGACAAGTCCCATCTGAATGTCTTTCATGACATCGATGGTGATCTCGTCATTGTTGCCAATGTCGACGGTAACGAGGATGAGGAACAGAAGTTAATGGATGGCCTTCAGGCATTATCTGATGCGATAACCGTAACCCATCCGGCGGCACGCATTGGAGCAGGTAGGTTGATGAAAGGGATATACCATGCTCCGGCCAGTTATGAAGAGGCAAAAAAGGCGCTCCAATACGTGATGATCTATCCCGATCTGAAAGTCATCGACCATGCCATTCTGGATCGTTGCGGCAACTCGGCAGCGTCCTTCTTCATTGACTGGAGGGATTACGCGAAACTGATTCTGTCCCGGAATACAGAACAACTTGCGGAACGGATTCGTATGGATTTTGAACAGCATCGCAATGGACTTACGCCTGGGGAGTTACAGAATACCGCATTGGAAGTGGTGATTCGCTTCAAAATGGAACTGGAGAGCATCAAATACTCGGATGAGTCTGCCATATACCAACAAGGGCTTCAACTTGTCCTGGACAGTGGCACTTTTGATGAACTCGTGCGGGCGCTTCAGCAAGTTGCGGCGCAGACGATCCAATCCCTATTGCAGGATCTGAAGAATCCAATTGTGAACCAAGTGCTTCAGCATATCGACAAACACTACGCAGAAGAACTTTCCCTGAAGCTGCTGGGTGCCCACTATCATCTGCATCCGGTGTATTTGGGACAATTGTTTCATAAGGAGACCGGGGAGACGTTTGCCGAATATATCAACAAATACCGGATTGAACGTGCGAAGGAGCAGCTGCGCAATTCCAATCTGAAGGTACATGAGATCGCCCGAAATGTGGGGTATTGGGAGACGGGGTATTTCTATAAACAGTTCCGCAAATATGTGGGGATTTCACCGACTGATTTCAAGGTGTTTGGTTAATTCGGTGACGGGTAGATCCAACCATGGGACAGAGAGCCAAGAGACATATCGGGAACAGGAATGGCATGGTAGAAAATCATGGCATACGTTACCCGGCATGTCTCTTTCATGTAAGCGATTTATTTAAATAGGTTCAAAATAGATGCCCATGGACAATTTCTCTTTAATTTGTACCTCGAAAACTTAAGTTTATCTTCTTTTTGTAAATGCTTTCATTCGATAAGGTTAAAGCAGTTAGTAAGTAGAGCCTAAGGGAACACGAAAAGGGAGGATCAAAGAAATGAGTAAACAAAGAAAACGCTTCTCACTCGTTCTTGCATTGTTAATGGCCGTTACACTTGTTCTTAGTGCCTGTGGAGGAAGCAAAGATGCTTCAGAATCCGGGGGAGCTGGAGATGACGCGGTAGAGTTGATCTGGTATACCATCGGTACCCCTCAGAAAGACGTCAATAAAGTGATGGAAGAAGTGAGCAAGTATACCAAAGAGAAAATTAATGCCACGGTAACGATGAAGATGGTTGACTGGGGTGACTACCCGCAGAAGATGCAGGTTAACGTAGCATCCGGTGAGCCAATGGACATTCTGTTCACTTCTTCTGGTGGATTTGATTATGTACAAAATGCCAGAAAAGGTGCATTCCTTGAACTGGATGACCTGCTTGCTGAATACGGTCAGGATCTTACCAAGACCATCGATCCTGCATTCCTAAGCGGTTCCAAGGTAGATGGACACAATTACGGAATTCCAGCCAACAAAGAGCTGCCTCAACAAGAGGTATGGCGCTTTAACCAAATGCTGGTTGATAAATACAAGCTGGACACCTCTGGTGTCCGTACGTTAGACAGTCTGGAGCCTTTACTGAAAACGATCAAGGAAAACGAGGCAAGTGTAACACCTTTTGCCATGGATAAAAACTATGTTCCTTACGTGCCTTATGACTATGTCATTCAGAATCTGCCAATGGCAATCAAGTTGGATACAACAGACTATAAGCTTGTAAACATACTGGAAACACCTGAAATGAAAGAAGCACTTACTACAATGCACAAATACTACAAGGCTGGTTATGTATCGGCAGAAGCGGCAACAACAGGTTCCACGAACGACCTGACAACATCGGGCAACTGGTTCCTGGATCGTGCACAGACTCAGCCACTCGCGGACAATCAATGGTCTGCAAGTTACGGTTATCAAGTCGTTTCAACACCTGCAAGTGAAGCAATTATAACGAATACATCTGTACAAGGTTCCATCATGGCCATCTCGGCCAACTCGGAATATCCAGAGAAAGCGATGGAATTCCTGAACCTGCTGAATACAGATCCTGTGCTGCGTAATATGGTGGACTCCGGTATCGAGGGCACACACTACAAAAAAGTGGATGACACGCATATGGAAAATCTGCCTGAATCGAAAAACTACGATATGCCTTCATACTCCCTTGGGAATAACATGCTGCTCTATCTGAACAGCAATGACCCGGACAACAAATGGGATGAGTTCAAGAAGTTTAACGCTGAAGGTACCAATTCCCCGATCCTCAGCTTTAACTTTGATTCAAGCAATGTATCTGCCGAACTGACGGCGGTACAGAACGTGAAAGAGCAGTATTGGGCAGCACTGATGACAGGTACACTGGACCCGGCAGCCAATCTGGATCAAGTGATTGAGAAGTTCAATCAAGCCGGACTGGAGAAAGTAATGGCTGAAGCCCAAAGCCAGCTGGATGCCTGGAGAGCGGAAAACAAGTAACAGTACATCGTAAGGATCGGGCGGCTGCTTATCGCGTCCGGTCCTTTTTCATTCAAGCCTGAAGGAGGAACTCCACAATGACTACATTTTTGAAAAACCTGATTAGAAACCGGGTCATGCTGTTCATGGTGCTGCCAGGCGCCATCTGGTTCTTCTTCTTCTCCTACTTGCCTCTTGTGGGTACAGTGGCTGCCTTTAAGGAATATCGGTTCAGCCGTGAAGGGTTCTGGGCAAGTCTGATGAAGAGTGAATGGGTTGGCTGGGACAATTTCAAATTCCTGTTCAGCACAAGCGACGCATGGCTCATTACACGCAACACCCTCTTTTATAACATCGCCATTATCTTCCTGGGACTGGTATTTGCTGTGGCATTGGCAATCCTGCTCTCGGAACTAGTGAATAAACGACTCGCCAAACTATATCAAACGGGCATGTTTCTGCCGTATTTTCTATCCTGGGTTATTGTTGGTTACTTCGCATTCAGCTTCTTGAGCATGGACCGCGGGATGTTGAATCAGATTATCGGCTGGTTTGGGATGGAACCAATTCAGTGGTACTCCGAGGCGAAATATTGGCCGTATATTCTGGTATTCGTAGCGTTATGGAAAACCATCGGTTATAGCAGCGTTGTCTATCTGGCTTCCATTCTGGGGATTGATAAATCGCTGTATGAAGCAGCCATGATTGATGGAGCAAGCAAATGGCAGCAGATTCGTAACATTACGATTCCGTTGCTGTCGCCCATCATCACGATTATGACTTTGCTGGCCGTAGGCCGCATTTTCTATGCCGACTTTGGACTGTTCTATCAGGTGCCAAGGGATTCGGGTACGCTCTATTCCGTGACAAATGTTATTGATACGTATGTATATCGTGGTTTGAAAACTAGTGGTGAGATTGGGATGAGTACGGCTGCCGGATTGTATCAATCTGTGGTGGGCTTTGTGCTTGTTATTATCTCCAACTATGTGGTCCGCAAAATCGATAAAGACAGCAGCCTATTCTAGGACAAGGGAAAGGAGTGAACCACTATGGCTCAAGCAGGGCTTGTTAAAAAACGCGACTTCCACCACGTATCCAGCGGCTGGAACGTGATCATGAACATCATCGCTGGTCTATTCGCTCTGATCTGTGTATTTCCTTTTATATTTGTAGTTATTATCTCGTTTACAGACGAGAAAGCACTGGCCCGTGATGGGTATCGTCTGATTCCGGCAGAATGGAGTCTCGCGGCATATCAGTTTGTCTGGCAGAGTGGGGACACGCTGCTGCGTGCGTATGGAGTTACCATTCTGGTGACGGTACTCGGTACCATTATCAGTTTGATTCTCATGTCGCTGTATGCGTATGCGATTTCCCGCAAGAGCTTCAGATATCGGAGATTTTTCTCCATCTTTGCGATTCTGACCATGTTGTTCAACGGCGGGATGATTCCAACCTATATGGTTGTATCCCAGCTGCTTGGATTGAAAGATACGTTATGGGCACTGATTCTGCCGCTGGCGATGAATGCCTTCTATATTATGATCCTGCGTACATTCTACTCCACCAGTGTGCCGGATGCAGTCATTGAATCTGCGAAAATTGATGGTGCCGGTGAGTTCTATACCTTTATGAAAATCGTGATTCCACTCTCCTTGCCGGGACTGGCAACCATCGGGTTGTTCAGTACACTTGGTTACTGGAATGATTGGTTCAATGCGCTATTATACATCGATAATCCGAATCTG
The DNA here is from genome assembly GCF_031455635.1 of Paenibacillus sp. 2003. Lineage (NCBI taxonomy): Bacteria > Bacillati > Bacillota > Bacilli > Caryophanales > Paenibacillaceae > Paenibacillus > Paenibacillus sp. 2003. The sequence continues at coordinate 216,843 of NZ_JAVDTB010000005.1, read as the reverse complement.
GTACCGCTGCAATCCATGTTAATGCGGATTGAGTCGAGTATCCAGTTTATCCAGCAGAACTCTGCTAACAGTTCGATGAGTCTGGCAGCCATGCAGTCCATTCCGCAGGATACGTCCCGAATGGCGATGGTTGTGCTTGCTACGTTGCCAATTATATTCGCTTATCCGTTCTTCCAGCGTTATTTCGTACAGGGTCTGACGGTGGGTGCGGTCAAAGAATAACCGGATCACGTTATAGGATTGGAGAGATGCAGATTGATGACTTACAAAGACCAAAGCAAATCCGTAGAGGAGCGGGTACAACACCTGCTTAGCCTGATGACTACGGAAGAAAAGGTAGGCCAACTTACGCAGCCATTTGGCTGGCAGACCTATACGAATAATCAGGGAAACATCACATTAAATGAATCCTTTAAGCAGCAAGTGGGGAATGGGGGCATTGGCTCCCTCTATGGTGCACTTCGGGCAGATCCCTGGACTGGCGTTACGCTGGAAAATGGACTATCTGCCAGAGAAGGCGCCGAGGCAGTTAATCTGATTCAACGTTATGCGGTAGAGCATTCCAGACTGGGGATTCCCATTCTGATTGGGGAGGAGTGCTCGCATGGTCATATGGCCATTGACGGAACGGTCTATCCCGTTCCTCTTTTATTGGGGAGCACCTGGAATGTGGATCTGTACCGGGAGATGTGCCAGGCAGTAGCAAGGGAGACACGTGCTCAAGGTGGCGCGGTCACCTATTCTCCGGTATTGGATGTTGTGCGTGATCCGCGCTGGGGACGTACCGAGGAATGTTTCGGTGAAGATCCGTTTCTCATTGGAGAGCTGGCAGTTGCTTCCGTGGAAGGACTTCAGGGTGGAAGTCTTGACCGTGGAGATACAGTAGCAGCAACCCTGAAACACTTTGTTGGTTATGGCAGTTCGGAAGGTGGACGTAATGCAGGGCCTGTACATATGGGCTGGCGTGAACTGCTGGAAGTGGATCTGTATCCATTCCGCAAAGCGGTGGAAGCTGGCGCGGCGTCGATCATGCCAGCGTACAACGAAATTGATGGCACGCCTTGCACCGTGAATACGGAATTGCTGGAAGATGTTTTGCGTAAGGATTGGAACTTTGACGGTCTGGTTATTACGGATTGTGGTGCGATCAACATGCTGGCAAGTGGGCATGATGTCGCGGCAGATGGAATGGAAGCTTCCGTACAGGCGATTGAGGCAGGCATTGATATGGAAATGTCCGGTGAGATGTTTGGGCAATATCTGGTGCAGGCGGTGACAGAAGGCAAGCTTGATGTGCAGGTTCTGGATCAGGCTGTCTCTCGCGTGTTGGCGTTGAAGTTCAGACTGGGATTATTCGAACAGCCATATGTGGATGCCGATCGCGCAGCAGAAGTGATTGGCAGTGAAGCTCATGTTGAGTTGGCGCGACAATTGGCTGCGGAAGGTATTGTACTTCTCAAAAATGAGGCTGACACGTTACCTCTATCGATAACAAATGTGGGCCGGATCGCCGTCATTGGTCCCAATGCAGACCAGGCTTACAATCAACTGGGCGATTACACATCTCCGCAACCGAAGTCGAAAGTGGCGACGGTACTGGATGGGATTCGCAGTAAGCTTGCTAATCATGTGGATGGGCAAAGGGAGAAGAGTTTTGTTGGTCCTTTGACTGGTGACAGCAGTACAGATCAGGTGTTATATGCACCAGGCTGCCGGATCAAAGGTGATTCGAAAGAAGGATTCGAGCGTGCCCTTGAAGTTGCCAGCCAGGCAGATACAGTCATTATGGTGGTTGGTGGCTCCAGTGCGCGTGACTTTGGAGAAGGAACGATCGATCTGAAAACGGGCGCTTCCAATGTCTCGGATAACTCATGGAACGATATGGAGTGTGGCGAAGGGATCGACCGGATGACGTTGGGTCTTGCCGGAGTACAGCTGGAACTCATTCAGGAAATTCACAAGCTCGGCAAGAAGCTTGTCGTTGTTTACATTAATGGTCGTCCGATCACTGAACCTTGGTTAGATGAACATGCCGATGCAATTCTGGAGGCGTGGTATCCGGGTCAAGAGGGCGGTCGTGCCATTGCAGATATTCTATTCGGTGATGTGAATCCGTCAGGCAAATTGACGATCTCCATTCCAAAGCATGTCGGACAATTACCGATCTATTATAACGGCAAACGTTCCCGAGGCAAGCGTTACCTCGAAGAGGATTTGGAGCCACGTTATGCATTTGGATACGGACTGAGTTATACCACATATGAGTACAGCGAACCGAAGCTGAGTTCTTCGTCCATGACAACTGATGATTCAGTTAAGGTATCGGTGAATGTGACCAACACCGGCCGTTATGCAGGTGCAGAAGTTGTACAGATGTATATCTCTGACGTGGTCAGCTCACTGACTCGTCCCGCCAAGGAACTGAAGGGGTTTGCAAAAGTTAACTTGGAGCCTGGAGAGACACAGACCGTGGAATTCCGAATCGGAGCCGAGCAACTGCAGTATATTGGTCGTGATTTGAAACCTGTCGTTGAACCGGGACAATTCCATATTCATATCGGCAGCTGCGTTAACGATACGCAAATGGCCGAACTGACCGTAAGGGAGGCGTAAGACATTGGAACGTATCAGACGATTTATTCGCGAGTTGTCCGAACATCAGTGGCTGGAGCAATTACAGCTGCGTAGCTGGGACATTACCCGCGCTTATTATAATGTGCCAGGACAGTATGAGGATCATGGTGAGTACCCCGAAGGGCAAGATTTTGAGCGTTTTCCGAGCAAACAGGGAACGACTTATTTTTTTAGAACACGTTTGGAGATTCCTGCTACATGGCAGCAAGCACCTTATGGGCTTGTATTTGAGACAGGCGGAGAAGGTTTGCTTCGGGTAAATGGGCACTCTTATCAGGGCCTTGACCGCAATCATACCTACGTCACGCTTGATCCATCCAAAGTCGGAAACGCTCCGGAACTTGAGATTGAGATGTTTGACCCGGTACCTGAACCTGTGGACCCCTTGAATCAACAGGCGGTTATTCAGCCGCCGATCACATCAATTACGAGCCTGCTGGTGAGACCAAATGAAGCGGTTCGTAGTCTGATGTATACCGTCATTATTGTGCGTGATTCGGCTGTGTTGCTACCGGAAAGTGACTTTCGGCGGGTTCGCCTGTTAGAACTGGTGTATCGTGCGATGGATCAATTTGTAGGCATGTCAGCAGAAGAGATTGAGCAGGGAGAGGGTATTCGTCAGATTGAGAATAATCTGAAGCATCATGTGCGTGAGATTGGCGGAAACGCGGAAGGTCTGGAGCATATGGTGGGACAATCCCATATTGATATTGCCTGGCTGTGGCCTGTGCGCGAGACCGTACGTAAGACTAGCCGTACCTTCTCCACGGTGGATGCACTCATGAATGAATATCCTGACTATGTGTATTCGCAGAGCCAACCCTTGTTATATGCATTTTTGAAAGAGCATGACCCTGAGCTGTACGCGCGGGTGAAGCAGCGGATTGTAGAAGGTCGCTGGGAGCTGGTGGGCGGCATGTGGGTTGAGCCTGATCTGAACATCCCAAGCGGGGAGTCCCTGATTCGCCAGATGTTATATGGTCAGCGTTTCTATATGGAGGAGTTTGGCAAGACATCACAGATTGAATGGCTGCCGGATACATTCGGGTACTGTGCTTCCCTGCCACAGATTTTGAAGCATGGCAATGTAGAATATTTCATGACAACAAAGCTCGGATGGAATGACACAAATGTGTTTCCATATGATCTCTTCCACTGGGTGGGCATTGATGGAACACCCATTCTGTCTTACCTCAATCATGGTGTTAACGAGCATACGTTGCCGAAGGACATTCATGATCACTGGCAGTCCTACCGTGAGAAAGCAGCGCATCCGGAGCATATGCTTCTATACGGACACGGAGATGGCGGCGGTGGCGTAACACGCGAGATGCTGGAGTATGTGGATCGCGCAGACCTGATGGTAGGTCAGCCTGCGAGCCGTTATAGCACAGCTGGAGCTTTCTTTGCCGGAATTGAAAAGGAGCAACCTGTACTTCCGAAGTGGCATGGCGATCTGTATCTGGAGTTACATCGGGGAACCTACACGACCCATGCGCGCAATAAGCGCAACAACCGGAAAGCGGAAGTTCTATATCGTGAAGCTGAATTGTGGAATACACTCGCTCTGCCAGATATGGAGGCGGATACCGAAACTGAAGTGCGTTCAGCACTGCATGACGGCTGGAAATTAATTTTGCTGAATCAATTCCACGATATTATACCGGGATCGGCGATTACGGAATCCTACGTCACTTCGAATGAAGAATATGTACAGGTATTTGAATTGGGCAGAACCGGACTGGATCAAGGCATTGCAGCATTGACTACGGGTATCAACACAGAGGGACCGGAAGGTTCATTAGCCTATGTTGTATTCAACAGCCTGGGCTGGAAACGCAGTGCAGTTGTTCAATTGGTTGTGCAGGATAGCTTGGATCGCTACGGCATCGATGAAAAAGGCCAGCGCTTGCGGATGGATCGGGAGGATGGCAGCATGTCTATTCTCGTGACAGACATTCCGGCGTTTGGATATAAGACGATTTGGCTGGTACCGGAAAATACAAGGGAAACGAATGTACGGGAAATGACCACCCTTGCCGCACAACCAACCTTTAATGATACATGGGATACCACCTTTTATCATGTGCAGTTCAATGAACGTGGGGAGATCACCCGTCTGTGGGATAAAACCGCGGAGCGTGAGATGCTGAAGCCGGGTGAACGTGGCAATCAACTTCACTTCTTCCACGATCGTCCAACGCTCTGGGATGCATGGGATATCGACAGTCGTTATGAAGAGCAGATTGCTGGCGAAGTGGAACTGTTGGAGAAAAAGCTGGTGCTGGCGGGTACAACAAAGGATGTCCTGCGCTTCCGCTGGAAGCTGCATCAATCGGAAATCACACAGGATATTGTCTTTTATCATGACTCACGACGAATTGACTTCCAGACACAGGTGAACTGGAACGAAAATCACAAACTTCTGAAAGTTGGCTTCCCGATTGATGTGGTAACCTCCAAGGCCACATTTGAAATTCCATTTGGTGCACTGGAACGTCCAACACATCGCAACACAAGCTGGGAACAAGCCCAGTATGAAGTCTGTGGACATCGCTTCGCGGATGTATCCGAATATGGATACGGTGTGAGCCTGCTCAATGATTGCAAGTACGGGTACGACGTGCAGGGAAGTACCATTCGTTTGTCCTTGCTTCGTGCACCAAAATGGCCTGACCGTACGGCTGATCTGGGAGAACATGAATTCACCTATTCCCTGTATCCACACGACGGAGACTGGAGAAACGCACACACCGTACGCCAGGCAGCTGAACTGAACACGGAAGTGGTCGTGCAACAAGTAGAGCAAAAACAACAGGCACAACAAGAGCAATCGATGGAACAGATGCAGCAGAGGGATCAATCACAACAAAGCGCAGAGTCTGAAGCAACCGCAGGTGCAACAGTAAATTTTGCACACCCACGTCCAGCAACTGGCTCATGGATTAACTTCGAAAGCCAGCATGTCATTCTGGATACCGTCAAACTGGCAGAGGATGGACACGGCACCGTGCTGCGTTTTTATGAGTCGTCAGGCAAACGCGAAAACATCACATTGCAATGGCCACATGCGTTCGAGCAAGCATATCACTCCAACGCACTGGAAGAACCGATCAAACCACTGGCCCACACGAACGGCCAGATTACACTATCTTTTAAACCCTACCAAATACAAACCGTGCTACTGCGGTAAACCTTTTTGAAATATTTCTGAGCTATATAAGACGAACTTAAACATGTACACATAACGGAGAGTGCAGAACCAGATGGAGAAGCGAAGCGTTCGCCTTTATCCCCATATTCCCCCTTTAGAGAAGGGAATCGAAGAAATCTGGGGATAACAGCGATCGGAAAATGGTACTGCAATCGTAGTGTCCCAGTGTACAGTTAATGGGTTTATCTTTTATAGCTACACCATTCAATTTGTTTAAGGAGTTGCACTCATCCATGGAACAGTTCAGATTACCCAAAATACCCATGCCACCTGTTGCTTTGCCACAATCCATTCAGGCCGTGCTCGAAGAAGCAGAACAGAAACTGGCTCACCGACCAAAACTGCTTCAATTATTCAAAAACTGCTTCCCCAACACCATTGAAACAACAACCAAGTTGATGGAGGACGGTACGACTTTTGTTATCACAGGAGATATTCCGGCTTCCTGGCTGCGGGATTCCGTGGAGCAGGTGGTACATTACATTCCGTTTGCAAAAGAAGACGAGGACCTGCAACGCATCATTGGCGGGCTGATCAAACGTCATATCCAGTATGTTCACATCGATCCATATGCCAATGCCTTCAATGAGACTGCTAACGACTGGCATTGGAACACTACGGACGAGACCGAGATGTCACCTTGGGTGTGGGAACGCAAATTTGAGATTGATTCATTATGTTTCGTTGTGCGCCTGGCCTATTTATATTGGAAGGAAACCGAGCTGACTGATATTTTCGATTCCAGTTTCAAGGCAGCGATGCGTAAAATCGTAGATTTGTTCAAAGTCGAACAGCATCACATGGAACAATCCCCATATCGCTTCACACGCAATAACGGTATCCCAACAGATTCCCTGCGCAATCACGGAAAGGGCATGCCAGTCAATTACACGGGTATGATCTGGTCCGGTTTCCGTTCCAGTGATGATGCATGTGATTTCCACTACAATATCCCTGGCAACATGTTCGCGGTGGTAGCTCTGCGCCAAATGCAGGAGTTTGCCGAGTGGGTGTTCCGGGATATGGAACTTTTGCAGGAATTGAAGGATCTGGAGCAGGACGTGGATCACGGCATTCAGTTGTACGGTATTTATCGTCATCCGGAATTTGGACCGATCTATGCGTACGAGACGGACGGTTATGGCAACCACTGTCTCATGGACGATGCGGGTACACCGGGACTCATGTCCATTCCATATCTGGGTTACGTCACAGCGGATGATCCGATCTACCAAAATACCCGCCGCTTCGCTCTGAGCAAAGAGAACCCGTTCTATTATGAGGGCAAGGTTGCCAAAGGAATCGGTAGCCCGCACACACCACCAGATTACATCTGGCATATGGGATTGTCCATGCAAGGTCTGACTGCGCAGTCTGCCGAGGAGAAACTGGAGATTATTCGCATGCTCGAAGCGACAGATGCGGATACAGGTTATATGCATGAAGGCTTCCACGCTGATGATCCAACGATTTTCACACGAAAATGGTTTGCATGGTCCAATAGTCTGTTCTCCCAGTTGGTCTATAAATCCATGAAGGATGGCCTGTTATGAGTATCCAACCTAATGATAAAAAGCTGATTATCTTCGCTGATCCTGCGTTTCCAATGGAAGGTGCTTTTCCAACTGAGCAGGCTCTGAATACATGGAAAGCAGTCAAAGAGATCACCGTTGTAAACGCCGAAGAACTCGCAGAGTCTTTGAAGACTACAGCAGGTGAAGGATGTCTGGTCAATCTGCATGCACCCTATTTTCCCAAGTCCGCCTGGACGGAGATTGCAGCTTACCTGCACCAGGGCGGAAGCCTGATCAGTATGGGGGGCGCACCCTTTAAACGTCCGGTTCGATATGAGAATGGGGCATGGGTTGTAGAGTCCGAGCAGACCGCGTATCATCAGGAACTCTATATTCATGAGGCACTGAACGTATCTTCTGCCAATGTGCAATCGTACACTTCATCCGAACAGATCCCGCTTCTCACTGGGAAAGAGGGGCTGTTCGAGAAGGCAGATACATGGAATCTGGTTCCACATACAACCAAAACAAGTGATCTGCCCCACCAGATGGGTTCATCCGGTCCCATGAGTACGCAGATTTATCCATTACTTCGTGGCATGAGCAAGGATGGACGTAGCATCGCCGCTCCGGTCGTTCTGTGGGAAAACTCGCGCGGGACTTTCGTTGGTTCACGATGGATATTTGTGCACCTGCCGCTGACCACCTCATTCTGGACGCAGGATGGCGCTGACGAGATTGTGAAGTGGGCGCAATTCTGTGCGCAAGGTGTAACTGAGTTATCCCTGAAAACGAATTATGCTTCGTATGAGCCAGATGAACGGGCTGTACTCACACTTCAAGGCCAGATTTTACAGCGTGCAGGCAATAGACTTACCGAGTCCGAGCTGTGGACGTTTGACATAACGGTCGAGCATGAGGATCGCATAAGTGGAACGACGGAGAAGGTATGGAGCCATCAACTGGAGATGGAAGTTTCCGGTGAGCAGCGTTTCGAACGTATACTTCTCCCGGTTTCCATTGAAAGTGGGCTGTATCGGATCGTATGCCACGCGCAGGCACCTGACGGGGAAGTTCGGGCCTTGCGTCAAGGCTTCTGGGGACAAGATGCAGCATTGCTGGCAGAAGGGGAAGTGATTACCCGCAGCAGGGACTATTTTGTAAAAGACGGACGTCCTCTGCCCGTTGTGGGCATGACCTACATGACCTCCGATGTGGCACGGAAATTTTTATTTCTGCCGAATGCGGATGTTTGGGATCGAGACATGGCCCAGATGGCAGAAGCAGGAATCAACTGGATTCGGACGGGAATTTGGACCGCCTATCGCAACATGATGCAGGTGGACGGACATATGGCAGAGGATGTGCTTCGTGCCATTGATGCATTTATTTTAACGGCGAAGCGCCACGGCTTGCAGGTCACGTTCACTTTCTTCTCCTTTACACCGGAGACATGGGAAGGAACGAATCCGTATTTGGACCCGCAGAGTGTCGAAGCACAGAAACGTTTCATCCGCAGTATCGTCAGTCGTCACACGCATACAACCCATGTGGACTGGGATCTGATTAATGAGCCATCCATGTTTGATCCGGTGCGCATCTTCTCAGCTGGTCCACGCTCGGCGAGGGATTCATATGAACAGCAAGCCTTTGTCGAATGGCTTCAGCAGCGGCATCAGACGATTGAAGCGTTGCAGGAGGCATGGAACATGTCACCGAAGCAGCTCCCCAATTTTGCAGCCGCGGTGATCCCGGAGGCAGAAGAGATTAACTTTGATGTACAGGACATGCACAAGGCCAAAAAAGGAACACGCTGGCTCGATTACTGTCTTTTCTCCATGGAAATGCACAATGTTTGGGCAAGAGAGCTTGTAGGTACGATCAAGGATCTGGTACCGGATCATCTGGTCACTGTGGGACAGGACGAAGCCCTTGGTGCACAGCGTCCTTCGCCATTCTTCTATGAACGAGAAGTGGATTATACAACCGTGCATTCCTGGTGGTTGAATGATGATCTGATCTGGGATGGAATTTTCGCTAAAACGCCACATAAGCCAAATCTCATCCAGGAGACGGGCATCATGTATGTGGAAACCCCGGATGGGCGAGCCAAACGTACGGAAGAAGAGCTTCGTGGCATTCTCGAACGCAAGTACGCCTATGCTTTCTCGACAGGCGGCGCAGGAGCGGTGCAATGGATATGGAACACCAACTTTTATATGGATAATGCCAATGAGTCCCATATCGGAGCCCTTCGTGCAGATGGTACGGAGAAACCGGAGGCGGATGTATCTTATGATTTCGGCCGATTCATGCATGGCATTCGTGATCTCTTTGAAGACCGTGAGCTGGAGGATATTGCAGTGGTGTTCCCGTATTCCAATGACTTCTCCAACCGTGCCCTGGCATATGATGCCACAACGAAGCTTACTCGTGTGATGTCCTATGATCTGAAATTGCCATTCCGTGCGTTATCCGAATATCATCTGGAAGCACTGGAGCAGCAGCTACCGAAACTGATTATCGTGCCGAGTCCGCACAATATGGACAGCGATGCACTTCAACAATTGCTCACGTTTGCGGAGAAGGAAGGTACAAGTCTGCTCATCACTGGACCACTGGGGCTGGATGCATACTGGAAGGCAACTGACCGGGCAGATCATATCGTAGGCAAACGCAGTCTGGGTAACGTGCAGCGGGAAGAACTGCTGAATATTAATGGCGTGAATCACCGGGTGACCTATGGACGGCGTCGTATCGCCGAGGTGGCGAAGGAGACTTTGCTTCACAGGGATAATGTTACACCAGATGAAGTACACGTTCTGCCTTTGGGCAAAGGGAAATTAATCTGGACTCCACTGCCGCTCGAGTTAAATGGACGGGATGAGCCACTTGCTGAATTGTATCGTTTTGCAACCGAGATTTCGGGCATCGAACAGGAGTTGGAATGGATATCTGGCGGAGATGTCGCAGGAATCTACGGGCGGAAGCTGAGTTTTCCAAAAGGAAATCTGTATGTAATTGTATCGGAGTTTGCCTTGAACCACGATGTTCACGTAAGAGATCAACGTACAGGTGTATCGTACTCGTTCCAATTGGAGAAAAATCGTTCGGTGCTGTTTGCGACAGATGCTTCCGGAAAGCTGACTGCGGTGTATCGCCCTGATGAGGTTGAGATTGTACAACAAGATGAAAGAGGTGGGATCACACGATGACCAAGAAGAAGAGAGCACATATTATTTCGCATACCCACTGGGATCGGGAATGGTACTTGCCGTATGAGAAGCATCATATGCGGCTTATTAAGCTCGTCGATTCACTGTTGGATCAGCTTGATGAGGGATCGGACTACAAAAGCTTTTATTTGGATGGACAAACGATTATCATCGAAGATTATCTTCAGGTTCGACCGGAGCAGAAGGAACGACTGGAGAAACATATCCGCAATGGACGGATTGTGATTGGACCATGGTACATTTTACAGGATGCGTTTCTAACAAGTGGAGAAGCCAATGTGCGCAACATGCAGGTTGGACATAAGGATGCCAAACGTTACGGCACCCCTTCGAAAATTGGTTACTTTCCCGATACATTTGGATTGGTCGGACAGACCCCGCAGCTGATGCAGCAATCAGGCATTGATAATGTGTTCTTTGGACGTGGTGTGAAGCCTACGGGATTTAATAATACGGTTTCGGATGCCGGATATGAATCAAGCTTCTCGGAGCTGATGTGGGAAGGACCAGACGGATCAAAAGTGCTCGGCGTATTGTTTGCCAACTGGTACTCCAACGGAAATGAAGTTCCAGTAGACGAGGAATCTGCCCGCAAGTTCTGGGAAACCAAGCTTGCAGATGCCGAGAAATATGCATCGACCAATGAGTTGTTGTACATGAACGGATGTGATCACCAACCGATTCAACGAGACCTGCCAGAAGCGATTCGCATGGCTGAACAATTATATCCCGATATCGAGTTTGTTCACTCGAATTTTCCAGATTATCTGGAAGCTTTGAGAGCATCGTCTGAACATGAACTGTCCACGGTCAAAGGCGAACTGCGCAGCCAGCGTACCGATGGCTGGGGAACTCTGGTGAACACGGCCTCGGCTCGTGTGTATCTGAAACAGATGAACCAACTGGGCCAGACCATGTTGGAAAAAGTGGCTGAACCCCTGGCATCCTACGCCTATCTGCTTGGACATGCCTATCCACATGATCAACTGACGTATGCCTGGAAAACGCTGATGCAAAATCACCCGCATGACAGCATCTGTGGATGCAGTGTGGATGAGGTGCACCGTGAGATGGTGACACGGTTTGATAAGAGCCGTCATGTAGCAGAGGCATTGATTGAGGAGAGCACCAGCCAGATTGCCACAGCCGTGGATACCTCCATATTTGCACGTTATGGCGAGCAGGCTCGACCTGTTGTGGTGTTTAATACAACGGGTTGGGAACGCAGCGGTGTGGTTCAGATGGAACTGGACGCGGCTCGGTTGTATTTCCGGGATGGATATACATTGGAAGAGATGGCGGCACAGATGAAAGCCGTTGAACTGTCAGACCGCATACTTGTAGATGAAGATGGTAACCACATTCCATGTACGGTGGAGGATCTGGGTCTGCAATTCGGCTATGATCTGCCGGATGACCGTTTCCGCCAGCCGTATAGCTGTCGGCGCGTTCGTATTCGTTTTGAAACAGAGAATGTAGCTGCATTTGGCCTGAAAACCTATGCATTGGTCAACTTTGCGGATGATGCTAAGAGTGGTACTCCGTCGAAAACGACCACGCTGTTGCGTGGTGAACGTGGCATGGAAAATCAACATATGATTGTCACGATTGCAGACAACGGTTCATTCACACTCACGGATAAACGAACAGGCCGGACTTATAAGGACCTTGGCGTGTACGAAAATGTGGGTGATATCGGTAATGAATACATGTTCAAGCAGCCAGAGAATGAAGTTGCATTGACAACACAAGCACTTCAGGCCGAGATTCGGGTTCTTGAGGATACATCATACTTGGCCTCGTTCGAAGTGATTCATCATTGGGAAATACCAGAGTCAGCAGATGAGATGCTGGATCAGGAACAGCGGGAACTGATTTATTATCCACATCGTAAAGCCCAGCGTTCAACTAAAATGATTCCACTTCAGATCCGTACGGTTATATCACTTAGTCGTAGTGGAAAAGGAGTACAATTGGAGACAACCTTCAACAATCAGGCGAAGGATCATCGGGTACGCGCCCTTTTCCCAACGGATCTTGTATCTGCTGTTCATCATGTGGATTCCATGTTCGAAATTGCAACACGTGATAACAAGCCTGCACCGGAGTGGCAAAATCCAAGCAATACACAGCATCAACAGAGTTTTGTAGATGTAAGTGAACAAAACGCAGGATTGGTCGTTGCCAATCTGGGCCTGAATGAATATGAAGTCCTTCAGGATGGTCGCAATACTATTGCGGTTACGCTGCTTCGTGCTGTGGGTGAACTTGGAGACTGGGGCTTGTTCCCGACACCTGAAGCACAATGCCTTGGTGAACATACGTTTAAAATCGAGATCATTCCGCATGATGGCAATGGTGCAGCGTCAGGTGCATATATTGAGGCGTATCAGTTTCAGGTTCCTTGGACGCTGGCACAGACTGAAGTACACCCGGGTTATCTGACACCTAGCAACACACCGTTTGCATGGCAAGGAGACGGTTTAGCATTTTCTTCTCTCAAGGTAAATGAGGATTCCGGTGATGTGATGCTCCGCTGGTTCAATATGACCACCAACTCTGCCACGTTGAAGCTTGCAACATCACAAGTGATTCCACAGCCATTCGAAACGGCATACAAAAGCAACATCCTGGAGGAAGAGGGCGAAATGCTTCATTCCCACAACATAGAAGAGGCGTTGACATTATCATTTGCCAGCAAGGAATGGAACATACAGACAGGTTCATGCGAGATCGTTACTGTCGGCTTGCGCCGCTGATAAAAGTTGTTTAAAGAGCCGAAAAACAGACTTTTGAAAACACACTAAAAGGTACAGGACTGCAAGTGTGCTCTAAACTAGGCATTACGTACGGTGGTGAAAGGGTTACGCTATTTACCAGATGTATCTGTTGAGTTATTGGTTGTTTTTCTATAGAATGAACAGTAGAATTGCAAATGATCGAAAGTTCCTATGCCATCAAGATGGTCAGGGGTACACTTCAATTGTTCATTCTATATTGAAACATTAAGGGGGCTTGAAGCCATGGAATCCTTGGGAGGACTGCTTCAGCAGCTGAACCCTGCCTTTCGTGAGCAATCGCGGCGGATTGCGGCGGAATTGATGGAAAATCCGTACGTACGCGAATTCCGCGCAGGTCATCCTGAACTGCAAGATGCACAGCTCATGACCGATCTGAGCAAGCTGTTTCAGTACGCCAAAGACTCTAAGAACTGTGCGAATTGTCCGGGACTCGACAACTGTCCTAACGATTTTCAGGGCCACTTTTGCAAACTGGAAGTAGAACATTTTAACGGTAAACCCGAAATCATAGATATAAAAGCGCCTTGTTCCAAACATATCGCTCGGCAAAATGAACATATCATTAAGCAACGCATTCGCAGTTTCTATGTGGACGAGCGTGCGCTCAGTGCTGGGTACAACGACGTTGAGATTATGGGCAAGGATCGGATGCGTGCTCCGGCAGTGAATCAGGTGCTTCGTTATATTAGGGAGACCAAGGAGAATGGATTATCTCCGCAAGGACTGTTTCTGGAAGGAACATTCGGGACGGGTAAGACGTTTCTGATGTGTTATCTGCTGCATGAACTGGCGGTTGCAGGTCACACGGGTGTCATTATCTATATGCCTGACTTTGTGGAGGATCTGAAATCCATGATCAGTGAAGGGCAGAAGCTGAAGGAAATGACGGATATTTTGAAAAGTTGTGATCTGCTCATCTTTGATGATATCGGGGCAGAGAATCTGAACCCCTGGGTTCGAGATCATGTGATGGGGTCCATTTTGAACTATCGGATGAATCGTAAACCTACGTTCTATACGTCCAATTACAATCTGGATGGGCTTGAAAAACATCTTAGTTTCACCAATCGGGACGGCGAGGAAATGAATAAAGGCCAGCGACTCATGGACCGGATTCGTCCATTTGTGGATGTCATCTCCGTTCGGGGTGAGAATCAGCGCGGCAAACGTTAATTGTTTAGTCTTTTGGTCTGATCTACAAATTATACTTTTTAAACAATAAGTAGTCCCAAAAAAAGCCTGGCTTTCGCATTGTCGCGAAAACCGGGCTTTTCTGGTCCTGCGTGAGCCTGGAAGCATCCTATTCGGTGAGGAATTTGAAGATAACCATACCGAAAAAGATCACTGTCATCAGGCCGGCCATGCCGGCAACACCCGCGATCAGATCAAATAGATCGTTGCGGGGTTCCTCGTTCACATGTTCACGCGGGTCGTTGATCCGCACATTTGCATCCATGTTATTGCCTCCTTATGGGGAATACAGCTTGCCCGTATGGGGGCTGAAACCCGGAGTAATTTTAGTATACTTGGAAAAGAAAGCGTTTGTAAAGATTTTGAAGTTGGCATGCCACATCCTGTAATTGTGAAGATTTGATGTTGGGAAGATGAACATTGCAGCGTTCAATTCACAAGTTTGACGTACCTGTGTTATACTGGAAGTGTCGTTCACGACGTTACAGGTTAAAATAAAACCGTAAGTATATATAAGGAGGACAATTTCATGGCTATTGTTAACGTATCCGATCAATCCTTCAACGCTGAAGTAGAAGGCGAAGGAACGGTTCTTGTTGATTTCTGGGCGCCTTGGTGTGGTCCTTGTAAAATGCTCGCTCCAATCCTGGAAGAGCTGTCCACAGAAGTTGGCGATGCAGTGAAAATTGCTAAAGTTAACGTGGATGAAAATCCGGAATCTGCTTCCCGCTTTGGCGTAATGAGCATTCCAACTTTGATCTTCTTCAAAGACGGTCAACCGGTAGATAAAGTGGTTGGTCTGAACTCGAAAGATGCACTCAAAGGAATTATCGCAAAACACCAATAATTTACAGGCTTACACATACGCCTCCGGTTTACATGCCGGGGGCGTTTTGCGTCGAATACCTTTATATAGGACAATATAAAGTAAAAATATTTTTTACACTTGAATGTAGAGTACAGAACCGATCTGGAGAAGCGAAGTGCTCGCGTTTATCCCGGATTCATCTCTGATATATAGTTGGAACTAATTATTTACACAGTAACGGAGAGGACAGAAAAAACCTGAAAAAGCGAAGCGTTCCCCTTTATCAACAGATTTTTCCCTTGAGAAAAGGGAATGAAAAAAATCTGGGGATAACAGGGATTGGAAGGTTGTTCTGTCATCGTAGTGTCAGTGTGAATTATCTTTAGTTTCTTCTTATAAAAAAAGGTGACTCAGAGACAATCCAATAACGGATTGGAAGACGGTATTGTAATCAGAATGGCTTAGTGTAACCTTTTATTTATACTTTTTTCGGGAAGGAGGATTCACCGAATTATGGATCAATTCATGAATGATTTGCAGGATCAGGAGAAGGCATTGGAGCAGATTCGTCACAAGCTCGCTTTGTTGCCAGATATGTCTGGATGTTACCTGATGAAGAACAGTGAAGGCACCATTATCTATGTAGGTAAGGCTAAAGTGCTGAAAAACCGCGTACGCTCTTATTTTATCGGCAGTCATAACGGAAAGACTCAGCGACTGGTGTCTGAAATTCGTGATTTTGAATATATCGTGACAGGCAGTAACATGGAAGCACTCATTCTGGAGTGTAACCTGATCAAGAAACATATGCCGCGGTATAACGTGTTGCTCAAGGATGACAAGACATTCCCATATCTTAAAATTACAAATGAAAAGCACCCCCGGTTGGAAGTAACCCGGCGTGTGCTGAAAGATAAAGCCAAATATTTCGGACCTTATCCGAACTCATATGCGGCACATCAAACGAAAAAACTGCTCGACCGCATGTATCCACTGCGCAAATGTGGTGTAATGCCCAAAGAAGTGTGCCTGTACTATCACATGGGACAGTGTCTCGCCCCTTGTGTGAAGGAAGTGGAGAAGGAGCAGTACGACCAGATTTCCCAAGAGATTGGTTCATTTCTGAGCGGTGGTCACGAAGAGATCAAGAAGGATTTGCAGCGTAAGATGCAAGAGGCTGCGGAGGATCTTTATTTTGAACGTGCCAAGGAGCTGCGCGACCAGGTAATCGCCATCGATGCGATGATGGAAAAACAGAAAATTACGATGGCCGATGCCAGAGACCGTGATGTATTTGGTTTTGCCATTGATAAAGGCTGGATGTGTGTCCAGATCCTATATATGCGTCAGGGTAAAATGATTGAACGTCACGTATCTACCTTCCCGTTCTACGGTGAGGCGTACAGTGACTTCATGTCCTATGTAACGCAATATTACAGCGATAATCCGGCATTGCCACAAGAAATTTTGTTGCCGGAAATGCCCAAGGATCTTGCAACGGATAACGACAGTTTGGATATGGTATCTGTTGATGATGGATCGGTACCTGCCGCAGTTACGGTAGAGTTTGAGCAGGCGGGACAAGTGGAGCACAGTAACGCTTCCCAGCCATTGGTTGCTGAGACTCGTGCAGCTTACGGAGGTTCCACTGAGGCAGAAGGTGAACAACCTGACAGTATGCAAGAGGATGCTCCAACAATGGACTCAACTGATTCAACTGAAAAGCTCCCAGCAGGTCTGGAAGACCCAACTCAGGTTGCCGCTGCTTTACAAGAGTGGTTGGAGATCAAAGTGCTCATCCCGCAACGTGGATTGAAACGCCAGATGATCACCATGGCCGTGGATAACGCACGTGTGGCATTGGAAGAGAAGTTCCGTTTGATTGAGCGAAATGAAGAACGTACATCCAAAGCTGCCGAAGGACTGGGACGTTTTATTGGTTTGGATCAGCTTCACCGTATTGAAGCGTTTGATAACTCGAACATCCAGGGTACAAACCCGGTATCTGCCATGATCGTATTTACCGATGGTAAACCGGATAAGAAGGAATATCGGAAATACAAGGTCCGTTCGGTTGAAGGACCGGATGATTATGAAACGATGAGAGAAGTCATCCGTCGCCGTTACGAGCGGGTATTAAAAGAAAATCTGCCCCAGCCTGACCTGATTGTGGTCGATGGTGGTAAAGGACAGATCTCGGCTGCGGTTGATATTTTGGAAAATGAGCTGGGGCTGTTTATTCCGGTATGTGGTCTGGTGAAGGATGCGAAGCATAAGACTTCACAGTTGATGATTGGCAATCCACCGGAAGTCATCTCCCTGCCTCGGGATAGTCAGGAATTCTACCTGTTGCAGCGGATACAGGAAGAGGTCCACCGTTTTGCGATCTCGTTCCACCGGGAACAGCGTGGCAAATCGATGGTGACATCACGTTTGGATGCCATTCCGGGGATCGGAGAGAAGCGGCGTAAACTGCTGTTGAAGCATTTTGGCTCTTTGCGCAAAATAAAAGAGGCCAGCGTCGAAGACTTCCGGCCTCTATCTATTGGTGACAAGTTGGCAAATCAGATTATTGCAGCACTTCGGGATGAGGAGTCGTAACATACGGCTTCTCTTTTTGTTTTGGATTGAATTTGTAGACCAGATACCCAACAATGGCCGGCAGTATAATCCAGAAGAGTCCGGCAGCCATATTCAGAGCATCGCCCATAAAGACCAGGCTGAGTCCCATCAGCAAGCTGTCGAAGATCACATGGGCGAATACAACGGCAATGAAGCCGTGACGCAGCATGATCAGACTGAATAGCAATCCAATCACCAACAGCTCAATGGGACGGGTGATTACTGGATAGATCGGATACAATGTGTGTCCAAGTGCCCAAATGATGGTTGGAATCAGACAGGCAATAAACGTGTTACGCACAATCTTTTGCATCATGCGAATGCCAAACAGTCGATAAACAGTTTCTTCACCAATACCGGCCATCCAGGCCATGATTGGGAAGAGCCAGGCATAGGTCATATTAAATGTAGATTGATCTGCTGACGTTGTTGACCATGTGCCAATGCTTCGCTCCAGAATGAAGAACAGGATGGATTGCACACCCAGTAGAATGAATGCCCACAGGTAACCAGCATACATGCTGTGAAGTACATATTTTCCATATCCTGGTTCTTTGGCACGAGGCCATGGGTTTAGACCTATTTTACGCCACATGCCGTCACCGGCAACAAGGGACAGATAGATGGTTGCACTCATGACCAGTGTAATACCCGTCTGCATTAACATCAGGAACGCTAACATGAAGCTGGAGAGCCCTTGTGCCTGAAAGAGTGGAATCATGTTCAGCGTACCAATTACCGAAGCTGCGAAATACACCAGTGAGAGAATGATCCCGCGTTTGAAAGATGTATGTGCTCGGGTCAGAATGCTATAGATGATTGCCAGCACGCCCAGTACAAAGGTCAGGAATGCATAGCCACCATAAGTCATCCAATTGGCTTGACGCGTTTGAACTTTCACATAATCAGTATGGGATTCAGGAACCGAGAAGCCAGGATCGAACGAGCGTACCGCACCCTCTTCAAAGGTAAAATTCAGTTCAAGCTTGGAGTCTCCAATGGCTTTTTCAGAGTCCACATACTTCAGTCCCGCTTCACCATCGCGAGTATCCAGTTGAAGTGCCGGTACTTCATAACCGAATTCGGTCAGAACGCCAGCAGCGAGCTGTTGTTTCTCGTCCAGAGATATATTGCCTTCAGCAAGTACTTGCGATGTGGTCACTCGTCCACTAACCTGCTCCGCCTCAATGGCGGTATAGAGGGAAGAAGGCAGTTCCCGTTTGAAGCCGACCACTTTTCCTGTTTTCATATGTACGTCAACATTAAGATATCCGCCTTTGTCCTGATCAGGCAAACGAACGCGGAATACATCGTAAGGATAGCTTGTTTCCCATTTCTGGTTATAGGTATCAAGTTGTTTGGTTTTGGCCATATACCCGTAGATATCGGAATGTGTCTGGTAGGTTACCAGAGTTTTTTCATCATCATTTGGCAGTGAATAGTCATTCACAGAAGCTGCGAATGATCGTGCGGATTGCGCCGCCTGCTCCTTGGTTATGAAGGACGTGGACGGAATTTCTGTCGTTTGTGATGAGGTAGCAGGAAAGATCTGAAATACAAAAAATAGAATCAGGCCAATCGCCGCAAGCAACCCCAGCCGCTTGAAGTTAGCCTTGAGTTGCAAAGGCTGCCCTAAGGGATTCATGTAATGTTGTTCCTCCTTATTTAATAGAGGTTGTTCAAAAAGTCCGCTTTTGATTACGAAGGGTGCCTAACGGCATCATCAGCATCGAATATGGAATTCAGCCGAAATAAGTAGAGGCTTACGAAGTATGTTTCCTTCGGAAACATTGCGGTTGCTCACGCAGCTCTATCTACGCTCCGCTACTCCATTTCTAACTTTATCCCATCTTCTTGGTACTGAAAACCGCCCTTTTTGAACACGCACTAATATGGATATTAAAGTTAACATAGCACAGGCCAAGCACCGAATGCCAATGATGCAACGAAAACAGGTGCAAATCCTTGAAAATGAATGAAAAGGACCGAAAGAATCTGATCCATCCGTCGCCATATCTGAGTTCTTCCCTTTTTGGCTGAATTCGATGCTATTTACACAAAAAACGTTTTGTCTACAAACGTCGCAGCGCTTATAATTTTGAAGCAAATGTGCAATGATTCGCATGTCTTTTGCCCAACAAGGGAACGAATAGAATATATTCCAACTTCATTATATATGTCGTTTTAATCTGAATCATACTTGTTTAACGTTTGGCAACAGCATTTCAAATGAAGAAAGCTCCACGGGTGTGGAGTTATTTTCATTTTAGAATAGGTGGAAGATACTCAAGTGAAACTGAATGTTCAATGGATGCGTTTATCGCCACCCCGTATTCTTGTGTTAGGGTTTGCTGGCATCATATTGGTAGGCACACTGTTGTTAATGCTTCCGGCATCCAACCGTAACGGTGACAGTCTTGCATTTATTGATGCGCTCTTTACAGCAACTTCGGCTGTTTGTGTCACTGGTTTGGTTGTGGTTGATACAGGGACTCATTTCTCGGTGCTTGGTCAGGTTGTGATCGCGATTCTGATTCAGATTGGCGGACTGGGCTTCATGACAATGTCCACATTGGTTGCCATTGCGTTCAAACGGCGGATCTCGCTTAGAGAGCGGTTGATTCTACAGGAAGCGATGAACCAGAGCACGATGGAGGGCATCGTCCGGCTGATTCGGAAAGTTGTGATCTACTCACTTATTATCGAAGGCATATGTGGCACACTGTTTGCCATCCGCTGGTCGTTCGACATGCCAGTCGGACAGGCGATCTATTATGGCTATTGGCATGCGATCTCTTTGTTCAACAATGCGGGCTTTGATATGTTTGGGGAATTCCGCAGTCTGACCGGTTATGTGTATGACCCATTGGTTAATTTTACAGCGATGTTCCTGATTGTCTCTGGCGGTATCGGTTTTGTGGTGTTGTCAGACCTGGTGGATTACCGCAAAACGCGGAAGCTGTCTTTGCACTCCAAAGTTGTACTGTTAACGACTGGATTGTTGATTGTGTTTGGTGCACTTGTCATTTTCGTATTTGAATTCAGCAATCCGCGGACACTGGGTGGCCTGAACTGGGGTGGCAAAATTCTCGGTTCATTCTTCCAGTCCATTACGCCACGAACAGCAGGAGCCAATACGGTAGATATTGCCGGACTCAGACAGGCAACACAGTTCTTTATGATCATTCTGATGTTTATTGGTGCTTCACCGGGCTCTACCGGTGGCGGGATCAAAACAACGACATTTATGATTATGGCTGGAGCGGTCATCGCCATGATGCGTGGACGTGAAGATATCGTGTTTTTCCGCTATCGGCTTGTACAGGAACGGATTTTCAAGGCGCTTACCATTACATTGCTGGCGCTTTTGTTCATCATAGCTGTAACGATGGCACTGAGCACCACAGAAGACGCCAGTTTTATGATGATCTTATTTGAAACGACATCAGCCTTTGGTACCGTGGGATTATCGCTCGGACTAACGCTGAAGCTGACTACATTGGGCAAGCTCCTGATCTGTTTTACGATGTTTGCAGGAAGGCTTGGACCGATCACATTAGCGTATGCACTTGGGCAGAAAAAGGGTAAAGAGTTATACAGGTATCCGGAAGGCAAAATGATTATTGGATAAATCTATTTTAGTGAGTTATGAAATTGATTTGGATAAGGAGTTCGTGAAGAACAATGAAAACACAGCAGTTTGCGGTGATTGGGCTTGGGCGGTTTGGCTCCAGTCTGGCACAGGAATTAATGGAACTCGGCTACGAGGTGCTTGGAATCGATAAAAATGAAGAAGTCGTCGAAGACATGAGTGAATTGGTCACCCATGCCGTTGTAGCGGATGCCACAGATGAGGAAGTGTTGCGCTCTCTGGGTATTCGCAATTTTGATTGTGGTATCGTAGCCATCGGAGATGATATTCAGACGAGCATTCTCACCGCGATTCTGTTAAAAGAGCTGGGCGTCAAGACGGTCGTGGCCAAGGCCATATCCGTCCTTCACGGACGAGCATTGGATAAACTGGGGATTGATCGTGTCGTTTATCCTGAGCGGGATATGGGCATTCGGGTTGCCCACCAGCTGGTTACCCCGAACTTGCTGGATTACATTGAATTATCCAATGATTACAGTATTGTCGAGATGAAGGTTCCCGCCTGTCTGCACAACAAAACACTTTCAACCCTGAATGCACGCGTACGTTTTGGTTGCAGCATTGTAGCGTTACAGAAAGAAGCCGGGGTCATTATCGCTCCGACGGCACTGGATTCGCTTCAAATGGGGGATATCATGGTCATTATTGGTAATAATGCAGATATCGACCGATTTGAAGAAGAGGTTATCAGCCAAGAGAGCTGATAATTAAGATGAGTTAAATATGGAAGCCAGGCGTCAGAGCCTGGCTGATTCAGATCAAAGCTAAGGCGTCGTAGTCCTCCGTGAGGGCAATGGCGCCTTTGCTGTAAAGAGTGCAGCCGTCTCCTTGACCCATTGTCTGGAGGTCTCGCTGAGGTCCTCTTTTTCCCCATAAATCATGCAAGTTGTTCTGCGGGTTTGCTGTAATTGAGGCAAATGAACAGAAACAAGATCATTGTCAGCGAGCAATTGTGGACGAAGATATGACTTGGGCAATAGAGCAGCAGCTTTGGCAGAAGGCAGAAGTCGGATGATTGCTTCAAAGGAATCAATCTCCATGCGAATATCCGGCATCACGGCACAGCGCTGGAAGAGGTCGTCCGTTAATTTGCGGTACCAGGTGCCTTTGGAGAACGTGATCATCGGCAGATCCTGCAAATGCTCCATCCCGGCTTCCTTACCGGACAAGGGGTGTGTGAGCGGCACAACCAGCTCCAGGTGATCGTCAAAGAGCGGCACACAGTTAAGCCCCACTTCGCTGATGGAGGAGGCGACAATGCCCACATCGGCTTTTTTGTCACGCACAAACGAGACAATCTCATGTGTTTTACCCGTCAACAGTTTCAGTTCGGCATTTGGATGTTTCTCCATAAAGGCATTGACGAGAGGTGGTAACGTAGTTTGAAGCGTCGTCAGACTGGCTCCGAGTGTAATGGTGCTTTGTTCTTCGTCTTTATACTGGGCCAGCATGGTGAGGAACTTCTGTTGCTGCTGCTTCTGTTCTACAGCGTAGGTATAGGCGAACTGGCCCACACTGGTTAACTCCAGCCGTTTGCCACGGCGGTGGAACAGGGCAACCCCGAGTTCATCCTCCAATTTGGCAATTTTCCGTGAGAGTGCGGGTTGGGACAAGTTCAGTAACTTGGATGCACGGTTCAGGCTGGACTGCTCCACGACCGCTGCAAATGCATCTAACTCCTCAAACATGAACAATAACCTCTTTTCCATGAATGTGATTCTTGCCCTTGCTTAATCGTTTTCCATGTTGTATGGCCTGTAAACCCAATGTTTCACTGCTTATACCTATAGGGTATAACATTTAATAATTATATTGCAATTCCCTTATAAGAAAAAAAGGAGTAACATGAATCGTGACACAAGTTGTTCACACCTGGGGAAAACGGAACAATTTGTCGAACCTTTTCATGGAAAAGGATTCGTGTCATGATAAGTGAAATCATTTATGAAAACGTTGTATTTAGCGAAAGGGGATCGACATTTTATGAAAGGGTTTTACTCCAGAAAGCTGCACTCCTTGCTTGGCGTCATTCCGCTCAGTTTGTTTTTTGTTGAGCATTTGGTGACGAACTTCTCGGCAGTTGAAGGCGGCAAAGAGGCTTTTGACGGTGCTGTTGCATTCTTGAACAGTCTGCCACTGGTTATTGTTTTGGAAACGCTCCTCATCTGGTTACCGTTGTTCTATCACGGTGTATATGGTCTGTATATTGCTTATCAGGCCAAGCCTAACGTGGGCCGTTATGGCAATGAGCGCAACTGGCGTTACACGTTGCAGCGGGTCAGTGGTGTCATTACGTTTGTATTCGTAATCTGGCACGTATGGGAGACTCGGGTGCAGGTTGCGTTGGGTACAGTCACCCACGAAGAACTTGGTGGTGTCATTCATGAGATCGTGATGAACCCGGTAACATTTATTCTATATCTGATCAGTGTGGTTGCGGCATCCTATCACTTTGCCAACGGTCTGTGGTCGTTTCTCGTTAGCTGGGGGATTACCGTGGGTCCGCGTGCGCAGCGTGTGTCCTCTTACGTATGCATGAGTTTGTTTGGTATTATTTCCATTATGTTTATTGCTTCGTTGTTCGCTTTCCGGAGCCTGGATTTCCAAGCAGTAACTTCGATGGTTGATGTAGTAAAAACAGTTCTAATTTAAGCATTTATCGATTTAAATGCTGACTTATAAGGGAGTGAACAGCAATGGCATCAACGAATGTAATTATTGTGGGCGGCGGTCTCGCGGGATTGATGGCGGCGATCAAATCGGCTGAAGCCGGAGTCCATGTTCATTTATTTTCACTGGTTCCTGTTAAACGATCCCACTCTGTATGCGCACAAGGCGGCATTAACGGGGCGGTAAATACCAAGGGTGAGGGTGACTCCCCATGGGTACACTTTGACGATACGGTATACGGCGGTGATTTCCTCGCGAACCAACCTCCAGTTAAAGCGATGTGCGAAGCAGCACCTGGCATCATTCACCTGATGGACCGTATGGGCGTAATGTTCAACCGGACACCGGAAGGTTTGCTTGATTTCCGTCGTTTCGGGGGAACGAAGCATCACCGTACAGCGTTTGCCGGAGCGACAACAGGACAACAATTGCTCTATGCATTAGACGAGCAGGTACGTCGCTGGGAAGCAGCGGGCCTGGTTACGAAATATGAGAACTGGGAGTTCCTGCAGGCGGTTTTGGATGATGAAGGCGTATGTCGCGGGATCGTAGCTCAGGATCTGAAAACGATGAAGGTACAGACCTTCCCGGCAGAAGCGGTTATTCTGGCGAGTGGTGGTCCGGGGATCATCTTCGGTAAAACGACCAACTCTGTAATTAACACAGGTACAGCGGCAAGTGCCGTGTATCAGCAAGGTGTAAATTATGCAAACGGGGAGTTCATTCAGATTCACCCAACAGCCATTCCAGGGGATGACAAGCTGCGTCTCATGTCTGAATCCGCGCGTGGTGAAGGTGGACGGATCTGGACGTACAAAGACGGAAAACCTTGGTACTTCCTTGAAGAAAAATATCCATCCTACGGTAACCTGGTTCCACGTGATATCGCGACTCGTGAAATCTTCAGCGTCTGCGTGGATATGGGGCTGGGTGTGAACGGTGAGAACATGGTTTATCTCGACCTGTCTCATAAAGATCCGAAGGAACTGGATGTTAAACTCGGCGGAATCATTGAGATCTATGAGAAGTTCATGGGTGATGACCCGCGTAAAATCCCAATGAAAATCTTCCCGGCAGTCCATTATTCCATGGGCGGTATGTGGGTAGATTACAACCAAATGACTAACATTCCGGGGCTGTTCGCAGCTGGTGAATGTGAATATCAATACCATGGTGCGAACCGTCTGGGTGCAAACTCATTGGTATCTGCGATCTATGGTGGTATGGTGGCTGGACCAAAAGCGGCTGAATATATCAAAGGACTTAAAAAATCGTCTGCTGATATCCCATCTTCTGTATTCGAGAAACACACCAAGCAACAAAGCGACAAATACGAAGGTATCTTGAAAATGCAGGGCACGGAAAATGCCTATGTCATTCATAAAGAGCTTGGCGAGTGGATGACAGCCAACATGACGGTTGTACGCTACAACGACAAGCTTGAAGCCACGATTGGCAAGATCAAGGAATTGAAAGAGCGTTATGGCAAAATCAACATGTACGATAGCTCCGGTTGGAACAATCCGGGTGCAGCGTTTACCCGTCAACTGTGGAACATGATTGAATTGGCAGAAGCAATGACTCTCGGCGCACTGCTGCGTAACGAAAGCCGTGGCGCCCATTACAAACCGGAATTCACGGAACGTAATGACGAAGAGTTCCTGAAAACGACTATCGCAAGCTGGTCTAAAGAAGGTCCGAAAATCTCGTACGAGCCAGTAGACGTATCCTTGATCCCACCACGTATCCGGGACTACTCCAAGGATTAAATATCACGGATTTATTTATAAGGTTAAATATTAAGCACCTGAACGGAGAGGCAGGACAACTTTGGAGAAGCAGAGCTTCTTCAAAGTTACTGCCATCAACGTGAGGGAAATGCCCAGAAGAAGCAAGCGCCTAGCGATGCTTCAGCACTTCAATACTGCCTCCAGCATGAATGGAGTGCAGTTTCCAGCAAAGTGACCCAGTGCACGACGTAGCGGAGGAAGCGGAAATGCCCAGAAGAAGCGAAGCGCTCGCCTTTATCACCGGATTTTAACCCTGAGAAGGGTTGATCAAAAAAATCCGGGGATAACAGCGATCAGAGGGGCATTCCGCTGACGAAGCGTCTGCCGTGCACCAAAACATTTTGCGCATCAGCAATACAATCATCGTCACCAGAGGAGGGGACAACGATATGGCGGAACAAGCTACAGCCAACAAAACCGTCAAGTTTATCATCACCCGTCAGGATAGCCCGGAGTCATCTTCGTACAACGAAGAATTTGAGCTTCCGTACCGTCCCAACATGAATGTGATCAGCGCCCTGATGGAGATTCAGCGGAACCCGGTCAATACAGATGGCAAATCCATTGCTCCCGTGTGCTGGGATTCCAACTGTCTCGAAGAAGTCTGCGGTGCCTGCTCCATGGTCATCAACGGCAAGCCACGTCAAGCATGTGCAGCCCTGATCGACAAGCTCGAACAGCCCGTTCGCATCGAACCGATGAAGACATTCCCGGTGGTGCGTGACCTGGTCATCGACCGTAGCCGGATGTTTAGCGCCCTGAAACGCGTAAAAGCATGGATTCCGATCGATGGTACCTATGACCTCGGTCCAGGTCCACGGATGCCTGAGAAGAAGCGTCAGTGGGCATATGAGCTGTCCAAATGTATGACATGTGGTGTATGTCTGGAGGCATGCCCGAACGTCAATGAGAAAACAGACTTTATCGGTCCAGCAGCACTGTCCCAAGTGCGCCTGTTTAATGCTCACCCAACAGGGGAGATGAATGCCGATGATCGCCTGGAAGCGTTGATGGAAGACGGAGGCATTGAGGGCTGTGGTAACTCACAGAACTGCGTGCAATCCTGTCCAAAAGGCATTCCACTGACAACCTCCATTGCCGAAATGAACAAACAAACGACCAAGCATATGTTCAAACGCTGGTTGGGTGTATAATCTCGTCATAACATGTGCAGAAGTGTAATCTGCAACTTAGAAGAAGTCGTGATCCCGTGCAGCAACATGCCGGAGATCACGGCTTCTTTTTGTAATGAAGCAGAGGAACCGGGCTACCCATGCAGAATATGGTATACTAAGGGGATGGATTAAGAGCGTAGAAGGAGGGGGAGATATGGCAGAGACACCGCGTCAGGGCAGCAACAACTCGCCGTCCCAGCGCTCGTACAAAGCACCAGATGCAGAAGAGTCTGTGTTTCCTGGGGAAGAAAAGGATCATGATCCCTCTCGCCGAAGTTTCTTATTGCGCATGGTTTTGATGACAGCGGGTGCCAGTTTGCTTACAGGTGGTTATGCCTGGTTATGGGAACCGCGTCGTCTGGAGATCAAGCAAGTGGAGCTGAAACTTCCGAAGTTTCCAAAGGCATTTGACGGTTTGCGTGTCGTTCAGTTCAGCGATGCCCATCTTGGTTTTCATACCGGGGTGAAAGAGCTGAAGAAGCTGGCAGCAACGATTGAGGAGCAGCAACCGGACTTGATTTGTTTTACCGGAGACATCGTCGAGAGGGAAGCAGAGCCGATGCATGAATGTATTCCGGTACTCGCCTCCATGCAAGCAAAGTATGGCAAATTTGCGGTTTTGGGGAATCATGATTATCGGGGCGGACAGCAGAATGAAGTGACAGCCATGTTCCGTGAAGCCGGATTCACTTTGTTACGGAACGAACATGTGGTGATTGAACAAGGGGGCGAACGTCTGGCCATAGCTGGCCTGGATGACGCACTTACAGGCAGGCCTGATCCTGCCCAAGCCATCAAGGGATTGGATCATGATGTGTGGAAATTGTTACTTATGCATGAACCGGATTATGCCGACATTGCCACTCCCTATGGTTTCGGATTACAACTTTCCGGTCATAGCCATGGTGGACAGGTACATTTTCCCTGGATCGGGGCACTGACAACTCCGCGAGGTTCACACAAGTATGTTCAAGGGTTGTATTACACGGATGTCCAGGGGGTATATTACACCACCCAGACTCAGATGCCTGTGTATGTGAATCGTGGTTTTGGCATGACTCAACTGCCCATTCGTTTTCTGTGCAGACCAGAATTAACGGTGTTTGAGCTTAAAGGATCAACCACATAAAAGTATATAAGATGAATATAAAAACATAAAGGATTCAACATGAATGGAGGTTATCCAGATGGAACGAATTGCGATTGTATCCGACATTCATGGCAACATGACTGCCTGGGAAGCAGTGTTAAAAGATATCCGAAGTCGTAGCGTGGAGCGAATCTTTTGTCTTGGTGACCTCGTGGGCAAGGGGCCAGAACCGGTAAAGGTTGTGGATCAGGTGAGAGCAACGTGCGAACTTGTCATCCGTGGCAATTGGGATGAACTGGTTGCGGTTAACCAAGACAACGAAAATTTCACGTGGCAAGCAGAACGGCTGGGTGAGGAACGATTGGCGTACTTGGCGGGCCTACCCTTCAGTCATCATTTTCAACTGAGCGGTCGCACCATCCGTCTGGTCCATGCTTCACCTCAAAGTGTATACCATCGTGTACAGCCGTGGGACGCGATGGAAAAGAGGTTGGCAATGTTTGATCCTCCGGCTGATGAGCCTGAGCAAGGTGTTGCAGATGTTGTAGGTTATGGGGATGTGCATAACGCATACTTGCAGTATATGAACGGCAAGTTACTGTTTAATGCAGGCAGTGTTGGTAATCCACTCGATCTTCCCCAAGCTTCCTACTGTATTCTGGAGGGTGAAGACAGCAACGATAACAATACCCCCTTCAATGTACAATTTGTGCGGGTGCCTTATGATATTGAGCGAGAAGTACAGGTTGCACAGTCGGCGAATGTTCCTGCATTGGATTTCTATATTCGTGAGATTCGTACGGGTATCTATCGCGGGTTGCAGGAGTAATCAGCATCTGGGCCTTTTAGCGTGAGGAATTGAATGATGCAATATATTAATACTAAAATGCGAATACTAAAGTTCGTGGATCAGTTCAAATGGTATTACGCCGGATCATCATCAGAGCATGCTTGTCTTACCGGACTAGAGCCCGTTTAGGCAAAAGGAGCGATTGTCATGCTTACCCGAAAAATGCTGGTTCAAGGTCTGCCGGCTTTGTGGACAGAGCGTCTTGTCCTGCGATCATTACGTCAAAGTGATTACAGCACATTATCGGAACTCTTTTCCGATCCTCAAGTCATAAGATATGTGAATAGGGGAAGCCAGCCCACGCCAATCAGGGCGAGACGGTTATTGAACCAGATACGGAGCAGCAGCGCCAAGCTGGATTCGTTACATTATGGGATCTGCTGGAGAGGCAAGGAACAAGTGATTGGGATCACCTCATTCCAGCACTGGAATGATCAGAATGGTACCGCACAGATTGGTTATATCCTGAACAGGTCCTGTTGGGGCAGGGGGGTGGCTACCGAGGCGGTACAGCGGCTGCTGCAGTTTGGATTTGACGATCTTCATCTGGGGAGGGTGGAAGCACGTTGTTATGAGGCCAATGTATCTTCACAACGGGTGTTAAGCAAAATAGGGATGTCCTATGAGCGGAGTCTTCCCTCGTTCGGACTGCATGATGAGGATGACGAGGGATCAGAATCCCTGATGGATGTTAAAGTGTACAGTATGTACCGGGAACAATACGCCCGCCCGCTTCAGGAAAAAGACCTGCAAACCCTGGTATCTGACAAGCCGCAATGACATAGAGTAAGAGTAGTCAAACGTGAATGAATCGAACTTCAATCATTTGTTACACAATTGAAATATAGCTGCAATTGAACTCTAACAGACAGGGGGTAAACTTATCTCATGACCCCCTTTTTGATAATAGATAATGCTGTTGGGACCCGCGCGAGCGGGTTCATTTTTTTTGAATTTTTACCACAGTCACTCCGATGACAAAATAACCTTCCGATCGCTGTTATCCCCAGATTTTTTGATTCCCTTTTGAAAAGGGAAAATCTGTTGATAGCGTATGCTTCCGATGCAGCTTTCTTTCAGAAAGCTTTTAGGCGAACACTTCGTTTCTTCTAGTTATTTCTGTCCCCTCCGTTATCGTGAAATATGTAGTGTAACTTATTATAGTTTCTTTGCTGATATAGGGTACTACAAAGCCCCCCACGGCGTGAACAAACGCGCTGTAGGGGGCTTTGTGTATGCTCTATTTTACAGTGACACAACCTGCATCTGTTTCTGCTTGAAGTATACCCAGTCGGTGAATCCGATCTCCTTGAGACGTGTACGAACGTCATCCAGCTCGTCTGCCACCCGCTGTGGTTTATGAGCGTCCGATCCAAATGTCACCTTCACTCCATAATGATGGGCCCGTTCCAGAATGGCATCTGACGGGTACCATCCACCGCTGAGTTTGGTTTTGCCAGATGTGTTAATTTCAATCGCTACGTTGGATTTTGCAATGACCTGCAACGTTTCATCAATGGCCTGATCAGCGATAATTTCGGAGAAAGGTGGATAGTTTCCTTTCATCGCATCAATGTGTCCAAGGATCTGGAACATACCGCTGCGAGCCGATTGCCGGATCAATGAATAATAGCTTTCTTTCACTTCAACTTTGCGAGCAGTGCTCAGTCCGTTCCATCGGGTTTTGTTGAAGATACTTACATCCTCAGTATGATGAACTGAACCAATAATATAGTCAAAAGGATACTGTCCCAGTGTGGTACGGTACAATTCTGCATAAGCAGGGAAGTAGTCGGATTCAATGCCGAGCAGCACATCGATTTTACCAGCGTACTCTTCTTTCAAAGCAAGGACTTCTTTCACATAATGCTGCAATTCAGACTTACCCATTGCGATCCGGGGAAATGCCTGCTCAAGCTCACTGCCAAAGTATGGCGTATGATCCGAGATACCGATGGCCTGAAGTCCTGCCTTAATACCTGCCTCTATATAATCGCGGATGTTGCCGTCTGCGTGACCACAACGAAAATGATGTGTATGAAGATCAAATTTCATATGGAATCCTTCCTTTCTCATGGCTCATTGTCATTCTGAACTGATGAATTGGGTTTCCGGCATGCCTTTGAGGTCACTTATAAATTGCTGCATCGCTGAGTTGAGGTAACGACTGGACTTATAGATGACACCAACAGGGTGACTGACCTCCAGCTCACTTAAGGGTATCATACGCAATGTACCTTGACGCAACTCATGCGCAACAGATTGTTTGGAGATGACAGCTGCTCCGAGATCAATCTCGACCATCCGTTTCACTTCTTCGCTGCTGGATAATTCCATTACAATATTAGGTTCAATATTATGTTTCTTGAAGATGGTTTCCGTAAACCGTCGGCCTACTGTATCAGGGGACAGCAGAATCAATGGTGTACTCCGGAGCACATCCACTGCAGCATGTTTTTTCTTAGCCAGCGGATGGGAAGGAGATACCACGAGTTCAAATGTGTCATAGTACAGCACAGATGTATTCAGGTTGGGATTACGCTCCGTGAGATAACCGATACCAATATCAACCAGACCATTTTCGACCTGGGTATAGATCTGTGATGAAGGAAGGGATTGAATACTGGTTTTGATCAGCGGGAATTGATCTTGGAAATAGGATAACACCCTTGGCAAGATCTGAATAGCAATGGAAGTTGTTGTGCCTAACACGATACGTCCCTGAGGCGTTTCATCAAGATCGGACAATTTTTGTTTCAACTCATCGACGATGTCGAGCATCCGTTCAGCGTGCTCCAGAAATACCTGTCCACGGTCTGTAAGGGTAACGGGTTGGTTCCGGTCCACAAGAACGGTGCTGAATTCGTCCTCCAGACTTTTGATCTGGGCAGAGACGGCAGGCTGGGTCAGGTTCAGAAGTTCTCCCGCTTTGCGGAAGCTCATCGTTTTGGAAATGGTAATTAGTGTCTCCAGTTGGCTTATGTTCATAGGTGACCTCCTTGCAGGCAAAGTATCTTGATTATGTAGTGTTTGGTCCGACGAAATCCCGTAACTGGTTATTGTTCCGTTATCTTAAATTATAGGTGATTCAGGACAGCAGAGCAATGAAGGCAATTGTCATGATCAAAAGTAGTTCAAGAGGCTGTGAAAAAAACGCGAATACAAGAATTTGATTTTTTTAACAGTTGTGAGAAGCAGTAATAAAGTCCTAAATGCCTTTTGCCACGCACAATGAACGAAAAGCTTTCTTCAAAAGAAGTAAAAAGCTCTGTTTATTCGCTAGAATCAGCTATAAACATTTGCCCCACGGATGACGATAAATTATAGTACACATGATTTAACGAATTCTTAATGAATTCTTGTACGTGATAAAGTATAATAAATTTAATGAATATGGGACTTTTGGTGTGTGACCAATAACCCAGTGTGAGGGGGACATAGACAGTGAAAGCGGAAGTGATTAATCCTTTCCTGGAATCGGCACGGAACGTATTTGAACAGCTCATCCAGGTTTCGCCTTCCACCGGGAGTCTTGGCGTGAAAAATGTAGAGTACATTGCAGACCATGTCTGGATCGTGATCGGAATG
The DNA here is from genome assembly GCF_031455635.1 of Paenibacillus sp. 2003. Lineage (NCBI taxonomy): Bacteria > Bacillati > Bacillota > Bacilli > Caryophanales > Paenibacillaceae > Paenibacillus > Paenibacillus sp. 2003. The sequence goes on along the minus strand of NZ_JAVDTB010000005.1, from coordinate 184,008 downwards.
ACCGGACAACTTAGCGGAAACATTGTATTTGGAATCAATGAACAAGTTGCATTGAAAATTGTATCTGCGATGATGGGTGGTTTTGTCATTACAGAAATGGATGAAATGAGCAAAAGTGCGATTTCGGAACTGGGTAATATGATCAGTGGTAATGCCAGCACCATCCTGTCAAACCAAGGTGTTGTTGTCGATATTACACCTCCACAAGTGATGAAGTCCGAACATCTGACTACATTTAGTGCAACGAAAGCACTGAGCATTCCTTTGTTGATGGACGGCATTGGTGAGATGGATATTCAGGTCATGATCTCGTAGAATAGAACCATACGCCTCAAGAGGCAATATGTGTTCAATACGGGAGGACATCACGGATGCTGAAAGATCAGGTAGTGTTTATCACAGGTGCATCGAGTGGTATCGGTGCGCTGTGTGCGCAGATGCTGATAGAAGAAGGAGCCATCCCGATTCTGACTGCCCGTTCGCGGGACAAGCTGGAAGAGATTGGTGCCTCGCTGAAAGGGCAGCATGAATTACTCACACTTGATGTTACGGATAGTGAGCAGGTTCAGGCAGCTGTGGATGCGATATTGCATAAATACGGACGAATCGACATTTTGCTGAACAACGCAGGTTACGGGAAATTCGCAGCGATGACAGAGATGTCTGTACAGGAATTCGATGAGATGATGGACGTTAATTACATGGGCATTGTCCGCTGCACCAAAGCAGTGCTTCCACAAATGCTGGAACGGGGCAAAGGTCAGATTGTGAACGTGGCCTCCATGGCTGGCAAAATCGGTACGGCCAAATCCGCTTCCTATACAGCTACGAAACACGCTGTACTCGGATTTAGCAATGCGCTGCGTCAAGAGCTTCGCAAGACTGGCGTCATGGTGACAACGATTAATCCAGGTCCGATTGATACACCATTTTTCCAACGGGCTGACCCATCTGGCAATTATGTGAATAATGTACGTTGGATGATGTTGAAACCGGAAGACGTTGCGGGTCATATGATTCGGGCGATGAAAAAGCGCAAGGAAGAAGTGAATCTGCCAAGACTTGCTTCTGCTGGCATATGGCTGTACCAGCTATTTCCTCGTCTTGCAGATCGATTGTCGCACGGTGTAATGAATCAGAAGTAAATGTGATAAGAGGCATCATATACGGAATGAAAGAAAGGCTCCGCCGAGGGGCTTTTCTTTTTTTTGGCGTGTATACATACAATTCTGGAATAAGATTTGGTACACGGGCTTTTTTCGCATATAATGAAAGGTAATGTGATGACAGGCTTCGGTTTTAGTAAATACAAGCAGGGCTAGCATCAAAATGAATAAATTAAAAGGATGGACATACATGACGAATCAAACATTTGCTTCAATTGGCGTGGAACAGGATCTGGAGGCCGTTTTGGCGAAACATGGCATTCACGAACCTTCACCTGTACAGGCTCAGACGATCCCGGTTATTTTGGAAGGCCGGGATGTCGTATCCAAATCCCAGACAGGAACAGGAAAAACGCTGGCATATCTGTTGCCACTGTTACAATCCATCAAAATGGATATCAAAGGCACGCAGAAACTCATTATTGCACCTACGCAAGAACTTGCGATGCAAATTGTACGTGAAGCGCAGCGTTATGCGGAAGAACGTAAGATCGGCGTATTGGGTCTGATTGGTGGCGCAGCGGCTAAACGTCAGATCGAGAAGTTACGTGAGCATCCGCAATTAGTTGTGGGTACACCGGGACGACTGAAGGAATTGATTACACTCAAAAAACTGAAAATGCACAACGTCTCTACGATTGTTATCGACGAAGCGGACCAAGTGTTCCAGCTTGGCGGTGTAAGTGACGTGAACTTTGTACTCAAGAGCGCATTGCGGGACCGTCAGCTGATCTTCCTGTCAGCAACCATTGATGAGCATACAGCTGGACTCGCAAAGCGTGAGATGAAAGAGCCTGTTCAGATCGGAATTGAACCGGATCGAGCTACAGCTGCGGGCCTTGAGCATTATTATTTTGTAGAAGAAAACCGGAACAAAATTGACATGCTGCGTCGTCTGGTTAGACAGTACAATCCGGATCGGGCAATCGTATTTGTGAATGCAACCGAAGATATTGGTGAAGTTGAAGCAAAAATGAATCATCTGGGCTTGTCCGCTGCTGCGCTGTATGGAGATGCTGACAAAGTGACCCGCAGTAACGTATTGTCTGCCTTCCGTAATGGCAAACTTCAGTTGCTGATTGCCAGCGAAGTGGCTGCCAGAGGACTGGATATCGAAGGATTGCCAATGGTCATTAACTATGACCCTGCCTTTGACTCGGAGCACTATGTTCACCGTGCAGGTCGTACAGGCCGAATGGGACGTTCGGGTATTGTTTTGTCCATTGTGGATGAAACACAGATCTTTATTATGCGCAAATTCGCACGCGAACTCGGAATCGAACTGTCAGAACGTGTACTCTTTGGCGGTAAAGTACTGGAGGCTGATCCGCGTCCGGACACGCGGCCTGAGGGACATTCGTTCTCCAGAAAACCAGGACAATCCAGAGATCGCAAACCAGGTCAGGGCAATCGTAATGGGGGAACCCGAGCTACAATCTCCAATTCGCGTCCAGCAGGTAGCAAACCAACGGGCAATACAGGACGCACGGAGCGCGATCAGGATCGTAAAAACAAGGGAGCACCCAAGTGGAGTAAAGACAAAACGCCACGCTCCGAAGAATAGAATCTGACGAAAGGGGTGCAGGGATAGATGGAAAATGTTCAATCACCTGTTCTGCAAATCAGCGGGTTAAGCGGAGGTTATAGTGCCAAACGGCCGGTCCTTCACGGCATCGATCTGGAAGTTGGACGTGGAGAGATGGTTGGACTAATCGGCTTAAACGGTGCTGGCAAAAGTACAACCATGAAACATATCCTCGGCTTGATGACACCTCAACAGGGTGAAGTACGAGTGATGGGCAAGAAGCGGGACGAGGATGCGCAGATCTACCAATCAGCCATGGCATTTGTACCGGAATCACCCGAACTGTATGATGAGATGACGGTAATGGAGCACCTGGAGTTTACGGCAAGAGCGTACAATGTGTCAGAGGCTGACTTCAAGCAACGTACGGAGAAATTGCTGCAATTATTCCGTATGAATGAAAAAAGTACAAGTCTGTCGACTCACCTGTCCAAGGGTATGCGGCAAAAGGTCATGATCATGTGTGCTTTTGTGGCCGGACCACCACTGTACATCATTGATGAGCCTTTCCTGGGGCTGGACCCGCTCGGTATTCGCTCCTTGCTTGATTTTATGCTGGAGATGAAAGCTTCAGGATCATCCATCCTGCTCAGTTCACACATTCTGTCCACGATTGAAAATTACTGTGACCGGTTTATCGTACTGCACCGTGGACAGGTTATTGCTCAAGGGACGCTGAATGAACTGCGCTCCCAATTCGGGGAATCGGATGCCACGCTGGAGCACATGTTCTATTCCCTCGTACAAGGCAGGGATTGAGTATGGATCTCAAGCTGCTATGGAAGCAAAGACGCACAGGATTCTGGAACGGAATTCTTCCTTATCTGGGTTATGTGATCCAGAGCGGTGTAGCTATGGTCTTTTTATTTCTCGTCATTGCGTTCTCCGCCTGGTATACATCGTTTGTCCAGAACATTCCGGCGGAATTTCCGATTCGCTGGATTGCATTGCTGCTGCTGGCGCCACTGGTGCTGTTTAGCAGTTATCGTACATATCTGCTTCCAGCAGATATTGTATTCCTGCGGCCACAGGAATACCGGATGCAGGAATATTTGAAGAACAGCTTTGCCCGGGGCATCATCTATAAAAGTCTGGGCCTACTGCTTGTGTTTGTTACACTGTGGCCTCTCTATGTCAGAGCAGATCTGGATGCACGGCCATTTGGCTGGTTCATCGTATTCCTGCTGCTGTGGAAAGGGCTGTCCAGTTATGGAGCATGGCAAGAGCTAAGAATGGTTCAGGTCGGGGCATCAAGAGGATATCGCCTCTTGCGTTGGGCTCTGGCAGTTCTGGCGGTTGGCGCATGGTTATGGCAACCACCTCAGCGCAGCGTATGGTTCCTGCTGTTACTGGCTGTTGTCTATATCGTTGCCTTGCGTATACCGGTGAAACATCGGGTGGCGTGGGAACGTCTGATTCAGGTGGAGCAGGGGCAGGCTGGCAGGGTTATGCGGACGCTCGGCTGGTTCGTGGATGTGCCTTCATCCGGACAGAAAGTAAGTTCGCGTCGCTGGCTTAGCAAATTGGGGAGCGGTCTTCCATGGAACGCGGGAAAAGCTTACCGTTACTTAATAACCAAAACGTTTATTCGAACTGAAGTGTTCTCGATTGTGTTACGTCTAATTGTACTGGGCATGTTACTATCCTGGTGGACAGCAGGCAGCTACTTTGGTGTAGGCGTGTATCTGTTCTTCCTGTTGCTTGCAGGTGTACAACTTGGTGCGCTGCGTCGCAGTCATGGTGAATCGTTCTGGATTATGATCTATCCGATCTCGGGAGAAAGTCGTCGTTCTCAGGTGTTGGGATTCATATTCCATCTGCACGCATTGGCTGCATTACTCATGTGGCTGCCTATGTTAGTTGCTGGAGTGAGCGGACTAAGCATCACCGGAGTGGCACTCGTATTGGGCATACTGGTAATTGTAATTATGCGGCGTTCGCAAGGTAACAAGTGGTTGAAGGAAGAAGAAGACGAGTAAACAATCGATCGGACACCTGACCAACTTGGATTATTACATTGGGTTCATCAGTGAGAGGTACAAAAGATAACAAAAGAAGGGTATTCCGGGCTGTATCCCGGTATACCCTTCTTTGTGCTGTAATGGAATCATGCAATCAGATCACTTGGTTCTCGCGCAAGTGTGTTTTGGTACTAACAGAGGAACGATTTAGTGATGATCACGAGCAAGATGAACAGAACGAGAATGGCACCTGTGTTAGTAAATCCTCCGTAACCGCCGCATCCATAACCGCCTCTTGTATCTTCAACTCCAGACATGGTCATTCCCCTTTCAAGTGGTTGTTTGGCACGCCCTTGCGTACATCGTATATTATGTGCCTTGGGGTTAGGCTGATTGGGCCGATGCCCGGTAAAGCTAGAAATTCGAGCTTTTGGGCAGCTGTCCCGGTGTGGTAAGTGATATCTGATGAGTTGTAAACCACCAAAAGAACCCTCTGTATATTCGGAGACATGTAACGTCATCCCGGCATACAGAGGGTTCTTATATCATTCAGGGTTCAGACATGATCCTCTTTCCCCTGAACCATTGAAATTGCGTTAATTCGCTACTGTCTGTTTTAACTAAGTCGTCCGCAGATCCTGAATTCCACGATAGATGGTTTCATACAGATCTTCCAATCCGGATTCTTCAATACAGGAGAAGGCGATTCGCAGATCTGATTCACCCAGCGCAATTGTACCCACACCGTATTTGTGCAGCAAATGGCTTCGAAGTTCTTCAGCGCCAACTTCTTTCAGCTTCAGGCACATGAAGTAACCGGAGTTGAACGGATAATAGTCCCATGCATCTCCATACTTGCCGCTATCGAGAATGGCTTTTACCTTATTGGCGCGGCCTTTCATAATCTCGAACTTCTCTTGTTTCTGTGCTTCAAACTCCGGTGCTTTGAGCGCATCCAATACAAAAGTCTGGGAAGGATGCGGGCCACTGGAGATCGTTGCCCGGATAATACCGAGTGTCTTCTGTTCCAATGCGTGCAGAACGGTTGCATCTTCATGGGCATACGTAATGAATCCAACGCGGAAGCCCCATACGAATTCTTCCTTGGTTGCACCATCCACTTTTACAGTTAACACACGTGGATGAATGTTGGCAAGTTTGCCAAACAGGGATTCATGAATGGAATCTTCGAAGAACAGTCCGAAGTAGGCATCATCTGTTACAGCAACCACGTTAACGCCGGCTTCAGCTGCCTGAAGAATCGTGTTCACAATTGCATCTGCTTCTTCCGCTCCAGGCGTATAACCTGTTGGGTTATTCGGGAAGTTGAGCAGTACGATCGCTTTACCTTTGTCCTTTTGATCAAGCAAAGCCTGAAGCAGACCATCACTGTTGAAGTTCAACTGATCATCGAACAGGGGATAATGAACCAACTGGCCATGACGACGAATTCCGAAGGTCAGCTCGTAATTTTCCCAGTTTTTATCCGGATATATGACAGCGTCCCCTTCATCGGCGAACAGGTCGGCTACGATACTTAGTCCATGGGTTAATGCATTGGTTACAATTGGATTGCCAAACGTTTTGCCTTTCAGGGAAGGCGTTTCCTTCAGCATCTTGTCTCTCCAGACGGTCCGCAATTCAGGTTTGCCTGCAGGTGGAGCGTAAGGATACAGATCCTTTGGCTGGAATGCAGACAGCTTCTCCTGAATAACCTGAAGATGCATCGGCACACCACCCTCCAGGGCGATACCAATCGTGGCATTATGGGTCTTGGCCAAGCTTGCTGCTTCAGCAGATTGACTCAAGATCCCCTCTTTTGGAAAATAAATTTCTTTGCCAAGCTGTGACAGCATGGAGTAGACGTGACTGCTGCCTGTCTGAATACTTTCGTTCAACTGTTCAGCCAGTGGATTCATTCTTTTCATCCTTCCAAGTCTTTGTGATTCAACTGCCTAACATTATATCACCTTGACATGCCCCCGTCACGGAAATTACGCAATATGACAGTTATATCGCTTTACCGCGTTGTTGCAGAGGGTTTTCGAGTGGGTTATCGTTGAATTCAACCTTGGAGTAATCCTTAAGAAATGAAACTTATTGCTGATGAAATGGACAATATTTCCGCATCATCTCAGCGGTTTCAGCATCTCGTCCCTCATTGCGCTGTTCCAGTTCACCACGTATGTGATCCAAGCGTTCAATGGACCAATTTTGTCCGAATTTAAATTTGGCAGTGACTCGTTCCGGGATAATTCTTACAACGGCTACAGCTTTGAGGTTTCCTGTGTAACGCGAGTCAGTAGCGTCAATGGGTACATATCCGCCTTGCGGCTGGAGTTTCTCCATGAATCGTTGAAGTACCTTACTTTTGATATCAAGATCCTTAACCGGTTCTGCCTGACCGAAGGCCATGACACTTTTGAAGAAAGAAGTTGCCGGACAAGCAAGCTCAGGATCACTGAAGTAGGATGGAATCAAGGAGAACTCTTCAGCCACCGTGAAACTGACCGACGAATCCTGTTTGATCTGTTTCATCTTCTCACCAGCCAGACTGCCGTGAAAATAAAAGCAACCGTCCATATATACGAAATTCAGCGGTGTAACCCGTGGTTGTCCGTCCGGACTGACCGTTCCCAGAAACCCGAAGGAGCACTGATCCAGAAATGCCGTAATCTCTTGTTCTTCATCTACTGTGAATTCTTTCCGTCTCATGCGTATTCCCCCATCAATATATAATAGAACGCCATCTCTTATGAATAACAATAGTTCATACATTGACAATGAAATAGATCCAATTTACATTCACTTTAGTAGGCCAATTAGTTGGAGATCACAAATGAAGACAAATGAAGAGAGGTGCATGATGGAAATGTGGCTGCCGATGGATACCTATGAACTTCAGCATCGATACAAGTATGAGGCATTGTACCATGCGTTACGTGATGCCATTCATGCAGGCACATTGGTGGGAGGCACGCGGCTTCCTTCAACCCGTGAGTTGGCAAAGCAATATGAGATGTCACGTGGTTCGGTAGCTCAGGTATACGACATGCTGCTTGCGGATGGTTATGTCCATGCACATCGGGGAAGAGGTACATTTGTAACCGAAACATTATCCACTCAGGAAAATGAAAAACAGGAAGCTGTTCTCAAGCTGTCTGCCTGGGGGGAACGAGTACAGATGTTGAATACGCAACATGAAGTCCTGCGGACTCCAATGTCTTCACCGAAGGCGTCCATCATTAATTTTCAAATGCAGCGCATGCCTGCCGAACATTTCCCGTTAGGGGAGTGGAAAAGTGCACTCGCTGCGGTTCATCGCAGTGGTTGGCGAGAATCGAGCGGTGTAGCCGGAGATCCGGAGCTGCGTGAGGCCATCGCCTCCCATCTCAGATGGACACGTGGTATTCAGGCTGAACCCTCTCAGATTGTATTGTTCAGTGGTTCAATGCAAGGCATCACCTTACTATCTCAATTGCTGATTACGGAGAATACAGCAGTTGTATTGGAGAATCCGGGTTACCCGGGCATTGCCCATGCCGTCAAGTCCTGTGGTGGGCATATCATCCCGGCAGAGGTGGATGCCGCAGGCATTATTCCTCAGCCTTGGGAGGCACAGACGTTATTTGTCACCCCTACCCGGCAGTTTCCAACAGGGGCCGTATTGGGATTGGATAGAAGACGTGCCTTGCTTGCGTGGGCCTCAAAGCGGAATGCGGTCATCATTGAAGATGATTATGACAGTGAATTCCGATGGGGCGGAAGACCGATTGAACCCCTCAAAGTGCTTGATCGTGAACAGCGCGTCATCTACGTTGGTTCATTCTCACAAACGATGGTTGCTTCGTTCCGACTTGGTTATGCTGTACTGCCGCCTGGCCTGGTAGAACCTCTCCTTGCCGCCAAAGCGCTGTATGAACCGGTACCTCCGGCGCTGTTAGAGCAGCGCGCACTGGCGAAATTTATGACCAGAGGAGGTTACCTGAGGCACTTACGGCGGTTAACCCGGTTATACGGGGAACGGCATGATTTTTTTGTGCGAGAGATGGAACTACAGTTGCCGGAAGCATTCACGATGCAGCTTGGTGATGCAGGACTGCATATCTACGCTACCTGGAATGGCGATGTGGACAGTTATCAGCGATTTAAAAAGCTTGCTGAGGAGGATGGCATACTGTTTCGTGATGCAGAGCGATATCGGCTGACTTCAGGTCATCCGGCGGCCTGTTTTGCTTTTGCACATCTGGAGAAAGAAGAGATGACAGAGGGAATCCGGCGAATGCGGTTAGCCTGGGAGAAGTGCACATTTTCGTTTCGGTGAATTCCGCTGTATAATGGGATAAGACATTTCGCTCCTAGGAGCAGAGATCATATATGAGCAAGTTGTATTTAATCATGCAAGATACTGAAATACATATGGCCTTGATTGAAGATGTGAGATTCAGATCAGAATGATGCCATATGCAGAGAGATTAACTATCAAGGGGGAGTGGCGACATGCTGCAGGCATCGCCGTCATCATTTGTTATTTTGCCCGCTGTCGCCAAAATTGTCTGTGAACCGGGCTGGAAGTGGCAGAAACGGGAAAAACCGATGCAAAACTATGATTTATTTTATGTATGGAGTGGTGAAGGAACGCTTATACTGAATGACCAGTCGTATGAAGTTGGCAAGGGTAGTTGTTTTTTGTTCAGGCCAGGCGATCATCCTACTGCAACACATAATAAGCAAAAACCGTTGGTACTTACGTATATTCATTTTGATGTGGACGTGCCTGTTGCTGATGTTCCCCAGTCCTATCGCGAAGTACAGGAAACGGTGGAGTTTGAGCACTTGCTGGCACGTTATGTAAGACTGTTCTTATCGGATGTGTACGGACGTGATGAAGAGAGCCGATTGATTCTGAAGCAATTGATGATTCATTTGCTGCGGGCTGATACGGAAGAACCTGTGGAGAAAAAGGTAAGCAACCAGTTGTCTGATGTCATCCAGGAGGTCGCCAATTATGTGCGTCAGCATCCGGGGATTACGCATCGGGTGGAAGATCTGGCTGCGCGGGCTGGCTTATCGCCCCGATACTTCTCGATCAAGTTCAAGGAATTGGTTGGATCATCGGTGCAATCTTATATTATCCGCATGCGTATTGAACGGGCGGAACATCTGCTGGTGCATACCGGCATGAATGTGACCGAAGTGGCGGATGCTCTGGGATACCGGGATATTTTCTTCTTCAGTCGTCAGTTCAAGCAGTATACAGGCAAAAGCCCGTCCGAGATTCGTTGAAATTCTGATGAGAAGAACAGGAAACCGTTTCAAGTCTGGAACGCAAGGGTAATTATCTAGCATTCCAGATGACCAAAAGGGGGAACTTGTGATGAACGGAAAACGTCGGGTCCGCAACCGGGGATGCTCTACGAAGGGATGCAATATTTTCCGGAACCGTCTGCGTCGCTTCAAACCGGCAGAGGACTTGCAAGATGTGTGGTTTTGAGGAGAACTCAGCAGACCAATAACGACGGAGCGAAGCTTCGTATTGCATGTATATATGGATGAATATGAATTCATAAAGAGGATGGCGCAATACCTGGTTACAGGTGCTGCGCCATCCTCTTTATTTGCGTATGGACTCATTAGTTCTTCGGTTTCAAACGACCAAGCAATGCGCCCATTTTGACCGAATCGCCTGGCTGTAAGCCGGGGTTTGGTTCGAATGTGCCACTTTGCGTCAGCAGAACAACGGTGGAACCGAATTCAAAATAGGCCAGATCATCGCCTTGTGCCCAGGTACTTGTGTCCGTATCAGCATACTGTATGCTACTCACGTTCATTGCACCTACTTTGACAACCGCCACTTCACCGTAATCATGTGCGATATACGTAATGAGCCGTTCGTTTCGACTAAGCACGGATCTCATATGGGTCAGGCCAAAGTCATTCACGGGATAAACTTTGCCTTTGATGTGTTCGCTCTCTATTTTGCGGCCGCTGACAGGTGCATGAATGCGGTGATAGTCGCGAGGGCTGAGATAGAGGACGAACCCGTACCCGTGCTTGTACTTCTCCAGATGGGGAGAATGGTTTAATAATTCAGCAAGTGTATAATTTTGTCCCTTAACATTCAGGAGTGTCCCTGCAGATATTGGACCGGCTGCCGTAATCTTGGCATCTACCGGGCTGATCAGTGCATGCTCTGAAAGTTCCAACGGGCGCATGCCCGGCTTTAATTTGCGGGTAAAGAAATCGTTCAGTGAACGGTATTCTTTCCAATCTTTCTCGGCCTCTTGAACAGGGATGTCGTAGGTCCGGACAAAATAAGGGATAAATGCCTTACTTCCCCGGCTTTTGGAGAAGGCTCCCACGGTCCGGGAGATCCATTTGCGCGAAGAAAGCTCGGTCATTAATCGCAACAGCGTTTTTGCCATGAATATCCCCCTTAGGGTTAATGCGAACTTCAAGGCCGGCAAGACCGGCCGTTCTGCATAATATTGACACAGAATGCACACGAAATCAATATAGTCTCCTATCGTATGTCTGCGGTTGTCTCGGAATCCTCGAATTCTGTTCCAGCAGCAGACGCCCATAAGCCATTGGTTTGCTGTACGTTGCCTTCCAGTGTTCCGACATTCCCGCCTTGCGGAAACCGTAACGCTGATCCCGTCCATTGCATTCAATAAAGTAGATCTGGCCGCTGCGCGTTATCCCGAGATCAAGACCCAGATCAGCCAGATGTGGCAGACTGGCCGCCAGATTCTGGGCAATTCGAAGTGCAACGAGTCCGATTCTGTATTCCAGTCGTGCCAAGTCAAAGCCAGATTCTCCTAATCCAAGGGCCTCTGCGAGCTTCATGACTTTACCGCCCTGGGCGATATTGCTGACAAACGTATGGGCAGGAGCCGCTTTGGCAAACATGCCTGTTATTCCCCAAAGACCATCGCCGCCACGTTGTACAGATACCCGTAAATCTACCGGTCTGCCCTCATAACGTACCAGCGGGATACGCTCTTCAATGAGGTAGGCATGGCGAAAGATCCGCCTTAGGGTAGCGGAAGGAAGCTGTCCTTTGCTCAATCGGAAGGTAGCCCACCCTTTGCGTGCAGCCTTCGTCTCACAGGTTAGTTTCCACTGTCCATCTCGCTCAAAGACTCGCATAATACCATGACCGATGCTGCCGCTGCATGGTTTGATGACGAGGTCATCATATTGTTCCATCATATAGGCCAGAGACTCTGGCGTAGCTTTAACTGCATGGGGCAGGTGTTCTCGCAAGGCGAGGTCCTGATGAAGCATGTCATGAATGTGATCTTTACGGTACCGGTTGCGAACGTTGAATACCTGGATACCCTGCAACATCAGCTTGGTAATCTGATGCTGTTCCGTCCGGCGAAGCTGGAGTGAGCGGTTATGAATGACGGAGGGCAGTGGCATGCGCTCGCGAACATATCTGCCTTCTTTTTTAACATAGGCAAGACATGTTTTTTGATCCGAATCGATATCTTCCAGCCTCAAAAAGCAGGGAGTTAATCCATAACTGGCCGCTGCCTGTTCATAATTCGCGAGTGATTCCTGACCGGTCCTTCCGGCCGGTATCCCCCGGTACATGCGTGAATCGAACATAATGCCGATCGTTTCTTGGAGCATGACCGTTCCTCCTTCGATGTTATCGCGACCATGGATCGTCCATTCATGGAATGCCGGCCTGTCACCGCATGGCTCAGACATCGCGATAACGCAGACCGGTGTGTAAGATGCATCGCCAAGCACTAGTGCTTGCTCAGGGCGTGTCTAAAACTCCGAAGGAAGCAGGTTTTGCCGAATTTTCGTTTCAAACAAGGAAGTTTTCCGCAGGCGTGCCGGAGCACGTCAAGGGAAAGTGACGTAGCAGGGGGCGAAAAGACGGTGAAAGATGCACTTCAGCGAGTTTTCAGACACGACCTAGATATAATATCCTATGACATGACTGGGACGGGGGCGTGGACAGCCGCCTTTCCTCTGCTGCCCTGACACGCCTATTTCCACGAAGATCATCGAACCTTCCTGTCTTGACGCCTGTACATTCGTGCTCTGGAATCCGTAAAAGTCATAAATGAAGTGGCAGATGCCCATATGGAAGCATATGATGCCGGAGACGAACGTTAGAGGAAGGAGCAAGCTGCATGAGTAAAAATGGCAAAAAGAAGGTTCCGACGCCGAAACTGCGGCATGTGAGCCCGAAATTTAAGGAATTGGAACTGACTGATCGCCGGGCAGACAAGATGAACTCAGGTTTCACTGTGAATAGGGAAGAACGCTTGAATACGAATAAAAGGGATTCGAGAGCTGTTCAGGAGTCGGAAGAATTCCTATTTGAACCAACGGAGCTACCTGCTTCAACAAACGAGCTGGAAGAGCTAGAGATCGAAGCCAAAATCAAGCCGGAACCCGTAGAGTCTGATAGCAAGGAAGTTGAGACACAAGATAGCACGGAAAAGCAGATTCAGGTTAGCAGCTTGGCTCCGGTTGCTCTGGAAGAAGAGCAGGACATCAACAAACAGGAGATAACAAACAAGGATCGGCTGCAAATCCTGAACCAAAACCAGATGCCGGGTCATACCGGACACTACATCTACACGGACGACTTGAGTGAATTTGCTGTTACGGAGAGCAAGTTGGCTCCTTTCTCTGTGGATGCCTCCAAGCTGAAACCGGATGCGGTCGGCAGTGAAGCATTGCAGGATTATGCGGTGACCAGCATTCACATTGCCGACGGGGCCATCGTTTCGGCGAAACTTGCGGAAGCGTCTGTATCTGAGGAGCACCTGATTGACGGCTCTGTGTCTGGTCACAAAATACGAAATGCTTCTATTGCAGGTGAGAAAATCAGAGATGGCAGTATTACTTCTCAGAAGCTTGGCAACCAGGTCATCGATTCGGCCAAAATTGCCGACGGTTCCATCGGCACAAGACATCTCAGCCGGATGCTGGTAACGGAAGAATTAATCAAGAATCATGCCGTAACTGGAGACAAGATTGCGATTAGCGGGGTGGATACAAGACATCTCACGGGGGGAGCTGTGAATACCTCCAAACTGGCTGACGATGCAGTGACTACATCCAAAATTCGCGAAGCTGCAGTCACAGGCAGCAAAATCGAAGAACACTCCATCGAGTCTCACCACATTCAGGCAGGTGCTGTTAAACAGACACATCTGGCAGAAGGGTCTGTCGGTCGTTCACAACTATTAAGTGGCAGTATTGGAAGTGACCAGATAGAGGATGGATCCATACAAACAAGACATTTAGCTGAGGGTTCACTAACTGGAAGACATCTCCTGGACGGTTCAATCGGATCAAGTCAGATTCGCGCTCATTCCGTTGGCAAGGAGCAGATTGGCAATGGAGAAGTGGGCAGTGAGCATTTGAAGGAAGGTGCAGTAACCAGCAGCAAACTGGCAGACCAGTCTGTGGGAACAGCAAAATTGCTGGAGCAGTCCATTACGGCATCCAAGATCTCTGATCAGAGCGTCATTTCTTCCAAAATTGCGGATGAAGCCGTACAAGGTAAACATCTTGCCAAGGGGTCCATTCGTGCGGAACACATTGCGAATCGGGGAATCACACCGGTACATGTGGACAATTCTGCAATTCACTCCATTCACATTGCAAGTGGAAGCATCGAGGCAACTCATCTATCTACCGGCAGTGTGTCCGGAGATGCTCTTGCAGACGACGTGGTGAGTGAGCGGCATCTTGCAGAGTCGGCCGTAGGTACGTATGAATTGCAGGATGGTGCGGTTACAGACGTTAAGCTCGCGGATGGAAGTGTGACAACAGAAAAGCTTGGAACGGCATCGGTTAGTAGCAGGGCGCTTGCCCCGGGAAGTGTCATATCCTCACATCTTGCAAGTGGTGGAGTCACAGGTACACATCTGGCTCCAGGGAGCGTTGGTTCCGAGGCCCTGAGACCTTATGCAGTGAAATCAGATCACCTGACAGAACATGCAGTAGGGGTACCTCATCTTCAACCAGGCAGTGTTGAAACGGATGCTATTGCACGGGCGGCAGTCACAACAGACAAATTGGCTCCTGGTAGTATAACTTCAGCCCAGCTGGCTGGTGGGTCCATTTTTCCGCCTCATCTAACAGATCATGCGGTTACCTCCCCCAAGCTCTCGCCAGAGAGTGTTGCCACAGATAAACTGGCAGATTTTGCTGTTACGTCGGCTAAACTGGCAGACGGGAGCGTGACTTCTTCCAAAATTATGGCAGAAAGTATTAACGCCAAACATATTCCAGCAGGAACGATTCGTGGGTATCACCTGAAGCAGCATTCCGTTTCACTGGAACATTTGTCGGAAGAAATACGCTCACCGGAATTATTTGCTGATGGCAGTATTACCGGCAACAAACTTCGGCATGGCTCCATAAGTGCGGACCATTTGACAGCAGACTCGGTATCCGGGACAGAATTACAACAGGCTGCTGTAGGTAGCGAGCACTTGCAGCCATCCGTTGTACAATCCGTCCATCTGGCTGAAGGCAGCGTGAAATCTGACCATTTGGGGACTCAAGTAGTGAGCTCACAGCATCTGAAGGCAGACATCATTCATGAGGAGCATATTGCTGAACAGGTGGTCACATCGCATCACTTGGCACCTGGAGCTGTCGAAACAGACCATCTGGCACCTTTATCCATTACAGCGGCTCACCTTCAGCCAGGTTTGATCAGTGGTTTGCATCTTCAGGCAGAGTCGACAAGTGCTGTTCACCTGCAGCAAGGAGCTGTGCATTCCCGTCATATTCAAGATGGTGAAATTCTTCCTCATCATATCCATGAACGCAGCATCGGAACATCTCATCTGGAAGAAGAAGCGGTAAGTACAATTATTTTGCAGGATGAATCTGTAACACGCTCCAAACTAGCAACGGGTAGTGTGGATGGCAGCAAATTAGCTGCAGGAACCGTATCGGCTACTCACCTTGCCAATGAAAGTGTGCAAACCCGTCATATCCAAGAAGGCGCAATCCTTGCTGATCATATTCAAGAGTGCAGTATTGGCGCAGTTCATCTGGATGAGGAGTCTGTAAGTGCAGTTCATTTGCAAAATGGATCTGTAACAAGTGCCAAACTGGCGGATGGCAGTATAAACGGCAGCAAATTGCTTGAAGGAACCGTATCGGGGATTCATATTGCGTCAGAAAGTGTGCAACCCGGGCATATCCAGGCTGGGGCCATTCATGCTGACCATATTCAGGAGCGGAGCATCGGCACAACACATCTGGAGGAGGAAGCCGTAAGTGCGATTCACCTGCAAAATGGGTCTGTCATCAGTGCCAAACTGGCCGACGGCAGTGTAACCGGCAGCAAGTTGATCGAAGATGCGGTGTCGGGAATCCATATCGCTTCTGAAAGTGTGCAATCCCGCCATATCCAGTCAGGAGTAATCCTTGCTGACCATATTCAGGAACACAGCATCGGCATGCTTCACTTGGAACAGGAAGCAGTAAGTGCCATCCATCTGCAAAATGGGTCTGTAACAAGTACCAAGTTGGCCGACGGCAGTGTAACCGGCAGCAAATTGCTTGAAGGAGCAGTATCAGATATCCACATTGCAGACGATAGTGTGCAATCCAGTAAGATTCAAGCAGGAGCTATTCATGCTGATCATATTCAAGAGCGGAGCATCGGCACAGCACATTTGGAAGAGGAGTCGGTAAGTGCCATTCATTTGCAAAATGGAGCTGTAACGAGTGCCAAACTGGCGGATGGCAGTATAACTGGCAGCAAGTTACTCGAAGGTACGGTATCCGGGGTTCATATCGCATCGGAAAGTGTGCAATCCGGGCATATTCAGGCAGGAGCTATTCATGCTGGTCATATTCAGGAGCGAAGCATAGGCACAGCCCATCTGGAAGAGGAAGCGGTAAGTGCGGTTCATCTGCAAAATGGGTCCGTAACAAGTGCCAAATTGGCTGACAGTAGCATTAGCGGCAGCAAATTGCTCGAAGATACTGTATTGGGGAGCCATATCGCGTCGGAAAGTGTGCAAACTCGCCATATCCAGGCAGGAGCGATCCTTGCTGATCATATTCAGGAGCATAGCATTGGTACGTCCCATCTGGAGGAGGAAGCAATAAGTGCGGTTCATCTGCAAAGTGAATCCGTAACGAGTGCCAAACTGGCGGATGGCAGTGTGAGCAGCGACAAACTGCTTGACGATGCGGTGTTGGATGTCCATATTGCCAATGGAAGTGTGCAATCCCGTCATATCCAAGAGAGAGCCATACATGCTGACCATATTCAAGAGCGAAGCATTGGGATCTCCCACCTCAAAGCGGAATCGGTAAGTTCGATTCACCTGCACAATGGTTCCATAACAAGTGCCAAAATGGCTGACGGCAGTGTAAATGGTAATAAATTGCTTGAAGGTGCGGTATCGGCTATCCACATAGCAGACAAAAGTGTGCAAACTCGTCATATTCAGGATGGAACGATCCTTGCTGATCATATTCAGGAGCGCAGTATTCGCACAACTCATCTGGAAGAGGAAGCAGTAAGCGGGGTTCATCTGCAAAATGGGTCTGTCACCAGTGCCAAATTGGCCGATGGCAGCGTGAACGGCAGCAAACTGAGTGAGCAGAGTATTACCTCTAATCATTTGAATGTGGGGATTGTAGGTCCAGCGCATCTGAGCGAAGAGATATGGAATGCGATTCGTCAGTTCAGTGGAGAAACGCTGGAGCAACTGGCAGCTATCAAAAGACAAGAGGGATTGTTTCAACCAGAAAATGAAGGTGTACAGCAATCACAGCGGGTAACCGTCGAGGCATTACCGAGTGCTGGTCTGGAGCAACAACAAGAGTTGATATCCCAAACAGATCAGCTTGGCGAACCATCGGCAGCTTTGTTCACGACGGAGCAGGCAGATCAGGCAGATCAGGCTCAGCAACCACAGCTTGAACGGTCACAGGAGATCGCTGGAACTACGGAGTTTATGTTAAGTGAACAATCGATTACACAAGAGCATCTGTGTGATGATGCCGTGGGCAGCAGCCAGTTGCAATCGGGTGCAGTTCAGGCCAAACATCTGGCCTTCCAACCCGTTCGCAGCGTAAGCAAGCAACCGGTTGTACAACAATTCGGAATGGAAGCTTTTGTACTGCCAGAGAGTGAAGGAAGCACAGAGGTAACCGTTGTTTTTGAAGAGTCATTTGCTTCAGAACATTATGTGATTGTGGGCATGAGTAATGATCGGGGATTCCAGATTTCCTTGCTCTCGCAGAGTGAGGATGAAGCGGTACTTGAAGTGTCACGTACAGCAGATTGCAAGCATACGTACGGGTTGTTGTCATGGATTGCTGCGGGACCTTCGCAAGGATAGTGCAGGATTGTATCAGTAATAACTAAATGACAAAAGCGGTGTCCAGAGTTGTCCGGGACACCGCTTTTGGTTGATCTAAGCTTAATCCGTTCGGACGGTGAGGGGTGTCTGAACGTTTTGTTACCATTATGATGAGTACATTATAAGTTCATTAAAATAAGATTTTACAGGCCTACAGCTTGATACGCTTTGGTAATAGCAGTAGCTTCAGCGGAAGTTGCTCCGTACAGATCTTTGGCTGCTTGAATGGTAGCTGTTTTGGCAGCGGCAAATTTGGACGTTGGTGTCAGGTAGTTCACCAGTGTGCTGTAGAAAATCTGGATCGCTTTATCCCGGCCGATTCCGGTGACAGTCACACCATTATGTGTCCCGCCTTGAGCAGCAAGGTAGTAAGCTTTGTTGATGATACCACTGTTGGTATGGACACCGCCATTGTCCTGTGTGCCTGTGTAGCGATCGCTGTATTTGTCAGGTTGACCATACAATGTAGGATTGGAGAGGGAGCGCAGCGCATCTCCTGGAATGTTAGGTGTGTAGATATCATCACCGAGCAGCCAGTTTTTGCTTTGGATCGTATTACCGAAAATATCGGCAAAGGCTTCGTTGAGTGCACCTGGTTCATTACGATATTCCAGATTGGCTGTGTACTCAATGACACCATGCGTCAATTCATGACCCACAACATCGAGGTCACCAGACAGGGATCGGAACGTCGTTCCGTCTCCGTCACCAAAGACAATCTGTGCCCCGTTCCAGAAGGCGTTATTGTAATTGGAGCCGTAGTGAACGGTTGATCTGATCAACAATCCGTTACCATTAATCCCGTTACGGTTGAATTTGTTTTTGTAGAAATCATACGTAGCAGCCGCATGAGCGTGAGCATCTACACCTGCACGATCAGTCCATACATTATCCGAATCTGTGAGCAAGCTACCAGGCAGTGAGGAGCCATTGTTTGCCGTGTACGTTTGGATGCCATTGCCGCGAGTGGTGTCTTTCAGTTGGAAGGTGCTGCCGGATTGGGTGGTTGTCAGGGTTTTGGTATCTCCAAGCACACCTGTACCTGTTCCAGTGGCAAAGTTAATGAGGTCAAACTGGGATACGATACTGCCATCCACTGCGTTAATGAAATATTTGGTCCGTAGAGGGGCAGGTTCCAGTACGTTTACTTCCGTAATGTAAACCAGATACGTCTGACCATCTTCTTCATGATGGTAGATGTTCAATTCAGCTTGAGGCGTGATTTCCGCGGCGCCAAGCTCTCCAATCCGGGAGGTTGCTTCTTCGGTTGCAATACGGATCGCGTCTTCTCCGCTGATCTCGGCTACACCATCATTCGGAATGGCCTGCTCTTCAATCGGTGGAAGATCGCCAAGTGCGGAGCTCACGGCTCCGGTTTTGTCCAGGTGGACCGTCTGTTCTGCACCATAAACCGGGATACCTTTAATATACTGTTTCAGGCGGAAGTGTCTTACGCCAGATGTATCTGTGTTTCTTTTGACAATTTTGAGCTGGGATTTCACATCGGAATTCAGGAATTGTTCCTGCTGTCCAAGGTAATTAAAGATGGTGTCATCTGTTCCACTGTTCAATGGAATACCCTCCTCAGAGGCATAAGGGGCCTGAAGTGGAATGGATTGATCAGACACTGGAGCTGCAGTAGCAGAGGATACGGAAGCGAGCAAAAGAGCTCCTCCAAGAATTGTTGGCATAACTTTGGCGAATTTCATAGTAAACTCTCCCATTCTTAAACTTATTTTTTGGTTGGAAAATGTTCATGCCAGTCTCGGTTGGAATTCCGTCTGCAACTTGGGCAGCGCGGAGCGTGGGGCTGAACCTGAAGCGTGGAATAAGACAAGAAACGATTGGAACAAAATCGGCTTGGCCTTAGCTCGTGAAGTGTTAAGCACGACACCAAACAAAAAGGATAACCGTTTATTCAGTTCAGCCCGAAGGTTTAATCGTCTATTGTGTTCCTCTTTCAGAAAGCCGGGGGTTGTCCAATTGCGCAGGTAGAAGATACGTTCACGGAAAACTGGGGTGTTCAATCCGGGTTTGCGTAAATGACAAAGGCAGTGTGTTCTGAACGGCATCACTCCTCTCAAGAGTAAAATGTATCTGCTTAACAGGTTCTGTGAATGAGGTCATCATCTAATCAACCTAAGGTCAATAAATTGATTTAAAAAATATATGGGAACTTATGTTCACCATAAGGTTTTTTTTGTAAATAAAACTGCTTGGAACGTATATTATCACAATGTAAAACTTTGGAAAAGATACAAATTTAGATTTTTTTTAAAATTGTATCTGAAGTAGGGGAGAGGTAGCGTTTTTCACATATTTTGGCGTATTTTGTCTAAAAGCAAGGCCTGTACCCTCGTGTTCACAGGGAGAACCTGCTTCGTGCAAGGACAAACGCCGTTTCCACTGCTCCACGAATACATAGAATAACGTGTACTCCCTTGGCATGCCGATGATCGAATGCGGGAGGTGAAACTGTTGCGCAAAACCCGTACCACAGCACGTTATGCAACCCGATCCAATGTGACACGAAGAAAAACAGTGCTGAAGAAACGAAGATGGAAGTCTGGACACAAAAAGGGTACAAAGGCCTATACGTTCGTTATTCCATCCAAACAGCTGATGTCACAGGCTGAGGATAGAGTAGAGAATGGAGCGGAAAATGGCATGAGTGATGCTCCTTCACACAGGGATGTTTCTCAGCGACCGATACTCTCGGTCATTATTCCTGCCATGAATGAGGAGAAAAGGATTGGTGCAGTTGTCCGTGAAGCGCGGCGGATATGCCGTGATGCTGAAGTGCTTGTCGTTGTGAATGGTTCAACAGACGGTACGGCTAACGCAGCCAAACGGGCTGGAGCACGAGTGCTCACGTATACAGAAGCGCTGGGGCATGATGGAGGACGAAAAGTAGGCGCAGCGGAGGCGCGCGGTCAGGTATTGTTATTTACTGATGCAGATATCGCAATTCCCGCAGAGCATCTTGCGCCTTACGTGAAGGCTGTGCTGAAGGGAACGGATGTGGCGCTTAACGACTACCATGGGCCGGTCACTCATCATCCCGTTCATCCGGTAGTGGAGGCCAAACACATGTTGAACAGCATACTCGCAAGATCCGATCTCCGGGGGGCATCCATGACAGCTATTCCACATGCAATAAGCCGAAAAGGACTTGAGGTCATGGGGATATCCTCACTGGAAGTTCCGCCACTCGCACAAGCGAAGGCAGTGATCAGCGGACTTCGGGTACGCGCTGTTCATCACGTACCTGTGGGTAGAATGAATGCAGTACGAATCAAGAAGCGAAGCGGACCTGATCCGCTCAGTCAAGTGGTACTGAATGATCATATGGCAGCGATCAAGTGGATTACGGATACGCTTGGTCCCCGCGGAGGTTATACCGATCTGCAACGTGTTCGAAACCTGGCGAGGTAAGCATGTCGCATCGGATGATGCAGCATGCTGGAGGTGAGGAAATGAAGGGACGTTCAGGGGTTGTCCGCCGCAGGCGGACAACAAATAGACACACGACAGCAGGAAGAACAGTAATGAACAAGCGTCTTAGGAACAAGAAACATTTCGATATCAAAAAAACAAGAAGAAGCCGATCAAAGTCCGGCCAAGTAGATCTGCACTTGATGTGGAAAGCGGGGCAAGTTGCAGGAAGCGAGGCAAAGGCGAACAACACAGTATCAGAAAAACACGCACGTCTCGTATGGAATGCACACGCGGTGAACGTTGCGGAGCTAAGCAACTTCGAGCTAGCTCTGAAGGCAGGTAAGGCATTTATGCAAGGTTATGCTCAGGCCTCGGGACATTCATTCCAGATCTTGCCGCTACCTCTTCGTCATTCGGCTGCTGCCGTTGTCTGTGCCTGTAATGAGGAACACACACTGGGGCAGGTGTTATTGCAACTAAAGCGGTTGCCTCTGACGGATATTATTGTGGTACTGAATGGAACGACAGATGACAGTTTGAAGCAGGTACTAAGGCAGCCGGGAATTACAGTAATCTATGAACCGGATCGAGCAGGACATGATGTGGGCCGGGCACTTGGAGTCAAGATGACGGATGCGGAGACGGTACTTTTTGTGGATGGAGATATGGTCGTCTCGGCTGAACAGCTTGCACCCTTTCTGTTCGCGGTTGATCGGGGACAGGATGTGGCGTTGAATAATCTGACGTCTTTGCTTCCTGCGTTTGCCGGGCAGGATGAGGTAAGCCGGATCAAAGCATATCTGAACCGAACATTAGGCAGGGCAGATCTTGGTTCCAACTCCATGACAGCCGTGCCTCATGCATTATCTCGTCGTATGATTCAGACCGTGAAGCCAGCATCTCTGGCCGTTCCACCTAAAGCACAAAGTCTAGCTATTCAGCATGGAATGAACGTCTCGGCACCAAGTCAGGTGGATGTTATTCGTTCCAATCGGTTGCGTCCTGGTAACACGGGAAGTGGGAATGATGTCGCCAAATTGATCATCGGAGATCATCTGGAGGCACTGGCTACATTGCTGGGTACAGGTTGGAATCCAGTCCAGGAACATACACTCTCCCGTGTAGAAGTGGCTTACAGGAGGAACGCCTAATGACACTGACGAGTATGATTATCCCAACTTACAATGGGCTGGATCTGATCAGGCCCTGCATCGATGCCATACGTCAATACTCGGGCGGTCCTGCGTCATATGAAATTATCGTGGTAGATAACGGTTCGACGGATGGAACGGCTGAATATTGTGCGCTGGAGCGAATTCGATTTGTAAGGTTCCCGGATAATCGGGGGTTTCCGGCAGCGTGTAACGCTGGACTTCGTGCAGCTTGTGGGGATGAGCTGTTGCTGTTGAACAATGATGTTACGGTCACGCCCCGTTGGCTGGAGAACCTGCGAACGGCTCTGTACAGTGACGCAAGTATTGGAATCACGGGTCCTGTTACGAATTATGCAAGCGGCATCCAGCAGATTGAACTGGCGTTTCGAGACATGGAACATTTTCAGGAGTTGGCCAATTCCAATAATGTTGCGGATTCTTCAAGGTGGAGGGAAGTACGCCGGATCGTCGGTCTGTGCATGCTGATGAAACGAGATGTCGTGGAATCGGTTGGACTGCTTGACGAGGCATATTCTCCGGGACACTATGAGGATGACGATTATTGTTATAGAGCAAGATTGCAGGGATATCGCCTGCTGGTATGTGGAGATGTTCTCGTGCATCATCAGGGAAGTGCCAGCTTCCAGAAGACAGATCCGGTAGCGTGGAAACAGCTGCTTGAGCGTAATCGTTCGATTTTCATGAACAAATGGCATGTCGATCCGCTTGAATATATGGACATATCCGATGAAGGAGGGAACGTGGAATGAAAGGTGTAATTCTTGCCGGCGGAACAGGAACTAGACTGTATCCGCTGACCCGGCTCATTAACAAACATCTGCTTCCAGTCGGTAAACATCCGATGATTATGTATGGCATCGACAGGCTCCGCCAGGCAGGCATTGATGAACTATTGATTGTGATCAACAAACATTCCGCCGGGTTATATACAGAGTATCTTGGTGGCGGAGCGGAGCATGGGGTGAAGTTGACTTATCGCATTCAGGAAAAGGCAGGCGGGATTGCGGAAGCATTGGATCTGGCAACTTCCTTTATTCTTCCTGGCGAAAAATTTGTTGTGCTTCTCGGAGATAATCTCTTCAGCGATGATCTGAAGCCTTATGTGGACCGTTACATGCAGCAACCTGCTGGTACAGCGCGAGTTCTGCTCAAAGAGGTGGATGATGCAAGACGTTACGGGGTGCCTGTTTTTGATCCAAAGCATCCAGAGCGAATCTCGTACATTGAGGAGAAGCCAAGCCAGCCGAAAACCTCTTATTGTGTGACGGGCATATACATGTATGACGATCATGTATTTAATCTGATTCGCAACATTGCGCCGTCTGCGCGTGGAGAACTTGAAATTACGGATGTGAATAATCACTACGCGTCTGCTGGCGGACTGGAATACGATATTTTGCAGAAATACTGGAGTGATGCAGGTACATTTGATTCGCTCCAGGAAGCAGCTGTCCGTATGAAAGGACAATTGCCCTAAAATATATGCGACTGATGCTGCCGCTGTGCGGTGCCCCATGGGAGCAGAACACTCTGCGCCGGAGCTGGAAGGATGCTCCGGCGCTTTGCGCAGCGACAATCCTCGTGCATGCCAAAGGAGGGAATGGCGTGAGAGTAGTGACACGCACCGGGGCTGCTAGGGCCTCCGTGTCGGGTAAGCCCCGGGGCATCCACCCGGCCGTATTTATGGGCAGTGGCACTCCGGCAGCAGCAGATACAGGGTCTGCTGGAGTCAGAGGTGTGAAGTCAGGGAAACGTAGTACCCTGACCAAAGCGGGTACATCTGCAGGCGCAGCGCATAAGGCTGCTGCAAGGAAAGCGAGCAGCACAGGCAGTGTTGTTGGCAGAGCAGGCAAAGCGGCAAGAGCCAGCCGCACCGGCAAAGGCAAAGCCGGCCTGCGCCAGGCCACTGCTGGGCGCAGGCCTGCACCCGCGCGGGGCCGGCGTGCCGCTGCCCGCGCCAAGCAGCGCACGGCGATGCGCCGTGCGCCCATGCCAGCACCGCAAGCCAGCACGCCACAGGCGATGCCTGCCAGCGGTGCTGGCCCCGCCCCGCGCCAGGCGACACACCCAAAGGGTGTCGCCCCCGCGGGGCGGGGAGGCGCTGCCGGCGCGAAGGCGGGCAGCGCGAAGGGTTTGCCGCCTTCGCCCGCGGAGCACGCAATGCAGGCGGAGGCCGTGCCCGGTGGCTACGCCGAGGGCTACCGCGACGGCGTATTCGCCGGCGGGGAGGCGCTGGTGGCGCAGCACATCCCGCCGGATCACATTCTGCCTGCCGTGGCGGCGGCAGATCTGATCGCGGCGGGATTTCGCCAATATGCGCCCAGCCTGACCCGGCTGTCCAGCCCGCATGAGATGGCTGGACACATCATGGCGGCGCTGGATGCGCAGCGCCCCTTGTCTGTCGTTCGCCTCGGAGATGGCGAACTGCTCACGCTGGCAGCCGATACTGTGCTGCCAGGTCAGGAAGTGCAGGAGCTGGCACCGTTTCTGCCCTATGCAGGGGTGCCATGCTCAACGCCAGACATCCGCGCGATGCTTGCGGAAGCCATACAGGCCGCCGACTGGGTTGGCGTGCCGATCTCGCGGGCGCCGACATTCCAGGGGCTGTTATTTCCGGTATTGCGCCACTTCGGGATCGACTGGTCCCAGCTGAAATTGACCAGTTCCACGATCAATTACAGTCTGCATCAGTCCGGTCTGGTGTTGCCCTTGCTGCAAGGACGGCGGGTTCTGCTCATAGGCAGCCAGGCATCAGAGCTTGCGGCACTGCTGCATAACCGGGGGATACATGTCACAGGTATCATTGGTTCTGTGGCGGGAGTCATGGATATTCCGAGGGTAATGCAGCAAACCGCAGAACATGCTTTTGATATCGCTTTGGTGGCGGCGGGAATTCCGGCGGTCATTCTGTGTCGGCGAATTGCAGGTGAACTCGGCAAGGTCGCTCTGGATTTTGGACATTTGGCTGACAAACTGGTAACAGGAGAGCTTCAACTCTAGTGGACCGTCCGGGGGCTGGTCATGTGCGTGTTAGCCTCACGGACAAGTGGAAATGGAGGGAGCAACATGAGCACACCCGATCAACAGCGCGGGGAAGAACGTCATAGCCGCAGCAACAAGGTTAAGGTTCGAAACGTCATCCGTCGAAAGGGGCACAGTCATCTGAACATCACTCCAAATATCAGCACTCGCAGTGACAACAGCCGCAGTGAAAACAACCGGAATGGCAGCATGAGCAGCGAAAAAAAAGTGGCCCGCCGTGCCACACAGCACGATGTCTCGCGACCTGCCATGGCAGTCCTGCATGCAGCAGGTCGTCGCTCAATGCGGAAATCCAGACGTAAAGGCAAAAGCAGGCGCACAGCCAAAGGCGCCAAGCTCTACAAACAGGGGTATACCAGAGGATACAACGAAGGTGTCCGCCAGGGACAGAGCTCGTTTGGTCTTGTTTTTGAAGGAGTTAGCATCATTATCCCCACGTACAATCAGCGGGAATATGTGCTGCAATGTGTGTCGAGTATCGAAAAGCATACCCCTGCCCCCTTCGAGATCATTGTCGTGGACAATGCCTCCAAGGATGGAACTGCCGAGGCCATGCTCCGCAAAGGTGGTATGGTGAGGGTGGCTGCCCTGGATCAGAACCGGGGGTTTGCCGGAGGTGTCAATCATGGGCTGATGATGGCGAGAGGACGACATATCATCGTGCTGAACAACGATACGCTCGTTACTCCTGGCTGGCTGGATAACATGATGACTTGTCTTGCCAGTGATCCGAAGATTGGTGTGGTGGGTCCGGTGACCAACTATATTGGCGGGGATCAGCAGATTCAGGTTCCGTACCGTGAGGTAGAAGAGATGTGGTCTTTTGCCGCCACACATAATCGTCCGGATGCAGACAAACATCGAATAACCGATCGCCTGGTCGGATTCTGCTGGCTGTTCTCACGGGAGCTGCTGGAACGGGTAGGTTATCTGGACGAAGGATACACGGTGGGCAATTTCGAAGATGACGATTGGATCATTCGGGTGAAGCTGGCTGGATACCAGCTTGCGGTAGCTGGGGATGCTTTTATCCACCACTTCGGAAGTGTCAGTATGAAAGCCTTGGGTGAGCAAGACTTTGCTGTAGTGAATAAGGATAACGAGCAGTTTTATAGCCAAAAGTGGGGAGATCCCCATGCGCTGGTTGCCGAAACCTGCCGCTTGGCTAGACAACAAACCTCTGGTACCCCATCCGGTCAACAAGAGGATGGTGACACAAACCCAATGGATCCGCGTCAGCGAATCTCAACGCAGGGCAGCCAAGATCCAGCATTACAGTTCAGACACAGTTATGACTTCTACCCGGAAGGTTCGTTCCTGTCCGATGCCAAAGGAGATGTCTATGCTTTAACTGGCGGTCGGCGGCGTAAGCTGAACATCCCTGTACCGCGTGGAATATCTCCTGTTCAGGTTGCCAAGCCGGATCTGCTCGCCATTCCTGCCGGAGAAGCACTGATATCAGCGGGGGAGTTGCATGGATGGCCGAGGGAATCACAACAGGTGCATACGACAGCGGTTCATGGTTCTCACAATGGCTGGGCAGAAGGAAGTATTGTTGCCACAGTGGATGCACCCGAGATTCGATATCAGATCAGCGGAGACAAGCGGAGACGATTTGTATCGGTCTATGCGGCAGAACGTTGGGGTGTACATTCTGGGCATATTATCAGCGTATCTGCGGACCAACTGAATTCGATGGAAGAAGGCTGGCCTATTATCGCCCCACCTCAGCTCTTGAACCCAGATCTGTAATGTCAGGCGATCTGTTTATGCGAATCAGCAGCATGATGCGGAATGGAAAATGTAGCGGTGTCCTGTGTAATCGCTCTGATTCATTCCGCATCCGAAAAATTGAAAGATCAACGAATTCCTTTTAGAATATGACCAACGCAGTTATCACCCAAGCGTAACTTGGAATCATGAGAGAGGGATAGGGAGGAAGCGGGATGAAGAATTCTATAGTTAGACAAGCCGAACAGATTGCCAGTGAGTTTCTGCTGGAACAAGTAACATGCTCACATCATATCGTGGGTAAAGGTTTTGTTAATCAGGTCTGTCTGGTGGAGACAGCAAGTCATAAAGTGGTTGTACGCATGAACGATCCAGATACATATTCTACCTATGTGAAAGAAAAATGGTGCATCGAACAAGCGGCGAGTGCCGGTATTCCTGGGCCAGAGACATTGTCCGTTGGGGTCAACGCTGAACATGCCTATATGATTCAAACGGTTGTGGAAGGGGACAACGGATTGGATACGACAGTGCCCACGTCCGTGATTTGGAGGAAACTCGGTGAGTACACACAACGTATGCAATCCATCCCGGTGGCAGGTTTCGGAAGGGAAATGCACGATCCCGTACAAAACAAATTTTACTCTCCCCCTCATGCAGGATCAGATGGAAGTTGGCAAGGATATGTGCAATACAATATCAATAGTCTGACGGAGCAAGATCCGCTGATTGAGCTTGGTGTCATTACGATGAAGGAATCACAGCTCGTAAGGCAATGGTTCGAACAATTGAAATTGCAAAAGTTCCGCTTTGGTCTATGCCATGGCGATCTCTCCTTGAAGAATACAATCGTAAGTTCAACGGGTGAGATTACCCTTCTGGACTGGGGGAATGCGGAGGTCACCGTCGTGCCGTATGGCGATATCACTCAACTCATGCAATGCCAGCTAAGGGGTGAGGGTCCTGACAAGGAAGAATTGAAAGCGTTTTTAGAAGGATATGGGACAAGTACACAAGAGCAAGAGCGTGTACTGAATCAAGCCAGGTATGTGTTGTTATTGAAAGCTTTTGATACCCTGAGATGGGCCATAGATCGAAGTCCGGATCAGATCGAGTTCTACACTGATTTAGCAAAACAAGCTTTTAAACAGGTTAGAAAGGGTCAATAGCGATTCATTCCTGTAAAATAAGCCATCTTTCAAATTTATAATTTAATCTTTCTATTTGGTTATAGGTTTATTCTATTAACAGATCCATTGACGCAGGAAGGGCACAGGAGTACATTTAGAGCCATAATTCTTATTTAACAGATGGGAATTGAAGGTCTAGGGCTTTCATATTCAATGGCCCAGATCTTGATCTTAAAACTAATCAGGAGGTATGTCGATGTCATCATCAACCAAAAAAGTCGTGCTGTGGAGCAAAACAGGCTGTCATTTCTGCGGGGAAGTGAAAGCATTTTTGACAGAGCGAAACCAGCCTTTTGAGAACATTGAAGTGCAGGGTAATGACGTGCTGCGTGATGTGCTTGAAGCAAAATATGGCATTCGGCATGTACCCGTTATTGAAGTGGGAGGGGACGGCAAGTTTGAAGCCTTGCTGGAACCTGATCTGGAGAAGCTGGCTGAACTTCTGGCACGAGCGGACGAAGCGGCAGCAGTCTAACGGGAGTTGATATATACCTTTGAAGCAAGCCGTTCCGGCTGCTGCATGATGCAAGATCGCATTTGTACAGCAGCTGGAACGTTCATAACCTAAGGCTCACTTGGGATGTAAATGGTCTTATTTACATCTTCAATGTTCATATAGAAAAAATCTATTAGTCACGCTGTTGACCCTTTTACGGGGCAGTGATAAGATTTGTGAAATTAAAACAAACCAAACTCATAGGAATAGTTAACTTTTAAGTTATTTCGCATACGTAATCAGTTCAGTTGGCCCTTGATCATTCTTTTGAAGATTCTAATCCAAGGAAGGCGGAGTGCATATGACAGCGAAACGCAGTTTGAAATTTGGAGCCATTATTCATGGGGTTGGAGGAAGCAACACCACATGGAGACACCCGGAGGTTCTGTCGGATGCCAGCGTTAACTTTGGATTCTACAAACGTCAGGCACTGAAAGCGGAGGAAGGCAAGTTCGATCTTGTTTTTATCGCAGACGGTCTGTATATTACCGAGAAATCTATTCCGCATTTCCTGAATCGCTTCGAACCAATCAGTATCCTCTCCGCTTTGGCTGCCGTTACTTCACGCATTGGACTGGTGGGTACCCTCTCGACATCCTATAGTGATCCGTTCACCGTAGCCAGACAGTTCGGTTCCCTCGATCAGATCAGTGATGGCCGTGCAGGCTGGAACGTCGTGACTTCTCCGCTGGAAGGTACAGCGAAGAACTATAGCAAGAGCAGTCACCCTTCGCATCCGGAACGTTATCGCATTGCCGCGGAATATTTACAGGTAACCAAAGGGTTGTGGGACTCTTGGGAAGATGATGCCTTTGTAAGAGACAAAGAGAGCGGTGTATTCTTCGACCCATCCAAACTGCACACGCTTAATCATGAAGGAGAGTTTTTCTCCGTACAAGGTCCGCTCAATATTGCCCGTTCACGGCAAGGACAGCCGGTGATTTTCCAGGCAGGTTCTTCGGAAGATGGCAAAACGCTGGCGGCGCAAGAAGCGGATGCTGTCTTTACCGGACACGATACGATTGAAGATGCACAGGCATTCTATAAGGATGTCAAAACACGTGCTGCTTCCTATGGACGTTCTTCACAGGATATTGTTATTCTGCCAGGCATCAATCCCATTGTTGGACAGACCGAAGAGGAAGCTGAACAGAAATATCAGGAGATCGCGAGCCTGGTTACCATTGATAAAGCGCTGGATTATCTGGGACGTTTCTTCGAACATCATGATTTCTCCCAATATCCGCTGGATGAACCATTCCCGGAGCTGAATGGCATTGGAAGCAACAGTTTCCGCAGTGGAACCGACAAGATCAAGAAGGATGCCAAAGAGCAAGGATTGACCTTGCGTGAAGTAGCTCTGCGGGCAGCAACACCACGCAGCAAATTCCTAGGCACACCGGAGCAGGTCGCTGACAAGATTCAGGAATGGTTTGAGACGGAAGCCGCGGATGGTTTCATTATTGCTTCGGAGCTGCCAAGTGGATTGTCTGATTTTGTGGAACTGGTTGTTCCGATTCTGCAAGAACGCGGTCTGTATCGTACGGACTATGAACACGATACTTTGCGGGGGAATCTTGGGGTACAGATTCCGGTTAACCGTTACACGGCTGCAAAGAAGCAAGTTGTATCTGATTTGGCATAACTGAGATGAACCCTATTCAATGTACACTACGTTTCGTACTATCTTAAAACCGACTTAACTCATAGGATATATAGAGTATTGGTATAAACATCAATTTAATGACACCTGTATACACAGAGGGGGAAGCGATATGAACAGGTCTATCTCATGGATGAAATATATGGCATTGGCAGCAGTATTGGTGATGGTATTGTCCGGTTGCGGAGCAGCGGGAGGCAGTACGAACAGTACGGCACAGGCATCAGGCGGGGGTCAGACCGGGCAAGCGGAAGGAGGCAACCTGACTTTTGCACTTGCAACTTCACCGGATACGCTGGACCCTCATCGCAGTGGGCTTGCCGTAACGGTGCGTGCCATCCGAACGATCTACGACAATCTGGTCGTGCAACTGCCTGATGGTTCCATCAAACCTTGGCTCGCCACGGAATGGAGCGTATCCGAGGACGGCAAGAGTTATACGTTCAAGCTGCGTGAAGGCGTGAAGTTCCACGATGGCACACCGTTTAATGCGGAAGCCGTGAAATACAATCTGGACCGGGTGATCGATCCGGCCACCAAAGCTGCCAATTCCCTTGCCCTGATTAGACCTTACAGCTCCTCCGAGGTCATTGATGAATATACCATCAAGGTAAATCTGGAATCACCATCACAAGCCTTTCTCGGCAATTTGAGCCAGGCACTTCTGGGGATCGCATCCCCTACAGCTGCCAAAAAATATGGCGACCAGTTGGGTAAAAATCCGGTGGGCACAGGCCCGTATACCTTTGTGAAATGGGATGAAAATGCGGATATCGTCGTTGCCAAGAACAAGGATTACAACTGGGGACCTGAGACGGTTGAAAATAAAGCCGCGCCCCATGTGGATACGATCACATTTAAAATTGTACCAGAAGAAGCGACGCGCATCGGAAGTGTTCAGAGCAGTCAGGTACTCGCTGCCGAGACCGTTCCACCGCAAAATATTGCAGCTTTGAAAAACGATCCGAACCAGCAACTTTTACAGGCCAACACAGTTGGGTTGCCATATACACTCTTTTTCAATCTGCGCAAAGCGCCTTGGGATGATGTGAAAGTACGGCAGGCGGTACAATCCGCCGTAGATGTGGAAGCGATTGTCAAAACATTGTATCTGGGCAACTACGAACGTGCGTGGTCTGCACTATCTCCTGGAATCCTGGGTTATGATGCATCGTTGGAAGGAAGCATCAACCCGGACATCAACAAAGCCAATCAGCTGCTGGACGAACAAGGCTGGGTGAAAGGCGCTGATGGTATTCGTGCCAAAGACGGGCAGAAGCTGACCCTGCGGTATGTTGATGGTTCGCCCAATCGGGAGAAACGTAATGACATTGCCGCCATTATCCAGCAACAGTTGAAACAGGTGGGCATTGCCGTTGAAGTCGAGATTACAAAAGATATCGCAACAGTCATCTATCAGAACTGGGATTATGATCTCTATGGCAACAGTCAGGTCAATTCTGATCCAAATGCCTTGTATGCTTTCTATCATACGAGTGCAGAGGGCGAGCGTCCGACATTGTCCGGTTTGTCTGATCCAA
Source organism: Paenibacillus sp. 2003 (assembly GCF_031455635.1). Classification (NCBI taxonomy): domain Bacteria; kingdom Bacillati; phylum Bacillota; class Bacilli; order Caryophanales; family Paenibacillaceae; genus Paenibacillus; species Paenibacillus sp. 2003. The sequence continues at coordinate 151,638 of NZ_JAVDTB010000005.1, read as the reverse complement.
AGATCGATGAACTGCTGGAGCAGGGAGCGGTTGAGACGGATCCTGATAAACGTGTTCAGATCTACAATCAGATCCAGCAATACCTGATTGAGCAAGCGGTAATTCTGCCAATCTATGTATTCCCTTATACCGTCGCAGCATCCAAAAAGGTCGAAGGCATCAAGTTTGATTCATTGGGGTATCCACTCTTTAACGACGTCCGCATTCAGCCCTAACAGAGGTTGTTCAAAAAGTCCACTTTTGATTACGAGTCATGCCTAATGGCATAATCAGCATCGAATATGAAATTCAGCCGAAATGTCCGTTGCTCACGTAGTTTCCTACGCTCCGCTACTCCATTTCTAGCTTCATTCCATCTTCTCGGTACTGAAAACTGGTCTTTTTGAACACGCACTATAGGAACGGCCAATCCAGATTCAGGAAGGAGATATCCCGGTATGGTTCAAACGATACTGTCACGACTCGCAACATCGCTTCTGGTTATATTCGGAGCTTCGGTGCTGGTGTACTGCATCATGTATCTTCTGCCGGGTGATCCGGTTCTGCTCATGCTGGATCCGTCCTCGGCTACCCCGGAGATGATCGAGAATCTGCGGGTCCAGCTAGGACTGGATCAACCGTTTTACATCCAGTTTGCGAACTATTTCGGTGATATGCTGCGTGGCGATTTCGGCAAATCAATGATCAATTCGGATCCGGTTTTGCCAAAAATTCTGGAACATTTCCCAGCCACACTGGCTTTGACCGCACTCAGCTCTATCATTGCCATCACGATTGGAATTACACTTGGTGTATTGTCTGCGATTCATCGCAATGGCGTGATTGATTTCGTCGCCCGGCTCGTTGGACTGTTCGGCATTTCCATGCCAACCTTCTGGACGGGGATTCTGCTCATCCTGTTATTCTCGGTACAGCTTGGCTGGTTCCCGGCGATGGGTTCCGACGGATTCAGCTCACTGGTTCTTCCGGCTGCCACACTGGGTCTCGTGGGTGCAGGATTTATCGTACGGATGGTACGGAACAGCATGCTGGAAGTGATCAATGAACCGTTTATCGTGGCGTTACGGGCCAAAGGACTTTCGGAACGTGCGATCATGTATGGTCATGCACTACGTAATGCACTTATTCCTGCAGTAACGGTAATCGGCATGCTGATCGGTGATCTGCTTGCGGGAACCGTTGTGGTGGAAACTGTCTTCTCCAGACAAGGAATCGGTCGAATTATTGCCGATGCGCTAATGGCCAAGGATCTTCCCGTGGTGCAAGGTGTGGTTTTCTTTACATCTATCATCTACGTTGTCTTGAACCTGCTGGTGGATATCTCGTATTCGTACATTGATCCCCGGGTTCGGCGTGCAGTCCGCACATAATCATGGATGGAACAGTCAGAAGTGTCCTGACGCGGAGTATGAAAGGAGGAGTTGTTGCTCATGAGCATGAAACCTTTGGCTGGTGACAAAAAAGCATGGGCGGGCAGTGTAGGACGTATCCGTCTGTGGAATCGCCGCCCTTGGCGCTATCGCGTCTCATTCGCGGTATCCCGATTATTCTTTTATGCAGCATTGCTGGTGGTGGTGTTTACCGTGGCATGTGCGATTGTACCGGGCTGGATTGCGCCCTATGATCCAACTCAGATGATGACGGATGTTATCCTGCAGGCTCCTTCTGCTGCGCATCTGTTCGGGACGGACTATTTTGGCAGGGATATTTTCAGTGTGGTTGTGCATGGAAGCAGGGATTCGCTGCTCATTGGATTTGCCTCTGTGCTTGTGGGCGGTATTGTTGGTAGTGCTCTTGGTATTATCTCCGGTTATGCCGGAGGCGTTGTTGATACCGTCACGATGCGGGCTGTCGATATTCTGATGGCTGTACCCGGCGTGCTCCTGGCATTGTCTGTTGCAGCTGCTCTCGGGCCAGGACTGATAAACATTGCACTGGCTGTTGCGGTTTCCTCCATTCCGGGCTACGCACGGGTGATGCGTGGGCAGGTCATATCAGTTAAAGGTCTGCCTTTCATTACAGCGACACGTTCACTGGGCGGTTCCAATGCACGTATTTTCTGGAAACATGTACTGCCACATTCATTGTCACCCCTGCTGGTCATGGCTACCCTGGGCGTAGGGACATCAATTCTAACCGGCTCCGGACTCAGTTTTCTGGGACTTGGGGTGTTGAAGGAAATACCGGATTGGGGCGCATTACTCTCGCAAGGTAGAGGGTATCTGACGGTTGCCTGGTGGATCTGTACGTTCCCGGGTCTGGCGATCACTTTGTTTGTACTGGCGGTTAATCTGATTGGAGACGATATTCGCGATCGGCTGGACCCCAAAGTAAAAGGAGCGGCTTGACCGCTATTCCAAGGAGGAGATATTCATGTCACATGTTGTCATTATTGCCGGATCACCTTCCAAGCGTTCGCGTTTGACAGGTCTGACGGATTACAGCAGCCAAAAATTAACGGAGGCAGGCATCACCGTCGAAGTTATTCACGTTGTGGATCTGCCCGCTGAGGATCTGGTGCAAGCCCGGTTTGACAGCTCATTCATTCGTGATGCACTTGCTGTCGTGGAAGCGGCGGATGCAGTTATTGTGGCTACGCCGGTATACAAGGCGTCGTACTCAGGAGTGCTCAAGTTGTTCCTGGATCTGATTCCGCAAGAAGGGTTACGGGGTAAGTTGATACTCCCACTCGTCATCGGTGGCTCCATTGCTCATCTGCTGGCCATTGATTATGCATTGAAGCCTGTACTGGCAGCCCTTGGTGGAAGACATATTCTGGGTGGCGTGTATGCTGTGGATCAGGGAATCGAACGACTGGATGATGGGAAATTTGTGCTCTCTGCAGATATTACTACACGTCTGGATCGCTCACTGGATGAATTGTTATTGACACTGGAAAAGGATGGGATTACGATATCGTAAAACCAAGTAAATATATTGGATAAATCAATATAAGATCAAACGTCCGCGGACGTGGATACGGAGACGCTCATGAATATCGAGAATATTGAAGCATTTGTATATATCAATCATTATGGAAGCTTCAATAAGGCTGCCGAAGTACTCTTCTTGTCCCAACCTTCGGTCACAGCTCGCATTCAGTCACTGGAAAGGGAGCTGGGCTGCAAGTTGTTTGATCGGCTTGGCAAGCAAATCGTGCTGACAGAAGAAGGTCGGAAATTCCTGCCGTATGCGCAGCAAGTGCTGCAAGTGATTCAGAAGGGCAAGCAGAAGATTCAGCAGCGCAGAACAACACCGGATGCTCTTCGGCTCGGTAGTACAGTATCGGTATCCAATTATGTCATTCCCGATTTTCTACCCAAGATCAAGGATGCTTACCCCGAAATTAATATCAAACTGACGACAGCAACGACGGATCAGCTGATTGCCAAACTGCTTGGTCAGGAGATCGATCTTGCTTTTGTGCGCAAGGTCATGCACCCTGCGATCCGTACGGTTGCTTTTTATGAAGATCCTATCCAGCTCTATGTGTACAAAGGGCATCCATTCATTGAGAGCGGGCATGTCAGCATGGAAGCCATCCGGAATGAGCAACTGGTCTTTTTCGAATGTGGTTCACTGGACTGGCTTCGCATTCACCGGGCTTTCGACTCGCTGGAACATCCGCCAAATATTACATATCATGTCGACAATTCGGAGACAGCGAAGAAACTGGTTATGCAAGGGGCAGGCATTGCTTTTCTCCCGGGACTCACGGTGAAGAAGGAAGTGCAGAATCAGGAGCTGTTCCCCATTCAGGTACATGAGGTCGCAGGTGTATCGCTGCAGATCAGCGTTGTCACGTTAAAGGAAGAATATTCGCCATTGGCAGAGCCCTTCGGGGAACTGCTGCGGCAATTATAGAGCGTCTAACGTTGAATCTGACTTTTACACCAAAACGGAGAGTGCAGAACCAATCTGAAGAAGCGAAGCGTACGCATTTATCAACGGATTTTTCCCTTGGACCAAGGGAGTACAGAAAATCCGGGGATAAGAGCGATCGGAAGATGGTACTGCAATCGGAGTGATAAAGTGTAACATCTCTAGTTCAACCTAGTAGTGATTCAAGAACAGCGGTTCAGCACAATCAAGGAGGAGAAGGATATGAGTATTCGTGTTGGCATTTTGGATCAGACTCCCATCTATGAAGGGGAAACGGCAGTGGATGCTTTTCGGCATACGATTGAGCTGGCACAGCGGGCAGAGCAGCTTGGATTCCATCGATTCTGGGTGTCGGAGCACCATGATTCAGGGCATGTTGCAGGTTCCTCCCCGGAAGTACTCATCTCCCACTTGCTTGCGCATACAAAGCGGATTCGGCTGGGGTCCGGCGGAGTAATGCTCCAGCATTACAGCCCATACAAAGTCGCCGAGAATTTCAATATCCTCGCAGCGCTCGGACCAGGAAGAGTTGACCTGGGAATCGGTCGTGCGCCAGGTGGGTTGCCCCGTTCGACACAGGCGTTGCAGGAAGGTATTCAGGAATCGGCATCTCTTCAAGAGAAAATTGTTCAGGTGAAACGATACATCCACAATGAGCCGCTTGAAGATTCATCACATCCACTTGCAGGTCTCAGCGCTTCGCCTCTGTCCGACATTCCAGCAGAACTGTACGTACTTGGAGCCAGTGTTGATAGTGCAGGCATGGCTGCGGAACTGGGACTCCCATATGTCTTTTCACTGTTCATTAACAGTAATATAGAGGTAGCACTTCAAGCGATCCGTGTATATCGTGAACAATTTGATCGTTCCCAGGGACGGGAGCCCTACGCTGCACTAGCCATATCGTTAATTGTGGCCGAGAGTGAGGAAGAAGCGGAAGGACTTGCGAGTGAGCATATGCTGGTGAAGATTCATCTGGAGAGTGGAAAGGTGCTGACGGTTGGTTCTGTGGAACAGGCGGAAGAATTCGGCCGGCAATCAAACGAAACCTATCGGATCGAAATTTTGGAGCCAAGTGTGACCCGGGGTACGAAGGAAAGCGTAGGTCAGGCACTGCTGAAGTTCCAGCAGGAGTTTGCTGTAGAAGAGTTCATTGTGACTACAGCTACACGGGACTTTGCCAAGCGCATTCGTTCATTCGAATTATTGCGTGAAATTTTGGCAGAGCAGGGACTAAGCGAATTTGCACTGGAATCCAAGGAAGAAGCAGCAATCGGATAGAAGTAGACAGTGAATATAGCAGTGAATATATACGAATGGGAGGCCGTGTGATGAAAAGTGATCTGGAACAGCCTAAACAGCAGGCTGAGCAACAAGTACAGGGCCCCGAGCATGAACTTCACGGTGAACGGGCGGAAGAATTCGCGGAACGTTTAATCACCATTCGGCGCCATATGCATCGTAACCCGGAATTGTCCGGCGAGGAAAAGGAGACGACGGCAGCTATTCGCAGGTGGCTGGAAGAGGAAGGCGTCCGTATTGCAGACGAATATGGGCTGCGGACAGGACTTGTCGCTGAAGTAGGTCAAGGGGACGGTCCTGTGGTTGCCCTAAGAGCAGATATTGATGCGCTGCCCATTCAGGAAGAGACAAAGCTGGAATTTGCCTCCCAGGTAGATGGAAAGATGCACGCTTGCGGACATGACGCACACACGGCAATTCTGATCGGTGCTGCACGATTACTGAAACAACGCGAGTCCAGTTTGCCGGGAAAAGTACGGTTGATATTCCAGCCGTCGGAGGAAAAAGCAACGGGTGCACGCCAAGTGATCCAGAGTGGTGCATTGTCCGATGTTCGGGCCGTATTTGGATTGCATAACAAGCCTGATCTCCAGGTAGGTACGGTGGGTATTCGGGAAGGCGCATTGATGGCAGCAGCAGACGGTTTTGTTGTCAAAGTGGAAGGTGTAGGCACCCATGCAGCCGTGCCTGAAGCCGGCATTGATCCAATTGTGGTTGCCGCACATATTGTTACGGCATTACAGGCCATTGTGAGTCGCAATGTGGGAGCACAGGAGAGTGCTGTAATCAGCGTCACCAAGCTTCATAGCGGCACAGCCTGGAACGTTATTCCCGATGAAGCGATCCTTGATGGCACAGTGCGTACCTTTGATGAGAAAGTGCGTGCACGGATTCGCGAACGTTTCAATCAGGTAGTCGCCGGTGTGGCCGCAGCCTATGGCACACGGGCTACGGTTCGCTGGATTCAGGGACCGCCTGCCGTGGTCAACGATGAGTCTCTGGCATCTGCGGCGGAGCAAGTTGCAAGTGAGATTGGATTAAACAGTGTTAGACCGCTACCTTCTCCAGCAGGTGAGGACTTCTCTTTTTATCAAAAAGAAGCTCCCGGCCTGTTCCTTTTCCTGGGCACCTCTGGCCCGCATGAGTGGCATCACCCTGGCTTTGATGTGGATGAACAGGCGCTGCCGTTGGGAGCACATCTTCTGGCTGCACTGGCTGAGAAAGCACTGTACAATGTGCAAGCACATCAAGAGTGATGAGTATAGTGAATCACTGGATCATATCCAGATCGAAACGGTTCCGTTCGACGGCAGCCGTTTTTCGTATTCCCTTTTTTTAGTGAGAGCGGGTAGGAACGACGATTCGCTGAATCTTATCAGACGGTATAGTTATGGCTAGGGCTGGCGCAAGAGCGTCAGCTCTGTTTGGGCTTTCTTATAGGAAGGGCTGCTAAAGGTATTGTTAAATTTTAATTTTTTTAATGGAAATATTTGTTGACGCTTCCCAAAAGGATGTGCTATATTTTTCTCGACCTTTAATCGTAATAATTACTATTAGATAAAAAAGAAGACAGGAGTAGTCGCTGCGATGAAACAGGAGATCGATTTTATCAAGTTCAGTCCCACCCAAAACATGACGATTCTGGTTAAAACGGATCATGCAGCAGAGAAATACAATCATATTGCTACCCGTCTAATGTCGTATGATAACGTTTACGCCGAACAAGTGGGATTCATTGAACCAACGAGGAGACCGGAAGCTGTGGCCCGTCTGGAAATGGCCGGAGGAGAGTTCTGTGGCAATGCCTGTATGGCACTTGCAGCACACCACGCATCTGAAGCAGGACTGGCACAACAGGAGTCTATGGATATCATGCTGGAGGTTTCCGGAACCGATCAATTGATCATGTGCCATGTGAAGAAGCAGCAGCATGAATACAACTGTCAGGTAACCATGCCGGTTCCCAAACAGATCGAGCAGCGAACAATTCGATATGAAGGCATCGAGCTCGATATGGTGATCATCCGGTACGCTGAGTTCATCCATATCGTGATTGAAGTCGATGACTTTGACGATACGATGAAGAAGAGGGCACAGACCCTTGCAAGATTACTGGGATTAACCCTGGGAGATAAGCTGATCGGTATCTTGTTATATCAATCACACTTGGAAGAAATGGCCCCACTCATCTATGTTCCGGAGCTGGATAGTCTGATCTGGGAGAGAGGATGTGGATCGGGTACGGCCTCCGTCGGAGCCTATCTCGCATGGAACCAACAGAGAGGAATTACTCAGTACATCAAGCAGCCTGGTGGTGCGATCAAAGTGGTAGCCCAGTGGGATGGCGCAGAACTTGGGAGTATTACGATTGAAGGATCGGTTGGCATCGTGGCTCAAGGCAAAGCCTTCATAGATGCTCCAGCAGAATGGAGCGTTATAAACGCATGAGGTACATGACATGATCGAGACAACGTATTGGGGGAAAAGAAATGATCACATTGGTTCATTTTCAGACATGTTTGAGTGAATTTGCAGAGAAATTCGATAAGCTCGCGAGCAAGTATGATCATACGATTCAGCATAGTTCGGAGCTGGAAGCTGTGATCAATGACTACTCCCGCTTTGTGACCAATCAGGAGAATAAGGTAGCCTGGGAACAGTTGGAGCATTCGGAGTTGGAAGAACTGGATTCGCTTGTATGGCAGTTAAGAAATAAATCCGCCCAGTGTGTGGCGATCATGGAGAAATATCGTGCATTGAAGTTAGAGAACGGGGATGTGCAGATTGCCGATTATTTCAAAAACATAGAAGAGTGTATCGATAAAGAATTCGGCAGCTTCCATGTCACCTCCGATTCCAGAGTGTTGTTGGTAGGCTCCGGTTCATTCCCCATGACACCATTACTCATCGCCAAGCGAACAGGTGCAGAGGTCGTAGGGATCGATATTGATGAAGAATCCATTACCCTCGGGCGAAAAGTGGTGGAGACACTGGGCACGGGTTTGAAGATTCGTTTGGAGTCAACATTGCTGGAGAATCTGGATTATACCAGGGAAGCAACCCATATCATTTTCAGCTCTACCGTGGCCCCTAAATATGAGCTGCTCGATCAACTGCATGCTCTGACGAATACACAGGTGGTTGTAGCCATGAGATACGGTGATCAGTTGAAATCTTTGTTCAATTATCCGATGAAAGCGACGGACAGCAACAAGTGGAAGCTGGTGGATACGATCTTGCGCCCGGATGATGTGTTTGATATTGCGTTGTACCAAAAAGCATAGGTATGCAAGTGCATCCAAGTGTGTCCAAATGGATTACAGATTGAACTTTGAATATAGGAGGCATATATGAGCAATCTTCAGCGAATTCTGATACTCGGAACCGGCCCTGCATCCATTCAGCTTGCGGTAACGCTCAAAGATCATCTCAACTGCTGTATAGGCTTTGCGGGGAGACAATCGGTTCGTTCAGCATCGATTTTTTCAGCCCTTGAAGAGAGCAATCAACGTATTCAGGTCAGCATTCAAAATGAGAAACATCAATCGCTCGCAGGTGAATGTTTCGTTGATCATGTGTTCAAGGGATATGACACCATTGATGGTGAGTGGGGCACACTCATTTTGGCTGTAACAACGGATGCTTATATCGATGTATTGGAGCAAATGAAAAATGAATTCATCAAACAACTGAAATGTATCATTTTGGTTTCTCCAACGTTTGGGTCGAATCGACTTGTGACCCATTATATGAGAGAGCGGAATGCGGAGCCGGAAGTGGTCAGTTTCTCTACCTACCTTGGAGATACCCGTTGGATGCACGAACATCCGTCGAATCATGTGATTACTACAGGGGTGAAGAAAAAGGTTTATATCGGTTCCACTCTTTACCCGTCTGAACAGGTGAGTAAGCTATGCCAAGTATTTGAGCGTTTGGGTATTGCGCTGGAAGTGATGCGATCCCCACTGGAGGCGGAAACGAGAAATATTTCGTTGTATGTGCATCCACCCTTGTTCATGAATGACTTCTCATTAGAGGCCATCTTTGGAGCATCGGATATTCAGAAATATGTATATAAGATGTATCCCGAAGGTCCGATTACTCAAGTTTTGATACGGGATATGCGGGCACAGTGGCAGGAGATTATGAACATTACGGACCGACTCAATATCCCGGGAGTGAACCTGCTTCAATTCATGACGGATGACAACTATCCGGTTCGATTAGAGAGTATATCACGCCAGGATATCGAGAATTTCAATCAGCTGCAGGTCATTCATCAAGAGTATTTATTATACATACGATACACCTCATTATTGATTGATCCATTCTCGGAACCCGATTCGGAAGGCAAATATTTTGACTTTTCAGCAGTCCCATTCCGTCAAACGTTCATGAACCGCGAAGGGGAACTGGACATCCCCCGTATGCCCAATGAAGATTACTACCGCATCAAAATCATTCAGGGCATTGCCAGACATCTCGATGTGAGCTGTCCAACCATTGATCAATTTATCGCCAGGTATGAGGCGAAGATTCAGGAAGTGGCTGACGCACACCCGAATCAACGCTTGTCCGAAGCCTTTGTCATCCAATCCTTTGACGAGGATATCCGCATGATCTGCACCGGACTTTCAAGCAGTCGGGTCTAGTTACATTTAAATAATGCAAATTAAATTTTGTTTTACACCTAACGGAGGGGGCAGAAAGAACCTGAAGAAGCGAAGCGTTCGCATTTATCCCCGGATTTTCTCTTTGGAAAAGAGATCAAAAAAATCTGGGGATAACGGCGATCGGAAGGTTGTTCTGACCACGTAGTGGTCTTGTGAAAAGTTTGAATTTTATTTGCTAGTCGGGAGGAAATGTTGTGAAAAAGGGTCTTACTTTTACATCCGTACTATTGCTGGTGTCTGCCATTGCGCTGCTCGCCGGATGCGGACAGAGCCCAAAAGAGAAAGAGAGCGCCCAAACGGAGCCTGCCAATAGCCAGGTACAAACTGAACTTATCTATGCTTCTGCCAAAGATATTAATGATATGAACCCACATCTGTATACAGGTTCCATGCCTGCGCAAGGAATTGTATATGAGTCGCTGGTGGAAAACACACCTGACGGAATCAAGCCATTGCTGGCTGAATCATGGGATATCTCCGAGGATGGCAAGACCTATACCTTTCATCTGCGACAAGATGTGAAATTCCATGATGGAGAGCCGTTCAACGCAGAGGCGGTTAAACAAAATATCGATGCAGTTCAGGCGAATGCCGAAAAACATGCTTGGATCAAGCTGTCTACCAAAATCACGAGTGTAAAAGTTATCGATGAGCATACGGTGGAGCTGACGCTGTCGGAAGCCTATTATCCGGCACTGGTGGAATTGTCCATGACAAGACCTTACGTCTTCATATCCCCCAAGGATTTCAAGGATGGCGGAACCAAAGACGGAGTAAGTGGTTTCCACGGCACAGGACCTTACAAGCTTACTGCTCATAAAGTCGAAGAGAATGCCACGTTTGAAGCCAATGAAGACTATTGGGGTGGTGCACCTGCAATCAAGAGAATCACATCCAAGGTTCTTCCGGCAGGTGAAACAACATTCCTGGCGTTGCAAAAGGGAGAGATCAACTTTGTGTTCACCGATGACCGGGGAGCAGATAGTATCGATGTCGAGGCCATGGACCAATTAGCTGAATCTGGTGATTATCAAGTGGTTCGAAGTGAAGCGATGAACACCAATATGATCGTAGCCAACAGCAGTCGCCAGAATAGTCCGGTTCAGGAAACGGCAGTGCGGGAAGCACTTTGGTATGCCATTGATCGCGAAACGATCAGTAAAGATATTTTCAACGGAACGCAGACTGTAGCGGACACGCTATTTTCGGCCAATGTCAATTACGCCAAGGTAGACCTTAAGAAACGGGAGTATGATCCGGAATTGGCTGAAAAACTTCTGGACCAAGCTGGCTGGACATTGACAGACGGTGAAGTGGTGAGAAAGAAGAACGGTCAGCCTTTAGCCATGAAATTATACTATGACAGCAATTCGTCTTCACAGAAAATACAGGCCGAATTGATCCAGTATTCCCTGAAAGAATTGGGTGTTCAGCTTGAGATCATGGGCGAAGAGTCCACTTCCATTGCGAATCGGAGAGCCACCGGGGAATATGATCTGCTCTTTAATCAAACCTGGGGACTGGCCTATGATCCACAGAGTACCATTGCTGCATTTACGTCAGATTCAGCATACAAGCATACGACAAGCGGAATTGCTGAAGCGGATGAACTGTACCAGAAAATCGATTCGGTCATGGTTTCCACGGATGAGACATCACGCCAATCTCTGTATGCCGACATTATGAAGATCGTCCATGATGAAGCGTTGTTCATTCCGATTACCAACGGGCGGGTCACCGTAGTCGCTCCTGAGAATCTTGATGGAATCTCATTCAAACAGACCCAATATGAACTGCCATTCGAACAAATGAATTTTAAATAGAGCGGAGATGGATATGGGAAGTTATATCGTCAAAAGGATTCTGTTAACCATCCCTTTACTGATTATCATTTCATTTATAACGTTTGTTCTGATTAATCTATCTCCCTTGGACCCGGCGGTTGTTGTCTTACAGGCACAGGAAGTTCCGCAGATTACAGAGGAATTAATTGCCCAGACCAATCAGGCATTGGGGTTCGATCAGCCGTTCATGATCCAGTATGTGAACTGGATCATGGCTGTTGTGCAGTTGGACTTTGGCAACTCTTATGTATCTGGTGAACCCGTGTGGTCATTGATGGGGCCTGCTTTTATGAACACATTGAAGTTAACACTTGTCTCATCGGTATTCATTATTGCGCTGTCCATTCTGCTGGGAGTGATCTGTGCCATGAGAGAAGGCAAGCTGCTGGATCGATCGGTCAGAGGTGCATCATTTTTCCTTACCGCCATGCCATCCTACTGGCTTGCAGCCATGATGATCTGGTATTTTTCCGTCAAGCTGGACCTGTTACCTACCAGCGGCATGGACTCGTATCGAAGTTACATTCTACCGGTGATCGTAATCACGGTGAGTTATACGGGCATTTACTTCCGAACGGTTCGAAGTTCCATGCTGAGCAATATGAATGAGGACTATGTGTTATATGCAAGGGCAAGCGGTCTGAGTGAGAAGAAAGTTACCCTGCATATTCTGAGAAATTCATTACAGGTGGCTGTGTCCATCTTTTGTATGGCGATCCCGATCGTGCTGGGCAGTACGGTAGTCATCGAAAATGTATTTGCCTGGCCGGGACTCGGTAGGCTCAGCGTGAAATCCATTTTAAGCAGGGATTTTCCGATTATCCAGGCGTATGTTCTGATGTTGGCTGTAACCTTTGTCTTATTTAATACGTTATCCGACATTATTAATGCGGCGATGAATCCCCGGTTGAGAAAGGAATTCTGATGCGAATATTGAAAAATCTGAGCAAAGACAAGCTGGCCATGACCTCTTTGATGGTAATTATCGTCATGATTATAGCGGGCATTTTCGCCCCTCTTATTGCGCCCCATGATCCTGGACAAGTGAATATGAAGCTTCGTTATGCCTCCTCATCCTGGGATTATCTATTAGGCAATGATCATCTGGGCAGATGTGTATTATCCCGGCTTATCTATGGAATCCGTCCAAGTGTGTTATGGGTTCTGGTTGCGCTGAGCCTTTCTGTTCTGATTGGAGCTATTGTCGGATTCGTCGCGGGTTACTTCAAGGGAAAAGTGGATGCGTGGATCATGAGAGTCTGTGACATTATGCTGTCTTTCCCTGGGTACGTGATGACACTTGCAGTGGTCGGCATTTTGGGTGCAGGACTGGAGAATATTTTGATTGCCTTTGTGTGGATGAAATGGGCCTGGTTTGCCCGCGTTATTCGAACATCTGTGATGCAATTCTCCGATATGGATTATGTAAAATTCGCCAAAGCCTCCGGCACACCCAATCTGAGAATTATAACCAAACATATTGTTCCAGTTACCTTTGCTGATATTGCTGTCATTGCCAGTGGTTCCATGTGTTCGATGATGTTGCAGATCTCCGGCCTTTCCTTTCTGGGGCTTGGAATCCAGGCTCCGCATGCGGAGTGGGGCATGATGCTCAATGAGGCGAGGGAAGTCATGTTCTCCAGACCTGAATTGATGTTGGCACCAGGCCTGGCCATTGTGGTGGTGGTGTCTGCTTTTAATTTTTTATCGGATGCCCTTCAAGTGGCTCTGGACCCCAAATTGATGACCTCTCAAGGTAAGTCTGACAAGTCTTACGAAAGTGAGGTGAGAAAGGCCGCTTATGAATATAGTCGAGGTTGAACATTTGAAAGTATGGGACACCAATACAGACAAAGTGATCATTCATAACAGTTCATTCGAAGTTAAACAGGGAAGCTGTATGGCCATCGTAGGGGAAAGTGGTAGCGGCAAGTCCGTCACGTGCAGGGCCATCATGCGACTGAACAAGCCATGGATTCGTCAATCGGGCAGGATGTTATTTCAGGGCGAAGACCTGAACCAGCTTTCGGAACCGGAGATGCGGCGTAAGCGGGGCAAACATCTGTGTATGATTTTGCAGAATGGCATGAGTGCATTTGATCCTTCCTGTGTCATTGGTGTTCATATTCGAGAGACGCTTCAGCAGCATTTTGGCTGGAATACCCGTGAGATTGAACGGAAAATCATCAATGCCATGGAAAGTGTCATGCTCAGACATCCGCGCGAGATTCTGAATCAATACCCACATCAACTGTCCGGTGGGATGCTGCAGCGAATCATGATTGCACTGGCATTGGTGCTTGAGCCCGATCTGATTATTGCGGATGAGCCAACAACGGCGCTGGATACGATCTCCCAATATGAAGTAGTGGAGCAATTGATTCAATTACGCGAACGCATGGGCTGTTCCATGATGTTCATCTCCCATGATCTCGGTGTAGTTCAGAAGATTGCAGATGACGTGATGGTCATGAAGGACGGAAACATCGTCGAGCGTGGCAGCATGCATTCTGTTTTGACACAGCCGGAGCATGCCTATACGCAGTATCTGGTCTCTACCCGGCTGGAGCTGAGCAATCATTTTAAGGCGTTGATGCAGGGGGACTTATAGATGCTAAAGGTGGAAGGTATTGAAAAATCATATAACCAAGGCGGACTGTTCTCCAAGCATAGACAACAGGTATTGAAACAGGTTACCTTTGAATGCCAGCATGGCGAATGTCTGGGCATCATTGGTGAAAGCGGAAGCGGTAAATCTACGTTGGGCCGTCTGATTCTGGGCATTGAACGGCCGGATCATGGAACGATCTCGCTGGATGGTAAAGACGTACAGGATCGACGTGTACGGAGGGGTAACCTCAGTGCCGTTTTTCAAAATTATACGTCATCCATCAATCCATTTCTTAATGTGGAAGCTGCCATTATGGAACCTATGCAAGCGCAGCAAAAGCTGCGAAAGGGTCAGGGTAACTCAGAGAAGGTGGATCTGTTGCTGAACCAAGTTGGATTGGACCCTTCTTATAGATCCAAATATCCGCATGAACTATCCGGCGGTGAGGCTCAGAGAGTGTGCATAGCCAGGGCCATCTCCACCGCTCCCAAATGCATCGTGTTCGATGAAGCGATCAGCTCACTGGACGTGTCTGTTCAGATTCAGGTGCTGCAATTGTTGAAAGAGCTTAAGGAAATCTACAAGCTGAGCTATGTCTTTATCACACATGATATACAGGCGGCAGCTTATATCTGTGACAGGGTTATCATTTTCAGAGACGGTCAGATTGAAGAGATCGTTCCTATTGAGCAGCTAAAGGATGTTCAGTCAGACTATGCGAAGAAATTATTGAAGCATTTAATTACATTTTAGGGGGAACACCCATTGTGAGTGGAGCGATGTCTTGGCCTTTTCTGCGCTTGTACATACTGGTTCTTCTATATTTCAGTGCCAATGCCATTCTTAACGTGATCACCCCATTGCAAGGGGCGTCTTTGGGCGCGAGCGGTACAACGATTGGACTGATCATGGGCGCGTATATGTTCACAACCATGTTTTTCAGACCATGGGCAGGTCGGATTATTCAAAAGCACGGTCCGATCAAAATATTGCGTCTTATTCTGATCATCAATGGATTTGCCCTGATTTTATATACCTTTACGGGACTCGAGGGTTATTTGGTTGCTCGTATTTTGCAGGGGGTATCGACAGCGTTTTTCTCCATGGCCTTGCAGATTGGCATTATTGATGCACTTCCGGAGAAAGATCGGTCACAGGGAATTTCATATTATTCGCTGTTCAGTTATATTCCGGGGATCGTGGGGCCTGTTATCGCGTTAGGAATCTGGCAGACGGGTGGTATGGATTATTTTACAGTGGTTCTGATCGGCATTGCCGTCTGTACGGGTGTCTTCGGATATACCGCCAAAATGGAACCAAACAAGGAGCAACCTGCTGAGAATCTTTCGGAGCAGAACGTCAGTATGTGGGAATCCTTTGGTCAGTTGGTGAAGAATCCGTTTCTGTTTCGATGCAGTGTGTTAATGCTCGCCGCTTCCGTTGTATTTGGTGCGATTACCACCTTTATCCCGCTGTATGCGAGTCAAGTACCAAATGGGAATGCGGGTGTGTATCTGATGCTTCAGGCAGGGACGGTGGTGCTGGCTCGAATCATGCTTAGGAAAAGGATTCCGTCCGATGGCAGTTGGCATTCTCCTTTCATGATGGGCACCATGTGTCTGCTCGCCGTAGCTGCGCAATGTGTCAGTTTTGCCGTGACAGGCGGGGTGGTCTTTTTCTATGTGGGCGCTGTATTCATGGGAATCGGTCAGGCGATCCTGTATCCGACACTCACGACCTATTTATCTTTTGTGTTGCCTAAGCTGAACCGGAACGTTCTGATCGGCCTATTTATTGCGATGGCGGATCTGGGTATTTCTCTGGGTGGTGTGATTATGGGACCCGTCGCTGACTTCTCTTCCTATTCATTTATGTACATGATCTGTGCTATCCTAGGAGCGGTAATGATCGTTTTTGCCTATGAACGGCGTAGACCCGTGACAGGTACATCTATGAATTGACTGCCAGAAGAGAAAGTGGTGACGAACGTTTGAAGGCTTCAATGACGGCAACATCCAATGGAAAATTAAATCCGGTATCCTTTTCGTTTATCCGGTTTTATATGCTGGCCTTTTTATTTTTTGCGGCAAATTCAGCTTTGACGATTATTCTGCCTTTGAGAAGCGAAGCCGCGGGATTGAATCAGGCTGAGATTGGTCTGATGATGGGGGCATATATGTTCACCTGTATGCTCTTGAGACCTTTTGCAGCACAGCTGCTGGGTAAGCATGGGCCGCTTCGTGTGATGCAATGGCTATTGCTTTTACACGCCGGGACGTTGCTGCTGTTTGTTGTTTTTGGTGTGGAGACGTATCTGTGGTTGCGAGCCCTGCAAGGGGTGGCTACGGCCTTTTTCTCCATGACGATGCAGGCAGGCATTGTGGAAAAGCTGGAGGACAAAGACCGGGCACAAGGGCTGTCCATGTACACCCTGTTTACGATGGTTCCTTCTCTGGTCATTCCGATCCTCGCCATACAAATCTGGGAAAATGCCAGTGATCTGGCGTTTACGCTGCTGATGATCGGATTGGCGGCTTTGCCACTTCTGATTGGATATAATGTGGATCTGCCACGGAGTACCGTGCAGAACAAATCGTACACCTTGGGTGACATGTTTCGTTCATTCGGCGGCATTTGGCAGAGTACGCCACTGCTGATCAGCAGTGTGGTGATGTTGTTTGCGTCCTGTGTCTTTGGGGCGACAGCGACCTTTCTTCCCCTGTATATGGTATCCACTGGACTGGCGAGTGCAGGGGTATTTCTGACGATACAGGGATTGGTTGTGATCCTGTGCAGGTTTATTTTGCGTAAAAAAATTCCGTCCGACGGTAGCTGGAATACCTGGCTGATGGCAGGGCTAATGCTGTGTGCAGCACTGGGGACCCAGTTGCTCAGCCTGATGGAGATCATCGGGCCGTTGGTGTATCTCTCCGCAGTGTTCAGCGGCTTTGCCTTGGCACTGTTGTACCCGACATTAACCACATACCTGTCTTTTGTGTTGCCTGCGGATTCCAGATATGTACTCATGGGAATCTTCATGTCCTCGTATGACCTTGGATTCTCTTTGGGCGGACTGGCGATGGGGCTTATTGTACAGGTAAGTTCGTATTCGACCATGTTTATGATCTGCACGTTGCTCTCTATTGCAGCGATGGTTCTGGTGTTGGTATTCAGGCAACGGATGGAAGCGGGCAATAAGGCCAGATCTGTGGTAGCAAGCTGAACAGTAAAGTAAAGGCTCATGAACTGAATTTTCCGGCACGTATCATCAGGATACAAGCGGCAGGAGACAGATCATGGGTCTTTTTTATATCTTAGAATTTATAAGTTTTCAAAGGATCTGAACAGTTCAATTATCGCAAGAAAAACTACAACTGAACGCGGTCTTTCTTTTGTGAAAGTACGTTGATAAATGTTTTTCTTATCCATTTTTCTGGACTATTTCGTAAAAATAGTTTGACAACGACCGTGCAACAGGATTATAGTCATTGTTGTTAATCGTAATAATTACTATTAAAGTCCAAGTTACACAGACTGCAAATATAAGGAGTAGATTTCTATGACACAAAAGCAAGTTCCGGTAACCGTACTGAGTGGTTACCTCGGTTCAGGGAAAACGACGGTTTTGAATCATGTGTTGAACAACAGACAGGGACTCAAAGTTGCGGTGATCGTCAACGACATGAGTGAGGTGAACATTGATGCTGCGCTGGTTAAGGGGGAGGCAACCTTGTCTCGAACCGAAGAGAAGTTGGTGGAGTTGTCGAACGGCTGTATCTGCTGCACCTTGCGAGATGATCTGATGCAGGAGATTGAGAAGCTGGTGAACGAAGGCAAGTATGACTATATTTTGATCGAATCCACCGGCATCAGTGAACCTGTTCCAGTTGCACAGACCTTTACATATGCAGATGAAGAGTCGGGTATTGACCTGACTAGTCTGGCCCGATTGGATTGTCTGGTAACGGTGGTGGATGCCAATCGATTCTGGCATGATTTTGGATCAGGACAGAGTCTTCTGGATCGTAACCAGGCGACCGGAGATGAGGACACCCGTGATGTTGTAGACTTGTTGATTGATCAGATCGAAACCTGTGATGTACTGCTGCTGAACAAATGTGATCTGGTCGATGACACCGAGCTGAACAAGCTCGAAGGTATCATCCGGAAGCTACAGCCTAACGCCAAGATCATTCGGACCCAGAATGGACAGGTGAATCCTTCCGAGATTCTGAATACAGGCCGTTTTGATTTTGAGAAAGTGAGCATGTCCGCTGGATGGATTCAGGAGCTGGAGAAAGAGTCGCATACACCGGAAACGGAGGAATATGGTATTGGTTCCTTTGTCTATCGCCGGAGAAAGCCGTTCCATCCTTCCCGTCTGGCTGAATTCATGAGTTACTGGCCGGAAGAAGTGGTACGTGCCAAAGGTTTAGTATGGCTTGCGGCTGAAGGGGATGTTGCTGCAAGCCTGAGTCAGGCAGGACCATCCATTCAATTTGGTCCTGCGGGACATTGGGTCGCGGCGTTGCCGGAAGCGGACAAAGAAGAGATTTTACGTAACGAACCGGATGTTCTGGAGAAATGGGATGCCCAGTGGGGAGATCGCCAGACGGAGCTTGTCATGATCGGAATCGACATGGAACGTGCGAGCATTGAAGATGAGTTGGACCAGTGCCTGCTTAGTGATGAAGAAATGCTGGCAGACTGGGGCCATTTTGATAATCCACTGCCATGGCCTGTGGAAGCTGTATAAGTCGGAGAGGACAGAAAGGACCTGAAGAAGCGGAGCGTTCGCCTACAAGCTTTCTGCAAGAAAGCTACATCGGAAGCATACGCTATCCCCGGATTTCCCCTTTATAAAAGGAATTAAAAAAATCTGGGGATAACAGCGATCGGAAGGTTGTTCTGTCATCGGAGTGTGCAGTGTAAATATTCTTTAGTTCAATTTATAAACATAAATTCAATGGATAAAGGAGCTATAATTCATGGCTAAAAAATCTAAAGTGGTACGTGAGAAGCAACGTCAGGCAATCGTGGCAAAATATGCGGACCTGCGTCGGGAATTGAAGGAAAAAGGGGATTACGATGCATTGCAGAAATTGCCGCGGAATGCATCTCCGACCAGACTGAAGAACCGTTGTGAAGTGACGGGCCGCCCGCGGGGTTATCTACGCAAGTTCAAGGTATCTCGGATTAAGTTCCGTGAATTGGCCCATCAAGGACAGATTCCTGGTGTAACAAAATCCAGCTGGTAACATGATCAAAGGGTGGTATTTTGCTGAAAGGGTGTGCATCTTCATGTTGGACTCGTTTACGTTACGAAGAATTCAGTCGGTGATGAATGGCTATATTCACGAGAAGGTTCCTGCGCCACTACGTACGATGGTGAAGTTGACATATGAGATGAATGATAATGAATTGATCCTGACCGAAGAAAGACCTGCCGAGGAACGGTATCAATGGGATAAGATGCATATTGCCCGATTTTACTGGGAAGAAAATCAGTGGAAAGTGTATGCCAGAGATGAACAGAGTAGTTGGAATCCGGTAGATGTTATTACACCTTGTTCCGATTTTGAGAATGTGCTCGAGCAGGTGGAACGGGATGAAGCTGGACTGTTCTGGCGTACGTGAGCGAGTTCAAAGATAACCACATTCAGTGGCTATCTTTGGACTTTTTTTGTGTCCAAGAATCAATGAAGCAAAGAGGGGGGATCTTTTGGTCTTCCTTCCTTAATGGGCAAAAGAATAAATAAAATCTGTTTTGCAATAAAAATTTATTGTAAAACGATAAATATTATGATAAATTCATATCACTTAAAACAAGTGAGGTGCTTTTTGTGAAGCGAGGTACAACCATCTTTTTAAAATTGGCTGTGTTGCTTATTGGTGTTCCCATTCTTGCCTTATGCATATTCGGCATACCCTGGTTAGCGAACAATCCGGTGAATCCGAATTATGCAGGTGCGCTATACCCCATAGTGATTATTATGTATGTGTCAGTTATTCCGTTTATCGTTGCACTGTACCAGGCATTCCGTCTGCTGAGCTATATCGACAAAAATGAAGCGTTCTCTCTAATGTCAGTGAGATCCTTAAAAACAATAAAATATTGTGCTATTGTAATTAGTAGTCTTTATTTTGTGATGTTGCCATTCCTTTTTGTTGTAGCAGAGAAAGATGATGCCCCAGGCCTCATTCTTATGGGAATGGTTCCTATTTTTGCTTCATTGGTCATTGCAGTGTTTTCCGCAGTGCTCCAAAGATTGTTACAGGAAGCGATTGATATCAAATCAGAAAATGACCTAGTGGTCTGAGGTGAATATATGGCCATTATAATCAATATTGATGTGATGTTGGCAAAGCGGAAAATGACGGTTACCGAGCTTGCAGAGAGAGTTGAGATCACGATCGCCAATATTTCCATATTAAAAACAGGAAAAGCAAAAGCGATCCGTTTATCCACTCTGGATGCCATCTGTAAAGCACTGGATTGTCAGCCTGGAGATATTTTGGAATATAAGGCTGACGAGGACGAAGATACAAATGAACATTTGTGAAAAATGACCGAAGAAGACTCTGCATGTTGTATGCAGAGTCTTCTTTTGCATCAGCTTGTTCAAGGAACATCTGCCTATAACGAATGATTGTGCATCATTCGAAATTGCATAGGTGTTACGTTTTCCTGGGTTTTAAAACAGCGGATGAAGTAGCTTGACTGTGAAAATCCCGTTTCCAGCGTAATTTGCTTAATGGAAAGGTTGGTTGTTGCGAGTAGCTGTTTCGCATGTAGTAGCCTGGATTCCAAGAGGAATTCAGGGAAAGAGATTCCAAACGTCTGACTGAACTTTCGGCTAAAGTATGTTGTACTGTATCCTGCAATCCCGGCAGCGTGGTCTAGTGTAATGTGCTCGTTACTATGGGAACGAATATAATTCCCTGCTTCACGAATTCGCTCCGAGGTGTGATTCAACGAAACATTGATTTGGCTCGCTGCGGATTGCAATCGGGTCAGAAGCTCATATAGAGTAGCTGCCACACTGTGCTCGTCCTCCACCTGATAGCCTCTGCCTAGCTCCAGCAATCGATCCATGAGAGCGGTAACCACGGGGAAGTTGGAACATTGAAACAGCCATGGCTCGTCAACGCCTTTTCCATTTAACAGTTCTTCGAGACGAACGCCGTAGAAGTGAATCCAACGAATACTCCAAGGATCATCCAAATCGGAGTAGTAGGTTTGTCTGAGACCGGGACCATAGAGGAAACCCTGTCCTTGCATTAACTCATATCGTGTGGTTCCGGTGTCCAGGAATCCTTTGCCGTTCAGTACAAGGTGCAGATTGTAGCATTGATCCAAATTAATTTCAGTGGTGCCATATTCTCGATGCACACGGTGCTTCGGAAAGTCACTGTACCCTCCAATAAAATCAGGAAAACATACATGTCTGGGAAAAATCGGCTTGGGGAGAAAGATGTGTTCTTTCACGTGCATCCTCCATTTGAACGCAATATTTTTATGTAATCATTCCAAATAGATTCAGCCAACTGTGATTTGAATCTAAAGTAATGACAATATTTTATTATAAGTCGCATAATCTTGTCATTTATTATATGTGAAGGTTCTAATAGAATGGAGGCAATATGGCATTAAGGGGGCAATTAAAGGTGGCAAAATCAATCCAAATGGATGAATTAAAAATGGGGGTCTGTTATTACCCTGAGCACTGGTCGGAAGCGTTGTGGGAGGACGATTTCCGTAGAATGAAAGAGATGAATATCACAGTTATTCGGATGGCTGAATTTGCATGGTCCATCTTTGAACCGGAAGAAGACCAGTTTGATTTTAGTTTTTTCCAGAAGGCACTGGATCTGGCGCATCAATACGGTTTGAGCGTTATTTTGGGAACACCTACTGCAACTCCGCCAGCATGGTTAACATCCAAATATCCTGGAGTATTAAACGCAAATAAGGACGGGGTATTGTATCAACACGGTATGCGGCGTCATACCAATTACAGCAGCCCAATCTACAGACAGCAATGTGAAAAAATCGTGCGCAATATGGTGATTGCCTATAAAGATCATCCGGCTCTTATTGGATGGCAGATCGATAACGAATTCAATTGTCATATGGATGTTTTCTATGCTGAGGCGGACCATGTCGCCTTCCGTGAATGGCTTAAGAATCGTTATGAATCGTTGGAGAATCTGAACCAGGCTTGGGGAACCGTTTTCTGGAGTCAGACCTATACCGACTGGGAGCAAGTTCACCTTACCCGAAATATGGTCAGCCAATCGCCAAATCCTCATTTGGCACTAGATGAAAAGAGATTCATCTCAGCTAATACCATTTCATTTGCCAAGCTCCAGGTGGACATTATTCGGGAACTGGATCCGAAACATTGGATCACAACGAACGGTACGTTTGGACACTTGGATAATCATGAAATGACAGAAGACCTGTTGGATTTCTTCTCCTATGACTCGTATCCGCAGTTTGCAACGATCTTCCCAGGGACAGACGATAACTCATTACAAGATCGGGCCTGGAGCATGAAATTGTCGAACGTACGCAACATGTCACCGAACTTCTGCGTCATGGAACAACAGTCTGGGCCAGGAGGCTGGGTTGACAGTATAGGCATGGGTACGCCAAGACCGGGACAGATCCGATTATGGTCATATCAATCCGTTCTGCATGGTACGGATCTGCT
Organism: Paenibacillus sp. 2003; assembly: GCF_031455635.1. Classification (NCBI taxonomy): domain Bacteria; kingdom Bacillati; phylum Bacillota; class Bacilli; order Caryophanales; family Paenibacillaceae; genus Paenibacillus; species Paenibacillus sp. 2003. The sequence continues at coordinate 128,609 of NZ_JAVDTB010000005.1, read as the reverse complement.
CGTCTACTTCCGCTGGCGGACGGCAACATTTGGCACCGAGATGTACTGGCATGGCATCAATGATTACCATAATCAGCCCAACAGAAGGGTACGCGAGGTTGCACAAGTAGGGGAAGAGTTTGCCAAGATCGGGCGTGTTATTGCAGGCACTACATATCAAGCCGATGTTGCGATCCTACAGGATTACGATAACATCTGGGACGGGGAGTTGGACGAGTGGCACGGTCCGCTTCAGCAACAGAGTGTACGCTCCTGGTATAAGCAGCTCCAGTATCGTCATATTCCGACTGATATGGTTACACTGCAACCAACGACAACACTGGAGGATTTATCCGAATATAAGGTGATCATCTATGCTCACCCGGCCATTATGACAGACGAGACAGCAGAACTTCTCCAAGCCTATGTCAGTCAAGGAGGCACTCTGTTTTTCGGTGCTCGCACCGGATATAAGGATCTCAAGGGGCATTGTTATATGAGACCGTTCCCTGGGGCTGTCGCTGAGTTGTGTGGTGTAACCGTAGAGGACTTTACCTTAATCAAAGGAACCATTCCAGCAGCCAAACTGCAATGGAATGGGACGAGTGAGCAGCTTCAGGAGGGAACGTCAACGGCCGGATTTAACGAAGTTCTTCATGTGGAGCATGCTGACGTGCAGGTCATGGCTGAGTATACATCCGAATATTATGCAGGTAGTCCTGCTTTGACCAAACGTACGGTAGGTCAGGGGCAAGTATGGTATTATGGAGCGGCTTACAATGAACCGGTTGTTGATGCTCTACTAGATGAGATAGGGCTATCTTCACCTGTGGGTGACCTGGTAGCGGTACCGTCCGAAGTTGAGCTTGGTATCCGTTCCGGTAAGGATAAAGCTTATGTATTTTTACTCAACTACTCGGATCACCAAGTGGCCATCCAGCTTAAGAAGGAGGCCACAGAGTTACTGTCAGGTACAACACTTCAGAATGAGATCAACATGCCCGCGTATGGTGTGTTCATTTTTGAGATCGATTTGCCATATTAAGAAATTCATTCATCCATATCATGCGTTATATATAGAAAGAAACACCAAAAACGCCTTGCAGCGAATGCAAGGCGTTTTATATATGCATGATGTGATGTTGAATACACGTTGAGTATGGGCTGTTATTGTCTACATTTCGTATAACTATGCTTCGTACAAAATCTCACCTGTCCGGGATACATCATATCCCTCGAATGATTGCAGTTCCTGCCTGAACTCCGGTGATTGGAGAATTCGCAGTACAGAATCTGTCCAGGCTTCATTACCTTGCTTCCTCAGCATGACCAGATCATAGCGCTCCTGAGTGAGCGGGACAAAATCAACCTGACCCACAAGTCGCGCAGCTTTCTCAATGCCAACTCCGACATCAGCTTCACCTGAACTGACTTTGGCAGCCACGCCCATGTGACTGGTTTCCTCCATTTCGTATCCGATCAGACCTGCGGCAGGAATTCCATGCAACCGAAGTTGCTCATCCAGCAATACTCGCGCGCCAGAACCTATCTCCCGGTTAGCGAGTCGAAGTTCAGGCTTGCTCAGATCGGTCCAATTCTGTATGTTCTGCGGGTTGCCACGCTGTACATACAGTCCGGCAGGACGTGACAGTAGGTTTACCACAACATAGGACCGTCCCGTCAGAATTTTGCGAATATACGGCAGATTATACTCACCGGTATCCCCGTCGAGCAGATGAGTGCTGACCAGATCGGACTCACCACGATACATCGAGATAAGTCCGTCCAGACTGCCCATGAACGAGCGAAGCGGACGGATGTCCCGAGTTTTTTTTTCCATATGGCGCATTAGGATATCCAGACTGACATCCTGACCTGTTATGACTAGATGCCGTGGTGCAGAAGTCATTGTATGGGTAGAACTCGCTGGAGTAATCGCATGCGCAGACCCAACGGGTGAAGTAACTTGTAAGGAAGTTCCCTGAGAATCACCATGACCTGGCTGAGTCCCTGATACCGAGGTCTGAACCGAAGTCGGGATACGCTGACCTGAGGACTGAAGTTGCTTGGAGCGACGTTTATATGCCTCCAGATCGGTTGCATCAATTCGCATTTGTTTACCTACACGGTATGCGACGAGGTCTCCTTTTTTGATCAGGTCATAGACCGTCAGTTTCGATATTTTGAGCAGCTTGGATATTTCTTCGGTTGTGTAGGATTGCTCCTCCGTCATAAGTGAAGATCCTCCTTCAAAGGTATAGAGCAATTATGGTTTTGTTATGAATGTTTCTTGTACTATATCATTAATTGAGGGATGCCATAAACCTGAGAACACGCAATAAACGCATAGGACAGATAACAAAAATCAAATGTGATCTTAATCACCTTCCTATTTTTTTTGTCATGTGTATAATTAGATATAATCAATTATAACTAGTTATAACCAAAGATAACGTTGGGGGAGAAATGAATGAGAAAGAGAATCGGATATGTGTTGGGAAGTATGTCACTGGGACTGGCTCTTGTATTGGCTGGTTGCGGCGCAAGCACGGGCACTACGGATACATCCACAGGTGCAGAACAAACAACCCCAACGCCAGCGGCATCAGTTGAAAGTTCATCAGCAGGAAATACCGATCCGCAGGAAACGGTAGATCTGACGATCTCTGCGGCGGCCAGTCTGACCGATGCGATGAAAGAGATTGAAACCAATTATGAGCTAGCTAATCCTTATATAGAACTTAATTTTAACTTTGGCGCCTCGGGTGCCTTGCAACAGCAGATTGAACAGGGTGCCCCGGCTGATGTCTTTGTATCGGCGGCAACAAAAAATATGAATGCGCTAGTAGATGAAAACCTGATTGCATCGGGTGATCAGAAGAATTTGCTACAGAATTCACTGGTGGCCATAGTGCCAGCAGATGGGACCCACACAGTAACCAGTGAAACGGATCTCACCAGCGACTCCATCAAGACGGTAGCCATTGGGATTCCGGAAAGTGTTCCTGCGGGAACCTATGCCAAGGAAGCTCTGACCAATGCCAAGCTGTGGGATGAACTGGAAAGCAAACTTGTGCAGGGGAAAGACGTTAGACAGGTTCTTCAATATGTAGAGACAGGTAATGCAGATGCAGGATTTGTATATAAAACAGATGCTCTTACTTCGGATCAGGTGAAAATTGCGTTTGAGGTGGACAAGAACAGCTACACACCAGCCAATTATCCAATAGGCATTATTGAAGGAACCAAACACCGTACAGAGGCCGAACAATTTTATGCGTATTTACAAACCCCTGGAGTGCTCGATATCTTCGCGAAATACGGATTCACAATTCCGGAATGAATGTGAACGCCATAGACTGGTCCGTATTCTGGTCACCGGTGCGCTTGTCACTTCAGGTTGCGCTGTTATCCAGCGTGGTGGCCACTGTGCTCGGAATCGCGATAGCCTGGAAGATGTCACGTTCTTCATTTCGGGGAAAGATTCTGCTGGAAACGGCATTTATGCTGCCGCTAGTCCTTCCCCCGACGGTGGTTGGATTTCTGTTACTTGTCATACTGGGGCGTAAAAGTCTGTTTGGACAATGGATTGAAGCCATATTCTCCGCACCGGTTATTTTCACCTGGTGGGCTGCGGTGATTGCTTCGGTGGTGGTTGCTTTTCCACTTGTGTATCAGACGATGAAATCGGGATTCAGTGGTGTGGATCGGGATTTGGAAGATGCAGGCCGTTCGATTGGGGCAAATGAGTGGCAGGTTTTTCGTTACATCTCCCTCCCGCTCGCAGGCAGAGCATTGATGACCGCTTTCATCCTGGGCTTTGCCCGTGCACTCGGGGAATTTGGTGCGACACTGATGATTGCAGGCAATATTCCGGGCAAAACGCAAACGGTACCCACGGCAATCTATGTCGCTGTGGATTCCGGCAATCAGACCATGGCTTGGGCATGGACTGTTTCCATTATTATCATCTCGTTTCTCATGTTACTGATGACCAGACAGCAGCGAGATGGAAAAAATAACTGACATTGCATGTGTGCATATTATATAAAACATGACGAAAAACCCGTGTTAAGGTAAGAAATGATTCCTTAATACGGGTTTTTCGTCACAGATTTAATATGTATCAATACCAAAGTTATGTGAATTTTACCTTAATGGAAATGTAAAGCTGTTTTAACATAAAAAAATAAAAAAATTCCCAAAATTTAATCGTTCAGTACTCGCTTTCAGTGGGCTTGTTCCTGTAAGATAGAAGTAATGGATTCCAGCCAAGTACTGAAATAAGGAGAGACGACGATGAACACTAAACCTGATTGCGGCGTTTCGTTGCAAATCGATGACTATCTGGATCTTTTGCATTTTGCCATCCAAATTCAGGATCAGGAATGGCAGCAATCCCTTATCCGCCAACTCAAAATATTTCAGACGGCGACGGAGCAGCAACGCACACCTGAAGAGGAATTATGGACACGGTTTGATTACATCAACAGCAAACTGACAGGTCTGTGCCACCAGATTCATGCCGCTCATTCCATGGATGAACGCAAGAAGTTTGAGGAACGGATCGGTCTCTTACAATTACAGCGAGTGGAAGTTGCACGTAAAATTAAATGGGCGAGTCGCAGATAGATGAGTAGTGTATACACCAAGTGATGCACCGCCAAAATGGTATAATCAGTGAGAGTCATACGAGAAAAAGCCATCCGCCAATCGATATGGGGGATGGCTTTTTCTCGTACTATAGAGAAGTCCTATAACCATATCAGGATGTCCTATTAGTTTAGTTATTGCCCTCAGATGACTTGTAGTGATATTCTTTGTTCAACCTAATTCCGACTATACAAGTAAGAATGGTTTGTTAATAGGATAGAGGAATAGGAGTACACATCATATTCGCTGTGATAACAGCCTGTGGAGGAGATTGGGAATGGTTAAAAAACGGGGGATTCAAAAATTCCGGACAGCACTACTGTTCATTACAATGCTGGCGGTACTGGCTGGATGCAGCACAGGAACTGCAAGCAATGATTCAGAATCTGCTTCGGCAGCAGGCGACACCAAAGTGAAAAAGATCATTGTAGGAACAGGTACACAGTTCCCAAATGTCTGCTTCATTGATGAGAATGGCAAGTTAACAGGTTATGATGTGGAACTGATCCGGGAGATCGACAAACGTTTGCCTGAATATGAATTCGAATTCAGCACGATGGATTTTAAAAATCTGCTGCTGAGTCTGGAAACGAAAAAAATTGACCTGATCGCTCACCAGATGGAAGTGAATGATGAGAGACAGGCCAAGTTCCTGTTTAATGATGAAGCCTATAATATTTTTCCAAATAAAATTGTCGTAAGTCAGAAAAATGAGGAAGTAAAATCGATTGAGGATCTAAAAGGGAAAAAACTGATTGTTGGTGCTACAAGTAATGCGGCTGTACTTGCTGAGAAATGGAATGCAGCGAACGGCAACGGGATTGATATCGTCTATTCCGGAGCGGGTGAGGATACCATTACCCAGATCAAAACAGGCCGGGTAGATGCCACCATCAGCACTCAGTTTGCCATTGATTATCAGAATAAGGCGGTTGATGCTCAGTTGAAAACGATAGGAGATGCCCTCTCCAACTCCAAAGTGTACTTCATTCTGAACAAAGATGAGCAGGAGCTCAAAAACAAAGTGGACGAAGCTCTCAAAGCAATCAAAGAAGATGGAACGTTAGGCAAACTGAGCACAGAGTGGCTTGGAGCTGACTATACGGTTGAAGAGTAGTCTGAGAAAGGTGTGCAGCGGTAATGGGAAAATCATTTGATCTGTCATTGGTTCTGGATTTCATCCCGGAACTGCTACGATATTTGCATATAACACTGATTGTACTGGGTGGTTCCATCGTGCTCGGACTGGTGGGCGGCGTGCTTCTGGCCATTCCCCGGCTGTATCGGATTCCGGTACTAAGCCAGTTGGCTACCCTGTACGTCTCATTCATGCGGGGCACACCGATCCTGATCAAATTGTTCCTGGTGTATTACGGACTTCCCGAGTTGCTCAAACCCATTGGCATCGACCTGTCGAGAACCGACCCGTTGTTATTTGTCATTGTGACCTATGCGCTTAGTGACGCGGCATCCTTTGCCGAGATCTTTCGCGGAGCGGTGCGCAGTGTGGATAAAGGTCAGACGGAAGCTGCCTATGCTGCGGGTATGACCACATTCCAGTCTTTTCGGCGGATTGTTGTTCCGCAGGCACTGATTGTTGCTTTTCCGAACATGGCCAATACATTAATCGGTTCATTGAAGGATACTTCTCTGGCCTTCTCCATTGGTGTCATGGATATGGTGGGCAGAGGGCAGACGTTAATTTCGGCTACATCGCATGCACTTGAAGTGTATATAAGTCTGTCTGTGGTCTATTATGTCATTGTCATTGTACTCGAAAAAGGATTTGCCTTTGCAGAACGCAGACTCCAGCGTCATGAACGCAAGAGGGTTGTACACAAACCGGCAATTCGAGCCAAACGCCTGAAACGAATAGCGGGGTGAGCATATGTCGATTGATCTCCAGTTTATCTATACCTCTTTTTTTCAAATCCTGAAGGCATTGCCACTGACACTCGTCATTACGATTGTTCCGTTGATTGCAGGCTTCGGAATCGGTCTGGTTACGGCTCTGATCCGTATCTATCGCGTGCGGTGGATTCACCGCATTGCTGAGTTCTACGTTTCTTTCCTGCGTGGAACACCGATGCTGATGCATCTATTCCTCATCTATTACGGCATTCCGATGATTATCGATAAGCTGGCGGAACGTTACGGTTGGGCTTTCCAATCCTCGTCGATTCCAATTCTCGTATTTGTACTAATTGCTTTCTCGCTCACTGCGGGCGCCTATATGTCCGAGATTATCCGCTCAGGCATTCTTTCTGTGGATATCGGCCAGATGGAGGCGGCTCACGCTGTAGGCATGAGCACATTCCAGGCTTTAAGGCGTATCATCATCCCTCAAGCGATCGGGGCTGTATTGCCTAACCTGTGCAGTATGTTTGTTGGGTTCCTGCATGGATCAACACTCGCTTTTACCGTGTCTCAGATGGACATACTCGGTAAAGCGGATGTGGTGGCATCCGTCAGTCTGAAGTTTCTGGAGGCCTTTATCGCCGCAGCGTTTATCTACTGGGGGCTGACCATCATTGCCGAGCGGATCACTGCTCTTCTTGAGCGTCGGGTTGCCGTTTACAGCAAAGGAGGCGTGTCATGATTACACTAACGAACATACACAAAACTTTTGGCAAGCAGGAAGTATTGAAGGGAATTGATCTGACCGTGGAACAGGGCGATGTCGTAGCGATCCTTGGACCGAGCGGATCAGGTAAAACAACGCTGCTGCGCTGCGTCAATTTTCTGGAACGTGCCGATGAGGGCGAGGTTCAGATCAGTGGATTAACCGTCGATTGCAAGCATGCACGCAAACATGACATTGTGCAGTTGAGACGAAAAACGGCGATGGTGTTCCAGCATTATAATCTGTTCAAACACAAGACAGTGCTGGATAACGTCACCGAGGGATTAATTATTGCCCAGAAAATGTCCAAAGCCGATGCCCGCACGCGTGCCTTGCGAGTGCTTGAACAAGTCGGACTGTCTGCCAAAATCAATGAGTATCCAAGTATGTTGTCAGGTGGACAACAGCAACGGGTGGGCATCGCCAGAGCATTGGCACTGAATCCCGAAGTGATTTTGTTTGATGAACCGACCTCGGCGTTGGACCCCGAGCTTGTGGGTGAGGTGTTGTCTGTCATCCGCTCCATTGCTCAAGAGGGGATTACCATGATTGTAGTCACCCATGAAATGGGGTTTGCCCGTGAGGTGGCAAATCGGGTTGTTTTCATGGATGGAGGTTCCGTTGTGGAGGAAGGAACCCCGGAAGAGGTGTTTGTACGTCCCAAGCAGGAACGTACTCGCCAATTCCTCAGTCGATATTCTTCCGACTGGAGTTATGTCATCTGACGATATAGGCGCAAGCTGTAGTAACTGACGATCCCGGCCCGGCATATGCTGTAACAGGCAAATGCTGATAGGCCGGGTTTTTCTATGGGTGAAGCAGGCCGTGACGGTAAGGAGGAGGACCATGCAGAGCAAAATCGATGAAATCATCACACATATTGCACACTCTCACCAGCAGATCGCACGTGTGCTGGATGCCAAACGCCAAGTCGCTGTACGCATGTCTGAAATCATCAATCATTTGCCAGATATCGAACCGGAGTTGGATGGCGTTGACGGTCTGCTGGATAGCTCTGGGCAAATCAACAAAAGCATTATCTCTTACTTGGGGGGCCTTGCAGATCTGGAAGAGGCTGTAGCCGAAACGCTGACCCAAGTCATGCGGGAGATCGCGGTTCAAGAAGAAGAATAAGCCCGGAAGGCGGGTGAAGGAACATGAGTAGAGAACAGAGCCTCATTCTGATGCTGGACGCAGCAGCCAAAATGCAGTGGAATATTGCCCTGATCTTGGAGGCAAAAGCGATTGAGGCCGAGAAGGTACGGAACTGGACGCTGAATCATTTGAATGGGGATACCTTTCTGACGCATGGGGATCAGGTAGGCGAACCGCTCAAAATGCATGATCAGCTGGTGGAATTGCTGGAAGGATTAACCCGAATGGAGACCGGACTGTGCAACAATCTCAAAGCGGTGATGGTGCAGAACGATAGCGAAGATGGCGGCGGTATGGACGGTGGCATGTTTGGCGGCATGGATCTGGGAGACATGGGAAAATGAGTCTGATGCGGCGTGAGCAGGAAGCCAAACTGGCGCTCATTGAATCCATTGCACACAGTCAGCAGGCGCTGGCACGCATTCTGGACAGTGTAGCCAGTGTAACCGCTCATTCGGAAGTATCTGCCCGCAGTCTGGCCGAGAACATTCGTTTGCTGAGTCGCTATCAGGCAGAAATGTCTCGTATGGTTACGGGAATCAGGCTGGCCCGAATCCAGCATGGGGAGCCTGGCTTGCCGTGGCTCAAAGACCCCGGGTGTGCAATTCGTATCGTTCGGGACATACAGGAGGAATGTTGACATGTTAAAGAAGAAGAAAATACGACTGAGAACCAAAAGAGCTTTGTTAATCCGTGGAGCCCGTCTGCGCAAAATTCGCAAACTGCGTGCGCTCAGAGCCAAACGTGTTCTTCACAAACGCCCACTTAAAGGACGCAGTGCGTGGCTCAAAAAAAAGAAACGTGCGGTACGGCGGCACCGGAGTCCAAAGCCCGTACAACCAGTCGTCCCGGCTACCCCTACCGATCCGAACCCGGACGGTGCTTACAGCCAGGGATACAACGAGGCGTACAACGAGGGATTCAACGCGGGTTTCGCCAAGGGATTCGAGGACGGACATCAGCTGGCGTACAAAGCACAGTAACCGAGTAGACAGGATTATTTCTGCATGGAATGATACCTGCTAGCAGTTAGCCCGGGGGACAGATCCCTCCGGGTTATTTGCATCGCCGCAAAAGCGGACATGCCCGTACAGGCGGATGTGGAGGGCAAGCGCCAATTTTGCGCCTTGCAGGACACCCGTCCATGATGCATCTGACCCCGAGGCATATCCTTTAGAGGGAAGACCAATCTCGGGGAGAGTCTGGAAGTGAGATCTCCTGAAGGAAGACAGGGTGAAGAATGTGGCAAAACGAAAGCACCGTCCGCTGACCGAAGCGGAAACGGCTTACCGCGGCGGATATGCAGAAGGCCGCAGATTCGGCGGCTGTCAAGCCATGATGGAGCGGGTGCAGATGTTTGAACCGACCCTGCGGGATATGAAAGTGTTATATATCCCGCAAGGATTCGATGCCATCGATGAAGGTGTCACCTTGGCTCTGCAGCAATCTGTACGTGAATGCGTTGTTGGATCGCCAGCAGCGATGTTGCAGGAAGCCAGTCAGCATCGGCCCGATGTCGTGCTCGTCATGAATGGTCTGCATGTATTTCCCGCAGATCATGTGGAGCAGGTGAATGGCATACGTGCACTCGGTATCCGAACTGCCGTGTGGTTTGTGGATGATCCGTATTTCACCGAAGATACAACGTCCCTTTGCCAGCACTATGATGTCGTGTTCACGCATGAAGAGGCCGCGGTGCCCTTCTATCTGGCACATGGAGCGAACCAAGTCATCTATATGCCACTCGCGGTGAATCCAGGCATGTTTCAACCGCGGCGCGCGGCACCGCAGCATCAGCACGACATTTGTTTTATCGGTACCGGATTCTGGAACCGGATTGCCTTGTTTGATGAGCTGGCCCCTTTTCTTGCGGACAAAAAGGTATTCATCGCGGGTAGCCAGTGGAATCGGTTGGCACGCTTTGATGTACTAGGCCGTTTCATCCACGAAGGATGGATTGCTCCTGGAGAGACAGTGGATTATTACAATGGCGCCAAGATTGTCATTAACATTCACCGGACTTGCGAGAATGGGGAAGACAATCGCAACACACATCATCTTGAAGGTCACTCGATTAATCCACGCACGTATGAGATCAGCGCCTGCGGCACAATGCAGATTACGGATGCACGTGCAGATTTACCCCGTTATTATAAGCCGGGATATGACATCGAGACGTTCACTAACGCTGCAGAACTTCAGCGCAAGATCCACTATTATCTGAAGCATGAAGAAGAACGACAGGCGATGGCGTGGCGTGGACTTCTCACCACGATGAACCAGCATACATTCACTCGCCGGATCGGTCAGTTGCTGGAACATTTGTAATCCCCGTCTGAAGTGCAGCACCAACGAGAACCCTATCCCAAAAAATAAAGGAGTGGCGGTATGTCTCTCAAACACCGTAAAACCAAAAAGGTTCATGCACCCGTACTGAGCCTGGCTGATCAAGCACGCAAAAATGGGCAACATGCCGGATATGACGCAGGTAAGGAAGAAGGATATCTGCGCGGTCGCGCCAACTATATTGTGAATTGTGCACAGGAACCGTTGCCTTTCCGACAGCTTCACGTGCTGTATGTATCCTCGGGTAAAGGCTTCCCTTACTCCCCGTTGGATGAGGCCATTATGGCCACGCTACAGGGTATGGTAGCTCAAGTAACCCTCTCTGATCCGCGTCAACCGGTTTCTGAAATTGCGCTGCAGACGCGTCCTGATCTTGTGCTTGTGCTGGATGGAATGGATATCCCCATTGAGCATATCGATGCGATTCGCCAAGCGGGCATTCAGACGGCGATCTGGCTCACGGATGACCCGTACTATACAGATATGACGCTGGATATTGTGACACATTTTGACCATGTCTTCACGTTGGAACTGAACTGTATTGATCTATATCGACAAATCGGCTGCGCGTCAGTTCACTACCTCCCTTTTGCCGCATTCACTAATCATTACTTTCCGATTACAACTCCTTCCCCGTTAAAACGGGATGTCAGCTTTATCGGCTCGGCCTATTGGAACCGGGTATACTTCTTCAATCCGATCATGCCTCAGTTGATGTCACACAATACGGTATTTAACGGAATCTGGTGGGACCGTCTGCCTGACTATACTGCCTATGGAGAGAAGATTGAGCTCGGGCGCTGGATGAGTCCGCCGGAGACCAATGATGTGTACAATGGCACCAAAATTGTCATCAACCTGCATCGATCCCACGAAGATGATTCCGTCAATAATAATCACCTCAAAATCGCGCCAGCTTCACCGAACCCGAGAACGTTTGAAATTGCCGCGTCCACGACGCTACAGCTGACCGACGCCCGGGATGACATTGCTCGTTTCTACAAACCGGGTGTGGAGATTGAGACATATTCCTCGCCGCAGGAGTTACTCGAGAAAGTGGAATATTATCTTACTCATGAAAAGGAACGCCGTGAGATTGCACTTCGTGGACTTGAACGTACACTGAAAGACCACACGTATGGCAAAAGAATTAATGAAATGTTAACCATCATATTCCCTTAATTCTGGCCGGGAGGAGGTGTGCACAGTACCCTGTATCCGATACCCGTGTACAGGGTCCGTGCGGCCATGGCAACGAAACCAAAGATGATGTTATTTTCACATGTGTGCAATACTCGCAGCATTACAGGCGCCGAGAAGCTGCTGCTTCATTTTATGAGAGAGATCGGTGCGATCTTTGAATGTGTGCTCGTAGCCCCTCAGGAGGGGAAGCTTGCGGGGCTTGCGCGGAGATTCGGCATTCAGGTCAAAATATGCACTCTGCCGATGCTTCACGGTGTGTACACACCTTACCTGGGCATTGCAGATGATGCGGAGCATCTTCGCCATACACCAGCGTATCAGGAAGCGGTCTCCCTCATACGGGAGACTGCTCCCGATATGGTGTTAACGAACACCTGCGTTAATGTGATGCCGGCTGTAGCGGCAAAGTCCCTTCAGATTCCAGTCATCTGGAAGATTACCGAGATCATTCATACGAATGAACATACAACCGAGGCGATCCAGATGATTGGCCGTTACGCGGATTGGATTATCGGTATATCCGAGACAGCGGTAGCCCCATTCCAAGAAGCCGGCATGGGTGACAAAGTGACCATCATTTCCCCCACTTGGGAACCCGCGCTACCAGCACCCGACCGCTGGGTTCATCTGCGCGAACGCAAGCGTAAGGAGCTCGGTTTTAAATCATCGCAGACCTGTATCGGTTATATTTCTTCATTTATATATGATGCCAAAGGGTTGAAACCTTTTGTGGATATGGCCTTGAGGATCTGTGAAACGCATTCGCGCTGTCGCTTCTGGATCATCGGGGCACCATCGGATAAAAAGTATTACGACGAGTGTGTATCACGGGTGAAAAAATCGGGGTATTCACGCCGGTTTACCTTCACCACATTTGAAGAGAACGTATCTCTGGCGTATACCGCGATGGATATCCTGGTCATCCCAAGCATGGTCAAGGAAGGATTTGGCATGACCGCACTGGAGGGTCTCTATTTTGCCAAACCGGTCATCGCTTTTGCCCAAGGTGGACTGAAGGAGTTAATGGAATCCGTAGGCAGTGATGCATTTTTGGCCCCGCCGGGCGATACCGAAGCGCTTGTCACCTTGGCAACAACCTTGCTGAATGATGCAGAGCTGGCCTCAAATACGGGGTGGCGCAATCGGACAGAAGCGGAAAGGCTCTATGGCGTTGAAACCTACCGAACGAAACTGCATACGATGGTGACACAGTGGTTATTGCGTTTTCCCGGATGGTTTGCTTATATCCAACCTCCGAATGGACCTGTGTATGCCTATGGAGAGGGCGGACTACGCACTGTACTGGTTCTGGAGCCGGCTACGGTTCGGGCACTGTTATTCCCACTGACCGTCATACAGGCGTTGCCACATTCCTCATTACCTCCGCTCGCATTGGGTCACGATGCTCCTGTTGCCTCAGGTACTGGCCCAGCTGCAAAGCTGATTCAACAGAGGGGCAAAACGCGGAAACGTCGTCGCAAGCCACTTGCACCTCATTCTCGCCGAGACCGTGGGGGGCTGAAACGTACTTCCGGAACTGGCAGACGTAAGGGGAGACCCCGTACAACGAAGGGACCGCGTCCACATATGGGGAAATCGGCTAGTCGCAGACGCAAATCTGCCAAGGCGGGACGTAGCCGAGCAGGGCGCAAGGGTTCCAATACAAGATGAAGGCAGGGATTACGATGAAGATCATGACGGTGCTGGGTACGAGACCTGAGATCATACGGCTCAGCCTGATCATCTCCAAGCTGGACCAGTACGCGTCCAAACATATTCTGGTGCACACGGGACAGAACTTCACGGAAAGTCTCAGCGGTCTCTTTTTCAAGGAAATGGGCCTGCGCGCACCGGATTACATTCTTCAGGATGAAGCGGCCACTCTGGGACGACAGCTATCCTCGATGTTTACGCAGATGGAAGATCTGATATTGCAGGAGAAACCCGATAAATTGCTGCTGCTCGGCGATACCAATAGCGCATTATGTGCAGTATTGGCTGAGCGCATGGGTGTTCCTGTTATTCATATGGAAGCAGGCAATCGTTGCTTCGATTTGGATGTGCCTGAGGAGAAAAATCGTAAGGTTATTGATGCCATCTCCACCGTTAATATGCCTTACACGGAACAGAGCAAAAAACATTTGGTCAGCGAAGGGGTGCCCAGCAGGCGGATCGTGCTCACGGGCAATCCCATCTATGAAGTGATGCAGCACTATGACGCACAGGTAAGCTCCAGCAAAATACTCAAGAAGCTCAAGCTGAAGTCCGGGCAATACTTTTTGGTTACCGCCCATCGGGCTGAGAATGTGGATCACCCTCCTCATTTGCTGGAGATTATGAAAGGACTGAACCAGGTCGCTGAGGAACATGGGTTGCGTGTGATCTGCAGCATTCATCCACGAACAGCAATCCGGATTGCGGAGCATCTGCAACTGGAGATGAACCCGCTGGTGGAGTTTCACGAGCCGTTTGGATTCTTCGACTTTGTAATGCTTGAACGTCATGCACGCTGCGCACTCACGGATAGCGGTACCGTGCAGGAGGAGTGCTGCATTATGGGTGTACCGACCGTGACCATGCGTCGAACGACAGAACGTCCGGAAACAGTAGATTGCGGAAGCAATGTGGTCTCCGGTCTGGATGCGGCACGTATCGCCGATTGTGTGAAGGTCATGACTCAGATGTCTAACGATTGGGACTGTCCGCAAGGTTACAAAGCAACAGACGTATCCAGTAAAGTGGTTAAATTTCTGCTTGGAGGGAAAATGCATGTTTGAAAATAAGCGTATACTCGTGACTGGCGGTACGGGATCATGGGGTTATGAACTTGTAGCTCAACTGCTGCCCCAGCAGCCCAAAGAAATTATTGTGTATTCCCGGAACGAGTCCAGCCAAGTGGCCATGAGTCGTGATTTTGAAGACTCGCGTCTTCATTTCCGGATTGGAGATATCCGTGACAAGGACGCCTTGACGGCTGCCTGCCAGCATGTGGACTATGTATTCCATCTGGCTGCGCTCAAGCATGTTCCGGTGTGTGAAGATCAGCCGTACGAAGCACTCAAAACCAATGTCATTGGTACACAGAATGTGATCGAAGCGGCTATTGAGAACAAGGTGAAAAAGGTTATCTATATCTCGACTGACAAGGCTGCCAATCCATCCAACTTTTATGGCATGACGAAGGCCATCGGCGAGAAATTGATCGTATATGCCAACTTGTTGCACAGCGACACCAAATTTGTTACGGTGCGGGGTGGAAATGTACTGGGAACAAACGGCAGTGTGGTGCATCTGTTCAAGAATCAGATCCGCCAGAAAGGGCAGGTGTCCATCACGGACATGAGCATGACTCGATTCTTTCTTACTCTGAAGGACGCGATTACCCTGCTGTTCAAAGCTTCGGTGGAAAGTGTCGGTGGAGAGATCTTTGTCATGACGATGCCGACATGCAAAATCGTGGATCTCGCTGAAGTGCTGATTGAGGATTCCGGGGTGGAGAACGTGTCCATTGTGGAACGTGGTATTCGTCCAGGAGAGAAAATCCACGAAATATTGATGAGTGAATTCGAGAGCATGACCACCGTTGTCTACGATGAGCAGTACCTGGTTATTCTGCCTACCCTGGGTATACCGGGTCTGCGTGAACATTATACCAATTGTCCCCCGGTCTCCTTTAACAGTTTCAGTTCTGAACACCAACTCATGACCAAAGAGGAGATTCGTGAAATTCTGATGCGCGGAGGATTCTTGTCATGAAACTGCTGATACTTGGTGGAAACGGAATGGCCGGCCATATTTTGGTCGACTATTTCCGCCGTCAAGGTGCACACAGCGTCTTCTACACATCTCGGGATGTAACGGACCCCAATGGTCTGCTCCTGGATGTGAACGACAGCTTCATGGTTGATCGATTGGTAGAAGCTGTGCACCCGGATGTGATTATTAATGCTGTAGGTGTGTTGAACAACTTCGCAGATGAGGACAAAATTACTGCATATCATATTAACGGTTTCCTGCCACATCGTCTGCGGCGGGTTGCAGATACGATTGGTGCACGCCTGATTCATATCAGCACGGACTGTGTGTTCAGCGGGGAACGGGGAGCATACCGGGAAGATGATGTTACGGATGGGACTTCAGCTTACGCCATCACCAAAGCACTTGGCGAAGTTCAGGATGAAGGTCATCTGACGATCCGTACGTCCATCATTGGACCCGAGATTCGGCAGGGCGGTATTGGTCTGATGCAATGGTTTATGTCCAGCACAGGTGAAGTCGGCGGGTATACCCGCGTATTCTGGAACGGTGTGACCACACTTGAGCTGGCCAAATGGGTAGACCATTACCTGGCTTCACCCGTTAGTGGTCTCATCCATCTGGCTCATCCGGTACCTGTGAGCAAGCATGACCTGCTTGTGTTATTCAAGCAGACCTGGGATAAGCAGGATGTGACGATTGTACGTGATGACAGTGTAGTGCAAGACCGTACGCTGGTGTCCACTCGCGAGGATGTGAAGACAGACCTGCCGGAGTATTCTACAATGCTGAAGGAGTTGGCATTATGGATGGAGCAGAGCTGAGAGGCAAGAAAGTGCTGATTACAGGCGCCTCCGGTTTTACCGGGCGACATGCCGTATCTTATTTTCGGGAAGTTGGTGCAGTGGTTGCGGCGGTAGTCCGGAGACCGGATGTGTATTCGTTTGGTAATGGTACTCAGGTCCATGTCTGTGATCTGAACGATAAACAGCAAGTGCGTCATCTGATCGGCGAGGTGCAGCCCGACTATGTGCTGCATCTTGCTGGCAAAAATTCAGTGCCTGATTCGTGGTCTGATCCGCTACTGGTCCTGGAGACCAATGTGATGGCCGTGCTGTATCTGCTGGATGCGCTTCGCAGTTGTCCGACAGCACGAACCGTTATTGTAGGATCGAGGTTAAAATATACGCCGGAACCTGGCCGGATTCCCCAGCCTCCGCATCCATACAGCCTCAGTAAAGCGCTGGAAGAGATGGTGTCCTTGTCGTGGATGTCGCTCTTCGGACAACAGATCATGTTGGCGGAGCCAGGCAATCTGATTGGTGCGGGTCCTTCCACAGGCATCTGTTCACTGCTTGCACGCCATGTTGTTGCCTGTGAGCAGGCGGGCAAAACCGAGGCATTCCGTCTGTCCGGACGGGACAATACGCGTGACTTTCTGGATGTGCGGGATGCCGTCAGAGCGTATGCGACACTTTTGATACACGGGTCCAGCGGTACAGTATACCCGGTGGTGTCTGGAGTCGAGCGCAGTCTTGGTGAAATTGCAGATCTGCTGTTGTCCATGACAGCAGCGGAAGTCCCTGTTCGCTGGGACGGGGCATCTTCTGGTCCGGATGGTTCGGGGAAACAGGAGGAATTATCACTGCTGCGCAAGCTTGGGTGGCAGCCGATGATTCCATTTGCCACATCGCTTCAGGATATCCTGAGTGATGTTCGTGTCCAGCAAGGGAGGACGACAAGTTGAATCCGAGAGTAACCATTGTCATTCCATTTTACAACTGTCCTTATGTGCCTCAGGCAATTCAGAGTGCGCTGAACCAGACGTATCCCGATGTGGAGATCGTTGTTGTGAATGACGGTTCAACCCGGCATGCAGAGTTGCTTCAACCCTATCTTCCTTATATTAATGTGCTTGGCAAAAGCAATGGCGGGACGGCTTCAGCACTTAATCATGGCATCCGCCATGCCTCTGGTGATTATGTAGCCTGGCTCAGTTCGGATGATTATCTGTACCCGGATAAAATCCGGCATCAGCTGGAGTTTATGCAACGCGAGAATGTGCTCGTCTCCCATACGAACTTTCATTATATCAATGAACATTCCGCAGTGACCAAGTTAAACGGAGGACCTGCACCGATGGCCGATCTGGATTGGCTGCGAGTGTTCGTTAACAGCAATCCAGTCAACGGTTGTACTGTCATGATCCGCAAGGATCTGTTCAGCGGAGTGGGATTGTTTGATGAGCTTCTGCCCTACACCCATGATCTGGATCTCTGGATGCGGATTTTGCTGAACGGTCATCGGTTTCCATACCTGAACGAGTCACTTACCGCATATCGCTGGCATGGTGGAATGGGATCGGTACGTCATGCGGATGTCATCGGCAGAGAGGCATCCATGGTATGGTCCAGATATCGGGAACCACTGTTGCAGCGAATAGCGACGCTTGGCGGGTAGCGTAGGGAGGGCAGTTATGAAAGCCAAAAGATGGCTGATTAACGCCCTCTTTGCGCAGCATTTTACCTAAGACAGTAAGAGGAGGGGAAGGCCCGAATGGAGCCAAAAGTATCGATCGTCATTCCTTTTTACAATTGTGCTTATATCGAGCAGGCTGTTCACAGTGCCATTCACCAGACGTATCCGCATATCGAAGTCATCGTAGTGGATGATGGGTCAACTGAGCACGTAGAGAAGCTACAACCATTTATGGATTCCATCCGCTATATTCACAAAGAAAACGGTGGAACAGCGACAGCATTAAATGAGGGCATCAAGCATGCAACAGGGGATTACTTTGTCTGGCTCAGCTCAGATGATGTGATGCTGCTAGATCGGGTAGAGAAACAACTGAAGTTTATGCGAGAGGTCAAGGCTTCATTCTGCCATGGTGCCTACCATTATGTGAATGAGAAGAGTGAATGGTTGGATACGGTGCATCCGGAAGTGGGAAGTCGTCTGGAGATGTTGCAGGTACTGCTGGAAGGTTGTCCGATCAACGGCTGTACTGTCATGTTAGAGATGGAAGCATTTGAGCGGTTTGGACTGTTCGACACTGATTTTCGCTACACCCATGACTATGAGATGTGGATGAGGCTGTTTCCAATGTATGAGCTGTTCTACTACAATGAACCTCTGATGTGCTACCGATTGCATGAGTCAATGGGAACCAAACGTCACTTCAAGGCACTGGTTGCCGAGATGGAACGGGTTCAGGCGAAGCATCGGCCTATTCTGTTCAACTTGCTTCAGGTTGGTGGGTATTGGAAGTAGACGGCTTTGGCAATGATGGCTAAATGGAATAGATGTTAAATGGACAGGAGAGCACCCTTATGAAACACTCTTTAAGTGTTATAAGTGGTAAGCTCTTTTTTTGCTCTATGGACAGATTCGTGGACAGAAAGGGTGAACGATTGCTGAAGTCTCTGTATAATGAAATGATTCATACACGGAAGGGACTGGACTATGCGCAGATATCAATATCTTAAACCCAACTATTAATAAACTAATGGAGGTAAGAGTATTGATTACAGAGTTACACACAGAACGGTTATATTTGCGAAAAATGGACGTAGCGGATTCGGCCAGTTTGTTTAAGATTTGGTCTGATCCAGATGTAACTAGATTTATGAATATCACTCATTTTACGGATGAAAATCAAGCTATAGCCATGATTAATCTTCTGGATGATCTTTCTCAGGAAAATAAGGCCATTCGGTTCTCTATCTTTGCGCAAGAGTCCAACGAAATCATAGGTTCATGTGGTTATAATTCACTGGATTTTGACAATCTTAAAGCAGAAATCGGGTATGACATTGCCAGATCACACTGGGGGAAAGGATATGCTGCGGAAGCGATCTCTTCTTTATTAGCTCATGCATTCTCGACTATGAAGCTGAATCGAATCGAAGCAAAGGTTGATCCCGGTAATGTGAATTCTATCAAGCTATTACAAAAGCTCAATTTCACATGCGAAGGCACCCTCAGAGCATACGAGAGGGTAGGCGAAACGTTCAGTGATCTGAATATGTATTCCAAGTTGGCGACAGATTAAAGAGATCTGTAATAGCGTGTTCTCGGTCCGTTAGAACACATTTGAAGCGAACAAGGGGTGTCCTCAGTCATTCATATGACAGATGGGACACCCCTTGTTTGATATTTCGGCATGTTATATAAAGACGGCATATCATTGGACAACTCAATCTTTTGAATTCATGATCGCCATGGATGCAGGATCGGGAAATACATATCCTTTAGGCAGCTTCTTCATCAATTCATTCATTACAGCGTAATCCACGTCGATGTGAGGTGTGGAAACTGGAGTCGAAAACCAGCGATTGTACAGATCACTCGGTACAAGTAACGTCATATCGTATGTCCTCCTCTGTAGATGGCTTCTTGGTAGACTTGAAATGTACGCAATCCCATCACTTCCAGTGAACGATGTTGTTCAGCCCAGGCTTTCGCCGCCGCACCCACTGTTCTCCGGGTAAGATTATCCTCAAGTAGTGCATCCAACAGTTCACGGAGCGAGTCGACATCCTGCGGAGGAACAACCCATCCCGTACGTCCAGGTTCAACCATCTCAGGCATGCCGGCTGTACCACTGACGATAACAGGTACACCCGCCAGTTGCGCTTCGGTAACGGAGAACGGCTGGGTGTCCTGCAGGCTGGGCTGGACATAGATATCTGCATGGCGCAGGAAGGAAGGAATATTGTCCAGCTTGCCCCAGAACACAACATCCGCTCCAATACCCGTTGACGCGGCCTGTGCTCGCAATTCATCGGTTAGATTGCCTTCTCCTGCGATCCAGCAGACCCAATCGGAACGTTTGTTTTTCAGACTGGCTAAGGCCTTGATTAACACATGAACACCCTTGATGTATTCAAGTCGTCCGGTAAAGGCAATGACTTTCTTGCCCGCAGGTGGTCGCTGGCGGAACTTCACAGCTGCTGAGGCACGGTAGGCTGGGAGATCTACAGCATAGGGAATCTGTCTGAACTTTGATTCAGGAACGGCAAGCTCTGTAAGCGTACTCTTGATCCAGTGGCTTGACACGAGAATGAGCTCGGACTGTGCTGCACTTCGCTCTTCCAATGAGAGAAAATAACGTCCACGCTTGGATTGCAAATATGAAGGGAGAGTAAGCTGTGGGTTGGAATTTTGTGCATCGTAAAAGGCTTCGCGTGCAAGAGCGCCATGATAGCTTGTAACCAGTGGGATATTGCGGTTCAAGATGCGTTTTATGGCTACGGCAGCTACTGGGTCTTGTGCATGAATAACGTCGTAGTGGTCCACCCCCAGATAAGCGGCTGCCATCTCGAAGGCATATCTATTCAGTTCATAATAAGCGAGAAGAGGATCGGCAGTGAATTGTGGCAGATCAGTCGGATTGAGTTTGGCTTGCAGCATGGGCCACACCTTATCCTTGGAGAAAGCGCGGTTCAGATTACGAACATATACTTCGTTATTGGCACCATTTGTGCCCATGATATCAACCTCTACACCAAGTGCGATTAACCTGTCGGCCAGTTGTTTAACATATGTCCATATGCCTCCCATATGTGTAAGCTCCCAATACGTAACGAGCAGAACTTTCATAGCTACCTCCTTGTCACGGCCTGCACCGGCCGAGCTTCTATCCTTTTATTCTATGAAAAAAGAGGACCGGAAGGTCGGGCATTTCCGTGTAATTGGTCGAAAATGGGTGAATGCAAATGGCAATGGACGAGAGGAAGCATATCCTATGTACAGGAAGGTTCATGTGCTCCGAAGGAGGGATCTACAGTGGCGGTATATTTACTTGAAATTCATGAGAATCTGTTACAGACATTTGTTCCCGTCAAGTACATGGATGTGGAGTTGGCCTATGTGGGCGGGGAGGAAGGGACGGATGTATTTGTTGGTGGAGCCAGTATTCACGGAGAACTGTACCGACATCTTTTTCACCTAACGTCAAATTCGGGGGGAGCGGGCGGTAATCAGGTCATTCATAATCTGGATGTGTCATCCGAGCCTTATGAACTGAGGATCATCAGCAACAGCTCTTCACCGAAGCATCTGGTTATTCGAATATATTGCAGAAGTATTCACGGTCAGACATTGGGCATACTGTCAGAATATCAGATGATGAAGCTTGCAGATTGATATGGACATCATTGCATAGTCATGATTAATCAACGTGTGGAGCAGGGAAGGTGCCTGTTCCATTTTTTTGTGGTGCATCCATAGTAGAAATGCTTGAAAAAATAGCTTGACAGCAAAGGTATTTTCATTAGAATTAGATCAGTATTAAACGAAAGTTTAAAACGACGATTTAAAACGATAGTTTGAAATTAGTCGTGAATATAGGCTGAGTGAGACGCATGGATAAGCCTGCGATCTCCTGGCTGGAAAAGAGTGTGGAGAACGTGAAAGAACAAACAGCAGTATCCCAGGAGCCCGCAGAGTTTTCAATCAAAACGATTATACTGCCACTCCTGGCAATTATCGTCGGTATGATCATGGTTATACTGGACAGCACGGTGGTGAACGTGGCCATTCCGAATCTCGTTCAATATTTCGAGACCGACCTGAAGACCATTCAATGGACGGTTACGGGTTACACCTTGGCTTTGTCTGCAGTTATTCCACTGGCAGGCTGGTTAACGGACCGTTTTGGTGCCAAAAGAGTGTTCCTGTTCACGATTGCCATGTTTACCTTGGGTTCTGTATTATGCTCGATTGCCCAATCACCTGA
The DNA here is from genome assembly GCF_031455635.1 of Paenibacillus sp. 2003. Taxonomy (NCBI): domain Bacteria; kingdom Bacillati; phylum Bacillota; class Bacilli; order Caryophanales; family Paenibacillaceae; genus Paenibacillus; species Paenibacillus sp. 2003. The sequence continues at coordinate 106,152 of NZ_JAVDTB010000005.1, read as the reverse complement.
GCAATTAATCATTTACCGTATCATTCAAGGCCTTGGTGGAGGCATGGTTGCCCCTATTGGTATGGCAATGGTCTTTCGTCTGGCTCCTCCTGAGCGAAGAGGTTCCATCATGGGGATGCTGGGAATTCCGATGCTGCTTGCCCCTGCATTGGGTCCGGTGTTGTCCGGGTGGTTTATTGAATCACTGAGCTGGCACTGGATCTTCCTGATTAACTTGCCCATTGGTATTGCAGCTTTCATTCTATGTATCAAGTTTTTGCCCGATACAGATCGTGGACGTACGCCTGCACTGGATCTGCTCGGCATGATTCTGGCGCCAATTGCATTCTCGATGCTCGCTTACGGTGTGAGTGAGGGTGGAACGAGCTGGACGTCTGCAACAACTTTGACGGGTGTCATTGTGGGTGGTGTTGCGCTCATTTTGTTCATTATTGTGGAGCTTCGTCATCAAAATCCATTGCTCGAACTCCGGGTATTCAAATCATCTGATTTCTCACGGGGAATTATTCTCGCATGGGTGTCACAAGTGGCGCTGTTCGGTGCGATGATCCTGATCCCGCTTTATTTGCAGCAGATCAAAGGATACACTGCACTGGAAACAGGATTGATTCTACTGCCACAGGCGTTGGCTTCTGGAGTGGGTATGCCGCTTGGTGGTCGGTTGTTTGATAAAATCGGTGCTAGACCTTTGGCCTTCGTGGGTCTGGGTATTATCTCGGGTGCATTGTTTATTCTGTCCTCCATCACGGCAGAGACAGGTCTTGGCCTGATTATAACGGCTCTGGTTATGATGGGTCTGGGTATGGGCTTGTCCATGATGCCACTCAATACGCATGTATTAAATGCTGCACCGCGTAAGTTGGTTGGACGGGTGACACCGCTCACGGCCGCTGCACAGCAAGTGGTCGTGTCCTTTGCGGTTGCAGGGCTTACAGGCTTCCTTACTTCAAGAATCGCAGACAATACAACGAGTCCAGAGCCGACCGCTATCGTTCATGGTTTGGTGGCTGGTTTTAATGATACGTTCTTCCTGGCCGCTTGCATTGCATTGTTCGGATGTTTGCTCAGTCTGATTTTGCGCAAACCTAAGCCGATGCAGGAAGAAGAGCTTCAAAATGGCGACAAGCCTGATCCCGCGATGATGATGGGACACTAAGATTTCTTGAAAGCCATACTAAGGCAGTTCAGAGAATTTTTGCTGAACTGCCTTTTTTGCTATGCTCAATGGAAAATTCGCAGTGCTGTCATCATTTCACGGAAAGAAATGGCATATCGATCTGGTGAAAAAGACAAGCTCATATGCTGTCTGCCCTGAATGCGAATATACTCACGCAGTTTCTTGTTATTCATGAGGTCCCTTGCTTCGGCTACAGCTGCCTCTACATTTCCAATTGGATAAAACTTTCCAGTCTTATTATGTGTGATAAATGAACGTACACCATCCGAATCCGTGCTGAGCACCGGGCAGCCACAACTAATGGCTTCAGCGACGGCATAACCGAATCCTTCAAGCAGAGAAGTGGATAACATGATGCCCCCTGAAGCGGCAATCATGGAATAATATGCAGGCATCTGAGAATGAGGAACATTGATGAAGATGCCAATCCGATCCTCAAGCCCGTATTCTACCAGCATGTGCCGGAACATGACCTCATCTTCTGGATTAGCCAAAGTTGGATCATGGAATAACCATAGTCTGGCTTCCGGATTTTTTTTGACGATTTCACTCGATATGATTAAATATTCACGCCAGTTTTTATTGTGTTCAAGTCGTCCTACCCAAGCCAGCACCGGATAGGGTGGGGTATCCACCAAGATTGGTGCGAAGGTGTCCGTATCCAGCATATTGGGAATAACAAACCGATGAAGCCAAGGACAGATATGAATGAACATATCCAGCAGGTGATCTGTGGGAGGTATAACGGCAGCATCACAATGAGCTTGGAGGTAGGGGACACCCATCTGTATCGTTTCCAGAGCCTGATCGCGTGTTCCGAGTCCCTGCGCTTCAAAAATTATTCGTCCCGTATAACCAAGTCCTCTCAAGCGGCCGGGCATAGCGATGTCTGAAGTGGCAATGATGGCATCATAATGATGAGTATGAATGATATGATGGATATCCTCATCACTGGACGCGGTGAAAATGGGCGTATCACTGTTGTTCTGCAATCCCGAGCCTGTGTTGAGATACAATAGGTGCGCTTCAATGCCATGGCGTTTCAGAACAGCGGTGCGCAGTCGATTTAACGTATCCACGCCACCGCTCGGAACATAAAACGTGAATAATACTTTCACACGATTCACCCTCTGACTTTTGGTCAGGAGCACATTCTCCTGTACTCTATGTTACGTTGGCTTTAAGCGCAGGGTGTGGGTGTTGGTCAGAATGTTCACATTTTGGACAAATATTTTTAAGCTGTTTTTTAAGTGTCATTAAGCTGAGGCTAGGATACCTCACGTATTATACAAGGAACTTCCCGTGTACATCATTTATCCTAAACGATGCTGCACGGGTATTTTAACGGGAAAGGATGAATGATGTGCTCGAAGTGAAACAGGTCAGCAAAGTTTACGAAGGGCAGCGCGGCGTACATCAACTGGATTTCACCATGGAACGTGGTGAGATTGTTGGCTTTCTCGGACCCAATGGTGCCGGAAAAACAACAACGATGCGTATGATTACAGGCTATGTGCATCCAACCGCGGGTTCCATTATGGTGGATGGGGTATCGGTGCATGAGCAGGGTCAGCGTGTTCGTTCCAAGATTGGGTATCTGCCTGAAACTCCGCCACTGTATCCGGATATGACGGTGCAGTCCTATCTTAAATTCGTAGCCAATTTGCGAGATGTCCCGGCACGTGAGGTTAAGCTGCGGGTCAGTGAGATGGTTAGCAGACTGGGACTTCAGGGTCGGGAAAGACAAATGGTACGTGGGTTATCCAAAGGATATAAGCAACGTCTCGGGCTGGCAGGAGCCATTATTCACAAGCCGGATCTGTTGGTCCTGGATGAGCCAACATCGGGCCTTGATCCAAATCAGATTATCGAGATTAGAGATCTGATTCGGGAACTTGGGGAGAACCATACGGTGCTGCTCAGTACGCATATTTTGCCTGAAGTGAGCACGCTCTGTAATCGAATGTTGATCATCAATCAGGGACAGCTCGTGCTGGATGGTTCACCTCAGCATTTCGGATCAGCAATGGGGGATCAGTTCAAGGTGTCGATTGAAGTGAAGGCCACTGCGGAGCAATTACATAATGTGCTGACACCATGGGAGAAGGTGCGGAGTGAAGTCATTCAAGCGTCGGATGTGAATACCAGCAAAGATACTTCACTTACTTCAGATTCAGCGGAAACGGTTAAAATGCTGCTTACTGGAGAAAACTCGGAAGATTTCCGGGAGGAGTTGTTCTACCTTTTGTCAAGTGCAGGATTACCGATACTGGAGATGAAGAAGGAGAACCTGAGTCTGGAGCAAATCTTCCTGAAGCTGACCACAACCGAGGCAATAGACACAGACGCAAATTCGGCAGATGTGGATAAGGTTACTGGGGCAGAGATGGATCAGGACGTAACTTCGGACATCGACTCGTCGAGTATATCGGGAACATCAGTTAGTACAGCAGCCGAAGCTTCGCCCCATTCTCGCAAAGGGGAGGACTCCAAATGAGACGAATGATGGCGGTATGCAATAAAGAGCTGCAAGCTTATTTTCTGTCACCAACGTCCTATTTTGCTTTTGCCGTATATGTACTGATGACCAGTCTGCTGTTCTATTCAAGCTTTGTATATTACCAGCCGAGTATTGTCGATTATCGTCTCGTGTTGGGCGATACGTTGTCCATGCTGCTGTTTGTTGTGCCATTGTTAACGATGCGACTGGTTGCAGAGGAATTTAGACAGGGAACGGATGAATTGTTGCTGACTTCTCCGGCACGTGTAACAGAGATTATTTTTGGCAAATATCTTGCTTCTCTGGCCATTCTGGTTGTGCTCATCCTGTGTAGTCTGGTATACCCATTCATCATGTCGTTCTATGGGACATTGGATATGACGACGGTATGGATGTCTGCGCTGGGGTTATTTTTCCTGGGCGGAAGCATGATGGCGATTGGACTGTTCGCATCTACATTATCCCAGCATCAGATGGTGTCTGCGGTGGCGGGTTTTATTATTTTGCTCGTTTTGTGGATGCTTGATTCATTCGCAGGCAATACAGGTTCTGCTTTGCAACAGTGGCTGGACCCGTTTGCCCTGACTAATCGGTTCGACAGCTTCATGAAAGGTGTGCTTAGTGGGCCGGATATCTTGTACTATGTCACCCTTTCGGGTGTGTTTCTGCTGTTAAGCATTCAAATTGTGGAACGGAAGCGGTGGAGGTGAGAAGATGAAAAAATGGTTAAGTCATACCAACAGTACCGTGTTATCCGTAGCCGTGATTGGCATCTTTATTTTGCTAACACTGTTCCTGAATTCACTTGGCGGCTTCCAGCTGGATCTGACCTCGAACAAACAATACACGTTATCTGACCAGTCTCTTACTGCGATCAAAAATGTGAAGGATGACGTCAACATTCTGGTGTTAACCGTCGAAAATGCCAACAACACCGTCCTGAACCGTGAGGTCACGGATATGGTCGAGGAATACACGAAACGCAATAGCAAGTTGAAGCTAAAACAGTATAATCTGACGCAGGAACCTGCGCTTGCATCCAAATACGGCATAACAGGCAGCTCCATTGTGCTGGAGCAGGGAGATCAACACAAAGTGATTGATATCGCCAGTTTGTTCACTGCGACAGGTGACGGAAGTGACGGATCATATCAGTTCACAGGTGAGGAAAAACTTACGCAGGCGCTCATGAACATGTCATCCACCGAGATGCATAAAATGGTCTTTCTGACTGGACATGAAGAGCTGAGTCTCGCTCAGATGACTACGCTGCAATCCTCCTTGGAACAAAATAATGTGCAGACGGAAGAGTTGCAGCTGAATCAAGCAGGGAAGGTTCCGGAAGATGCAGATGTACTCGCCATTATTGGCCCACAACGTGATCTCAGTGATACGGAAATGAAAGCCATTCGGACATATCTGAGTAATGGAGGCAAGCTGTTATTATCCCTCGGATTTGTGGAAGATATGAAATCCAGTTGGAAAAACATCGATGCCCTCATGGCTGACTATGGCGTCGTTGATGAGCATGCGGTCATGGTGGATAATCAGCAAGCCAGTACGATGGGGCCACTCTGGGTGGTGCCGGAGTATGGTACACATGCAATTACGGACAAACTTGCTGCAAGCCAATTGTATCCGATGTTGTCGTTGTCGATTGCGCTGACCAGCAAAGAACAGGATAAATATACCCTTTCACCGTTAATGCATTCTTCGAATGACAGTTATGGGGAGACGAATATCGGCGGCTTATTGCAGAATGAAACAACCAATGATGCCGAAGAGGACATTCAGGGACCCGTTGAATTAGGGTATGCAGCCGATACGACGGATGGCAAACCGAAGGCGGTTATTCTGGGTTCGTCCATTTTCATGCAGGATTCGGAAATTGCGAATGGTGGCAATCGGGACTTTATTTTGAATACGGTAAACTATTTGAGTGAGAAAGAAAATGGATTGACGATTCGCCCAAGGGTACAAGCTGGGTATGAGATGGCATACCTGAATGGCGAACAGGCCAGAACGATTTTCTTCGTGGCTATTGTAGCATTCCCACTCATCTTTGTTATCATAGGTGTACTCTTATGGTGGAGGCGCAGACGGGTATGAGAAAATGGGTCCCAACAATTCTGGTGGTCATCGTACTGATTGTGGGCTGGGTGTACGCGGCCAGTCAAAATTATTTTCGAGAAGAAGAAGCGGTGCAAGCCAAGTTGCTCGGTATTCAATCCGGGGATATTCAATCTATCACAATACATGACACAACGGAGGAGACATCTGGTACAGCAGCATCTTCAACCCTGACGCTTGAAAATGGTGTATGGCAGATGGTTGAGCCAAAAGCCTATCCTCTGAACGGTTACAGTGTTAGCAGTTGGTTAGATGCTCTGAGTGGTGCGAATCAGGAACTGGTGGTGGAAGAAGCGCCAACGGATCTGGATAAGTACGGATTAGGAACAGATGCTACACGTATGGATATCAAACTCAAAGATAATCGGGAGATCAAATTGGCTATTGGTGGCCAGCTTCCAGCAGATGACGCACGATATGTGCGCGTAGATGAGGGTCCCGTAGTTGCCGTACAGACAGAGGCGATTACTAACATAGCTTTGTCTCGTCGTGATTTGTTGGATACTACACCGTTCAACATGGATGAGACAAATGTTGGATCTCTGGAGTGGGAAGGTGAAGCAGCTACCTGGATGTTAACATCAACATCGGAGAACGGTGCTGCAGAGCAGACCTGGACACTGAATGGAAAAACGATTGATTCCACAGACGCCATATCCCTTATCGGTAAAATCAAAAACCTGTCAACAGCAGATGATGTACGCAAAGCGTCCGAGCTGAAAGGTACTGTTCCACGATTCACCTTGTCTATTGAACAGACGGTAAATGGGCAACCAGTTAGAGATGTGTATCGGGGACTTACGGTGCCATCCAAACCGGATCAGATCTGGGTCATTACACCGGATGGTCAATGGGCATATGGCATGGATGCAACCAGTTTAACGGAAGCAGAGAAATTCCCGGATACAATTAAAGCATCCACAACTTCTTCGAAAGAGTCGTCGAGTTCTGCACATGACGCAACGACTTCCTCATCAACAGACGGGAAATGAGCGGGCGGAAGATAAGTGATATTATTGCGTTGAGATGCAAATATTATTTCGAGGCAGTGCTGCGAACAAGCAGCACTGTTTTTATTTTATATAGCGAAGAATCTCACGGTCCACAGATCAAAACCAAAGATCAATAAGCAAAGCTGAAAGACCTAAACCAGAAGACCCAGACCTACAGGGTAAGGTACCATATCCTTTCAGCATATCGGTACGTACAGAAGCGCATCCTATCTTTGTGACCAAAACCAACAAACATTGGAGGATGAGTACATGCCAGCAGTCAAAAAGGCAACAGCTATTACGTTATCATTATCTACTGCAATCTTTGTAATGGCCGGTTTGACAGGTTGTGGCACGAATCGGGATACCAACAATATGCATACGCAAAGTGTTCGTCAGCAAGCCAACGGCATCAACCGTTATGGTGTGGAAACAAATGGAATGGATGGCATCCGTGCGAAAAGTTATCGCATGCACAATGTTACTGACCTGAAATCCAGTGAAGAGCTGGCAAAACGCATCACGGAGATGAAGGAAGTAAAATCCGCCCGTGTCATGTTAACGGATCGTAATGCTTATGTGGCGGTTCGTTTGGCAGATGGTCATGCAGGCAAGTTGGAAAGCAAGTCCAATGGTCGTACGAGCATGCTGAATGGAACAATGCGTAATCATGCCAGTGATACCATGCGTGGGGGCAACATGAATCACGATATGGGTGGTATGCGTGTGAATGGTGGTACGGGCACAATGTCTCCATACAGCACTAGCGGAATTGCTCCAGGACTGAACACAAATTCAGCAACGGATCGCAGCCATATGGGGAATGACCGCAGCATCTATGGAACCATGGGCACAGGCACAATTGGCATGATGCGTGGTCTGACAAACAGCGGCAAAGCACGTGGGACGGACGATGGGCATTATGGTATGAAAAGTGAAGGACAACGTGTAGATAGCACGGACGATAACACATCAGCTGAGATTAAGGGTAAGATTTCAGCCAAAATCAAGCAGTTTGCACCAAACATCGAGAATGTATATGTATCAGCCAATCTGGAATTTGTGGAGCATGTCGAGAACTATGCCACCGATATTCGTAATGGTAAGCCAGTCAGTGGCATGATCGATACGTTCCAATCGATGGTGGAGCGCATTTTCCCAACAAACGGAACAGGTATGAATCACCGCGATGGCATCCTTGACGATGGCCTGTTGAACCGTAATCACAATGATGGCGGCATGATGAACCGAATGAATCGGTAGTTTTTTAAGACATGAACAAGTGTGCCTTTGCGCAGATGGTAACATCCGCTGCAGAGGCATGTTTGTTTTGTTTTACATGATCCAATACATATACAATTGCATACGTTCTCTTTGGACAATGAATCACATGTTTACTGCCCATTTTTCTTATAAAACTGAACCAACGCCCTTGACCTGACATAAGATGAGTTGACTGTATCCCCTTAACCTTGTTACACCAACACAACCCGAGCAAGGAGGGGTGAACATTGAAGGGTATCGATCATAAAAGCAAATTTTTGTTGACCCACCGTGAACGCGAAGTATTCGAATTACTGGTTCAAGACAAAACAACGCGTGACATCGCAGGGCAGTTATTCATCAGCGAGAAAACGGTGCGTAACCATATTTCGAATGTGATGCAGAAACTCAATGTTAAGGGTCGTTCGCAGGCAGTTGTCGAGCTGATTAAGCTTGGAGAACTGAAGATTTAGTTGCGAATTACAGTTAGGATTAAGTAGCAGCATGAAAGCCTTTCTCTATTCTTTGTCATGAAGAATGGGGCAAGGCTTTTTTGCTGCTATAGACCATGAAATGAGGGAGTTAACAATAAATTGAGGGAAGATCCGAAACTTAGCATCGCTTGTTTTCATTATTTTAGTAGATCATAATGATTACATATATGAAGATAAGGCAGTAGAATTGAAACAATGGTTTGAACGATAACAGTGATCAGAAGGTTATTCTGTCAGCGAAGTGGCAAGTGTAACTATTCGGTATTTCAACTTATAATAATAATGAAAGGATGAGCTGAGTGGACCACTTTTTAAGTGCATTTGAAAATCAATTTCGAACGGGCTTTCTACCCGATCTGGAACAAACGCTGGCTAAGGTAGAGCACGAAAAAGTATATGCTTGTGCATTCGGAACAGACAGTGATTGGGCAACGCTGTTCATGGCGGTGAATACCGAGGAATCCCTGGCTGGGCATATTTCGAGTATGAAAGAGCAGGGGCTGTGTGATACTGAGGAGGACGAGATCTATTACAGATGGGGCTGCTCCGAATATCAATATGGCGAGGATACGCACTTTAACCACATCAGCCGATTGTTGTATGCAACAGAAGAAGTTCAGGAGTATAAGGATGAGATCATTCGAATCATTGCCAAAGTTGTGAATGAGACAGCAGATGACGTTTTTGCCCGGTATGGACAAGCAAAAGCAGACATTACGTTCTTCGTTTCTCTAACAGATGACGATCTGGCGGAGGAGATTGAAAATCAATCGGTTCATCAAATGACAGTCCCCAGCTTAGCCAGTGAGTTCTTAAAACGATATGAATGAATCAAATTGAATTGAATCGTTGTACCGCGAAAGTCTTTCCTATTCTTTTATCCAAAGAAGGGAAGAGGCTTTTTTGTTTTAGCGTGAAAAAATGAAACAACCGAATCCATAATAATTTATCACTTATAGATTCCTATTTGTTTGAATGAACATCCGCCATATTTTCTTCGAAAATGGCTGATAAAAGAGCTGCTCCAATTCCTCGAACTGTGCATCATTCAGATAAAGATGGAGCGCTCTTTTTGCTATTTTGGCGGCAGGCTGGGAAGAAGTTTTCCGGCCTCTGGCTTTTCGTTTGATCGGAATATGAAATTGCAGCAAGTCTTCAAGTCGATTCCAGCCTTCCCAACTCAGCCTACCTCCGTGTTTCCAGTCGATGGCATAGAGGGCATAATAGGCATGTCCTTCTGTTTGTTTGGTAGCAATAATCCAGATGGAAGGAATGAGCTTTTTCCTTTGTCTTCGATTCATTGAATTGCTCCTTCTTTTAATACGATCATATCTCGATTCTCAAAATAAAGGACATCCACTATGCGTATCAAGCAGGTGAGGGTCTTTACACGCTCAGCATACTTGCAAAAGTCATGTTAAATTCCTCTTGATTTGCAGGATCGTCTTGATTAGAATGAAGTTATAAAAATAATTTTCTTATTTTAATTAAAATAAATAAAAATAATTTTCATTAAGTGAGGTCCTTATGGCAGCCATATTACGTGCGTTGCAGCAAGAACTGAATAACCTTCCGTCTCAGGAGCGACGTATTGCCGAAGTCATTATGCAATCTCCATCGGACATTCCCGGCTGGACAATTAGTCATCTGGCAGAGCAGAGTGGTACAAGTGCGGCGACGGTAACCCGCTTTTGCAAGTCGTTTCATTTCAAAGGATTTCCCGATTTCAAAATGAAACTCGCCGCAGAACTGTCCCACGCATCTGATGAAACGGCGTATCAGGATATTGTAGCGGGCAATTCCCTATCCAAAATTGTTGAAGCTATTGAAGCCAATCACCTCGCGTCTATTGCAGATACTACCCGTTTGCTGGATTTGGGCAGATTGGAACAAGGCGTTCAATTATTGTGCCAGGCTCGCCGTATTGATCTGTACGGTGTGGCTACCTCGTCCATTGTTACACAGGATTTCTATCAGAAACTGGTGCGGATCGGCAAGAGTTGTACGGCTTTCTCCGACTCCCACATGCAGATTACATCCGCATCTTCGCTCACCGAGGGAGATGTGGCGATGGCCGTATCCTATTCAGGCGAAACACCAGAGACCATCGATGCCCTGCATTGTGCCAAACAGGCCGGAGCTTCTACGATTTCACTGACTTCCTATGGAAGTAATACACTCGCAACGGTATCCGATATTCCACTGTTCACCTCTTCTCTGGAAGAAGGTATGAGGCGTGGAGATATGGCTTCCCGTATTGCGCTGCTGCATGTGGTCGATATTTTGTTCACAGGCATGGTAAGTGCCGACTTCGACCGTTTTATCCCCAGACTGGAACAATCCTATCACAATGTGCAGTCTTATCGAGTCCAACACAACGGAGGTGCCTGACAGATGAATATCCGCATTTTTGAAAATGAAGAAGATCTAAACGCCACGGGTGCTGGCCTCATTGCCAGCTTGTTGCAAACCAAACCACGGGCTGTATTGGGACTTGCAACAGGAAGTTCTCCTGTAGGCATATATAAACAGCTTATCACGTTGTACCAGAAGGGGCTGGTTAGCTTCTCACAGGCTTCTTCTTTTAATCTCGATGAGTATGTTGGACTTCCAACAGAACATCGCGAAAGTTACCGCAGTTTCATGAACGAACAATTATTCCATCATATTGATATGGATCTTGCGAGAACGCATGTGCCTGATGGTCAGGCTACCGATCTGGAACAGGAATGTAATTCCTATGAACAACGGCTGGACGATTGTGGACCGGTAGACCTTCAACTGCTGGGCATTGGACATAATGGCCATATTGGCTTCAATGAACCGGGAACGGAGCTGACTGGGCGGACACATGTCGTGGATCTGAAAGACGAGACGCGAAAGGCAAACGCACGCTTCTTTGACAGCATCGATGAAGTTCCGGCTCAGGCGATTACAATGGGTGTCGGTACCATTTTGAAAGCCAAACAAATTCTGCTCATTGCCCGTGGCGAGGAAAAAGCCGAGATTATTCGCGAAGCTTTTATGGGCCCAATCACAACGGCCTGTCCTGCATCGTTATTGCAATGTCATCCAAATGTGGTGGTATTGCTGGACCGTGCAGCAGGGAGGCTGGTGAGATGACCGGAGCGAATAGCCATGAGCCTGGGAGCCTGCGTGATGAAAATATTTCTCTTCTTCGGGGCAAGCTACTCCTTTCCAATGAAATATTGGAAGATGGTGTATTAGCCTGGAGGGATGGAAAAATCCTTTATGCTGGGGTACCGGAAGGTCTCCCTGAACGGATTCGGCGAGAGGCTTTGCCGCTGTCTGCACCGGAACGCGGCCTCATTGTGCCTGGATTCATAGATATCCATGTGCATGGTGGGAATGGAGAAGACTTTATGGATGCAAGCCCGGAGGTGTTGGACAAGATCACTTTTTTCCATAGTACGCAGGGAACAACAGCGATGCTTGCGACTTCCATGACGGCTCCGAAAGAGCGACTGGATAACGTACTTGCTGAGGTCAACCGGTACCGTTCCGGTGAAATGCCTTATGCTCAGCTTGAAGGTGTACACCTGGAAGGTCCGTTTTTTAGTCCGAAATGGCCTGGCGCGCAAAATCCTGAACACATCATTCTGCCTGATGTAACTTGGCTCGAAGCATGGGAGAAGCAGTATCCTGGCCTGATCCGTCAAGTTACGTTGGCACCGGAACGTGAAGGCGCACTGGAAGTCATTTCATGGCTGCGAGAACAGCGGATTACAGCGGCACTCGGCCACACGGATGCGACCTATGAAGAGGTCGAACGTGCAGTTGAAGCAGGACTTCATCATGCGGTACATACGTTCAATGCGATGACACCGCTGCATCACCGGCTACCCGGGGCTGCCGGAGCCGTGCTGAGTGATCCACGCATCAGCGCCGAAGTGATTGCTGACGGCATTCATGTACACCCAGCGGCGATATCAATTCTCGCTCAATTGAAGCAACATAACGATCAACTCGTGTTGATCACGGATGCCATGTCTGCTGCGGGATTGGATGACGGGGAATACAAGATCGGCGACCTGCCTGTAATCGTGAAGCACGGTGAAGCCAGACTGAAGGACGGCGGCGCACTGGCGGGAAGCACACTGACGATGATTCGCGGTTTCCGTTACCTGGTACAGGAAGTGGGCCTGAGTCTGAACGCTGCATCACGTGCAGCAAGTCTGACACCGGCACGCCTGCTGGGCATTGATCACCGGACAGGTTCCCTGGCTCAAGGAAAACAGGCAGATATCGTTTTGCTGAATGCGGAGCTGGATATTGAGGGTGTGTGGGTGAAGGGCGGACGGATCGGTTTGTGATGCATCGGTCTTCGGAGTTAAAACTTGGCTTCTATCTGTGGAGAGGCAACACCTTGCACAATATGTTAAAATAGATCTCAAAAAGACGGGATCTGCGGATCACGCATAACGGAGGCGTGAAACATGGAACGTAACGCTATGCTCGAACATGATCCGTTCATCACAGTGTTGGCGGAGAAGTTGCACATACACGGATATTATGCCTTTTATGGCGAGCATTACAATGAGACCGATATGGAGCTGTACCGCAGGCATCTGTTCACATCATTCAGCAACATCGTATGGGTAGAGCTGGATGCACGCAAAAAGTATATGATTGTCGATCATCGTGGACGCAACACGGTCATGAAACTGATCGAGGGTATGCTGAACACACGTAGAACTCTGCGAGCGAACCAGGCAATGGCAGGAACGGACACCTCTGGAGTCCAGCAGGAAATTGCACACTTATCCAAGCTTGTGCACATGCTGAAGTTCACAACATTCCGCACATAAAGGGAATGAGGGGAGTAGAATCTGGAGGATGTCCCGAAAGTGGGTTGCTCCTTCTAGTTACAGGGCTAATGAACGTACATTGAAACGAAATAGATCTACCAATTATAAAAGGGGTGTACCGTCATGAAGTTGGACGGCACACCCCTTTTGTATACTTATATACCTACCTACTACCCTACATTTGTAAAGTAGGCTCAATCCTAAAATCAGTCTGCGACAAACTGCAAGGTAGTGAAGGGGACGAAATCGATTCAAACAAAAACGATGACCTGTAGGCCACCGTTTTTGTAATATCTATCTGCCCCTACTCTATGAAGTTGAGTAAATAATTTACACGTTAACGGAGTGGGGAGAAAAAAGCTGAAGAAGCGGAGCGTTTGCCTTTATCGCCCGAATTTCTCCCTTTAGAAAAGGGAATCAAAGAAATCGGGGGATAACAGCGACCGGAAGCTTATTCTCCCCGCGTAGTGACCTCCGTGTAAGAGTGTTTACAAACTCTTCAAGAACTGAACAATGGTCAACAACCCTTTATCAAAGTTCTCCAGGTTGAAGTGCTCGTTCGGTGCATGCAGATTCTCATCCGGCAAGCCAAAGCCCATCATGACAGCAGGGATTTCGAGTACACGTGAGAGTTTCTCAACAATCGGAATGGAGCCGCCATCTTTGGTAAAGAGGGCACGAACGCCATACACGTGCTCATACGCATCTGCCGCTTTTTGCAGAATTGGATTGGAAGGATCAGTGTTGAAAGCAAAAGCTTTCTCGATCTGTTTCACATGCAGCGTTGCACCCGGTTGAACGTGAGCGCGCAGATGTGCTTCGATACGATCCAATACATGTTGTGGATCTTGATCCGCCACGAGGCGGCAGGTGATTTTGGCATGAGCTTCCTTCGGAATAACCGTTTTGCTGCCTTCGCCTTGGAAACCGCCCCATACGCCGTTTAGTTCCAATGTTGGACGAGCGCCAACACGTTCCACGAACGAGTAACCTTCTTCGCCGTACAATTGCTCCAGCCCGAGGTCTTGACGAAGTTGTTCTTCATTGAAGCCCTGTTTCACAAATTCTTCTCTCATCTCAGGAGACAATGGCAGTACGCCGTCGTAGAAACCATCTACACTCACGCGGCCTTGCTCATCATGCAACGAAGCGAGCAAGGATACGAGTGCGTGCAGTGCGTTGGGTACACCGCCACCAAATGAACCGGAGTGCAAGTCGGTATTGGCTGTATTCAGATCTACGTGAAGCGAGCATAGGCCACGCAGGCCTGTAGAGATCGCCGGTTTACCTTTTTCAAGCAAGGACGTATCCGAGATCAGTACCATATCTGCACGCAGCTTGTCTGTATGTTCATTCAGATAGATGGGCAAGTTCGGGCTGGAGATTTCCTCTTCGCCTTCAATGCAGAACTTGATATTAACTGGAAGTTCTTTGTTTTCGGCGAGAATGGCTTCAACTGCCTTGATATGTAGGAATATCTGTCCTTTGTCATCCGTCGCACCACGGGCATACAGCTTGCCATCGCGAATGGTAGGTTCGAAAGGAGGCGTGTCCCACAGGTTAAGGGGGTCTACGGGTTGTACATCATAGTGTCCATAGATCAGAGCCGTCGGTTTGCCGGGTGCATGCAGGTGATCTGCATAGACAATCGGATGTCCAGCCGTTTGAATGACCTCTACGTTTTCCATGCCTGCACGTGTGAGCGCATCTGCTGCCCATTGTGCTGCACGGTTAATATCCTCTTTATGCTCTGAAATGGCAGAGATACTTGGAATGGACAACCATTCATTCAGTTCTGCCAGGTGTTTTTCTCTATTTTGTTCAAAATAAGTCTGTTCTTTCATTAAAAAGGCCTCCTTCATGTTTGCTATATCTCATTGTAATCCATTTTGTCATGTTAATAAAACATTGGTTGAAAAAATGATCGGTTACAGATCATTTCATTCACCTGAGGATTGTGCGTATAATACAAGAAAAGGATTTCATCCATATATTCTCAGGGGAGTTGAGGAAGTTTCCATGACAGTCAGACCCGATGCAAGCAGGCAGGTGAGCAGCGATGGAACCGACTAGGAGCGATCGAATATTTGGCAGATTCAAGCGGTTACCCGATTTGAAGGCAGGAAGGCATAAAGGACGATTTTATCGAAACAGCCTGATGCTTATTTTACTCATTGCCAGCATTCCCGGACTAATCACAGGTATCGTCATGTATCAACAGGTTGTTGGCCGGATGGAAACCGAGTTCAATCAGATGCATCAGAACCAGATCGAGAACCGGGCACGCAATGTGGATGACCAGCTGGCTTATCTGGAGATGAACTTATCCCATTGGGCTTTTGAACCGAGGTTTGGCAATGCACTGCGAACGCTGGATTTTGTGTATTATTTTAATGAAACGCAGGAGATTGTGACTACCTTATACGTATTACAAGGTTCCCATCCGCTGATCAAGTCAGCACAGCTGTATTTGCAGGAACCGAAGCCAATCTTGTTTAATCGGGATTATACCGAATTGAACGATGAAGCCAAAGTACAAGCATAT
Source organism: Paenibacillus sp. 2003 (assembly GCF_031455635.1). Taxonomy (NCBI): domain Bacteria; kingdom Bacillati; phylum Bacillota; class Bacilli; order Caryophanales; family Paenibacillaceae; genus Paenibacillus; species Paenibacillus sp. 2003. The sequence continues at coordinate 90,222 of NZ_JAVDTB010000005.1, read as the reverse complement.
GATCGATACCTTTCCATGGGGAACCACGTGTACTGGACAGACTGGGTTTCCAGCATCAACAGAGATACCGAACCTTCGACCAACGATAGTCCACTGCATACGGATGCAGGCACTGCACTTGTTCTAGTACATAAGATACCGGGGGAGAGCATTAATCCGTTTGGTGCACTGATCATCACGCTGGATAACGAGAAAGTCGCCAGTTTATTGAAAACGCTTACTCCTTATGACGAAGGTTTGACGTTCCTCATGGATCAGGAAGGAAACACTCTGGTTACCGGGAATCCGGGAACGGCGGGAGAGACATCTGCTTTTGAGCAGCAGCTAAAAGAAGAAGTAGCCCTGCATGCGGGCAGCCGCTCATTCCTGTTCCGATATGAGGATCAGACCTATTCTGTCTCATACGGTTCATTGAGTCGGATCGATTCAGACTGGACTTACGTCTCCGCAGCACCTTTGACCTCTGTCACTTCGCCAGTCAAGCTGGTATCCAAAATCATCGTTATTGCGAGTGCAGGCAGTCTCATCCTGGGATTGTTGTTATCCTGGTTTGCTTCCCGCCGCATCTATTCGCCTGTAGCACGGATGCTGCATCTGCTTACGCCTGGCAGAAACGAAACAACACCAATGGATGCCAAGCTGGACGAGTTTGAGCTGCTGGAGCAACAGTGGAACGAACTGACCTCCCGGAGTGTCACGGCACATCGCCAATTGCAGGAGCAGCTGCCCCATCTGCGCGACAGCTTTGTCTTACAACTTGTACAGGGGCATCTATATGCCTATAACGAGCAGGATCTTCAGCAGCGGATGCGTAATCTTGGTTTTGAGCTGGAGGCTCAGCAGTATTTGCTGGTGCAGATGTATTTTACGGGGTACGAGCAGCTGCAAGGCAGATTTGGAAGCCAGGACACGGGACTGGTTACTTTTGCAGCAGTGAATATTACACAGGAAGTGGCAAAAAATTATTTCAGGCAGATCAGTGTCATGAACTTTCATGACCTGTCTTCCGCCATGCTTGTGATCGCTCCTCAGGACGAACCTGTGAAGTCACAAGCGATGTTATGGGGACAAGAGCTAGTGGAGGTCATTGGACGAACACTCAAAATGAAGGTGACCTTGATGATCAGTCACCCAGCAGCTTCACTTCAGGAACTGCCTGGACGATTCGTGGAGATGGAACAGGCCGTGGCTTATCGCAGTGTGGAGGAAGGAAGTCAGATTCTCGATCTGGAGGATGAGGAGTGTTTCCACAGAAACGAAGCAGCTTCCTATCCCCTGGGGCTGGAACGTGAGTTGCTACAGGCAGTCAGACTGGGCAAACAAGCCGAAGCGGAACGTGTGCTGGAGCAATTCATGAGTGAGATTACGCGGACGGGCAGTACCGAATTCCAAGTGCAGCAGATGATGCTGCAATTACTCGGTAGTATTCAGCACATGATGCTGCAAACCGGGGTCACACCTTATAAGCTGTTTGGTGGTAGCAACATGTATGAGCGATTATCCGGTATTCGTGAACCTGTACAGATGAAGCAATGGATGATGAATGAGGTATTCATACCTTATATACAAGAGGTTGAAGCACGATCGCAGGAACCGCTGAAACTGGTGGTGGAACGAACGATGTTGTATATCGATACACATTACCGCAGCGACATTTCGCTGGAAAACTGTGCTGACGAGGAGCAGATGACACCCTATGCACTGAGCAAGGCATTCAAACAGGTATCGGGCATCAATTTTATTGATTATTTGACACGTGTGAGAATGGATGCGGCGAAGCAATTGTTACGTGAGACAACGATGAAAATCAATGATGTTGCGACGGCTGTGGGATATCAGCATAGTTATTTTAATCGGATCTTCAAGAAACAGGAGGGAGTTACTCCGAGTCAGTATCGCGATCAATGGTTTGGACAATAACCGTTTATGTCTTTGTCATTTCAGACCGGCATTCAGCTTTAGCGGATGTCGGTTTTTTCTTTTTTTTACCGTGATACAAAGAAGGATAAACCCGCAAAAATGTGCAATTCTACCTGCTACGTTATGTGCAATTTCTTGTGAAAATGGCGTTATAGCGGGCTTTCCAGCCAGTGTGCCGGAGGTATGCAAAAAATGAAGGTTGCCGGAAAAAGATCGGCTGTATAGTCTGAGTATCAGGTTAATTGATAACGCTTACATCTTTGAGGGAGGGGAGACATGATGAACGGGAAGACGGACTGGAATACCAACGGCGCTGCAACTGCTCAAGCGGATATGGCCACAAGGCCATTAAAACAGGAGTCCAATTGGAAAAGGCAGATTAAACGAAACAAATGGTTATATGTACTTGTGCTTCCCGGCTTTTTGTACTTTGTCATCTTTAAATACTTGCCCATGTGGGGGATCATCATTGCCTTTCAGGATTACCAGCCTTTCCTTGGCATTCGGGAGAGTAACTGGGTGGGGCTAGAGAACTTTACGAACTTTTTCTCCAACCCGGACTTCTTCCGACTATTACGCAATACGCTGGTTCTTGCTCTGTATGATCTTATTTTCTTTTTCCCGGCACCGATCATTATAGCTTTATTATTAAATGAAATTCGGGTCGCTTTCTTCAAAAGAACGATTCAAACGCTGGTCTATGTACCCCATTTTGTATCCATGGTGATTATCGCCAGTATCACGTACGTGTTTCTGACCCCGCAGGGCGGGGTGTTATACGACCTGATCGCCTGGATTACAGGCAAGCCTATTGATGTACTCTCCAGTCCGGGTTCGTTCCGTCCGCTGATTATTGTTCAGATGATGTGGAAGGAGATGGGTTGGGGCACAATCATTTTCTTGGCAGCCCTCGCAGGTGTCGATACGGAACAATATGAAGCCTCCATTGTGGATGGCGCCGGACGATTACGGCGGATGTGGCATATCACGCTTCCAGCCATTCGTACGACCATAGTCATTTTGCTTATTCTCAGACTGGGGAACTTCCTCGATACCGGATTTGAGCAGATCTATCTGATGACCAACTCCCTCAACCGGGATGTAGCGGACGTATTTGATACGTATGTGTACACGGTAGGGATTACGCAAGGTGCATTCAGTTACAGTACTGCTGTTGGGCTATTCAAGTCTGTGGTGGGCATCATTCTGGTGCTTGGCAGTAATAAACTTGCGAAAAAATTTGGTCATCCCGGAATTTATTAAGGAGGAGCGCCCATGAACAGCCGTCTATATAACAGCCCTGCCGGCAAGGTGTTTGATATCTTCAATTACGTTATGCTGGGGATTCTGGGCATATTAACCGTCCTTCCTTTCCTGTATATTATAGGGAATTCTTTCGCAACGGAAGCCGAGATCACCGAACGCAGTTTTTTCCTCATTCCGAAGGTGTTTTCCTTCAGCGCGTATGAGTATATCTTTTCATCGTCCACGATCTTTCGCAGCATTGGTGTTTCCATTTTCATCACGGTGGCAGGTACACTGGTCAATCTGTTTTTCACACTAACGATGGCTTATCCACTATCCAGAAGTGACTTTTGGGGTCGCAACGTCATGATGAACATGGTAATTTTCTCGATGTTATTTGGCGGTGGCATGATTCCAACGTATCTCGTCATTCGTGGACTGGGACTGCTTGATTCCTACTGGGCCCTTATGCTTCCTGGCGCGATCAGCGCTTTTAACTTAATAGTTGTCAAAAACTTTTTTCAGCAAATGCCGCCCGGGCTGGAGGAAGCGGCCCGCATCGACGGCTGTTCGGATCTCGGGGTGCTGTGGCGAATCGTTCTGCCTTTATCGAAGCCGGTCATTGCCACGTTTGCCTTGTTCTACGCCGTAGGCCACTGGAACAACTTTTTCTCGGCACTGCTGTACATTTCCGACAGTGACAAATGGCCACTGCAAGTCATGCTGAGACAGATCGTGTTACTCTCGCAAGCCAGTGTCGGAGATATGGCAAACATGGACCCCAATTTTGTTCAGCCACCAGAGCAGTCGATCAAAATGGCGGTGATCGTTGTAGGTACCATTCCGATTTTGCTGGTGTATCCGTTTTTGCAGAAGCATTTTGCCAAAGGTGTCATGTTAGGTTCAATCAAAGGCTAAAGCCAAGGGGGAGAACGTATGGGACAAAAAACGGGATTCAAAAAAGGGGCACTGCTACTCTCTGTGTCACTGGTACTTAGTACAATTCTGGGCGCATGCTCCACGGACAAAGCAGATTCAGGAACCGCTGCGGGTGGCACCGATCAGCTCACGATTATGCTACCGAACTTTGAAGCGGAGAATCCGCCGGACAACAGCCCTGTGATTCAGAAGCTGGAGGAATTGACCAAGGTGGATGTGAACCTGCAGTGGGTGCCAAGCAGCTCGTATGAAGACAAATTCAACATTACACTGGCCTCGGGAAAGCTGCCTCAGATTATGGTGGTGTTAGGGAAGTCTCCAAGTTTCATTAATGCGGCACGAACCGGAGCATTCTGGGAACTTGGTCCTTATCTGAAGGACTATCCGAACCTGAGCCAGATGAATGAAATCATCACCAATAATGCATCTATCGATGGCAAAACTTATGGGATTTATCGGGCTCGCCCTCTGGGACGTAATGGGGTGACTATCCGTAAGGACTGGCTGGAGAATCTGGGGCTGGAAGAGCCAAAGACGATTGATGAATTTTACAATGTATTGAGAGCGTTCACGAAGGATGATCCGGACGGTAACGGAAAGGATGATACGTACGGTCTGGTAGCCAGCAAATTCACTGGCCCGTGGGATAACATGCAGGTATGGTTCGGTGCCCCCAACAAATGGGGAGAGGATGGCAGCGGGGGGCTAATCCCTGCGCATGAGACACCAGAATACATGGAAGCACTGAAATTTTTCCGCCAGATCTACAGCGAGGGTCTGGTGAACAAGGACTTTGCGGTAATGGATGCGACGAAACTGCCTGATCCATTTGTGAATGGGCAAGCGGGTGTCATGGTCGATGTGGCAGACAATGCCCAGCGCATGGACCAGAAAATACTTGATAAAGATCCGAATGCGACAGGACGTGTGGATGTGCTGCAAGCCATGGAAGGTCCGAAGGGGCTGCGGGATATGCCAACGTCCGGATATTCCGGAATGATTGCCATCTCCAAAGGCAGTGTCAAAACGGAAGAGGAATTGAAGAAGGTGCTAAGTTTTCTGGATCAACTCAATGAACCTGAATTGCAGGCACTGCTCGGGAACGGACTGGAAGGCAAGCAGTATGAGAAAAAAGGGGACTACATTATCCCATCCACTGATAAGCTTGCACTCCGCGATCTGCAGGGCTTAAATCAGATTTTGATGTTTGTTCCCGAGGATAAAACGCTTCGTGTAGAACAGACACCTGTCCGTGAAAAAGTTGCACAGGTGCAGAAGGCCAACGAAGAGATTGTCATCGCCAATCCTGGTGAACCGCTGATCTCTGATGTTTATGCTCAGAAAGGACCGCAGTTGGACAATATCATTAACGATGCACGGATCAAATATATCGTAGGTCAGATTGATGAGAAAGGATTCGAAGATGCTGTTTCTCTGTGGAAGAACAATGGTGGAGACGATTATGTCAAAGAAGTTAATGAACTGTACGCTGCACTGAAGTAGTCGTATAAGCCAGAGCCCGGCAGCCGTGCTTTTAGTGTAGCGGAAACAGTCGGGCTTTTTCTTATCGCTGTAATAGCTTGATTCGCGAACCAAATTCCATCCAACTTTCTGGAAAATACGACTTCCTGATTATGGTTTTTATTGTATAATCAAAGCGAAACAAACCTATTCGAACTGAAATGAACGTTATTGGTAAAGTTGGACACCACTCTTGAACAGGCAGGGAGGAAGGCAACATGTGGGACGGGGATGCATTTAGTAATCCAGAGGCGCAGTACCGGGTTCATCCCTTTTGGTTCTGGAACGGGGATATGGAAGAAGAACAGATTAAGCGGCAGGTGGCTGAGATGGCCGTGCAAGGAGTAGGTGGATTCTTTATCTGTCCACGTCAAGGACTGCAAATTCCCTATCTCTCCGAAGCATGGTTTGATAAGGTGCGGGTTGCAGTGCAGGCAGCTGCCGACCATGGCATGCAGGTATGGTTATATGACGAGTATCCTTATCCGAGTGGAATGGCTGGCGGGGAAGTGACCCTTGATTTTCCTGAAGCGAAGCAGCGCCAGCTCGTGCATCATCAGTTGGTGGTTCAGGGCGGAGAAGCTGTGGATCTGGAGTTGCCATGGGGACGAGTCTTGGTTGCCAAGGCGATTCCCAAGGATGCACAGGGCAAACGGTTGTGGCATGAATCCATTGACTTGCGAAATAAAATCGGCAATATCCAGACGGACCAGGTGTATCAGGAGACAGGGCTCACATCGTATAACCGTAAGCGGTTCTTCACCTACCGAACAGCATTCCGCTTGTTGTGGGATGTTCCCCCGGGTGATTGGGAGTTGATTATATTTCAGGAAAAAGAGATCGATGATTTCAAATATTACGGCAACTTTGTTGATCCTTGTCACAAGGAAGCGATGAGCCGTTTTATTGAACTGACACATGAGCGTTATAAGTCAGCGGTTGGAAATCAATTTGAAAGCGTAATCAAAGGCATGTTCTCGGATGAGATTGCACCGCTGGGTCGTATCCCCTGGTCACCACAGCTTCCCCGTTATTTCAGCGAGCGTTGTGGTTATAGTCTGATCGATTCGCTACCGGCGCTGTTATATGGTGATGTTCCGGACGCGCATCGGATTCGGTATGACTATTACCAGTCACTGCACCTGCTTCTCAGGGAGTCCTATCACAAACAGGTGCATGACTGGTGTGAGGAAGCAGGAATCCAGTATGCGGCTGAAGTGCCTGGCGTACGGATGACCACCCAGTTGTTCAGCCATATGCCAGGTGGTGATTCGGCCCATGAGAAAATTGGACGATCCTTATCGTGGATTCTGGAACGATACGGCCAAAAGATGCGTGACAATCCCAAGATGGTCAGTTCGCTTGCCCGGCAATTGGGCCGAAGCCGCAATCTGATTGAATGTTTTCACAGTGTGGGCTGGTCGATGACGCTACAGGATGCCAAGTGGATGATCGATCGAATGGCCGCCATGGGCACCAATTTTTATAACTTTCACGCCTTTTTCTATACGATTGGTGGGCTGGCAAAGCATGATGCACCGCCATCTCAATTTTTACAGAATCCCTACTGGAAGCATTTCCGGCAGTTGGGGGATTATACCGGACGTTTGAGCTATCTCATGAGCACCGGAGCAGCAGATATTCGTATTGCCGTGCTTGACCCAACGACGACATTCTGGAGTCTGATGGGTAATCCGCTGCATGGATTTGAGTATAGCGGCGAAGACGAAGCAGAACGGGTGCAACTGAATCGTCTAACGAAGGACTGGATGAGGATCACGACACATCTGCTTGAGAACAGACGTGACTATGATCACCTTGATCCCGAATTGTTGGCTGAAGCTGACTTAACGGATGGCATCATTCAGATCGGCGTTGCCCGTTATGACGTACTGATTCTGCCACCGATGCTGAATCTGGAGGCCGCGGCCTGGGAACAGGTGAAGCGATTCGTTCATCAGGGAGGGACCGCCATTTCTGTTGGGATGCCTCCACATATTGCGATTCAGCCGGGAAGTCCGGAGGGAGATGAAGCTACCCAGTTCTTTGGTGCGGGCGAGCAGCCGCAAGAGGTGTACTGGGGCCGTGGAGGGGACACGGGTCACGATAACCGTGAAACCATGTGGCATCAAGGTGAGGGGAATGCTTATTTTCTACCCGCAGGAACGGGGCAGGGAGATGACTTTTCGCTGGAGCTGATCTCTCTCCTGCTCGATCAGGTATTGCCGGAACCCATTTGCTGGATTATGGAGGAGGAGAGCGCCTCCCTGTTGATGCACACCCGTCAATTGTCCGATGGGGAGCATATGGTTTTCTTGACCAATCAGGAGGGTCAGGACCTGAAGGGACAGTTGAAGCTGGTCACCAGACAGCTGTGGGAAGGAACGGAGCTGGCAGAGGGTGCTTGTCTCGTGACAGAACGACTCGATCTGGAGACAGGACAGCTTCAGACATTACCGTATACGAGCAGTGGAGGGGAATGTTGTATTTCACTTACGCTGGCGCCTTATGAAGCACATGCTGTTCGTCTTACTTTACAACCTGCGAAGGAAGAGGCATTAACAACGAAGGTGGATGTAACAGACAAAACGGGTTCGGCGTTCGTAACGGCTGTATCGGCAGGAGCTAATCAGGCCCGTAAGATCATGGTCCCTTCGGAAGGGCCATGGCGACTGGAAACGGTGCAGCCTAACATTTTGCGAATGGGACAATTCCATCTTCAGGCTTCCCATGCTAATGGTGTGATTCTGGAAAGCCAGCATGTAGCTGTAAAACCGTTTATTGATCAGGCGGCAGAATTATCGAAGCAGCAGCATCTGCCAGTCCAGTTTAATCAGGTGTTTGGCACACCGAAAAAGGCATCCGTTGCTTACCCGATCGAGTGCCGTTATACGACCACATTTGAGCTGAGAACGGCATTGTCTGCATGCCTTTTATTCATGGACAGAGCGGCGATATCAGGCACTTGGTCGATGGAGATTAATGGGCAACCGCTTGAAAAGAAACAATTCGATCCAATTGAAATAACCGACCACAATAATATCGCTTGTGATATTACAGAGCTGCTGCACAGCGGTCTTAACGAAATGACGGTGATTGTGCAGGTAACGAAAGATGAGGATGGCCTCGTGGATCCCCTGTATCTACAGGGAAGATTCGGCGTGGAGTTCCATCATGAAGGCATGGCTTCGCTTGTACGGGAGTCGGACACGGCCCTTCGTATCGGACCTGAACCGCAGCCGCTGTATCCCTATTTTGCCGGGGAAATGAGTTATAAACGCACGTTCTGGCTGGATGAGCCAGGGGAAGATATTACCTCGTTTGAACTGGAATTTAGCGATTGGCGTGTGCAGGATGTGGTGGAAGTGCGGGTGAACGGACATAGTCTGGGTGTGAGATGCTGGTCTCCGTATCGCTGGCAGGGAGAGGCCTCCTGGTTGCGTTCGGGAGACAACGACATTGAAGTGCGGATTACCAACACATTGATCGGCCTGCTGGAAGGTACGTATTTTGATTCGGAACATCATCGATTACAGGATGCAGGTCATGTACCTGTTGAAGAATTGGTATAAAGGAGTGGAAGTAAGGGATGGGACATCGTATTCAGTTTGACCGCTATCCAGGTGGTGTGATGAAAGCGTTAACGCTCAGTTATGACGATGGAGTGGTGCATGATCGCAGACTGGTGGAAATCTGTAATCGGTATGGTCTACGGGGAACCTTTAATCTTAACTCCGGTACCTTGGGTAATCCAGGCCGCATTGAGGCTGGGGAAGTCGCTGAACTTTATACGGGGCATGAAGTAGCCGTTCACACCGTTACTCACCCTTCGCTACCTTATGTTCCGAATGAACTATTGACCGAAGAGATTATGGAAGACCGAAAAGCCTTGGAGCAGCTCGTCGGTTATCCGGTACGAGGCATGGCATATCCCAACGGAGGATATGACCGTGCGTTAAGTACAAAGCTGGAGTGGCTTGGCATCGATTATGCTCGTACCGTTGAATCACATGGCAGATACACGTTGCCAGACCGTCCCCTTGAATGGCACCCGACCTGTCATCATAACCATGATCTGGCGGGACATGCCAAACGTTTTATCCAACATTCCAAAACAGGTACGCCACTATTACTCTACGTCTGGGGTCATAGTTACGAGTTCAATGATAACGACAACTGGGAGATCATCGAACAGTTTGGTGAGCAGATTGGCGGCAGGAACGACATCTGGTACGCGACGAACATCGAAGTGATTGCCTATTGGAAAGCGGTGCAACGATTGGAGTGTTCAGCCGATCGATCCATCATCCATAATCCGTCTGCCATCCCGGTTTGGTTCACGGCAGATCAACAGGTTGTTGAAGTGCAGGGCGGAGAGACATTGCGGCTAAGCGAACGAATCAAGGTATAAGGAAGGGAGCTGACGATCATTCGTTATTTTCATGAGAACGAGGCGATTGCAGGCAAGGTGTACGATTCAATTCCGGATATATTGACAACGGTGGCTCAGCGTTATATTGGTGATCATCCGAAACATTCATTTTTGTTCAGAGCTTATCATCAGGGTGGTTTTCGTAGACTTGGGGACTATCGCTACGACCTGAATCTGAATGAGAAATGCGTAGAGGCGCATGCAGGGCAGTACGTGTATGTATGGGGCAAGTTATGGAGCGAGCAGAATACAACGTTAAATACGGGCCTGAACTGTTATAGTCCGGTGACGATCTATGTGAACGGCGAAGAGGTATTCAAGTCTGAGTTGTTGCAGGAGTTATTTCCCGAGCGAAGAACCCAGATTCCGATTTCCATGAACTATGGCTGGAATGATGTGTTGCTATGTTTTGTCAAAACAGAAGTAGGATTCGGCGGTATTTACGGAACAGCCTCGTTCAAAAATTTCCCGCTGCACTTCCTCACTCCTGGGGCAGATCGTCAAGGACAGGAGGGCTGGTTATATTCGGAACCCGTCGATGAACCTGTATTATCTCTTCCTCGTGTCGGCATGACGGAAGAAGAAACGGGCCTTTCCTGGTATCCGCGAAGGGGCTGGACAGATGAGGAGCAGAGCAAGGGTTCATTTGCTCGCATCTTTGGTACGGAACAACCCGCTGTGGCTTATGCATGGACGAGACTGGATGTAATCTTGCCGGGATCAACGCCAATTATTTTAAAAGGAAATCATGATGGTGTTTTGACTCTGTATGTGGATGGGACGGAAATATACTCTGCTGGAAGTAGCGGTAACTTCCGCGTTGAACTCCCACGCCGTTACGGTTCTTCGGATCTGGTCGCGAAAGGTGAAATTCAAGCACTTAGTGGATCATGGGGATTCACTTTGGAAGATGCCGAGCGTTCGGGTTCCACAGGCTGGAGCCTGAAACCACCTCATCCGGTTGCAGGATGCTCTGACCCCTGGCTGTACACAGGTGTGTTTGCTCCCGGCGCTGAACCATCCCATGCTGACATCGTGCGAACAGATACCGTGTTTGATGATGGCGCACAAGGTGTATATTGGCGGGTAGATCTTCCCGATACGCATGTTCGTCCCTATCTGGAGAATACACATTACGGAAAGTGGAATTATCCGCTTGGCGTTACCCTGCTTGGACTGCTCCAGACAGGACAGGAATTGGGACGGGATGATTACATTCAGTATGTTCGGCAACATATTGAACTGAGTACTTCATTCGACCGCTATGGTCTGTGGGATCGGGAAGGATATGGTGCGGCAGGAATCAATAATCAACTGTCTGCGATAGACAGTCTGGATGATTGTGGTTCGTTTGGCTCTACACTGCTTGCTGCGATGGAGTTGGGTGATATTCGTGGGGGAAGAGACACGGCGGATCGGATTGCGGGCTACATTACGGATGAGCAGGAACGTCTGGAGGATGGTGCCTTTTACCGGGTTCGCGGCAGTGGGGAGATGCGTCAGGAGACGATGTGGTGTGATGACTTATACATGAGCACACCTTTTCTGATGCGTTATGGTCAGTTGACAGGAGAGGCGACGTATTGGGATGATGCGATCAATCAGTTTCTGATGTTCCGTAAATACCTCTACCTTCCCGAACAACAGATTATGTCCCATGTGTATGATTTTGTGCGTGGTCGGGCGACAGGTATTCCATGGGGACGAGGGAACGGGTGGGTGCTCTTTTCATTGACCGAATTGTTAACGATCTTGCCACATGATCATGCGAAGCGGCCGGAACTATTATGTTTCTATCGTGATCTAAGTCAAGGTTATCTGGCGCTGCAAGGGGAAAATGGACTATGGCATCAGGTGCTGAACCGCCCGGATTCGTATGAAGAAACCTCCTGCACCTCCATGTTCATCTACGCTTATGCCCGTGGTATTCGGGAAGGCTGGCTGGAACAGCCGGAGCCTTATTTGGAGGCGGTACGTAAAGGATGGGAAGGTATGACACGTTTGTCGATTGACTATAAAGGTAATATATACGGGGTATGCCGCGGTTCCGGGTACTCGTTTACAGCCTTGTATTATCGCGATGATCTGGGATGGAATCTGAACGATACCCACGGGATTGGCATTGTGCTCTTGGCTGGCATTGAAGCGCATAAAATGAATCAGCAGCTCCGTGAGGCGCATATCGATTCTTCGGTTACAGCCGCGCAGCGCTGATGTTTGACGCAACGAAACGAAGGTATGTGGATAGCCTTCTATAGGTAGATTACCAGCTAAAGAAAGCGGCAATGCCCTCAGGCTTGCCGCTTTTTAGTGTTATTCCAATCCCGAATTTGATCAGCATAATAACAATGATAAATACACTTACCTTCACCTAATAATATGAATAACTCTGTTTTTAGCGTGCATTAAAATAACTCCAGCTGCTCCGGTCCTTCTTTCTGTTCTGGTTCAGTACGGTCAGGAAAAGGCTTCACTGGCAGGTCCAGCAGGTCCATCATCATCTGTGCATTCGCCGCTGCATCGCCACCGGAGTTGTTATTAAAAATAACATAGATATCCTTGCTCTGCTCTTGCAATTGCTCCAGATACCCTTTCCATTCCAACAATTCTTCCTTGTTGTAACGGTACAAATAACGGGTCTCGCGCCAATTAGGCGCACCATTCTGATGCCAGCCGGACACGTTGCGTCCGTGCATGCGAACCAGCGTCATCTCCGAATCCGTCGCCTGTGGCACGATAGGAATGGAACCTAAACCCGCCTGAGGTTCGTCACAGACACTATGAATCCAGCCTTGCTCCTTCATGAACGAAAGCGTCCGCTCGCGCATGCCATCTTCATACCAGCTGCGATGACGGAATTCTAGGGCACACGGAATACCTTCCATTCTCAGTTTCACTTCACGAAGCTCTTTTACGTTGTCCTTATTGCACTCAAACCAAGGTGGATATTGAAACAAGGCTGCCTGCATCTTGCCAGCTTCAATGACAGGCTCCAGTGATTCCCGAAAAGCTTTATACATCTCCGACGTGCTGGTGAAGTAGGGTTTGCCCCGCAGATGTCCGGTCATTCCCTGATAGGCTTTGATGATAAAAGCAAAGGATTCGGGCGTCTCTGCAGCCCACCGTGCCATTCGATCCCGGGGTTGAACGGCGTAGAAGGAACTATCCACCTCCACGGTGGAGAAGTATTGTCCGTATAGACTGAGCTTGTCTTTGGCTTTGGTACGGTTTGGATAGAGATCTTCCTGATCCCCCCATCCGGTAAGTCCGATGTGAATCATAAGAACACCTCCTGTTGCTTATAATTAACCGATCTGCAGGCATATGTCTAACATTATATCGTGTGCATTTTGGCTGTTCAATGTTGGAAAATCACTGGAATTTTTTGAGTTTGCAGAATAAAGACGGTACAATACATTAAAGCTAGGGGAAATGATCAGGCTTGTACAACAGTGACTATAGATAGAGAGCCAGTGACAAGTGGAGGGCGAGAATGGATGACGGAATGGTATGAAAAGAGTTTTGGAGAAGATTACCTTCTCGTATACAAGCACCGGGATGTGCAGGGTGCCTATCAGGAAGTACATAAAATGATTAATTGGTTGAAGCTTGAGCCCAATGCTGAAGTATTGGATCTATGCTGCGGTATGGGACGGCACTCCATGGCACTTGCTGATGCAGGATTGCGAGTGACCGGAGTTGATCTGTCCGATGTGCTTCTACGTGAAGCGCGCCTAATGGACACAGAACACCGAGTATCGTGGTGTCATGCGGACATGCGTGAACTGCCGTTGAAAGGTGGCTTTGACGCTGTAGTTAATCTGTTCACATCGTTTGGTTATTTCCTGGAGGACGGAGAACAACTGAAAGTATTACGTGCCATTCATCGCATGCTTCGCCCGGGTGGCAGCTATATTATTGATTTTATGAATACGGCTTATGTGACTCGTCATCTGGTGCCACACTCCGTCCGAGAGGATGAAGGGCAGCGGATTGAGGAGTTCCGCAAGATTGAGGATGGGTTTGTGCAGAAGGAGATTCGCATTACGGACACCACATCCGGACATGAACCGCGGGTATATCAGGAGCGTGTGAAGTTGTACACACGGGATCAACTGAGTCAGATGTTAAGTGCCGCCGGACTCCGGGTAGACCAGGTACATGGCGGCTATGATGAAGAGAAATATGACGAGCAGACTTCGCCACGCATGATTTTTGTGGGTCTTCGTCCTGTGGAGTGAACAGAGACAGTCTGGAAGGGGGATAACATGAAGCGCACAGAAGAGATGCCCATGACAGAGGGCATACACCGGGTCAAGATCAGCATGTCGTTTCCCTTAAGATGGGTGAACAGTTATCTGTTATCAGAACCGGATGGGAAGATAACCATTATAGATCCGGGACCGCGTAATTCGGAAACAGAACAGGAGTGGGTTGAAGCGCTGGCAGATCTCGGCCTGACCTTTAGCGATATCCGTCAAATTGTACTGACCCACCATCACCCCGATCATCTTGGATTGTCGGGTTGGATGCAACAGATGACAGGGGCACCCGTTCGCATGTCCACACGTTCCCGCCAAGAGGCCGATTATATGTGGGGACCTAATTCACACATCAATACAATATTACCTGATTATTATGGTTGTTATGGTATGCCGGAAGACAAGACTGAGCAGATACATGAACATATGAAGGCATTTGCTTCGCAGATCACGCCACTTCCGAATGTCACACCTGTTGAAGATGGCGAGTGGCTCGATATGGGCGGGAAACGTTGGATTGCTGTAGAGACAGGTGGACATGCCCCAGGCCATTTATCCTTTTATGCGCCGGAGTCCATGGAGATTCTGTGCGGAGATGCCGTTTTGCCACAGATTTCACCGAATATCAGTCTGCAACCCGGCAGTGACCCTCAGCCATTATTGTCTTATATGGAAGGATTGGAACGTCTTGGGGAGCTGAACGTCAAGCATGCGTATCCGGGACATCGGAATCCTTTTGCCGAGTTCACCGAACGGACAGTACAATTGCTGGCTCATCACGAGGAACGTCTTCAGAAGATGACGGAGCGAATTCAGGAGTCACCGGCGAATGCTTATGACATCTGTGTGCACATGTTTGGGAATCGGCTGGGTACCCATCAACTGCGGTTTGCCATGAGTGAGACGTTAGCCCATTTGCAGGAGTTAATTCGACGCGAAGTAGTGAAGCAAAAGCAGCAACCGGATGGCACGTTCTATTTTCGATTTTAACGGTATGTTGATATGGATATGAAATGATAATGCGATCTTATATAGAGGCTCGGGACAGGAAATTCACCTGTTCTGGGCCTTTTTAGCCTCTCTTAACGGTTCATTCATCTATTTTTAAGCCAGCGCGCCTATGATACATCTATGAACTTCGCTAGGGCGTGTCTTGAGACACACCCTAAAGAAAGCAGGGAAGAGCGATGACCAGAAGAAAACGGAATCAATGGAGAAAATGGCAAGCTTCAGCGGCAGCAACGTTGACAGTGGCTGCACTCTTTCAATATGTAAGAACTTCGGATGCCTTTGATATAGCCTATGCAGCAGCGAATGGTACGGATACAAGCGTTACTGCTTCAAGCCAGGTGGATACGCGGGATGATGTGATGGACGAATGGATCAACAGTACAACGGACAGCAACAACTGGAACACGCAGGACAATGACAATAATGATAGTCAATATAATGGAACAACCGATAGCACACAAGCAGCTCGGCCAGATCAGAGCGTGAGTAACAAGGATAATTATTCAGATTCTCAGCGTATCGGGCAAAATAACCAGGGTACAGACCCCGGATACAGCAGTGGCAACTATCAGTCACGTACAGGTGCATCATGAGCCGCACGGAGCAAGTCGCTCGTCCGCTCCGATTTCAATTCCGTGCGATGAACACAGATGTTGAAGTGCAGCTGTCCGCTGGGCGGGAAGAAGCTGAACATGCAGCCACTGTGGTCAAGAATTGGTTTGAGACGCAGGAGCAGCGCTTCAGCCGATTTGTGGCAGACAGTGAACTGAATCGTCTGAATCATGCAACCGGATGGATACCCATCTCCGCTGCTATGGATGAAGTGCTGAGTCTGGCCTATGGATATATTGGTCTGACTGAAGGAATTTTCCAACCGGGTATCTCGCAGGCTCTTCAGGCTTCGGGATATGATATAAGCTTCGAGAAGGTGCAACAACGACAACCGCAACGTCCGCTGCTTGAGCGCATTTTGCGAACAAGAACACCTGAAAGTTCAGGAATGATGGAGGATCGGCATGACCACAGTCGTCCGGGATGGATTCAGCGGGAAGGTAGCCGGATGGTTCATCTGGACCCTGGAGCTGAGTTGGATCTGGGAGGGATCGTTAAGGGATGGGCGGTGGAGCGCATTGCGGACTGGTTGCAGCGAACATTGCATATCCCGGCGGGTTTAATTAACGCGGGTGGAGATATTCAGGTATGGGGTACACCGGACTATCCCCAGTGGACCTTGCAAGTAGAAGATCCTTTGCAGAATCAGGGTGCTGTGTCGGGAGCGATCCGTTTACAGCGAGGAGCTGTTGCCACTTCGGGTATTTCCCGCAGACAATGGCAGAA
Source organism: Paenibacillus sp. 2003 (assembly GCF_031455635.1). Taxonomy (NCBI): domain Bacteria; kingdom Bacillati; phylum Bacillota; class Bacilli; order Caryophanales; family Paenibacillaceae; genus Paenibacillus; species Paenibacillus sp. 2003. The sequence continues at coordinate 73,554 of NZ_JAVDTB010000005.1, read as the reverse complement.
TACGGATGGAAGCTTTGCACACCACCTCATTGACCCACGGACGATGGAGCCGGCAGATACGGACGTATTGCAGTGTACGGTTCTGGGACAGCATGCTTCGCAATGCGAGATCATTGCCAAGACGGTCTGCATTTTGGGTAGTGCCGAGGCGGTGGGTTGGTTAAACCGACATTACGATCGGCATGACGTCCTGTGGATGACACGGGATGAGAGTATTTTTTTTAGAGGGAATACGGATACGCTCGCTGAGCACTGGCCCGGTTTTGATCCGGATCATCGCTTCAGTCTGATATAAACGGGGACAAGTCTAACAGATATGGGGGAGCCGGTTATGGCACAATGGATTGTAGATTACCTGCCGACGTGGAATATCATTCGAATTAGTGGAATTGCTGCTTATGTGCTGCTCTTTGCCGGTGTATTTCTGGGCATTGCACAAGGGATGCCTATGGCCAAAGGCAAACCTAAAGCGACCATGTTCAAATGGCATACTCGAACGACCTGGCTCGCCTTCGGACTTGGACTCGTGCACGCATTAACATTATATATTGATCACTATAGCCCGTTGACCTGGGGCGAACTTCTGATTCCTTTTACCGCTTCTGTGCATCCGATCGGCAGTGGTCTGGGAACGTTAGCCTTCTACGGATTAGTGATTGTCCTGTTATCCAGTGATCTGCGGAACAAGCTGGGCCGTAAATGGTGGTTCATGTTCCACATGTTGTCCTATCCGGTGTTCATTGGTCTGCTGGTTCACGGCATGGTAACAGGATCAGATTCAGGCAACATTATCATGCGGATGATGTATGTATTTACCGGACTCAGCATCGCTGGCATCACTGTGCTGCGTGGCATGTTGCGAGAGCGCAAAGGCCCGGAAATCACGATTGGACCGAAACGGGCAACATCTGGTTCACCTACCGAGCAGAATTGGGTTGAAGGTTTTGGTTTGGTGGGAACGGTACGACCTAAACATCTGAAATAAAAACATGAGGATCATCAAAAAGTATCTTACACATGCAAAAAAGCGGCCATCTGGCCGCTTTTTCCATGAACAGTTATTTTATTGAACAGTTATTTCACGAAGCATCCATACACATGTCCAATGTTCCACATGACTTCAGATATGAAACGAGTTAGCATTATACAGCGTCATCACTGACAGGTTTTTCTCCCAGTGCTTCTTCAAGCTCGGATTGTTTGCGATGGGCGATCCGACTGCTCGCTGCCGATGCAATCGCACCGACAATATCATCGAAGAACGTGTGGACAGGGCCCAGGCTCTTGTCATTAAGTCGTTCAAGCACCCCTGGTTTCAGCTTGTCCACATAACCATAATTCGTAAATCCAATGCTGCCATATACATTGACGATGGAGAATGCCAAAATCTCATCCACGCCATACAGTCCTTCATCGTTCTCAATCATCTCCTGCAAAGGAGATATGAGTTGACCCTGTTCTGCCAGAATATCGAGCTGAATACCGGTCAGGACAGCGTTCTGTACCTCGCGTTTACGGAGAACCTTCTCCACATTTTCAATACATTCTTCCATCGTAAGATCAGGATAGTACTTTTTCTGCAATAACATAACCAGCTCTGCGATCTCAGGGATCGTGACGCCCCGCTTATGCAGCCATTCCCTTGTTGCCTCCGCCACTTTGCGGCTATTCAGGCTGTAAGGGATTTTTTCTTGCTCAGGATGTTCCATGGGCGATTCCTCCTCTGAAGTTAGCAATGTCCCTACTCTTGCTTCCTAATACGTTATTAACCTGTTTTACGTTTCTTTAAGATAATATATAAGTTTTTAGCGAAGCGATTATCTTTTAGTTATTTTTTGGACAAAGGCTCGTATACATGGTAGTACAAACTGTAAAAATGATGAGGGGGAACGTGATCATGAGAAAGATCCAATCTTTGCGTACGGTATCGGCAGCAGCGCTGCTGAGTATTCCTATGGTATTGTCAGGCTGCGGCATGTTTGGAGCACAGTCTTCCGAAGCTGTTGATCCACCACCGCCTATTCAGGAAGCAGCCATGATTCAAGCAGCCGAAGGGAATGGTGCGCTCGCAACGCTCCCATTAACGACGGTATATCTGCAAGACCAGCAGGGGCTGCTCGCTCCGGTATCCCTGACACTTCCTTCTGGAACAGACGCCAGCAGTCCAAAGACAGCACTGGATACACTTGTCACAGGCGGGGCCTATGCAGGTATGCTGCCTGAAGGATTCCAGGGCGTTCTCCCGCAGGGAACGGTTGTGCAGAATGTAACGATTCACGCGGATGACAAGCTGGCGGTCGTTGAGTTCTCGGGTAATTTTGCCAAGTATGATGCGAAGGAAGAACGGAAAATGCTAGAAGCTGTCACGTGGACATTGACGGGAACGCCTGATGTGGAGAATGTGCAGATCTGGGTGGATGGCAAAAAGTTAACACAAATGCCGGTGAACAGCACGCCGCTGCCTGAACCGCTGAATCGGGCTGTGGGAATCAATCTGGATCTGGGTGATACGTTTGTGACCAACAGCAGCCCGGTAACGGTCTATTTCTCCGCTGCTTCACCAGCAGGCATCCAATATTATGTTCCGGTGACACGTCTGGTTACACCTGGTGAAGATCGGGTGCAGGCAGCGTTGAATGAACTGATCAAGGGACCTGACAAAGGTGGAGAACTGGAAGAGGTCATGACAGGCGGAACGGAGCTGCAATCGGTCAAAACGGCAGAGGATGGCACGGTCACGGTTGCCTTGAAAGATGATATGTTTGCCGAAGGGGATATCGTGCCAAGCGAGCTTTTACAGTCTGTCGTATTAACTACTGCGGAGAACACAGCCAGCAAGGATGCCAAAGTGCAGATCGAATGGAATGGCCAAAAAACGGTCATGGGTGACGACAACAGGGATTACAGTGCGCCGGTTTCCAAGCCTGAATATATCAACGAAATTCCGATTTAATGAGCAAGGAATGCTTAAGGATGCTTTTAATCGAACTCTTTGGTAAAATATAAGGGATTCGTAAAAATGTTAACAAGCTCAACATTACAGGATGCTTAAGTCGTAGGAGGCAGAAAATATGAGATCAAACGGACGAACCAGCGAACAGCTGCGCCCGCTGAATTTAACAGTGAACACGAATAAATACGCCGAGGGCTCTGTACTGATTGAAGTTGGAGATACAAAGGTGATCTGTACAGCTACAGTGGAGGAACGTGTTCCTCCCTTTATGAAAGGGCAAGGAAAAGGCTGGGTAACAGCTGAATATTCCATGTTGCCACGTGCAACACATACTCGGAACCAACGTGAAGCCAATCGCGGGAAATTAACTGGACGCACCATGGAAATCCAGCGTCTGATTGGTCGGGCACTGCGCTCGGTAGTTAATCTGCAGGCTCTTGGCGAGCGTACCATTACCTTGGACTGTGATGTCATTCAAGCTGACGGAGGCACACGCACAACGTCCATTACCGGTGCGTTTGTAGCGCTGGCGTTTGCTGTGAACAAGATTTCCCAACAACACAAACTGCAAGTATTCCCGATTACGGATTTCATTGCTGCGGTAAGTGTGGGTGTTGTGGGTGAACAGCCTGTACTGGATCTGAACTATGATGAAGATTCCAAAGCCAAGGTGGATATGAACCTGGTGATGACAGGCGGCGGTAAATACGTCGAGCTTCAGGGAACAGGTGAGGAAGCTCCATTTGATCGCCGTGAGTTGAACGCGATGTTGGAACTTGGTGAGCAGGGAATTCTGGAGATGATCGAGCGTCAAAAAGAAGTGCTCGGCCCGATTGCGCTCAAGATCGGCGCGCGTGGATTAGGGGAAGCTTAAGATGAGTTTGGACAGCCCAATCCTCATTGTTGCAACCCGCAATGCGGGTAAAGTCCGTGAATTCGCTCATGCTTTCGCACCGCTTGGTAAAGAGGTTAAGAGCATGTTTGACTATCCGGAGCTGCCGGATGTGATAGAAGACGGCGTAACGTTTGCGGAGAATGCCTGGAAGAAAGCCAAGGCGGTTGGTGATGCGCTTGGTTTGCCTGTTCTGGCAGACGATTCAGGACTTTGCGTAGATCTGTTGGACGGGGAGCCGGGAGTATATTCAGCGAGATATGCAGGCGAAGGAGCAACGGATGCACAGAATAATGCGAAGTTGCTGGAGACGCTGGAATCGTTGAAATCCGGTGAGGACACCGAACAGCCGCTACTAAGTCCGGCTCGTTTTGTCTGTGCGTTGGTACTGTACGATCCGACAACAGGTGATAAGTATGAATCGGAAGGCACTGCCGAAGGCTGGATCACGGCTCAAGCTGCAGGTGCTGGCGGTTTTGGATATGACCCACTTTTCTATGTACCTGAATACGAGATGACGATGGCAGAGCTGACGCTTGAGCAAAAACAGGCGATTAGCCACCGTGGTCACGCGCTGAGAGCGCTTGTATCCAGACTTGAAGGCTGAGACTAAACGAAACATCTTGATTTAAATTCATGATATGTGAACATCAAAGCGTTAATGGAGGGACAGGACATTCCGATGGAATGGTTCACCCGCCATTAACGCTTTTTGTATGAAATGAAGTGTTTGATCGGGTTTGGTGAAGGTCCATCCATATACCTAATGGTGAGGGCTTTTTTTGTGACTACATATCAGAACGTATGTTCTTTTACCTACAAGAGAAATGGTTTACATTGCACGATTGGGAATCTCATTGGGACTGGAGTTGGAAGAAGTTGCAAGCCTTGTGTGGTATGGGTTAACATTCAAATTAACGAATCATATATGAACCTTAAACGGAGGGATCTACTCATGCAAGAAGTGAAGCTTGTTGTATCTTACGATGATTATGAGGACGGCATTCGTATGGAAAAGTTAATAAAGGAACTGGCGGCTAAACCGGAGGCCAGCTCATTGGAAAGTCTGGTCATCGGAGATTGGGGACAGGCTTATGAAAATTCGCCTGATGAGTTCATGGGTACGCTTATCGAGTCGGCTCCAAGTTTTCCGTCATTGAAGAAACTGTTTATTGGAGATATGGGATTCGAAGAATGTGAAGTATCGTGGATTATCCAGACAAATCTCACACCGCTGTTAGGTGCCTTTCCAGAATTAAAATCATTCTCTGTAATGGGCAGTAGCGGCCTCAGTCTGGAACCACTCCAGCATGCCAAGCTTGAAGAATTGATTATTATTTGTGGTGGTCTCCCGAAAGAAGTGTTATCTTCAATCACCCATGCCAAGTTGCCTGAATTGCGTAAACTGGAACTGTACCTGGGTGTGGATAATTATGGTTTTGATGGATCACTTGAAGACGTACTCCCTTTGCTAGAAAAAGGATTATTTCCAAAGCTGGTTTACTTGGGTCTGAAAGACAGTGAAATTCAGGATGAGATTGCCAAAGCAGCAGCTGAAGCACCTATTCTGGATCAACTTGAAGTACTGGATCTATCGCAAGGAACGTTGTCCGATGAAGGGGCTGAGGCGTTGCTTGCCAGTGACAAGATCAAGAAACTGAAACATCTTGATCTAAGTTACCATTACATGACCAATGAAATGATCAGTCGCTGGAACGAATCGGGTATATCTGTAGATGTTAGCGACCAGCAACAGAGTGATGAGGATGACTGGCGTTACCCGTCGTTAACGGAATAGATGATGTCAGGTGTTACGGAAATGAAAGAAAGCATGCATCAACCAATAGGTATGCCTGATCCAACGCAAGATCAGCCCTTTTTATTGATTGGAAACCCTGATAACCGACGAACACAAGGGCTGCAAGAGGCTAGGCATAGATTAGGGCTGAAACCTGCGGTTGTACTGCCATATGCTCAATTGCTCCAGAATTGGAGACACGGACGAACCGTCGCTGATACAGTAGATGCGAATCTGCCTGTACCCCTGATTCGAATAGATGCTCCAGGAGAGGATTGGGAAGTGGAGCGTGAACTACTGTCCCTTGGAGCTATGAACGATACGTCAACATTAACGGGTGGAATGGGTACAGAAGCATTTTTCGCAGAACAGGCACTTACGCTGGAACAGGAGTGGGGAAGAATATACGCTCCTGCCCAGTGGTTCCGTGGCTGGAAAGAATGTCTGGATCGAATTGGCCGTGAGTCTCGGGAAATATGGCCTGTAGTCCGATTCATGAATGATCCCGCCGATATCCAATTGATGTTTGACAAGAGAACATGTCAGCAGCATCTATCTTCACATGGAGTTGATGTACCTCCAGCGCTTCAATCTTCGCAGCCAATCTGCGATTATATGGACCTGCGTAGCTCAATGAAGGTTGCCGAGATGCATCGTGTGTTTGTGAAGCTTGCGTGCGGCTCCGGGGCTTCAGGAGTTGTTGCCTATCAAGTCAATCCTCGAACGGGTGATGAAATCGCTGTAACAACGATGGGGATGGAACAGAGACAGGGCAAGACGATTTTCTTCAATGAAGGACGTCTACGCAAGTATACCCGCAGTGAAGAGATTATTACGCTGATGAACTGTTTATGTGCAGAAGGTGCACAGATTGAACGGTGGATGCCCAAAGCTACGCTTGATCAACGGGCCTACGATATTCGCCAACTGGTTGCGGGTGGACAGGCAGGTCATGCGATTATGCGGCTGAGCCGTACGCCAATTACTAATCTACATCTGCGCAATGAGCGTATGCTGCCTGCTGAAGCAGGGTTGGATGAACAGCGGATGTCACTGATTCGGTCGGTAGCGCAAGCAGCCATGTCTGCATTTCCCAACTCGTGGTCAGCCGGGATTGATGTGATGCTTACTAGTGGGTCGAATCCGCGTGCCTATGTGCTGGATGTGAATCCGTTTGGAGATCTGTTATACAGGGTTGAGCATCATGGCCTCGGAACCTACGAGTGGGAAATGGAACTTTTACGAAAGGAGCCTATTCAACATGCCTGATATGAACACCATCGTGGGCTCCCATGATTTGTTAATGATTACGCTGGATACGTTACGATATGACGTAGCCAAGCTGGAAGAGGAGAATTGTCCTAATCTATGTGGTTCGGGTCCGTGGGAGAAGCGTCATACCCCAGGCAGTTTTACATATGCGGCGCACCATGCTTTTTTTGGTGGTTTTATGCCGACCCCTGCCAATACAGATAAGGCATCTCATGTAAGGCTATTTCATTCCCTGAATACCGGACTCAAGACACATCCGCACACCTGGTTGTTTGATACACCGGATATCGTATCCGGGTTCGCAGCTGAAGGTTACCGTACCATCTGTATTGGCGGCGTCATTTTTTTTACGAAAAAAAACCCGCTTGCGAAAGTATTGCCCAGCTATTTCCAACAGAGTTACTGGCGAATGAACTTTGGGGTAACCAACCCCAAATCAACAGAGCATCAGGTACAGCATGCATTAAAGTTGCTTGAACAGACATCGCCGGATGAAAAGATATTTATGTTTTTGAACGTGTCTGCCATTCATGGACCCAATCGTTACTTTGTAGAAGGAGCGAAGGAGGACTCGGTGGAGACTCAGCGAGCTGCACTTCGATATGTAGATGAGGCTCTTGGACCATTGTTCGAGGCGATGAGGAAACGCGCTCGGCCTGCGTATTGCCTGGCTTTTTCCGATCATGGTACAGCTTACGGTGAAGACGGGTATCAAGGACACCGGCTTGCACATGATGTCGTCTGGACGGTGCCTTACCGTGAATTTTTAGTATAGAATTATAGAATGTATTGATCTTATGAGGACAACAACCGGAGACAGGAGGAAACCGATGGATAAACAATCACAACATATTACAACAGGCCATTCCACACAGTCCGGATCCAATATAGCTACAGGCCTCAGTGAAGTACTGGCATTCCCTTATCGTTCTTACTTATACTCGTATCCGCACAAGACCGCCTATCGGGAGCTTGACCCACCACTGCCGTTAGGAACACTGTGGGAACGAGAAAATACCGATACGTATTTTTTATATATGCATATTCCCTTTTGCGCTGCTCGTTGCGGATTCTGTAATCTGTTCACCCTGCCGGATCGACGGGATGATACGCATGAACGTTATGTGGATGCTCTGGAACGTCAGGCGAAGCAGTGGGCACCCATTACATCTCGAAGACCGTATTCCCGGTTCGCGATTGGTGGAGGAACGCCTACATTATTAAATGAGGTTCAGTTGAATCGTCTTTTTGATATTGCTGAACATGTGATGGGGCTGGACCCTGCGCAAGCATCGATTTCGGTGGAAACGTCGCCGGATACCGTTACGGACGCCAAGCTGGCCATTATGAAGGAGCGAAGTGTGGATCGTATTAGTATGGGTATCCAGAGTTTCATTGAAGCTGAAGCATCTGCCATCTATCGTCCACAAAAACCGCAGGAGGTCGAACGAGCGCTTGAGAAGCTTACTCGGTACGATTTCCCATTGTTAAATCTGGATCTGATCTATGGTTTGCCGGGTCAAACGGTGGAATCGTGGATCTATTCACTGGAAAGAGTGCTGGCCTACGAACCGGGCGAGATCTTTATCTATCCCTTGTACACACGGGAAAATACAATCGTAAAGCCTGATGATATTCGCCGTCAGGGACCTGACATTCGGATGGAGCTGTATATAGCGGCACGTGAGACATTGAAAAGCAAAGGTTATGTGCAATATTCGATGCGCAGATTTGCCAAAGAACAGTCGTCCTCGAAAGCACTTCTGCCATACAGCTGTCAGGAGGAAGGCATGGTTGGTCTGGGGTGTGGCGCACGCTCTTATACGAGTGAAGTACATTATGCTTCCAAGTACGGCGTGAGTTACAAGGCCACACAGAGCATTATTGCCGATTATGTGGCAACTGAGCGCTACGATGTGGCGGATTATGGCATCGTGTTAAGCCGTGAGGAACAGAGACGACGCTTTATTCTGAAAGCCTTGCTGCATCGGGAGGGATTGACGTTGTCTGACTACCAACAGCGCTTTGGTACCGATGTGATGTCCGACTATGTCTGGTTGGCTGAACTGTTGACAGAGGGCATGGCGGAGTTGGAGAGCGGTGAGGGCAAGCAGGTGCTACGTCTGACAGAAGAAGGACTGGGTTACTCCGATGCGATTGGAGATTGGCTTATATCTGCCGAAATTCGTGAACAGATGGAAGGGTTTGTTTTCTCATGAGAGCAACTTTGTATTATCGGGGGAAGTTGTCTTCCTGTAATTACGACTGTCCATACTGCCCTTTTAGCAAAACCGTGGATTCCAAAGAGACGTTGGAAGTGGATGATCAACAATTGCGTCAATTTGTAAATTGGGTCAGGGAGCAAGAGCGTGCCGGGCATCAATTTTCGATTTTTTTCAATCCCTACGGTGAAGCTTTGGTACGTCGTTGGTACCGGGAAGCGATGGTTGAGCTGTCACATATGCCACATGTGGATAAAGTTGCGATTCAAACGAACCTGTCCGTCAAGCTGGATTGGGCGAGGGAGCTGGATGCGAATAAAGCAGCCTTTTGGGCGACGTATCATCCTCGTGAGACAAAAGAAGCTTCTTTTGTAAAACAATGTCTGACCTTGCGTCAGATGGGACTTGCTTTTAGTGTCGGTACTGTCGGACTCCGTAGTGCTTTCCCCGCAATTGAGTCCATGAGACAGGCTTTGCCGGATGATGTGTATATGTGGGTAAATGCCTTCAAAGATCGGCCCAAGTATTACACGCCGGAAGAAATTCAGTTTTTACGTGGGCTTGATCCGCTTTTTGAAGGTAATCTGCAGGATTATGAGAGCTTGGGCAAACGATGTGCTGCCGGTTCGGAAGTATTTTATGTACAGGGGTCCGGGCATGTGAAGAGGTGTTACAAGGATCGCCGAATCATTGGACATCTATATCGCGATGGTTTGCAGGCTTTGTCTGAGGATCGGCCTTGTCGCATGAAAAAATGTGGCTGTTACATCGGTTATATCCATATGGAGGATTCCCCGTTCAGGGAAACGTTTGGCAGCGGGCTGCTTGAACGTAATCCGGTATTCATTAACCGATAAGCACGGCAAGGGAGAACGAAATAAACATTAAAGTAGCTTCACTAAAAATGTAACGATGGACGGGTTTCAATGTCAATTTCAGCACATATGAATTGATTTGTGTATAACAATAAGATGTCCGGTGAGCAACAGTTATGCTGTTCACCGGACGTCTTTTTTTTGTGAATGGAAATCAGAAAGGCAATTCTATCGAATAGCGACTTTATATGTCCGCAACCAGGTATTGATCTGAGTCAGATATGCAAATAACTGTGGCCCTGACATTAACTGTCCGAACCAGGGAAGATTGGAAGCTGCATCTGGTGAAGACGCAAGATTGCGGATCTGAGTTTTGTCGATCAAAGGCAAAATAGGTGATGTGGGATCATCCAGGATATCAAGTACCTGTTGTTTGACCGCGGCCAGATATTGCGGATTATGTGTTTTTGGATATGGACTCTTTTTGCGATATAACACATCGTCAGGCAGGACACCTTCGAGTGCTTTGCGCAGAATACCTTTTTCCCGTCCGCCGGTTATTTTCATTTCCCACGGGATGTTAAACACATACTGGATCAGACGATGGTCACAGTAAGGTACCCGCACTTCCAGTCCTGCCCCCATGCTCATTCGGTCTTTGCGATCCAGAAGTGTAGGCATGAAACGTGTAATGTTCAGGTAGGACATCACACGCATTTGTGCAGCTTTACCTGTTTCTCCATCCAACAGAGGCACTTCAGCCACTGCATCCGAATAGCGGTCTGCCAAATAGTCGAGTGGCCGAATCCATTCCCTAATGTCCGGGGATAACAAGGCTGCTCGCATATCAGGCGCTACAGACCACGGAAACGTCCCGGAGTTCAGCATATCTTCTCGATGGAACCAGGGGTAACCGCCAAACACTTCATCCGCTGCTTCACCTGAGATGGCAACCGTGGCCCCTTTTTTGATTTCTTTACAGAACAAATAGAGCGAGGAGTCTACATCTGCCATACCTGGCAGGTCCCTTACTAGCATGGCCTGTGTCAATGCATGAACCAGTTCTCCGTTCTCAATCTCAATCCAGTGATGGTCGGTCTTGAGTTCATCCACCATTCGCTTAATCCAGGGTCCATCCGCACCCGGCTGAAAGGAATGCGCCTGAAAATGCTTGGCATTATCCACATAATCGACAGAATACGTACTGACTTGGCCTTGCCCGGTCCGGTTGTAATAATCCACGGCTAATGCAGACAAGGCACTGGAGTCCAGTCCTCCTGATAAAAGAGAGCATACTGGAACATCCGAAGCCAACTGGCGCTCCAGTGTATCTTGCAAGAGAGATCGTACCTCGGCTGCCGTCTCTTCCAGGTTATGTTCGTGGTTCTGGCTTTCCAGTTTCCAGTAGGCATAGGTTCGGATCCCGTTTCGGTTATAGATCAGCGCGTGCGCAGGCTTGAGTTCGCTTAGTGAAGAGTAAACGCCGTGTCCTGGTGTCCGTGCAGGACCTACGATAAACACTTCGGCCAATCCCTCGGGGCCAACAGCGGCTTCTACATCTGGATGAATAAGCAGAGCTTTGGGCTCTGAGCCAAATACGAGTGTGTCTTTGGCATTACTGTAGAACAGAGGTTTCACGCCAAGGCGATCTCGTGCGATAAAAACCTGTTCGCGTCCCCCATCCCATATGGCAAAAGCAAAAATACCGTTAAACCGGTCAACACATGCCGGTCCCCACTCAATATAAGAGGCGAGCAACACTTCCGTATCACATTGCGTGCGGAACTGATGCCCCCGCTGGAGCAATTCCTTTTTCAACTCGGGTGCATTGTATAGTTCTCCGTTATACACGACGGTATAGGAGGTATCTCCCTGTAACGCATGCATGGGTTGTGCGCCGTTCTCGGGGTCCATTACACTAAGACGCCGATGTCCAAAGGCACAAGGATTGGAGATCCATGTACCTGAAGCGTCGGGCCCCCGGTTCGACAAGCTATCCGTCATACGGACCAGCAGCTCTGATTCCTGGGTCAAATCCCGATTCCACTGTATGAAGCCGGTAATACCGCACATGGTTTGTTCATCCTTTCTTGGTCGAGTCATTCATCCGTATGGCTGCTTAATTACTGGCAACCAGCAAATGTTGTCTTTTTCGTCAGAGGTCGTAACAAATATATGCCGAAAGCAGGCATAAAATGTCTGTCCTCTTCGGAAACTAGTTCTAGGGACAACGGCCTCAACATGCCTGTGAAGGAGAGAACATGCAATGGACAGTATGAAGTATTATGTGTCTGTCATGGGCCGCTCCGTTATTCCGGATCCGTCGGTAACATCGTATGAATGGATCATTCAGGCAACGCCGCAGGAAGCGGAGCAATTACTGGGACTGCTGAGCCTCATGCAGGAAAAGGAGGAAGAGGCCTTTCCTGGCATGGTATTCCCATGGCCAGATACACCGGAGGAGTCCGTAAACCGAGCGTATGAAACGGTATTACAACAGGTGTATCGGGAGATTTACCGATTGGGCACACCAGAGACACGATACCAGATTGAACAAAGTACATGATAAGCACAAAGGAAAAGGAGCGCGATGACGAATGTATGCCATTCAAGATGCCAAAATACGCAGATTAACCGAGGTGGATGGATTGTCTTGTGCAGAGGTTGAAGTGCAGCCTGGAAATGCCGGAGATCCGTCGTTACTTGTATACGTGGCCTCAACACAGCCCGGAAATTCGCTGGAAGTTGTTCGGATTGTACGCAATCACTCCGATTCGGCGATCGACTGGTATAACAATAATATGCATACCGCGTTTGAAGAGGCGACAGATACCGCATTTGAGAACAGTGAAGGCATGACAGTCGAAGAAGATAAAGCTCGGTTTCAAAGTGAGTTGTTTGCCTTTGGTTTGCTTGGTCCGACACTTCAGCGTTATCTGATCGGGCAGGCTTAACAGGTAACGCTCCGGCAATACATGTGGTGTTAGCGGGATAGAGTTCGATGTTGAGCTATATGTAGATGTGACCTGTTGCTATTGCTGGTTGCTCTGACTGTATCTGTAACTGGAAAAACCCGCCGTTGTTGAACGGCGGTTTTTTTTGTGCGATGGTCAGATCAGGTGGAGATGTGATCAAGCATACTCGCGCAGTACTTGAATCCCTTTAACCACATTGTACACAAAGCTTAATCCGTAGATCACAAAGAATAAAATGACAAACCCAACGGCGGAACCCAGACTATGCGCAGTCACGAAGAAATAAAATAGCGGAATGGCAGCGAGAAAGGGGAATACATGTGAGAATAAGGCACGTTTTGCATGTCCCTCAATGTAATCATCCTTGGCAACAATCCATATAATGATCGGAAACAGGAACAGAGCAAAGAAAATACTAAAGTAGGACAGGGCTGATAAAAGTTGTCTCATGACGATTCTCTCCTTCAATGGATCATTGAAATGTATGTATGCAAAAGATTACCCAGCGATTCTGACATTGAAAATGTCTGCTGTTAATCTTACTCTAAATGTCCCTATCTCCTCAATATAACCTGTTCAAGCTATCATATTCTCAAAGGGATTGGAGTATGAGAATAATACGGTAAAGTACATTTATCGCCTTTGATTACGAATGATGCCTAGTGGCATCATCAACATCGAATATGGAATTCAGCCGAAATGTCCGTTGCTCACGTAGTTTGCCTACGCTCCGCTACTCCATTTCTAGCTTCATTCCATCTTCTCGGTACTGAAAACCGGACCTTTTGAACCCGTGGTTAAGTATAATTATTAATTTTTTTATAAAACTATTGAAAAATATAGAAATCAGAGTATAATAAGAACCGCGCCGAAAATTTATTATACATATTTGTCTCAGTAGCTCAGCTGGATAGAGCAACGCCCTTCTAAGGCGTCGGTCGGGGGTTCGAATCCCTCCTGGGACGTAAAAAAAGAAAACTTCCTTCGGGAAGTTTTCTTGCGTTCAGGGGAAGAGAACCCCAATGGTTCGTCGGAGCATTCGCTTCGTTAGCACTACATCGCAGTCTCGACTGGAAGGAGAGTATCCCTCCTGGGACGTAAAAAAACAAGAAGCTTCCTTCGGGAAGTTTTTTGCGTTTTGAGGGAATTGGTTTATTGGTTATACCTATAAATAATATAGAATTTATATATTTAAAGAATAAACAATTCTATGCCACAATGAGGATAGCAATAACGAAAGCGACGGTGGTATTCATGAAATCATTAAATCAATGGCAAGCAGATGAGTATGACAACAAACTGGCTTTTGTGTCCGGATACGGCAAAAATCTGATCTCTTGGCTTCAACCCCAAAAAGGGGAATACATTCTTGATCTGGGTTGCGGGACAGGGGATTTGACGCATGAAATTTCTCTGACCGGAGCTGAAGTTATTGGCATGGACGCATCGCCAGACATGATTCGCCGTGCGGGGGAGAAATTCCCTGAACTTGAGTTCGTGGAAGGAGACGGTCATCAGTTTGAGACGAATAGACTGTATGATGCCGTTTTCTCCAATGCAGCCCTGCACTGGATGCGAAGCCCGCGATTAGTGGTGGATAGTATATGGAAATCTTTGAAGTCTGGAGGGCGTTTTGTCGCAGAATTTGGTGGTAAAGGGAACGTGCAGACCATTGTGAATGCATTAGAGCAGGTTATGGAGCGAAACACGGGCATTCGTGCATCGGAACGTAATCCTTGGTATTTTCCGTCGATCGGAGAATATAGCCATATTTTAGAGCAACGTGGTTTTGTGGTGCGTCATGCCTATCACTATGACCGTCCTACCAGATTGGAAGATGGTGAGCAAGGTATAGTAGGCTGGTTGACTCATTTTGGAGGGGACTATTTTGAGGGTCTCAGTCATGAAGAGATACAACAAATATGCAAGGAAACCAGTCAGATCGTGAAGCCTCACCTTTGGAAAGATGATGCTCTGTATGCCGATTACAAACGTCTGCGTATTGAAGCCGTGAAGCCAGAATAAGTAGAATTTTGTGATATGTAGCAATTTTTATCGATGTTAAACGAATTGTCAAGATCCTTTGTATGCTAACCACGCTTCCCCTATACACCAGGAATCTCTTTCGGATAAAGAGGCTCTTGGTCTTTTTTTGATGCATTATTTTAAAAATGAAATATACAAACGACAAATAATTACAAAAGGATATTTTTATCATACTCAAGACCCATATAAGTAATTTCTATATCATATTTGTAAGTATTTAGAAGGAAAATGTGGTATTTTGATAGAATAATTTACCAAGGGTCAATCTTTCTTGCAGATAGGCGGTGAAATTGGAGTGTGTATTGCAGTACGCACAAACAGCAGGAACCCATCATTTGGTGACGTATTCACATTTAAAAGGAGGGGCAAAGCCTTGAGTAAACGATTGATATCCACGTTATTAAGTGTTCTGATGGTCTTTTCCATTATTCTCCCCGCAGCTGGAGCCGCTCCCGCAGATTCAGTTATTCAGCTTGACAACTTACCCAGTACAGCCGAAGCCAAACAATGGAGAGAGATTCTTGCAGGACGGGAAGCAAAACTTGCCGCAGATCCATTTTTGGATAAAAGCTTGGAAGGTCTGGGTGGAGAGAACACCCGAGTGATCGTTGAGCTTTCCAATAAACCTGTTGCAGTAGCGCAAGGTGAATCAACCCTCTCCGGAAAATCTTTTACCTCCTCTATGGAAACAAAGGCTGTGACTCAAGTTGAGCAACAACAACAGTCATTTGTACATAGCCTCACTCAGAAGAAAATCAAACATGAAGTATTGGAAGAATATGCATATGCCCTGAATGGTGTAGCGATTGAGCTTAAAGGAAACCAGGTGGGACAATTGCTTCAAATACCTGGCGTGGTCAGCGTATATCCTGACCTTGAAGTTACAATAGCGCCAGAAACAGATGAAGTGAACCCGTACATGAAAGACACAGCGCCTTTTATTGGTGCACCTGAAGTATGGGATCTGGGTTACAAAGGAAATGGCATTAAAGTCGGAGTCATTGATACAGGCATTGACTATGAACATCCTAATTTGCAAGAAGCCTACAAAGGTGGATGGGATTTTGTTGGAAACGACAATGATCCGTATGAAACAACATATCAAGAATGGAAAGGATCGGGCGAGCCTGAGCTTAACGAGCTTGGAAGCCCCTATTACACATCTCACGGTACACACGTAGCGGGTACCGTTGCTGCTCGCGAAGCGGGGGACTATGGTATTGTTGGTATTGCTCCTGAAGCAGATATCTATGCTTACCGTGTACTTGGACCGTATGGTAGTGGTCAAACCTCATGGGTACTCGGCGGAATTGATCGTTCTGTTCAAGATGGCATGGACGTAATCAATCTCTCGTTGGGTAACGCCGCCAACGACCCGAGTTATATTACTTCAGTTGCCCTGAACAATGCGATGTTGTCTGGTGTGACAGCGGTTGTAGCAAGTGGTAACAGCGGACCCAACCGTTATACACTCGGTTCTCCAGGTGCGTCTGCAATGGCTATTACGGTAGGTAACTCTACAGGACCTAGCCAGCTGATTACAGCTGATACTCACTTCTGGATTGGTGAGGAAGGCGAAGAGACACAACCTGAACAACAACCGGTGCCAGAGGTTGAACAATCTCCTGAACTGGGGACGGCACCTGGAACAGAAGCACCAGAAGTTTCAGAGCAAGGTGTACCCGCAACTGCTGATGAGGAAAGTGCAGCAGCTGTGGAGGACGCGGTTTCCGACGACGCTGAAGTTCCGAATGTAGAAGAAGCTACAGCAGAAGAAAATACTCCATCAGCATCACCTTCTGCACCGGTTGAAGCTTCTCCTGAAGCTGCCCCTGTGGAAGAAGAGTCTGTAATTGCTCCGACTGAAGCTCCACTGGCTATTACAGAGTCGGTTTACCGTCTGGATCTGATGGGATGGAGCCTGTCAGCAGACCCTGAAACTGTTTTGACAGGAAAATATGAGCTTGAATTTGCAGCACTGGGTAAGCCAACTGATTTTGAAGGCAAAGATTTTACAGGTAAAGTGGCATTAATACAGCGTGGTGAACTCGCATTTGTAGAGAAAATCGCCAATGCCAAAGCGGCCGGAGCCTTGGCTGTTATTGTATATAACAACATTCCCGGTCCAATCGGTGTAAGCCTGGGCGATAACTTTGAACTCATTCCAACACTGAGCATGTCCAAGGAAGATGGAGATGTGATCAAGGCTGAGCTAGACGCAGGCCAAGCCGTTGAAGTGAGCTTTAGTGATTTTGAACGTTCCCAAACTCCGGGCGATGAAATGAATTCATCCAGTTCACGTGGACCTGCAAAGGTAACACTGGACATCAAACCGGATATTGTTGCACCAGGTACAAGCATTTTGTCTACGATTCCTGCCTACGGCAAGGATGAGCCAGACGCAGATTACGCACAAGCTTATGATCGTAAATCAGGTACAAGTATGGCTACACCTCATGTAGCAGGTTTGATTGCGCTGCTGATCGAGAAGCATCCGGAATGGACACCATTTGATATCAAAGTTGCACTGATGAACAATAGTAAGGTGCTGGATACAACCAAGTTTGATGTATTTGATCAAGGTGCTGGCCGTATTCAGGCTGTTAATACCATTGATCCTGCAGCTTTTGTCAAAGTGCTTGATGTAACTCAATACACAGAAAGTGGCTCTGTTGTTGAAAAGGAAAATATCACCGGAAGTATCAACTACGGTAATTTCCTGAGCACAGATGAAAAGACGATTACCAAAACGATTAAAGTTGAAGCGCTGAATGGTAGTGGCGGGGATTACACCGTAAATGTGAATCCGACTCGTAATGTCGCTGGTGTATCTGTTGCCGTAGACAAGAATTCCTTTACATTGAATGGTGAGGAAGAACTTGCAGTGACAATCACCGTTCCGCGTGGGGTTACTGCAACTACGGAAGCACAAGGATACATTGAGTTCTCGAATGGAACCAATACTTTTACTGTGCCATATGTTGCTCATTTCAATGTTACGTTGAGTGGAGTTAAGTATATTGAAACTGTAAAAGGTACTGAAAAAAATCCATTCCACTATCCATTGAAGGCTGATGGTACGTTGGATACCCTTAATGTAGCGATGGAATTTTATAATCCAATGACATTTGCCCTGATTGAGATCTATGATGGTCTTAATCCGGAAGGTGGATATTATCAAGATGGTTATATCGGCTCCATCTTTGGTAACTATTTTAACTTCAATGCCAATGCAAGATACAACCTTGCTTGGGACGGCTCATATGCAGATTACACAACCGATGAAGTGACTGAGATTCCGGATGGTTTATATACGGTAGACATCACTACTATTGGTACGGACGGCAAAACTTATAAGGAAGACACTTCGCCATTTTTGGTGAAAAAGACAGCTCCGGCTGTAACTGCACCAGAAGCGTTGGAGTTCAAAGAGGATGAGTCTGCTGTTCTTAATGGTAGCGTGGAGGACTTGTACTTCCGTGTAGCTCCTGCGCTTGCCAGCGGATGGGACATCACGTTTGATCCGGCCGCTTCCCTGGAAGCAACGTATGTTGTGAAAAAAGAGGATGGTTCGGTTTATAAAGAAGGAGTCTTTGAAGTACAAGCTGATGGTACCTTCAGCCTTCCTTTGGAGGGAATTGAAGCAGGCGAGTATGCTGTTGAACTTACGGTAAAAGACCAACAGGGGCTTTCGGGCACAGCCAATACGGCACTGAAGTTGGAAGCCGTGGAGACCGAACCTGAAACTCCGGCAACTAAGGCCCCAGGTACGCCTGTATTGTCTCACAATAACTGGGTAGGCAACGGCTTACCAGAGGGCGCGTATATCGTTACAATGAACCTGTGGTGGGGCGAGAACGCAACTAGCTACAAGTTATATGAGGACGGGGTTTTGGTTGATACGCAAAAGTTGACTTACAACTCACCTTGGGCGCAGTTTGCTCAGACGAAGATCACGGGCAAAGCCAATGGCACGTATACGTACGTGGCTGAGCTGACTAACGACAAGGGAACAACGCGTAGTCAAACGTTGACTGTTCGGGTTACCAACGCAACGCCAGGCAAAGCGGTTCTCTCTCAGGATAACTGGGATGGCGACGGCCATTATAAGGTGACCATGAACCTGTGGTGGGGGACCAACGCTACAGAGTATCGTCTCTATGAAAATGATAAGTTGATCGATACGCAAGAACTCCGTTCGGCTACACCTTATGCGCAAAGTGCTGTGACTACACTGTCCGGGAAAGCATCGGGCACGTATACGTATCGGGCAGAGTTAATTAACGCAGCCGGCGTTACCAGCACAGACACGATTAAGGTAAAAGTGAAGTAACTTCATTCCTCATTGAAATTGATTAAAATTGAATAAATTAATGAAGGAATTGTTCTATGCATAAACGGCCTCCATCCTGATTTTCAGGATGGAGGCCGTTTTGTTTTTCTATAAATAAATTGTATGGCTAACCGATCATTCTATTTTTGCTGGCCTGAATCCCTGCGATTAGCAAAGCGATGGCCAGAATGACCTGTATTAGCAACGGAAGGGTCCATCCTTTTGTCCAGTCATGAAGCATGCCGAACAGTAGAGGTCCCACTGCAGCAAGCATATATCCGAAGGACTGAGCCATCCCGGACAGGCTGGCAGCTTGTCTGGCATCTTTTGTGCGAAGGACGAAGAACATGGTTACCATTCCAAATGAAGCTCCAGCACCTATTCCTGCCAACGTGACACCAATGGTAACGAGCGAAGCGATACCAGTTAACAATAAAGCATACCCGACAATTAAAGAAGAGCACGTTATCGCGGTTAGAACACGCTGATCTCGCGTTCGGCCAGCGAGGATTGGAACGATAAAGGTAGCCGGTACACTAACCATCTGCATTAGGGAGAGCATCCACCCTGCTGAGGTGGGGCTGAATCCTTGCTCAGCGAGAATCTCGGGAAGCCAGGTAATCGTTGTATAGAATATTAGAGACTGCAGACCCATAAATAAAGTAATGAACCAGGCCAGAGAAGAGGTCCGTAGACGTACAGGCGTCCCTTCACTTTGTGTGGCTATGAATAACATTCGCTGACGTCCTGCGGCGATCTGGGGGAGCCACAAGAGAAGCGCCAATATGGACAACAAGGCCCACATGCCTAACGAAGCACGCCAACCCATAGATGTGGCTCCTGCTACGGGCACACTCACACCTGAGGCGATGGCGCCAAATATGTTCATGGATACAGAGTATAATCCGGTGACGATACCTACCCGCAATGGAAAATCACGTTTGATCAAACTTGGCAAAAGCACGTTGCTTAATGCAATGCCGCACCCCAAAATTGCGGTTCCTGCATATAAGGAGAGAACGGAAGGCAACAAGCGTAAGGCCACCCCAAGGGTTACAATCATAACAGCCAATAGCAGAGCAGATTCGAGTCCTAACCGCTTGGCTAGACGTGGTGCAAAAGGAGAGACTGCTGCAAAGGCAAGCAAAGGAAGTGAGGTCAGAAGCCCAACCATTGTATGGCCGATACCTGTATCTGAGCGGATCATCTCCACTACAGGTCCGGTTGCTGTAATCGGTGATCTCATGGTAGCGGCGATGACGATAATGCCTGCTAACAACAGGCCGAATCTTTTGGATGTCGAAGAATGTTCTTCCTCGGTATGGATAGGTGAGTGCTGCTGTATTGAAGATGACATTGATAAAATCTCCTGTTTCCTAAGAAGTTAATATGTATGGATTGTTACATAATCCACTCCGTAAGCATAACATTCTATGTCAATATTGAGCAATGAAATGAAAAAACACCCAATGGACCGTGGGTGCCTCGTGCGGCTGCTCCAATGCAGCGACATAGAGCATATAACGAAGTGAATGCTCCGACGAACCATTGGGGTTCTCATCCCCAGACGCAAAAAGAAGCTTCCCGAAGGAAGCTTCTTTTTAATACGTCCCAGGAGGGATACTCTCCTTGCAGTCGAGACTGCGAAGTGGTGCTAACGAAGCGAATGCTCCGACGAACCGTTGGGGTTCTCATCCCCAGAACGCAAAAAAAGCTTCCCGAAGGAAGCTTCTTTTTAAGACGTCCCAGGAGGGATTCGAACCCCCGACCGACGCCTTAGAAGGGCGTTGCTCTATCCAGCTGAGCTACTGAGACATGAATTTTTTCAAGCAAAATTGATTTTATCATATGCATACAGGAATATCAAGCATTTTATTTTAAACTGTTTTTCGTATATGATATTTGGCGGCAGTAACGTTTTTTTCATTATATTTAAGGTTATGTTAGAATATCAGGAGAACTCAAAAATAGATCAACAATCGTTTTAATATATACATCTATTTAGGTTGATTCCAACTGGATATTCAGGATATAGAGGAGGTGCTCCCATTAAGGAATCCACGACCCCGGAAACCGAGCATAACAACAATATTGTGCTGTTTCCTAAGACGCTGGACTATTACCAGATTCAATTGACAGTTATGCTTGAAAATGAACGGTATGGTGAAGCGATGAAATTGCTTCACTTTTTGCTGCAATGTCAGGGACAGGAAGAGCGCCACTATGATGAATGGCGGGCCCTGCTTGAATGGCTTCAGGCTGCGTTTCCTCAATATGAAGAAACCTCGCCTGTCGTGCTTGAAGAACGAGAAGAAGAAGAGATTAGTGAGGAAGACATGGCACGGCATCATGCCCGAATGAAGCTTGAACAGGATGATGGCTATGCAGATAAGATGCTTCGCACAGTCATGGAGGAGCCGCTGTCTGAACAGACGATGCTGGCTTTGGAGCAGCTGGCTTATCTTGATCTGCCGAAGATTGACGAGGCACTTACGAGTTGGTTAAAAGATAAGTCGCTTCACCCTCTGCTTCAATTCCGGGTGCTGCAAACCTTGCGTCGCCGAGGTGTTCAAGGTATGATCCTGTTTACGAGAGGCGAAGAGCAGGTTGAAGTCGAGATCGACACCGTGCCTCTTAGACCAGAGGAATTCCCAATCCAAATCGTTCAGATTCTGGAACGAGTGGCAGATCAGACGGAGGTTCATGAACCTACGCTCTTTTATTTTGCCCAGGAACTGTGGATACAATATGTCATGGCGGTGTATGGAACCCGTGATTATGTATCGATGCTGGAAGAAAATGATTCCATGACAGATATATGGGCAGCAGCTCTACATATGACCGTTGCAGACAGTCTGGGTGGTTCGCATGATGAGGAGAATACCCGCTCAATGTATGCTGTGACAGGCGCGATGCGCTTTCGACTGGAGCAGGCTTATCGTTCCATGAAACAGTTTGTATCTGCCGGTTTGGATGGTTAATCGAGGCCGGAAACGTTTTCCTTAAACCGTATCAAGGGATTCCCCTTGAAAAAGAATCTAATCTTGTTTATACTAAAATGGTTATTTTGTACGTGATTGCCTACGTGAACATGTGAATTTTGGAGGGGAAAGTATACAATGAAAGCAACTTGGGAAAAGATAGAGAAGAACCTTGGGGTTCTTGAGGTTGAAGTGGATGCAGATCGTGTAACTGCAGCACTCGACAAAGCTTTTAATAAAGTGGTTAAACAAGCAAACGTACCTGGATTCCGTAAAGGTAAAGTACCACGTTCCATCTTCGAAGCACGTTTTGGTGTAGAGAGCCTTTATCAAGAAGCAATCGACATTTTGCTTCCTGAAGCTTATACAGAAGCAATCGACCAAACGGATATTTTCCCGGTTGATCGTCCTGACGTAGATGTTGAACAATTTGCTAAAGGACAAACATTCAAGTTCAAAGCAAAAGTAACTGTGAAACCTGAAGTTACTCTTGGTGAGTACAAAGGAATCGAAGTTGCTGTAGCAAAAGGTGAAGTAACTGACGCAGAAGTGACTGAAGAACTTGAGCGTCTTCAACAACGTCACGCTGAACTCGTTGTAATTGACGAAGGTTCCGCTGCTAACGGCGACGTTGCAGTAATCGACTTCGACGGTTCCGTTGATGGTGTACCTTTCGAAGGTGGACAAGCTGAGCGGTATTCCCTGGAACTGGGTTCCAACACATTCATTCCTGGATTTGAAGAGCAAGTTGTGGGTCTGTCCACAGGTGACTTCAAAGACGTAGAAGTGACTTTCCCAGAGAGCTACCATGCAGCAGAACTTGCTGGCAAACAAGCGGTATTCAAAGTGAAAATTCACGAAATCAAACGCAAACAGCTTCCTGCATTGGATGATGAGTTTGCTAAAGATGTTAGCGAATTTGACACACTTGAAGAGTACAAAGCTGACCTGAAAACACAATTGGAATCCCGTAAAGCTGACGAAGCCAAAGCTGCACAAGAAAATGCAGTTGTAGAAAAAGTGGCTGAGAACGCTGAAGTGGACATTCCTGCTGCAATGGTTGAGAGCGAAGTACAAAACATGATGCGTGATTTCGACAACCGTCTGCGCAACCAAGGTATGAACCTTGAAATGTTCCTGAGCTTCTCTGGCCAGACTCAAGCTGACCTGAGAGGAC
The DNA here is from genome assembly GCF_031455635.1 of Paenibacillus sp. 2003. Taxonomy (NCBI): domain Bacteria; kingdom Bacillati; phylum Bacillota; class Bacilli; order Caryophanales; family Paenibacillaceae; genus Paenibacillus; species Paenibacillus sp. 2003. The sequence goes on along the minus strand of NZ_JAVDTB010000005.1, from coordinate 50,090 downwards.
AAATGCAAGAAGATGCTTCCAAACGTGTTCGCAACAACCTGGTGCTTGAAGCTGTAGGTAAAGCGGAAAACATTGAAGTATCTGACGAAGAAGTGAATCAAGAACTCGAGAAAATGGCTGAATCTTACAAGCGTCCTGCTGATGAGATCCGTGGCATCCTCGAAGGTAATGGTTCCCTGGACAGCCTTCGCGATGAAGTAAAACTGCGTAAAACGATTGATGTTCTCGTTGAGAACAGCACAGTTGTTGAACCAGTTGAAGCTCCAGCTGAAGAAGTTGTTGCAGAAGCTGACGAAAAATAAGACAAGCTGTTATCAACTTGTCAGTTGAATAAACGATAAGGCACGTGAATTATTGCGTGCCTTATTTTTAAATTATGACATCCATTTTATAGAAAATGAAGTAATTATATGGATGAATACTAATTTTATTGATCCACGTACACTTTTTACATACCTATGTACTTCATGAAATAAAAAACGGCAAGACGGCATAGGATGGCTTCAATTTGCACATACATAGAAAACATGGTTAAATATGATCAGGCTAAAAAGTAAACAAACGGATGTCTGACCCCTCTTGTGAAAAATGACATTGTCACAGGAAAGTGTTAGAATGAATTTGGGTTTGCTTTACAGGTGGCCTATGTCTAATTACATGTAGAAAAGAGGTTGGTCTCATGAGTCTGGTGCCAATGGTTATAGAACAAACTAATCGAGGCGAGCGGTCTTACGATATATATTCGCGTTTGCTGAAAGATCGCATTATCTTTCTAACCAGTGCGATTGATGACGATGTAGCCAATCTTGTCATAGCACAGCTTTTGTTTTTGGCAGCCGACGATCCTGAGAAGGATATCAGCTTGTACATTAATTCACCTGGTGGTTCTGTCACCGCAGGGATGGGTATATACGATACGATGCAATTTATCAAGCCGGATGTATCTACCATTTGCGTAGGGATGGCAGCTAGCATGGGCTCGTTATTGCTGACAGCCGGTGCACCTGGCAAGAGATATGCGCTGACAAACAGCGAAGTAATGATTCATCAGCCGCTTGGCGGCATTCAAGGACAGGCTGCGGATATTAAGATACACGCAGAATGGATTATTAAAACACGTCAGAAACTGAATCAAATATACGTCGATCGTACGGGTCAACCTCTTGAGAAAATTGAGCGGGATACAGACCGTGACTTCTTCATGAGCGCTGAAGAAGCTAAGACGTACGGCATTATTGACCAGGTGCTCAGTAGACCGATCAATTCCTAAAGGGGTGGTTTCATGTTTAAATTTAACGATGAGAAAGGGCAATTGAAATGCTCTTTTTGCGGTAAATCTCAGGAGCAGGTACGCAAGTTGGTCGCTGGACCAGGCGTGTACATTTGTGATGAATGTATCGAACTTTGCACCGAAATCGTTGAGGAAGAACTTGGTCATGATGAAGAAGTAGACCTGAAAGATATTCCGAAACCAAAAGAAATTCGTAATATTCTGGATCAATATGTTATTGGACAGGAACAAGCGAAAAAATCATTGTCTGTTGCCGTGTATAATCACTACAAACGGATCAACACACAAAGCAAAATTGAAGACGTTGAATTGTCAAAGAGTAACATTTTGTTGTTAGGACCAACAGGTTCTGGTAAAACGTTGCTTGCGCAAACGATGGCAAAAATTTTGAATGTTCCTTTTGCTATTGCGGATGCTACGTCATTAACAGAAGCGGGTTACGTGGGTGAGGATGTAGAGAACATCCTGCTCAAACTGATTCAAGCTGCTGATTATGATGTGGAAAAAGCAGAGCGTGGCATTATTTATATCGATGAGATTGATAAAGTAGCGCGTAAATCCGAAAACCCATCCATAACTCGTGATGTATCGGGCGAAGGTGTGCAACAGGCTCTCTTGAAAATTCTTGAAGGAACTGTGGCTTCTGTACCACCACAAGGTGGTCGTAAACATCCTCATCAAGAATTCATTCAGATCGATACAACGAATATCCTGTTCATTTGCGGCGGTGCCTTTGATGGTCTGGAGCAAATGATCAAACGCCGGATCGGTAAAAAAGTCATTGGCTTCAATACCGTTTCTGAGCAAAAAGATCTGAAACCAGGTGAATACCTGGGTATGGTATTGCCGGAAGATTTGCTGAAATTTGGTCTGATTCCGGAATTTGTAGGCCGTCTGCCAGTCATCTCCACTTTGGAGCCACTGGATGAAGATACGCTGGTACGGATTCTTTCCGAACCAAAAAACGCGCTTACCAAACAGTACCAAAAACTGCTTGAGCTGGATAATGTGAATCTGGTATTTGAACCAGCTGCATTGCTCGCGATTGCAAAAGAAGCAATTAAACGTAACACAGGTGCACGTGGATTGCGTGCCATCATTGAAGGCATCATGCTTGAAATCATGTATGAAGTGCCTTCACGTGAAGATGTTACGAACTGTGTCATTACCGAAGAAGTTGTTGAGAAAAGAGTCGTGCCTGAACTAAGCCAATCGAAGGACGATAAGCAGGAAGAGAGCGCCTAATAAAGGCCTGAATCCCGTTGAACTCTGAAATATAGACTTGTCAGTTCTCCACTTTGGCAGAAGGCGAATTCATGTCTCTGTCAGGGTGGAGCTTTGACGTTGTGGGGAGAGAAATCACTCATGTATTTAAGACAGGATACACGTCCCGTAAAAGTGGGAAACGTAACGATCGGTGGCAGTAACGAAGTCATTATCCAAAGTATGTGTACAACCAAAACGGCAGACGTTGAAGCAACGGTTGCAGAGATTCTGCGACTGGAAGAAGCGGGTTGTCAAGTGGTACGTGTAACGGTGAATAATGAGGAAGCTGCCGCAGCCATCAAGGAAATCAAAAAACGCATTAATATACCGCTAGTAGCGGACATTCATTTTAACTATAAGCTGGCTTTACTTGCGATTGAGAACGGCATCGATAAAGTTCGGATTAATCCAGGTAACATCGGTAAACGTGCAAAAGTGGAAGAAGTGGTTAAGGCTTGTAAAGACCGCGGCATTCCGATTCGGATTGGAGTAAATGCGGGGTCTTTGGAAAACCATCTCCTTGAGAAGTACGGGTATCCTACGGCAGATGCTATGGTAGAAAGTGCATTGTATCACATTGGTATTTTGGAAGAGCTTGATTTCCATGATATCATCGTGTCTCTCAAAGCATCGGATGTGCCGATGGCGATTGAGGCGTATACCAAAGCAGCTCAAATCATTCCGTATCCGTTGCATCTCGGGATTACCGAAGCGGGTACCTTGTTCTCCGGTACGATCAAAAGCTCCGCAGGTATGGGAGCCTTGCTCTCTATGGGTATTGGTTCAACGATGCGGATCTCACTGAGTGCGGACCCGGTAGAAGAAATCAAGGTTGCTCGTGATCTGCTCAAAACATTTGGACTCATCACAAATGCAGCTACATTGATCTCCTGCCCAACGTGTGGACGTTTGGATATCGACCTGTTCTCCATTGCCAACGAAGTGGAGGAGTATATCTCCAAACTGAAGGTGCCGATTAAAGTATCGGTGTTGGGTTGTGCGGTTAATGGTCCAGGTGAGGCCAAAGAAGCGGATATCGGGATTGCCGGTGCTCGTGGAGAAGGTCTCTTGTTCCGTCACGGCAAGATGATCCGTAAAGTGCCTGAAGAAATCATGGTTGAGGAATTAAAAAAAGAGATCGACAAAATCGTCGAAGCCTACGAAGAGACAGGTGTTATTCCTGGTCGTTCGCACTGATTGATTCATATCTTGTTACAACAAAAGCTCGCCAGCAATGGCGGGCTTTTTATTTTCTCGCATACAAATTCCGCATCGCCCGTTTACGTCGCGTTGAAAAGGCTATACTACCAAGTATTAGCATGATCTCATATGAGAATAGCGACAAAATAGGAGGATGTGAAGACATGGAATTTGGTATGGTCATCATGTTGATTCAGTTATTTTTTGGAGTGGTGATTGGTTTGTATTTCTGGAACCTGCTGCGTGGCCAGAAAACAAACCGTAGTGCCGTTGAGCGTGAATCTCGCAAGGAACTGGAGAAGCTGCGCAAGCTGCGTTCGATCTCACTCACCAAGCCGCTGTCGGAGAAGACGCGTCCAGCTACCATTAACGATATTGTTGGGCAAAAAGATGGGTTGCGTGCCCTTAAAGCTGCATTATGCAGTGCGAATCCGCAACATGTTATCATTTATGGCCCTCCCGGAGTCGGGAAGACAGCTGCCGCAAGGGTTGTGTTGGAAGAGGCCAAGAAGAATCCATCTTCTCCTTTCAAGCCAGACGCCAAATTCACGGAGCTGGATGCAACAACAGCCCGTTTTGATGAGCGTGGTATTGCGGACCCCTTAATTGGTTCGGTTCATGATCCGATATATCAGGGAGCAGGAGCTATGGGCGTTGCCGGTATTCCCCAACCAAAACCGGGCGCTGTGACGAAAGCGCATGGAGGAATGCTTTTTATTGATGAAATTGGTGAATTACATTCGATTCAGATGAATAAGCTGTTGAAAGTGTTGGAGGATCGCAAGGTGTTTTTGGAGAGTGCGTACTATAACTCGGAAGACACGCATACTCCTGCTTATATCCACGATATTTTTCAAAATGGCCTGCCGGCCGATTTCCGCCTTGTTGGAGCAACGACTCGTTCGCCTCATGAACTGCCACCAGCTTTGCGTTCCCGCTGCATGGAAGTTTATTTCCGTCCTTTGTTGCCTGAGGAGATTGGGCGAATTGCAGAGGATGCTGTTCAGAAAATAGGGTTCAGTCCATGTCCGGATGCCGTTGATGTGGTCAAGCGATATGCAACCAATGGACGTGAAGCAGTCAATATCATCCAGCTGGCTGCTGGACTTGCGCTGACAGAGAAGCGTGAGACGCTTCAGGCGTCTGATGTGGAGTGGGTGGCGGGTAGCAGCCAGATTCAGCCACGGCCTGATCGGAAGGTCCCTACACAGCCGCAGGTGGGGTTTGTTAATGGCTTGGCGGTATACGGGCCGAATATGGGAACCATTTTGGAGATCGAAGTGTCTGCTGTTCCGGCTCTTAAAGATCAAGGCCGAATCAACATTACAGGCGTTGTGGATGAAGAAGAGATTGGAGGCGGTTCGCGTACACTCCGGCGAAAAAGTATGGCCAAAGGGTCGGTTGAAAATGTGTTAACCGTATTAAAAGCCATGGGTATTCGTCCGAATGATTACGATTTACACGTGAATTTCCCAGGTGGGACGCCTATTGATGGTCCATCTGCCGGGATTGCGATGGCGACTGCCATTACATCAGCCATTCAGGGACGCCCTGTGGATCATGAGATAGCGATGACTGGCGAGATCAGTATTCATGGTCGGGTTAAGCCTATTGGTGGCGTGCTGGCCAAGGTGGAGGCTGCCTTTCAGGCAGGAGCGAAGACCGTTATTATTCCTGCGGAGAACTGGCAGTCCATTTTTGAGAATCTGGATGGCTTGCGCGTTATCCCGGTAGATACGGTACAGGACGTATTCCGTGAAGTGTTCGACTGGGTTCCGGAATTACAACAGATGGAACAAACGAAGCTTGCAGAGGAGACAGTTGCACCTGCACCGGAGATTTTTCCACCGGCATCCGCTTCCTATTTGCGTGCGGACGTGCCTCGTCCAGGACAGGTTACAGATTCGGGAAGCTGCTAAGCGCTTCCCTTCATTGGTTTTTTATGTGAACATTTGATAGAATAATGAATGACTACAACCTGAGAGCCATTGGAGGTGCGAAAGCGATGGGACCGAGCAAAGCGAAAGGTCGTCGTTTTCCTTTACTGCCTTTAAGAGGACTTCTCGTCTACCCGAGTATGGTACTGCATCTCGATGTGGGCCGGGAGAAATCGGTCAAGGCTTTAGAAAAAGCGATGGTAGAAGAACATCTGATTCTCCTATGTTCCCAAGCCGAAGTAAATATTGAAGAACCAACACAAGAGGACATTTTCAGAATCGGAACCGTGGCCAAGGTCAGACAGATGCTGAAGCTTCCGAATGGTACGATTCGTGTACTCGTGGAAGGCTTGGAACGGGCTGAAATTATTGAATATACGGACAACGAGGAATATTATGAAGTACTGGCTAAAGAGCTGCCTGAAGAGGAGAATACCCATCCGGAGACGGATGCCTTGATGCGTACCGTTCTGAACCAGTTCGAGAATTATATTAATCTGTCCAAAAAAGTGACACCAGAGACACTCGCAGCGGTGTCTGACATCGAAGAACCAGGGCGTCTGGCCGATGTCATCACGAGTCACCTGTCCTTGAAGATCAAGGATAAACAGGAAATTCTGGAGACCATCGACGTTCGGGAACGTCTGGAGAAATTGCTGGATATCCTGAACAATGAGCGCGAAGTGCTGGAGCTTGAACGCAAGATCAGCCAACGTGTGAAGAAACAGATGGAGAAAACGCAGAAGGAATATTATTTGCGCGAGCAGATGAAAGCGATCCAGAAAGAACTGGGTGAAAAAGAAGGCCGCGCGGGTGAGGTCGAGGAACTTCGTACTCAGATGGAAGAACTCGGCTTGCCGGACAAGGTGAAAGAAAAGGTCGAGAAAGAAATTGATCGACTGGAGAAAATGCCTGCAAGTTCAGCCGAGGGCGGAGTCATTCGCAACTACGTGGATTGGCTGCTTGGCCTTCCTTGGAGTCAGATGACAGCGGATGATCTGGATATCCAAAAAGCCGAAGATGTGCTCAATGCAGATCATTACGGACTGGAAAAGCCCAAAGAGCGTGTGCTTGAATATCTGGCTGTCCAGAAGCTCGTCAAGAAGCTCAAAGGGCCAATTCTCTGTCTGGTTGGACCTCCAGGGGTCGGTAAAACATCACTTGCTCGTTCGATCGCCAGATCGCTGGGTCGGGAGTTTGTAAGAATATCTCTTGGCGGCGTACGTGATGAAGCCGAGATTCGTGGTCACCGACGCACCTATGTAGGAGCAATGCCTGGGCGTATCATCCAAGGGATGAAAACGGCAGGTTCACTGAATCCGGTATTCCTGCTGGACGAGATCGATAAGATGGCTTCAGACTTCCGCGGAGATCCTTCCGCAGCGTTACTTGAGGTGCTTGATCCGGAACAGAATAATACGTTTAGTGATCACTTTGTCGAATTGCCGTTTGACTTATCCAACGTTATGTTTATAACAACTGCCAACACGGTACACAATATTCCGCGTCCATTGCTGGATCGGATGGAAATGCTCAACATCCCTGGTTACACGGAGCTGGAGAAGCTGCAAATTGCGAAAAACTATTTGTTGCCCAAACAGAAGCAGGACCATGGTCTGGAAGAAGAGCAATTGGAAATCCCGGATGACGCGTTGTTGCGTGTAATTCGTGAATATACACGGGAGTCAGGTGTGCGTAATCTGGAACAGCAGATGGCTTCGTTGTGCCGAAAAGCTGCGAAAAACATCGTATCTGGTGTGGAAGGTCAGATTAACATCTCATCAGATGAGATCAAAGAATACCTTGGACCTGGCAAGTTCCGTTATGGTATGGCTGAACTGGAAGACCAGATTGGTACCGTAACAGGTCTGGCGTGGACTGAAGTGGGTGGAGATACCCTTGTCATTGAAGTGACTGTTGTGCCTGGAACAGGTAAATTGACTCTCACAGGTAAACTGGGGGATGTCATGAAGGAATCGGCACAAGCCGCATTCAGTTACACCCGTTCCAAAGCTACACAGCTTGGAATTTCGCCTGACTTCCATGAGAAGAACGATATCCATATCCACGTTCCGGAAGGAGCGATTCCGAAGGATGGTCCATCTGCCGGGATTACGATGGCAACAGCGTTAATCTCAGCCTTGACGAACAAACATGTGTCCAAGGATATCGCGATGACTGGTGAAATAACACTACGTGGACGTGTGCTGCCGATTGGTGGCCTGAAAGAGAAATCACTGGCAGCCCATCGTGCCGGCTATAAAAAAATATTATTGCCTAAGGATAACGAACGGGACCTGCGTGACATTCCAGACAGCATCAAGGAAGATGTGGAGTTTGTCCCTGTAGCCCATATGGATCAGGTATTGCAGCATGCACTTGTTGAGCAGACAGGAATTCACCTGTAATCCACGTATCCGAAAGGTTCGTATGAAGATTAGACCGTTCTGCGGAGGCTTCGGCGTCCGCTTGAACGGTTTTTTTGGTATGATAGAACAATCCATGGCATAATACCTTCAACAGGTGATGCATAGCACAGGCTTTCAAGAGAGGAAAGATACAATATGAAAGTAAATCAATCTGAATTTATTATCAGTGCCGTTCGGCCTGAACAATACCCCGAGGACGGTCTGCCAGAGATTGCTTTGGCGGGACGCTCCAATGTGGGAAAATCTTCCCTGATCAACCGTTTGATCAATCGTAAAAATTTGGCTCGGACGAGCTCAACACCGGGTAAGACACAGCAACTCAACTATTATAAAATTAATCAGGATCTCTACTTCGTCGATTTCCCGGGATATGGCTACGCTAAAGTTTCCAAAGAGCAACGCTTTGCCTGGGGCAAAATGATGGAGAAATACTTGTTGGGACGCGAAGAATTGAAACTGGTTATGCAGATGGTGGATATGAGACATGAGCCATCCAAGGATGACAAGATGATGAATGAGTGGCTTCGTCATAACGGATTGCCTTTGGTTGTCGTAGCGACCAAGATGGACAAGATTCCAAAAACACGCAGAGCCAAACATATCAAAGTCATTAAGGAATCACTGGGTCTTCGTTCAGGGGATTTGTTTGTACCGTTTTCATCCGAAGAGGGATTGGGGAAAGAAGAGTTATGGGATATCATTACCCGCCATGCCCGGATAGATAAGTATGCACCAGTGCTGGAAGCAGAGGGTGCTTCTGATGAGGAAGAAACCAACGAAATTAACGGATAACCGAGATAGTATACCGTTTTAGTGCAGGAAAGTGAGCATGCTAAGTGAATCTTTGATGAGATTAAGATTAATCCGGTTTTTTATGGAATTTCGTGAGAATTCATCATCTGGATCTGGAGAAAAATAACGTTAGGGTAGTGTATAATGAGCATAGGTGCATATTGCCAACAGTACCAAAATTACCGGCCATGCCGGCCTGAAGAATTTTGAGATGACTGCTACATGTGCAGGAAGACAAAACAATCGGGAAAGAATTGAGGGATTTGTATGGCTCAGCGGTTAGCCACAGAGTATGTTAAGGCCACTTTGAAATTGTCAGAACCCCAGATGCATCAGTTTTTGCGCATGACAGAAGATGGCAGGCTTCATCACCGGGTTAAGGTGTTGGACAATGGTTGTCAGGAGGTTGTGCTGGGGGATGTAAGTGGAGAAGAAGTGCATTTCCCTTTTGACCGCATAGAAGGGTTTTATATCTGTGAGTTATCTTGCCGCCTGGTGAATCTGCATCTCACCAATGTTGTCCGGAAGCTCTTTGTGACTTTTAAAGGTGACGGGGTCGTTCATCGGATCTATAAAGGGTTCACCATGACGTATGTTTATGCTCAAGGCACTGTCCGCAAAATTGTGGAGAAGACCGGGGAGAACACCCGAGTGATCTATGAATACAAAAATACGTTGCTTGAATTGCAACATCTGTTCCAGGCCAGAGATGTAGAACGCGAAATAAACCGTGTGTATGCCGAGATCGATTCACTGCTGGATACTAGAAAAGATGCGACTGCTGATCAGCTCCATCATATTGATGAGACGCTTGCTCGTCATCAAAAACGATTGTTTGAGCTTGAAGCTTATTAGCTTAAAATTGTATGTTTATAAACGTATATGTATATAATGAATTCCCTTGTATCTTCCGGGCAGTGGCACTCGCCAATGCGGAGGTTTCAGGGGGATTTTTTGATGTGAAATCGAATATTCCGAATTGAAAATATTTATTTTACAATCTTCTGGAAAAGGGTTGATTTCACTCTGATTCAATGTTATTTTTAATCTCGTTGAAAACAATATAGGAACCAGGATTCACTCAGGACATTATATGTTGCGAGAGATTTTTCCCTCGGGAAGTGAATGACGTAGGTCCTAGCGGATGAAATTTTTCAAACATTTTATTCCTAGGAAGGGGGAACCGAAGGGTGGAATATTCAACTTTCGGAAGACACGTTGCTGTTGATACTTGGGGTGTCGACTTTAATCTACTGAACAATGCAGAGTATCTGGAAGCCCAAATGGTTGAAGCAGCGGAGGCATGTGGCGCGACAGTGATGTCCGTACAATCCAAGCAGTTTGATCCACAGGGAGCAACCGTACTTGTACTATTGTCTGAGAGCCATCTCTCCATTCATACGTATCCTGAGAGAGGTTTTGCAGCAATAGACTGTTACACTTGTGGGGAGACCGTAGATCCACAGCTTGCTATTGACTACCTGGTATCCGTATTAAAGCCTGAAAAAACGTATGCAAAGAAGTTGGTACGTGGATTGGGCGAATTGCAAGTTGAAACACCAGAGATGAACAACCAGACTGAACGGGTTTAAATAAAAAGTATATTGCATACACAATGTTCACATATCGGGATGGACACATAACCTCCCAAACTTTAATAGTCATGGAATAATTCCATGGCTATTTGTTTTAATATGCGTATCGTTATGAATATTCATAATCGACACTTTTTAACGCATAACAGTGAACTTTGGTGAGACACTACAATAAATGACAGTGCATATGATGATGAACATGGTGATTTCATAAACATTTCATAAAAATGACCCGGTCACGGCTATGATGTGTGATATAATTAACCATGTCAATCCTAAATGGATAGACATATGCAGTAAGCACTTTGATTGGAAATTTATTAGGCAGGTGAACTTGCAATGCACATCGTTGTCGTTGGTTTGAATTATCGCACGGCGCCTGTAGAGGTTAGGGAACGATTCACATTTGCAGAAAAGGACTTGTCTGAAGCGCTGCAGCAGCTCAAGCTGACCAAGAGTGTATTGGAAGGTGTAATCGTAGCCACATGTAACCGTACCGAGTTGTATGTTGTGGTGGACCGTCTTCACATGTGTGGTTATTTTATTCGAACATTCATGGAACAATGGTTTAATGTACCACGGGAAGAATTTACGCAACACTTATATATATATGAAGATGATCAAGCCATGCGCCATTTGTTCCGTGTCATCTGCGGACTGGATTCCATGGTCATTGGCGAGACTCAGATTCTTGGACAGGTGAAACAGTCTTTTCTTAAAGCGCAGGAAGAGAAATCAACAGGTACATGGTTTAATAAGTTATTTAAGCAGGCCGTTACACTGGGCAAACGGGCACATTCGGAGACTTCCATTGGGGAGAGCGCCGTATCTGTCAGTTATGCTGCTGTCGAACTCGGTAAGAGGATTTTTGGCATGTTCACAGACAAGAAGGTGCTCATTTTGGGTGCCGGCAAGATGAGTGAACTAACCGTGAAACATCTCTATGCCAACGGGGCATCCGAGGTCATCGTGGCGAATCGTACGCTTGCAAGAGCAGAAGAATTGGCAGCCAAGTTCCGGGGCACACCTTGTACGATGGAACAGGCATTAGATCGACTTAATGAAGTTGATATTGTGATTAGTTCCACTGGAGCTGAACGTTATGTCATGGATGCAGCAGTGGTACGGGAGAGCATGAAGCGTCGTCAATCTCGTCCATTGTTCCTGATTGATATTGCGGTTCCACGCGATATTGATCCGGCGATTGGTGAATTATCCAATGTATTTCTCTATGACATTGATGATCTGGAAGGAATCGTGGAGAGTAACCTGGAGATGCGTAAGGTGGAAGCTGCCAAGATTGAGAGAATGATCGAGCTTGAGATGGAGGATTATTACCATTGGCTCAAAACGTTGGGTGTTCGTCCCGTTATTCGCGCTTTGCAGGAAAAAGGTGTCTCCATTCATGAAGAAACGATGGATAGCCTGTTTAATAAACTGCCTGAGCTCGATGAACATCAACGTAAAGTCATTCGTCGTTTGACCAAGAGTATTGTGAACCAAATGACGACAGATCCGATTAATCGGATTAAGGAAATGGCAGGCACGAAGCAAGGTGATGAAGCTCTGCGCATGTTTACTCAGATTTTCGCTCTGGAAGATGCAGTAGAGATGGCCGCTGAAAAAGTGAGTCAGAGTGATGCCACAGCTCTGGCGAAACCAGCTGCTCATCTTAACGAAAACCGGCAAGACCCCGTGCCGGCTTATGCTCCGGCAGGCGTATAAGGCGGGTGGGCAGCTTGACCCTTGCTGAACAAGTCTATGAAGCTCTAATCTATATGTATGCCCTGAGCCTACTGTTCTATTTCTCGGACTGCATTCGACGCAATGCGGGGGCGAAGCGGACAGGCACAGGGTTTCTTGTCGTTGTTTGGGGGTTGCAGGTAACGCATGTTATATTGCGCATGTGGACTGAAGGCCATTTCCCCATCTACACTACCTTTGATTTTTTGTTTATATTTTCATTCAGTATTGTACTGATGTCTCTTGTCATGACTCGCATCCAGCGTTCCGAATTTGTGATTTTGTTGCTGAATGTTGTAGGTTTTTCCGTTACGGTATTAAACCGACTGTGGTTTACGGCCGGAGAGATATCACTGCATAACTGGCAAACGGTACATGGATTACTTATCATGCATATTACCTTGGCGAATCTTGGTTTTGCGGCGTTAACCGTTGCTACGGTATTTGCCTTGTTATATCTGTTCTTGCACCGTAAGTTGAAGAAAAAAAAGTGGAATGATACGATGCGACGGCTGCCAAGCCTGGAAGTGATCGGTAAGTATATGGATGGTGCTACGTTGATAGGTACACCGCTCCTTGGTGTTTCTGTGATGCTTGCCGTATTATCCATTGTGGCGGAAAGACGCTGGATTCTGCTCTTGGATCTCAAAGTTATTTCGACAGGTCTTGCTATAGCCATCTATGTGGGTTATTTCGTATCCAAGAGAAGGAAACAGTTCTCTACAATTATCATGGCAAGATGGACACTGATCGGGTACGGATTTGTCATTATAAGTTTTTTATCCAATGCGTATTCAGCGTTTCATCGTTGGACGGGAGAGTGAAGGGGATGGACCGTTACACGCCGATATTTGTGAATACTTCAGGCAAGAAGTGCTGCGTGGTTGGTGGTGGACGTGTTGCCGAACGTAAAATTAAGGGATTGCTGCATGCTGAGGCACAGATTACGGTCATTAGTCCGGAGCTTACTCCCGTATTAAAACAACTGCATCATGAATCCCGAATTCAATGGATAGACCGGTCCTACCGCAATGGAGATTTGCGGGGGGCCTTTCTCGTATATGCAGCGACTGACCATTCAGAGGTCAATTCAACTGTGGTTCGGGATGCTGAGGCTGCGGGCATATTGGTGAATGACGCAATGTCTTCGAAGCACAGCAGCTTTATTACACCAAGCGTGGTAAGGCGCGGGAGATTAAGCATAGCGATATCCACAGCAGGAGCGGGACCGGCAGCAGCTGCGGAGATACGTGCCACACTCGAACGACAGTTCGGTGATGAGTATGAGACGTACCTTGAGTTTTTGCACCAGATGAGGACCGAGGTGAAGTCACGCGTATCATGTTCAAGTCTCAGAAGTACGTTGCTTCGGCAATTAACTGAAATGCACATATTAGAAGATATTCGAACAGGCCATTTTCGGTGGTGGACCGAAGAAGAAATCGGGGACTGGATATCCCGTAATCAGGAGGAAGTGTAGATATGCGTATAATTAAAGTTGGAAGTAGACAGAGCGCGCTTGCGCTAACCCAGACAGGCCATGTCATTCAGGATTTACGCGATATTTGTGAGCGGGAAGGATTAGCTTTTGACTTTGAAGTACATAAGATTGTTACCAAGGGAGATCTCATTCTGGATGTAACGTTGTCAAAAGTCGGAGGCAAAGGTTTGTTTGTCAAAGAGATTGAACAAGCGATGCTTGATCGTACGATTGATATGGCTGTGCATAGCATGAAGGATATGCCTTCCGAGTTACCCGAAGGATTAATCAATGGTGCTATTCCCCGTCGTGCAGATCCACGGGATGCGCTGATCTCTAATGGTGGACTAACTCTGGATCAACTGCCAGAAGGAGCTAGAGTCGGAACAAGCAGTCTGCGCCGGTCGAGTCAATTGAAAGCCTATCGTCCAGATTTGCAATTGGAATCGATTCGCGGCAATATTGATTCCCGTCTGCGGAAGCTGGAGACCGAAGGATTCGATGCGATTATTCTGGCAGCTGCAGGATTGTACCGTATGGGCTGGGAAGACCGAATCACAGAGTACCTGACTGAAACAGCTTGCCTTCCGGCAGTGGGTCAAGGCGCGCTTGGTATCGAATGTCGTGAAGACGATGAGGAACTGTTGCACTTGCTGCAGCTGTATAATGATCCGGAGACGGCATTTCCTGTACAGGCGGAACGCCGTTTTCTCAGTGTATTGAATGGGGGCTGCCAGGTTCCGATCGGTGCTCATGCGGTGTGGGTGCCTCAGCAAGATGCAGATTCCCTGAATGGTGAAAACACGTTACAATTAACAGGTATGGTCGGTACGCCTGATGGTGGACTGATTCTTAAGGAAGCTCTGATCGGCAAGGACCCGGTCCGTCTGGGTGAAGAAGTGGCTTGGAGATTGATTGAACGGGGAGCAGAGCAGATACTGGCAGAAGTTAGGGGATGAAGACATGGTGGGAAAGGTCTTTTTGGTAGGGGCAGGTCCTGGGGATGCAAAGCTGATTACGGTAAAAGGGTGGGAATCCATCGGTAAAGCTGATGCTGTAGTCTATGATCGTTTGGCAAGTCCGAGATTGTTGAAACAAATGAAACCCGGCGCAGTCAAGATTTACGTGGGCAAGCGCCCGGATCGGCATACGATGAAACAGGAAGAGATCAATCAACTGTTAGTTGATCTGGCGCTTGAAGGCAAGGTTGTAGTTCGACTTAAGGGTGGCGACCCGACGATCTTTGGACGTGTAGGCGAAGAGGCGGGTTTGCTGCACAAAAACGGAATTCCGTTTGAGATTGTACCTGGGGTTACCGCTGCAATAAGTGTACCTGCGTATGCCGGAATTCCCGTCACTCACCGTGACTATGCATCTTCCATCTCTATTATTACGGGGCACGAGAGTCCGGACAAGCTTGATCGCAGTATCCATTGGGATAAAGTGACGAATGCAACGGGCACACTTGTATTTATGATGGGGGTTGCCAAAATTGGATATATCAGCGAACAATTGATTCGTCATGGTCGTCCAGCGCAAACACCGGTAGCTCTGATTCGTTGGGGAACACGAGCGGAACAGGATACCCTTATAGGTACCCTTGAGGATATAGAAGCGAAAGTGATCGCAGCCAATTTCCAACCGCCTGCTGTTATTGTGGTGGGGGATGTCGTGAATCAACGGGAACAGTTGAAATGGGCAGAGGCGCTGCCGCTGTTTGGCAAACGAATTCTGGTAACCCGTGCTCGCAGTCAGGCGAGTGAACTGGTGAATCGCATTGAGGAACTCGGCGGCGAACCGTATGAGTTTCCGGTCATTGAGACGGTCATGCCTTCCAGTGAATCTGCGCAGCAAAGTGTCATAGAAGCCTTCAGTGCTTTAAATACCTATGACTGGGTGTTTTTCACAAGTGTGAACGGCGTGGAGTTTTTCTTCCGCCACCTGGAACAGGAAGGTAAGGATATTCGCTCGATTCATCAAGCGAGAATTGCTGCCGTAGGACCTTCCACAGCAGACGCTTTGCGCAAACATGGCATCGTTGCAGAGGTTGTCAAAGGTCCTTTCCAGGCCGAAGGCATGCTTGAGGCTTTTGAAAGCGAATTGAAGGAAGGTCAGAGAGTATTGCTCCCGCACGGTGATCTTGCACGTACATGGTTACGTGATCAGTTGAGAGAACGAGGACTTCAGGTCACCGAAGCCATCACCTACGATACGATCCTCGCTGGTGAGGATGATGACGAACTGCTTAAGCTGCTTGAAGAAGGTGGTATTCATGCGGTGACCTTTACAAGTTCATCGACGGTTACCAATTTCATGAGTATGTTGAAACGTATGGGGTTGCAAGATCCACTGCCTTTATTGAAAGATGTGGAGGTTGCGTGTATCGGACCTGTTACAGCGAAGACAGCAGAAGCCGCTGGACTAAAGGTTACACTGATGGCAGAGGAAGCAACGATGGATAGCTTGATCACAGTGCTATGCGACTGGAAACGGACAGGCACCAAAGAAGGCGCTCTTCGAAATTAATACACATTTAATCATGTCAACATATGAAGCGTGCTGAATTCGATAGGATACCAGCGCGCTTCCCTTTTTGCTCTATTTAACTTTCAGGGAGGTTTTACACGTATGAGTTTTCCAATTGTACGGCATCGCCGTTTACGCCAATCCACAGGTATTCGTAATATGGTCAGAGAGACCCATCTAACCGTGGACGACTTTATTCAACCGATCTATGTGACGTATGGAGAAAATGTGAAATCTGAAATTAAATCCATGCCTGGCGTATTCCGCTTCTCGTTGGATCGTCTTCAGGAGGAAGTAACGGAAATTGCCGAGCTGGGAATTCCAGCCGTGTTATTGTTCGGTATTCCGGAGACGAAGGACAGTGTGGGTTCATCTGGCTTCGCTGAAGATGGCATTGTGCAGGAAGCGACGAGATTGATCAAATCCTGGTACCCGGAATTGCTGGTTGTTGCGGATACTTGTCTGTGTGAATTCACGGATCACGGTCACTGCGGTATGGTACACACCGTGGAGATTGACGGCCACATCTGCGGAGATGTATTAAATGATGAATCACTGGATCTACTCGTGCAAACGGCAGTGTCTCAAGCCAAAGCAGGAGCGGACATTATTGCACCATCCAACATGATGGATGGATTTGTACAAGCGATCCGCGCCGGGCTGGATGAGAATGGATTCAGTCACATTCCGATCATGTCCTACTCTGTTAAATATGCATCCGCATTTTATGGTCCATTCCGTGAAGCAGCAGATTCCACACCACAATTCGGAGACCGTAAGTCCTATCAGATGGACCCGGCGAACGCGCGTGAAGCCTTGCGTGAAGCAGAGACGGATGTGCTCGAAGGAGCGGACATGTTGATGGTAAAACCATCCCTTTCCTATCTGGATGTTATGCGCACCATCAAGGATCAATTTGATCTTCCGCTTGTTGCCTATAATGTAAGTGGCGAGTATGCCATGGTGAAGGCGGCGGCGATTCAAGGCTGGATCGATGAGAAAAAAGTTGCCATGGAAATCCTGCTCAGCATGAAACGCGCAGGTGCAGATATGATCATTACCTACTACGGAAAAGACGCTTCACGCTGGTTGGCTGAGAAATAAAATAAATTATATTAAGGAGGATATTCATGACTGCACAACAAGGTAATCGACGCAATGATGAGCGCTCACGCAGCGCGTTTGAGGAAGCGAAGCAGTACATACCCGGGGGTGTGAACAGCCCTGTACGCGCATTCAAATCGGTGGGACTTACTCCGATCTATGCAGAACGCGGCGAAGGGTCCAAAATCTACGATATTGATGGCAATGTTTTTATTGACTATGTGGGATCGTGGGGCCCACTCATTATGGGACATGCACACCCTGACGTTGTAGAAGCTTTGCGTGAGACAGCCCTCAAAGGAACAAGCTTTGGTGCGCCTACCTTGCTGGAGACCGAGATGGCAAAACTGGTCTGTGAGCGTGTACCTTCTATCGATATCGTGCGGATGGTTAATTCCGGCACGGAAGCAACCATGAGTGCCATTCGACTGGCACGCGGGGTAACCGGACGCAGTAAAATTCTGAAGTTTGAAGGATCATATCATGGACATGCGGACAGCTTGCTGATCAAGGCTGGTTCAGGTGTTGCAACACTGGGTCTACCGGATAGTCCAGGTGTACCTGAAGGTGTAGCTGTGAATACAATTACGGTACCTTATAACGATCTGGAGTCCGTGAAGCTTGCTTTTGAACGTTATGGTGAAGAACTGGCTGCTGTTATTGTGGAACCTGTGGCAGGTAACATGGGGGTTGTACCACCGGCTTACGGTTTCCTTGAAGGCCTGCGCAGTTTGACGACCCAATATGGCAGCCTGCTTATTTTTGACGAAGTCATGACCGGTTTCCGCGTAGGGTTGAACTGTGCTCAGGGACGGTATGGGGTTACACCTGACCTGACTTGTCTGGGTAAAGTTATCGGTGGCGGACTCCCGGTTGGTGCTTATGGTGGTCGTCGGGATCTGATGGAACAGATTGCTCCAACAGGACCAATCTATCAGGCGGGTACACTGAGTGGGAACCCGCTGGCTATGGCAGCAGGATATACAACGCTCAAATTGTTAACACCAGAGGTCTATGACCGTCTGGAGACATTGTCCGCACGTCTGCAAGCCGGATTCGAGAAAAATGCAGCTGAGACGGGTATTGCGATAACCATTAACCGTGTGGGTTCCATGGTTTGTCCATTCTTCAGTGCCGTTCCAGTAACCAATTATGATATTGCCAAAGAAAGCAATCTGGATCAATTCCGTCGTTATTTTGCGGCCATGATTGATCAAGGTGTGAGTGTTGCGCCTTCGCAATACGAAGGCATGTTTGTCTCTGGTGTGCACACGGAGCAGGATATTGACGATACGATTGAGGCGAATCGTAAAGCTCTTCAATCGCTATGACCATCAAAAGTTGGAAACGCCGCGGGGAATGGCTGGAGCTGATGCCAGGGAAAGCCGTAACAGGCAGTTTGGACAAACAGATGGCCGCAGAGCAATGGCTATTGTCTGAGCTGCAGTTTCCGGAGAAACTGCTCCGTCAGCTGAAAGCAAACCGAGGAATACAACTTGCAGGGGACCGGCTTCGGCTGGCCCTTTTTGCGTCCCAGCCAATCGATGTTGAGCCACGCTGGGCTGATGTGGATGTATTGTATGAGGATGATTTCTGTCTGGTTATGCACAAACCGGCAGGCATGAAACTGCATCCGGATGGAAACCGTGCCGATCAGGCCATCACGCTGGATCATGTGGTTGCCTCTTATTATGAAATGAACGGAATACAGGCAAGCGTACGCCATGTTCATCGACTGGATGAGGATACAACCGGACCTGTTCTGTATGCCAAAAATGCTTTTGCCCTCGCCAAACTGGATGAAGCGATGCGTCGCAAAGAGATTGGCCGCCATTATGTTGCCATTGCAGGTGGACAAATTCCCCTTGAACTCCACAAAATTGATGCTCCCATTGGCAAGGACAGACATCACAAACAGCGCAGGCGTGTCTCGGAAGGTGGGCAGGGAGCTGTTACCCATGTGGAGATCGTTGAAGTATGGGAACGAGCAACCCTTGTACGATTAAAGCTGGATACAGGACGTACACACCAAATTCGTGTACACCTGAGCTACGCGGGACACCCGCTTATTGGTGATGCGTTGTATGGAGGTAGAGCGGATGTCATTGGGCGACAAGCACTTCACGGAGAGATGCTTAAGTTTAGTCATCCTTTAACCGGAGCCGTGATTGAAGTGGATGCCCCTTGGCCGCCCGATTTCACACAATTGGCAGAACGTGAAAAGGTGTATTCATAAATGATATAGAGCGAACTTTACTAGTTACACGAGAACGGAGAGGACAGAAATAACGTGAAGAAACGGAGCGTTCGCCTAAAAGCTTTCTGAAAGAAAGCTGCTTCGGAAGCATAAGCTATCCCCGGATTTTCCCTTTGAAGAAGGGAATCGAAAAATCTGGGGATAACAGTGATCGGATGGTTATTCTGTCATCGAAGTGGCTAGGTTCAACATTCTCTATTTCGCTTTATATAACAAGGTTTTTCAAAAGGTGGCATGCTCATCTCATTCAAGGCATATAGATGGGGTAACGAAGGATTTGGACCATGGATCAGTCCCATGAGAAGGATCATGGTGAACATATGCCGAAAGGAGGACGCCACCTTTGTTGAATCAACCTTATGGTTTGCGGTTCGATATTTATGAGCGCGTTCATTTGTCTGAGGGAGTCCCTGCGATTGAGGAATTGGAGGAGATTGAACTATACCCGCGCATTCAAGTCATAGGGCAGGATGATCATGCCACGTTAAGAGGGCATCTTTTACTTACAGGTGCGTACAGAGGAGAAAATGAGGCTTCAGAGGAGCTCAAACATTTTATTCCCGTGGAGATCACAGTGCCGCTGAACCGGGTCAGATCGATTGAGGATATTTCCATCGAGATCGAAAATTTTGACGTGGATCTGTTATCCAATCGTAGTCTGAACATTACAGGCGTGTTGTCGCTGCGAGGCATCGAGGGCTTTCCTGTTGAAGAGCCACAAGTGTGGTCAGCAGATGAGTTTACAGTTGTCCACTCACCTGATGCTCAGCAATCCAACCGTTCCGATGAAGCAGCACAGACAGGCAGCAGCGACCCCAACACATTTGCACAAGAGTACCTGCTCCAGCGGAGTGAGGAAGAGAGACTTGCGAATGCAGCAGAACTTGCCTATGGTGCTCCGGAATTCGCTGACCTGTCCACAAGGGAAGAGACATTAAGGAATAGCGAAGAATGGCAGCAGGAATATGCGGATTCGTCATCGGCCGAGCCACTTCAATCTGAGGAGCAAAGTGCAGAGTACGCTAACGGAAACAGACAACCTGATGCAAACGAAGATCCCTCCTCCCTGGCAGCGAATGGGGATGAATTGGCATCTCATGAGCAATACAGCGAACCTTCTCCGATCTCGTCATTTATGGCTGAGACCGCAGATCGGTTAGCTTCTTACCCTGAGTCGGAACCATTGCTGCCTCTGGAAGATGAGTCTTCGGGTTGGTCCGAGCCTTCCGTGGATGCATTGCCTGCGAACTCGAGAAGTGCAGATCAAGCAGTCACAGAGCCTGCTGCTCAATCATCTAATGAGTTCGCAGCACCAGATGTACCGGACGGACCTGAAGTATGGCATTTCGAATCAGCGAGATCTGTACCTCAGCAGGAGAATCAGGCAGTTGCCGATGTCCCGGGCGAATCACAGGCGGAGAACTGGCAAGGTGTATTTGCTTCGTCCGAATCAGGCAACGCTGAGGAAGATCGGCCGTCTTTTGAAGCGACTGGGGTAGACGAGTTCGTACAGAACGAAACATTTGTTCCTGAACCTGTGGCTGAGACGGAAGACAAGCCGGAGCTGAAGGTTGCTTTTGGCAGCAAAAAAGAATCGGCGCCACGGCAAGAAGAGGGCGTAGGTATCTCTTCCTTGTTATCCTCGGGCAGAGCGGCACGCGATGCTGAAGTGGAGCGAGGTGATGAGGTTCCTGCGGGTGTGGTACAGGAAGAAACATATCCAGCTGATGATGTGGAATGGAAGAACCTGTTCCTGGGAACGATCGTGGACCAGACCCCATTCCGCAAGGTGAAACTGTGCATCGTTCAGCGAGAAGATACACTGGATGCCATTGCAGATCGATATCAATTGAGCACGAGGGAACTTCAGTTGTATAACCGATTATCTGAGCAGGTTGTGGAAGAAGGTCAGATATTATACATCCCTTAATTCGCAGTTAAAGCCTTCGTTACGGCCCGTGATCCCCTTGAGGATTGCGGGTTTTTGCATGATTCGTCCTAAACCTGCATTCCAGCGCTCTTTATCCGCTATTGTCAGGTTGACTATCGCGCACGAGCAAGGTATGATGTGTGTAGGTTTTTTGAAGAACAACGTGGAACGGGAGTAGTAGACAGTATGACCTTTCAGAGAGTGGAATTGCAGCGCTGTGAGATTCCGCAGGAACCAACTGATCGAAGTCGCCCGGGAGTTGCCTGTTTGAATACAAGGGATGAATGAGATTTATCGTCATTTATTTCTGAGGTAGGATGGGCCGGTAGCAGCCGTTATCTGCTTGAAGTGTCACGTCATATACAGAGGGTGAAGTCTATCTTGCTGTAGGCGTGAAACAAAGGTGGTACCGCGAAAGCTAACCTTTCGTCCTTTGATGGATGAAAGGTTTTTTTTGTTTTTTTTGGCGAAGATGATGAAGTAACGGAGGAATGACACATGTCTGAGGAAAAAAAATCAGCTGCAACAGAAATGCCGACCACTTACGATCCTAAAGCGGCAGAGGACAAATGGTACTCCACCTGGATGGAGCGCGGATATTTCAAAGCCGGTCAACGTAAAGATGCCGAGCCGTATACGATTGTAATTCCACCCCCAAATGTGACCGGGATGCTGCACATCGGGCATGCGCTCGACTTTACACTACAGGATATTCTGATCCGCACCAAACGGATGCAGGGTTATGATGCACTATGGCTTCCGGGTTCGGACCATGCAGGTATTGCTACCCAAACCAAAGTGGAGCAGAAGCTACGTGAAGAAGGTCTGACCCGTTATGATCTGGGACGCGAGAAGTTTCTGGAGAAAGTATGGGATTGGAAAGATCAATATGCCACAACCATTCGTCAGCAATGGGGCAAAATGGGTCTGTCGCTTGACTACTCACGTGAACGTTTTACGCTGGATGAAGGTCTGTCCCAAGCGGTTCGCAAAGTATTTGTTCAACTGTATGAAAAAGGCCTTATTTACCGAGGCAAACGCATCATTAACTGGGACCCGGTGAACCGGACAGCTCTGTCCGACATTGAGGTTGAATATAAAGAGGTTCAGGGTCACTTGTACCATCTGCGTTACCCCCTCAAAGACGGAAGTGGCTACGTTACCGTGGCAACAACGCGTCCTGAAACGATGCTGGGTGATACAGCGGTTGCTGTTCATCCGAAGGATGAGCGTTATGCAGATATGATTGGTAAAGTACTTGTACTGCCTATCATTGGACGCGAAATTCCAATTATCGCTGATGATTATGTGGATAAAGAGTTCGGAAGTGGTGCAGTTAAAATCACGCCTGCGCATGATCCAAATGACTTTGAAGTAGGTCTTCGTCATGATCTGCCTCAAATTACGGTAATGGATGAGAGCGGCACAATGAATGCTGAGGCAGGCAAGTATCAGGGACTGGATCGCAGTGACTGCCGCAAGCAGATTGTTGCTGACTTGAAAGAGCAGGGCGTATTGATCAATATCGAGGATCACACGCATCAGGTTGGACACAGTGAACGTACCGGAGCTGTTGTTGAACCATATCTGTCTACACAGTGGTTCGTTGAGATGAAGCCACTTGCAGAGAGAGCGATTAAAAAACAACAGAGCGGCGAAGGGGTTAATTTTGTTCCAGATCGTTTTGAGAAAACCTATCTGAACTGGATCGAAAACGTTCGTGACTGGTGTATTTCCCGTCAACTGTGGTGGGGACATCGTATTCCTGCTTGGTATGATGAAGAAACGGGTGAAATCATCGTATCTGCTGAAGATCCAACAACGCTGCCAGAGTATGCTGGACGCAAGCTCAGACAGGACGAAGACGTACTCGATACTTGGTTTAGCTCCGGCTTATGGCCATTCTCCACACTAGGCTGGCCGGAAGATACGGAAGACCTGAAACGTTATTATCCGACAAGTGTACTTGTGACAGGGTATGACATCATATATTTCTGGGTTGCACGCATGATTTTCACTGCACTGGAATTCACGGATGAGATTCCATTCAAGGATGTGCTGATGCATGGTCTTGTTCGTGATGCAGATGGACGCAAAATGTCCAAATCACTGGGCAACGGTGTAGATCCGCTGGATGTGATTGAGAAATACGGCGCAGATGCAATGCGTTACATGATCTCAACCAGCAGCACGCCAGGTCAGGATCTCCGTTTCCGTTGGGAACGGGTGGAACAGGCACGTAATTTCGCCAACAAGATCTGGAATGCTTCGCGCTTTGCATTGATGAATCTGGAAGGATTCACCTATGAGGAACGTGACATTAGCGGAGAGCTTGGTACAGCGGATTATTGGATTTTGCATCGTCTGAACGAAACTTCCCGCGATATTACGCGTCTAATCGAAGCGTATGAATTTGGGGAGACGGGTCGTGTGTTGTATAACTTTATCTGGGATGACCTGTGTGACTGGTACATTGAGTTTGCTAAGTTGTCCTTCTATGGGGAAGATCCGGTTGCCAAGAAGAAAACACAATCCGTGCTTGCTTATGTGCTGGATCAGACCATGCGCCTGATTCATCCGTTTATGCCATACATCTCCGAAGAGATCTGGCAGCATCTGCCGCATGAAGGTGAGACCATTACGCTGGCATCATGGCCGGTATATGATCCTGCTCTTGAGAACCCAGAGGCTGTTGCCGAGATGAACCTGCTCATGGATACCATTCGTGCAGTGCGAAATATTCGTGCAGAAGTGAACGTGCCGATGAGCAAAAAGATCGAGTTGATGGTCAAAGCAAATAGTGCTGAGACGTCCAGCATCATTGCGCGTAACAGTCACTACATCAAACGTTTCTGTAATACGTCCGAGTTCGATAGTGGGCTGGATTTAAACTCACCGGATAAGGCAATGACTGCGATCATTACGGGGGCAGAACTATACTTGCCGCTCGCAGGTCTTATTGATATCGAGCAGGAAGTGGCTCGTTTGGAGAAAGAGTTGGAGAACCTTGAGGGCGAAGTTCTCCGTGTAGAGAAAAAGCTGGCGAACGAAGGCTTTGTTGCCAAAGCTCCTGCCAAAGTTATTGAGGAAGAGCGCGCCAAGCAAGCAGATTATTCCGATAAACGGGATAAAGTGATTGCACGAATCAAGGAACTTAAAGGTTAATATATTTGGGTCGGATGGAGAGCCATTATGCCATCCGGCCGCTTTTTTCACTCAAACTCGGGACCGAAGGTGAATCAGATGACGGAATTAGACGGGACAGATGCAGCAGCTCCTTTACTTACGTATAACGAGGCCGTGGACTGGATCAATGGCCTTATTCCTTTTGGCATCCGACCTGGATTGGAACGAATCGAGAGTCTGATGTCCATGTTAGGCAACCCACACCAACGTCTCAAATTTATTCATGTCGCGGGAACGAACGGCAAAGGTTCGACTTGCGCTTTTTTGACGTCAGTGCTTCTTCAGGCTGGATATGATGTGGGTACCTTTACGTCGCCTTATATCACCAAGTTTACAAACCGTTTTCAATACAACGGTGAGGATATTCCTGAAGAAATCCTGCTTAAGCTTTCGAACCGATTACATCCACTGGTCATGGAAATGGCCTCCACTCCGCTTGGATCACCCACGATGTTTGAGGTGTCCACGGCTCTCGCGCTTCTGTACTATGCAGAGGAGTGTTACCCTGACGTTGTGGTATGGGAGACGGGGCTAGGGGGAAGGATGGACGTAACGAATATTGTCGCACCTGTTGTGTCCGTCATCACCAACATTGGTATGGATCATACGGATGTGCTTGGAGATACGATTGAGCAGATTGCTGGAGAAAAGGCAGGTATTATCAAGCCGGGAGTACCCGTTGTGACTTGCGCGACTCAGCCCGAAGCTGTGAAGGTGATTCAGGAGAAAGCACAGCAGCTTCAATCAAGCGTGTATTTGGCTGGAGACCAATTCTCTTATCATAGACTGGACAGCAATGAGAACGGACAATCTTTTCATTTTACAGGCCCGTTCCGTGATCTGGACGTTCGCATACGCATGCAGGGCTCACATCAATGTGACAATGCAGCGGCCGCACTTATGGTGCTTGAATTGCTTAGACAATACATGGCATTTATGCTGGATGACAACGATATTGCACTTGGACTGGAGAATGCTTTCTGGGCAGGAAGATTCGAAAAAGTCGTCGATGAACCCCGAATTGTGCTTGATGGAGCACATAATCCGGAAGGGGCAGAGTCACTGGCCAAGAGCATTATGGATGTCTATCCGCACAACAAGTTAATTTTGATGATGGGTATGTTGGCAAATAAGCATCACGAAGCGTATTTGCAGCATATACTGCCACTAGTGGATACGCTGATCCTGACCGAGCCAGATTTCCGACGCAAAATGGATGCAGCCGAATTGCTGCAGATTGTTGAACGGGTACGTCCCGCCATTGCGAAGCAGGAACTGGAAATCATCGTCGAGCCCGAATGGGCAAAGGCACTTGATCTATTGAAGTCACGGACGGAAGCGGAAGATCTGGGGGTGGTCTCCGGCACACTGTACCTGATTGCGGATGTGCGGGCAGCCCTTTTGCATCAAACCGATTCTGAAAAAGGTTGGTGAAAGTTTTGTTAAATACATCGGAACACGTTCATTTTATAGGGATTGGCGGATATGGCATGAGTGCCATCGCAAGAGTTATGTTGGAAATGGGATACACCGTTACCGGATCGGATGTCGCTTCACAGGAGTTGACCGAGAAGTTGGCAGCCAAGGGAGCGAAAATATATATCGGACATACGGCAGAGCACGTCACTGGAGCAGACCTTGTTGTCTACTCTACGGCAGCGCCTGCTGATAATGTGGAACGGGTAGCAGCTGCAGAGCTGAACATTCCGATTTTGCATCGTTCCCAGATGCTTGCACGTTTGTTGAACGAACGTAAAGGTGTGGCTGTTGCTGGAGCTCACGGTAAAACAACCACCTCATCCATGATTGCACTTGTTATGGATAAATGTGATACGGACCCGACATATATCATTGGCGGAGAAATCATGAATGTGGGCACCAACGCCAAGGCAGGCCAGGGCGACTGGGTAGTCGCTGAGGCGGACGAGAGCGATGGTTCATTTTTGCAGTACCATCCATGGCTCGGTATTGTAACCAATATTGAGGCAGATCATCTGGAGAATTACAACAGTGATTTTGAGGAGCTCAAAAAGGCTTATGTGCAGTTCCTGAGCCAGATTCGTCCGGAAGGAACAGCGATTGTGTGTTCTGACGACGAGAATGTTCAAGCGATTTTGCCAGAACTCAAGTCGCGGATTACAACTTATGGTATTGATCGTGCTGCAGATTATACGGCAACGGATATTGTATTGGGCGATCGCCGTATCTCCTTTACGATGAATCATCAGGGTGCTGCTATGGGCACGGTGGAATTATCGGTGCCGGGTAAGCATAATGTTTATAATGCGATGGCTACTGTGATTACCTGTCTGGAAGCAGGCATTCCATTTGAGAAGATTGTGGCAGCTATCATCCAGTTCCACGGAGCCAAACGCAGATTCCAGGTATTGGGTGAGGCGCGCGATATGCTGATCATCGATGATTATGCTCATCACCCAACTGAGATTGAAGCTACCATTAGTGCAGCCAAAGCAACGGGCAAACGTATTATTGCGGTATTCCAGCCACAGCGTTATACGCGTACGTTCTTCCTGCTGGATGCGTTCAGCCGTGCTTTCGCGGAAGCGGATGAGGTGCTTATTACGGATATCTATTCTCCTGCGGGCGAAAAACAGATTGAAGGGGTAACCTCAGCCAAACTGGTTGAACTGATTGTTCAAAACAGTAATGCTTCTGCACGTTACCTCCCTACAAAAGAAGAAGTTGTAGCTGATCTGCAGCATCGTTTGCAGCCAGGAGATCTTGTGATTACGATGGGTGCAGGTGATATTTGGAAAGTCGGCGATACACTTGCCAAAGGTTTGAAATAAATCAATTGAGAAAACGTCTGTCTTCGATACGAAGCAGGCGTTTTTTTTGCGTTATATGGAATGTATTCTCCAGTCTCTGCATATAGCTGATATAAATGGGACAAAGGAGAGGGTACGGGTGAGCAATGCTAGAATGACGTTTCGCTTCGGGGATCATGAGTCGGACAAGCCTGAAAACAAGAGGATATCCGCGTCCAGTCCATTGGTGACGTTAAGTGAAGAGTTACCGCATAATCAACCGCTAACGCCTAAGCAGATGGATACAACCCCATCATGGACGCCTGAGGATATCCCCGGAGACTGGGGAGAGACGGTGCTGACAAGCTCTACTGTACCTGAACCTGATGAGCGGGTGAGCCCTGATTCGAACTTGAACTTGGATGAGGCTCATTATTTTGGAAACCGTTCCGGTTACGGTTACGTTAGTCACACCGATAATCCGGAGGAAGAGCGTCATGATCTGTCCAATACCCATGATGATCAAGGCCACGACTGGCTTGCAGATTCGGAGAACTATTCCTATAAGCGCAATCGCCCTCCAAGGGGATGGAAAATGATTGGTTCTGTCACTGGGGCACTTGTTACCGGAGCACTCTTTGGTATGGTTATTCTTTCATTTTTTAATAAAGAAGGAGCCGTCAAGCCAGGCGATCTTCTTCCCGTCAATCAGGCAGTTTCCACTGTGACGGGTCAGGAGGGGGCTGCAGGTACAGAACAGCAGGTTCAGACAGCGGCTACTGGCAGCACGTATTATGCACTTCAATACGGCGTGTTCAGTTCTCCTGAACGAGCTGAGCAGGCCAAGCTTGAGCTGGCTCAGGCAGGTATAGCTGCAGGGTCTGATCCTGAAGATGGCAATCGAGTATATGCAGGCATTTCGGCTGATCGTGAAGAGGCCAAGCTACTTAGCTCCAGGCTAAAAGCTCAGGGAGTCGAACTGTATGTCAAGGAGATCGTGAACCCTGAGATCAATCCGGCTATATTCGGTGGCAAGCAAGAGGATGTGCAGCTTTTCTTCACAAACAGTTCTGAACTGGTCGAACAATTGTCTACCTTGTCCATTCAGCAGTTGGGACAATCCGCACCGACAGCAGTCTCTGCAGAAACGATGACCGCGATTCAGAATAAGCACCAGTCGTGGTTAACCGGTTTGAATAGCCTCTCACCCGGCCTGACTGCGGAGGTACAACCTATTGTTGGTGGAATGGAGAAATCAATGAACGATGCAATAACGGCTATTGCAGAGTACAACAAGAACCCGGATGATGTGCACATGTGGTCCGTGCAGTCCGATCTGATGGAATATGTACTACAGCAGAAAAAATGGCTCGAAGCGATTAAGCAGTAACATGCTCTTTCCCATAACAACGCTTGGAAATACCCATCCGGCAAGGAACTGGAAATAGTTCCCCTTGCCGGATTTGTGTTTGTATTGACGTACAAAACCCCGTATAATAATGTGGGTGTCAAAAAATGGCGAGGGAAGATTACCGATGAAAAAAAACTTCGGCATGTTATTGCTGTTTCTGCTGCTCGGCTGGATGGCCGGAGCGTGGATCGCCAAGGCACTGCAGCCTGTAAAGGCAGTAGCCTTTCTTACGAAAGCCACGACCATACGTTGGTCGCCACAGGCTGATCTGGATATTATCAGTTATGATATTTCACTTCAATTTCAAATGAGCCTTCTGAGTCTGATCGGTATGATTGCCGCTGTGTGGCTGTATCGCAGACTGTAGGAGAATGACGAGTTATGACGAAAAAAAATTAAACCAGTGACATCTATTATCGTGATCCGGACAGGATGTTGCCGTGGCATAAGGAGCCGTTCATTTTGGATAACACACAACAGCGCCCTATTATTCTGGCCTCCACATCGCCTCGGCGCAAAGAACTGATCGCATCACTCCACCTAGCGTTTGATGTAATACCAAGTCATGCCAATGAAGATACACCACCAGAGTGGACACCTGAACAGACGGTACAGGAACTTGCTTTGCGCAAGGCGCTTGCCGTGTATCGCGGGCTTGAAGGCCGCGAGCAGGAAGCCATTATTGTTGGTAGTGACACCGTTGTTGTTCTGGATGGTGAGATTCTAGGCAAACCCTTGGACGAAGCGGATGCTGAACGTATGTTATCGCGGCTGCAGGGCCGCGTACATCGGGTGTTCACGGGCGTCGCTTGTATTGATGCGGGCAATGGACAGTCGTTAGTTCATTACCGCCAGACCGATGTAACGATGAAAGAGCTGTCGGATGCGACCATCCGTGCTTATGTGCAGACAGGTGAGCCTTCAGATAAGGCAGGATCATATGCCATTCAGGGCATTGGTGCTTCACTGATCGACCGCATTGAAGGATGTTATTTTAATGTGGTTGGCTTGCCGCTATCCTTGCTAAGTGATATGTTGGACGGGTTCGGCGTACATGTGTTGCCACGAACATGAATGAAGCCAAATGTTGTGAAATGAAAAGAGGGAACATATGGAGTCGCCTCAATACATGATGCGCGACATCCCCCAGGAAGAACGCCCGAGAGAACGCATGATGGAATACGGGGCGGGCGCCTTAAGCCATGCTGAATTGCTGGCAATTTTACTTCGAACAGGCACAAGACAGGAATCCGCGGTGCATATGGCACAGCGGATTCTGGCCGAAGCGGGTGGCATTCGCTCGTTGATGGATTTGAGTCTGGAAGAACTGACCGCGATGAAAGGGATCGGCAATGCCAAGGCTGTGCAATTGAAAGCTGGCATTGAGCTGGGGCATCGGATTGCCAAGAGCAGACTCACACAGTCGACTTCAATTCGTACACCGCGTGATGCAGCTGATATCCTGATGGAACAATTGCGTTACTTGCAAAAAGAACATTTTGTGTGTCTCTTTCTGAATAGCAAAAATCATATTATTGCCCAGGAAACACTCTCCATGGGTAGCCTCAACGCTTCGATTGTACATCCACGTGAAGTGTTCCGGGCTGCCATCAAATGCAGCAGCGCATCGATTGTGTGCGCACACAACCATCCGAGTGGTGATCCTACGCCCAGTCCGGAGGATATCCAAATAACCAAGAGACTGATTGAAGCAGGCGCTATTGTTGGCATTGACGTGCTTGATCATATTATTATCGGAGATGGAACGTACGTAAGTTTGAAGGAGAAGGGCTTAGTATAATATAATGGTTGGCGTTGATGTTTTCCTATGAATGTTAACGGCGTTGTCCGTAAAAGATAGGTTCACTTTACAAATGCAAAAAAACAAATGCGAATATTAGCTCCACGTATTGCGTGGGAATAAAATTATTACGCTCTGGATCAGAATGGAGCGGCTATATGAGGCAGAAAAGGAGATTATGTTATGTTTGGTGGTTTTACGAAAGATTTGGGTATTGACTTGGGGACAGCAAATACGTTGGTTTATGTACGAGGAAAAGGAATTGTGGTGCGAGAACCTTCGGTTGTCGCTATACGGACAGATACAAATAGCATCGAGGCAGTAGGTGAAGCCGCCAAAAAAATGATTGGACGTACACCAGGTAACATTCGTGCCATTCGTCCAATGAAAGATGGCGTTATAGCCGATTTTGATACAACGGCAACGATGATCAAATATTTCATCCGTGAGGCGCAAAAACAACGCTCCATGTTCCAGCGTCATCCAAACGTGATGGTATGTGTACCATCCGGGATCACGGCAGTAGAACAACGTGCGGTTGAAGATGCAACCAAACAGGCTGGAGCACGTGAAGCCTATACGATTGAAGAGCCTTTTGCTGCTGCAATCGGTGCAGATCTGCCTGTATGGGAACCAACGGGTAGTATGGTTGTCGATATTGGTGGCGGTACAACGGAAGTGGCTGTTATCTCTCTTGGTGGTATTGTAACGAGCCGTTCGGTTCGTGTAGCAGGTGACGAGATGGATGAATCCGTTATCCAGTACATCAAACGCCAATACAATCTCATGATCGGTGAGCGTACATCGGAGCAATTGAAGATGGACATCGGATCAGCTATGCCATTGGAACAAGTAGAAACGATGGAAATTCGTGGACGTGACCTTGTAACAGGTCTGCCGAAGACAATTACGATTACTTCGGACGAGATCAGTGAAGCGCTGGCTGATACCGTGAATGCAATTGTTGAAGCGGTAAAAGTAACACTGGAAAAATGCCCGCCTGAACTTGCTGCCGATATCATGGATCGGGGTATCGTTCTTACAGGTGGTGGGGCGTTGCTTCGCAACCTGGACAAGCTTCTCGCTGGTGAGACAGGAATGCCTGTCATTGTGGCTGAGAACCCGCTGGATTGTGTAGCGATCGGAACAGGTAAAGCGCTTGAGAATATTCATTTGTTCAAAAGCAGAAGCAGTTCGGCAGTTCGTTCCAAACGTTAATTGGTATTTGCCTAACTTGGCATAGCGACCAAGTGGCAAAATATTTTTATAGAGGACCCGGTTAACCCCGGGGATGAGCTATTACCCGCTTAACAGGGGAGGATCGGCTGATATTCTCGCAGGGACTACAGGTCTGACAGTCTCCCCGCCGGGCATGGCTCGGAAGAGAATATGGATGTTAGAGGGTGTTCGAACTGTTTAAACTGCTAGGCAACAAAAGACTTTTTGTTTTGCTGGTGGGCCTTGTTACATTTATCGCGTTAATGGGCTTTACGCTCAGTCCGCGAACCACTCTATCCTGGCCGGAGAAATTCCTGAAGGATTCAGTTGGATTTGTACAATACGTATTTTACAAGCCCGCTTCCTATGTAGCGGGCTTTTTCAAAGATGTAGCGAACATGCGTACGGTATATGAAGAGAACGAAGAGCTTCGTATCGCGATGGGTCACTATACCCGCGATCGGCTGAAGTACAATGATATGGAGCAAGTGAATGAGCAGCTTCAGAAAGCGCTCAATTTCACCGAAGAACAGAAGAATCGCTATAATTACGGTTCTCGAATAGCCCAAGTTATCAGTGCCAATTCGGATCCAAACAGCAGAACCATTAACATTGATATCGGTGAAAATGCGGGAATCAAGCCGGGGATGGCCGTTACCTCCCAGGAAGGGCTGGTCGGCGTGATCAGTCATGTCAGCTCATATACATCAACGGTTAATCTGTTAACGTCCATGGACGCCAATGATCCGACATCCAATGCCATTGCAGCAACGGCAGTAGGTAAAGAGAAAGTGTTTGGTATGATTGAGAGCTACGATCCGAAGACGGGCATGCTCAAGATGACCAAAATCTCGGAGGATTCAAACATCAAAAAGGGTGATGAGATCATCTCTTCGGGAATCATCAATAACTTTCCCAAGTATATGCGGATTGGTGAAGTGGAAAAGGTTGAAGTTGGGGAGTACGGTTTAACTCGGACTGCGATTATCAAACCATACGCAAGCTTCCTTGATTGGAAAGAGCTGATTGTCATTATCCCGCCTGAGGTAAAAGAATAATGGTAACGCGCAAGCAAGTTTTGTTCCTGTTACTATTCGTTTTGTTCATTGCAGAAGGCACAATTTTGCCGCTGCTCATCCCTTCTGGCTGGCAGATGCGTATTTCTGCCAATCTGGTCTATATCGTCATTTTGTTTATTGCTGTATATCATCATCGACACACGGCACTAGTGCTCGGTATATTTTTTGGACTATTGCATGACGTTGTATTCTACGGCGAGATGATTGGACCTTATGGATTCTCGATGGGATTATCGGCATATATGATGGGACTCATTTTTCAAGCACCACGTGCACCACTGCCGGTTATGGTATCGGTTGTCATTTTGGGAAGTCTGCTTAATGACACCATGCTATTCTTCCTGTACAAGCTCTTCCAACTTAACCACGTGACCTTTGACTGGGCGTTGATTGAATACATGATTCCTAATTTGTTCATTCATTTTGTGTTTGCCTTGATCATATATGTCCCGCTTCGGAAACAACTGGAGCGGATCGGCAAGAGACGGAGCAAGACAGAAGAAGCTTCCTAAATACATTTATGGAGCGCAAAGCAGGAACTTGGGGCCCCGGGCACGAAATGTAATGAGATGGGAGGGACAGGCTTATGACGGTAAAATCGAATCACGTAACGATTAAAGGCATCCGAGACGGCCTGGTTTTCCTGTTGGACGATCAATGTGAATTCGAGGAATTGCTCTATGAGCTCCGCTATAAGCTGGAACACAGCCATCAAAATATTTTGACCGGACCGATTGTTCATGTGGATATCAAGTTGGGTGCCCGCGAAGTGACAGAGGACCAGAAAGAAGCAATCCTCGATATATTGAAGCAAAAAGGGAATCTTCTTATCCGATCCATCGACTCACCTGCACTCCAACCGGAGGTTAAAGGACCGCCGCCGATTGTAACCATGTGTGGTATGGTGCGTTCAGGTCAGGTGCTTCATCATGAAGGAAATCTCCTGTTTCTTGGGGATATCAATCCGGGGGGCACAGTGACGTGTACCGGAGATATATATGTGTTGGGTTCACTCAGAGGTATGGCTCATGCCGGAATTGGCGGGGACGAGGAAGCGATCATTGCCGCTTCGGTATTTGCACCGACGCAGCTGCGGATTGCGGATATCATCAGTCGTCCTCCCGATGAATGGGAGAGCCGAGAGACCGGAATGGAATTTGCTTACTTACAGGACAATCAGATGCAGATAGACAAAATGAGCAATATCGTTCGGTTACGCCGAGATTTTAATGTGTTTAAAGGAGTGTAGCTCATGGGAGAGGCGATCGTGATCACTTCGGGTAAAGGCGGCGTGGGTAAAACAACCACCTCGGCAAACATCGGGACAGCGCTGGCGCTGCTCGGCAAAAAGGTTTGTCTGGTAGATACCGATATCGGCCTTCGTAATTTGGATGTCGTGATGGGACTCGAAAACCGTATTATTTACGATCTGTGCGACGTTGCGGACGGCCGCTGCCGTCTGAATCAGGCTTTGGTCAAAGACAAGCGTTTCGAAGAATTATACATGTTGCCTGCGGCGCAGACGAGAGACAAAAACTCAGTATCACCAGAGCAGGTCAAGGATATTATCCTTGAATTGAAAAAAGATTTTGAATACGTCATTATTGATTGCCCAGCCGGTATAGAGCAGGGTTTCAAAAATGCGGTAGCAGGAGCAGATCAGGCCATCGTGGTCACTACACCGGAAAATGCTGCAGTGCGTGATGCGGATCGTGTCATCGGCCTGCTGGAGAGTTCACACATTCAATCACCAAAGCTGGTGGTGAATCGAATTCGCAATAATATGGTTAAATCGGGTGACATGTTAGATATCGATGGTATTTTACAAGTACTTAATATTGACCTGATTGGCATCGTGCCTGATGATGAACTGGTCATCAAAGCTGCCAATTCAGGAGAACCTACGGTCATGAATCCGGATTCACTTGCAGCGATTGCGTATCGAAATATCGCACGACGCATTCTGGGAGATACGGTCCCATTGATGCAGCTGGAGCAGAAAAAGGGAGCTTTCACTCGTTTCAAAAAGTTCTTCGGAATGGGTTAACTCGTTAAACGAACTTATTCATAAAGCAATTACATGACAGCCGTGGCTCATAGCCCGGCTTTTTTTGTTACCTGCGGGCAGGCTTGTTCATATTATCAAGCGCCTCTTCATAGGATGTAGTAAACAAGCCTCGGCGGGAGGACATTCCATGAACACGAAACTCAGAATCAAGCAGAGACGAGAAGAACGCATTCGGCGACTGATGGATGGTGCCACTGTGGAGGTCTTACAGGAGCAGAAATTAGGTTCACTGTTGGACAAGAATGAGATCATACACCCAAAACCATTTACGCCTAGTGAGGGGATACAGGAAAGAGATCCGGAATGGTTGTGGAAAAAAGAGAATGGTCATTTCGTTCCAGGGGGGCATTCGAGATTCAACCTGTTCAAGTCACTTCTCAAACGGACGGTTATTAGCGCTTTGATATTTGGCGGAGTATGGGGGCTATTTCAGTTGGATACATCGTGGACGACATCACCCAAAACAGTAATTGCGGATGCACTCCATCGGGATATGGATTTTGCCTCAGCCGCGGCCTGGTATGAACGGCATTTTGGAGGAACACCTTCGTTTCTTCCGGTCCTCGGACATACGACGGATGCCGTGAACGGATTGAAAGTAAGGCAGTTACTGGGCAAACCGATCTCAGGCACAGTTGTTCAGCCATTCGCGCTGAGCATGAAGGGAATTGAGATCGTTCCGGATGCCGCAGGTGCAGAACTTATACAGGTCGCAAGTTCGGATGCTGGGCGTGTCATGGAGGTTATCGGAGATGCAGCAAGTGGATTCACAGTTGTCATCCAACATACAGGTAATGTCACTGCAATATACGGTCGGCTGAACGAAAGTGAAGTGAATGTGAATGACTGGGTGGAAGCGGGGAATCCAGTGGGGAGTCTTAAGGCTACGGGTGGTGAACAACCGGCCACGCTCTATTTTGCAGTCAAAGAGGGGGAGGAGTACGTAGACCCGGCGGAAGTCGTTGCCCTTGATTAGGGTGTGGGGAGTACGCATTACGTTTCATCCGTTTTTTGTAATTATCATGATGGCCTCCCTTCTGACTGGACATTTTATTGAGCTTATTACGTTGTTTGCCATCGTATTTATTCATGAATGTGGACATGCTGCGGCTGCTGCCCTTCTGGGCTATCGTGTCTTGTCGATCCAGATGCTTCCTTTTGGAGGAGTAGCGGTTATCGAAGATGGAGGTAAGATCACGGCCTACCGGGAAATCATCATTGCTCTGGCAGGTCCATTACAAAACATGCTGATGGTTGGCGTGGTTATGCTGTTGCAGTATAGCAATCTCGGCGACCCGGTTTTTCTCAACTATATCATTCAGGGGAACCTGCTCATTGCCCTATTTAATCTGCTGCCTGTACTTCCTTTGGACGGAGGTAAAATTGTTCAAGCACTTGTCAGTCTGTGGGCACCCTACTATACAACTTTAATGTGGACTTACAGAATTAGCATCCTGTGTAGCGTAGGGGTTGTTTTGTATGCGATCAGCCGATGGTTTACTGGAGACTATGGCTTACCGTTAAACATTCTGTTAATCGGCCTTTTTTTGTTCTATTCCAACGTAACGGATTACCGAAATGTGCCCTATCGCTTTATTCGTTTTCTTATGAATCGAGAGGGTGCGTTCGCTCGTCACGCGGCTACTGGCAGTTTGGCGCAGCCAATAATCTCATTTCCAGCGAAACCTTTGGACACTATTTTGCGTCTATTAAAGAGAGAAAGATACCATATGGTATACGTGATGAACAGACAGGGTCGAATTATGGCCGTCTTGCCTGAGCAACGGATTATCGGTTCCTATTTTCAACAAAATGGTGATAAATTGTAGAGTTCTGGTGGACCTGTTCTGAAATGGGTTAATACATGTACAATGAGAATTGCAAAGATACTGAAATGGATGTGGATGAATTGAATTGTCTTCTAGAGGTGAAGCCATGAAACAAATGATAGTACATAATGAACATAACCTCATGCAAATGGCGCTTCTGGAAGAAGGCAAAGCTGTGGAATTTACGGCAGAGCGTACACGCGAGCGTGGACTGCTGGGTTCCTTTTTCAAGGGACGGGTCGTGAATGTGTTACCGGGTATGCAGGCTGCTTTTGTGGATATTGGTCAGAAAAAGAATGCGTTTCTTTATGTGGACGATGTGTTGCATCCTCATCTGGAGAAACAGTCCAAGGTGAAGCCTTCCATCTCGGAGTTGCTTCGTCCGGGTCAGGAAGTCATTGTTCAGGTTCTGAAAGAACCGGTAGGAGGCAAGGGAGCCCGGGTGACGACTCATTATTCACTCCCGGGCCGTTGGCTTGTCTACATGCCTGTTGCTGACTATGTAGCGGTATCCAAGAAAATTGCCCGTGAAGGGGATCGTTCCCGTCTTAAGGCACTTGGGGAGCAACTGAGGCGGGATGAAGAAGGACTTATTATTCGAACCGTATCTGGAGAAGAGCAGCATGAAGCCATTAAGTCGGACTTGGAAACATTACGCGCGCAGTGGTGTCTGATTCGTGAAAAAGCGGACAGTTTGCCTTCACCAAGCCTCTTGCATCGGGATCATAGCATGGTACAGCGAATCATCAGAGATGTGTATACACCAGGGAGTGACGAAGTCATCACTGATAGTGAAGGACAAGCCCGTGAGGTAAAAGCATTGCTCGAAGAGATTAGTCCTGGTCATCAACCCAAAGTACAGGTGTATCGGGGAACAGAATCCATCTTTGCTGCCTATGGTGTGCAGGAACAGTTGAATAAAGATTTTGCCCGGAAAGTGTGGTTGCCCGGAGGCGGATACATTGTCATTGATCATACCGAAGCTCTGACTGTAGTGGATGTGAACACGGGTAAATATACGGGAGCTGGCGGTGACAGTCTGGAAGAGACCGTGACAGAGACCAACATACAGGCAGCAGTGGAGATTGCCCGTCTAATGCGCCTGCGGGATATCGGTGGCATGATTATTGTCGACTTCATTGATATGGAGGAAGCCTCGAATCGGCATGAAGTCGCGGCAACCTTGGAGGGTGAGCTCAAGAAGGATCGGACCAAAGCGTTTGTAATGGGTTGGACCAAGCTGGGCTTGCTCGAACTTACCCGTAAGAAAGTGCGGGAAGAAAGTACGCTGCCCTATGTGGAGCCGTGTTCTTCCTGCCATGGTACGGGAAAAAGATATATTTCACCTTTGCATTGATTTTTGATATATTGCGTGATATAATCTTCAAGTATGTGTTTAGCCTAATGGTCTTGCACATGCTGTAACCGCACTGGCCGGGTATAAGAACAGTTCTGCAAGGACACTGTCACCTGAGAACGGGCGAGTCTGAGACATGAGGAGGTGCAAGGCAAATGTACGCAATTATTGAAACAGGCGGCAAACAGTACAAAGTCCAAGAGGGCGATGTTCTGTTCATCGAGAAATTGACTGCGAACGATGGCGAAAGCGTAACGTTCGACCGTGTCCTGGCTGTATCTAACGATCAAGGTTTGACAGCAGGTACACCATTGATTTCCGGAGCTACTGTAACGGCTAAAGTGGAGAAACATGGCAAAGGACAAAAGGTTATCGTATACAAATACAAACCTAAAAAGAACTACCATGTGAAGCAAGGTCACCGTCAACCGTACACTAAAGTAACTATCGAAACAATCAAAGCGTAAAGAAGGTGCGATAAGTGATTATCGTTCAAATCTTTCGTGATGAGGACGGGAACATCGAACGTTTTTCCATTGAAGGGCATGCTAATTTTGCCAAGCGGGGAGTAGACATCGTATGTGCCGGGGTATCCGCTGTTACAGTGGGTACGGTGAACTCGATTGAAACATTGACCGGTGTCGAAATGGATGCCAAGATGAAGAATGGCTTTTTAAGCGGTTCTTTACCTTTGTTAGAGAGAGGGGAAACCTGGTCCCAGGTACAATTGTTACTCGAATCCATGGTGGTTATGCTCTCTAATATTGCAGAGTCATACGGGAAGTATATTAAAATACAGCAATTCAAATAAGCAAAGAAGGAGGACAACCAATCATGTTGAAATTAAATCTTCAGTTATTCGCATCGAAAAAAGGTGTAGGTTCCACGAAGAACGGACGTGACAGTAATGCTCAACGTCTGGGTGTTAAACGTGCTGATGGTCAAACTGTAACTGGTGGTAGCATTCTCGTTCGCCAACGCGGAACGAAAATTCACCCAGGAACTAACGTTGGCATCGGTAAAGATGACACTTTGTTCGCGAAAATCGACGGCGTTGTAAAATTCGAACGTTGGGGACGCGATCGCAAAAAAGTAAGCATCTATCCTGTTAATGTTGCTCCTGTAGCAGCAGCAGTAGAAGCGTAATATCGGCATTCCGCCTAAGGAGCCTTCGGCATTTTTGCCGAAGGTTTTTTGTATTCAACGGTTATTCGATAATGAACTGGCAGAAAAGACATGTTATACTTGGTTACGGTGGGTGTAGACCAACCGAGTTTTGTAGAACGGGGAGAAGCCATGAAATCTTGGAAAAGAGTGCCGTGGATTGCGGCATGTTCACTTCTGATTCCTTTGGTTTTCGTTATGTTGTATCCGGCGATGATCTCAAGCGTCGTGTGCGCATTGTGGTCCGTCGCAGTATTGCTCATTTCTGTGAATGCGATGAAGAAACAGGCGGAGGCGGAACGCAGAACCATCATACAATCCATGGAAAAAACAGCAATTGCTTCATTAAATCATCATCGACACGACTGGATGAACGACCTTCAGGTGTTATATGGATATCTTCGGCTGGGCAAACTTGATAAATCATTGCAATGTGTGGAAAGAATAAAAGAGCGGGTTACAGAAGAAAGCCGAATCTCCAGATTAGGCATTCCTTCCCTCGTATTTTATCTTCAGTCTTTTCGCGCCAGTGGAATTGCGCTGGACTTGCATGTGGAAATAGAAGATGAGTTGCAGCTTAGTGCTCTGGTCTCTCCCGAGGATGGCGAGTCACTTACCGGGGCGATTGCTGATGCAATCAGGGCCTATCAATATGGCGGCGGCCGGTCTTCTTGGGGAGAGGTTCGCAAACTGACCTTGAACTTCGGACAGGATCATGGAGATGTGGTTGTCCGACTGGATGGGGATCAAACACCCGATCCGGAAACACTGCGGCAGCTTACTGCCGTACTCAAAGGAAAAAAAGTCAGAACGGAGCAGTTTCCGTCTGAGGATACGTTTATACAATTCAGAATGCCGTGTGGAATATAGGAAGAAGGGGTTAACCAATGTTTGTAGATAAAGCGAAGATTTATGTAAAAGCCGGAGACGGAGGGGACGGAATTATTTCGTTCCGTCGTGAGAAATATGTACCAAACGGCGGACCTGCCGGGGGCGATGGAGGCAGAGGAGCTGACATCATTTTCCGCGTGGATGAAGGTTTGCGTACGTTGATGGATTTCCGTTACCAGCGTCACTTCAAGGCCCCACGTGGTGAGAAGGGGCGTAATAAAAGTCAGCATGGTGCAAACGCGGAGAACATGATTGTGCGCATTCCACCAGGAACGATCATCTTGGATGAAGACAGTGGAGAAGTGCTGGCGGATATGACACGTCACGGTCAACAGGTTGTTATTGCTCGTGGTGGACGGGGTGGACGGGGTAACATCCGATTTGCTACACCGAACAATCCTGCACCTGAACTTGCCGAGAACGGTGAAGAAGGACAAGAGCGTTACATCGTACTCGAACTGAAAGTTATGGCAGATGTTGGTTTGGTTGGTTTCCCGAGTGTCGGGAAATCCACATTGCTTTCTGTCGTTTCGTCAGCCAAGCCAAAGATCGGTGCATACCATTTCACAACCATTACACCGAATCTGGGTGTAGTCGGTGTAGGAGAAGGCCGAAGCTTTGTCATGGCCGATTTGCCTGGACTGATTGAAGGTGCGCATGAAGGGGTCGGATTGGGACATGAGTTCCTGCGTCATGTCGAGCGTACTCGTATTATTGTTCATGTCGTAGATATGTCGGGTTCGGAAGGACGCGATCCTTTTGAAGACTGGCAGAAAATCAATGACGAATTGAAGTTGTACAATCCGCTTCTCGCCGAGAGAACGCAAATTGTAGCAGCTAACAAGATGGATATGCCAGACTCTGAAGCGAACCTGGAGCAATTTTTACAGCAAGTTCGTGAAGTTCAACCTGATATTGAAGTGATGCCAATTTCATCCTTGACCCGGAAAGGGATTCAAGAACTTCTGTATCGTGCAGCTGATCTGCTGGATCAGGTTCCAGACGAGCGAGTGGTTGAAGAGGTAGCAGATGTATCTGAACGTAAAGTATATAGTCTGGACAAAAAAGAAGACGATGGTTTCAAAATTGTGCGTGAGAATGAAATGTTCGTTGTCGAAAGTGCCAAGATTGACCGCATGATGAAACGGATGCAACTGAACTCACATGAAGCCATACTGAAACTCGCACGTACACTGCGTTATATGGGTGTCGACGCTGAGTTGCGTAAGCGCGGAGCTGTAGAAGGTACCATCGTGCGTATTGGAGACTTTGAATTCGAATTCGTGGAAGGCAGCAGTTACTACTAAGTAGCCGTCTTCTGTGGAGAGACAGATCGATATAGGAACGCAGAGAAGTGGGAAGTTGACCCGCAACTCTGCGTTTTTTTTTGTTTTTTCCTGACATGGGAGAGGGATAAACTTGTATACTGTGAGGAACGTATTTCAAAAAATAGGCGTGTCATGTATTGCCCTTTTGTCATAGATCCTATATAATGTCCACTATATGAATACATGAGTCTTTGAGGAGAGGACGTTCTGTGAACGAACGCTATTACTTAGTACGGGAAGATATTTTACCAGAGGCTGTGGTGAAGACCATGCAGGTAAAAGAACTACTGGCTTCTGGTGATGTTAAAACAGTGCATGAGGCGGTTGAACAGGTCGGATTAAGCCGGAGTGCCTTTTACAAGTACAAAGATGGAATTCATCTGATTAACCAGCTTGAGCGCGAGAGAATTGTAACGATCTCCATTGATCTGGAGCATCAGTCGGGTATCTTGTCTCGTGTGCTTGGACATGTAGCTGGTTATGGAGCTAATGTACTCACGATTAATCAGAGTATCCCGCTTCAAGGAAGAGCCAATGTTGTCATTTCGGTGGAAACAACACATCTTCATGGTGAAATTGGTGAAATGCTGGATCGAATGCAAGATATGCCTGGAGTAAGACGTACACGTATTGTAGGCCAAGGGTAATTAGGCTTTAACATACAGGACTGACGGACAAGAATAGACATTAGGGGGTAGATCGTTAGTGAAACCAGTAAAAGTCGGATTGTTGGGTCTGGGAACTGTCGGAACGGGAGTCGTTCGCATTGTGGAAGGGAATCAGGAGGATCTGAGCAGTCAGGTTGGATCGCCGATTGTCATCGAGAAGATCGCAGTGAAAAATACGGAGAAAGAACGTGTTATTGCTGTAGACCGTGCCAAGCTTACGGAAGATCCTTGGGAAGTCATTCGGCATCCGGATATTGATGTCATCGTTGAAGTCATGGGCGGCATTGATCAGACGAAGGAGTATATTCTTGAAGCGTTGGAACGTGGGAAACATATCGTAACAGCAAACAAAGATCTTATGGCACTGCATGGTACAGAGATTTTGGCGAAGGCACAGGAAAAACAATGTGACGTGTTCTATGAGGCGAGTGTTGCTGGAGGGATTCCGATCATTCGTACGCTGATTGAAGGTTTTTCTTCTGACCGGATTACTCGCATTATGGGGATTGTGAACGGAACAACGAACTTTATTCTGACCAAAATGAGTCAGGAAGGTGCATCCTATGAAGAAGTACTGGCTGAAGCACAAGCTCTGGGATACGCCGAATCGGATCCAACTTCCGATGTGGAGGGACTTGACGCAGCTCGCAAAATGGCGATCTTGAGTACACTCGGTTTCCGTACCAATGTGGAGTTGAAGGATGTAACCGTTAAAGGAATATCCTCCGTAACCCGTGAAGACATTATGTATGCCAAAAGACTGGGCTATGAGATGAAGTTACTTGGTATT
This sequence comes from Paenibacillus sp. 2003, assembly GCF_031455635.1. Classification (NCBI taxonomy): domain Bacteria; kingdom Bacillati; phylum Bacillota; class Bacilli; order Caryophanales; family Paenibacillaceae; genus Paenibacillus; species Paenibacillus sp. 2003. The sequence continues at coordinate 6,982 of NZ_JAVDTB010000005.1, read as the reverse complement.
GCGGACCGTATTGGCGATGAGATCACGATCAGCGTTCAGCCGACGATGGTTAGACAAAATCACCCGATTGCTTCAGTCAACGGTGTGTTCAACGCAGTATATGTACACGGTGAAGCTGTAGGGGAGACGATGTTCTACGGTGCAGGTGCGGGAGAACTCCCAACGGCAACTTCGGTTGTAGCTGACATTGTGGCGGTTACCAAAAACCTTAAACTTGGCGTGAACGGTCTCAAAGCAATTGTGCCTTATAAGACGAAGCGACTGCAAAGCGACGAGCAGATTGTGTCGAAAAACTTTATTTTACTACACGTAGACGATAAAGCCGGTGTATTGGCACAAATCACACAAATTTTCGCAGAGTATGATGTCAGTCTGGCGTCGGTTGTTCAACAGCCGAATGAGCACAACCCGGATGCCGAGATCATTATCGTTACACATAATGCAAGTAAGGCAAGCATGGATAAAGTGTTAAAACATTTTGAATCACTCAGCGTCATTCGCCGCATTAAGAGTGTCTATCGGGTGGAAGGGTAATTGTCCGTACTCCATACATCTCAATTATTTCAGTTATAACGTACAAGTTAATCATATCTGGTTCAACAGGTCATCATTTCAGATTATCAAAACATAAAGGAGTTTACCCACAATGAGATATCAAGGACTTTTGCAAACGTACAGAGAGCACCTTCCAGTTAATGAAAATACACCCCTGCTTACGCTTCAGGAAGGAAATACACCGTTGATTCATGCAGAGAATCTGTCTGAGGAACTCGGTTTGAATGTTTATTTCAAGTATGAAGGTTTGAACCCTACGGGATCTTTCAAAGACCGCGGTATGGTTATGGCTGTTGCCAAAGCTATGGAAGAGGGCAGCCGTACGATCATGTGTGCATCCACAGGTAATACGTCAGCAGCTGCAGCGGCCTACGCCGCACGTGGTGGCCTCAATTGTATCGTACTGATCCCGAATAACAACATTGCACTGGGTAAACTGGCCCAAGCCATGATCTATGGAGCTAAGGTGATTGCGATCAATGGTAATTTTGACCGTGCACTGGAGATTGTGCGTGAGATCACAGCCAAACATCCGATCACGCTTGTAAACTCTGTGAATCCGTTCCGGATTGAAGGTCAGAAGACAGCAGCATTTGAAGTAATTGAACAACTTGGCGAAGCGCCTGACGTTCTGGCTATTCCAGTCGGTAATGCGGGGAATATCTCGGCTTATTGGAAAGGTTTCAAAGAATATAAAGAGGCAGGTAAGTCCAGCACACTTCCACGTATGGTTGGGTTCGAAGCAGAAGGTGCGATGGCCATTGTCAAAGGTGAGCCGATCCTTGAACCTGAAACAGTAGCAACAGCGATTCGAATCGGTAATCCGGCGAGCTGGAAAACGGCAGTAGCTGCAGCTGAGGAATCTGGTGGACAGATCAACTATGTAACGGATGAACAAATCCTGACAGCGTATCGTACACTTGCTTCTCGGGAAGGGATTTTTGCTGAACCTGCTTCTGCGGCTTCACTTGCCGGTGTATACAAACTGAAGAGTGAAGGGTACTTTAAAGGCGGAGAGACTGTCGTTTGTGTACTGACAGGTAATGGCCTGAAAGATCCTAATATTGCGATCAAAACAGTAGCGACTGAGCCACTTGTTGTTGAAGATACGGAAGAAGCAGTAATGGCGGCCATTGCACAACTGGAGCAGCAATCTGTATGAGTTTGCGTGAAAAGGTAACTGTAAAAATACCTGCAAGCACAGCCAATCTAGGTCCGGGGTTTGATACCCTGGGCATGGCATTGTCTTTGTATGCCTGGTTGGAAATGAAACCTGCCAAGCAGACGACATTTCATCTTCACGGCGATCATTTGACAGGCCTGCCAACAGACAAATCGAATTTGATTTACGAAGTTGCACAGATGGTATTCAATGAAGCTGGGGTATCCATCCCTGAATTGGAGATTTCCATGTATTCCGATATTCCGCTTACGCGAGGGCTCGGGAGCAGTGCATCAGCCATCGTTGGTGCATTGGCAGCAGCGAATGCATTAATTGGTGCTCCTTTATCCGATGCGAAGCTTCTAGATATGGCCACATCTCTCGAGAAGCATCCTGATAATGTGGGAGCATCTCTGTATGGCGGTATTATTACGGCTGCATGGAATGGACAACAGGTAGATCATATACGTATTGAACCACACCAAGATCTGCAGGCTTTGGTTATTGTACCTGAATTCCAGCTATCTACTTCAAAAGCGAGGAATGTAATTCCAGAGCAATTAGGCATGTCTGATGTGGTGCATAATATTAGCAGATCCTCTCTACTCGTTGCCGCTTTGGCGAGTGGACGACTGGATATGATTCAGAAGGCGATGTCAGATCGAATTCACCAACCATATCGGGCATCATTGGTGCCAGGCATGGCTGAGATATTGGAACATGCTGTTGAACATGGAGCGTTGGGAGCTGCCTTGAGCGGAGCTGGCCCGACCGTATTGACTTTGGTAGATCGTCATGACACCCGGAAAGCGGGATTGGAACGATATTTGCTGGACACCATGGAGCGGGAGGGCATATCTGCTTCTGCACTGTGGCTCGATCCGGATTTGGACGGTGTAACCGTGCTGCCTGATCAAGACGAACGTCCTTTTCTGGACAGAATCAAAGGGGAAGTTAATGCATGAAACGAATTGCAGTATTACCTGAAGGCTCAGTCTCTCATGAGGCAATTGATTTCCTTTTCAACGGAGAACCATTAGATTTGCTTCATTCCAAGCTGATTTCGGACGTGTTTAGAGCAACGGATAGCGGGATTGCACAATACAGTGTCATTCCGATTGAAAATACCATTGAGGGTTCCGTTAGTCTTCATATGGACTGGCTTGTAAATGAAGTGGATATTCCGATGCAAGCAGAGTGGGTATACCCATCCATCCAGAATGTGATTGGACATGGCTCGGAATTTAAGACAGAGAGTGGCGAGTATGATTTTAGTAAAATCACCAAGATTATGTCTCATCCTGTGGCTATTCCGCAGTGTCAGAACTTTATTCGGCTACATTCGCATGGGGCGGACCTTGAAGGTGTGAACAGTACAGCTGAAGCTGTAGAAATTGTGAAAAAAAATCCGGGTAAGGGCTGGGTGGCGATCGGTACAAAGCTTGCTGCTCAGAAGCATGACTTGGACATTATGGCTGAACGGGTTACAGATCATGACAACAACTACACCCGTTTTGTGCTCATCGGCCATGAACCTGTGAACATTCCACGTGAACCGGATCATGTAAAAACCAGCTTGCTGGTGACGTTGCCAGAAGATGCACCGGGTGCGTTGCATCAGGTATTGTCAGCTTTTGCATGGCGGAAGCTGAACTTGACCCGTCTCGAATCTCGTCCAACGAAGAAACGATTGGGCAGTTACTATTTTTACATTGATGTTGTGGAAACGGTCGATTCGGTATTGCTTACCGCAGCCATGGCGGAGATTGAAGCATTGAATTGTCAGGTGCGTGTTCTGGGTAGCTATCCTTGTTATACATATCCTTCGATATAATTGACCTGATGGTGTTTGGGAATGTTAGAAGGTTGTCATAAGTCGGGGTAGAATGAGCGAGTAATGGCTTGTCATTTGGTGTACAATGGACGGGTTAATAACGTTTCGGAGTACAGGGAATGGATATTTTATGGAGGTGCAGTCATCAGTGGCAGAACAATGGATCTATTTGGATGGTCAGTATGTGACCAAGGAGAACGCAACCGTTTCGGTATATGACCATGGATTTTTGTATGGAGACGGAATTTTCGAAGGTATTCGGATCTATAACGGAAATATTTTCAGATGTAAGGCCCACTTGGATCGTTTGTATGATTCGGCAAAATCCATTAGTTTGAACATTCCGCTGTCCATTGATGAGATGCTGGAAGTCATGGCTGAAACGGTGCGCCGCAATGATATGCGTAATGGTTATATTCGTCTTATTGTATCGCGTGGCCCTGGCAATCTGGGGTTGGACCCGTTACGTTGCCCTAAGGCATCCGTAATCATCATCGTGGAGCAATTGGCGATCTATCCGGAGGAAGCGTATCTTACTGGATTGAAAGCCGTGTCCGTATCCCAACGCCGGAACATTCCGGACGCATTGAATCCTAAAATTAAATCATTGAACTATCTGAATAACATCCTGGTTAAAATCCAGTCTAACTATTCAGGTGCTGGTGAAGCAATTATGCTGAATTCCCAAGGTTACGTTACTGAGGGTTCAAGTGATAACATCTTCATCATCAAAAATGGTGTAGTGTACACGCCGCCTTGTTATCTCGGAGCACTTGAAGGGATTACACGTCAAGCGATTATTGATCTATGTGGCGAACTTGAGCTTGAATTAAAAGAAGTGCCATTCACCCTGCATGATGTGTATATCGCAGACGAAGTCTTTTTCACCGGGACAGCTGCAGAAGTTATCGCTGCATATGAAGTGGATGGAAGAACAATTGGCACGGGAGTAGCAGGTCCGGTAACGCTGAGACTGCTGGAAGCATTCCGTCAGATTGTTGACAAAGATGGATATAAAGTGTGGGAATCTTAAGTTAGAATTGCATAATATAGGGAACATGAATCCTCCTTGTCCGATAAAATTCTGCATACCTTGTGTATGGGGATTTTGGAGACAGGAGGATTTTTTTTGTTTAGTTGATGTCATTAGCCCGGTTTCTGCATAGGATGTAGTAACGGTATGGGCGAATGTACTGCCCAAGTATGACGTCTAGGAGGTTAGTTCCCTGTGAAAATACACATGGTGAAAAAAGGCGACACATTATATCTGCTGTCCCAAAAATACAATGTAGCGCTGGACAAATTGATCGCGGCTAATCCGCAAATCACAAATCCCGACAAGCTGGATATTGGCATGAAGGTCAAAATCCCTGCAGAGCCAGTAACACCGAAGCCGGAGGGTGTTCTCCACAGTCACAAGGTGCAGCAAGGAGATTCGTTATGGAAGTTGGCACAAGCCTGGGGAGTTCCTTTAAAAGATATGATCAATGCCAATCCACAGTTGAAAAATCCGAACGCTCTGCTGGTGGGGGAAACAGTTTATATTCCATCTATGCACGCACAAGGAAACAGCACATCTAATTCGGGTGCCGGCAACATTGCTGCTCATGAAAAGTTGTCACCTGAAGGTAAGGAATACACGGGAGTCAAAGAACCGGAACCACCGGCTCCAGTAGCGCCAACTCCCCCTGCTCCGGTAGCAGAGGTTCCTGTTCCAGTCCCAGTTCCTGCTCCACCACCAGCCAATACGGAGAAGCCAAATGTGAAGCCAGAACTGGAGGTACTGCCGCAGTTACCAGAGCTTCCTGAAGTGAAACCCGAAAAGGAAACACACAAAAAAGAAGAGGTTAAACCCGAAGTTCATGTAAAACCGGTAGCAGAATCCAAGAAATACACAATGCCTAATCTTTCACCTGAAATTATGCCTTTGCCTGTAATGCCTAATACAAAGTCTCCAACTGAGGTTGCACCAGCAACGAAAAAGCCTTGTGGTTGTGGTAATAAGTTGCATTATGCGCCTGCCGAGCACCCTTATGTTCAAATCCCGGTTCCTGTACAAGAGGTATATAGTGCTCAGCAAGACATGTACACGGCAGGAGCGAGTAACAATGCGTCGTTTCCAGGGATTCCGGAAGTTAGTCCTTATAGTGGCAGTGATCTACCTAACAGTCCGTGGACTGGCGCGGAGCAGGGTTATAACCACAATAACGTTATGCCGAATCTGTCCGCAGAAATGCAAAACAACTCATTTCCGATTGCGCCAGCTGGCGAAGTGAATAGTCCATTCCCAACGTATGCAGCACCTAGTCATATGAATCATCAGCCGCCTTTCATATCTCCATACTCAATGCTTCCGTACCCTCCATGCGGATGTAGCTCACATACACATATGCCTCAGTATACTTATCCTTCTCATGGTTATCAGGATCCGGCTTGGAATATGTATGGTCCTTCGTACGGTATGCCGCCTGAAATGTCCACATCAACGATGCCAAACCAGCCGATTGAGTATGCTTATCAGAATCCGTACCCTACTCAGAACATGGTTCCGCCGTCCCCGCTAGGAGCATTTGGTGAAATGTATCCTCCTCAAGAGCAAGGCAAGGGTGGTAAAAAAGGGGGGCGTGAAGAGGCTAACTTAAGTCAGGTAGCAATTGAAGAGGTTGGATCAGATTCGGAAGGGAAGTCCAAACAAGCAGGGAATAAGCCGGCAGCTGCAAAACGCAGAACAAGCAAGGCTCCTCTGAAAAATAAATCCAAGGTATCCGTGTCCGGGAAAACATCCAGAGAGGGTACAGCTACTTCCAACCAACGGAAATCCGATAAAAAGCGTCGTAATCCATGGATACAAAACTAACCTGGGGATTGCGATTGATCAATAAGTGAGGTACCTGTTATATCAGAGGGAAGCCAGCTCTGTAATACAGAGCTGGCTTCCCTCTGACCTAGAGTGAACATTGAGTTGCGAATAACGGGGATAGTTGCTCAGGAAATAATAGAAAGTATTTTATTAAGAAGTTATTGTAAACCCTTTCATAAATGTGTTAAAATATTTGTACCCTATGAGCGTAACCTAATATGATAGGACAAGATAGGGAACGGATAATGATAGCTTTAGCTAATAAAAAACTACTAAAGAAAAGAAATGAAAAAAACTGTTGCATTACATTCAGCCGTATGATATATTATTTAAGTCGCCGCTGAAACACACGGCTGACAAGGGAAACAAAAGAAATAACGAAACAAGTTTGATCTTTGAAAACTGAACAACGAGTGAGTGAACATTCTGCTTGCAGAATGAATGCAAAAGTTCGAGACAAGCCTTGGCTTGAATCGACTGGAGCACAAATGAGATTTTTAATCTCGTCAGATTCAAAATGAGCTTATCGCTCTTTTCAATACTTTATTGGAGAGTTTGATCCTGGCTCAGG